>NZ_JARQWR010000009.1 GCF_030766725.1 Flavobacterium aerium | reverse complement strand
CAACAACTGGAATCGCATTAATTGTTACTACAAAACTTTTCTCGTCTGTACAATTTGGGGTAGTCCCAGATTGAGCATAAACATACACGGTTTGCGTAGTAGTGAGTGTTGCTCCTGCTGCTAATGGCGTTCCTGTTCCCCCTGTTCCAGTAAAGTATCCCCCTACTGTTAAAGCTGGTAAAACATAACTTCCACATGCCGATACATCGGCAACTGGCGCAACAACAGGTTGTGGGTGAACCGTTACAGTGAAACTTGTGTTTGCAAAACATCCGTCGCCAGCTGTATTAACCACGTGAACATAAATTGTTCCACTAGGACCTGTGTAAACTGATGGGGTTGGTATTGGATTGGCTCCAGTAGCTCCATCGGCAGCGTTTGTATGGTAGGTAATTGTATATCCTACAGGACCTGCGCCATCTAGAATTATACTTTCTTGTGTTGTTAAATCAAAGGTTGCAGTACCTGAACCTACCGGTAGCTCACATGCTGATAAATTAGCTGGTTGCCCTAAAACAACAGCACTTTTATTTAAAGTAAAGGTTCTAACGAATGTACAACCTGTACCTGAAGCAATATCTTCAATCTTAATATATATGGTTTCTCCGTTTCCTGGACTTTGGTAATTTGTTAACTGAACAGTTGGAATTGTTGGAAATCCAGCGTTCATAGCTGCTTCAGTAGCAAAATAATTTATATCATAAAGATTCGGATCCACGTTAAGTGCTGCCGCATTATTCAATGTTAAATTATACGACTGTAAAGGTGTTCCATTATCACAAACTGTTAGATTTGTAGCTTGAGTTCCAGAAAATGGTGGTAAATATTCCACAACAATCTGATCTGTTAACTGACATGTTGTTCCAGGATAACTTGCAATAACACCATACGTTCCTGGTGCAGTAACTTCATAAGTAGGTCCGGTAGCACCTGGAATTGCAACTCCATTTAATGTCCATACGTACACTAAGTCTTCTCCTCCAACGATACTTAATACTTTTGTTTTCTCTGGACATAATGCTGCTCCACCAACTAAGTCAAAACCTAAATCGGCTGATCCCACGTTAAAACTCCCTGCTTCAATAAAAACGGCCGAATCCATGTTCGTATCATTTCTATCGGCGACAACTAACTTAATATGGTATAATACATTGGGCGTAACGGGCGACATTGCGTTCATTAAAACAGTCTGTCCGTTGAAATTTATAGCTGCTAAATTTGGATTCAATCCTCCTGCTCCATAATAAGCGGCAAAGAAAGTTGGATTCACAGAGGCACAAGCGGCATTATATAAAGCATCTCGAATTGTAACAACTGATACTGGTACATTAGTCCCAGGGATTACAGCTAAATTTGACTGTACTCCAGTAACTGTATTGGTTAATATAAAAGCAAAAGCATCAGAAAAACTACATTGGTAAGTACCGTATTCTTCTGAAGCAAATAAGAAATTAAAACTA
This sequence comes from Flavobacterium aerium, assembly GCF_030766725.1. GTDB lineage: Bacteria > Bacteroidota > Bacteroidia > Flavobacteriales > Flavobacteriaceae > Flavobacterium > Flavobacterium aerium. The sequence continues at coordinate 214,335 of NZ_JARQWR010000009.1, read as the reverse complement.
ATTGTATCTGTTAAGGGTTTGAAATCAAATTCAATATAAGAAGCATTTTTAGGATTCATTGCATTTCCTGTTGCAGCAAGGATAATAGCTGCTAAATCAGGATCCCCAGGCCAACCATTACCTCCTACTCCTTGTGTCGTTAAGTTAGGTCCGGGTGCTAAATTCACATTTCCAGTACTCAAAATAACTCCTTTTGCAATAGGAAAATTAGGATTTGTATTTGTAAAATACCCAATTCCGTTTACATCTCCATAATTTGTTCCTGTCACTCCAACAATATTGGAAACCTGTGCACAGGGTGTATCGATTAATACATCTTTAATTAATTGGTCTACGGTGTAAGTTGTGGTATTTACAGTAATCCCTTGTGAAAAGCCTTTTACAGCAAAAAGTAAACATAATACAAGTAATATTTTTTTCATACAGAAATGGGGTTATTATTTGTTTTTTACTACTTTAAGTCTTAATAAATAAAAAAAACTTATCCCAGTCGTAAATTAATGTTAATTTATTGTTTAAAAAGCCAAATATAGTATTTCATAGAAAATAACTTCGTTAAATTTGTAAAAAATTACAAAAAATATGATAACCGTTATAATTAGGGAGACACAGAACCCTGCCATAATAAAATTTGAATTATCTGATTTTATAACTAAAAATGAGAGTTTTGAGTTTAAAAACATAGATGAGGCTAGCGATTCTCCATTAAGTCAGCAATTATTTTACTTACCTTTTGTGAAGACCGTGTACATTTCTGGAAACTTTATTGCAATCGAACGTTATAATATCGTGGAGTGGAGTGATGTTCAGGACGCTGTTTCTGAACAAATTCAAAAATTCATTAATGGTGGTGGTGAAGTTATTAAACACAAAGAAACTAGTACAAAAAAACAGCCTGTTACCATTTATGCTGAAAGTACTCCTAATCCTGCTGTTTTAAAGTTTGTTGCAAACAAGGCTTTAACCAAAACTACTGTTGAATTTAAAAATATTGATGAAACTCAATCTTCTCCTTTAGCAAAAGAACTTTTCAAGTTCCCTTTTGTCAAAGAAGTTTTTATGGATGAGAATTACATTTCTATTACTAAATATGCTGTGAATGAATGGCAGGAAGTAACACTTGAATTACGCACTTTCTTAAAGCAATATATTGAGGAAGGAAAAACAATTATTGATGAAAGTCTTATTGTCGCAACTCCTCAACAGGAAAAGCAACAAGACCAACATTTCGATACTTTAGATGTTACTTCACAACAAATCATCAATATACTAGAAGAGTATGTTAAACCAGCTGTTGCTAGTGATGGTGGTAATATTATATTTGATTCTTATAATGAAGAGGATAAAAGAGTAAAAGTAATTCTGCAAGGTGCTTGTAGTGGTTGCCCTTCTTCCACATTCACCTTAAAGAATGGTATTGAAAACATGCTAAAGGATATGTTGAATGATCAAGATATTAAAGTAGAAGCTATAAACGCATAATCTATAAAAAAAGCCGATTGAAATTTCAATCGGCTTTTTTATTATTTTCTTGAGCTATTTACATGGGCATTAAATTCTTTAAATAACTCTAATAAATTCATTGTTGCTTTTATTAAATCATTTGTTTCCAAAAGAAGGGCAAAATACAATTTACTATTTTTTGGACTCGTTTCTGTTGTTCTTATTCGGGTAATTTGCTTTTGAATTAGAATTGAAACATTATCCAACAGCAAATTCTTTTGCGCTAATATCCCTTCAATTTTTTCAAACTTTTTACTTTCAAAAGTATCTTCTAAAGTATCAAACAGATTGCTTAATTCATTATCAATACTTTTTAAATCTCTAATTTGATTGAATTTTAGCTTCTTGTGATTATTATCTACATGGACAAAACTATTCTGTGTAATATATCCAATAGACTGAACCATATCTTGTAAATAACCTAGTATTAGCACATAGAATTTACTTCCTTCTAATGAAGTTTCATCTAAATTTCTAATGAAATAATACACGTTACTTTTTAATTCATCTACTTCCTTTTCAATCTTTTTTAATTGTTTCTTATTCTTATTTAATTTGGCTAAATCTTGTAGTCCCAAATTATCAATTACATCGCTGTATAATTTATTCGAATTACTAATCACATTTGAAATCTGATTTGAACTTTCTTGTATTACCTCATGAATGGTAACAATATCTTCGCGTTTTAGCTTAACTCGATCTTCTTCTCTTTTAACTTTTTTCGCATGTGCTTTTGCGCTTTTAAACAGTAAAATTGCTACTAGTATTAATAAGGCTACTAAACCAACTACTTTTCCGAAATGCATGATGGATGCAATAAGTGCTGAGGAAAGGAATGCTATAATTGCTGTTACAAACCATCCTCCAATTACATTAAAAACTCCCGCTACTCTATATACAGCGCTTTCTCTATCCCACGCCCTGTCTGCAAAGGAAGATCCCATTGCCACCATAAAAGTTACATAGGTCGTTGACAGTGGTAATTTCATAGAAGTTCCTATTGCAATCAATATACTAGCTACCATTAAATTCACGGAAGCACGAACCATGTCAAATACAGGTTCATCTACACTTTTCCCTAAAGTTTCTATTTTCTCAAAACGCTTGTCTATTTTTAATTGCAATGATTTCGGCAAAAAATAATTCACTCCAATTCCAATATACATTGTTCCTCTAACGATAATACGGGATAATGTATTCGGTGCGAATTTCTCTACTCCTTCTCCTTGGCGCGTTAAACTCATTTCTGTTTCAATTACATTTCTGGCTTTTTTCGAAGTCCAAAGTGTAAAAATCATTACGATTCCCGCCAGTAATAAAAGATAAAATGGAGCTACCATTTCACCAGACGCTAATGCTCCCATAAGCATGGTATCATCTACTCCGCCTGCTGCTGTATAAATTCCATAGGATTGCCATGCCGCAATTGGGACACCAATAAAATTCACTAAGTCATTTCCCGCAAAAGCTAAGGCCAAGGCAAATGTTCCGATCACAATAATAACCCTGAAAATATTCGTTTTGAATACTGTCATGATAAGTTGTGAAGCTATCGTCCAGAAAATCAGATTTACACCAATGATTGTCAATTGATGGGAATTTAACCACACTTTCATTTCTGCATTTACAAAGGAAGCGTCTTTTAACCCTTTAAAAATGATAAAAAAGGTAATGGCTGATATTGCTAACCCACCAAAAATGGCTCCAACATATCGCATTCTCTTCTCTATCTGAAAAGTAAATATTATCCTTGCAATGTATTGAACTACTGCTCCTATTGAGAATGAAAGTAATACTGACAATAGAATACTGTAAACAATTTCGGATGCTTTTTTAGTATTGATATAAGCCGATAGTAAATCCATACTATCTTCTTCTTTTACGATCTTGAATATCGCTAAACAAACCGAAGCTCCTAATAAGCTAAAAATAACAGATACTGTGGTGGATGTCGGTAGGCCTAAAGAATTGAATACATCTAATAGTAGAATGTCGGTAATCATAACAGCCATAAAAATGATCATTACATCATTAAAGCTAAAAAGACTAGGTACAAAAATTCCACTACGAGCAATTTCCATCATTCCTCCAGAAAAAGTAGCTCCTACGGCTACCCCGATGCTCGCAACAATCATTATCATTTTGAATGAAACTGCTTTTGAACCTATCGCAGAATTCAGAAAATTTACTGCATCATTTGCGACTCCTACAGATAAATCAATTACGGCTAAAATAACCAATGCCAAAAGCATTAGAACGTATACTTGCTCCATGAAAATTGTGTTCTTTTATAATTGCAAAATTCCTTTAACTATTTTAAAACTACGTTAAGTTAATGTTATGAATCACTATTGCACTCTGAAACACCTTAAAAACATTGGTACTATATTTTTTTACTAGCTATAGAACAAGAACTAAATCCTTTTTTTAGTCTCTTTTTAAAAATTTAAAAATCGTACTTTTGAATATTCCAATTTTGATTTTTATTCTCATGAAACAACGTAATGAACTCCATTTAGAAACTAGTCCTTATCTTTTACAACATGCTGAAAATCCAGTTTTTTGGAAAGCTTGGAATCCTACTTCTCTACTGGAAGCAAAAGAATCGAATAAACTAATTATAGTAAGCATTGGTTATTCTGCTTGCCATTGGTGCCATGTTATGGAACATGAAAGTTTTGAGGATGCAGAAGTTGCTGATGTAATGAATGAGCATTTTATCAATATTAAAGTAGATCGAGAAGAACGACCGGATGTCGATGCTGTCTATATGAAGGCTATACAAATTATGACAGGACGTGGTGGATGGCCACTCAATGTAGTAACCTTACCTGATGGTAGACCTGTATGGGGTGGGACTTATTTCAAAAAGAGAGAATGGATTGAAACATTGACTCAATTACAGCAGTTGTATGATACTCAACCGGAAAAGATGATTGATTATGCCGAAAAATTGCACCAAGGAATTGAAGGATTAGCATTGATAGAGAAGAATACTGATCGAGTTTTACATCAGGATTTGCTTAAACCTCTTGTTGAAAAATGGTCCAAAAGTTTCGATTGGGAATTTGGTGGTTATATGCGAGCACCCAAATTCATGATGCCTAACAATTATAATTTCTTATTACAATATGGGTATCAAACCCAGAATGACACATTATTAGAATTCGTTAATCTGACCTTAACCAAAATGGCTTACGGAGGACTTTTCGATCCCATTGCTGGTGGTTTTTCACGTTATTCTGTGGATATGAAGTGGCATGTACCTCATTTTGAAAAAATGCTTTATGATAATGGTCAGCTGGTTAGTTTATATGCTTCTGCTTATAAATTAACGCAAAATCCTCTTTATAAAGAAGTAATCGACAAAACCTTATCCTTCATAGCTACTGATCTAACAAATGAACTTGGTGGATTTTATTGTGCACTCGATGCAGATAGCCTTAATAAAGAAGGGCATCTTGAAGAAGGAGCTTTTTATGTTTGGACCATTGAAGAATTGAAAACCTTATTGAAAGGTGATTTTGATTTATTTAGTGTTGTTTTTAACATTAATGAATTTGGCTATTGGGAGCATGAGAATTATGTACTGATTCAAAATCTTCCATTAGAAATTATTGCTGAAACCCACAAAATCCCAACACTTGAATTAGAACAAAAAAAGAAACAATGGGAAGAGCTTCTTTATAAAGAACGCGCCAAGAGAAGTGCTCCAAGACTAGATGATAAATGTTTAACTTCCTGGAATGCAATTATGTTAAAAGGTCATGTTGATGCTTACAAAGCGCTTCAAAACACTCATTATTTAGAAATTGCCTTGCGTAATGCTCATTTTATATTAGATTATCTATGGACCAGTGAGGGAAATTTGCTTCATAATTATAAAGGAGGAAAGAGTACTATAAATGGTTATCTTGAGGATTATTGTTTTGTAATTGATGCCTTCATTGCCTTATATGAAGTTACATTAAATGAAGAGTGGTTGCAACATGCGAAACAACTTACGGATTATTGTTTTGAACATTTCCATGATAATTCGACTCCATTCTTTTCATTCACTTCGGATCAGGATGATGCTTTAATTGCAAAACATTATGAAATTGAAGATAATGTAATTTCTGCATCGAATTCAGTTATGGCAAATAATTTGTACAAATTGAGCATTTATTTTGAGAATTCATTTTATGAAAAAACAGTTGAACAAATGCTTGAGAGTGTAATTCCTTCCATTGATTATCCATCTGCTTTTGCTAATTGGTTACAGGTTTTCTTGCATTATTCGGAGCAATCACGTGAATTAGCAATATGCGGTCAAGAGGCTCTAGGTCAAGTTCATAAAATAAATTCTATGTTTTTACCTCACGTGATTCTTGCGGGTTCTACGAAAGTTTCTGAAATTCCATTTCTTAAAAATCGTTTTGTTAAAGATAAATTAATGTTCTTTGTATGCCAAAACAGGAATTGTAATTTGCCCGTTACGACATTTTCGGAAGCATTAAATCAATTAAAATTATTTTAAAAAAAAAGATTACCTATGAAGAATTTGAATGACTATTTAAGTACATTTCTAGATGCTTTAATTGAATATTCGCCAAGATTAATTTCCGCTTTTCTAATATTATTTATCGGATTATGGGCTATTAAGTTTATAAAAAGGCTAATCACCAAAATTATGGTGAAACGTAATATGGAACCGACCTTAACAAATTTCCTAATGGATCTTTTAGTTTGGGCCTTAAGAATATTACTTTTTGTAACTTTTATTTCAAGACTTGGTGTCGAGACCTCTTCTTTTGTAGCCATATTAGGAGCCGCCAGTTTAGCTGTTGGTTTATCTTTACAAGGTTCCTTATCCAATTTTGCTGGAGGGGTTCTAATTATACTTTTTAAGCCTTTTAGAGTTGGAGAAACTATCGAAACACAGAACATCATTGGAACCGTTTTGGAGATCGAAATTTTTACAACTAAATTATTGACGGCTAACAATCAAACTGTTTTCATTCCTAATGGAGTATTATCCAATGGAACTATTATCAACTATACTTTACAGGGATATAGAAGAGCTGATTTAACAGTTGGGATTTCCTATAGTTCTAATATTAAAGTCGCAAAAGAGATTGCCCTAAAAGTAATGCGAGACAATCCTTTGGTATTAAAAACACCTGAACCTTCTGTAATTGTTAGAAACTTAGCGGCTAGTTCCGTTGACTTAGGTATTCGTCCTTGGGCAAATAATGCTGATTTTGTTACGGTTAATTCAGAAATTCTGGAGCAAATTAAAGATGCTTATGATAAAGCCGGAATTGAAATTCCCTTTCCCCAAAGCGACATTAATATAAAGAGGATTACTCCGCTACCTACAGCTTAAAAATCCATCAATAACAAGTACCAAAATATTTATACAACAAAGAGCGCTTTTATGCGCTCTTTGTCATTTTACAACTTTTCATTTATCATCATACAAAACGCATTTAGTCTTATTTTGATGTTTTGATGGCTTATAATAACATCTTCCAAAGTGTTAAAAAAATATATTTGATACTTAATTTTCACAATAAAGTCATCAATAAAACTACTTAAGATAAAAACTTATATTTTTTCTACCAGTAGCTTCTCTAAATTAAGATATATTGAAAGCCGAAACAATAAATATTATCAATCAATACTTAAAATCATCAAATTATCAGATTGATCGGAAAACGTTTGCTCTACAATTAGAAACACATCCCGAATATCCTAGTTTTAAATCTATTTCTGATACTTTAGATTATTTTAAAATTGAAAACTTAATTGCAAGAATCCCAAAAAATGCTCTAGAACAAATCCCCAAGCCCTTTATAACGCTTTATAAAAGCAATAATGGTTTAAAATTGGTTTTAATTAAAAAACACAAAGGGTATATCCTTATTACTTATGAAGACTTAAAGAGAGAGAAAATAAGTATTACCGAATTTAAAAAAGGCTGGGACAATACTATTATAGTGATTGAAAATAATTCACAAAACTTCAATTTACATTCCAGTTTTAAAACAGTAAGTATAATAATCCTGAGCACCATTATTTTCTTAAATCTATTATTCAATAGTATTGAGATCAGTATATATGTTATAATTTCATTAATCGGATTATCAATAAGTTATTTCATAATTAAGGAAGTTTTAGGGATACATAATAATAAAATTGAAAAAATATGTGAGGCAATTTCAAAAGCAAATAGTTGCAATAATGTTATAAATGATAAAAGAGGTAATCTATTTGATATCATTTCTCTAAGTGATGCTCCTATTATCTATTTTTCAATCAATTTCATATCATTTGTCATAATTGGATTCAACTTCACCTTAATATTTTTTATTTCTATCCTTAGCATCTTTGTTGTCTTATTTTCTATTTATTATCAAAAATTTATCATTAAGCAATGGTGCACATTATGTTTAATAATTTCAACTATTTTGCTGTTCCAATTCATTATTTTAATAATAAATTTTGAGAAACTAAATATTGATTTACCATATATATCAAAATACCTTTTAATCTCATTTTTAGTAATAACGATTTGGCTTAGCATAAAATCATTATTAATAAGCAATTTAAAATTAGCAATCATCGAATCTGATTTCTTAAAATTCAAAAGAGATAAATCTCTTTTCCAAACTTTACTAAATAAAGACAAATTAATTAATAACAATATAATACCATTTGAAAACAAAATCACTTTTGGTTCTGAAAACCCATCACTTGCAATTACTGCAATTACTAATCCTTTATGTGGTTTTTGTGTAGAATCTTTTCAGATATACTTCAAAATATTAGAAACTTTTCCAAGTGTCCAAATTAATTTTATTTTCAATATTCCTTTTGAAAATAAAAATGACTTATCTACACAGATTGTAATTACAGTTTTAGACATCTACTTAAATAAAAACAAAGAAAAAGCATTAATTGCCCTTAATGAGTGGTATAAGGAAAGAGCTATTGAAAAATGGAAAAACACCTACAAACTACCATTAAAAAGAGAAGAAAGAATTTTCAGTATATTAAAAACCCAACAAAATTGGTTGACGGTTAATAATGTTCATTATACACCTATAACAATTTTAGAAACATCTTATTACCCTAAGCAATACAATATAAATGATCTATTATTATTTGTTAATGATATACTGCTTGAAAAAGAAAAAAGCTAAAAAAATATTCTTGCAAGAATGGACACAAACTCAAGTGTCATTAAGTGTTTGAGTAAAATTAATTTAAAATATATTGTATGTTAAAAAGCATTTCAAATTTAGATGGTATTATAACCTTAAACAAAATACAACAAAGAAGTATTAGTGGTGGTAGAAATGGAAGCTGTGCAGTAATGATGACAAGTGGCGATGGAGAAATATTAGTTATGCACGGTACTCTAGCAGAGATCACTGCTGCTGGAGGTAATGGTGGAGGTAATAAATGGTGCTGCAAAAGTTGTAATAGCGCATCATGGATAAATTCATGTAACATTTGTTAACTTAAGTAAACTATATGGACTAAAATAGTCCATATAGTTTGTCATTAAAATCTTTATAAATATTATGTTTTCACACTTTTCAAAATATCTTTTATTTATTCCATTTTTATTCCATATGTCCTGTAATAAAAATAGCAAAAGCATTACCGTAAAAACATCAAATATAAAAAATGAAATTGTTCTGATTTTCAAAGAAAATAATGCTTTGGATACAAGTAGTCAATTCCAAAGTGGAATCTATTTTTCAGAGAACAATAACTATTTATCTAATGACTTAACGATAAATAATACGACAAAAAATGATACAATAAAATTACTTTCAATTAAAGACAAAATATGTCTGACTCATAACTTCAAGGGTTACACTACTTACATTTATGAATTTCAAAAAGGTGACACTGTAGTTTTTGATTATTCAAAAAACATCCCTTATGCCGAAATTCTTAATAGAAAGGTCTTTAAATATGATTTAAATTTTCAAGTAGATTTTAATGCAAATAAACCTTTAGAAGATTTTGAATTCTTAGCAAAATTTAAAAGGATTAGAAACTCTTCTGAAAAACAAAATTATTTAAATGAACTAAAAGATTATTCCATAAAAACTACTCGAATTCTTGATAGCCTTTTTTATAAAAAACTCATTTGTAAAAGTGTATTGGATTTACACAAAGGAAGAATAAAATACTATGAATTAAACTTAAACAAGAATCTATTTAATATCAATAGTATTCAACCATCCGATTTAAACAATGACAATTTATTATACTTAAAAACATATCGATATTTCTTAGATAATTTTGCTATTAGAAAATACGATATAAAAAAACTGAACGATTATACTTATGATTATCGAGAACTCTATGATAAAATAAGGTCTAGCCTCATTTTTTCTCAAGAGATAAAAGAATACTTACTATTTAATTCAATAAATAAAATTGCTGAAAATAATTCGAATGATGATTTGAATAACTACTTCTTAAAGTTTGAAAATGATGTTCATAATGACAAAATTATTGAATTTATTAAAAACACTTACCTTTTGGATTATGGAAATCTAAAAACAATTACTCATGATGTAATTTTTATCAATGAAAAAAAACAACAATTTAAAATCAATGATATTCTTTCTAAAAATAAAGGAAAAGTAATATTCATTGATTTTTGGGCTAGTTGGTGCCAGCCATGTCTTTCTGCCATGCCTTATTCTAAAAAACTCCATGAAGAATATAAAGACCAAAATGTAGTTTTTGTATATATATCTATCGATAACGATTATGAAAAATGGAGAATTGCTTCACAAAAAGAAGGTTTATGGTTCGATGAAAATAATTTTTTAGCCATTAATTATCCTAAAGCATTATTTTATAAAGAACTTCAATTACAAACTATTCCTCGTTATTTAATATACAATAAAAATGGAGAATTGATTCATACAAATGCCCCTGATCCGAAAAGTAATACTATTAGAAATGAATTAAATAAATATCTGAAAATGTAGTTTTTCAGTAATAAAAAAAACAACCTAAAGAATTTCTTTAGGCTGTTTTTTTTGTTGTTATCATAAAATCTTTCAAGTAGTAAGGTTCAAAATAAGCTACATCTACAAAGTCTTTCTTTAAGTATTTAGCATAACTCATGCTGCTCATTTCTTTTGCAGACGGGTATATTATTTCATCTACAAAAACAAAGTTGTCTTTTGTTAAAACCGTTTTACATTTTGAAGCTCCATCTCCAATAAAGTATACTTTTTCTTCTAAATCTAAGAAAGATTCTTCTGTTATAATTTCGGCTTCAACGGCTCTAATCTTTTCTAATTTTGCTGTAAATAGCGCACTAAATACTTCCATTCTTCGGGCATCAATCATTGGCATAATTAATCCTTCAGTAATTTTCACTTGTGCTGCTAGTACTTCTAATGTATCTAAGGCTAATAGCGGAATATCTAAAGCGTAGCATAATCCTTTTGCTGCAGACACTCCAATACGTAAACCTGTATAAGATCCTGGGCCTTGGCTAACCGCGATGGCTGCTAAATCCTTGTAGGTGATTTTTAATTCTTGTAAGGCTTCTTCAATAAACACATGTAATTTCTCTGCATGTGAATAATTTAAATCTGCAACTTCTTTACATAATAGCGTCTTACCTTCTTTTGCAATAGTTATAGAACAATTCTTGGTTGCAGTTTCAATATTGAGAATATAGGGCATTATTTTTCTTTTTGTTTCGATTTATCTGATGCTGTGGCAACATATACTTCATCATCCGTATTTAGTTCCTTTGTTACCGTAGTATAAGGACCTATAATAACCACATCTGATTTTTTCAATCCAGTAATCACTTCGATATTTGTATCGTCCTGAATACCTGTTTTCACTACTCTTAATTTTGCTTTTCCATCTACCTTAACAAAAACACATTCGAATTTTTGTTCTTTTTTTGTAGTCTTCAAGTTTTCTTTATCGATTGGTGCTTTTGGCGTAGCAGACGTATCTGTTTTAACAATTACTGCACTAATTGGTACAGCCAGAACTTTTTCTTTTCTTTTTGTAATGATATCAACCGTAGCGGTCATACCTGGTCTAAAGGGAGAAAAATTACTTGGTTTACCAGCCAACAAATCTAAATAGGATTCTTTTAAAATACGAACTTTTACTTTAAAATTTGTTACTTGATCTGCTGTTAAATCACTACTCGCTGAATTCGAAATGCTTGTAACGATTCCTTTAAATTTTTTCTTCAAGTAAGCATCTACTTCTACTACTGCAGAATCTCCAACATTTACCTTTACAATATCATTCTCGTTCACATCAACTTCCACTTCCATATTATTAAGGTTTGCTACTCTTAATATTTCTGTACCTGTCATTTGTTGTGTTCCTACCACTCTTTCTCCAAGTTCTGCATCTAATCTGGAAATTGTTCCATCAACAGGTGCATAAATTGTTGTTCTTCTCAAGTTGTCTTTGGCTTCATTTACTGTTGCCGATGCACTTTGAACATTAAAGTAAGCGGATTGTTTAGCTGCTTGAGCTACTTCATAGGCTGATATTACTTTATCCCATTCTGATTTTGAGATAATGCCTTTATCAAATAGTTTTTTATTTCTCTCGTAATTTGCTTTTGCTTCTTTTAATTGGGCATCTGTCTGGCTTAATCCTGCTTTTGTATTAGATAAACTTGCTGCTGATCTATTTAATCCAGATTGATATAAATCGGGGTTTACACGTACCAACAGGTCTCCTTTTTTCACAACTTGTCCTTCTTTGATTGGCAATTCAATAATTTCACCGGATACTTCCGAAGAAATTTTCACCTCAATTTCAGGTTGTATTTTACCTGTAGCAGATACACTTTCAACAATTGTAATCTCATTTACTTCGGCGACTTCAACTTCTTTGCCTTTATTCTTATTACCTATAACTCCTGTTTTAGAGAGAACGAGTAAAAGAATAATTATTACAGTCACACTGCCTAATAAATAATAAATTGTTTTTTTTGACATAGGGGCTAGTTCTTTTGAATAATAGGAATTCCAAAATAAAAATCTAAAATCTTAACTCTAAAAATGTAATCGTATTTTGTTCTTAAAACTTCTGATTGTGCATTAACATATAGTGTTTGTGCCTGATTAAAATCGAAAGCATTCATCATACCTACATCGTATCTTTCTTTTGCATAACGCAATGCTTCTTCTCTTGCTTCCAAAGCAGAAATTGCGGCATCATAAGCTTTCATTGATCCTTTAACATCCGTGAATGCAGTGTACACATTGCGCTCTAAATCTAGTTCTTGTTGTGCATAAGCAATCTTAGAACGATCTAATGCTACTTTGGAACGGGCTACATTATTTCGGGCTGAAAAGCCATTAAATATAGGAACATTTAGTGAAAGTCCAAACGTTTGTCCTTTATTTCGATCAAACTGATCAAAAATTGCATCTGGCTTCCCTAAAACAGAAGTAAAGTTATCTCTTACGACCATTTGATTTGGCATCCCTTGTACGTAACCAATTGTTGTTGTTGGATTTTCTGTATTGGGCACAGCTCCTACCACCTGATCTGCATAAGCAGCACGGGTATTAAAATCGTAGAAACCTCTAATCGTTGGTTGATAAGCTCCTTTTGCAATGGCAACATCTTTCTCTGCGATTTCCAAATTTGCTTTAGCAACTTTCAATTCTGTTCTTTGTTCTTTTGCTTTCGCATAGATTGCTGATGGTTCTTCTAATATTGTCGCACTGGCAACAGCATCGTATTTATCATCGGCTACATCAAATTTTTCAAAATCTTCTAATTGTAATAATTGCGCCAAACTTAATTTAGAAATCAATAGTACATTTTCTGCATTGATTACTCTTTGCATATCTCCTGCAACGGTTGCTTTAATATCCAATAAATCACCACGTGGGACAACTCCTGCATTAACCAATTCTGTTGTACGTTCTAATTGGCGATTATTGCTTGCTAGTTGTTCGTTTTGAACTTTTAAATTTTCTTTATTGAATAGTATTTGCAAAAATGCATTGGCCACATTTAGTGCCACATCTTCCTGCATTTTCAATAATTTATATTGTCCTGCAATTACGGATAGTCTTGCTTTATTTAAAGTGTTTACGTTTTGTAATCCTTTATAGATATCAATCCCTACTGAAGCTCCTGCTGATGTAAACTGAGTCGTTTGGTTTTGCAAAAGACCCGTTGTAATATTCTGATTCAAACCAATATTCCAGGAATGAGAAGCACTCATATTTACACTTGGTAAAAAGTTACCAATAGCTCCTTTTTTATCAATTGCAGCTAATTGATTGTCTAATGCTGATTGTTTAACGGATATATTGTGTTCAATAGCGTAATTCACACATTCTTGAAGCGTCCATTTTTTTTGTTGACCATACGAAGTAAAACTCGCTAGTGCCATCAATACAAAAACTGATTTTAATACAAATGTTTTGTTCATTGATTTTATCATTATTGATTAGATGCTGATGTAATATCAGTATAAAATTATTGTTTTTTCTCTTCTACTGGTTTCAATTGATTCCACACTTTTATTTTATCATCTTTAGAGACTCCTTTTTTAATCTCTACATAAATTCCATCACTTACACCAAGTTCTACAGATCTCTTTTCAAATTTCTTCTCTCCAACTTCTACTTCAACAAATGGTTTTTGTGTTTTTTCTTCAAATTGGATTAAGGCTTCTTTAATCGCAAGAACATTGTCTACTTTTGCAAGAATTACAGATGCATTTGCACTTAAGCCTGCACGAATAAAGGTATTGTCACGATTATTCAGTGTTCCTTTTATTTCAAATTGTACTGCACCATTCTCTGCTACTCCTTTTGGTGCAATATAATCTAAAATTGCATCAAATTTTTTATTTTCAATTGCTCCTACTGTAATTTCTAAAGGTAAATTTAATTTAATTTTCCCAACTTCCGACTCGTCTAATTTTCCTTTGAAAATCATCTTATTTACATCGGCTAAACTAGCAATTGTTGTTCCTTCATTAAAGTTATTACTTTCAATCACCTGGTTACCAACTTTGATAGGCACATCTAATACCATTCCTGATACTGTAGATTTTATTAATGTGTTGGCTGCATTGGAAAGGGCTCTTGATGTTCCCGTTTTCACAATTTCAGAATTCTGCAATGCAGAATTGTAAGCTTGTACTGCTTGTTTGTACTTTACTTCTGCTGTATCAAATTCATTGGCTGAAATTACTCCTTTATCAAATAATGACTTTTGACGGCTGTATAACTTCTTTTGATTATCTAAATCAATTCTTGCGCTTTCTACTTGATTTTGTGCTCCACTAAGATTTGATACATTTGGTACTACTCTAATTCGAGCTAATAAATCTCCTGCTTTTACATTTTGTCCAGCGACCACATATACTTCTTCAACAATTCCTGAGATATTCGGTTTAATTAAAACTTCATCTTTAGGAACAATACTTCCTGTTGCTACAGTATTTTTGACAATGGATTTAATTTCTGGTTTTTCAGTTTCGAAAACAATCGGTGATTCTTGATTTTTCTGATACAAGTAATATAGTGCTCCTGTAAATACAAGTACTAATAAAATTAAAATCGCAACGGTAACTCCTTTTTTCATAAACTTATGATTGAATGATTGATATATTTTATTCTTTATTTTATTATTCTGTTCTTTTTTATTCTGTTCTTAAAGCATCTATTGGCTTGACTTTAATTGCCGTTTGTGCTGGGATAAATCCGGCTAATAATCCTGAGAAAATCAAAATCATTAATGCGGCAAAAACAACTCCTAAATCTACACTCGGATTTACAAACATCATATCGCCTGTCGTATCCATTGTTTTTAATTTATAGTTTACTAACCACAATACACCGGTTGCTAATACTATTCCTGTCATTCCGGCTACAATTGTTAGCACAATAGATTCCATTAAAATCTGAGATCGTATCGCCCATGGTGATGCTCCTAATGCTCTGCGTATTCCGATTTCCTTTGTACGCTCTTTTACTACAATCAACATGATATTGGTAATCCCAATAATACCCGATAGTAAAACTAATACTCCAACGAAATATGCAATTGCTTTAAGTATGGCAAACAATCCATTTACTTTATTGAACTCTTCATATAAATCAAAGTTCCCTATGGCTCTTTCGTCATCCGGATGAACATTATTACGCAATTTCATTAAAGCAAAAATATCTTTTTTGATGTCACTAATTGATGTTCCATCTTTTGCCGTGATTACCATCCATCCTACAGTTTCACCATAATTAAAGGCTTGTTGGAATGTTGTAAATGGAATATAGGCTTGTTTACTGTTTTCTTCAGGATTTCCTCCCATTTTAGAGTTATTACGGAATACTCCAATAACTTTAAAATTAACTCCACTTACTTTAATGTAGGACCCCAATACCTCTTCGTTTTTATCGTAAAGTCCTTGGATTATTCCTTCTCCAATTACAATAACTTTTCTCTTTTGCTGGATATCCGCATAATTAATGAATCGCCCTTGCAGAATCAACATTGGTGATTGTAAAATGAATTCTGGATAATCTCCTAAAATTGTATAGGCTCCTGTTTTGATACCGCGTACTACATTATTCGCGCCTTGGTATCCACCTTCTAATTCGTTTCTTGGGGAAACATATTTTAAATTCGGAACTTCACGTTTAATTGCTTCTACATCAACATTTTTAAAATTAAAACGTCTTCCTTGTGGCAATCCTTTATAAGGCTTCGAAGTTGCATTTGTCCACATGAACATTGAATTCGTTGCCATTCCAGAAAAACCTCTTTTCACTCCATTTTCTAATCCGCTACTTGCCGCTAATAAGATTACAAGAATAAAAATCCCCCATAATACCCCAAAAGCCGTCAGTGCAGTTCTAAATGTATTGGCTGTTAATGCCTCAAATATTTCTAACCATTTATCTCTATCAAACATACTATTCGTCTCTTAATGCAATTATAGGTTTAATTTTTGCTGCTCGATAGGCTGGGAAAAACCCTGCTATGGCTCCTGCTACAATCAAAATAACTAAGGTGGTTAATGCTATATTAAAATCCACTTCTGGCTTCATGAAGAAATCACTTTTAATCTGTGGACCTATTAGTTCTAGCAATAATAGACTTGAAATTAACCCTATAAATCCAGCTATAGTTGTTACAAAAATTGACTCATGCAAAATCATTGTTACAATTGAAATTGGTGGTGCTCCTAATGCTTTTCGAATTCCAATTTCCTTTGTACGTTCTTTTACAATAATCAACATGATATTACTTACTCCTACAACTCCAGCGATAATGGTACAAATTCCCACTCCCCAAAAGAACCATCGGATCATATTGTTTAAGTCATAAAACTTCTTTACATCTTCTAAGGTATTGTATACAAATATTCCTCCTGTATCGTCTGGTGCAATTGTATTTTTTTGTTTCAATAAATCGCTTACTCCTTTTTTAAAATACTCCGATTCAGCAACTACATCTTCAAATGATTTTCTTTTCTTCAATGTAAAATTCAAAGATCCTACTTTGTCAGCTCCACTAAAAGCTCGCTGTGCAGTAGACAGTGGTAAGTAAACTCTGGCTTCTTCTCTTTCCCCTCCTGGGTCTGTGAATACGCCTATTACTTTGTATACTCCACCGGCAATATTGATTAAAGCTCCTATTGGATTTTCTTTTTTCTTGAAGAGGTCCATTTTCACTTTATTACCAATCAATACAGTCTTCTCGTAGTTTTTAATGTCGAGTTGATTTAAAAATCGTCCTTCAACTAATGATGCATTTTCGATAAACTGATAATCCGGATTGATACCATTGATACGGTATGTTCCCGTTTCTTTCCCATATGATACTACTCCGCTCCAAACATTATATACAGGTGATTTTAAATCAATATTTTTCTCAAACTGTCTTGATGATTGTTCGAAATCTTGATTTTTAAGTTGTATTTGTCTCCCTGCATTTAAACCTTTATAAGCTTTGGTTGTTGGAGAAGTCCATATCATAACCAAATTTGCGGCATCATTTGCAAATTGATTTTCAATACCGTTTTGCAAACCTCTACCTGCTCCTAATAAAATTACGAGGATAAAAATTCCCGAAGCGACCGAGACTCCTGTTAAAAAAGTTCGAAGTTTATTCTTGGCGATTGCCTCAAATATTTCTTGCCAACGTTCTAAATCAAACATATAATGAAGCTCTAATTTGATTTACTGGTCTGTCATCGATAATCAATCCATCTTTTAGATTCACGATACGTTTTGTCATTTCAGCAATATCCGGTTCGTGTGTTACGATAAGAATTGTTTTCCCTTCATCATTGATTCCTTGGATAAGTTCCATTACTTCATATGATGTTTTTGTATCTAATGCTCCTGTTGGTTCATCGGCTAATAGTACTTTTGGATTGGACGCTAGTGCTCTTGCAATTGCTACACGTTGTTTTTGTCCTCCCGACATTTCATTTGGTAAATGATGTGACCAAGGTGCTAAACCAACTTTTTCCAAGTAATGCATTGCAATTTCATTGCGCTCTTTTCTCTTTATTCCTTGATAATATAATGGCATTGCCACATTATCCAAGGCGCTTTTATAGTTAATTAGATTGAAGGATTGGAATATGAATCCTAAAAATTGATTGCGATAGCGGGAAGCAATCGTTTCATTCAAATTTTTAATAGGTACTCCATCCAGAACATAACTCCCAGAATCGGCTTCATCTAATATTCCTAGTATATTTAATAATGTTGATTTTCCTGAACCTGATGATCCCATAATAGAAACCAGCTCACCTTCTTTCACACTAAAATTTATTCCTTTAAGAACATGTAATGCTGTACTTCCTGTTTTATAGGACTTTTCTAAGTCTTTTATTTCTATCATAATGGTTCTTATTTTACATGCTCTCGCACAAAAAAAGGCAGAATCCATGGGGGATTTCCTTGATTATTCAAACTTCTTCTTAGTTGTTAGACTCTATTTTTAGAAAGTTGTTACACTTTTTACCAATATTTTGCATATATAAAAATCTAAAATTAATGTATTTATTGATTACTAAAAAAGCATCTTCTAGATTTTATACAAACTCCATTCGTCATATAACCCTTTAAACAATAACTTCTATTGCCTTTTTTTAATGTATTACACATCGAATTAGGACTTTATAAAAATTAAATCACCCCTAAATTACCTCTTAATAAGATAAAACTTTAACGTATATACCAATTTCTTATCAATACTTCAATGTCATTTTTACACTCTGCTTTTTTGGAATGCATTTTTTACTATTTTTACCCGATAAAATTAGCTCTCTCCCTATGTTTAAAAACATATCTTATTTCGTTATAACCAGTACGTTGTTATTGGTTTACAGTTGTTCTCCAACGCAAAAAATTGCAGCATTAAAACCTGAGCCTGATACATCAACGGCTATTATATATGAATCTGAGACTTCTTTCATCAGTATTCCCGTTGCAATCAAACTCAAGGACATTGCTACGCAAACTAATAAAATATTAAACGGGGTAATCTACGAGGATAACGCCATTACGGATGATAATATTCAAATGAAAATCTGGAAACAGGCCCCCATTCAAATCAAAGATGAAAATGGAAAAATAAAAACCATTTTACCTTTAAAGATTCAGGCCAAAGTACGTTATGGCACTGATGCTTTAGGAATATCTATGTTTGATACTCGTGAAATAAACATGAACGGTGTCGTTACTTTAATTAGTGAAGTAGGTTTAACAAACTGGAAACTCAATACGAATACCACATTAAAATCATTGGATTGGCAAGAAAGCCCAACGGTAAACATTGCTGGAAAAAGTGTTACCATTACCTATCTGATTAATCCTGCTATCCGTTTATTCAAATCTAAGCTTGAGAAAAGTATAGATGATGCTATTAAGAAATCACTTGACTTTAAACCAAACGTTTTAGATGCTTTGGATAAAATATCAAATCCTGTGGAAATGAGTAATGCTTATGATTCTTGGTTGCGCGTAGTACCTTTGGAAATGTATGCGACTAATGCCGTATTGAAAAAGGAAGTTATCACTATGGACATGGGCTTAAAATGCAACATGGAAACCTTTATTGGTCAGAAACCAAAAAATTCATTTGATCGTGATAAAATTGTGTTGAAACCAGTTACTAAAATGCCGGATAAGATAACCGCTAATATTGTAGCTATCTCTACTTATGCGGATGCATCAAAGGTTATAAATAAAAATTTCCAAGGTCAGGAATTTGGTTCTGGCAGTAAAAAGGTAAAGGTTCAAAATGTTGCTCTATGGCAAAAAGGGGGTAAAATGATTATTGCCTTAGATTTATTAGGCAGTCTAAACGGTACTATATATTTATCGGGGTATCCACAATACAATGAGCAAACCAAAGAAATCTATTTTGATCAATTGGATTATGTATTAGATACTAAAAGTCGTTTAATCAAAACGGCAAACTGGTTTGCACAAGGTTATATCTTACGAAAAATTCAGGAAAGTTGTCGTTATTCTATACAGCCAAATCTTGAGGAAGGAAAACAAAAAATGTTAGTGTATCTAAATAACTATTCTCCGATGCCTGGTGTATTCATCAATGGTAATATGGACGATATTGTATTTAAGAAAATACAATTGACCAATAGCGCTATACTGGCTTTTGTAACCGTAAATGGAAAAATAAAAGTAAATATTGATGGGCTTTAATTGCTCATCAATATTGCTTTAAACTGTTGTTGCTTTCTTTTTTTTGCGTAATCTATAGATTGCAATACCAATGATTCCAACTAAAACATAAGGCACTGCCATTAAATACACAATTCCGTCATTAACGGCTTCAGCTTTAATTCCTCCTTCTTCAGTTTCCAAAACCGCACGACACATCGCGCATTGTGCATTGGTAGCTATCGCAAATAAAAAAAACAGTATCGAAAAATAATATTTCATTCTTTCAAATATTTTGAAGGAAATAATCCTTCATTATTACCCTAAATCAGATCCAGAGTTTATGCGTAATATGGTGAAATCATTATATAAACTACTACTCCCGTAATGGCAACATATAACCACAATGGGAATGTAATTCTAGCAATTTTTCTATGTTTATCAAAGCGTTCTGACAGCGCTCTGACAAACGTGATTAATACTAATGGAATAATCACCACTGACAAAACGATATGTGTCAATAATATAAATATATAGATATAACGTATTGTACCTACTCCACCAAACACTGTTGATTCTGAAGTCATATGATACGCCACATACATTACTAAAAACGCCACAGAAAGTCCTATTGCCGTTTTCATTAGATTTTCATGTAGTTTTCTCTTTCCGTTTTTAATAGCCCACAATGCCGCTATTAAGAGTACAGCCGTGATACCATTGGTCGTTGCATAAATTGGTGGCAAAAAACTCAATGGTTTTACATCAAAACCAAAATCATTTAATTTCACCTTGAATAAAATTGCTACTACAACCGGAATAACAACGGATAGTATTACAATCCATTTATTATACTTTTTCTCTAATGAATTCTCCATTCTTATTCTTCTAATAAAATTTTAATATCTTTTTTCAGCATATCAATTCCTGGTTTTTCTAAACCATCATAATAAACAATTGGATTACCGTTATCATCCATTCTTGATCTAATGTTCCCTTGTTTATCTACTAAAGCAAATAATCCTGAGTGTTCAAAACCTCCTGGTACTTTGCTGTTCTGACCCGCATATAGATTGTATCCTTTATTAGCCAGATTAAAGATGTAGTCTTTGTCTCCTGTCAAAAAATGCCAATTGTATGATTTCACTCCTAATTCGTCCGCATGTTTTTTAAGTACTTCTGGCGTATCTGTTTCTGGATTGATTGTAAAAGATGCAATTCCAAATTTAGGATTACCATAAAATTCTTTCTGTAATTCAATCATATTTTTATTCATGATCGGACAGATACTAGGACATGTAGAGAAGAAAAATTCAACTACATATACTTTTCCTTTATAGTCTTCATTGGTAATCGTCTTATTGTTTTGATCCGTCAGTTCAAACTTTGGTGCTGGGCCAACTTCATATAGGTCCGATTTTTGAAATTTCGCTACTATTTTTGGCACTGCCCAAATTCCAAATACCAAAATGATAAATGAAATTCCTATGTATGATTTATTTTTCAAAATGTATGTTTTAAAAATTATTCTTTTATCGTTTCTCGAAGTTATATTTGTCTCTCTGCATTATGATTCTTTTTCAAGGCAGCTCTATATTCATATAGAACAATCTTGAAATCATCTAACATCTCATTACTTAATTCCGATGGATGGAAAGTATTATATCCTTCTTTGTATTCTTTTTTGTCTTTACGTCCTCTTAGATTGCGTTCCTTGTCTACAATATAAACATTTGGAGTACCTAATCCTGCATCAAGCTTTCCTGCTAACCCTAGAGCATCGTAATACTTTTGAATTGCTGCAGGTTCTGCGAATACAAAATACCATTGTGATACATCTGTAAAGGCTCCTAATTCATCTAACAATCGTTTTGCCTGTCCTTCTGTTCCTAGTGGTGCAATAACAACAAATTGAAGATCTTTGAATTCGTGGTAACGTTGATAAATTTTTTGATTTAGATTGAAAAAGTTTCCTTTATTCTTTTCAATATCTTTCCCTGAGAATCCTAGAATAGTAATTTTACCATCTAATGATACTTTCTCACCAGACAAAGATTTCCATTCTCCAAAGTTTTCAATATGAGGTTTTACGATGGGCAGTTTCGAAAAATTATCGACTCCTCTTGCAAAAAACAAATAGGCTACAATAGGCAATATGAATAGGGTGAATAGAACAATAAACTTTTTCATTTCTTGAGAATAATATTATTATGCAAAAATAAAAAAAGACGGTGTAATACCGTCTTTTTTTGTGATTTAATATGCTGTTAAAAAATCCATTTAAAGTAGGACTGATTATACACATCAAAAATATAATTACCTTCCACTAGTAAGATGAACACTAAATAGATAATTAAAAATACCAAAGGTCCAACAATCGACCATTTGAAATTATTCTTTTCTCCTTCTAAATGCATGAAAGCCCATACAATATAATATGCTTTTACTATTGTCAAAATAATGAAGAACCAGTTTAGTAAATTCAAATGTAAAAATGAATGCATAAACATGAAATCCGGCTTATAGATACCAAATATTACTTCTATAATTGTAATTACTGATAAAAGACCAAAAACAAACCAAATTCTTTTGGTATTAGATTCGTGTGCGTGTGCCATAATATTATGCTTTTAATAAATTATACTAAGTAGAAGAATGTGAATACGAATACCCATACTAAATCGACAAAGTGCCAATATAGTCCAACTTTTTCAACCATCTCATAACTTTTTCTCTTATCGTATGTACCCATAAGTACATTAAAGAAAATAATAATGTTGATTAACACTCCCGTAAATACGTGGAATCCGTGAAAACCTGTGATGAAGAAAAAGAAATTCGCAAAGGTTCTATGACCGTACTCATTTCTAATTAAATTAGCTCCTTCCACAACATATTTTGCCTCAGTAAGTCTTGCTAATGATTCTTCTCTTGTTAATAATGTTTTTTGCTTGTCCTTGTTCAACATTTCAGTTCTCACTAAAACATTCGGATTTGCTTTGAAACCCTCTACTACTTCTTCAACAGTATAGGTAGGTAAAGTAGGTCCACTTGTAAACCAAAGTCCTTTGTCTCTTGTATCTGCTACACGTTCATGAGGAATAGAAGCTGCAAAATCTGCTAGTGCTACTCTTTCTCCTTCTGCGTTAACAAACTGAAGAATACTTCCTCCTTTTGTTTCGATTGCTCCATATTCTCCCTTAATGAAGTTTTTCCACTCCCAAGCTTGTGAGCCCAAGAATATCAAACCACCAATAATGGTTAAAAACATATAAAGAACAACTTTGTTTTTCTTTAAATGATGACCTGCATCAACAGCCAAAACCATTGTTACAGATGAAAAGATAAGAATAAACGTCATTAATGCCACATAGTACATCGGGGCATCTACCCCATGCATAAATGGAAAATGGTTAAAAACCTCATCGGCTATTGGCCAACTTTGGATAAATTTAAATCTTGTAAAGCCATAGGCTGCTAAGAATCCAGAAAATGTTAAAGCATCTGATACGATGAAAAACCACATCATCATTTTACCATAGCTTGCACCCATCGGTTCGTTTGCTCCGCCCCAAGTTTTACCTTCAGTACCTAGTGTAGTAACTGTCGCTCCCATAAAAGTTATTAGTTAAAAAGTTCCCAAATTTACGTTTTTTTCTTATTTAAAGAAATATAAAAACAAAAACAAATATACCCATAAGAAGTCAAGAAAGTGCCAAAACATCACACCTAGCTCTATTCCAAGGGTTTGACCTGAATTGTATTTTTGTTTAAAATGATTATAAATTATAATTAAAAGCACGATTAGCCCTGCAAATAGGTGCGCCAAGTGTACAAGTGTAACAATATACAAGAAAGAAGTTGTTACATTACTTTCACTTCCCGTGAAAAAATAACCACTTTCTATTACTTGTCCAAATCCTACAAATTGTAACACTACAAATAAAACGCCTAATGCAAATGTAGCTAATAACAACGTTGTTGTTAAACTTCTATTATCTTTTTGAATTGCTTTTTTAGCTCCGTGAAACGTAATACTACTGATAATAATAACAATAGTACTCATTAAAAAAGCGCTTGGCAATTGGAAATCTTTCAACCAGTCTGGCCTCGATTTACTCACTACATAAGCACTTGTCAAACCAGCAAACATCATTGCCATACTAATCATCGCAAACCATAAAATCATTTTATATGATCTTGCTTTTCTTTCTGAATGTTCTTGAAGAGACATTTCCATAATTATCGTAAAAATTTATCTAACACATATACAATTTGCAAGAGTGTTATATAAGACACACTTACAAGCATTAAGGTTCTTGCCGCTTTTGCAGTTCTTAGCTTATATAATCGCGCTCCATAGAAAAGCATCCATAAGCCTAATAAGAATACAATAACTGCTGATACCGGCGTAATATATAATCTTCCTGTAAAACCTAAAACTGGGAAAACTGAAACTATAATTAACCACACGGTATATAAAATAATCTGCAAGGCAGTCGCTTTATCTCTTTTACCAGTAGGCAACATAAAGAAGCCTGCTTTTTCGTAGTCTTCAAACAAAAACCAACCAATAGCCCAAAAATGAGGAAACTGCCAAAAGAACTGAATCATGAACAGTGTACCAGCTTCAATATTAAAATCGTTTGTTGCTGCTACCCATCCTAACATAAATGGAATTGCTCCAGGTATTGCTCCTACAAAAACTGCTAGCGGTGTAACCGTTTTCAAAGGGGTATAAACACTGGTATATAAAAAGATTGATATCGCTCCAAACATTGCTGTTTTAGGATTGATACTATATAAAATTCCTAAACCAAGAATTGTTAAAACAGATGCGATTAAAAAAGCAGAATTACTAGATATTCTTTTTGCTGGAACTGGACGATTTTTTGTTCGATCCATTAAAACATCCAAATCTTTTTCAATGATTTGATTGAATGCGTTGGAAGCACCAACCATACAATAACCTCCTATTGCCAATAGCAATAATGTAGTCCAACTTAAAGAAGGTAAATCGGGTACTCCTAATAAAAAACCTGCAATAGAGGAGAAAACAACACTAACAGCTAATCTAGCCTTTGTGATTTCTTTAAAATCTGTGAAGATTTTTTTTGCGGTATAAGTATTTGCAGTAGCGCTCAATGCTCTTTTTTTAAATTTTCAAAACTGGCGCAAAGATACTTTAAAAAATTTCGTTAGTCAAATGTTATTGCACCTCAAAAGTTAAACTTTATTAAATTAAAAAATACGCATTCCATTAAAAAAGCCTGTTTTACTTTTCTTATGAAAAACAAAACAGGCTTTTTCTCTAAAATATCATAAATTTTAATATCCTTCTGATGCGATTTGTCCACTCGCAATAGCTTTCGCAGCGGATGTCCCTATTCTCTTGACTCCTAATCGAATCATGACTTCTGCTTCTTCATAATTACGTACTCCTCCTGCTGCTTTAACAGGTAATGGAAACGCATTTTCGAGCATTAGCAATATTGCCGGCACGGTTGCTCCATTTGGCAAATTATCTTTTGTTTCATAAAATCCGGTTGATGATTTTACAAAAACAGAAGCATAACAATCTTCTTTAAAATTCGTAATCACTATATTTTTAATCAAAACGGACAACTGTACAATCTGATGTGGCTCTAATGCGGCTACCTCAATAATCCATTTTACCACTTTTTGTTTTGACAATCCAAAACGAGTACATTCTAAAACTTCCGTTTTAACCTTATCAATTTCACCTTCTTTAAAAGCTTCATAGTTCACCACAAAATCCAATTCATCTGCTCCATTGCGAACTGCTTGTGCCGCTTCTTCCAATTTACTCTCCAATGTTGATTGCCCCAAAGGAAAATCAATCACAGTTCCAACCAGAACTTTTGAACTTGCCGAAAGAATCATATTCTTAGACATTTCAGCCATATCAGGTCGAATCATAATCAATTTGAACTGCTCTTCAATTGCTTCTTCTACAAAACGCTTCACTACCGCTCTATTCTCAGCTTCGCTCAACTTTGCTTGCTCCGCTGTTTTCAAATAGGTAGAATCTAAAAATTGTTTAATATCCATAGTATAAAAATAAAAAAATCCCACCGAAGCGGGATCTTTATTTATAAAAACTTTTGAACTTGAATGAAATTTCACCTTGTTCTTATTACTTCTTTTTTAATTTGTAATAAATACCTAAAACAAGAATAGCGAATATACTTCCGCATGTATTTGCTATTGCATCATAAACATCTGCGTTTCTAGACACTGTAAACATTCCTTGAATTACTTCAATCATAATACCGTATACAACAGCTATTCCTAGCGCTATCGCGGCAATCTTTTCTTTCTTTACAGTATTAAATTTAGTTGATAATCCTAAATACCACAACATTGTAAATCCGAAATAAAAGATAAAATGAACGTATTTATCAACGTTTTCGACCTCTATCTTCGGAACCTCACTAAAACGCATTAGGCTTAATAAGGTAATGAAAATCGTCCAAAACAGGGCTAATCCAAAAAATATGTTTTTAGGCCCCAATCAATTCTTTGTATGCGTCACTAGACATTAACCCTTCAATTTCTGATGCATCAGAAATTTTTATTTTAACCATCCATCCTGCTCCATAAGGATCAGAGTTTACTGTTTCAGGTGTACTTTCTAAATCTTCATTGAATTCAATGATTTCACCAGACAATGGTAAAAACAAATCTGAAACTGTTTTTACAGCTTCAACTGTTCCGAAAACTTCGTCTTTATCTAATGTTTGATCCAACGTTTCAACTTCTACATAAACGATGTCTCCTAATTCTTTTTGTGCAAAATCAGTAATACCGATTGTTGCAATTTCGCCTTCAATGCTAACCCACTCGTGGTCTTTTGTGTACTTTAAATTGGCTGGTATATTCATTGTGTTTTGTTTTTTAGCAAATGTATAGTATCCTTAGATATTTTTAAAATGTTTTTACATTAATTTCCAAAGTTATATCGAAGCGTGAATCCTGCTCTAATATTTGTTAATGGGAATGATGTAGATATCACAGCTTTAGAGAATGAATGGTCATAATAGAAAATAGCGGTTAGATTTTTACTAAATGAATAATCTGCTGTTAATTTCACAGACCAGATATTCTGTCCTCCTGCTAATTGATTATTGTCATAATCTAAATATCGTACAATCGTTTCGTTATTCCTCCAAGAGATATCTCCTCTTAAGTTGATATCACTCTTAATTGTATTGGTCGGATTGTCTGCTAATCTTGAATTGATTACCACATCTTTGAAACGGTATCCAAGTCCTAATACATATTCAATTCCTTTTACCTCAGTCAATAAATTATTATCAAAACTCATTGATAATGCTCTATCTTTTTTCATCTCCGCTAATACTTTGAATGAGTTTTTCATTTCAAAATCTACTCTGATTAATGGATTGAATTGTTCTACTAAGTTGATATTCGAAATAACCATTTTATTAAAGAAATTTCCTCCTGCATCTACTCCACCTGGATTACGATCGTAATCTAAGTTTGAACGGAATGAGTTAATCGTATAAGATGCTCTATAATTGTGCTGTAAAGAGAAACGTTTGAATTTATCTTTAAAGAATTTATAACGCATTAATCCTGTATACTTAATACTCCAGTTTGGAATTGGGACATTTCTAAATGCACCTAATGAAACTCCTGAAGCGTCGGCTCCTGTATAGGCTGCTAAGAACGATGGTAATAATACCGCTTGGCTGTTCTTACCAAATCCTACTGGAAATCCATCTGTCCCTGTTGGGAAGTTAGACGTACCATAATAACTCGTCGCTAAACGATTTGCAACCGTAATTCTATTACTTCTAAAATCATCAAATGCTGCTGACGAAATATCATCGCTCTTACCGAATGACGTTTTAATCATTACAGTCGAGATTGAGAAGTTTCCATAACTGTATGGTGATCTTGAATTGTATTCACCATTCGTGATATCGTATTGCTCAGAATAGTTACTCGTGTGTGTACGATCTGCATTCAAATCAATTTTGAAATCAGGAAACAAATCGATTGCAGCAGTTAGATTCAACATCTTGGTTGATACTTGTGTAAAGTTCTGATTAAAGTCAGGATAGTTTGTCAACCATCCGTTACGAGCTGCATTATAACGCACATCATCTTGGCTACCTAATATAAATCCAATACTTGGCCTTGAAGACCCTAAGAATCCAATACTTGGTAAGTACCCTGGCAACACTGTACCGTTATTCTGCGTATAGTTAATCTGAATATTCTTCACACTTGTCAAAACACCAATTAATCCATCCATAAATACACTGCCTTCACGAACTGGTTGTATTTTATCTTTTGTGATTTTTTGTCCTGGCGCTGGTTGTGTTGCTGCTTTTGTATCTAAATTACGCGCTCCTGCTTTCTTAGGAGATTTAGTTAATCCAATATACTTATAGAAGGAATCCATATTCAACGTGGTATTCAATCGGTGTGAATTTGCATTCTGGATTGTGTTACCTAAGTTGTATACTGTACCGTTTCCATCATCAAATCTTGACAATGCATCTGATGAACGTTGCCAGTTATAATCTGATGTATATGAATAAGTAGATTTCACAAAACTAAACATTGGCAATTTATTAATTGGTAAATCATAGTTTACTACCAATTGTTGCATGTGTTGATTTGGATCTCCAATATTCCAATAATCATCCCAGATTGTATAACTATCTACTGGTCTTCTATTTTCATCTAAATAACTTCTTACAATATTACTTGTTGATGCAGTATAGCTGAAACGTAGCGCTTTGGTTAAGTTGTAGTTGAATCCATATTGATAATTAAACATATAGTTTCTTCTGTACAATGGATCTAGACCAATACCTTCTACATCAACTTGTCTGAATTTCTGCATATTGTATTGTCTTACAATATTTGAGCTGAATGTAATATTAGTAGGCAAATAATTGAAATTGAAATCACTTAAAAGCTTCCAATAACTACTTTTCTTCATGAATTTCGTTTTCTTGAATGGCTCCACAACTTTTGGTTGGAAATTGAAGTTATAATCAACTGCTGTACGTACTTGTTGATCTAACATTTCTTCAATTTCGTAATCATGGTGTTCTGTCTGATTGAAAGAATAGGAAAGCGTTAAATTCTCAGGATCATATACTCTTTGCTTTTGCTCTGCTCCTCTTTCTTTCTTTACCCCAATAAAGTTGATACTTTTTCTTTTCGTATAATCTATCGCTCTATCTCTTAAATTGTCTTTTTCCGCTTGATCTGTTGTTACATCAATCAATTGTTTCAATTTAATATCTTGGTTGAATGGATCGTATTCTGGTGTAATAATTTGCTCTCCAACAGCATAGTTGAATGGTAAATTAACACCCCACTTTTTAGGCAATAACTTACCTAAATTCATATTTGTTACAATATCGTATTGTTTTGCATCTTCACGGCTTCTTTCATTCGGGCTTTGTTCTAATGATCCAAAACCAATAGTACTCATTCTACCTGTTGCAGAAATCGTTGCAAAATCGGCTAAGTTTGCATCAATACTCGCCACTGCTGCCATACCTCCTTTATTGTCCATATCTGAAAGTCGTAGCTCATTGAACCATACTTCTCCACGAATATCATTGGTATAGTTGTTTTTCAAACCAACCATAATCGTTCTTACATATCCAAAGTTAGGATTACCCCTTACCCCGATTTTTAATTTGTTTGGTTTGTTTGCCGCAGATGGATCTAATTCGTCCTCATTTTTATAGAAAATCTCACCCGGTTGATAATCGTGATTCATCGCCAAAATCTTTAATTGTGTTAATAAAGACAGTGATAAATCCATTTCATTCTCCAATGGCCAGATATCTTCTGGAATTGCAGCACCTTCTGCTGTTACCTTTAACGGAATCTCTACTTGATAGAAGTTTTCTGTAAAGTCATTACCAAATCGGATGAATGCTATCATCTGATTGTTTAATAATGGATTTGTTTCTCCATTTGGTCTGTTTGGCGACATTAATGGTAAAGATTCAGCGTGTAAAAACATTTTCAGTTTTTTATACTGACGCATATCCACACTTACATTTTTAAATACTGCTCTTGAATCTTCTGGTTCCAAACCACCTAATCCTGGTGATGCTGGTGATTTTTTATATACTCTTAAAGATAATGATTGCTCATTTTGATTGATAATTGTATTGTTATTATACAATTGTTCTCTCACAACTCCCGGAGGTGTAACATATTTTATTGGGCTTCTGTTTCCATTCTCTTGAATATTCACAGCCAATACATCAAATCCTGTATCATCATCTTCTACCACTGGATCTAATGGTTGTAATGTATTCGTATATCTTCTCCATTCTCCTCTTACTAAATCCAAAGACCCAAAACGCAATGTAGTTTCATCTGTAAATCCTGTCATAAACATTCTCATGAAACGGATTGATCTGAAATCTGAAATTCCACCTTCACGGTTGGCATCTGTTGCCTCTAAAATTGGAATTTTGAACTGTACCCAGCGCGCATCAGTTGTTGTTCCATTTGGCAAGCTTACCGAAGTCACTCTAACGTCGGATACGTATTGTTGTCCAATTCCCATTGTTGGAGTAATGTCAACACTAAATTTATAATACGCATTGATTGTATTCATCGTATTATCACGGTTGATATCTTCTACATCTGGTAATGTTGTATATCCTCTATTATTGTTTGTAACGTTTACAGGTGAATTCCCTTGTAATCCATTGTAGCGTTTATAGCGTTCGATAATATTTCCTTGAGCATTCAAGAAATACTCATAATTATCTGCTGCTGGATCATCCAGTGATGCGAATGCTGGAAATAAAGCTCTTTCTTCAGCATCGTTTAGACCGTTTAAACCTAAATCCTGAACTGTTCTATTGGCCTCATTTGTATCAAAGGCATAAATTAATGATTGTGAAACCGGTACTTTACCCCAAACTGTTGTAACAACGTTTTGGTTTCCTCCTGCTACTGGCAATCCATTTTCATAGAATTTTCTTCCGTCTTTCAATACATCTTCAGAAATTTCTCCTAAGTTGAATACAATTTTACCTGTATTTAATGGATTTGGAGTGTCACTTGCATTTCCAAAATATGGATCTAATACCCAAAACTGAATGTATTCTACGTTTGCTTGCTCAAAGTTTGTTGAGTTTACGGCACGCATAATACCACCCCAGTTGTTGGCTGGATTGGGTAATGTATTTCCACCATTTGCTAGTGGATTAAAGTTGTAAGGTCCTCTTTCTGCAGGATAGTATGTTAAATCTAGTGTTGAAACTACTGTTGATTGTCCTGCAGCAATATCTGTAACAGGATATAACTCTTCACTGTATATTCTTCTGGTTCTATTGAATGAGATATCATTGTTTGAAATTCCCGATGGTCTTTGTCCTGTATAGAATGTAGGATCAATTGTATACCATGATAGTTTCGCTCTTTTGAATCCATAATCTAAATTTCCATTTTCAATCTCGCCACCAAATCCAACTGGTGCACTCGCTAAACTCCAAGCAAATGGAGAACGCATGTCAATTGTTGTTTGTGATCCTTCAAAGTCATCTACATAAATCGTAGATTCTCCTTCAAATTTATCTGCTTTTGGTGTACCTGGTTTTAGGTAAGCGATCTCTCCTCTGAAAGAGAAATTTGATGGTACATCGGTATCAATATTTGGTAATTTATTCACTAATCTTGTTAAGAACGGCACCTCTGTAGAGAAGTTTGTATTGAATCCGAAAATCGTATTATTTACTGATTCTTGTCCGTAATTTGATTTTTGTGTGAATGGTCTTTCAGTCATCTTAAGGAATGTTGCTCCTACTAAGAATTTATCTGAAAATTTATGTTCAATATTTACTCCGGCAAATCTTCTCGTTTGTTGTCCAAACACAGAGTTGTTTTCTACTGAAATTTCAATTGGAATACCTGATGCTTGTAATGATGGATCCAAAATCTGAACTCTACCTAACTGATAGTTTACAGTATAATCTACTCCTTCTAACAACACTCTACCTCCTGCGGTTACAATAACAGATCCTTGTGGTACATTGAATGCTCCAATAGGAATTCCATCGCCGCTTGTTGATTTGAATTTACCTTTTAATTGGAATTTATTCTTCTGACTGTCTTGTAATGCTCCTGCTTGTGTACTTCTATACATGCTTCTAAACACGTACTTGTTTTGATCAGGGTTATAACTACTTGGTGCATCATAATTTTCCGAGTTATTTGCTGAAAGTTTTTTAAACAAATGGCTACCAAAAGGCTCTACAGTTGTAAAGATGATTCGTCCATTTTGTTGATCGACTGTTAATCCTGGAATAAAATCGAAGAAACCATCTCCTCCTTCTTGAGGGTCATTTGTAAAGTTCAATCGATCTACATTCATTACTTTTAATAATGGCGTATTGAATGTTGTTGCAGCAACACTCGGTGGTATAATACTTCCCGGTACTGCCGAAATATAATTTAATGGTGATGGATCTGTATATAAGATATTAAATTTAAAGTCTTCTTTTTCCAGTTGAAAAGCTCCCGGTATTTGATAAACGTTTTTCATCATCAAATTCCAAACTGGTTTATTCACACTGGTTAGATTACTCTTCAACATTTTCAAGATCAAACTTTGTGTCGTAATCGGTTGTTGTCCTGTAACTGGATTCGGATTCCCAACGTTTGTTGCATCTACTCCATCTGTACCAAATTCCCCTACCTGATACACTTCTCCTCCGATAGTATATTGGTAAGCTACCGCTAAAACCTCATCATTTGACAATCGTTGGTTTAGGGAAATATATCCTAATTGTGGATGGTAGGTATATTCATTTGTTGCTAATTTTCTAGCATTTTCCAACTTGGAGTAATCTGTTCCTTCGCTTGGAGTAACTCCTGTAAAACCTGAACCTGCTGTTGCAATTTCACGAATTGCGTTATTTAACAAACCTCCACCAGTTGTAATTAATCCTGGATCGTATTTGTTATTCTTATTATTTGACGGTATGTTCGGTGATGGATTCACGAAGAAACCAGCAGGAACTGGATCTAATGCTACTACTTGTGTGTTTGGCACTTGACCACCATTGGGTAAATAGGTTAATTGTGATTCACCTAAATCTTGTAATGCTATAATATTACGAAGGTTATTATCATTGGTGCTTACACGGTTTTGTCTATTGGTAACCCAAACCTCCATTCTTGTAATCTGAACTCTACTGTCAATAAATGGGTAGCTTCTTAAAGCAAAATCATATTGATTTCTAAAGTATTGTGATAAAAAGAAATGACGATCGGCATCATAGTCTAAACCAAATAATTCGAATTGTTGAATTGTTCCGCCACCTTGTGCTGTAACTGTTTTGGTTTGTGATTTCTGTTCTGAGAAAATCCCTGTAATTGTTGTTTTACCAAACTGGAATTGTGCTTTTACCCCAAATAAACTTTGTGCTCCTCTAATAAGAGAACTGTTCAATGGCAAACTCACGTTACCCACTTCAATTTTTTGAAGGATATCGTCTTCTGTCGGTGTGTATTCTAATTTAATTAAGTTTTGGAATGCAAATGTAGATTCAGTATCATAGTTTGCATTTACTTTTAAACGTGTTCCCACTTGCCCCATTAAACTCAAACTGATTCTCTGATCGAAATCAAAGGTTGTTGTTTTTCTGTTACGTGGCGAGAAGGATGGATTGTCTTGTTTGGTATGACGCATACCAATATCCATTTCGACGGAACCGGTAGGTTTTACATCAATTGTATTTCCTCCAAATATGGATTCGAAAAATCCTGAATTAACGTAATATCTTGGTAATAAGTCTTTTTTATCTTTATCACTACCTTCTTTTTTCCCATCTATGGCATCCGATTTTTGTCGGAAATATTTTCTCATAGATTCTCTTAATACTAATTCTTCGTATTCTTTTGGTGTAAGAATAATCGGGTAATTAATATTAAATCCTTCAAAAGTATAGGTGTAGATATAACGATCTGTTACCGGATCGTATGTATAAGCCTCCAAAATACTTGGCGGGTTACCTAATGTTACTTTACCTACATCAAAACCTGGTTTAATTGTATCTTTAACCTCTTCATCTTCTTGAGCTTGAAGACCACCGATATTAAAAAAAAGAACAAGAAAAAAAACACTTAGTCTCCTAATGTTTTTACTATCAATTAAATAAAACTTTTCCAAAGATTATAAATTTTTTAATGCTTGTTTAATAATAGTTTCAACACTTGCGCTTGCATCTTGTTGGACGATTTTTTCAACGACCTTTTCAGCTGCTTTTCTCTGGAATCCTAATACTTCCAGTGCTGACAATGCCTCGTCTTTATTTTTCTTATTATCTTGAGAAATCGAAATTTCGTCCAAATCATACACTTTCAAGACTTTATCTTTTAAGTCTAGAATAACTCGTTGCGCTGTTTTACTCCCAATTCCTTTAATGGATTGAATTGTAGCAACATCTCCTGTTGCAATGGCGTGTATAATTTGTTTCGGGGGAATTGAGGATAACATTGTTCTAGCGATATTGGCACCAATGCCAGAAACCGATAATAACAATTTAAATATTTCTCTTTCAGACTTTTCCACAAAGCCAAAAAGAGTATGCGAATCTTCTTTAATCTGGAGGTATGTGAATAATTTAATATTATCTACCTCAGGTAGTAAAGTATAGGTATGTAGTGAGATATTAATATGGTAACCAACACCACCGCAGTCAATTACGACTTCGGTGGGTGTTTTTTCTACCAGTTTACCTTGTATATGTGCTATCATTATATCATTATCTTAATCCCAAAAGTAACAAAAAACTTTAATCAAAACAGTTTAATACCGTTATAAACTAAATATTTTGTTAATTAGTATATAAAATAAGTTAATGTTTTAGCGCTTATTTCGTTTGTCTTTTTCTTGTGCATCCACAACAGCGACTGCCGCCATGTTTACCATTTCTTCAACACTTGCTCCCAATTGGAAAATATGAACGGGTTTATTCATCCCTAACATGATTGGCCCGATTGAATCTACTTTATTCAATTCTTTCAGCATTTTATACGTGATATTTGCTGATTCTAGATTAGGGAAAATCAGTGTATTTACTTTCTTTCCTGCTAATTTAGAGAATGGGAATTTATCTTTCAATAGTTCTGGATTTAGTGCAAAATCACTTTGTACTTCACCATCAATGATTAATTCTGGGTAATATTTATGTAAGTAAGAAACGGCTTCTCTAACTTTCGTTGCTCCTTCATTTGGTGAAGAACCAAAATTAGAATACGAAACCATTGCAATTACCGGTTCCATACCAAACATCTTCACTGTTTTTGCAGTCATTAAAGCAATTTTTGCTAAATCGTCTGCTGTAGGGTTTGGATTAATGGCTGTATCTGATAAGAACATTGGACCACGTTGAGTCATCATCAAGTTTGCTGTTGCAATTCTTGAAATACCAGGTGCTTTTCCAATTAGTTGCATCATTGGTTTCACTACAGATGGATAACTTCTAGAATAACCAGTTACCAAAGCATCTGCTTCTCCTTCATTCACCATCATCGCTGCAAAATAGTTGCGTTCACGCATCCACTTTTGAGCATCTAATAACGTAATTCCTCTGCGTTGTCTTGATTCCCAGTAAATTTGTGCATAACGATTTCTTCTCTCGTCTTCTTCTTTAATTTTTGGATCAATAATTGGCACTTCGGCATCAAAACCTAACTCTTCTTTCAGCTCTAAAATGATTTCTCTGTTTCCTAACAATATTGGGAAACCAATTCCATCTTCTAAAACAATTTGAGCTGCTTTTAATACATCTAAATGATCTGCTTCTGCAAAAATTACTCGTTTTGGATTTGTTTTGGCACGGTTCGTTAACAATCTAACCATTTTATTATCATTCCCTAAACGATCTAATAATTCTTCTCCATATTTATCCCAATCTTGGATAGGGTGTAATGCTACACCTGATTCAATTGCTGCTTTTGCAACTGCTGGAGCCACTACAGTAATTAATCTTGGATCAAATGGCTTTGGAATGATATAATCACGTCCAAAGATTAATTTCGTTTCTCCATAAGCGATATTCACTTGTTCTGGAACTGATTCTTTGGCTAATGAAGCTAATGCTTTTACAGCAGCCATTTTCATCTCTTCATTAATTTTTGTAGCTCTTACATCAAGTGCTCCTCTAAAAATATAAGGAAATCCTAGAACATTATTCACTTGGTTAGGATGATCTGATCTTCCTGTAGCCATGATAATATCTAATCGTGTTGCTACGGCTAGATCGTAATCGATTTCTGGTAATGGGTTTGCCATGGCAAAAACGATTGGATCGTTTGCCATTGTAAGCAACATTTCTGGGGATAATATATTTCCTGCTGATAATCCTAGGAATACATCGGATCCAACTAGGGCATCTGCAAGACTAATTGCTTTTAAGTCTTTCGCGTATTTTCTTTGTAATGGAGATAGGTCTTCTCTTGAGTTCGCTAAAACACCATCTTTATCAAACATGATGATATTTTCCACTTGAACACCAAGCAACACATAAAGGTTTGCACAAGCTAATGCTGCAGATCCTGCTCCTGACACAACAATTTTCACGTCTTCAATCTTTTTCCCTGCCAATTCCAAGGCATTTAATAGAGCTGCTGAAGAGATTATTGCTGTTCCGTGTTGATCATCATGCATTACAGGAATATTTAATTCCTCTACTAGTCTTCTTTCTATTTCAAAAGATTCTGGTGCTTTTATATCTTCTAAGTTAATTCCACCAAAGGTTGGCGCAATTGCTTTTACTGTTTCAACAAATTTATCAATGTCGCGTGCATCTACTTCAATATCAAAAACATCAATATCAGCAAAAATCTTAAATAAAAGGCCTTTTCCTTCCATTACTGGCTTTGAAGCTTCAGGACCTATATCTCCTAAACCTAATACTGCTGTACCGTTTGTAATAACGGCAACTAGATTTCCTTTTGCTGTATATTTATATACATTATTAATGTCTTTTGCAATTTCTAAACAAGGTTCTGCTACACCTGGAGAATAGGCTAATGACAAATCTCTTTGTGTTGCATATTTTTTAGTTGGAACTACTTGAATTTTACCCGGAGTGGGTTTTGCGTGATATAATAGCGCTTCGCGTCTTTTACTTTGTTTATTCATATATATTGAATTATTCTGGACATGCAAAGGTACAGGGTTGAATGTAATTGAGAAAGATTTAATGCTTTTCTTTTAAAAAAAATGCATTCTTCTTAATCCTTTCCATGCCTTTTAAAAATTTAAGAATTAAAAAGCTTTAAAAAAACTGTTTATTCAAAAAAACTGCTATTTAAGCTGTATTTCTTCCGAATTATAAAATCTTTTTTCTTCTTATTATTATTTACAATGGTCATTTTAGAATGGTTTTACTCCTTATTAAAGGAGAAACACTGGTCGAAGTAAGTATTTTAGATGAATTGGATTAGCAAGTTTAATTTAAGAACTACTAAAGATT
Source organism: Flavobacterium aerium (assembly GCF_030766725.1). GTDB lineage: Bacteria > Bacteroidota > Bacteroidia > Flavobacteriales > Flavobacteriaceae > Flavobacterium > Flavobacterium aerium. The sequence goes on along the minus strand of NZ_JARQWR010000009.1, from coordinate 176,618 downwards.
CCATTGATTGTTCTGCTATTTTAATTTTTATAAAAAAACCGCCTTAGTATGGTCTAGGCGGTTATTTTGAATGACAAATGCTTGGGGCAAAAAGGGTCTTTATAATACGTTTATAAAAATCATTCATTCATATTTTAAATTAAATCAGTTTTAGGTTTAAACTAATTCATAGTATTTATTGGTTTTCAATAATTGTTTTCTCTTTTTCTCAACAGTATCACTTTCGTGTTCTTTTTCAAAATTGATATTCAATTGATTAATTTGATTTCTATTTTGATCTAAACCTGAGATAGAAAATTCTTGTTTTTTAAAGCCTTGTTTTTTGCAAACAACGCGATAGTTATCTATTAAAGGTACTTTAAATAAGTAACCTCCAGATCCATCAGTAATTTCTCTTGAAACAATCACTTTATTACTATTATAAACAGTAACCATAGCATTAGACAATACTTCTTCATTAGAAGAATCGGATATTACTCCAAATACAATCAACTCGCAAACTTCAACTTTTAATACTTCTAATTCCATATCATTTTTCTTTTATCAAATAAACACTCCTTTTACTAAGCATTCTAGTTATCTACTATCGTTCTTAGTTTATTCAGGTATATATTTCTGTGTTAATCAAACTATTAAAACGGTACAATTTCATTAGTGCAAATTTCTACAAACCGAAAGAGAAAAATTATATCTAGAAGGCATTAAAACTATACAATAGGACAAAATATGCTTTTATGAATCACTTGTTGTAATTCTATCTCTTCTGATTTTTGTAGAATGGCAATTGTGACTCCCATCCCACTAGGAGCCACAATTAATCCCTACTCTCTACCGATTAATACGTAAATCAATACTATTAATTTGTATGGTGCAAAGATATTTTGATGGTGTATCGACAACACCCACAAAAAGACAAAAAAACATCATAATAGGGTTTAATAACTCAAATTGAAGCTATATTAAGTATTAAACAGGCATATATATATAAATTCTATTTCAATTGATATTTTTATATAAGTGGTTTATGGGCATAAAAAAACCTAGATTTTCCATATTTATTATAGAAAAACTAGGTTTATAAAATTTCTAGAGGATATATTATATTTTTATATCTTCTTTATCATTGCTCAATATATCACTTGGAGAAACACCAAATTGTTTTTTATAAAGGGAAGCAAAATAACTTGGTTTCCCATAACCTAAGTCATAGGCCAGTTCGCTTACTGATTTATAATTATTCTTTTTAAGTAATTCATTCGCTAAAGAAAGCTTGTTATTTTTAAAATATTGATTGGGACTATCTCTAAATATTTTTTTGAAAAGTATTTTATATTTTGAAACGGACATCCCTGCCATTTGGGCTAAAAATTCGACTCCCGGAAATTCTAAAATTAAATTTGCAATTAGGTAATCTTTCGTTATTAATATCCCTTCTGTATCTACTGTTGTTAACTTGGACACTACAGGCTTATAATTTTTATAGCGTAATAATTCATATCCCAATGCGCTGAGGGATACTCCTGCTAATAATAAATCATAGGCTTCTTCTTGAAAGGATTTATTTTTTAATTGATAGAGCATCACTTTGGTCTTACTTTCAATATGATCATAAAACAGAATAGTATTCTTTTTACTATCGTAGGCTCTATTGCGCATCTTTTCAGATTTGATCCCTCTAAATGTACTTTTTAGAAAGTCTTTTGACACAAATAATCGCAAGAGAAATATTCGTTCTCCAACTTTAGGGATATAGGTTCCTTCAATTGATGAATCTATAATATTCAATCCTAATTTTGAATCAAAACCAATTTCTTGTGATCTTCCTTTTAGTATAAACGTGCTATATTCATCACTTACATCATAATGAAAAATACAAAAACTCCCTTCAGGTTCTGCTACTCGATGAAAAGACACAGGTACCTTAAAGGTCATATCGACCAGCATAACTGAGACTCCTGGTATTAACTCTAAGAAATAAGACCCACCTGTTCCTATATTATCGGGTAATAATAGAATTCTATTATCAATTAAGGTTGCTCCAAAAAAATCAACAAATTGCTGTTGAAATTCTGGTGTTAATGTAAAGTGATGGTGAAATTCCAATCTTTCTTCCATAATTATTCTAATTGATTGATGTATTCTTTTGGTAATATTCCAAAGTGTTTTTTGAATTGTTTAGAAAAATCGGAACTGCTGGAGAAACCAAAACGATCTGAAACTTCTGAAACTGTGTGTTCTCCTTTTTCTAAAATCTCTTTTGATAATTGTAGTTTACTTGTCATGAAAAAAGAATGGGCAGTGCTTCCGCATATTTTCTTGAATATTTTCTTGAACTTTGACGGTGACATGAATGCCATTTGAGCCAGTTCATCCACTCCAATAAATGGTAGTTCTATATGTTCTACTAAATATGTAATGATTTTTATAATAGCGTTAACGTCGCCTGGAGCTACTTTTTCTAATACTATTTGTCTATCATTTATACTATTTAGATATTCATTTAATAGCATTAAAACGGTTCCTTTGAATATCAAATCGAATTCTGCGCCTTCAGCCGGAACTGATTTAAAATCCTGAATTAATTTCCAACTTTCATTACTCATTCTATCGTATCGAATGATTGTATTTTGTTTATTATCGAATGCGATATTGACGATATGAGCTAGGTCTTTATTATTTCTAAAAAATTCTTTCAAAAAACTTTTATGGATAAAAATACAGATTGCAAAGACATCGCTTCCTCTACTCACCACAAAATCATTGTCCAATGCACTATCTACTGTTGCTAGACTATAATTCCATCGTCCAATTTCATTTACAACATCATCCAGAATCATGACTGCGTTTCCTTCAGTAATATTATAGTATACACCTACAAAATCGTGTCTTGTATTTCGTTGTTTTAAATGAATCGTTTTGTACTGGTGTATATTGACATACATCGCGGTAATACCAGGCAATATATTTAATACATACCGAATGCCTGTATCAATATCTTCAGGGACTCGAATATAATTACCATCAACATACCCTCCAAATTTTTCAGCAAAATCGATTACCCAATCTAATGTTGCTCCGTATTCATGTACTATTTCTTTCATTTTAATCTTTCAAGTTATTTGGGGCTCTTTTCTCCTACAAAAATAATTTATTTTATGTAATATTATTTTCATTATTGAAACGGAATTTTCTTTGAAAATTATATATTAAATTTAATACTTTAAAAATTCAAATACGCACTAAGATGATGAACATGAAAAAATTAAAAATTGATTTCAGAAAAATCAATACTGAGGATCAATTTCATGATACTTTATCAGCACTTTTTGGCTTTCCTGACTTCTATGGTCGCAATGGAGATGCTTTGATTGATTGCTTGTCTAGCTTACGATTTCCAGACGAGGGTATGACTACAATTCATATTACTGAGTTTGAGTATTTATGTTTAGAACTCTACAATCTAACGGGTAGTCCAAAAGAGATACAAAAAGAATTCATGGCAATCATTGAGTTTGTGAATGCACGAGAGAAGTCCAAAGATCGTGAACCTTCTATACTATTACATCTTGTACATCAATCTCATTAGGAAAAATCTAATTGATAAGCCATTTATTATTCAAACACCATAGTTGAACTTCTTGGATGAGTTCTTCAACAAGTGGTTCCAATCCTGGTAATTTCTTTTTGTATTTCACAATATTCTCTTTGAAAAACTCGAAAAAAGCATTCCCAATTATTCTACGTTGCCCGTCTATATCTTTTTTAAAAGGAATAAACTCATCTTCATTCATCGTAATGTCCATAGTAAGCAATTTTTCTTTTGCATAATATCGACAAAATGATTTCCGTTCGATATCATTTGGAAGGCAACGTAGGCAAACAAAAAGTTCACAATCTATTGTTGTGTATTTCTGTTCAAGAATGCTACTTAATGCTCGCAATTCATCACTAATATCAAATACTTTACTCCAGCTAGGGGAATCTGATGTAGTATCAATTTTCATACTTATCTGAAAATTTATTATTCAAAATATGTTTTAACTTCTGTCGAATTCAACCTGCTTTTTAGCCAATTATTTATTTTTTGCTGATTTACTGGCGAAACTTTAGTTTTTGAATTAAATACAACAATGTCTGTTTTTTTAGCGGGTAATGTATCTTGTTGAAAAATTACCGTTTGAGAATAAGAGCATGAATTTAATTCTGGATAAAGTGGATGAATTTCTGCTAATAGTTTTTTACCTAGCAAATTTACTTTCTTGATACTATCGTAAGCATGTTCTTTCTCTTTCAATACTAGATTTACTCGATTTATTTCTGCTTTTAGATTTCCTACTTCATTTAAGTCACCTTTATTATCATTCAAAGAAAATCCTTGCTTAATAATTATGCTTGGATTTTCTAATCCAAAATCATTTGCTATCTCTGCAATTTTTTCTTTTTGTTTTTCATTCAACAGGGTTCCACCATATACTAATGTAATTTGTTTTTTATTTGGATTTACTTCATTTTTCAATAAATAACTTCCTTCATAAACACTTATGTTGTTTGTAAAACTCAATGCTTTTGCAGAAAATTTTTCATTTTGTACTAATCCATATCCAAAATAAATACTTGGTACTATAGTTAAAACAATAATTAATGAGATTAATTTATTGACTTTACTTTTCTGTTTCCCATCTACAATGGTACGTATTGGAAATTTTAATATTTGTGATATTACAACCGATGAAATTGCAATAAATACAGTGTTGATTGTAAATAGATAAAATGCTCCTAAGAAGAAAGTATATTGCCCCGTTGCTAATCCATATCCCGCAGTACATAAGGGTGGCATTAATGCTGTTGCAATTGCAACACCAGGTAATACATTTCCTTTTTGTTTACAGCTAATGGCCAAAATACCTGCTAATCCACCAAACAAGGCAATTAATACATCATAAATTGTTGGAGATGTTCTCGCTAATAATTCAGAATGTGCCGTAGATACAGGACTAATTGTGAAATATAGGGTTGATGCTACTAAACTGGCTACTACAGCAAAAGCAAAGTTTTTGAATGCTTTGCGAAAAAGAGGGAAATTGTAGGTGGCTACACTATATCCCATCCCATTAATAGGTCCCATTAATGGTGAAATAAGCATGGCTCCGATAATTACTGCAGTCGAATTTACATTCAATCCCACGGAAGCTACAACAATTGCAAAAACTAAAATCCAAAGATTAGTTCCTCTAAAAATGACATCTTTTTCAATTCCTGCGTGTATCTTATCGAAATCTTCTACTTCACCTTCTAAATTGAAATAATCTAGTAACTTTCTAATCATCTTCTTTTATTTTTACGTTAATAATTATTCTATTAAAGCATCGCTTTGTCTAAGTTACACAATTATCAATCCAAAAAATAAAATCAGCCCTGTGTTTTTGTATTATGTAGAAAAAAGGTCTTCTGGATCTATTAGTAAATTTAGCTTTTCTCGAAGTTTTTCTTCTAATAAACTAAGTCCATATTGATATGATGCATTCATCCATCCAAAACCTTCTTCGGTTATGTAATCGAAGTTTGTTCCTACATTTCCATATTCGGCGAATATTTTATGGGAACTAATTTCTAAGTCGAATTTTTCTGGAATAGTCCCGTTAAAGTCAACTGCATTTCGGGTTATTAGCCAAAGCCATCGGTATATCATTTCCTGTGCTTCAACATTGTACCCATAATTCAGTAGCCCTTCCCATAATAATATTTGGTGTGGTGACCATCCAAAAGGGTAATCCCATTGTCTTTGTGGGGCATTCAATTGTACTTTCTGTACCATCGTTTTTGTACAGCCAGCAATACCGCCTTTCATTTTGAATTTTGGTAATGTATCTTGTACTAATTTCGCCGCTTGTTCTGCTGTTGCTACTTTTGCCCACAATGGAAAAAAAGTTGTCGCTGCTTCAAATTTATGTTGTTCTTTTTTTAGAAAATTATAATCGAAATAAATACTTTGTTCTTCATTCCAGCATAATTCATTAATTTTCTCTTTCCGTTGTTCTGCTTGTTTTGTCCAATAGGCCGTTAAATAAACTTCTTCTGAATTTATTGTGAATTCTCCATTAAAATATTCCTCAATCAAAAAGGCTATATCAATTTCGTATTTATATAAAAAACAATTTACTGCTACTGTATTTAGATCCGCACATACACCTATCAAACGATTTGTAGTATCATGACCGCTTTCTCGCATACTTCTATCCTGTATGAAATAGGCATCTAATTCTGGATCTACAATTTTTCTTTTCAGGTATTCTTCTTCAAATTCATTTAATGGCATAGCATATTTTATAGCATATTCCTCCAGAATATCATCAAAATGCCCCATTTCAACTTCAAATGGAATCCCAATACCTTCTGCTTTATAACGATTTAATCCTGTAGTTGTTAATCGTTTTCCTTCTTCCATCCAAACGGTTTTATATTCTTTTATAACCGTTTCCAAGTGCTTCTTAATCCATGTTAAATCATTTTCACGTTCGGCAACATGAACTACTAATGAACTATATAGTGGTGGTTGTGTTCGGGTTAAGTAATAGCTACGATTAGCATTTAATATTTTACCATAATGGTCAATCTGATATTTGAAATTTTCTGCAATATCCTTTGCTTCTTTTATTTTTTCATCTATAATTAACCCTAATGCAATGAAGTAGCTATCCCAACCATACATTTCGTTGAATCGTCCTCCAGGTACTACAAAAGGAATACCTTGAATCTCTCCTTCTTTTTCTTCTAATGCCAATGCTAAGATTCCGGGATTATCATTAAGAGATAATACATATTCTGGTGTAATATTTTCGGCTAAGATTCTTACTTCAAAATGATTGTTTTTCTCCTGATAATTCGAAAAATATTCAATTGCTCTTTTATCTTTTGCTGATACATACAAAATCGAGATGTGATGATTTGTTTTTTCATCTTCAATAATTTTCTCTAGTCCTGCTTCATCAATCGTACGCTTTAATCCCTCCCAGTATAGTTCTTTTATCTTTCTGGATATTCGATCTACTGGTTTTTCTATAATCGTCGACAGGTCAATTTCTGTTACTTCAAATCCTCTTTTGCCCATTAAGGCTAATTCTTGTAATAAATTAGATAGATAATAGGTTCCTTCTATCACGATAGAATTCCCACTTTCTCCTTCTAACAAAAATTGTTTCGGCCCATGATCATCAATGGTTATTTTTTTATCTCCATCTGTATCTTCCTGTGCTAATAATTTTTGAATGGTTTGATGTATATGTAATTTAAATTTCATTTTTAGCAGTTAATTTTTTTAATATAAAAAAGGCAATTAAGAGTAAAGTCATTGGGATTAACGTAAAATAAAAAGCATTTTCTGGACCTTGGTTCTTAAAAAGCCAACCAATTGTTCTCGATCCCAAAGTCCCTCCAAGTGCTGAGAAAACAACTATTAGTCCAGTCATAGCACTGTGTTGGTTTTTAGGCAAAGCACTCAATACAACTGAATTTAATAGGGGATAAATAGGTGATATAAATAATCCCACTATTGGGAAAGCAAAACCGATTAGAGGTATATCTCCTAAGGAATTAATTTCTCTGACTTCTAACCCTACTGTTCTTGGTAAGACAAAAACCACAATTAGCATTGCACAGACAATACAAAATGTTAAAACCCATATCCAGTCTATTTTTTTGGTCACTACACCTGCAATTATTCGTCCAATCGCCAATGATATAGCCAAAATACTAGCCATCATAATACTAATATTGTCTTTAAGGTGTAATACTTTTTGATTAAAGGTAGGCAGCCATGTCATTATTCCTTGTTCAATCATCACAAACAGAAAAGCGCTTATCACAAAAACAATGATTAATAATTTTGTTATGAGCTTAAACATTTGCGAGAAATCATCGGACAAATTCGTTTTCTGTATTTCTTCGTTTTTTTCAAATTTGGTAAAGAATAAAAAAACAAAGGATAAGGCAGACATCACTGCTAGAAGCCAGTATACATTCAACCAGGAATTGGGATCATTTTCATTATTAAAGAAAGGGAATAGAAAGTAAGTTAATGCTATCCCAATCATGAATACTCCTTCTACACTGCTCATCAAAGCATTATGCTCTTTCTTGTTTTCGGTTACAGTTCCTATTAGAGAATATACTGAGACTTTTATTAAAGCAAATGACACTCCTACTGTGGCAAATAATATTTTTGCTGTATTGAATGAGTTTCCAAAATACATTCCTATACAAGCCATGGTAACTAAGGCCAAGCCAATAAGCATTGCTTTTTTATATCCTATTCTTGGCAAAAATGAGGCTATTAGAAAAGATACAATGGCAATAGGCATGTCTTTAAAGGCTTCCAGAATACTCGCTTGTACTTCATCAACTCCGTAGTTTTTCTGTGATTTAAAAATCACTATTCCTACACTATTTAATAAAATCGCAAACATGAAATAGTTCAGATACAATGCAATTTTTACTCCAACATTTTTCATATTTTATATTTTGTATAGCTCATTTGCTCTACTAAAGTTACGGATTAAAATCTGTAGGTCATACTCAATGTTCCATGAGTTCCCATTATAGGTCGAGCATAATACACATCCCCTTGTGTCCCTGCTACTCTTGGATTTCCTTCGGTTAGACCTACAGCATTGAAAACATTTTTCACTGAAAATGCAAGAAGTACATTTTTAATTTTATATCCTGCTCCTAAGTCAAATTCACTATAGCTTGGTAGTTTTGCTTCATTGGCATTATCTGAAAATTTCTTTCCATAGAATCCCCATTGTACAAATGCATTTAGTTTATCTGTAATATCATAACTTGGCGACAATGTAAAATAGGTTTTTGGTATCCTTCTCACTGTATTTCCTGAGTAGTTATAATCTGTAGAAGAAAAATCCTTAAATTCTGGATTTTGTATTGTCCCTCTAAAAGTGGTGTATAGTTTCCCTATTTTATAGTTTGCTTCAATCTCTAATCCGATATTATCTGCGGAAGCAAATTTATTTTCTGACTGTCCAGTCAATAAAATATCCGTAAAGGCAATATTATCCAATTTCATATAGAATGCATTCGCAAAAAGGGCAAAGTTTGATCCATTATACTTATAACCAAATTCCAATTGATTGATTACTGTTTCTTTTATTCCTTCAAACTTAGGTGCATTATCATATAAAGCTTCTTCTACTGGGGATCTAAAACCATTACTGAATCGTACATAGGCTGCCATATTTTCTGTAAATTTATAATTGGCCGCTGCTGAAAATGAAATACGGTTTACATCGTATTTCCAGTACGTGAATGTACTTCCTATTACTGAGACATTATCATCTGCCGATGTATTCCCAATACCTAAAGAGGCTGTTTCATTATTGCTTTTATATCCTGAATAACGATCCATATCGTATCGAATTCCTAAATCAATATTTAGATTTTCCGAAGCTTTTATCTCTGCATTGGCATAAAATGCATTCAAAATTCCTTTGGTTTGCCCGTCTCGTGTTAGCCAAGAAATTGAACTTACACCATTATAGGTTCTAGAATAATTGGTATCTGTGGGTAATTTATTTCCATCTACTAGATTCAGTAATCTTGGATTATCCGAAATTTCTGCCAATATATTACTCCAGTTCCAATATTGTGTCGATTTCCAATTTGAATAGTAATATCCAAACGTAAGATTCACTTTTTCGCTATTATAATTTAGATTGAAGTTATTTACAAAATTTTGCATCTTTTTATCAATCGCCCAGTATCCTAATTCGGCTACTAAATTTGGATTCGCAATTTCTCCTGTATCAACATAAGAATATATAGGATTTCCTAAGGCTAAATCTCCTTTATAGTTTGCTGCAAAATTTGCTGCTGATTGTGGATCTGCTCTTGGAAATATTGCTGTATATGTTTGATCTATATTAGTATTTTTAAAAGAATTTTTAATCGTCCATTGTTCATCGATGTCTACTTTTACAACAGCTCCTAAAGCATCTACTACTGGATGAATTCCATCTTCTAAATCTCTTTCAAAATAGCCTCCTCCTACTTGTGGTACTTTCAGTCTGCTAAAGTTTGATGAAGTTAAAGTTCCATAATTCGCATTAAACCCTGGTGCTCCTTTTGGGTTATCTTTTCCTGTCAAGGGAACACCCAAGTAAAATATATTTCGATCATCTAATTTTTTATAGAAAACTTGTACATATCCTTTATCAAATTCATATCTAAGATTTGCTTTTACTTGTCCACCTTTATTGGCTGTAAAACCTGGGTCACGTACTCCTTCATCGGTACGGTAAAAACCACCTATACTAAAAAACAATTTATCTTTTACCAATGGTCCACTAACATTGAAATCGTTACGCAATAATCCATTTGGCATCCCTGTTGAAAGTTTATACACACCTTTAAAATCATTTGATCCTCTTTTACTAATCAAATTGATAATTCCTCCTGGTGCATTTGTAGCAAAAATAGATCCTGAACCTCCTTTTATGGCTTCTACTTTATCTATCGTTTCATCAAAACGGAAAAAATTATCTGCATTAGCAAACTGTAAAGCTCCGTCTTCAAAAACAGGCAATCCATCTTCTTGAATTTGCACATATTCGTAAGCTCCTACAGATGGGATCCCTCGAGCAAAAAGGTTATTTCCCACTGCACCTCCAGAAGTTTCTACATAAAATCCTGGAATAACTTTTAATACATCTGCTGCACTTTGTGGTTCTATTCTGGAAATCTCCTGAATTCCCAATGTAGTAATAGCTACACTCGATTCTATTTTTGTTCTTGGATTTGAAGATCCCGTTACTACAACTTCATCTAACGATAATAAATCATCCTCTACCACCAAATCTATTCGAGTATCTTGCCCACTCACTACGGAGACAGCTTGTTTTTTTGTTTTATAACCTATCCCTGAGACTGAGATTGTGTATTGTCCAGGTTCTACTTCAAAAATTTTGAAATTCCCATCTATATCGGTTGCTGTTTGCAACGTGCTTCCTTGAAGTGTTACATTGATACTCGCAGCTGATAGCCCCGAATTGTCTTTTATAGTTCCCGATACACTCCCTTTCGTTTGTGCATTTGAAAATTCAGGTATAAAACACAAAATCAATATCACAATAATACCGTGAATGTAGCTTAACCGTTTCATATATATTTTTGTTTGATTAGTAATTATTAGTATTTATTATTGTAAACTTAACATGATTTTAACTTCTAAGTGTTAAATATTCAACGAAAACGTTTTCGATTTTACCGAAAACGTTTTCGTTGAAAAATATTTTTACTTTAAAGCGATATATTTCATTACATTTATTTTATGAATGATACAAAACTTATAGATATTGCTTCGGCGTTAGGTATTTCGGTAACCACCGTTTCAAAAGCACTTAAAGGATATCCTGATATTAGTAAATTGACACGTTCAAAAGTTATTGAAATGGCAGAAGAAATGAATTATAGACCAAATTCAAATGCCGTTAATCTCCGAACAAATGAAACCAAAACAATCGGGGTTATTATTCCAGCAACCGTTCATCATTTTTTTTCAAGTGTATTGAATGGTATTCTGGAAGAAGCTGAAAGCAGGGGTTATCTGGTTATTATTTTACAGTCTAGCGAGAAATATGAATTAGAGAAAAAACAGATTGAATTATTACTACAAAAAAGAGTAGATGGTATTTTAATGTCTCTTTCAAATGAGACTGATGATTTTTCACATATCAATGCTGTCATTAAGAAAAATACGCCTGTAGTATTATTTGACAAAATTGCCAAAATGGTAAATTGTTCAAAAGTTGTAATTAATGATCGTAAGGCTGCTTATGATGCTGTTACTTATCTAATAGAAAAAGGATATAAAAAAATAGCTCATTTTAGAGGTTCAAACGTACCTCAAAATTCAATCGATCGATTTGTTGGATACAAAAAAGCATTAGAAGATCATGGTATACCCTACGATGCATCTTTAGTATATATGTGTGATCATAATACTGATTTTGAAGATGGTTATGCCAATGCACAAAAACTAGTTCAGGATCATAAAGATGTTGATGCTGTCTTTGCTATTACAGATTTAGTAGCGATTGGAATTATTAAATACCTGAATGAAATTGCAGTTAAAATACCCGATCAAATTGCCGTTTTTGGTTTTAGTAACTGGTTTATGTCTACTGTTATTTCACCAAAACTTACGACTATTGATCAGCCCGGTTATGATATTGGAAATAGAGCTGCCGCCATTTTAATTGATGAAATAACTCAAATGAAGGAGCATCTTCCTATTAAACATCAAATGATAGAACTTCCAACTTATATTATTGAACGAGAGTCTACTTTAAGAAATTAATATTCCGTTTCAAACCGTCAAACTTAGTACGCTTTAATGGAGAATCTTTGAATACTTTTTTAAAAGTGTCTTCTGTAATTTCTTCCCAATCATTTTTGGTCATCGATAGCATTTCCGGATTTGGATTGAATAATGGTTCACTGTGTGCTTTTGAAAAACGGTTCCATGGACATACATCTTGACAGGTATCGCATCCAAACATCCATTCATCAAATTGTCCTTTCATTTCAAAAGGAATATTTTCCTTGAGTTCAATCGTATAATACGAAATACACTTACTTCCATCAACGACGTATGGAGCGACTATGGCTTGTGTAGGACAGGCATCAATACATTTTGTACAACTCCCACAATGGTCTGTTGTTGCCGTATCATAATCCAATTCTAAGTCCACAATTAGTTCGGCAATAAAGAAGAAAGAACCGACTTGTTTACTCAGCAAATTACTATTTTTCCCTCTCCATCCTAACCCACTTTTTGCAGCCCATGCTTTATCAAGCACAGGAGCAGAATCTACAAATGCTCGACCTGAAACTTCGCCTATATTCTCTTCAATGGAATTTAAGAGTTCTTTTAATTTTTCTTTAATAACAAAATGGTAATCTTTACCATAGGCATATTTTGAAATCTTATAACTCTCTGTAGTCTGAATTTGTGGAGGATAGTAATTCAGCAATAGGGAAATTACACTTTTCGATCCTTCAACAAGTAGTGTAGGGTCTAGTCGTTTATCAAAATGGTTTTCCATATAAGTCATTTGTCCATGACTATTATTCTTTAACCAATCTTCTAATCTAGGGGCCTCATCTTCTAAAAATCCAGCCTTGGATATACCACAAGATAAAAAACCGAGGCGGTCTGCTTCGGCTTTTATAAACTTTGTATATTGGCTTTTATTAATCATAATACACTAAGAATTGTAGAAAAAACGGTGGCTTCTCCAAAGAATAATCTTTAAAAAAGTCCGCCTTGTGTATTCAATTTTATTTTACCTAAATGTTTATAGGCTTTCTCAGTCACTTCACGTCCACGTGGAGTACGCATAATAAAGCCTTCTTGAATCAAAAAGGGTTCGTAAACTTCTTCAATGGTTTCGCTACTTTCTGATACAGCTGTCGCTAAGGTGGAAAGTCCCACTGGACCACCTTTAAATTTCTCAATTATAGTCGTCAAAATTTTATTGTCCATTTCATCCAATCCATGTGCATCAACATTTAATGCCTTTAATGAATAGCGAGCAATTTCAATATCAATTGATCCGTTACCTTTAATCTGAGCAAAATCTCTCACACGACGCAATAATGCATTTGCAATACGTGGTGTTCCTCTACTTCTTCCAGCTATTTCTATAGCTGCTTCCATCGTAATAGGCATTTTTAATATCGCAGAACTACGTTCTACAATCGTAGTTAGTAATTCCGTAGTATAATATTGTAATCTACTTGAAATTCCAAAACGGGCACGCATAGGTGCCGTCAATAATCCTGAACGGGTTGTAGCACCAACTAATGTAAAAGGATTCAGATTGATTTGAACTGTTCTGGCATTAGGGCCCGATTCAATCATAATATCAATCTTAAAATCTTCCATAGCAGAATATAAGTATTCTTCTACAATAGGACTTAATCGATGAATTTCATCAATAAATAAAACATCACGTTCGTCCAAATTCGTCAACAATCCAGCTAAATCTCCTGGTTTATCCAATACAGGCCCAGATGTGATTTTAATACCAACACCAAGTTCATTGGCTAATATATTAGCAAGAGTTGTTTTTCCTAATCCTGGTGGTCCATGAAAAAGAGTATGATCTAAAGCTTCTTCACGAAGGTTAGCCGCTTCCACAAAAACTTTTAGATTTTCTAATACTTGTTCTTGTCCAGCAAAATCATCAAATGACAAAGGCCTCAATTTCTTTTCTAAATCAAGTTCTTCGTTGTTGTAATGTTGGTTTGTAGGATCTAAATTCTCATTCATAGGGCAAAGATACTAAGAAATTGCAGTTGTACTATATAATCTATTTAAAAGAGCTTTAAAACTACATTTGGTAGCCTTCTGAAAGAATAGAATGCCATTGATCATGTTGATTTACATAATTCGCCACAAAGGAGCATAACGGTACTAATACTAAGTTGTTTTTCTTAATATATTCTAACACTTTCTCTACCAACGCACTCCCAATACCTTGTCCTTCTAATTCTGGCGGAACCTCAGTATGGGTAAGATATATTTTATGATCATCCTGAACATGATATTCTATTAAAGCCAGCTTTCCTTTTACTTCCATTTCAAACTGATGTTCTGCTTCGTTTACGACCAATTCTAAATTTTCATATTTCTTTTTCATTTTCTATAGACTAAAAATTAATATTCATAAAGGTACTAAAAACAAAACGTCCTAAACCGAAAGGCTTAGGACGTTTTTATATTGATTCAAAGTGATTAGTGATTTAATACTTCTTCACCTTCTTTCATTGGAACGTTTTGAGGTACATAATCTAAATCATGACCTGGTTTGCTATAATCATACGGCCAACGGTATACTTCTGGGATTTCTCCTGGCCAGTTTCCGTGGATGTGTTCTACTGGTGTAGTCCACTCTAATGTATTAGATTTCCAAGGGTTTTGTTCTGCTTTTTTACCGTAGAATATACTATGGAAGAAGTTCCATAAGAATACTAATTGGAATGCACCACCTACTAAAGCAAATAATGTAATGATTACGTTTACGTCAGCTAAATCATCAAATAATGGGAAAGCTGTGTTTGTATAGTAACGTCTTGGTAAACCTGCCATACCGATAAAGTGCATTGGGAAGAATACTCCATAGGCACATACTGCTGTTACCCAGAAGTGAATATAACCTAGGTTCTTATTCATCATTCTTCCGAACATTTTAGGGAACCAGTGGTAAATACCACCAAACATACCATAAAGTGCAGAGATACCCATTACTAAGTGGAAGTGAGCAATTACGAAATACGTATCGTGAACGTTAATATCTAATGTACTATCTCCTAAAATGATTCCTGTTAAACCTCCAGTAATGAAAGTTGATACGAAACCAATACAGAATAACATACCTGGATTCAACTGTAGATTACCTCTCCATAAAGTCGTGATATAGTTAAACGCTTTTACAGCTGAAGGAATCGCAATCAATAAAGTTGTAAATGTAAATACAGATCCTAAGAATGGATTCATTCCTGATACGAACATATGGTGACCCCATACGATTGTAGATAAGAATGCAATTGCCAATACAGAAGTAATCATCGCTCTGTAACCAAAGATTGGTTTACGAGAGTTTGTAGCAATAACTTCAGAAGCAATACCCATTGCTGGTAATATTACAATATATACCTCAGGGTGACCTAAGAACCAGAATAAGTGTTCGAATAATACTGGTGATCCACCTTGATTGTGTAAAACTTCACCTGCAATAAATATATCAGATAAGAAGAATGATGTTCCAAAACTTCTATCGAAAATTAATAATAGCGCTGCAGAGAATAATACTGGGAAAGAAACGATACCAATAACTGCAGTAATAAAGAATGTCCAGATTGTAAGTGGTAATCTAGTCATAGACATACCTTTAGTTCTCAAATTCAATACTGTAACAACATAGTTTAATGACCCCATTAAAGACGATGCAATAAAGATCGCCATAGAAACTAACCATAATGTCATTCCTGTTCCTGATCCTGGAATTGCTTGTGGCAATGCACTTAAAGGAGGATAAATTGTCCAACCAGCAGATGCAGGTCCCGCTTCAACGAATAAAGAACAAACCATGATTACAGCAGAAAGGAAGAATAACCAGTATGAAACCATGTTCATGAAACCAGAAGCCATATCTCGTGCTCCAATTTGCAATGGAATAAGTAAATTACTAAATGTTCCACTCAAACCAGCAGTCAATACGAAGAATACCATGATTGTACCGTGAATGGTTACTAATGCAAGGTAAATGTCATTCTTCATCACTCCACCTGGAGCAAATTTTTCACCTAAAAGAACTTCAAAAATTTTGAATGATTCTTCTGGCCAAGCGATTTGCATACGGAAAAGCAACGATAAACCAATACCGATAACTCCCATAATAATACCTGTAATAAGGTATTGTTTTGCAATCATTTTATGATCTATACTAAAGATATATTTCGTTATGAAAGTATCTTTATGGTGATGTTCATGTTCGTGACCATGATCTTGATCGTGATCGTGAGCTTCTGCTGACATATTCTTTTATTTTATATTTATGTAAAAGAGGATAACTATTTCTTAACTACTTGTGCGATTACTGCTGTTGAATCTGCTGCTTTTGTTGCACCTGCTGCTGGAGCTGGAGTTTCTGCAGGAGCATCCTGAGCTTTTAAAGCTTGGCTTAAAGTTGGTTTTTCTTTTAACCATTTTTTAAAATCACTTGGAGTATCCACAACAATTTTCATTTGCATATTATAGTGCGATGCACCACATATTTTGTTACAAAGTAATAAATAATCAAATGTATAAGGATCTAAACCTGATTCTCCTTTTGCAATTAAATCTTTTGATTTGTTCGCTCTGATTTTATTGATATTAGAAACTTTAGTGATAATATCTTTATCTTCTCTCATTTCAGCAGTCGTAACTGTTGGCGTGAAAGAGAATTGTGTAATCATACCTGGTACACAGTTCATCTGAGCTCTAAAGTGAGGCATGTAAGCAGAGTGCAATACGTCTTGAGAACGCATCTTGAAAACTACTTTTTTACCTACTGGTAAATGTAACTCATTTACGATAATATCATCTTGTGCATTTGGATCAGATGCATCAACACCTACAGTATTGATACCTTGAATATAACGAACATTAGCTTTTCCTAAAGCGTTATCTTCACCTGCATATCTAGCTTCCCAAGAGAATTGTTTTGCATATAGCTCAACATAAATTACATCTTCGTCTTCGTCTACAAACATAATGTTTGTCCAAGCGTATAATCCGTATAAGATTAAACCTGCTAAAACGATTACTGGAATAATAGTCCAAATGAACTCTAATTTATCATTATCAGCAAAATATAATGCTTTTTGATCTTTTCTACCTCTATATTTAAATGAGAAGTAGTGTAATAATGCTTGTGTAATAAATTGAACAACAAAAATCAATACCATTGAAATTGCCATCAAATTATCTACGTCTTTACCATGTTCTGAAGCAGGTTTACCTAATACTAAATGTCCCCATTTGTAAAGAGAATAGATAGTGAATATGTAGATAAAACCTAAAAAGGCAAACATTAAGTAACCATTAATATTATTATCTCTATCATTAGCAACTTGTGAATCATCTACACTAGCGCCAACCTGAGTTAAATCGAAAATTTTAGTCATTTGCCATATGGCAATCGTTAATAAAACTAAAACTATAATAACCAACAAACTTGTCATCTGAGTTTTCTTTAAATATTAATAATGAAAATGTTTACTTTCTTCAATCAATGGGTTTCTTTTTGCCAACAATGGTGATTTAGTAAGTGCTGTAAAGACAACAAATATAAACAATCCTAAGAAGAACAATACTGAACTAATTTCAGATACCCCAATAAACCATCTGTCTCCAACTGTTGCTGGCATAATCATATTAAAGAAGTCAATATAGTGACCACATAATATTACAATACCTGCCATAACAATAATCCAAGTAATTCTCTTGAAATCAGTATTGATTAAAATTAATACTGGGAATAAGAAGTTCATTGCAACCATTCCAAAGAATGGTAAATTGTAATTTTCAATTCTTGTGATGAAGTAAGTAACCTCCTCTGGAATATCAGAATACCAGATCAACATGAATTGAGAGAACCATAAGTATGTCCAGAATACGCTAATACCAAACATGAATTTAGCTAAATCATGGATATGACTTGTGTTTACATATTCTAAAAGACCTTTTGATTTTAAATATAGGGTAACCAATGCGATTACTGTAATACCACTTACAAAGAAACTTGCAAATACGTACCATCCAAATAATGTACTGTACCAGTGTGGGTCAACAGACATGATCCAATCCCATGACATAATAGATTCTGTCACAATAAAGAATACTAAAAATGCTGCTGAAATTTTAAAGTTCTTTTTGTAGAATGAATTGTCATTAGATTCATCTTGAGCTAATGAATTCTTTCTAGAGAAATAACGGTATAAGTTCCATCCAGTTAAAAAGATAACAGCTCTAATTAAGAAAAATGGCACATTTAAATATCCTGATTTACCAGCGATTAAAGCATCCGTTTTTACTACTTCTGGATCCATCCAAACAAATAAATGATTTGCATGAAACACTCCAGTAACTACAAGGAAAATAAAGAAGATTATTGAACCTGGTAATAAATAACTTGTGATTCCTTCCATTACTCTGAAAAGTACTGGAGACCATCCTGCTTGTGCACAATATTGAATTGCATAAAATGCTAATACCCCTAAACTAATCAACATAAAGAAGATACAAGCAACATATAAAGCTGCCCAAGGTTTATTTTGCAATTGGTGTAATACGTGCTCTAAATGTTCGTGGTGTTCTGCTTCAGATGACACATGTGTAGAATGATCTGCTTCGGCTTTCGCTTCTTTAACCACTTCTTCATGTGCTACAACTGCTTCAGTTGTATTTGAATCTGCTACTACTTCATGAGATGCTTCTGCATTGATTGTAGAATCTTTTGCTACAGTTGAAGCTGCTGCATTTTCATGATTAGAATGTTGAGCTGTCTTAACTTCTTCATGTTTTGCATCATGAGATTCTGCAGCCGGTGCGCCGTGAGAAGCTTCAGCTTCGCCATGACCACCATGGTGTTCTTCAGCTGCTAAAATTTTCTCTACGTCTTGTGTATTTTTTGGTGCAGTGAAAAAACCATATCCTATCCCAAGAATACCAACGATCATTAGGATAAAAGAAAATGTTTTTAATTTGCTTGAAAATGTGTACATATCTAATAAAATCAGTGTGTTCTACAATTATAATTTTGCTTTTAGCTCAAGTACATAGTGTGCTACTAACCAACGCTCATGAGCTGTTAACTGATTAGCATGTGAACCCATTGCGTTTAAACCATAAGTTTCAACATGAAAAATACTACCTTCAGTAATATCTCTATCTGCATAACTAGGAACTCCTAAGAACTTTTCTCTTTCCACAAGTTTTCCTTTTCCATCACCTTTATCACCGTGGCAAATTGCACAATAAATAGTAAACAATTGTTGTCCTTTACTACTTGCTAATTCTGTTGAATCAAGTGGCGTTTTAAGATTAGCTTTTGCTAATTCATATCCTGCTGTTGAGTTTTCATATTCATAAGGTTCAAAACCTCTTGGAATAGAACCTTTTGCAGGTAATTGTCCTTCTTTACCGTTTTTGAAAGCTGCAGATTCAGAATAAGTTTCATAACCTACTGATTCATACATATTAGGAAAGTACTGATAATTTGGACTAGATTTATCGTGGCAAGAAGAAACTACTGCCGCAAAACCTACCAACATCGCTATTTTATATAAGCTTTTCATATCTATTATTAATGCTTTTCTATTACTCTTACTTCTACTGCTCCAGTACCTTGTAAAAATGAAGTTAATTCTTCTTCATTATCATGAACAGCGATCTCCATTAAAAAGTGATCATCTGTAGTTCTTACATCAGGATTTTCAGCTTTTTTGAAAGGCCATAATCTACTTCTCATATAAAAAGTAATAACCATTAAGTGGGCTGCAAAAAATACTGTTAACTCGAACATAATCGGAACGAATGCTGGCATGTTTTCAATATAGCTAAAACTTGGTTTACCACCAATGTCTTGAGGCCAATCTTTAATCATTACAAAGTTCATCAAGGCTGTTGCGAATGATAAACCTACCAAACCATATAAAAATGCTGTAATAGCAATTCTAGTTGGTGCTAGTCCCATTGCTTTATCCAATCCGTGAACCGGGAAAGGTGTAAAGACTTCCTCAATATGATGATGCGCTGCACGTGTTTTCTTAACAGCATCCATTAATACATCATCATCATTGTATATAGCGTGTATAACTTTATTACTCATGATCTGAATGATTATGTTCTTCTCTTAATTTTTTATAGTTCTGTCCTGAAGATTTCAAGATTGTTTTTACCTCTGCTTGAGCAATAACTGGGAATGATCTTGCATATAATAAGAATAAAACAAAGAAGAAACCAATTGTACCTATATAGAATCCAATATCAACAAATGTTGGTTGGAACATTGTCCAAGAAGATGGAAGGTAATCTCTGTGTAATGAAGTTACGATAATTACAAAACGCTCGAACCACATCCCTACATTAACTACAATCGAAATAATAAAAGAGAAAATAATACTTGTTCTCAATTTTTTGAACCACATAAATTGTGGAGAGAAAACGTTACAAGTCATCATCAACCAGTATGACCACCAGTAAGGTCCTGTAGCTCTATTCAAGAATGCATATTGTTCGTACTCTACTCCAGAATACCAAGCAATAAATAACTCTGTAATATAAGCGATACCTACGATCGATCCTGTGATCATGATAACGATATTCATTAATTCAATATGTTGAACTGTAATGTAATCTTCAAGATTAGATACTTTTCTCATAATGATCAACAAGGTATTTACCATTGCAAACCCTGAGAAGATTGCTCCTGCAACGAAATACGGAGGAAGAATCGTTGTATGCCAACCTGGAATTACTGACGTAGCAAAGTCAAAAGATACAATCGTGTGTACAGAAAGTACTAATGGTGTAGCTAAACCTGCTAACACTAATGATACTTCTTCAAAACGTTGCCAGTCTTTCGCTCTACCGCTCCATCCGAAACTCAAGATTGAATAAACTCTTTTTGTAAAAGGTGTTATTGCTCTATCACGTAGCATCGCAAAATCCGGAAGTAAACC
This sequence comes from Flavobacterium aerium, assembly GCF_030766725.1. Taxonomy (GTDB): domain Bacteria; phylum Bacteroidota; class Bacteroidia; order Flavobacteriales; family Flavobacteriaceae; genus Flavobacterium; species Flavobacterium aerium. The sequence goes on along the minus strand of NZ_JARQWR010000009.1, from coordinate 155,315 downwards.
TGTCCACCAGAATACTAATGATACAGATAAATATGTAGAAATTGCAAATACGTCCCAAAGTAACGGTGAGTTAAAGTTTACCCATAATGAACCAAATTGATTCGGAATTGGTAATACCCAGTACGCTAACCATGGACGACCCATGTGGAAGATTGGGAACATACCCGCTTGAACTACTGAGAAAATCGTCATTGCTTCTGCAGAACGGTTAATTGCCATTCTCCATTTTTGACGGAATAATAATAATACTGCGGAAATCAAGGTTCCAGCGTGACCAATACCAACCCACCAAACGAAGTTAGTAATATCCCAAGCCCAACCGACTGTTTTGTTTAATCCCCATGTTCCAATACCTGTAGATACCGTATACGCTACACTTCCTACTCCCCAAAGGAAAGCGGCAAGTGCAATTGAAAATACTATCCACCATTGTTTGTTGGCTCTACCTTCAACAGGTTTAGCGACATCTACTGTTATATCGTGATAAGATTTATCACCAATAACTAAAGGTTTTCTAATGGGTGCTTCGTAATGAGACGACATAATCCTTTATATTGTTTCTTAATTAATTATTTATTGATCTACGTATTTCTAACTTTAACATGGTAGAACACATTTGGTTTTGTACCAATATGCTCTAATAAGTGATACATTCTATCATCTTCTGCTAATTTAGCAACTTCGCTTTCTTTATCATTTACATCACCAAATACCATTGCTCCACTTCCACAAGCTGCAGAACAAGCACAAGCATTATTGAATTCACCACTTGCAACTGGTCTTCCTTCTCTCTTCGCTTTCAGGATTACTGCTTGCGTAGATTGAATACAGAATGAACATTTCTCCATCACCCCTCTTGAACGAACTACTACATCTGGATTCAATACCATACGACCTAAATCATCGTTCATATGATAATCAAATTCACTGTTTTTGTTGTACAAGAACCAGTTGAAACGACGTACTTTGTAAGGACAGTTGTTTGCACAGTAACGAGTACCTACACAACGGTTATACGCCATATGGTTTTGACCTTGACGTCCGTGTGAAGTTGCAGCCACTGGACATACAGTTTCACAAGGAGCGTGATTACAATGTTGACACATTACTGGTTGGAAAGCAACCTGTGGGTTATCTGAAGGATGCTCCATTGACGAGAATGTATCAATAGAATTCATTAATCCAGAAGCTTTTCCTTTTTTCTTTTCATCACCAGCAAAAGTCTCTTCAGAAGAATAGTATCTATCGATACGTAACCAATGCATATCACGGCTTCTTCTAACCTCGTCTTTTCCAACAACAGGCACGTTATTTTCTGCATGACAAGCGATAACACAAGCTCCACAACCTGTACAAGCATTTAAGTCAATTGATAAATTGAAGTGATGTCCAACAGAACGATCAAATTCAGTCCATAAATCTACTTTTGATGCTTCAATAGGTTTGTGATCTAAAGATACCATCGGAACTAAGTTCCATTCTTTTGCGTCTTTAGTATTGAAAACATTTAAAGTAGTTTCTTTTAAAATGTCTCCTCTACCCATTAATGTTCTTTGTAATTGTACACAAGCGAATTCGTGATCTCCACTTTCCTTTGTGATTTTTACACCTTGAACATTATTGAAATTTTTATATAACATGTAAGCATTTACACCTACTTGCATTTCAGTTTTCATTGCTGCTTTACGACCATATCCTAAAGCAACACCAACGGTTCCTTTTGCTTGACCTGGCTGAATGATAACTGGCACTTTTTCTAACTTAGTACCACCTACCTCAAGGGTTACATAACTTCCGTTAAGACCACCATTAGCAACATTGTAATTTTTTAATCCTAATTTCTCAGCATCTACTCGAGACATTGTTACATAATTATCCCAAGAAACTCTTGTAATTGGATCTGGGAACTCTTGTAACCAAGGATTGTTTGCTTGTTGACCATCACCCATACCTGTTTTAGTATACAAAACAAGCTCTAAACCATCTACTGCTTTAGATTGTGCTAATGTACTTGCCGCTCCTGCAAAGTTCGCTGAACCTGCAGTAGAACCTGTTACATTTCCAGAAACAAATAAACCATCATGAACTGCTTGATTCCATGTTTTACCTGAAAGTATTGAAGCACTCCAATACGCTTTTAAGTAATCATAGTAAGAAACTGTATTTCCAGTCCAAGATAATAATGCATCTTGGAATTGTTTTGTATCAAACAATGGACGAATCGTTGGTTGAATTAAGCTGTAGTGACCTTTAACGATGTTTACATCTCCCCAAGACTCTAAGTAGTGTGGTGCTGGAGCAGCAATAGAAGAAACTAAAGCTGTTTCATCTTCTTTCATTGTGAAAGAAACTGATAACTTTACTTTGTTGTTTTTCAAAGCTTCTCCAAATTCTTTACCATTTGGCAAAGTATACACAGGATTGATACCACTCATGATTAAAGTATGTACACTTCCTGCTTTTATATCATTTAGTAATTGTGCTACTTGAGTAGTATTACCTTTTCTTATTTGTCTTGTTTTAACAGTATCAAATGCCTCACTTTTCAAAGCTTGGTTGATTGCTAAAACTAATAACTGTGCATTTTTATCTTGAATACCTGAAACTAAAACTCCTTTACTTCCAGCATTTTTCAATTGTTCTGCAGCATTAACAACCACTTCTTCGTTTGCCAGTTTTGGAACTGAAACAGAAGCTCCTGTTACGATACTATAAATTTTTACTAATGCAAGTTTTTGCTCGTTTGTAGTCATTGGGTAACGCTTATCAGCATTTGCCCCAGTTAATGACATATTTGATTCAAACTGAATGTGACGAGACATTTTACCGTTAGCAGGAATTCTTCCTTTACCGTAGTTACTATCATAACCTCCACCTTGCCAATCTCCTAAGAAATCTGCACCAACAGAAACAATAGTAGCTGCTTTTCCGAAATCATATTCCGCTAAAGCTCTTTCTCCGTAAGCTTCTTGGAATGCATCCAAAGCTTCTGAAGAAGAAACCGCATCGTAAACAATGTGTTTTACATTTGCATATTTTGCAGAAAATTCTGCAATTAACTTATCTGTAGATGGACTTGCAGTTGTATTCGTTAATAAAACAACTTGACCTCCATTTGCCTGAGCATCTGCTAAACTAGCTTTTACCTTAGCGTCTACATTATCCCAAGAATCATTTTTACCTGATATCTTTGGTTGTTTCAAACGCATACTATCATACAAAGATAATACTGATGCATGTACTCTTGCGTTTGGACATATTTTAGAGTCTGGAAGATTATTAATCTCTACTTTAATAGGACGACCTTCTCTTGTTTTTATAAGAATGTTTGCAAAATCATAACCATCCGCAATTGTTGTTGCATAAAAATCTGCAACACCAGGGATGATTTCCTCTGGTTGAACAACGTAAGGAATAGACTTCATTACTGGACCTTCACATGCAGCCAAAGAAACAGCTGCTGTACTAAATCCAACGTACTTTAAAAAGTCACGACGTGTTGTTGATGATGCAGACAATGAGTCTTTATCTCCAAGAAATTCATCTGTAGGAATCTCTTCAACAAATTCGTTATTTCTAAGCGTCTCAACAATAGAACTATTATCGTTTAGTTCCTCAACACTTTTCCAGTATTTTTTGTTTGATGACATTGTATATAAATATTAGCTTCTTAATAATTTGATTAATAGTGACATTTACCGCATTCTAAACCTCCCATTTGTGCAGCAGTTAACTTGTCTACACCATATTTTTTAGAAAGTTCTTCATGGATTTTCTTGTAGTATTCATTACCCTCCATCTTAACATCTGTTTGACGGTGACAATTCACACACCAGCCCATTGTCAATGTAGCATGTTGTTGCATGATCTCCATTGTTTCAACTGGACCGTGACAAGTTTGACATTCAATTCCAGCAACAGAAACGTGTTGTGAGTGATTGAAGTAAACGAAATCTGGCAAATTATGAATTCTAACCCATTTCACTGGTTTTTGAACTCCTGTGTAAGCTTGCTTAGTTCTATCCCATCCTACAGCATCATATAATTTTTGGATTTCTCCATCGTAGAATGCTTTGCTGTATTCTGGTGTAGCTGTTTCTTCAGCAACTTCACCAATGTTCTTATGACAGTTCATACAAACATTTAACGAAGGAATACCTGAAGTTTTACTTACACGTGCAGAAGAGTGGCAATATTTACAATCTATACCATTATCACCTGCGTGAATTTTATGAGAATAATGTATTGGCTGAACTGGTTGATAACCTTGATCAACACCTATCTGCATTAAGTACCCATACACAAAGTACGCACTTACTAACAACAGAAGAATAGAAGTTACTAATACTAAGAATTGGTTCTTAGCGAAAGCAACCCAAATCGGAGTTGATGGTTCTTTTTTAACTTCCTCAATACCATTAGCGCGAGCAATTTTTGTCAAGACTCTATTCACTAAGACTAGCATCACAACTAAAACCACCATTACTAATGCTAAAGCAGCAAGAATAAGTTGATTTGAAACTCCACCTCCAGCATTAGCACCTTCAGCACCTGCAACATCAGTTCCTGGAAGTTTTGGTTTTTCTGCTTTTACTTCTGAAGTATACGCAAGAATATTATCAATATCTTCTGTTGATAATTGCGGGAAAGCAGTCATTGCTACTTTTCCATTCTCTTCGAATATCTTCACAGCTTGAGCATCACCAGACTTGATCATTTCACTACTGTTATGCACCCACTTGTATAGCCACTCGCGATCATGCTTAGCCGCAACACCCCTAAGGGCTGGACCAGTTGATTTAGCGTCTAATTTATGACATGCAGCACAATTTGAATTAAACAATGCCTTTCCTTTTACTGGATCTCCTTCCTGCGCGTAGGAGCTCATGGAGAAATTTAGCATTAATGCTAAACTTAATAATAAAATCCTTGAAATCGAATTTTGGCTTACCACCTTTTTCATATTTAAAACGGTTATCGACTAAATTTTGGTACGATTTTTTCTATATTAATAGAACATAGAAATTCATACGTTTTTCTAAAACTTGCACAAAAATACGACTTATGTATTATACTCAATAATCAAAACAATGCATAATTATCAATTTATAACAATTCTAAATAATATTTTTTAAATTGATTAATTCTATAAGTATTACATTTGCACAAAATACACTTCATTATGAGAATCTTAACACTTCGAAAAATCATTTTACCCGCTATTTTTATGGCAACGGCAACTCATACGTTATATTCACAAGATAAGAATATTACGGTAGAACAAGACCCTAAATTTGAACAATTATTGAACGAAAAAAGGAAAATAAACTCTTCTATAACAGTAAATGATCGTTATAAAATTCAAATTTTTTATGGTGATAGTGATGCCTCAAGAAAGACATTATCGGACTTTAAAAGAGAATATAAAAACCTTGATGGAACAATCGTTTTTAATACTCCATCGTATAAAGTATGGGTTGGAAATTTTAAAACCAAAATTGAAGCTGAAAAGAACCTACTTGAAGTGAAAAAAAAGTACCCTAATGCACTTTTAATTCGTCCTAACAAATAAGACTAAACCAATCAATAAGAGCATAAAAAAAAGCGTCCCGATAATCTCGGGACGCTTTTTTTAGTATATATAAAGAATATTATTTCAATTTTTTCTTCACTGCAATCTCTTGGAATGCTTCAATAATATCGTACTCTTTAATATCGTTGTAGTTCTTAATCTGAATACCACAATCGTATCCTTTAGCTACTTCTTTTACATCGTCTTTAAATCGTTTCAATGTAGATAATTCACCCGTATAAATCACGACTCCTTCTCTAATTAAGCGAATTCTAGAACTTCTAAAGATCTTACCATCTGTAACCATACATCCTGCAATTGTACCCACCTTAGAGATTTTAAATGTCTCTCTGATTTCAGCAGTACCTGTGATTTCTTCTTTCATCTCTGGAGATAACATACCTTCCATAGCATCTTTTAAGTCATCAATTGCATCGTAGATAATAGAGTAGTTTCTGATATCAATTTCTTCTTTGTCTGCTAATTGTCTAGCATTTCCAGAAGGCCTAACATTAAATCCGATAATAATCGCATCTGAAGCAGAAGCTAACAATACGTCAGATTCAGTAATTGCTCCAACACCTTTATGAATGATGTTAATTTGGATTTCGTCAGTAGATAATTTAGAGAATGAATCAGACAATGCTTCAACAGAACCATCCACATCCCCTTTAAGGATAATATTCAATTCTTTAAATTGTCCTAAAGCAATTCTACGTCCAATTTCAGCTAACGTAATGTGTCTTTGTGTACGAACAGATTGTTCTCTCATTAACTGCGTACGTTTTGCTGCAATTTGTTTTGCTTCTTTTTCATCGTCAAAAACACTGAATTTATCACCCGCAGTTGAAGCACCATCAAGACCTAATATAGATATTGGTGTAGATGGACCAGCAACTTTAATGTTTTTACCTCTTTCATCATGCATTGCTTTCACTTTACCATGATGTTTACCTGCTAACACGTAATCACCAATACGTAATGTTCCGCTTTGAACTAAAACTGTTGAAATGTATCCTCTTCCTTTATCCAAGAAAGCCTCTACTACTGTTCCAACTGCTTGTTTGTTTGGATTAGCTTTTAAATCTAATAATTCAGCTTCTAATAAAACTTTCTCTAATAAATCCTTAACTCCTAAACCTGTTTTTGCAGAGATATCATGAGATTGGATTTTACCACCCCAGTCCTCAACTAACAAGTTCATTCCTGCTAATCTTTCTTTTATTTTTTCTGGATTTGCTGTTGGCTTATCCACTTTGTTGATTGCAAATAATAATGGTACCCCTGCTGCTTGTGCATGGCTAATTGCTTCTTTAGTTTGTGGCATGATATCATCATCCGCCGCAATCACAATAATTGCAATATCCGTTACTTGAGCACCACGTGCACGCATTGCGGTAAACGCTTCGTGACCTGGTGTATCTAGGAAAGTAATCTTTTGACCACTCTCTAAAGTTACACTATATGCACCAATGTGTTGTGTGATTCCACCTGACTCACCAGCAATAACATTCTCGCTACGGATATAATCCAGTAAAGATGTTTTACCGTGATCGACGTGACCCATTACCGTAACGATAGGAGCTCTATGAACTAAATCTTCCGGTTTATCTTCCACAACTTGGATTGCTTCTTCAATATCAACTGTAATAAATTCAACTTCGTAACCGAATTCATCTGCTACAATCGATAATGTCTCTGCATCTAAACGTTGGTTCATGGTAACCATGATTCCTAATGACATACATACTGATATTACTTTCGTAATAGGCACATCCATCATCGTAGCAACTTCACCTACAGTAACAAATTCTGTTACCTTGATTGTTTTACTACCAGCGTCTAATAATCTTTGTTCGTCATCAGACTTTTGTCTGTGCGTATCTCTTTTATCTCTTCTATATTTAGCCGCCTTAGATTTACCACCTTTACCTTGTAGTTTCTCTAAAGTCTCTCTAATTTGGTTTTTAACCTCTTCATCAGTAGGCTCAACCTTAGCAACAATAGCTGGTCTTTTTCCTTTAACAAAACCTGGTCTTGGAGCACTATTTCCTCCACCTGCGTTTCTGTTATTGTTATTATTCCCACCAGTTGTATTTGGTGTTCCAGGTGGCTTAGGAGCGCCCGGCTTAGGAGCGATTCTTTTTCTTTTGTTTTTTGAAGCAGCCGAATTATTATTATTCCCTCCAGGCTTGTTCCCTACAGGTTTTGGCTCTTCTTTTTTCTTTTTTGGCTTATTGAACTGCGTAAGGTCAATAGTTTGGCCTGTAAAAGTAGTTCCTGTAAGCTTTTGATATTGCGTTGTAATCACTTCTTCAACGGGTGCAGCTTCTGCATTCGCATCTTCTTTAGCTTTTACTGGCGCATCAATCTTCTTCTCTTCTTTCTTCACTTCCACCTTTTTATCTTCAGTAGCTTTATTCTCAACTGGCTTAACCTCTTGTACAGGTTTAGTTTCAGCAGGACTAACGCTGGTTGGTTTTATTGTTTCTGAAGGAGGAGTCGCTTCTTTTTTCTCAAAAGAAACTTTAGGTTTTTCAACCACTTCTACTACAGGTTTTTGAACTTCTACTGGTTCTGGTTTTGCTTCGAGAGGCGTAACCACTTTTACCTCTTCTGGTTTAGAAGGTGTAATAGCTGGTTTTTTCGCTGGATTAAGATCAATCTTACCCACTTGTTTAGGAGCAGAAAGAATAGCTTTCGCTTTAACAATTTCTTGTCTTTGTCTTTCCTCGTCTTGCTTGCGTTTCTCTTCTATTTCACGTTCTCTTTCTAAACGCAGTGCTTCTTTCTCTTTTCTTTTCTCCTCTCCCACTTCAATAGAAGCCTCTTTTTTCCCTTTGTCAACAGAAAATTGACCGCACAAGACATTATACACTTCGTCAGAAATCTTAGTGTTGGGACTTGCTTCAATATCAAATCCTTTATCTTTTAGATAATCAACAGCTCTATCTAACGAAATATTTAATTCCCTTAAAACTTTGTTTATTCTTATTATTCTCTCTTCAGACATAAAACCTTTTTAATATTATTTTATTATACAGAAGAATTAGTCTTCAAACTCTTCTTTTAAAATTCTTATTACATCAAGAATTGTTTCTTCTTCAAGATCCGTTCTTCTTACTAAATCTTCTACATCTTGTTTTAAAATACTGCGTGCAGTATCTAAACCAATTTTTGCAAATTCTTCTATTACCCAGCTTTCGATTTCATCAGAGAATTCAGTTAATTCGACATCTTCGTCTTCTACTAAATTTCCTTCTCTAATAACATCTAACTCGTAACCTGTCAATTGACCCGCTAGCTTAATATTATGTCCACCTCTACCAATTGCTTTAGATACTTCTTCTAACTTTAAGAATACTTCCGCTCTTTTTGTATCTTCATTAATTTTAATAGAAGAAACTTTTGCTGGACTTAGCGCTCTAGTTATATACAATTGTGTATTAGTTGTATAATTGATTACATCAATATTTTCATTTCCTAATTCACGAACTATTCCGTGAATACGAGAACCTTTCATACCTACACAAGCTCCTACTGGATCAATTCTATCATCATAGGAATCAACTGCTACTTTCGCTTTTTCACCTGGAATTCTAACTACTTTTTTAACTGTAATCAACCCGTCGAAAACTTCTGGTATTTCTTGTTCAAATAATTTCTCTAAAAACTTCTCAGAAGTTCTAGACATAATAATTTGAGGTTTATTCCCTTTTAACTCAACATTTTCAATAATTCCACGAACGTTATCTCCTTTTCTAAAGAAATCAGATGGAATCTGTTTTTCTTTTGGAAGTACAATTTCGTTTCCTTCATCATCAACTAAAATGACAGCTCTTGGTCGAACATGGTGTACTTCTGCGGTGTAAATATCGCCAATTAAATCTTTAAATTGCTTATAAAGATTTGTATTATCGTGTTCATGAATTTTAGAAATCAAGTTTTGACGTAATGCCAAGATCGCTCTTCTTCCTAAATCAATCAATTTTACTTCCTCAGAAACCTCTTCACCAATCTCAAAATCTGGTTCGATTCTTCTTGCTTCAGAAAGAGCAATCTCTTGATTTTCAAAATCAAGATCGTCATCTGCAACAACAATACGTTTTCTCCAAATCTCCATATCTCCTTTATCAGGATTTATAATTATATCGAAATTATCGTCAGAACCATATTTCTTTTTCAATGCATTTCTAAACACATCCTCCAAAATCGCCATAAGCGTTACACGATCAATAAGTTTATCGTCTTTAAACTCTGAAAATGACTCGATTAATGCAATATTTTCCATGCCAATCTTTTAATTAAAATGTTACTGTAACAATTGCTTCTTTTATATCATTGTAGGGAAGCTCTAATCTCTTCTGAACCGTTTCCTTGCCTTTACCTACTTTTTTTGGTTCTCTAGCTGTCCATTCAAGAACAATGAACTCATCGTTTACATCTACGAGATCCGCTTCAATCTTTTCTGTCGCTGTTTTTACAATTAGCTTTCTTCCAATACTTTTCTTATATTGTCTAACCATCTTCAATGGTGTTGAAAGTCCTGCAGAAGCAACTTCAAGAGCAAAATCATGTTCTTCACGATCTAAATTATGCTCTATTGCTCTACTTACGTCAATACAATCTTGTAGATTTATACCATTATCACCATCTAAAGTTACGATAATTTTGTTACTATCGGAAATAGTGAAATCAATCAAAAATATTGAAGGTCTTTCGTCAAGAGCCTCTGTAAGCAGATTTTTAACTTTTTCTTTGAATGTCATATTTTTATAAAAAGAGGGGACACCAGTCCCCTCATTATCTAGTTTTTATTAAATAACGATGCAAATATAGTGTTTTTTTTATATAATCTAAATCATTACGTGATGTAAAAATTTATTCTTATCTTTATTATACCATTAACAAACTAAATATTACACAACAACTTATACTTTTTAATTATGAAACGAATTTTAGTTCCCACCGATTTTTCAGACCATGCAGAATACGCTTTAAAAGTAGCCGCACAAATCGCTAAAAAAAACAATGGTGAAATCTTTCTCCTACACATGCTAGAATTACCAAGTCAAATGAGCGATGCCATGACCGGTGGAAGCGATATTCCTGAAGTAATGTTTTTCATGCAAAAAGCGCATGAAAAATTTGAAAGCATAAAGAATCAAGACTTTTTATCTGACATTCCTGTTACGGAGGCTGTCCAATTTGAAAGAGCCTTTGAAGGTATTATGAAATCTAGCAAAAAACATGAAATTGACCTCATTGTAATGGGATCTCATGGCGCTTCTGGCTTTGAAGAAGTCTTTATCGGATCTAACACCGAAAAAGTTGTCCGCACTTCAGATGTTCCTGTTTTAGTTGTAAAGAAAGACTATACGGATTTTACTATTGAAAATTTCGTATTTGCTTCCGATTTCTCTAACGAAATCAAAAAACCTTTCCAAAAAGCTATTGACTTTGCCGCAATCTTTAACGCACATCTTCATTTGGTAATGATTAACACACCTAACGACTTTAAATCTACTGATGAAAGCGAAAAAATAATGACTGATTTTGTCAAAAATTTCAAACTTGACAACTACTCTCTACACGTATACAATGATGTTAATGTAGAAAAAGGGATTTTGAACTTTGCCAGCCACACTAAAGCTGACATTATTGGAATGAGTACTCATGGAAGAAAAGGATTGAATCACTTTTTCAACGGAAGTATCAGCGAAGATCTTGTAAATCATGCCGTAAGACCTGTAATCACTTTTAAAATCTAAAATCGGATTCAAAAAAATTACTATAAAAAAAGCCTCTCAGTTATGAGAGGCTTTTTATGTTGGTCTACAAGGACTCGAACCTTGAAAGACTGCACCAAAAACAGTTGTGTTACCATTACACCATAGACCAATATATTTTCAAAAACGTAACCTTTTTTAACCTCCAAAAGCAACACTGCTCCTATTTTAAATAAAAAGCCTCTCGGTAAAGAGAGGCTTTTGTTGGTCTACAAGGACTCGAACCTTGAAAGACTGCACCAAAAACAGTTGTGTTACCATTACACCATAGACCAATCCTTCATTATTCGGGTGCAAATTTAATACATTTTTCCATGTACACAAACTTTTTTTTAAAAAACTATTAAAAAAAAATTAAAGCATTTTTTTTAAGCAAAAAAACATTTTCTTTGTAAATCAAAATTTTTGTACAATACTGAAAACACAAATATGGTAACACTCAATTTCAAAAAATGGAATACTATTATAGGCTGGTTTACTTTTGCCATTGCATTAATAACTTACACTCTTACAGTTGAGCCTACATTAAGTTTCTGGGATTGTGGTGAATACATTGCTACAGCTGCTAAATTAGAGGTTGGACATCCACCTGGAGCGCCCCTATTCCAAATGCTTGGAGCCTTCTTTGCAATGTTTGCTACTGATGCTACAAAAGTAGCTTTGATGGTAAATATGATGTCGGTTTTCTCGAGTGCATTTACCATACTTTTTATGTTTTGGTCGACTACAATGATCCTAAAAAAGATTATTGCACAATTTTCCGAATTAAATAATAGCAACCTTATTGTAATATTAGGAAGTGCATTTGTAGGTTCTTTGGCCTATACTTTCTCTGATAGTTTCTGGTTTAATGCTGTTGAAGCAGAGGTTTATGCGATGGCTTCTTTATTAATCGCTTTACTTTTATGGCTTGGATTACGTTGGGAACAAGACATGGATACTCCTAGAGGTAATAAATGGTTATTAATCATTTCTTTAATCGTAGGATTGTCATTCGGAGTACACTTCATGGCATTGTTAACTATCCCATCTATTGGATTTATCTATTATTTTAAGCATTATAAAACGATTACTGTAAAAAACTTCATTGTTGCGAACATTGTCGTAGTCGCTATCCTTTTATTCATCTTCAAATTGTTATTACCTCTTACCATGGGATTCTTTGGTAAAACGGAGGTATTCATGGTGAATAGCTTAGGATTCCCTTTCAACTCAGGAACCATCTTTGTTACACTTTTACTAGCTGCTATTTTCTATTTTGGTTTAAAATACACTCGTAAAAAAGGCTTAGTACAGATTAATACTTTACTATTAAGTATTTTATTTATATTCATTGGATTCTCTACTTGGCTAATGTTACCGGTACGTTCTAATGCCAATGTCGTTATTAATGAGAATAGACCTTCGGATGCCAGAGAAGTTTTGGCCTACTATAACAGAGAACAATATGGTGATAATCCATTGTTCTATGGGCCGCAATTTTCTGATACTTACGCTGGTTTAGATCCTAATAATCCTTATTCTGATGACAAACCAAACTACGAAAGAGATTATAAGACTGGTAAATATGTAATTGTAAATAATTACGTTAATGCTAAACAAAATACAAGTGATGATCACAAAACATTCTTACCTAGAATGTGGAGTACGGATCATGCTGATAATTATATGAAATTTACACATGTACTAAATTTCAGAATAAACCCAAATTATCCTTACGAAAATGAACTACAGAAATATGGCTTAGATGTTGGGAATATGTCTCAAGAAGATCTTGCTGGTGCTGTAGCACAATTAAAAGGGGAAGTAGAAAAAACGGTTTCTGAATTTAGAAATGCTTATAATTCAGGGCAACTTGAAGTGGAAGATTATAGTAAGTTTCTAAAAACATATAGTGATTATTTAATCATTGACAAGCCTACAACAGCGGACAATATTAGCTTCATGTTTGAATATCAATTCGGTTATATGTACTGGAGATATTTAATGTGGAACTTTGTAGGTCGTCAAAGTGATATTCAAGGTAAATATGATAACCTGAATGGAAACTGGTTGAGTGGTGTAAAATTTGTTGATGAGGCTCGATTAGGCTCTCAAGATAATTTACCAAAAGATGTATTAAACAATAAAGGCCGTAACACTTATTACTTCCTGCCTTTTATCTTAGGATTAATCGGTTTAATCTATCATGCTAAAAAGGATTTAAAAAGCTTCTATGTACTACTTGCGCTGTTTTTATTTACAGGTATTGCACTTAAGATATACTTAAACGAAAGACCTTTTGAACCTAGAGAAAGGGATTATGCTTTAGTTGGGTCATTCTATGTCTTTGCTATTTGGATTGGTTTTGGTGTATATGCCATCTATGATGGTATTAAGAAATACATGGCTCCTAAAATAGCTGGACCAATTGTTATTGCTGTTTGTTTATTGGCCGCTCCAGTATTAATGGCTGCTAAAAATTGGGATGATCATGATCGTTCTGGTAAATATACTGCGATTGCAATGGCAAAAGCTTATTTAGATTCATGTGATAAGAATGCCATTCTATTTACGATTGGCGATAATGATACATTCCCTTTATGGTATGCTCAAGAAATTGAACATTATCGTACTGATGTACGTATTGTAAACACTAGTTTATTCGTGACAGACTGGTACATTGATCAAATGAAAGCGAAGGCTTACGAGTCTGAACCGCTTCCAATATCTTTTACACACAATCAATACGTTCAGGGAACTAGAGATTACATGATTTTCCAAAAACGCACTGAAAACCGTTGGGACATTAAAGATTTCATTCGTTTTATTGCGAGCGATAATCCTCAAACTCAATTGGAAATGAACAACGGACAAAAAATTCATTTCTATCCGACCAACAAAATCAAAATTTCAGTAGATAAAGAATCTGTTATCAAAAATAAAGTTGTTAATCCTAAATACAATGACTCCATCGTTTCTTCAATTGATGTTGATATTAAAGGTGGCGCCTTATACAAAAACAGATTAATGATGCTTGATGTTATCGCCAATAATAATTGGGAAAGACCTATTCACTTTACTGGTGGTAGTTTTGATGATGATGATTACATCTGGATGAAGGATTATCTTCAATTACAAGGTATGGTTTACAAACTTATCCCTGTAAAAACTCCTATTGAAAAAGGTGGTAGCCCATTGGATATGGGACAAATTGATACCGACAAAATGTACGATATCGTAATGCGTTGGGATTGGGGTAATAGTGGTAGTCCAAAAATATACCACGATCCTGAAACTAGAAAAAACAGCATTTCATACCGTACCAACCTCGCTCGTTTAATGGATAAATTGATTAACGAAGGTAAAACGGATAAAGCGAAGAAAGTAATCGATTTGGCCATGACTCAAATGCCATTGGAATACTTTGACTACTATACATTGCTAGAGCCTTTTGCAGGTGGATATTATGAAATAAATGAGAAAGAAAAAGCGAGAGCTTTACTAGATCAATTATCAAAAAAATACCAAGAAAACCTAGTGTATTTCAGTGGTTTAAAATCGAAAGAGCAAGAAGCTTATTTTGTTGATATTGCTACAAATATTGAACGATATAGAAGTTTATTACTAATTATGAAAGATCGTGGTGACCTTGAATACTACAATAAAAATAAAGTAGCTTTCAATAACTTCAACAAAATGTTTACTCGTTTTGGACGTAAAAATGAATAATAAAAAGATTCCATTTTCTATTATAAAATAAATCAAACCCCGTGAAACTATTTTCACGGGGTTTTTTTTATGTCTTAACTCCATATTTTTTTAAACATTCAAAAGAGTTAAAATATTTTTTGTTTGATAAAAAATCATTTCTTTGTATCTATAAATCATCAATTCAATCCTTAATCATTAACATGACTACAATCAATTTCAAAAAATGGAATACCATTTTAGGCTGGCTTACTTTTGCAATCGCATTAATAACCTATTCACTTACAGTTGAACCTACAATGAGTTTTTGGGATTGTAGTGAATATATTTCCACAGCAGCCAAATTGGAAGTGGGACATCCACCAGGAGCTCCATTGTTTCAAATGATTGGTGCTTTCTTTGCCATGTTTGCTACAGATGCTACCAAAATTGCCCTAATGGTCAATATGGTTTCTGTTTTCTCTAGTGCATTTACTATACTTTTTATGTTTTGGTCGACTACAATGATCCTAAAAAAGATTATTGCACAATTTTCTGAATTAAATAATAGCAACTTTATTGTAATATTAGGAAGTGCTTTTGTTGGATCATTAGCCTTTACATTTTCTGATAGTTTTTGGTTTAATGCTGTAGAGGCCGAAGTTTATGCTATGGCTTCTTTATTAATCGCTCTACTCCTATGGCTTGGGCTACGTTGGGAACAAGACATGCATACACCACGTGGTAACAAATGGCTATTAATCATCTCTTTAATCGTAGGATTGTCATTTGGAGTACACTTCATGGCATTGTTAACCATACCATCCATTGGATTCATCTATTATTTTAAAAATTATAAAACAATTACAATTAAAAACTTCATCGTAGCGAATATCGTTGTCGTTGCAGTTCTGTTATTTATTTTCAAATTATTACTACCACTTACTATGGCCTTTTTTGGGCAGACAGAAGTGTACATGGTAAACAATTTTGGCCTTCCTTTTAATTCAGGAACTATATTTGTCACCCTACTATTGATTGCTGTATTCTATTTTGGTTTAAAATATACACGTCAAAAAAATTTAGTGCAAATCAACACTTTACTGCTTTCTATTTTATTTATTCTAATTGGATTCTCCACTTGGATAATGCTACCTATTCGTGCAAACGCTAATGTAGTTATTAATGAAAACAGACCTTCTGATGCTCGTGAAGTTTTAGCTTATTATAACCGTGAGCAGTATGGTGATAATCCATTATTCTACGGACCTCAATTCTCCGTGAACTATGGTGGTATTGATACGGATCAACCTTATTTGGATGACAAGCCAAACTACGAAAGAGATTACAAAACGGGTAAATACATCATTGTTAATCATTATAAAGATGCTAAACAGAATCCTAGCGCCCTACACAAAACCATTTTACCAAGAATGTGGAGTACAGAGCATGCGGATAACTACATGAAATTTACAAATGTTCTTAATTTCAGAATTGATCCAAGCTATCCTTACGAAAATGGATTGCGCAAATATGGATTGGATCCGGAAAATATGTCTCAGGAGGATCTTATGGGTGCCATCGCACAATTAAAAAGTGAAGTTGAGAAAACAGTATCTGAGTTTAGAAACGCATACAATTCTGGTCAACTGGAAGAAGAAGATTACAGTAAATTTCTAAAAAGTTATGGCGAATACTTAATCATTGACAAGCCAACTACTGCTGACAATATTAGCTTTATGTTTGAGTACCAGTTTGGGTATATGTATTGGAGATACTTAATGTGGAACTTCGTAGGTCGTCAAAGTGACATACAAGGCAAATACGACAATCTAAATGGAAACTGGCTGAGTGGTATCAAATTTATTGATGCATCGCGATTAGGGTCACAGGACAACCTTCCTTCTGATGCCTTAAACAACAAAGGCCGCAATACATATTACTTCTTACCTTTTATCCTAGGGTTGATCGGATTAATTTATCATGCGAAAAAGGATCGAAAGAGCTTTTATGTATTATTTACATTATTTCTATTTACAGGTATTGCTCTTAAAATATACTTGAATGAAAGACCTTTTGAACCACGAGAAAGAGACTATGCTTTAGTTGGATCATTTTATGTTTTTGCTATTTGGATAGGTTTTGGTGTGTACGCAATATATGACGGTATCAAGAAGTATATGGCTCCTAAAATTGCAGGTCCACTAGTTATCGTTGTTTGCTTATTAGCAGCACCAATATTAATGGCTGCTAAAAACTGGGATGACCACGATCGTTCGGATAAATACACTGCATTAGCACAAGCAAAAGCCTTTTTAGATTCTTGTGATAAAAATGCTATATTATTTACCGTCGCCGACAATGATACATTCCCTTTATGGTATGCTCAAGAAATAGAACATTACCGTACTGATGTTCGTGTTGTTAATACTTCATTAATCTACATGGATTGGTATATCGATCAAATGAAAGCCAAGGCTTATGAGTCTGAACCGCTTCCAATATCGTTTACCCATAATCAATATGTTCAAGGAACACGAGATTATATTATTTTCCAAAAGCGCACAGAAAATCGTTGGGACATTAAAGATCTTATTCGATTTATTGCCAGTGAAAATCCTCAGACACAATTGGACATGAATAATGGGCAAAAAGTACATTTTTATCCAACGAATAAGCTTAAAATCTCAGTGGACAAAGCAACGATAATCAAAAACAAAGTGGTTAGCCCTGCATTTAATGATTCTATCGTTTCAGAAATCGAATTGAATATTGAAGACAGTGCTTTATATAAAAACCGCCTAATCATGCTGGATATTATTGCAAATAATAATTGGGAAAGGCCTATTTATTTTAGCGGTGGTAGTTTTGATGATGATAATTATTTATGGATGAAAGATTACCTTCAATTACAAGGAATGATCTACAAACTGGTTCCTATTAAAACGCCAACACCAAAGAATGGCAGCCCTTTTGATATGGGTGGAATTGATTCTGATAAGATGTATGATATCGTTATGCATTGGGATTGGGGAAATAGTGGTAGTCCAAAAATATATCATGATACTCAAACGCGTATTAATGGAATATCCTACAGAACCAGTCTTGCCCGATTAATGGAAAAATTAATCAGTGAAGGAAAACTAGATAAAGCCCGAAAAATAATTGAATTGGCAATGACCAAAATGCCATTGGAATATTTCGATTACTATACATTAGTAGAGCCATTTGCCGAAGGGTATTATGAAATCAACGAAAAAGAAAAAGCTAGAGAAATACTTGATAAATTATCTAAAAAATACCAAGAGAATCTACTTTACTTTAGTAATCTAAAGGCAAAAGAACAAGAAAGTAGCTACGTTGATATTGCAACTAATATTGAACGATATAGAAGTTTATTGCTAATCATGAAGGATCATGATGATCTTGAATATTACAATAAGAACAAAGTTTCATTCAATAACTTTAATAAAATATTCGCCCGTTTTGGTCGTAAAAATGAGTAACAAAATCTGTATCTTCCTGTGATCCTGTTTAATTACAGGAAGATACTTTATAACTGATTAAATTGTAATCCGATGATTCAAATAAATTGGGTTAAAATACCTTATCTCGCCAAAAAAATATTTTCTAAGTACGTATGGGATATCCCTACTACTGAAAAAAGAATATATCTTACTTTTGATGATGGTCCGATTCCTGAGATTACGGAATGGGTACTAGATGAATTGCAGAAATACAATGCAAAAGCCACCTTTTTCTGTATCGGAGACAACATTAGTAAACATCCCAATGTTTTTAATAAAGTAATTGAACAAGGACATTCCATTGGCAACCATACCTTCAATCATATTAATGGATGGAAAAACAAAACTGCTCCTTATGTAGAAAATGCAATGAAAGCGCATCAAGTAATTGCAGAACATGCCATTCAATGTAGTCTTTTCCGTCCACCGTATGGAAAGATTAAATCGAAGCAAGCAAACCAATTGAAAGCCTTAGGCTATAAAATAATTATGTGGGATATTGTGAGCTTTGATTTCAACAAGCGAATTACACCAGAGCAGTGTCTTCAAAATATAATTAAGCATACTCGTTCTGGAAGTATTGTAGTGTTCCATGATAGTGTAAAAGCCGCTGCAAATATGCAATATGCCTTACCTAAAGCTTTAGAATATTGGAATAAGAATGGGTATAAATTTGTAAGTCTTTCCTAGATTTGTTCTTGCACTAAACCAATAATGGTATTAGCATCCAACTCTCCAGATTGTCTCCAAATCATTTGACCTTCTTTATAAATCATTAATGTAGGTAATCCTTTTATACGAAGTGCTTCTGCTAATTCTTGGTTCTTATCTACATCAATTTTGATCACTTTTGCTTTATCGCCTAAAGCAGCAGCTACATCTCTAATTACGGGATGCATAGATACTGAAGAATCATTCCACTCTGTGTAAAAGTCGATTAATACAGGGGTTGTCCCGTTTATTAGTTCTCCAAATTTCGACATAACTGATAATTTTAACATCACTTAAAAATCGAAATTCCATTTTTAAGCTATATATTGATTATACAAATTTAATATAATTAACGAATTAAGCTACATTTTAACCTTTTTTTAGTTCAATAACCGTAATCTCTGGCCAAATCCCTACTCTCCCAGGATAAGCATGAAATCCAAAACCCCGATTTACATAAATATAGCGTCCAAATTCTTTGTATAATCCCGCCCATTGTTTGTAGATATATTGCACTGGACTCCACTTGATGATCCCGGGTATTTCGATCCCAAATTGCAATCCATGCGTATGTCCACTTAACGTTAAATGATAATTTTTTGGATTCTTTTTCACCTCATACTCCCAGTGTGACGGATCATGGCTCATTAAAATTTTGAAATCTTCATCTTTTACCCCAATGGATGCTTTTTCTAAATCCCCAGCTTTCTTAAAATTATGTCCCCAATTCTCAACTCCGATTAATGCAATCTTATCTTCTCCTTTGGTGATGAAAAGATTCTCATTTAAAAGTAATTTAAAGTCGATTTGTCGGTGTAAATCTTTAATGGCAATAAAATTATCTTCTTTTTCTTTCTCCGATGGCCAAGTAATATATTCTCCATAGTCATGGTTTCCTAACACCGAATATTTTCCAAATACTGGTTTTTGAATTTTTTTAAATGTTTCAATCCATGGAGTCATTTCATCAGCTCTCGTATTTACAATATCTCCGGTAAAAAGAATTATATCCGATTTTTGCTCATTAATTAAGTCAATTGCATAACTAATCTTTTCTGGATCATCAAAACTACCGCTATGGATATCCGAAATTTGAGTGATTGTAAAGCCATCAAAACTATCGGGTAAATCTTTAAAGAATATCTTTTGTTTGATTACTTTGAAATTATATTTCCCTACAAACATTCCGTAAATAATAGAGGTAAAAGGTATTGCTGCAACACCAATTGCTATTTGACTAATAAACTTTCTCCTACTCGGAATATCAAATGATGCCTCTTTTGAAGCAGTAAAATAGTTAATTGTACCTAATACTATTCTGTACAAATCCTCACCAAACATGAATAGCACTAGAATTAACTTTGGCAATAAGGTCAATAACAATATCCCCATTGCATTCAAAGAGCTTCTATTCTGCCCAATTGCAGGATCAAACTGTGTAATGGAATAAATAATATAAATCCCTACAAAAACACTAACTCCTATATATAAATTCAGTATCCATGTACCTCTTAAAAGAGTTCTAAAAACCTGAAAAGCATAAATTTCAACTAGCAATAATACTACTGCAACTATTATCCAACGCATTGTATTTAAATCAAAAATGAATTACAAAAGAACAACTTATTACTCCTTTTTCAGGGTGTTATTTTAAAATATTTAACACAAACAGAAAATATAATCATGAATACTCCTCCTATCAGGGAGATTATTCGATACTTTTTACTTTATTTTTCTAGTTCTCCTAATGATTTTCATTCTCTTTCATCTCAAGCAGCCCATTAACTGTTTTATTATAATCTTATATAATTAATATATTTCTTGTGTTATCTGTAATTTATAATGCAAATAAAATAAGAGTGCAATTTGATTTAACAAACAAATTTCAATACCCTAATTTATTCTCAATTCATCAATTATTCACACGCAATGCACTGATATACCGATATATTAATGTTAAAATTTAGATTTTTTTAATAAAAATCAAATTCTTCTTATTTTTATTTAATCTAAATAAATAACTTTGCCCCAGTATTCAAAAAAACAAATTATGAAAAAATTATACGTATTAACCCTACTCTTATTAACCGGTCATATTAGTTATTCTCAGTCCTTTGAAGAAGTAACCACAGCATTTGCAACTTTTTATTTTGCTTCAAGTGATATTAGTGACTATGATAATGACGGAGATTTAGATGTTATCATCTGTGGTGGGATTGACACTAGTAATGCTGGTGGTCCTACAGGTACAGGTTGCGTACTTTATAGTAATGATAATGGTGTTTTTACAGCAGTGGAAGATCTTGGTATAAACCCATTACACTTGGGTGATATCAAATTTATTGACATCAATAATGACGGATTACAAGATGTTGTGATTTCTGGTCAAAATTATGACGATATAACACAACACATTCTATACATCTACAAAAATACAGGTACAGGATTCCAATTACTACAGCAAGCTGATGGAATGATTTATTGCAACATCGAAGTGATGGACATTAATCATGATGGAAAACTTGATTTTATCCTTACAGGTGTTGGAGGAAATACTGGACGTACCACTAAATTATTTACCAATAATGGAACAAATTTCGACATTAGTACAATTGCTATTCCTGAATCACAAAATGCTTTAGGTGTACAAAATGGGAATTTGAAAGTGGTCGATATTAATAATGATGGGAATTTAGATTTCATCACTATGGGAATCGATTACGGAGAAAACTACATTCTAAAAGTCTATTCAAACACCAATGGTACATTCACATTAAAACAACAATTTCCAGGATATTACAATGGATCAATTAGTGTAGCCGACTTTAATGCCGATGGATTTATGGATTTTGTAGTATCGGGGACAGATATCAATGAAGAAAACAAAATCAAAGTTTTTTATAATGATGGCCAAGGAAATTTCACGGAACACTATTCAGACACTGATGGATTAGCGATCTCAAGCGGATCAAAAAATATAATCGTTGGTGACATCAATAATGATGGTTATTACGATTTCATTGTTGCTGGTAGTGATAATGATAATAATGATATTGTGAAAACTTATATCTATAGCTATGAAAGTTCAACATTCAATTTAGCAACAGACCCTACAGGTATTGCAATGCTAGGTGGAACATCGAACATTCAATTTTTCGATTATAATGGAGATCATAATTCTGATGTATTATTATCTGGTTTTAATTATGATCCACAAGGAGAATATGTATCCATGACCAAATTATTTAAAAATACATCTACGATAGCGAATGAAAAACCCATCCCTCCAACAACTCTATCTTCTGAACTTCTAGAGAACAACACGGTCAAATTTACTTGGTCCGGTGCATCAGATGATAAAACACAAGTGAATGCTTTAACCTATTATCTTAGAGTAGGAACTACTGCAGGTGCAAGAGATGTTGCTTATTACCCAATTACAACTTCACAATGGGAATTAAAATTCAGCAGTGTACCTCAAAACTTGTTTTGGGCAGTAGAAAGTGTTGATGCTTCATTAATTAAGTCATTAGAATCTGAAGAGCAAACCTTTTCAACCTTATCAACACCAGAAAATCAGAATTCATTCTTTACAGTATACCCTAATCCAACTCGTGGAACAATAAACATTAACTATAGCAACGGATTACCTATTGAGTCTATTGAATTATTTAATATGGCGGGTCAAATGGTAAAATCTCAAGCGAATAGCACACAATTAGACGTTTCTGGATTGAGCAATGGTATTTACATTTTAAAATTGAATAATAACAATACTCTATATACCCAAAAAATAATAAAACAATGAAATTAAAATTACCCTTTATTTACGCCTCCTTGTTGAGCGTCTTTGCTTCAAATGCCCAAGCGGTATTTGAAGAAAGCACTGCGACAACACTACAAGGCGTATTCTATGGCGATTGCGCCTGGATAGATGTCAATAATGACACTTTTCCTGAGCTTCTATTAACCGGGGCCAAACCAGGATATTCTGGTACAACAAAATTTTATAAAAACACTAATGGTGTTTTATCTGAAGACATAACACACCACATCAGCCAACTGATGTACTCTTCTGTGGCAATTGCAGATATTAATAGTGATGGTTACGACGACATTGTAATTTCTGGCACAAAAACAGAAAACGGAACTAACATTGACGTATTTGAAATCCACTACAACAATAACGGAGATGGTACATTTTATATCGCCGATAATGTTTCAAATATTAGCCCTGTAACTTACGGATCTATTCAGGCAAAAGACCTTAACAATGACGGTTTTGTCGATTTATTAATAAACGGTAGAAGTGGAAGTGGAAACACCAACATTACTAAACTATATTCTCAAGACAATACAGGTCATTTTACAGAACAACAACTTAGTTTAGCGGGAACTTATTTTAGTGCAACTAAAATATTTGATGCTAATGGTGATGGTTTATTTGATTTATTAATAACAGGGTTTAATAATGCTTATCAACCACAAACCGTTCTTTATATCAATCAAGGTAATTTCTTGTTTGAAGAAAAAACGACTTCTTTAAAGAATCTATATTTTTCTTCTATTGATGTAGCAGATATCAATGGCGATAATCATCCTGATTTATTACTGTCTGGCTTACATCCTACAGAATTAGCGAGTGTAAATGTGTACACTAATGATGGAAGTGCTAATTTCACATTAGCAGACACCAATATTCTTCCTTCTTCTACAGGAGCTTCGCGTTGGATTGACTATAACAAAGATGGACTAATGGATATTTTTGTAATTGGAAACAACAACAATGGTAACCATGCTAAATTTTACAAGAATAATGGAAATTTAGATTTCACTGAAGACTTGGAAAACAGCGCTGTTGTCATGGGGCTAAACATGTCTAAAGCAGAGTTCAAAGATGTAGATCATGATGGTGACTTGGATTTAATTATAATGGGATTTGAAGGTAGTACAGCTTACTCTAAAATTTACATCAATAAAACACCCGCTTTGGATTGTCTTCCAGTATTTGAATACAATGCCGATGGAAACATGATTATGAATGTTACTTTAGGTACAATCAATAATACTTCTCCATCTCAATCTGGAACTACACCTATATATGAGGATTTCACAAGTATTTCAACAGATCTTACAGCAGGTCAAACTTATCCAATTGCTGTAAAAGGTGCTTCTAGTACTTTTGAAAGTGATGTAATGGTTTATATCGATTGGAATAAAAATGGTAATTTAAGTGATCCGGGAGAATCATTTTACCTAGGACGTCTTGCTGCGGCAAATCCTTTTAATGCGCATACAATTACGGGCAACATCATCGTGCCAGAAGGCACTACAGCTGGAAGTACAAAAATGCGTATTGTAAAAAATACAAATGTGGCAAGCTATAGCAATCCACAAGCACCGAACAGCATCAACAGCCCTTGTGACACTACTTTACGTGCAGGTCAAACAGAAGATTACACAATCAATATATTGGCTTCTACTCCACCATGTGCTGGAGAACCAGGACCAAACGTAGGAGATACAGGTTGTATTAGCTTTACCTATAATGGAACAACAGTACAATATGCAACTGTTCGTGCAGCCGACGGAAACGTTTGGTTACAACAAAATCTTGGAAGTAGTAAAACCGCTACGATGTCTAATGATGAGTTAGCTTATGGAGATTTATTTCAATGGGGACGTTGGGATGACAAACACCAAGTGAGAAATTCAACAGCACAAGTAAATGGTCTATTTCCGAATAATCCTTCAGGATTAAATGGCGGAAACAACCACTTCCTTACTCCTACACCGGCATGGTGGAATCAAGGTGTATTATCAGACACATGGCAAGCTGCAACAGCCGCAGCCGTTTCTGCAACTGACGGATGTGATCCTTGTAAAGCTCTAGGTAATGAATGGAAACTACCAACACCTGAAGAGTGGCAAGCAGTCGTAACAGGCGAGAATATTACCAATATTCAATCGGCTTTTGACAGTCATTTAAAATTAACTATTGCCGGAAACAGAGGTGGTACTGGAGAATTGAATTTCGTAGGAGTACGCGGTTTTTACTGGAGTAATACTCCAAGTAGTACAGGAGCAAAATTATTATATTACAGTAATGCAATTGTAAACCCAACAGCAGGTTATCCCCGTGGTCAAGGAGCATCAATTCGTTGTCTTAAATCTTTTGCACCTGTTGTAATTACAGCAGTCACTATTACAACACAAGGTAATGTTGATCCAAAAATAACAACCGATGATGGTACTTTACAATTATTAGCCGCTGTAACACCCGCTACTTCTAATCAAGCGGTAGTTTGGTCTATTGTAAGCGGTTCTCAATCCGCTACCATTAGTGAAAATGGTTTGGTAACTGCAATAAATAACGGTATCGTAAAAATCAAAGCTACTTCTGTAGGAAATACAGCCGTTTCCGCAACCATAGAGGTTACTATTTCTGGACAAACAGGTACTGGTTTCCCTTATCCATATTGTAATGATGTTGCTGTAACAACACCACATGTATATCCTATATACTCTGTGAATTTTGCTGGCATTCAAAACACAAGTGATTTCACAATCAATGGAAATCCATTAATGGAAGACTTCACTACAATTACCGCACAAGTACAACAAGGTGGTACATACCCAGTAAACATTAAGGGTGTAACGGATGGACAGCAAATATCAAGCTATATGTACATTGACTGGAATAAGGATTTTGTATTCGATGAAGGTGAAGCGTATGATTTAGGTATTTTACAAGGTATCGGAAATATTGCAACCTATACTGTAGCAGGAGAATTAACAACAAACATTGTTATACCGGCTACTGCGCCGATAGGGACAACACGTATGCGTATCGTACATACTTACTACAACCCTTCTAGTACAATGGGTAATTTCACCAACAGGCCTTGTCCTTCTGAATGGTTCCTTGGACAAACAGAAGATTATTCTATCAACGTAAGTGCTGGTAGCTTAGGAATTGATGAATTTGAACAAAATAATTTTGTTATCTATCCTAATCCAACAGATAACATTCTAAATATAAAATCGACTCAGGAAATTAAAACTGTAGAGATTTACAATCAAATTGGGCAGTTAGTTTCAAAAGGAACTTCAAACCAAATTGATATATCATCTGCTGCCAGAGGCGTTTACATGGTACATGTTCAATTTGAAAATGGACAAACCATAATAAGAAAAGTGATAAAGAAATAGGAGTTAGTTGCGTTTTTTTGTTTATCGTGAGGTCGCTGCAAATAATTTGCAGCGACCTTTTTTCTTCTTATATAAGTTCGTATTTTTGAAACCATTCAAAATCTTTATTATGTCACAACAGAAACGATTATTCCTTCTCGATGCTTATGCATTAATATTCCGCGGATACTATGCCTTCATAAAAAACCCGCGAATCAATTCGAAGGGGATGGATACATCGGCCATTATGGGATTTATGAATTCTTTACTCGATGTAATTCGAAGAGAAAAACCAGATCATTTAGCAGTAGCTTTTGATAAAGGCGGAAGTGTTTCACGAAGTGAATTATTCCCGGAATACAAAGCCAATCGTGATGCTACTCCCGAAGCAATAAAAATCGCTGTTCCTTATATCCAAGCCTTATTAAAAGCAATGCATATTCCCGTTGTAGAAATGGCGGGTTGTGAAGCCGATGATTTAATTGGTACACTTTCAAAACAAGCCGAAAAACAAGGTTATCAGGTTTTTATGGTCACTCCAGATAAGGATTTTGCCCAATTGGTTTCCGAAAATATTTTCATGTACAAACCTGCCCGAATGGGAAATGGAATTGAAATATGGGGAATTCCAGAAGTATTGGCCAAATTTGAAATTGAAAGACCAGAGCAAGTTATTGACTTCTTGGGAATGATGGGGGATGCTGTTGATAATATTCCAGGATTGCCTGGTGTAGGTGAAAAAACAGCTAAAAAATTATTAGCAACCTACGGCAGTATGGAAAACCTTTTGGCTAATACTCATGAGCTCAAAGGAAAAATGAAAGAGAACATTGAAGCGAATGCTGAAAAAGGAATTCTATCCAAAAAACTAGCTACAATCTTACTGGATTGTGATGTTACCTTCAATGAAGATGATTATGAATTATCTAGACCAGATATTGAAAAAGTAGATGCAATATTTCAAGAATTGGAATTCCGTAGAATGGCCGAACAATTTGATAATTTATTCAAATCGGAAGGTTCTACATCAGCACTAGCATCCAGTACAAATACGACGACCGCTAAAAAAACAGTGAAGAATGAAGATCAGTTTTCTTTATTCGGCAATGATGGAGCTGTAGATGAAAATGGAGCAGATGCTCGAAATAGTTTCTACAAAACATTAGAAAATACAGATCATTTTTACCAAATCATCCAAGGTGATATGGCTATAAAAATGCTTCTTCAAAACATGCTAAAACAAAATAGTGTTTGTTTTGATACTGAAACTACAGGTTTGAATGCATTACATGCCGAATTGGTTGGGATTTCTTTTAGTTGGGAAAAAGGAAAAGGATTCTATATTCCTTTCCCAGAAAATCAAGAAGAGGCCAAAGCATTAATTGAAAAATTCATTCCATTTTTTGAAGATGAAAAAATTGAAAAAATTGGTCAGAATCTAAAATACGACATCAAAATTTTATCCAATTATGGTATTACTATAAAAGGTAAACTCTTTGATACCATGATTGCTCATTATCTGATTAATCCAGATATGCGTCACAATATGGATGTTTTAGCAGAAACCTATTTACAATATAGTCCACAATCTATTGAAACATTAATTGGTAAAAAGGGTAAAAACCAGAAATCAATGCGCGATGTTCCTTTGGAAGACATTAAAGAATACGCAGCAGAAGATGCTGATATCACTTTCCAATTGAAAGAACTATTTTCTAGTGAATTGGATGCTACTGAAACTAAAAAATTATTTGATGAAATCGAAATTCCATTAGTATCTGTATTAGCCGATATGGAACGTGAAGGAATCCGTTTAGACGTTGATTTTCTGAAATCACTTTCACAAGCGTTAAGTAGTGACATCAAAATATTAGAACAAAAAATATACGAGATTGCAGGCGAATCGTTCAATATTGCATCTCCAAAACAATTGGGTGAAGTCTTATTTGACAAACTAAAGATTGGTGGTGCAAAACAAAAGAAAACAAAAACAGGTCAATATGCTACAGGGGAAGAAATTTTATCAACTCTTACAGAATATGATATTGTCAATGCAATATTAGATTGGCGTTCTTTAATTAAACTCCAAAACACCTATGTGGAAGCGCTCCCTACGCAAGTAGATCCAGTGACCAAACGTGTTCATACTGATTATATGCAAACTGTGGCAGCAACAGGACGTTTGAGTTCTAATAATCCTAATTTACAGAACATCCCAATACGTACTGAAAGAGGCCGCCAGATTAGAAAAGCATTCATTGCACGTGATGAGAATTATACATTGGTTGCTGCCGATTATTCTCAAATTGAATTGCGAATTATTGCTGCTTTAAGTAAGGATCCTGAAATGATTTCTTCTTTCAAAAAAGGAGAAGACATTCATGCCGCTACAGCAGCAAAAGTATTCAATGTAGCACTTGCCGATGTAACTCGTGAGCAAAGAAGCCATGCTAAAACGGTCAACTTTGGAATCATATATGGTGTTTCTGCCTTCGGATTAAGTAATCAAACTTCTTTATCCCGAGCTGAATCAAAATCATTGATTGATGCTTATTACGAAACCTATCCACGATTAAAGGCTTATATTCAAGAACAAATTGAATTGGCTCGTGAAAATGGTTATGTACAAACTGTATTAGGCAGAAGACGTTATTTAAAAGATATTAATTCTCAAAATGCTGTAGTTCGTGGTGCGGCAGAACGAAATGCTGTCAATGCTCCAATTCAAGGTAGTGCTGCAGATATTATTAAAATTGCCATGATTAATATTCACAAACGTCTTATTTCAGAAAACTGGAAAAGTAAAATGCTTTTACAAGTACATGATGAGCTTGTGTTTGATGTGCACAATACAGAATTAGAAAAAATTCAACCGATGATTAAACATGAAATGGAAAATGCTTTCTTATTGGATGTTCCATTAGAAGTTGAATTAGGAAAAGGTAACGATTGGTTACAAGCGCATTAAAATAGATAAAAACCAAATCCATTGACATAGAATAGATCTATTTGGATTATCCTCAATAAAAAAGCGGTATAAATTTTTAAACACTATTTATACCGCTTTTATCGTTTAATACAGAATTAACCGTCCAAAAAATGCTTTTCAATTCCCTCGATTTCGCTATTTTTTTTCCGACAGTATTTGTACTTTACTGGTTTGTTTTCAATAAAAATTTGAGAACTCAAAATATGCTATTACTAGTGGCCAGCTACTTTTTTTATGCCTGTTGGGATTGGAAATTCTTATTACTCATTCTTTTCAGCACACTCTTTAATTATAGCATCGCGCAATTCATCGCAAAAGCACATTCCAGGAAAAAATTAATTTTATGGGTGGGTATTCTAGTCAACTTAGGACTTCTCGGCTACTTTAAATATTTTAATTTTTTTATTGAAAGCTTTGTCTCCCTATTCAAAGTTTTTGGAACTGTAATGAATCTCCATACTTTACAGATTATATTACCGGTGGGGATTAGTTTTTATACCTTTCAAGGAATCAGTTACATTGTCGATGTTTATAGACAAAAAAACGTTCCATCCCACGATTTGATGAATTTTTCCCTTTTCATTACTTTCTTCCCGCAATTAGTTGCTGGACCAATTGAAAGAACAGAAGAATTATTACCGCAAATCGCTGCAAAAAGGACTTTTAATTATGATACTGCTGTAGATGGAATGAGAATGATCGTTTTAGGGCTCTTTGAAAAAATGGTTATTGCCGATAATTGTGCACAAATTGTAGATCAGGTCTATCAGAACTACACCACCGAATCCGGTAGTACTTTATTCTTTGCTGCTGTTTTATTCAGTTTCCAAATTTATGGTGATTTCTGCGGATACACGCACATTGCCATTGGCTGTGCTAAGCTTCTGGGATTTGATTTAACCAAAAATTTCAACTATCCTTATTTAGCCAAAAACATTGCTGATTTCTGGAGAAGATGGCACATTTCATTTTCCAATTGGCTTCGGGATTATATTTATTTTCCTTTGGGCGGTAGTAAGAAAGGAAATTTTATTCAAATGCGAAACCTCACCATCGTATTTGTCATTAGTGGAATATGGCACGGCGCCGATGCTACTTTTGTAATCTATGGTTTTATACATGCTTTGTTATACATTCTATATATTTATTATAGAAAATGGACGAAGAATATTCCTTCCTCATCTTCTGCTTTATTAAACAATCTTTACGATTGGATTGCCATAGGTAGCACGTTCATTATTCTAACCATAGCCAGAGTATTTTTTAGGGCCGAGAATTATTCTGAGGCTATGTTGTATTTCAAGACTATGTTTACAGAATCATTATTTACAAAACCTGCTATTTCAAAAACATTAATTTTGTGCATGTTTATCTTTTTGTTTTTCGAATGGCTACAACGCCATAAGGATCACTTATTAGACCTTTCTTCCATTAAGAGTAAAACTGTACGTTATTCCATCTATTTTGCTGTAATCTTTATGGTATTCTATGCTGCGGGTGAAACACAGAAATTTATTTATTTCCAATTTTAATTAATGAAAAAATTCCTCTCCAAAATAATCTTCTTTATCATCCCCATTTTAATGGTAGGAATGCTTGTTGAATCTTTTTATCGATTTGTTCCCAATAATTATACGGTAAAGAATAAAAATATTCAGAATAATTATAAGAATAACGAGGTCCTTATTTTTGGTAATTCACATACCTTTTATGGATTAAATCCTGATTTTTTCACACCTAAAACTTTCAATATTTCAAACATTAGCCAATCGCTATACTTTGATGAATTATTATTCCACAAGCACATTGATTCCTTACCCCATTTAAAGTATGTGATCCTTAATGTTGAATATACCAGTCTCAGTCAAAAACCAAATACATCGGAAGATGTATGGCGGAAATATTTCTATAAAGCACAAATGAATTTAGATGTGCCTATCATCCAGTTTTATGACTTAAAACAATACAGCTTAGCAACCACACGATCATTCAAAATGTCTTTGAATACTATAGAGGAGTACTATAAAAATAAAACTATTGTACAGTGTAATGAAAAAGGTTGGGGAACGGGTTATTCCTATCAAAATCGAATGAATAATATTCCTGAAATTGCAAAAATAACGGTTGTGAAACATGAAGATGGTTTGAGTGATTTCACTGCAAATACCAAAAGAATACAATCAATCATTGAAAAATGCAATGAAAAAAACATCAAAGTTTTACTGGTAACTATGCCTGTTTCATCTGCGTATGCCTCAGGGGTGAACCAGACTAAACTTGCTTCAATTTTTGAAACTTGTACTGCTATTGTGGATAACAACACAAATGCTAGCTATTTAAACTTATTTAAGGATTCCCGATTTAATGAAGATGATTTCTTCGATCCCGATCATTTAAATGATAAAGGGGCTGAAAAATGCTCTCAAATTGTTGATGAAATCCTTGATTTGGAACAATAATCAACAATAACAACAATGTAATTTTTCAGATTATACTTCAAATTATATTGAGCAAAAAACTGTAGATTTGTTATTTATTCCTTTATTCAAAATTATGAAAAGACTAATTTCCTCTTTGTTTGTATTCTTTTTTGCAGCAAATTGTTTAGCTCAGAACAACACTCACTTTACCAAAATTGACAGTTTACTGACCTACCTGAATAGTCATGATAAATTCATGGGATCATTAGCTATCATGGATAAGGGACAAATTGTTTTTGATAAAGCCTACGGTTTTGCCGATGTCGATAAAAAGATAAAAGCCAATGTTGACACCAAATATAAAATTGGATCGATTACAAAAATGTTTACCGCTGTAGTTATTTTTCAACTTATCGATGAAGGTAAACTCCGATTGGATACGAAACTTGCTAAATTCTATTCTAAAGTTCCCAACGCCGATAAAATAACAATTGGCAACTTATTAAATCATCGCAGTGGTATTTATAACTTCACTAACGACAAAGAATTCAACGCAGATAAGAAACCACAAAGCAAAGAAGCTATCGTAGAAAAGATCAGCTCTTACACTTCCGTTTTCGAGCCAAATTCTAAGGGAGATTATTCCAATTCTAATTATATGTTATTGGGCTATATCATTGAAGACATTACCAAAAAATCCTATGACGATAATATTAAAGATCGAATCATCTCAAAAATTGGATTGCAAAATACACAATACTATTCTACTATAAACTCTTCCAGAAACGAAGCCTATTCTTATACTTTTAAAAATAACAAATGGAATAAATTTGAAGAATGGGACAATTCTTTTGTATTTGCTTCAGGTGGTATTCAATCTACTGGTTCCGATTTGAATATTTTTATTAATGCCTTGTTCAATGGTAAATTAATGACTCCTAAATCATTTGAAGAAATGAAAAAACTGGAAGATAATTACGGTAAAGGAATCCTGACTTTTCCTTTTGGTGAACGACGATTTTATGGTCATAATGGCGGAACTGAAGCTTTTATATCTTCTTTAGGATATTATCCTTCAGACAAAATTAGTTTTGCTCTCCTTACGAATGGTAACAATTACAACAACAATGATATTGTTCTAGGTATTTTAAGCACATTGTACAAAATGCCCTATCGTTTCCCAAATTTAACCACCGTTAAAGTCAAACCAGAAATTCTGGCAAAATATGTGGGTACTTACAGTTCCGAAAACTTTCCTTTGAAAATTTTGATTAAACAAAAAGAGGGAGGTTTGATTGCACAGGCTTCTGGTCAAGGGGAGTTTCCACTCACAGCAACCAGCGAAAATATATTTATATTCGATCAAGCGGGTGTAGAAATGACTTTTACAACCAATACAATGATTCTAAGTCAAGGAGGAATAAGCAATACGCTTAAAAAAGAATAGATTCAATAATTTACATTTTTTTCGTTGAATCTCTTTTACGCAATTCCGTTTTAACAACCTGTGTTCTATAACCCAATCCTTCTTCGGATTGATCTTCTAGCTTTTCCATCAGTAATTTTGCCGCAGCTTCACCTATTTCAATACCATGCTGACTTACCGTTGATAAAGAAGGTGTTAAACGACGGGACCATAAGCCATCGGCAAAGCCTATTAAAGATAATTCTTCAGGTATCTTATACCCTCTTTGAACAGCTATTTTCATTGCCGTTACTGAAGCATGTTCATCTAACGCAAAAACACCATCGATTTTCTTTTGATTGAATAACTCTTGAATTTTAATATCGAAATCTTCATTTGATTCTGTACGGATAATGATGCTTTCATCTACCGCAATATTATTTGCTCTTAAAGCTTCAAAGTATCCTTCTGCTCTAAGTTTTCCAACACTTAGATTATCAATCGTGGTTAATAGTGCTATGTGCTTACAATTTGATTGAATTAAATAATTTGTAGCATCTACAGCCGAATCAAAATCATCTACAATCACTTTGTCACATACCACTTGATCGGAAATACGATCAAACATTACGATAGGTGTTCCTTGATTAATTATTTCTGTAAAGTGATTGAATTTCTGAGCTTTTTGTGTCTCTTCGGCAATCGAAAGGATGAAGCCATCAATCGTTCCATTACTCAACATCTCCATAATATACACTTCTTTCTCATGTGATTCATTTGAGATACAGGTAATCACATGGTATCCTTTTTCATTGGCTGCCTTTTCTATTCCACTAAACACTTTTGCAAAAAAGGAATTTAAAATATTAGGGACAATAACCCCAATTGTTTTTGTTCTTTTATTCTTCAGATTTATAGCCATATTGTTTGGCTTATAATTCTTTAGCTTCGCAAATTCCTGTATTCTTACTTTCGTCGATTCACTAATTTCTGGGCTATTACTCAACGCTTTTGAAACGGTAGAAATAGAAACATTTAATTCTTTTGCGATTTGTTTAAGGGTTGCTTTAGCCTTCATAGTTCACTTCGATTGTTCTTGAAATAATAAAGTGTAAAGTAATAAAAAATAGCAATACCCTCACAACACCTTATTGTATTAAAGAAATAGTGGTACTCTAGTGTATAAAGAAGGTATTCTTGCTTCTTTTCAACAAAAAATCGACTTATGTTATTTTTAACAAAAAAAGAGTCATTTTGTTAAAAACACACACATCAAACAAATTTCAATAACCTAATTCCCAGTGAATTACACATATCCCAACAAAACACCTCTATACAAGTGCTTTATATCAACAAAAACAAGCTATACGCTCTATATTAAAAAACCAGAACTGCAAAGATTCCGTAAGTACAAAGTATTACCAATACTATAAAGATTACCGATTATTAACCTTTTAATTGTTAAATTATGAAAAATGTATTAACGGTTGAAACCCCTAAACCATCCTCATTCAAGGACAGAAGGAGTTTTTTGAAAATTAGCGGCCTCGCTATGGCTGGAACTGGTTTACTACTTATGGGATGTAACAATGACGATGACTCGTCAGATTCCATGAATGGTATTTTTGATTTAGGAAGTGGTGATTTGGGTGTTTTAAATTATGCTTATGCTTTAGAGCAACTGGAAGCCGATTTTTATACTAAGGTTGTCAATTCTTTCTATAGCGGCATCTCAGAAATAGAAAAACAATTGTTTACTGATCTTTACCACCATGAATTAATTCATCGTGATTTCTTTAAAACAGCCATTACTGCCGCTGCAGGAAATATAAACAAAGTATTACCTACTCTGCAATTTAATTATGGTTCACTCAACTTTAGTAACAGAGATCAGGTATTAGCTACAGCAATGGCCTTAGAAGATACTGGAGTCGCTGCTTATAACGGTGCTGGGAAACTTATTACAAATCCTGAGTATTTATTGCTGGCAGGTAAAATTGTATCGGTTGAAGCTCGACATGCTTCTGCCATTCGAAGTCTGATTAATCCTAACTCTAATAGTTTTGCAGGCGATGATATTGTCAATTCAATCAATGGCTTGGATGTCGCCAAAAATCCTTCGGAGATTTTAGGTATTGCAAAACAATTCATCACTACTCCTTTTACAGCAAACAGCTTACCTTAATTACTAACACTAAATTTATCATCATGAATATATTAACCTTTTTAGAGTCATTTACGAATGAGAATTTAATGAATAGTAAAGGCTCCCGACGTAATAGTTTCAGTCAATTTCAGAAAATCGGAAAAGATTTTGCTTTGGCTTCTATTCCATTTGGACTGGGTGCTATGGCTTTAGCTCCGGAAAAAGCAAGAGCACAATCTTCTGCAGGAACTCCAATATCGGCCTTAAAACTTGCTTTAACCTTAGAATATTTAGAAGATGAGTTTTATCGCTTAGGATTAGAATCTGGCGTAATTCCACCAGGAGGAAGAGACGAAAAAGTTTTTATGCAAATTGCTAAACATGAAAAAGCGCATGTTGAATTCTTAATTGCTGGATTAGGCCCATCTAATTTTGTAGAGAAACCTACTTTTGATTTTACTGTAGGTGGAGCATTTGATCCTTTCAATCAAAATGGGGCTGGTCAGGCAACTGCCTACGCACAATTTATGGCTTTAGCTCAGGCTTTTGAAGATACAGGAGTAAGAGCTTATAAAGGACAGGCAGCTAACTTAATTAGTTCACCAAGTTTACTCACTGCTGCATTACAAATACATTCTGTGGAAGCACGTCATGCCTCAGAAGTAAGAAGACTTCGAGGATTAAGAGGTTGGATTCAAGGGAATCAACGTGGTGCAGGAATGCCCGAAGCTACACAAGCCGTTTATAATGGAGAAGAAGTTACAAGTCAAGCGGGATATAATACAGCAACATTATTTGGTGCAGATGCAGGAAGTGAAGCGTATGATGAACCATTATCAGGCGATCAAGCGGTTGCCATTGCTAGTTTATTTATTGTTTCTTAAACAAAATTAAATGATTATAATCGCTACATTCTATTAGCAATCCTGAAAAATTACTCTTTTTTAGGATTGCTTTTTTTATTTTTTTACTTCGAAAAAAATTTATTTTTCTACAATTTACAAACGATTAGACGAATTCGATTCAAATTGTCTACATTGCATTCCAATTCCAATCTTAGGAATAAACAATTCTACTCTGATAATCAACACTTAAAATATTCTTTTATGTGTGTTTGTATTTAAAATAAATAATTGTACTTTTGCAACCCCTTTATTGGGGATGGAATGTTTAATTAAAATAAATTATTGTGAACACATTAAGCTACAAGACAATTTCAGCGAACAAAGCCACTGCTCAAAAAGAGTGGATTGTTGTTGATGCTGAGGGTCATAACTTAGGTCGTTTTGCTTCAAAAGTGGCTATGCTATTAAGAGGTAAATATAAGCCAAGTTATACACCACACGTGGACTGTGGAGATAACGTAATCGTTATTAACGCAGAAAAAATCAACCTAACTGGTAATAAACTAGATGACAAACAGTACATCCGTCACACAGGTTACCCAGGAGGTCAAAGAGTTTTAACTGCAAAAGTATTACAGGCAAAAAACCCTGCAATCATTGTAGAGAAAGCAATCAAAGGAATGTTACCTAAAAATAAATTAGGTGCAGAATTATTCCGTAATCTAAATGTAAATGTAGGTACTGAGCACAAACATGCAGCTCAAAAACCTAAAACCGTTAATTTAAACGATCTAAAGTAATGGGAGTTATTCACAAAATCGGTAGAAGAAAAACCGCTGTTGCACGTGTTTATGTTTCAGAAGGAACTGGAACTATCACGGTAAACAAAAAAGAATTTACAACTTACTTCCCTACTGCAACTTTACAGTACAAAGTAATGCAACCTCTAGCTATGACTGAGAATGCAACTAACTTTGACATTAAAGTAAATGTATACGGAGGAGGAACAACAGGACAAGCTGAAGCTGTAAGAATGGCTATTGCACGCGCAATGTGTGAAGTAGAAATTGAAAACAGAGCTATCTTGAAACCAGAAGGTTTATTAACAAGAGACCCAAGAATGGTTGAACGTAAAAAATTCGGTCAGAAGAAAGCTCGTAAGAGATTCCAATTCTCTAAACGTTAATATTATTCCTGGATTTCGAAAAGAAAACCTGGTTCATTTATTATTGAATTTAAAAAACAAGTTGTTGTTGACCCCATTGAGGTGGGAATTAGTTTAGCATCTAAATGGTTAAGGCCGATTCTATCGCCACTTAAACATTGCTAATCAACGGAACGTAAACTATTACAAAAAAATGGCAAACAAAGTAGAAGTAAAAGAATTACTAGAAGCAGGTGTTCACTTTGGACACATGACTAGAAAATGGGATCCAAACATGGCTCCTTACATCTATATGGAGCGTAATGGAATTCACATTATCAATCTATATAAAACTGCAGCAAAAATTGAAGAAGCTAACGAAGCTTTGAAAAAAATCGCTGCATCAGGTAGAAAAATACTATTCGTAGCTACCAAAAAACAAGCAAAAGATATCGTAGCTGAAAAAGCTGCCGCTGCTAACATGCCTTACATCACTGAAAGATGGCCTGGTGGAATGTTAACTAACTTTGTAACAATCAGAAAAGCTGTTAAAAAAATGGCTATGATTGACAGAATGAAAAAAGACGGTACTTTCAATACGCTTTCTAAAAAAGAACGTTTACAGGTAGATCGTTTACGTGCAAAACTTGAGAAAAACTTAGGTTCAATTGCAGACATGACTCGATTACCAGCTGCGTTGTTTGTAGTAGATATCAAATCTGAACATATCGCAATAAAAGAAGCTCAAAAATTAAACATTCCAGTTTTTGCAATGGTTGATACAAATTCTGATCCTAGAGAAGTGGATTTTGTAATTCCATCAAATGATGATGCTTCTAAATCTATCGATAAAGTTTTATCTTTAGTTACTGCTGCAGTTATCGAAGGTCTTTCTGAAAGAAATACTGACAATAAAGATGTACAGCCAGCAGCTGAAGAAGTAGCAGCTCCAACTGAAGCTCCTGCAACTTCTACTGAAGAATAATAATAACATTATGATAAAGTCGTTGTGCTGATGGATAGTTACTTTTGTAACCATTGTCAACATAACGACTTATTTTTTTTTTAACTCTAAAAAGACACATAAAATGGCAAATATTACTGCTGCAGACGTAAATAAATTAAGAACAATCACCGGTGCAGGAATGATGGACTGCAAAAAAGCATTAGTTGAAGCAGATGGTGATTTCGATTTAGCAATTGAAAACTTAAGAAAAAAAGGTCAAAAGGTTGCTGCAAACCGTTCTGACAGAGAATCTACTGAAGGAGCTGTTATCGCTGTAGTTAACGCTGACAAAACTGCTGGTGTTGTTATTTCACTTAACTGTGAGACTGACTTCGTAGGTAAAAACGAATCTTTCGTGAAATTAGCTCAAGATTTAGCTAACCTAGCATTAAGCTTCAACACTAAAGAAGAATTTTTAGCTGCTGACTTCAACGGTATGACTGTTGCTGATAAATTAATTGAGCAAACAGGAGTTATCGGAGAAAAAATTGAAATCGGTTCTTTCGAAAGACTTGAAGGTGCTTTCATCGGTTCTTATATCCACGCTGGAAATAAAATCGCTACTTTAACTGCTCTTTCTGCTAATGTAGAAGGTGGAGAAGAAGTTGCAAGAAATGTATCTATGCAAGCTGCTGCAATGGCTCCAATCGCTTTAGATGAGGCTGGTGTTGATGCTGCTACTATCGAAAAAGAAATCGAAATCGCTAAAGATATGTTACGTCAAGAAGGAAAACCAGAAGCTATGTTGGAAAACATCGCTAAAGGTAAATTACAACGTTTCTTCAAAGACAACACTTTAGTAAACCAAGATTATATCAAAGACAACAAATTAAGCGTTGCCGCTTACGTTAAATCTATTGATAAAGATCTAATCGTTACAGGTTTCAAAAGAGCTGCTTTAGGATAATCTAAAGTTTCTTTTCTATATATAAAAGAGTCTCAATTTAAATTGAGACTCTTTTTTTATGTCTTATTTTATTGCTTAACCTCTAGTCTCAATTGTATTGTATTTTTTAGCCTAACATCTACAACTAAAATTAAAAAAATGTAATTTTGGATGTTCTAATTTCATTCCATGTTTAAGACCCGAAAAGACTTAGTATTTGTTATACTTGCTGGTATATTTATTACGAATGCCGTTGTAGCCGAACTTATAGGCGGTAAGCTAATTCAAATTGGCCCATTTGTCATGAGCATAGGCATCTTACCTTGGCCGGTTGTTTTCTTAACAACCGATTTGATTAATGAGCATTTTGGCCGTAATGGTGTCAAAAAACTAACGTTAATTACAACAGGTTTGATTGCGTATTGTTTTGTACTCCTTTTCTTTGCTATTGCTATTCCGGCGGCCAAGGGCATAAGTGTGGTCACTGATGAACAATTTCATGCCGTCTTTGGTCAAAGTATGTGGATTACTGTTGGTAGTATCATTGCCTTTATTCTTTCTCAATTGATTGATGTTTCCATATTTTGGTTTTTCAGAAATAAAACCGGAAAGAAAATGATTTGGCTTCGAAGTACGGGCTCCACTGTAATTTCTCAACTAATTGATACTTTTGTGGTATTAGGAATTGCCTTTTGGTTACCCGGAAAAATGACAACGGATGTATTTATTAACGCCGGATTAACAGGTTATACATTCAAGCTCATCATAGCCATTGCCTTAACTCCTATGATTTATTTAGGGCATTATGTAATTGATAAATTTATAGAAGAAAAAGATGAAATCTAAAATACGCTGTGGTTGGTGTAAAGATGATACTTTATACCAAGCTTACCATGATGAAGAATGGGGTATTCCTGTTTATGAAGATGATAAATTATTTGAATTTTTAATCCTTGAAACATTTCAAGCTGGATTGAGCTGGATTACCATTCTACGCAAAAGAGAAAATTTCAGAAAAGCATTTGATCAATTTGATTATCAAAAAATTAAATCTTACAGTGAAGATAAAGTTCAGGAATTATTACAGGATACTGGAATCATACGCAATCAATTAAAGATTAGAGCAACCATCTCTAATGCAAATGCTTTTATTAAGATTCAAGAAGAATTTGGCAGCTTTTCAAAATATATCTGGGGATTCACGAATGGTAAACCTCTTATGAATAATCCTAAAAGCCTCTCGGATATACCAGCAACTACACCTCTTTCCGATGCAATTAGTAAAGATTTGAAAAAAAGAGGATTCAAATTTGTAGGTTCAACCGTTATCTATGCACACATGCAGGCAACTGGAATGGTAAATGATCACATCGAAGAATGCTGGACAAAAACTCATCCAAATTCATAAATAGAATGGTCAAGTTACTAATTTTAACAGTTTTGATTATTTCCAAGCTATTTCATAATTAGTTCGAAATTTGACTATTAACTTTTTTTTAACAGATTTTTATTTTTTTACAAATTAAAAAAGACGGTACCTTTGAATAAAAAATGGCTAAGATAACTCTTACAAGTTTGTTGTTTTTATTGATTGCTCAGTTCTCACAGGCACAAATAAACCATTCGGAATATCAAGTCTATACGATTTCGGATACAGAAACGTATACCTATAAAAAACCTAAGATTTATGATATCGTTACCTGTTTACCAAAAGATTTGGGTAATGTTTTGAGCGATATGATACAAACTGAAAATTTAATGGCATTAGGAACGGCTACATTTGCTACTACAGCTCTGATTCCTGCTGATCAAACCTTATTAGACAATGCTAGGAGTTTGGGAGAGCGTATCGGGTTAAATGACACCAACCGATATAAAAACTTTGGCCCTTTAAGCAATATACCATCGGATATTTCTTCCGGAATATACCTTATTGGAAACGGAACTACGCCTATCCTTCTTAGTATGGGTTTTGCTACTTATGGATTAATCAATAATGATTATAGATCCTTAAACACTGCTACAGGGTTAATTGAAAGCCTTGCTGTTTCAGGGGTATTCAGCCAAAGTATAAAACGTATTACGGGTAGAGAAAGTCCAACTCCCGCTATAGAAAATGGGAATCCAGGTGGTGCATGGAGACCATTTCCAAGTTTTGCCGAATATGGAAAAAACACTCCTAGTTATGATGCTATGCCTTCGGGTCATTTAATGACCGCTACTGCTGCACTTTATGTCATTTCTGGTAATTATCCTGAAGTCCAGTGGATAAAACCCGTGGGCTTCGTGCTAATTGGCGTATTAAGCTATGAAATGGTACAGAGCAGGGTGCATTGGGTTTCAGATTATCCAATTGCACTTGTTATGGGGTACTTAATTGGTAAAAATATTGCTCAAAGCAAAATCAAAAAGAGCAATACGGAGTCGAATGAGATAAAAAAATACAAACTTAACTTTAGTGCTTCCCGTACTTTTGGGTATAATATTATTGGAGCGCGATTATCTTTCTAAAGAAAAGGAGGTATTATAATTAATG
The DNA here is from genome assembly GCF_030766725.1 of Flavobacterium aerium. Classification (GTDB taxonomy): domain Bacteria; phylum Bacteroidota; class Bacteroidia; order Flavobacteriales; family Flavobacteriaceae; genus Flavobacterium; species Flavobacterium aerium. Next base: position 113,479 of record NZ_JARQWR010000009.1, on the reverse strand, counting down.
GGCTGAATTCTTATCTGCTAATATCCTCATAAATGCACTACGAGGTATTTCTCTTGCACCTAAGCTATCTAAATGGTCATTGTATAGCTGACAGTCTAACAACTGATAATTCTCTTGCTGAAGCTGTTTTACCAAGTATATAAAAGCAACCTTAGAAGCATTACTTACTTTTGAGAACATACTTTCGCCACAAAATATATGACCTAAATCGATACCATATAATCCACCTACCAAAATATCATCTTTCCATACTTCTACAGATTTTGCATAACCTAATTCATGTAATTTGCAATAGGCCTCAATCATGTCGTTTGTAATCCAAGTACCTTGTTGTCCTTCGCGTTTTGCAGCACTACAATTTGATATTACAGTTCTAAAATCTGTATTGAAGGTAACTTTAAAAATTCCTCTATTTAGAATATTACGCATACTTTTAGAAACATTCAGTTCATCGAAAAATAAAACCATTCGATCACTTGGACTCCACCACATAATAGAATCTTCTTCCTCAAACCATGGAAAAATTCCTGACCTATAGGCTAGCATTATTCTTCCTACAGATAAATCTCCACCCACAGCAATAAGGCCGTCAGCTGAAGCTAAAGAAACTGGAGGGAAAGACAATTCGTCTGTCAAAAAATACATTTATATAATCAATATGAATTAAAAAAAGCCTCAAATTACTTTGAGGCTTGATCATATACTAAAACGGTAAATCGTCGTGATCTTCTTCTTTAAAGTTTGATGCTGGTTCAAATGCATCTGCCGCAGGCATAGGAGGCATTTGAGATGGAGCTTCAGATTGTAATTTCTCTACTTTCCATCCTTGAATAGCATTGAAATATTTAGTTTCTCCTTGAGGATTAACCCATTCTCTACCTCTTAAATTGATCGATACTTTTACAGGCTCACCTACTTTATAATTATTTAATAAATCACATTTATCCTGAACAAATTCCACAAGAATATGCTGTGGGTATTGCTCTTCTGTGGTTACTACCAATTCTCTTTTTCTAAATCCGCCAGCTCCGACAGTTTTAGTCTCATCAATCATTTTGATTTTACCTGTAACTTCCATAATTATTGTTTTGCTAACAATACTTTCCAAGCAGAAAGCATGTCGTGTTTATATAAATATTCTTTTGCTTTTAAATACAATTTCTCATTATCGTCAGAACTCAAAACTGCTTTAATTGCAAAATTTCCTTCTACAAAGATATTAATTTCTTCTTTCGTTGGCAAAGATTCTACGTTACCTAACATTCCTAAATCATTTCCTGAGAAAAAACCACTGTCTTTTATAAAATCAGGGATTTGATCCACCCCTATTCCTAAAGTAGTTAACGGCTTTTCTACCTCAAACATTCCTGCATTCGCTCGAGAGTACCAATTTCCACCCATGCGTGATACGAGGTCAATTTTATGTTGGTCTATCCCGCCTTTTTCATCTAGAACAGCTTCATTCACATGTATTTTTACTACTTCACAAATAATCAGATTTCCTGCGCCTCCTTCTGTTCCCAAACTGATAATATCATTTACAACACATTCAAATTGTACTGGAGATTCTGCTACTCTAAAAGGCTTAATTAAATCGGATGGTATGGGTGTTAATCCTGATTTCAGGAATTCATCTACTCCATCAGCATATTCGGTACTGGATAATGATGTTTGTTGTACAATATCATAATTCACCACATTAATCACCACTTCTCTTGTTGCTTTCGCATTGATTAAAGTGTGCTTAACGGTATTGTTTCTCACTCGTCTTGCTGGAGAAAAAATTAAAATCGGTGGATTTGAACTGAATACATTGAAAAAACTGAATGGAGACAAATTTGGATTTCCTTCTTCATCAACTGTACTAGCAAATGCTATAGGTCGTGGTGAAACTGCTCCTTGTAAATAGGCTTGTAATTGTAATGGTGAAATATCTTTTGGCTCTAGGCTAATCATCTTTTTCTGTTTTAAACAAAAGTATGAAATTGTATTGGAAATGATAGTCTTTTAAATCTACCTTCTAAAAATTCTCTTCCTACAACAATCTGAGCTATACTCCGTTCTCCTATTTCCCCCCAAAACTATTTATTTACTATATTTATCCTTTAAAATAGATTTATGCAATTTTCAGAGAAAAAAAATATTACTCGTTGGGTTTTAATTGTTGCCTCTTTTCTAGTTATCGCTTTAATTCTTTGGAATACTTACAACTTTTTTCAGATTTTTAAAAATGATGAGCGTTTGAAAATGGAGATTTGGGCGGAAGCACAACAATCACTTTTGAATGCTGGTGAATTTACGGAAGTCGAATTACCCCTGAAAATTCTAAATTACAATTCTACAATTCCTCTCTTACTAACTAGTAGTAAGGACAGTATTATTGATGGAAGAAATATTGACAAAAGTGTCATTAATGATTCTATCCTTTCCAAAAGGATCCTAAAACAGTTTAAAAAAGAAAATGAACCTATTAAAATCTCTTATGATTCGGATAAGTATCGATTATTGTACTATGGGAATTCTTCTTTACTGAATAAACTAAAGTATTATCCTATTGCTTTATTCCTGATTATTTTCCTTTTTGGTTTACTGATATTTAACTTTTATCGTGCGAGCAAGGTGGCTACTCAAAATAAGTTATGGGCTGGTATGGCAAAAGAAACTGCTCATCAAATTGGCACTCCGCTTTCTTCTTTAATTGGATGGTTGGAAATCATGAAAGCAGACAATGTTGATGAGACCATTATAACAGAAATCGAGAAAGACATTACTCGACTTCAAACTATTACAGATCGATTTTCTAAAATTGGCTCGGAACCTATTTTAGAGAAAAGGAATATTATTTCTGAAACTGAGCAGTCGTTTGATTATCTGAAGTCTCGTTTTTCGAAACAGGTTGAATTTACCTTTAGTGCACCAAATTATCCTATTCTAATTTCATTAAATTCTACATTACATAGTTGGACGATTGAAAACCTCATCAAAAATGCTATTGACGCCATGAAGGGGAAAGGAAAGTTAAACGTCATTATGGAAGATTCTGAGAAGTTTATCAAAATAAAAGTTCAGGATACTGGAAAAGGGATTCCAAAGAATCAGTTCAAAAGTGTGTTTGAACCGGGTTTCACCACTAAAAAAAGAGGTTGGGGCTTGGGATTATCCCTGACTAAACGAATTGTTGAGGAATATCATAAAGGAAAAATAAAGGTCCTAAGTTCTGAATTGAATAAGGGTACAATTATTCAGATTGTATTTAAGAAAACGGACTTGCTTTCCAAAAAATAAGCTTCCTTATATACAAAGAGCCCAAAACTTCTGGAAGTTTTGGGCTCTTTGTTCTGATTTATATTGAATTATAAATTCTTCTGAATTTCTAATACTACGTTTTCAAATTCTTCTTTCGACAAACTTACTTTATGCTGAAAAGTCATTTCTTTCATTTCATTCAGAGGAATCAAATGTACATGTACATGGGGAACTTCTAGCCCTACTACTGCCATTCCTACTCGCTTGCATGGAACAGACTTTTCTAATGCTTTTGCTATTTTACGGGAAAACTTCATTAGTCCTAAATAATGATCTTCATCCATATCAAAGATCTTATTGATCTCTACTTTTGGAATACATAATGTATGTCCTTTTGCATTAGGATTTACATCTAAAAAAGCTAAATAATTGTCATCTTCTGCTATCTTGTAACAAGGGATTTCACCGTTTACAATTTTTGTAAATATAGAAGCCATACTATTTTATCGTTTTTATTTATTAATTGGAGTTTAGTCTCTAGAGATTTCAAGTACTTCAAATTTCAATGTTCCGTTTGGCACTGTAATTTCAGCTACTTCACCAACAGATTTCCCTAGTAATCCTTTTCCAATAGGGGAAGTTACAGAGATTTTCCCGGTTTTTAAATCGGCTTCACTTTCTGCTACTAAAGTATATTTCATTTCCATTCCATTGGCTTGGTTTTTAATCTTAACATTTGATAATACCAATACTTTTGAATTGTCTAATTGTGTTTCGTCAATCAATCTTGCATTTGAATATACCTCTTCCATTTTAGAAATTTTCATTTCCAATAATCCTTGCGCTTCTTTTGCTGCGTCATATTCTGCATTCTCAGACAAATCTCCTTTATCCCTTGCTTCCGCAATGTCTTGTGAAGCTTTTGGACGCATAACACTCTTAAGGTAGTCTAATTCTTCTTTTAACTTTTTTAATCCTTCTGGTGTGTAATATGATACTTTACTCATAATTTCATCGTTTATATAAATAGAAAAAATCCCATCGGAACGGGATTTCTTTCTACAAAGATATTAATTTTTTATTTCAGTCTATATTTATGCTTAATTATATATAAAGTCAAAGTTAATTAAATTAATTTTGTTTAAACTACTCTTTCAATAAATTTTAATAAAATGAAAAACATCCTTTTTATAGTTCTTATATGCGTTTTGTCCGGTTGTTCTAAAGATGGCGCCAGAGGTAATAATCCGTATATTCCAAACTATTCTTTTTCTATTGACATCAATACAAATCTTCCTTTATACAGTGGACTTAATAGTCCAATAAATCCAATTTATATTAATCAAAATGCTGTAGGTGTAAAAGGTATAATTGTGATGAAAGTTAGCACTACTGATTATCGTGCTTTTGAGGCTAGTTGTCCTAATCAATATCCTGCTGATTGTTCTACACTAACCATTCATGGTGTAAATGCAAAATGCCCTTGTGACGATAAAGAATATAGCTTATTTACTGGAGTTGGTCCAGGAGAATATCCGTTAAAACCTTATCGTGTACAAGTTTTAAATGATAACTTAATTCGTGTTTATAATTAAACTTTAATTATTCACTTTTTATGTACAGAAAAAGGGAGAAAATCAGAACTTGATCTTCTCCCTTTTTTTATCTCTTTAGAACTTCAATTGCATTCCTACTAAGAAGTTAATTCCTGCTTGTGGATAGTATCCCGGTCCATATTCTGGATCATAAAATCCATTTGATTCATATTTTACATCAAATATATTATTTAGCAATCCTGTGAATACAATCGATTTGAATATCGTTTTCGTTTGGATCTCGTAAACAACATTTAAATCATTTACAAAATAGCTATCTAATTTAGAATCGGATACATCAATATTCCCCATATACTGTTTCCCTACAAATTTTGAGAGGAAAGAGAATTGTAAATTCTGATTCGGCATATAGCTAAATGCATTGGCTGCCACAATATTTGGTGAAAAAGCGATATTCGTTTTTCCTAAATTCACTAGTGTTTCTCCTTCTGCATTATAGAAGTCTATATTTTTATTATCACTTAATGCAATATTGGGTCTTACGGACCATTGATTTGATAATGCAAAAACGGCATCTACTTCTAATCCTAAACGGTAACTATCACCACTATTTGTCGTTACTGGTGCTCCCACATCATTCAATTCTCCCGTCAATACCAATTGGTCTTTGTATCGCATGTAATAGGCATTTACATTTAGTTTTGTTTTTGCTGTTGCATAACGCCATCCTAATTCAAAATCATTTAATTTCTCTGGTTTCACACTACCGCTTTCGTAATCATTTCTTCTTGGTTCGCGGTTTGCTCTTGCGTATGAGAAGTAAATACTATTGAACTCATTTACCGTGAATGTCAATCCTGCTTTTGGATTAAAGAAATTAAAACGGTCGTTTACTAAACCGGTCTCTGCTCCATCTGCTTTGTATCGAATAGTACGGTACTGCATATCTGCAAATAGACTCCATTGTTCTGTTAATTGATAGTTTGCTTTAGCAAAAAAGTTGAAATCTGTTTTCGTTGCGTCATCATCATAATAACGTATTCCTATTTCGCCATTAGAAGCGTATTTAGCCCAAATTACATTTCCGTAATGATTTCCTTCGTATTTGTTCCATCCTCCACCTAAAATCAAATCTAATTTGTCTTTTTTATAATTTGCAGAGAAGGTTGTTCCATAAAAATAATTGTCTAACCATTTACGTCTTACCAAATCTGTTTTGGTAATTGTTTCTCCTCCAATCACAACATTTGATAAACCGTAGGCAGAAAATTTCGCGTCTTCTTTATAATTTTCATAATATCCTTTTCCTCTGGTTAAATGAACGGCAAGGGTTGTACTCCAATAATTGCCTAATCTTTCATTCCAATGTAACTGGTAATGGTCCTGATTATAGTTATCGGTTTCATTATCATAAAAACGGGCGTTTCCATTTTCATCGGTATAAGCGCCGGCAGAATTATATCGTCGGTTATTTTTCAATGTTGCTGCATCAATTCCATTCCAAGCCTGATATGTACTTTGTTTTCCTCCAAAGACTAATGCTTTAATAAAACTTGTTTCTCCAATATAGGTTCCTTGTAAAAAATATGATTTTAAATCTGAGGATGCTCTATCGATATATCCGTCTGATTTTATTACCGAAAGTCGGCCTGCCAATTCAAAGTGTTCATTCAATTTTCCAGTACTGAATTTAACGGTATGTTTATGGGTATTGAAACTTCCGAATGAATTAGAAATTTCACCGCTTGCTTTTTCTGATGTCGCATCTGTTGACATATTCAAACTCGCACCGAAGGCTCCCGATCCATTGGTTGAAGTACCTACTCCTCTTTGTAATTGAAGGCTTTGTACGGAAGATGCAAAGTCAGGCATATTTACCCAAAATGTTCCTTGGGATTCTGAATCGTTGTATGGAATGCCATTGATTGTAATATTCACTCTTGTTGCATCACTTCCTCGCACTCTAATTCCCGAATATCCTACTCCGTTCCCCGCATCGGTTGTGGTTACAACGGAAGGTAAATAATTCATCAAAACAGGAATATCTTGCCCTAGATTTCGTTTTGATAATTCTTTCTTGCTTAAATTACTAAATGTGACAGGGGTTTGTGCTGTAACACGCACTGCAGAAACTAGTACTTCTTCTAAATCAACTTGTTTATTTTTGATTGTGTCCTGAATTGGTGCTTCTTGAGAAAAAACAATTGAAGTATGTAAAAAAGTCAAAACTAATAGCGTGGTTACCGCTTGTTTCCTTTTTTGAGATGGAACACATGGCCTTGAATTAATAGAGGCTTGTCCCTTTTGTTTGAATAAAAATTTCATTCGTAAATAAGTTACGAATAAAAGGGGTAATTATTCTGTGTTAATAAAAATATGATTAATCTAAATTCAACTAGATCCATACTGAAAATCACTTCGATATGGTCTTGATTTCCCTTGGCAGCATTACCTGCCCAGGTTCGTTGGGTATAATCTCAGCTCAATATTGAGCACCCCTTTGAGACTTTGCAAAAGTAGAAAAAAAGTATTCAAATAATCGCGTCTTTTTCCCTAAAAAATGCATCTCATTTTACCGAATTATTCTAGTCTTGGTTTTTTCCTAAATTCCTTCTTTAAGGATTGGCTTTGTTTTAATTGAATACGCTTTTTTACTGCTGCTCTGGAGGGTTTTGTTGCTTTTCTAATTTTTGGTATTATCAATGCTGCCTCTATGATTTTTAAAAATCGCTTAATTACAATCTCTTTATTTTTGATCTGACTTCGATCTTCATCACAATTCAAAATCAATACTTGCTCATTGGTGAGCTTTGACGTTAGCTTATTCTCTATTAAATTTTTCTCTTCTTCTGTCAGTGCATTGGAATTTTTTAAATCGAATGACAATACTACTTTTGAAGATACTTTATTTACATTTTGTCCTCCTGGACCACTACTGCGTACTGCTTTAAATTGCAGTTCTGAAATTATTTTTTCCTGATCCATTATTCTGGTTGGTGTGCTGGTTTCAGTAAATCATTTACCGTTTTTACTGGATTAAAGGTAAGCAATGGTACCTCAACAAATACCGTAATCCAATTGGCCATTGCTCCATTCCATAGCCCTGGTAGTTCATAGGCCTTTAAATCTTTACCATTTTTATTTTTCTGAACAATAAACCCACTTTCATGGTCTATAAAATCGTTTAAGTTGAATTTTTCACCTTTATAGTTCTTTATTCCACAAACTAAATCTACAGGATTGAAGTGTGTTGATTGCTCTATTATTTTACTCTGAGTTGGGTTTTTTATATCGAATTGGGAGGCTTCAACAATTTGCAATGATATATTTCCTGTATTGTCTTTTACCCAAAATGGTCCTCCTCCAGGTTCTCCTTCATTAATTACCATTCCACATACGCGAATGGGTCTATTGAGCATCGTTATCAAACTGATTCTTTTATTTTCTACAGTGAATTTTGAAAATGCTGTCCCAATATTTACACCCAATTGATCTTGTATAAAGTGTACAATTTCGTCAATTTGTTTTTCAGTAATATTTTTATTTTCTAAAAGGTCTAGGTATGAAAAAATAACCTCTTGCAATTGAATCATTACTCCCGCTAATGCTTTTTTATAAAATGCGGTTTTCTCTACATGGTTTTGAATTATATTATCAATATTTTTAATGAAAATAACATCGGCATCTAATTCATTTAAATTCCCAATCAAGGCTCCATGTCCTGCGGGTCTAAAAATAAATTTACCTTGTTCGTCTTTTAATATTTCATTGTCTTTATTGACCGCTATAGTATCGGTAGCATGGTTTTGATAGGAATAGTCAATTTCAAATTTTAAATCCAGTTCGTTTTCAATTCGTTTTTTCACCTTTTGTACAACATTATAAAATTTGTCTTGATGAATTTCCGAAATTGTAAAATGGATGTGTGCTACTTTCTCCGTATCGGCATAGAATATACTTTCTTTTAAATGTTCTTCTATTGGAGTAACTAATTGGGTATCGTATCTATGAAAAGGTAATACTCCTTTTGGTTTATTGGCGTAGTCGAAATAATCTTCTGATAATAAAACTTTTATAAAATGGTATCGTCTCTTATCTCTGTTCCATGTATTGTATTCTGGATAAATTTTTCGAACTTTTTTTCGAACTTTTTTATAAAATGGGAATTTCTCTAGTCCAATTAAGAACAAGGAAAGGGCATTGTCTTTTTTTCGGTTGATGTAGGCATTTATTGTTTCTTTTTCTAACTTAAATTCATTCAGAAATTCATTTAGAAACTTAAACATTCTACTTGCGGCACCTGAGGCCGGAACGAATTTAAGTAATTTGTAGTCTTGTTTTTTAAGATCAAAGTAATCTGCTTTTTCTTGAAATTCTTCCTCTGTAAAACCTACTATTCCATCTGTAACAAGGGCTGGTTTCTCTAGAATTGTTTTGGCTATTCCTTTTTTAAATATCGCTATTTGCTTTATAATTGTTTCTACACAAACACCATATTGATACAACTGAATATAGTCGGGTGTCGAGAATCCTTTTTGCTTTGCAATATTAAATCGTTTTATAATTTTCTTTATATTATCAAATGATGATTCTTCATCTGACATTAAGATATAGGGTTGTTTTAAATCTATAAAAGTGGTTTTGATTTCTTCTAAAAGTCTTTTTTTACGATCATCAAGATCTAACTCTTGGAATAATAGCACTAAATCATATTTATCTTTTTTAATATAATCAGGGATACATAAATCACTTGCTTGTATTTCTTCGTATCCTTTCTCCGATATAGCTTCAAAGATTTTTATATCCTGAAAATATAGTTCGATTTGAGCTAATAGATGAGTTCTTCCTAATGGATTGAACCCACAAAAAGCAACTTTTATGATGTTGGTAGATTGTTGTCTAATATTTTCTTCCATGCCAAATAAGCCTGTATTGCTAAAATTGTAAAGATTATATATTGCAATGATAGAATTCCTAAACCTCGATAGGCATATAGGGGTACTGCTATACAATCCCCGATGATCCATAAGGTCCAGTTTTCAATCTTTTTTATGGCCATATACCACATTCCTGTGAAAAATAGTCCGGAGGTAAATATATCAATATAATTTTCAGTTTCAATTTGATAATCAAAAATTTGATATACGCCATACGTAACTATAATGGTAAGAAAGAAGAAAAGGATTCCTATTAATTTTTCTTTGGTATTGGTTCGGGAAATTGGCACTAAATATTCATCATCTTTTTTCCTGGACCAGTTGTACCATCCGTATATACTCATCACAGAATAGTATACGTTCATGGTCATATCTCCAAAATAACTGGCTTTATATAATAAATATACTGTGATTATGGTTGCAACAATACCGGTGGGATAAACTAAGATATTTTCTTTCTTGGCATAATAAACACTCAATATTCCAAAAACAAATGTGATTATTTCCAGTATAATATCGGTTGAACTTTTATTTTGATATGCTTCTAAGAAAAAATCAATCATATTGTAGGTCTGCTCTTAATTTATTTTGCTGTAAATATACTCGGAACTTTTTCTGATCGCCTTATTGTTGTATTATCTTTTCATAAAATATTAGATTTTATCTTATGATTCTAAGGCATAAACTAGTGTGAAATCTTCTACTTCTTCAAAGTAGAATTTATACTTTTTACGTAATTCATCCATTATAACTGTAGCAGTTCCTTGTTTGTTATCTGTTATAAATGAATCGACATTAATGTGTTGTTTGAAGCTTAATCCTTTTATACTATTCATTTTGTAGATGGCTTCTTTTGCTCCCCATATTACGGTAAGCTTGCGGATGTACTCTTTAATTTTGGTTGAGTCTAAAAATTCGAATTCGTGTCCAATAAATTTATTGGCGATTTTCATTATCTTTTCTCTTCTTAACTCAATATCAATCCCTACACTTTCATTGCTTACGATGATTGCTGAAAAACCAAATGAATGGGTTATGGATATATGTTTTCCATCTTTCAAATGTGGTTTTCCATTTTCGTCGTAAAATAGATCGAAATCAGAATATCCCATAGCTTCCAATAATTTTCTGACGCTCAAAAAACCACGTTGATGAACATCTGATTTCATACATTCAATTCTATTGCAATTTGATTGATTTAATTCTAATCCACCATAAAGCGCTTCAAAGGTTTCAGTTATTTTCCAGACTAAGACCTTTGTATCAGTATTTAATGTAATGATTTTATATATTGGCATTCAATTAGTATTGTTTTCTTAATTGTAAATTGATTTTATTGAATTTTTACTATTTTTCTATATTAATAAATTCACAATTTAGATGTCGTGTTAAAATTAAATAAAAGTAATTCCGTAAATTTGCGACAAAATTTTTGCTAATACAAATATATACACATGAGTTCAAAAACATTGCCATTTGTGGCCTATAAAGTAAAGGACATTTCTCTTGCAGCATGGGGAAGAAAAGAAATTGAATTGGCTGAAGCAGAGATGCCAGGTTTAATGGCACTTCGTAAAGAGTATAAAGATGAGCAACCTTTAAAAGGTTCACGTATTGCTGGTTGTTTGCACATGACTATTCAAACGGCTGTATTAATTGAAACATTAATCGCTCTTGGTGCAGAAGTTACTTGGAGTTCTTGTAATATTTTCTCTACACAGGATCAAGCTGCTGCTGCTATTGCTGCTGCTGGAATTCAAGTTTATGCTTGGAAAGGTTTAAACGAAGAAGATTTTGACTGGTGTATTGAACAAACTTTATTCTTCGGAGAAGATCGTCAACCACTAAACATGATTTTAGATGATGGTGGAGATTTAACGAATATGGTTATTGATCGTTATCCTGAATTAGTTGCTGGTATCAAAGGTTTATCTGAAGAGACAACAACTGGTGTTCACCGTCTTTATGAAAGAGTGAAAAATGGTACTTTACCAATGCCTGCAATCAACGTTAATGATTCTGTTACTAAATCTAAATTTGATAACAAATACGGTTGTAAAGAAAGTGCAGTTGATGCTATTCGTCGTGCTACTGACTTAATGTTGGCTGGAAAAAGAGTAATCGTATGTGGATACGGTGATGTTGGAAAAGGTACTGCTGCTTCTTTTAGAGGTGCTGGTTCTATTGTAACAGTTACTGAGATTGACCCTATCTGTGCTTTACAAGCTGCAATGGACGGTTATGAAGTAAAAAGATTAGATACTGTGATCGCTACTGCTGATATTATCATCACTACTACTGGAAATAAAGATATCGTTCTAGGAAGTCATTTTGAAAAAATGAAAGATAAAACGGTTGTTTGTAACATTGGACATTTTGATAACGAAATCGATATGGCTTGGTTAAACAAGAACCATGGTGCTTCTAAAGTTGAAATCAAACCTCAGGTTGATAAATATACTATTAACGGTGTTGATATTATTATCCTTGCTGAAGGTCGTTTAGTAAACCTTGGTTGTGCTACAGGTCACCCAAGTTTTGTAATGAGTAACTCCTTTACAAACCAAACTTTAGCGCAAATCGAGTTATGGAAAAATAGTGCAAACTACAACAATGATGTTTACATGTTACCAAAACATCTTGATGAAAAAGTTGCCGCTTTACATTTAGCTCGTCTAGGTGTAGAATTGGAAACATTAAGAGATGATCAAGCAGCTTACATTGGTGTAGAGGTTGCAGGTCCATTCAAACCAGAATACTATAGATACTAATCTTTATTAGAATCTTACTGATAAACAAAAACCCTTACTAGAAATAGTAAGGGTTTTTTATTGGCCATATATATTACTCGTAGATTGTTTCTTTTTTTGCGTAATCTATTATTTTTTTCAGATTCGGTAAATTAAAGTAGTTATTACTTTTAATATAGTCCTCTGCTCCTTTGTCTCTTGCTAATAATTGAGCCATTAATGTATTGGGGTAGAAATCTATGTTTAGTCCCTGTTGATCATTTTTGATGTATAACTCGTCATAATAATTAGAAAAATAGGCATATACTTTTCTAACCTCATCTTTTGTTAATTTAGCTTTCGTTCCTTGAGCTTGTTTGGTTAAATAGAATCCTAGTCCTCTAATTAGTTTACTATTTTCTTTTGAAGCTGTCTCTTCGATATACTGTAATAATTCTGCTCTTATTTCTAGTTCATCTTTACAGTTTTTCACTACAATAATGTCTCCAACATCTCCATTATTCATCTTACTATTGTCTGAGTCTTTCAAATAATCACTCATTACTAGCTCATTAAACTTAGCATCTTTTGTATAACCAAATGTTATTACTAGAGTTCTAACGAATCCTTTATCATTCATTACCAGCCAATTTCCGTGTGCTTTACTATCATTGAAAAGATACATATTACGGGCAACAATTGTAGTAATGTTTTGTTTACGGGCTCTTGACAAATTGGCATTATCTGTTCTATCCTCCAGATCTTTCCATAATTCAATGGATACCATTTCTCCTTTACTATCTTTTGTTTTCTTGGCTATACTTTTTTCTGTTTCAGCAATTTTTGGAAATGCTTTTCTATAGTCTACAATTTCTGGTACAGCATATAAATCGGTTATGATACCTTTATTTTTCACGATATAGGTTCCATTATACTCTGTTCCGTTGTTTTTAAAGTAGGTCAATTTTCGATCACACTTATCAAAATAATTTACATATAGGTAATTATTAGGAGACTTCGGGTCTAGAACTCTTCCAAAGACTGATTTTATTTTTGAAACAAATTGTTCTTCTGTTGGTGTTTTATATCCATTTTTTCTCAAAATGTCCTCAATTAAAACTGCGCTTGCTTCTAAATCTTCTTTATGAAATTCTTCTTTAGGTAGCTCACAACAATCATTGTATCGATTCGCTCCTAACTGTAATTGATTTGTTAATACATTTTCAACCATACTATTATTCTTTTCGGATATTTCCGTTTTAGATTGATTTATTTTTCCTTCTTCCTTTGTCTTAGTTTGGCATTGCACAACAAAAGGTAATAATAGAAAAAACATTAATTTATTCACTTTTAATTCCATACTGTTTTTTTTATATTATCTAGAACTACTGCTTGAATTTTCTGCATTTACATCGTATTTCGGTAATTTCTTTTCATCATCAGATGGCTTATAGGTTTTCGGTTTCATTATTCTAAAAATAGAACTACTTGTTTTAGCAACCGAGCCTAAACATATTTTCTGTCCACCTGTAACGTTTGACCCCTGATTTCCTCCTAAATATACATATCCTGTACCATCTTTAGTCTCTCCAACTATTATTGCGACGTGTGAGAAAGTAAATACAATAATTGCTCCTACAAATGCTTCTGTTATTTCTCCATTTGGCCAACCATCTTTACTTGCATTCCCTGCGACTTTTGAGTTATTCTCTTCTCCCCAGTCGTATGCTCCTACATTTCCTTTAACGTTTGTATCCTTATAGTCTTTGGTATGTTGGAAACACCAAAAGATAAATGTTGCACACCATGCATCAGTATGATTTAAAGTTGGGCTACCTGATAAAGCAAAATATTCTGCTACTCTTTCTTTTAATGGGCTATCAACTTCTGTTTTTCCTTTATGAGTATTTAATTCTTCCCATGCTACTTTCAGCCATGGTGCAGCTCCCGCTAAATTTGAGTTTTCATCACCACCACCTTTACATCTAATATCATACTCAAAAACATCATTTTTCAATATTCTAAAAGCTTTTTGTCTCTTATCCCAACCGTGTGGGTCTTTTTCTAACTTATGCTCTTTGCTATATCCATTCAATATTTTTGCTTGCAAATAGAAGTATTTGTCTTCTTCTTCAATATAATTAGCAATTCCATTTAATGATTGTCCCAATGCTTTCTTGAAGTATTCACTCTTCCACTTCATTGCTTCTCTTTCATCAGTTGGTGACCAGTTAGGGCATTTTTTATCAATGCTCCACATCCATCCTGCACTATCAACAGTATAGTGAAGTTTGTCACTAATTAAATCTGGACTCGTAATGATGTCTTGATTCCCTACATAATTCGCATATCTTTTATAAGGTCCTGGAACTTCATATAATGTAGCTCCAGTAGCTCTTTCTCCAGTAAGTTGGATTAATCCTCTTCCTTTATAGGTTGATTGACTAGAGGCATGACTACTCAAGCCTTCTTTTGTTGCCACGAATAAATCGGTTTCTCCATATACTTGTGCAAAAAACGAAATTTTTTGCATACACGTATTAATATTATACTTCCCAAAGGCTGTATTTAATTCTGCAACTAGGCCTGTCCAAGATTCATCATCTAACTCACATCCTGTCCAAATTGTTGTTCTTCCTGTAACTGTTTTAACGATGTTTTTCAACATTTCTTCTGTCATCGGCTTATTGCAATAACAGTCTTTTTTATTTTTTATTTCAGCCATTTCAACCGCTACTGGTGAAATGTCATTTTCAATTGCTTCTTGTGTGGTTGTATTGGATACTTTTAAACAGCCATTCTCATACAATAAGTATTGTTTTCGCAGGGAAATCATTTCTTCTTGTGTAAAGGGTGTGCCATCTTCTTTTTTTGCCTTAATCCCTACACTTTCTAAATCTTGTGTAGTAATTAATGATACACTGCTTTCCGTTGATTTTAAGGTAACCTGACCTTTTACTGGAATAAAAATATCTTTTCCTTCTGCATCTTTTCCTTTCTTACTGACCCAAGCAAAATAAAAATCTACATTTTTCTCCTCGGGTTTATTCCATTCTTTATCGGGTGTAAAATCTAATTTCAGCATACTGTCTGTTCCGACTTTCTCCGCTGGATATGATTTTTTTGATGTTAGGGCACTCACTGTATCATTTTTGACTGCCATAGCCTCTCCTGGAATTTCCTTGTAGACATTCACTAGTAATTCATCATCTTGCATATTGACGGTATGTACCCATATTTTATGGGTTTTACCATAAAATGTTTGTGCTCGTTGAATATCTTTCCCAGCTTCATCGGAGAAAACAATTGATTTTATTTTCTTTTCTGACGTAATACCAAGAACTTCATTTGCTTCTAAAACTTCATATAACGTTTTATCTCCAATTTGAACAGCTCTAGCATTTTTAATTTCCATTGCGGCTGGTAATGTAACATTCCCACCTGTAGATGGGGCAACCTCAACTGTAAATATAAGTTCATACTTAGGTGTTGGATTTGCAGCAGTTGGTGGAATAGCTGCCTCTATTTTGGTTTTATAGGCATCCGTTGTGGTAATTTTGAAAGATCCTTTTCCTTCTTCATTTAATGAAAATGGTTTCTCTTCCAGCATGAACTTTTTCTCTGGATCGCTATAAAAACTATCATCTAATCCTTTGATCCAGACTTTACCTATCATTTGTTGTTTGCCCATTCCGGCAATTTCCACAAAGGCAAAGGAATCTTCTTTATATCCTGTTTCTGTACGTTTATATCCCGACTGATAGGACCATAATGCTTTTTTAAGCTCTGGTGTAGCTACTTTAATAACTTTTGAAATTTCTTTTGTATCGCAATCGTTTCCTTCAAGATGGAATTTAATCGTGTATTCTCCTTCTTTTGGGAAAGTCAATGTTCCATCACCATTATCGGTTACATCTGTGCTTCCTGTATTGATTACAACTTTTTCATTGGGAACAAGTGCCATTCGAGTCTTTGCTTCATATTTTACTTTAGTACCCGTAGGGATTACCTCTGGAAATACAAGGCTATCAACACTGTTTCTAGCAACCTCAAAATTATAGCAATCCATATATGCTCCTGCCTCTTTAAACTCAGGATTCTTATCTGCCGCAAGTGCTGATCCATAGGCTTCTAAAACATAGTTCCCAAAATAGGACCCATCTAAAATTTTAGCATCTTGGTATAAAAAATCATTTGCTCTTTTATTTATTACGGAGATTTTTGATACTGCAGATTCTTCAAAGACTCTTATTCGCCCTTTCCCTTCTTTTTTCAAGTACCATTGTATATTTTGAGCAGTACCACCTACATAGGCAACGTTAAAGTCTTTTACTTTTGCATTAATATTATCGCTGTATCGTATTAAACCATTTCCGTGTTCAACATTTTTTACACCAATTTTTTCTGCAACTGTAATTTCTTTTTTAAAGGGTGTTCCGGCGCTACTAGTCGTTGCAGAAACTGTATATTTTCCAGCGTTTTTGAAAGTAATTGTCGCAATATTACCAGACATCATTACTTTTACTAATCCCGTATCGGCATTTGCAGCACTGTTATATAAGATTTGATCTCCTTGCGTAATTTTCCAACTTGCTGAAGGAGGGCTTATAATAATATTAGAATTTAATATTTTTTGACCAGGCAATAGATTATTTGTAATCTTATATTTTAAGGTGAATGGCATTGGAATATTCTTCAATACACTGTCTCCTGGGGTCGTGATTTTTTCTACATAATTTTTTATGTAATCAATAAAAATCGCGCATTTGTTATCTCCTGGTTTGCTTCCATAGGCTTCTATACGGTATTTACCTTCTGTTAAGCCTGTAAATAGTTTATCAATATCTAAATTAATTCCCTTACCAATTCCGATATAGGTTCTTACTTTATCTTTAACATCTGTGCCTTTGAATAGTCCCCATACAATTTTAGACTCATCACCAGTATATTCTGCTTCCAAAGTCATTTTTGTTTCAGGCATATTTAAAAATGCATCAAATAGAGATCCTGAACTTTTCTTATCTAAGTATAAAAATGTTTCTCCTGCATTACCTACTATAGGTAAAGTTACTTTAATCTTTTTTACACCCGTTTTAGTAGTTTTATCAGCAATTGGCCATTGTGGACTTATGACACTTACTTGGAACTCATCTTTCTCATTCACTTTAATAGTTGATGTTTTTTGAGCTTGTCCACAATCTGAAATTTTGATATCTCCTGGTTTACCATATCCTGGACATTTTCCTGTAGAAATGTCCAATAGTATTTTCATACTACTATTGAATTCTACATTTTCATAATAGTCTGAGTATGTAATTTTACATTTGCCTGCACAAGGCATTTGTTGTCCATTCGGTGTAAGACATTTTCCAAAACCCTGACCATTATCAAAGCTTTCTGCTTTGTCATCTAGATAGGTTCCAATAGGTTTATCGGAAGCAAAATATTTATTCTTGCCTAACTTCTTTGTTTGGCTGGTCACTTTTAAAACGGATGCTGTACCTGGGGCATTATGATCCACAGAATTGGAGCAATAAAACTTTGCTCCTTCAACTACTAAATTACCTTGCTTTCCCATTATTTTTCAATTTCTGTGCTAAATTTGATTGTAATATTTTCACTATATGAGAACTGATTTTCAACATTAAATTCAATTAAAGCTGACTTATAATTTAATTTCCTCGTTTCATTTTCAATTTCAACATCTATCGTAGCATTCATTTTTGACGAAAAGAAATCTGCTCCTTTTTCTAAACCATATCGGTCCACAATCCTCTCAATTAAATGTTTATCTAAATTATCATGTGCCTTAAAGTTCATAACAAAATTATCATTGACTAAATCTGTACTGTTATGACCTTTTATCTCTTGTCTGCCTACAACTGCCAAATCCCAATAACATGCTTGATCTGTTGTATAATTTTTATCAATTGGTACTGCTATTCTAAAATTTATAAAAAGTAGATTCCAATAGGCTTCTTTGGCTCTATTTTCAATAAACTTTCTCTGGTTTAGAATCACTTCATAAAATTTCTGAAAAACTTCTAAATTCCCATTTACATCATATTCTTCTATGGCCAGTTTTTTTGCTTTACTTCTCCAGTTTTCTGTCCATTCTTTGTGGTTTATTACTTCTATGAAGTTCCCGCATTGATCTACTTTTATTTGTACTGGGTATGTATAATCCTCTAAACAACTTAACAGTCTTAATGTCTCGTTTTCGAGGTCTACATTTTTAATTTTTACATTTTTTTTATTGATCTCCCAAATTTTGTCTTCTCCTAAGTCTTCGATGCAACTTAATTCAATTTCAAAATCGGATTCAACAAATTTTAAATTTTTATTTATTACTAATTCTTTTCTATGATGGACAGCATAAACCCTTATAGTATCCCATGCATGGATAATAATTTTTTTTAAGGCTTTAGATTTATCGAAACTCATGTTTTTTATCTCAATCAATGTTGTAACTGTTTAATATTTATATCACATCCATCTTAATTGTCCATTATATTGTGCGAATGAATTATCTCAAATAACTATAATTATAATCCTTACCATCTATACATGCATATATTATTTCATACTTATAGAAGTTTTTATGTAGATTGAGTTTATTAATCTCATTCTTTATCTCTTTTGCTTTAGCTTCTAAACCTAATGTATCTGAATCGCAAGGGATATCATTTACTATAATTCTGTATGTTGTGGTATCTTTTGGCGCTGTCATATTATATTTTGGTTCTCTCCATACTTTTTTTGCATGGTTTTCTTCCTTAATTTTTTCAAATAGCACTTTTTCATTTGCTGTTATCTCTCCATCACCAGGAGTTGTTAACCAAAAAACTGCCAAAAAACTGTATCTAATTATAACTATTGCTATTATTGCTACTACTGAGATTATTATAATTATTTTTTTATTTTTTGAAATCATATGTTTCGTATTCGTTTAATGCATGATAGTGATAAGTATCGTTGCCTTTTATAACTCTTTGGAATTGTGTATTATTCTTTAGCCCGCTACTTTTATAAATTTTCTCATCATAACTTGATGTCGTTGCCGGACCTAATCCATCGGATGGAAAACGCATGTATTTCTTTTCAGATCGATTATAGACAAAATTAACTGCTTCTAAATCTTCAAACCATTTCCATACAAAGGCTTCATCTTTCGTGTACATATGCCCGAATTCATCTTTCTTTGGATTTTTCACTAAGCCTGCAAACTTTATTCCTTTTATTATCGGTGCATCGTCTGCATTTTTATACATCAATACCGGATCCCAGTCAATATCAATCTGGTATGTTCTATCAGGGAAATTCACAGAGAAACCAGATGTATCTGCTGGAGATAGGTGTACTACTTTTTCAACTTTGACATTGTGTGATTTCATTACGCTTAATAATCCTTCTGAAAAAGCTCCTCCCATACTATGGGACAAAATCATTATCCTTCTACCTTCTTTAAAAATTTCTTTGTAAAATTTTGAATCTACATTTTTATATCTCGCATCTGCAAATTCTTTTCCTTGTTTAAATCTACCTCCTCCTGAAGAAAATTTTGTTCCAGCTCCATTAATGAAATATTCTTTTGGTGCTTTAAAATATCCTTTTGCTGCTTGTTTCAGTTTTGTGCCCCAATATTCTTGACCCCATTCAGTTCCTGCATATGGCATTAATTTATTCCAATACCCACATACATATATTATAATTGGCTCCAGAACTTTTATTTCTGCCTCAACACTTACTTGTTTATTTGAAGCCTTACAAAAAGCATAAATTCTTAGCTTAGTGGATGTATTATCCCCTTTTAGCATGTGTTTTATCTCTTTATAACCTTTATTGGTAACATCTTTTATTTCTTTAATTGCTCCATCATCATATTGTGATGCCCATTTTATATTTTTTAATTCTTTCTCTTTCGGCGTTCTATTAAATTGAGTGATTTTGTAAGTATACCATGTGCCTTTTTCAACAACATTAACTTTTTTGTTGTTCTCATCAAATGGGCCTTCAATTTTCTTTATTAAAAGAACATCATCCTGCTCTTTGCTCGGATTAAATTCATCGAATTTTTTTCCTTTCTCTTTTCCTATAAGCTTTGCTTCAGAAACGGTTGATATGGAATAGTCTGCCTTAGTGGCTCTAAATGAAATTGCTTCTGCTTCCTTTCGGGATACTCCAAATATATTTCGAGTTATCGTTCCATCTTCCATGTTATTGTTGTATTATTTCACTTAAAAGAATAAAAATCTATAGTTGAAATTTTTATTCTTTAGCGTTTACTCTTTTATTCCAGATTGTTTTTGATTGATTCTTTTTCTATATAATACTACGGCGACAATCAACATTAAATCTACCAATAGAAATAATGGAACCAAAAAAGTGATTATCATTGCATTTAAACCGGCTTCTTCTCCTTCATTACCATTACGACTATATTTAATATAATCGGGTAAATTATCAATCAATAGATAAATTATATATAGTGAAATGATAATTATAAGAATTTTACAAATTTTTATTATCCAACTCATTCTTTTAAAATTTCATCTAATTCTACTTGTTTTGTTTTTTCCCAGCTTCCTCTTTTATTAATGATAATAAAGAATCTTTTCTCCGTGTCTTTTGCTCTTAATTCATTAATCTTATTGGTGATTTTTAACCAATGTGAATTTGATAAATCATCGTCATAGTCATCATTTATTGAAGCTTTTTTGGCTAATTCTGCAGAGCTATAAATGTCATTTTGAGGAATAAAAGCAAAACATCCTAATGAACCTCCCAACCAATCTACAGTCCCGCCTTTCCATCCAGCTCCATAAACTCCACCAATATGCAACATCACATTATTCGCTTTATCACTTACGGCTCTTTTATCTCCAACAGGTTTACCATTGACATCTACTTCTATTTCAAAAGGCTCGGCATCAATGCTTCTATTTTTATTTTGCATTAAAAAATACCCTTTACATTCTGCAGGCGCTTTGGATGGAAAATGTATTTCTTCTGTTAAATAAAGGTTTTTACTGGCGTCTTTCGGCTCAAAAGCCCTATTTAATAAATGGGCTTTTTTATCTTTTTCGCCTAAGTAATACCATCCATCTCGTGTAACATTAAATTCTACAACATCGGTCATTTTTCCATTCTCATAAAAACGTAAAAATGCTTTATATGTTTCTACTATTACTCCCGGTTCATATGTATAACTAAACCCTTTTGCTGCTGGATGTCCATATAGTTTTTGAATAGTATATCCTGTTTTTGTTGTCGATATATATAATTTCGGATATCTACTTCTCACAAAACAAAATGCCGACACGTCTTTAGTATGTGATCTAAAATAAGCGTAAATTCTTACATTACTAACTTCTACTCCTTTTAATATTTTCAGTTTTACTTCCTGATGTCCTGCAATACTTCCAGATTCTTCAACTTTATCATCATCATATTGCCTCGCCCATTTAAGTCTTTTTAATTCCTTTTCGGTAGGCTTTCTACTAAATTCGATAATTTTGTAGGTATACCATTGGTCTTTTTCTATGAGGTCAACTTTTTTACCATTCTCATCAAATGGTCCATCTATTTTTTTTACTAATAGAACATCATTGTTTTCTTTTCTAGCTTTAAATTCATCTAGTTTTTTCCCTCCTTTTTTTCCTATTATTTTTGCTTCTTCAACAGAGGAAATAGAATATTCGCCTTTACTTGCATGTAGTGAAATGGCATCTGCTTCTTTACGGGACAGTCCAAATATATTTCTAGTAATTGTTCCGTCTTCCATATTACTGCATTTTCACTTTTTTACCACTGTTTACATTTACTTGTGTTGCACTTTCGATAAAAATATCTTTTAAAGTACTAACAACTTGTCCTTCATGCATGTTCTCATTTATGTTTTTCGCATTTGAAGTTCTACTTCTAGCCGCAGTTTCAGTAATATTACTAGCTGTTAAACTATAATCGTCGTTTGCCATCTCAGTAATATTCTCTCCAGCTACTATGTTCACATCCATTTTTGCAGAAGCGACAATATTACTTCCTGCATTCATTATAATGCTTTCTCCTGCTTCTATCGTAACATTTTTTGGTGCATTCACAACAATGTTTCCATTACCGTCCATAAACCAAGTATTACCACTAGGATCTTCTACTGTTATTGAACCTTCATCATCATTCATGATTACTTTCGTTCCAGATCTGGTTTGTATTACTTTAAGTTTATTTTGCGAATCTGCATAACCGCTATATTCTGATCCATTGTACATTGCTCCTAATACAAATGGTTTTTCTGCATTTCCTGCTTCAAATGCTACCAACACTTCTTCTCCTACTTCAGGAATAAAATAGAATCCTTTTCCTCCTCCTGTATGAGGATTTGTCATACGGATCCAAGGGGTTACGCTTCCTAATCCTTTTTGCCATGGAAACTCAACTTGTACTCGACCTAATCCTTTTGGATCATTATTATCGACTACTACTGCTGGTTGAGTTTCAGCCTGAGGTGTGCTGTGAACATTCCCGTACGGTGGACTAGCTACTGTATCTGGTACTGCATCGAATGTATTATGGTAGTTTCCTGATTCATCACATACGTGTGTAATATCGGTAATATAATAGCTTCCAAAGAATTGTTCTTGTAATGAGTCTAGTGGATTTGACGTAATTGAAAATGCTGGTTCTCTAATTACAACGATATCTCCAATACGTAATCCTGTTTCATCAGAATCGCCTCTAGCCGTTACTAAATCTGATGCTCTGGATTGTAATTGTGTTTTTAATCGATCTACTAAATGGGCACGTGAATTTCCTTCTTCAATACTATTACTGTATAGCATTGTTGATTGATTCGGGAACATTTTCTTTGAGACTTCTACCATAGCTTGAGAAACTCCTTGTGTTTGATAATTTACTTCAGCTGCTGTAGCTTTTTGATTATCGGCACTTGATGATTCGTAACCTAAGTATTGAAAATTCATAGCTTTTGCACGCATTTCAATGTTAAAAGAATGTAATATTCTACCGTATTCTAAAGTGAAGGTTTTAGGTTTTGGACTACCAAATCGTAATTCTTCTCCATTATAGTATAACCATTCTCCTTTTTTTTGTGCCATTCTACATAAAAACCCAAAATCGCTTTCATTATACTGTACAGTATATGGAAGTGTTGTGTCACGTTGAATGCTTACACTTGGTTTGATATTTTCTTGGGAATAGCTTTTCAAAATTTCATTTACAATTTCAGAAAGTGTCTGCTCGGTATATGATTTTGCATGTGGTGTTCCTTCCATTAATATGGTTGGACTGTATCCATTAATAATTATACCTCCCGATGAACCTGAAGTTCTTACCATTTGTGCTTCAGTGATAATCCCATTAAATATTAATGGAGACTCTGTAAGCATATTTGAAGGCGAAATTTTAATATTTATGGGTTGGCCAATGTAACTTTGTGCTTTATCCATTGCCTGAGTAATGAACTCTTTAGGTAATGGTTGCAACAATGAAAATTGGTGGTGTGTGTTTACTTTTTGGTTAATTACCAATTGTGAAAATCGAGGCAATACCTCACCAGAAATTCGTATTTGTACTGTAGTGCTAATCGGCATAATAATAAGTATTAAAGCAATTTATGACTCTGTAAACTTTATAATTTATTCCTCAATTATCATTTAAAAACGCATGATAAACTTAAAGAAACTTTCTTGTTTTGCTTTTTGACCAAAAACAAATAATCTTTATTAATTACATCTTAATGTTAAATCTTTCAAACTTTGATCTATAGCACTGATACTATTATTAATAGTGCAAGCATCGATCATTTTATTTTTTTCTACATAGTACGCTCTCTTAAAAATTAAAGCATCTATATTTTGAGGATGAATTGTTAAACATGAATCTAATGCTCTCATCATTTTTTCATCCTCTTTTTTATCGTGATAAACCTCTGCCATTCCAAGGTAAGCTGGTATGAAATTGGGTTGAATTGCAAGTGCTTCTTGATAACGTTCCAATGCTTTTTCTTTCTTTCCTAATTCATAATATAAATCACCACTATTTGTTATTATCAAGGCACTTTTAGGTTCTCTTTTCAGGGCTAAATCATAATTTTTTTCTGCCTGATCTAATTTTCCTTGATGTATTTTTATACTGGCAATTATATTATAGGCTATACTCCAGTCCGGAAATAATTTATTTGTCTCCGCTAAAACCTCTAATGCCTTTCCCATTTCACCTTTTTCCGCTAAAAAAGTGGCATAATTGGAATATATCCATCTATTACCTGATTTTAGTTGAATTGCTTTCTCAAACGTCATTTGGGCAGAATTGACTTCTCCAATTTTCACATACATTTTTGCCAAAAAATGCTGGATATCCGAGTTATTAGGATGGATACTGTCCATCTTTTTAGTCAGTTGAATGGCTTTGATATAATTATTTTCTCGAACTGCTTGAGCTATTTCTCTATTAATTATTCTGGCTTTTTCAGGAAATTTTTTAATTCTCTCTGAAAGTTCTTTATTTTCAATAATAGCTGCTTCCTTATAGGCATTGTCTAAATCTTCTTTCTGATATTTTCTAGATTGAGAATATGCATTAGATGCATAAATAATCCAAAAAAAAATCAAAATTTTATATATTGTTTTGCTTGTAGGCATACTATTAATATAGTGTAAAGAGCATCAATAATTAATTCATCGGATAGAATATATACGGAACTCCATTGACTTGTTGGTTTTCTGTACTTGTTCCTCCTCTTACATAAAGCGTGTCTCCTTTTAGCTTTGCTGTTTGATATGTAAAATCTTTTCTATACCAGTTATAGGATTCCATTTCCACGATATCATTATTTATTTTATAAATCGAGTAATCTCCTTCTTTTTCAAAGTTTTTTACATCTTTTAGCATATTTTCTTTGCTATAGAATCCCCCAGAAGTCATCCATTGTCCAGTATTAGAAAACTTATAATAATACCATCTGTAATACTGGATTATTGTATCATTTTTTGGCACATTATTTCCAATGGCGGGGTGCGGGTTATTTTTATAATATTTATCGTAGTTTTTTTTAGAATACTCAAATTTTTCAAGGGTTGATTTGACGTATATGCCATTTGTTTTCAAAAGGCTACCAGCAGGTAATACAAATTCTTTATTGTAGTATTTGTATTCTTCTTTTGTAGCTTCTTTTTTTGCAAACATACCGACAGATTCACAACTTGAACAAACTAATAAAGCAACCAAGTATAGAATGATTTTATTCATCTTAAAAGCCTTTACCCGTCCTTGGTCCCATTTGTACTTCCCAATGATTTTCACGTGTTGACGGAATAATATGGAAGTTCATTGGAATGTGAATTGCATTTTGAGACCACATGTGTGATCCTCCATAACCGTTCACGCCAAACTGACCTTCTGGTGTTCTCAACCTGAAAGATGTTCTTCCTTGGTTCAAATCAAAAGAATGTGCTTCGGCTTTCCATGACGTACCACCTCTATATTCGTCTAAATAGTCTTGGGTAAGTTCTGATGCAAGGTTCGTTTTATGATCAAATAAGCGATACATTAAATCTCCTTCTCCTTTTGGCAATGGTATACTTTTCTCAAACTGATCTAATTTCATTTCATCAGAAGATATTTTTTTTCCATTTTCAAAATGAGAAGATCGAGGTTGTACATCTGTATCAGCAGTAAATACATCACTTGCAATAACCATTTGATAGGGACTATTTTTGGATCCAAATGTAAAGTTCCCTCCACCTGTCCACCAACGGTCATATCCGTCAGTAAGCCCAACTTTCTTACCTATTTGAAAATCATTATAGGTTTGAAAACTGAAATTCTGAGCTCTTAACTGAACAAAACCAACTTGTTGATTTCTACCGTGATTATTGAAAATAAGATTTGTTCCTACTGTTGCAGAATACTTATAGCGATCTGTAAGTCCAGTGCCACTATCAACATGCAAAGGATAAATATCCATTGGGTTACCCTTACCGGCTCCAGCAGTTAACTTCCCTGTTAAAACAGCATCATAATACATCGAATTCTTATCAGGGAGCGCACCTAAACCTCCATTATAGAAGTTTACAGCCAAATTTACACCTGGCTCTACAAAGTTCATTTTCTTACTGACTCCTACTCCTGCTGTACCGCTGAAATAATTTTTCTTTGCCCCAAAATTATAAGTAATACCGACAAAGAATTGAACATTAAGTTCATCCATAACTGTACCTTAAAATTTCAACGGCCAATTTCTACTGAAGACAGATCCATTCATCGTAATTTCTTTTGATGAAATTAGAATTTCTGTACGCATAGGCATATCGTTGTACGAAATAAAAAGTTCGTCATAACGGATGCAGTATCCATCTTTGAATTGCAATTCTCTCATTTTCGAGATTGCATCTCTTCTGAAAAAAGTCAATACTCCGTTCTTAGTTTGAGAAGTGCTTATCATCCAATCAAAAAGCATTACACTTTTTGTTGATTCAATAACAAGGCGAAGTTTTCCTCCAACTGGGTCTGAAGATGGTTTACCACTTTTATCGGTATCCTGAGCAAGAGTGCATTGAAATTCCAATACATTCATCTCTTCTCCATCAATTTCAAGCTTAGCTAAAAAAGACATAGTAAATAGATATTTAGTTAAAAATAAAGTCCAACAAAGCAATAGAGTATGTAAAAACAGTCTATCTCTTCGTTTTAGAAAATATAATTTATAAGATTATACCCACATATTAACATGCTCGCCACCTCCCATTGCAATTTCTTTTGCAGAAATTGTAAAAGATTCAACTAAAGGATTATTTCCTTTTGCATCAAAATTTTCTTTATACTTAACCAAATAACCTTCTTTGAAACCAAGTGTTTTCAAAGTTGCATCTGTATCACGTTTAATAAATCTAATTGAACCGTCTTTTCTTTCGAAATTGTTTGTCATCCATTCGAAGAAGAATGAATCACCAGTAGATTCTACTACTAAATTTATTCTACCGCCACGGGTAATAGAAGAAGGGCGGCCTGTTTGATCTACATCCTGGTGTAAATCGTAAGATGTGTAAAGAATATTAAGTGTCTTTCCACCTACTTCTAGAAGTGCTTTAAATGCCATAATAATAAAAAATTAAGGTTAAAAATAAAAATACCGAATAATATCTAATAAAGATTAAGAAACGAATATAGCGCAAACTTTTCTAACTGCCAAACAATTCATTGCAAATCAATACCATTTAACGGTTTATTAAACCTAATTTATTTCTAAAATTCATTTTTCTTTATTTTAACATTTTTTTACTTACAATAAAAAATTAACGTTATAAACAAGGAACTTTATCTCATAAAAAAAGAGGATATTATATCCTCTTTTTTTATAGCTTACATATAAGGTTTAAACCCATAAATTAACATGGCCACCTGTACCAAAATTAATTTCTCGAGCTGAAATAGTAAATGATTCTACCAAAGGATTTTCTCCTTTTGCATCAAATTCCTCTTCATAGTTCACCATATATGCTTCTTTGAACATTAACTCTTTTAGTTTTGCATCAGTATCGCGTTTTATATACTGAATCGAACCATCTTTTCTTTCAAAATTGTTCGTCATCCACTCAAAGAAAAACGAATCATTTGTAGATTCCACAATTAGTTTAATTTGACCTCCGCGTGTAACGGAAGATGGGCGACCCGTTTGGTCAACCTCCTGATGTAAATCATATGAAGCATATAAAATGTTCATTTCTTTTCCATCCAATTTTAATTTTGATGCAAATGACATAGTAATAAGGATTAAGGTTAAAAAAATAAATACCAAATAATATCTAATAAAGATTAAGCCTCTAATTTAAATAAAATTTATCTAATTAAAAATTAAAACCCTAATAATCAGCACTTTTTAATAATATCTTAATATTAAAAACATATTTATGCCATAAAAAAAGGATGTGTACTAACTACACATCCTTCTTTTAAAATAATTTTATTTCGTGAAATTTATACCCACTCGTTTGTGTGACTTCCATTTCCACTATTCATTACTCTTGCTGAAATCGTGAATGTTTCAACTAATGGATTTGCTCCTTTAGCATCAAACTCTTCTTTGTACTTCACCAAGTAACCTTCTTCAAATTTTGTTTCTCTTAGAGTTGCGTCAGTATCACGCTTAATATACTGAATGTGACCATCTTTTCTTTCGAAATTGTTCGTCATCCATTCAAAAAAGAATGAACTTCCAGTAGATTCTACACTAATAGTTAATCTTCCTCCTCTTGTAATCGATGAGGGACGCCCTGTTGCATCAACATCTTGATGCAAATCGTACATTGCTGTAAGAATATTAAACTCTTGACCTGCAACTTTTAATCTTGCTTTAAATGACATAATAATAAAAAATTAAGGTTAAAAAATAAATACCAAAAAATATCTAATAAAGATTGAGTTACGAATTTATAATAAAGAAAATTAATTTTCAAAAAAAATACAAAAAAAAATGAAATTTATCACAAATTTTACATTAGGATAAGATAATGGTAAATAAATTCCTATAATATGTAATTATACATAATTAAGGTCACAAAAAAAAGCGACACTAATGTCGCTTTTTGTATAGAATTTAAATCTTTTATTGTTCTGCATATTCAGTATCCCATTCATTACCTTCATCTCCTTTTTGACCATCCATTTTAATAAGGAAGTTTTTTGCAGGAAAATATGGTTTTAATCGGATATCTAAGAAAATACGATCTTTTTGATTTGGATCTTGCTCGAATTTTTTAATTTCAAAATCTTCGATCAATTTATCTGGACCACATACATTGTCCAAGAACTTAACAATTTGTCCAAGAATTTCTTTTCTTGTTTTAGCATTGAAGTTTTCGAAAGCACGACGATTCAAAAAGTCCATCATTACTTTTGTTACATAATCAAATACACGTACAACTGAATAAGTTTGTAAACCTAAGTTATCACCATTGAATAAAGTTTTACCTGAGAAAGCCATTACTTTACCATATTCATTCACCATTGGGATTAACCCTAAATGCTCTAAATCGGCAATTTCACTTTTCTTAAGGTCAAACTTAACTCCATCTACTTCATTAATTCCCCCAAATTTCTTACCTGCAGTAACTTGAGACATTAAAGTATTATAGATTTTACCTGCTAAGGCTGTTGATGGTGGAATAAACAAATGATCTTGCTCATCAATTTCATCGTGTTTCCCTCTACCTACTAACCAGTTACAAGTCATAATAACATTTGATCTGTATGTATCTCCACCTGTAAGGTTTGCTAATTCAAACATCTCCATAACATCATCCGGTTCATCCAAATGTTGGAAATCGGTCACTAACATTACTTTATTATCGTATGCTATTTTTGCCCATTTCTCAATCACCTTATTCGAACCTAAATAACCTGGTATAACTAAAAGTGAGTAATTTTTTCTTAAGTCCAAACGGTCAAAACTATTCGTTAATTCTTCTTGGATATTATCAATAAAACGAGAGTTATCTAAATCTTTTAATTGATCTAACTCCGCGTTCATGATAGAGATATTTTTCACTTTGCTTTCCTCAGTATTCTTAAAGAATAAGGATAGTGTACGATAACTTTCTTCTAACTCTTTTGACTCACTTACAACAGTCGCTAGATTTTTCTTAAGAG
The DNA here is from genome assembly GCF_030766725.1 of Flavobacterium aerium. Lineage (GTDB taxonomy): Bacteria > Bacteroidota > Bacteroidia > Flavobacteriales > Flavobacteriaceae > Flavobacterium > Flavobacterium aerium. Next base: position 83,347 of record NZ_JARQWR010000009.1, on the reverse strand, counting down.
TAGACTCTGCAGTATCTGCAAGCTCCGCACAGTTATTCACTAAATCTACTAGACTATCAGAAGATTTTAATGTATCTGCCCATAATGTTAGAACTCTTTTTAAAGAATCTCTTTCTGATTTTTTATTACTTTCACTTAAAAATATTGTTCTACGAGCTTTACGACTCGGATTTAAGTTTTGTACACCTTCAATAGCTCCTTCTAACAAATCAAATCCTCCAAACTGAATAAAAGATTCTAGCTTTTGTTCCAGCGTAAGATTTGAGTTTTCTTTTAGCTCTCTACTATTAGATACTGAAGATTGTAAATTTTCTTGGTTCTTCATAAAATAAATTATTTATCAGTTTCTTCAATTTCTTTAATTAGGTCTTCTAATGCGTCTATGATTGATTGTTTCGCTGAAGGATCTTGTAGCGCTAATTTCAACACTTTATTTGTCTTCAGTTGTTTAATCATTTTTTCGTATTGTTCATTTTTAGTTTGAAGGTCAAGTAAAAATGGACTTTGATTCACCAATCCTTTGATTGAGAAATCACTAATACTTTGGAATTTAACTTCCTCTCTCACCGTTTTACCTTGATTATCCTCAAAATTGACATTAAGTTTTGGGTCAAAATGTTCAAACACTTCATCCATATTCTTTAACCCAGTAACGATTTCAGGTCTAACTGGAGTATTTGGTGTCAATTTTTGAGCTATCAGCGTTTTGTTTTGAGGGATCTCTAAGATACTTTCTTGTCCTTCCTGTTTTACTTCATTCCCTCCAATTCCGTAGCTATTTGAAAAACTTGCCATATTTACAATTTTTATTAAACTTAGTTGAAAATTTTATTAAAATACTCTCGGGTAGATATTACTCTTTTAAAATATTGCTTTGTATCGATAGTCAATGGTTATCAGTGTAACACAATTTTCTTTGTTCTTAACTATTGATAATTCTTTAATCTTTATTCGTTTATCTCTAATATTATTATTCAATGATTTTAGAGAAATAACTTCTCCTTTTTTCATTTGCACGGTTGGCAAACGATCTTCACAGAAGTATTTCACCAATTTATCATATGACAATTTATTTTCAGAAACTCCCATCAATAGTTGTCCTAATTTCTGTTCATTAATTTCTGGAACTTCAGCATTTACTCCTTCAGTATTCAATGGTGCTTTTGTAGGTGCATCCGGAATTTTACTAAAGTAATCTTCTACTGGATCAATTCTATTTTTTCTATTACGCTCGATACGCTCTGACACTAAATCTCTGTCATCCTTTTTAGCTGGATACACATTTATTTTGAACGACTTAACATATTTATAGTCATCATTAACAATTAATGAAACTACCTTTTCTCCAGGTGTTTTAAACGTATAAGTAGGGTTCTTATCAATTGCATCAATTTTCTCTCCTTCTCCAAATCTCCATTGCCAAGATTTCGCATGCCCAGTACTATCCTTAAAATGAACTGCATCACCTACGTATGCCATTTTAGGACCTGTGAATCTCGGCATTTTTGTCTCATCAATCACATCATTCTTTGGCAAAATCGTTAGTACTTTTTCTACCGTACAATTATCATTTAATGATAGCTTCACCGTGTATTTCCCTGGCTGAGTAAATACGTGTGTAACTTTGGATCTATAGGACATAGCACTTCCATCACCAAAGGACCAAAACCATTGGTATGCATCTTTTGTATTATCTGTAAACGTTATTAGCTCTCCTGCTTTGTATGATGATGTTTCTACATCAAATTCCTCTGTAGTGCATATTTCAGCAGTATTGATCTTAAATGCTAATAAAAGACACGATAAAACAAATAAAATAACAAACAGCATAATAACCTTTACATCAAAATGCGTTTTTATTCTTGAAGCATTGCTCATTTATAAAAAATTAATATTAAACACTGTGGAAACACTCTAATAAAGGTTATTTAACCACAACTTATCTACCAAATGTAATAAAAAAATATTAATCTTTAAATTTCAATAAAAAAAATAAAAAAAATGTAACTTCTTCTTTACATAAAATTATTGCTTCCCCTTATATAATTGAGCTACAGTAATGTTATATTTTCATTTCCTTTAATTTTTTTTTAACGCTCTCTTTTTATGAAAAAATCTAATGAATTTTTATTGTCGATTTTTTTGAAATGCTTTTGAACCTCAATATCCATAGGGGTTTGTTAAATTTTCAAAAAAATGTTCGATTCATTTTTATACCATTTTAAATATTAAAAATAGAAAAATGTTCCATTAATCCATAAGCAACGATTAAGAACTACACAAGAGTCCAATCTTAATTTTGTATTATATCAATGTTAATAGGGGGAAACAATATCAATATATTTCAAAATAATCCATAAATTATTAAATAAAAAACTTATTTTTGATTTTGTATAATTTGTATATAGTTCATGAAAGCGAAAATATTATATCTTTTTACTTTATCACTTTTGGTGATTTCTTGTGGTTCAAAAAAAGGATATGGGGATCCAATCACAGATGAGCATGCGATAAAAGAGTTGGGTCTAGATAAAGAACGTAAGCCAGTAGAAAAAAAAGCCATACTCCTAACCAACGAGGAGCGTGTTTACTTTGCCAAAACCCTTGGTGTAACTCCTCAGGAGATTACCAATGAGAAGTTATATAAATTCATCAAGGAATGGGAAGGCATACCTTATGTATATGGTGGAACTAATAAAAAGGGGATTGACTGCTCTGCATTAATGCAAGAACTTTTCGATAAAGTTTATGACGAGCAATTGCCAAGAACTGCCTCTGAAATGGCTTTAGGTCGAGACATTGAACTTTTCCAATCTTTTAAGGAATTAAAAGAAGGTGATTTAATCTTTTTCAGAATGAATAATGAAAAAGTAATTTCACATGTGGGAATCTATTTAAAAAACATGCGCTTTTTTGCTGCTAATCAAAACGGAGGCGTTGAAATTACCAGTCTTAAAAAACCTTATTGGAGAAACAATTATATTTCGTCAGGAAGACTTAAAGACACTAAATAATGACTCGAAAAAATATCTCCCCCGAACACTATAAAAAGTCGGTTTCCTTTGATCTTAAGGCGGAACTTCTTTTTGAGGAACTTCTTCTTCAGAGGGTTCATGATTTAGATATTTCCATCGAATCTAATGGTCTTTTTTACCGAAAATTCAATAAAGATATTATGGACATTGATACTGATGTTCATGATAGCGATATTTATAATGTTACATTAAGTAGGGACGGTATTTACGATGTTTTACCAGAGAGTGTCACTCATAATTATCGAACTCGCGATCGCAAAGAAGATCCTGTTGAAGAGTTTAAGAAAAGAAAAAAGGAAGAAAAAGAAGCTAGAACATTTTACAATCCATTAGAAAATGAGCTTTTCCGATTCAGACATTTAGTAGAACGCTATGAGTCTGATTTTTTTTCTCATATCAATACCTATGGAATTGCAGACATTATACGTATGATACTAGGTGTTTCTAGTAATATCCCAAATCATTTACTCGTAAAAATGTTTTCTGCTTTACTGCATGAAAAGAAAAATTTAGGACAGGACATTTTAAATGTAAGTAGTATATTAGAAAAAATTATTAACGAAAAAGTTTCAGTCACTACAAAAAACATTAAATTGGAACAAGTATTTGATGTTAATGAAAGTGCCGCTGAGATTTCATTAGGTGTTAATTCGACATTAGAAAGCAGGGAAGAAATTTTTTTAAAAGAGTATCATTACACAATAGGACCATTAAGAGATCCCGAACAACTTTTTAAATATTTTCACCAAGAGGAAATGGAATCGTTTTTAATTACTTTTTTCAATCTCTTCTTACCTTGCCATGTACAGTTTTCCTACGAATTAGTTTTAAAAGGAAGCGACGAAGAGTTCTCAATGAACGAAACATCATATCAATCAAGATTAGGAATTTCAACTGTTATATAAATGAGAAAATTTTTATCATATCTTGGCGACAGCCAAACATTAATTTACATGATGCTTGCTTTGAGCATTGCGTTAATTGCCAGCATATTTATTGGAATAAAAGTCAGAAAATTTAGAGATTCAAAAAAGAGATTTTTACTATACATATTAGGTCAAGGTTTATTGTTAGTTATTTTTGAAGCCATACTATACAATCTAAAAGAAACAACATTAAATTCTAGATTTATATCCCTACAAGTGTATTTCCTAATTATGGGTTCTGTACACTTGATTTTCTATCATCAGATTTTCAAAAAATTCAATGAAACTCAGATGTATAAAGAAATCGCTATTGTATTTAATACTGCCATGTATATGGCTGTATTTTTAATTATCATCATGGGATATTATGATGAAATTGGGTTCATTTATTACAAGCTTGGTGCTCTCTTAATGTTCATAATGCCAACGCTTTGTCACAAATTATTTGAAACTGCTATTTCTATTCCAGCTAGACTTCACAAAAGATGGTTCTATCCTTTAAACAGCAAATACCCTTCTCCTCATATTTCTGAGATGCGTAATATTGTAATTCTAAATTTAGTTTTTCAAAAAAGAGCAACTGATAATCACATCATTAACTTCAAAGTAAAAGCGCCTAGAGCAATTGATTTTGGACGATTATTTTACTATTTCATTAATGATTACAACGATAAAAATCCAAATAGTTTAATTCACTTTTTGGACAATAAAAATGAGCCTTTTGGATGGTATTTCCATACCAAACCAGAATGGTTCAGCTCATCAACTTACATTGATCCTGAACTTTCAATTGACACTAACAACATTAAGGATGGTGCAACAATTATTTGTCAACGAATATAATTTTTAAATTATGGCTGAGAACATTAGACATTTTCCAGTAAACTGGATTGATGGAATGAAAATCAATAAAAATCATTTTATTGACTTACAAGACAACATGGAAGATTTAATTCGTGATGCGAGAAACATTGGTACCAATGTACTCCACTATGGATTACTAACGACAAACTTGAATAATCCTTTTGAATATTCCGTTACAATTGATGCACATAACGAATTAAGTGTATCTATAAAATTATTAAAAGCTATTACTCCTGGTGGAGGCCGAATAGAAATTACAGAGTATACTGGTGGTTATTCTGAAAAAATTGAATTGAAAAATTTCGATTTAAAAGAGAACAACTACTACCTGTTACTTAATGTTGATCCTTTCCAAAGAATACCTTCAGGAACTCAAAACATGGATGAAGTACCTCCACGTTTTCCTGCAGCATTATCTAAATATTTCCTAACGAGCCTTGTAGAAAGTGAAGTGAACCAAAACAATATTGGTCCCCTACAGTTCCCTATCGCGAAGTTTAGAACAACACCTAACGGGTTTGAAATTCTTTCAGGTTATATTCCACCAAGCATGACTGTAAATAGTCATCCTGCTCTAATTAATTTATTCGAATCCTATGAGGTATTCTTTAAACAATTAGAATTCAACTGTGTTCAGATTTCTCAAAAAATCAGATTCAGAAACATGAATGAGGATGAGAATATGATTGCAAAAATTGTTTTTGCGATTTGCGAAAAAACATTGTCTTATGCAGGCCAAAACATTACCATGAACAAATGGCAGAATTTCAATTCTCAGCCTATGTTTGTCTTGGATAAAGTTGTGAGCTTGGCTCGAGTAATGAAAAATAGCTTTGATACTTTTTCTGGAGATGGTAAAGAAATGCTCTTTAATTATTTCTCCGAATGGACAGAAATGAGTAGCGGTGATTATGAGAAAATATTTTCCGAAACAATCAATATTCAATACAAAGGTTTTGATATTGAGCTTTGTGTAAATCAAGTTAAAGAATTTATCACTAAAATTGATTATCTTTTCTCCATATTAAATCAATTGGATTATATTGGTAAAAAGAGAGATTCTGGAATATTTGTTAATGAAAACATCATTAAAACAGATAAGTCAACGACCTCTTTCTTTAATGTTAACGACAAAAAAGATGAAGGCCCAAATTCGCCATCATTTCTAGCTGAATAGATAAAATTACGACCGACAAATTATGGATATTTTAAACAGAAAAGAGAGAACATCAGCATTCTTATTATTCCTTCTGATGTTTATCATCACAACAGGAATACTTATTTATGCTCTATTTTTCAATTACAAATTGCCTTGGAAAGAAAATGAAGTTTTAAAAAATGAAAATGATAAAATCTTAACCGAATTTAATTTTCAAAGACAATTTTCTGATAAGATTGATGACATCTCAAAACTTGTAGATTCACTAGATAAAGCACCTGAAAGTTTCCCTTTCATCGAGCAAAGTATTACAGTGAAATTAGCAGAATTAAACCAGATTGTAGAGCAAAAAAAGGTAATTCCTAAAGAAGACGGAAAAGATAACCCTGCCGAAAGCACGAAGCTTTACGATAACGCAATGCTTAATGTCAAAAAATTGGTGAATACAAAAAAACTGTTATTGCAATTAAATGACTCTAAGCAGGAAATTGAAATGTTGAATAAACAAATCAAGTCCTATGAAGAGGATACAAAATCTCTAACCCGAGATTTAGAAATTTGCAGACAACTTAATAGACGATAAAATTCAGGTATTATGGTTACAGAAAACATCATGCAGGTTATACATATTGCAAAGCAGATTGCTAAAGATCATTTTAATCAAAAATATTCTCCAGCACACCTTATAAAAGCTTTATTAAATCAGCAATTTAATTTCATTAAGGAATTAGATGCGAAGGGACTTGATGTTTTTTATCTGGATGAGTGGGCAGATATTCGAATCGGTGAATACAACCGTGCGACACGTCCATCAGATGATCCACAGGCTGATGCTGCTATGGAAGCTGTATTTACTGAAGCAGAGCAAATTGCAAAGAGAAATGGTCTAGAAAATGTAGATTTCCCTTCATTACTAATTTCCTTAGTCACTCCAGGTGTTGGATTTTCACACGATCAATTAAAATCATTACCAATAACTCCTGCAGCTGTATCTGAGCAATTTCATGATGGATTAGCTCCTTCTGCGAAATCTTCTAAATCAGAAAGCCAATCTTCAAATAATGGCTCTTCTTCCTCTTTATTAGAGAAGTATTGTACTGATAAGGTAAAACAAATAAGAAGCAAAGAAACTACGCCACTTATAGGTCGAGACGAAGAATTAAAAACAATTATTGAGGTTCTTAACCGAAAATTAAAACCTCACGTAATCATTACCGGTGAAGCTGGTGTTGGTAAATCCGCTTTAGTTGAAGGTTTTTGTGGCAAGATTGCACATAAAAACATCATCACAAACTTATCAAATGCTTCTGTTATTGAAATCAATATTGGTGCATTGTTTGCTGGAGCATCTTACAAAGGTGAAGTAGAAGATCGTTTACAAAAAATATTCAATGAGGTAAAACAATTCGAAAAACCAATATTATTTATTGACGATATACACGAATTATTTGATTCTAATCAAGGTTCCGGAATTGCTAGTATAATAAAATCAGAACTTTCAAAAGGTGACATCACTTTTATTGGTGCTACCACTACAGAAAAATATAGAAAATCTTTAGGTAAAGATGATGCTTTAAGCCGTCGTTTTGAAACTTTAGAAATTCAGGAACCAACAGAAGATTTAGCTTTCCGAATGATTCATAGTATTATTTCACATTATGAAGATCATCATGAATTTAATATTAGTGAAGAAAGTGTAAAAGAATCCATTCGTTTATCCAAGCGCTATTTAAAAGAAAAATCATTACCTGATTCCGCTTTGGATTTAATTGACCGTACGATGTCTGCATTACGTGTAGCCAAAGAAACAATCAAAGATGAACTACCTCGTTTAAAACCAAAAGTAGAGGCTTTAAATGGTATTGAAAATGAAGAAGAGCAGCACGAAGAAACAAATTGGTTATACTCTGATATTTTAAATAAATCCGGGAAATTATTCACCGAGGAACACGAGGATGTAAATCAGTCTTTCTCTACTTCTTCTTTTGAAGACAAACAAAATATTCTTACGAATTTACTAGAGAAGTTAGACCAACTTAGCGTGGAAGAGAATATTGTATCTGCTAGTCACCTATCAATGGTCGTTTCAGGTATTACGGGAATTCCCGCAGGAAAGGTAAAATCTGAAGAAAGAGAACGCCTGCTTGAAATTGAAAATACATTGCGCAAACGCGTAATTGGTCAGGATCATGCGATCAAGGTGGTTTCAGATGCTATACTTGAATCTCGTTCTGGATTAACAAAACCAGGACAACCATTAGGCTCATTCTTTTTCTTAGGGCCTACAGGAACTGGGAAAACAGAATTAGCAAAATCTTTGGCTGATTTTTTATTCGGCGATGAAAATGCTATTATTCGTTTGGACATGTCTGAATTCAAAGAAGAACATTCTGCTGCATTATTATATGGTGCACCTCCAGGATATGTCGGTTATGAAGAAGGTGGTTTATTAGTGAACAAAATAAGACAAAAACCATACTCTATCGTTCTTTTTGATGAGATTGAAAAAGCACACAAATCTGTATTTGATGTATTCTTACAAATCTTAGACGAAGGTAAATTACATGATAGATTAGGAAAAGAAGGTGATTTCTCTAATGCCGTAATATTATTTACGTCCAATATTGGCTCTGATTTTATTGTAAAATCATTTGGTCAAAATCACATTCCTAAATCCAATGAATTAATTGAAATCATGACGGGTTATTTCCGTCCTGAATTCCTAGGGAGGCTTACCGAAATTATTCCGTTTGCTCCTATTTCAAAAGAAAGTGTATCTCGAATTTTTGAAATACACCTTAAAAAGGAGCTGCTTCAGTTGCTTCATAAAATGGACATGACACTCGAAATAAGCGAGGAAAATAAAGAGAAAATCGCTTTAATGGGCTTTACTCCCGAATATGGGGCTCGTCCAATTAAAGGGATTATTCGTAATCAACTTAAGCGTCCTTTAGCCCGCATGATTATATCAGGTGAAATAAAGAAAGGCGATGCTTTAGAGTTGACATTAAATGATGATAATACAATTAAATTCGATTTAGTGAATGAAAGATCTTTACTATAAAATCCCTATCGATTACACAAAAATCATCAATGGAAAAGATCTCCGAAAAGTTACCATCGAAGAATCTTTAGCCCAATACATCTCTCTAATCATTACTACAATTTTTGGAGAATATAAATATGATGATGAATTCGGGACAATCATTTGGGATACTGATTTTAATCTATTGGCTAATGCAAATCAGCTGAAAGACAGTATCAAAGAATCTGTACATGAGAAGGTAAAGAAATATGAAAAAAGACTAATCATTACAGATGTAACATTGGGTGTCTCTGAGGACACAATAAGTTATGAAACAAGCATCCGAGTTAAAAAGCGTTTGGATATAATAGTATATGGTATCATTAAAAAAACGAACCAACCTTATTATTACAAAAGCTCTTATTATTTAGCTCCATTTTCTTTTAAATAAACAACACTCATGAATCAGTTATCAAAAGATCAGATTAAGGATAGATTGCTCAAGCGTGCTGCAAAAAAATGGGGGTATTCTGACGTAGAACTTGAAAATGTTTTTGACCCTATAGTCAATCTCCTTTTTGATGTATGCTCAAAAGAATTAGAAAAAATATCTAATGAGGTATTCTCAAGTCGCCGAAGAATTACGGAAAGACTAGTAGATATCCTTACTCCAATAGCTTCATCGAAAGCAACGCCTGCTCGTGCCATAATGAAGGCATATCCTTCTGAAAATGAGGTAATCTTAAATGATCACCACCAATTTTACATTCAGAAAAAAGAAATAAACCCTTATAATCCAAGTGAAAATCTATTAAAGGATTATTTTTTTGGCGCTACTAAGCCTGTGAAAATAACGCGTAACAAATTACGCTATGTAGTCCTTCCTAATGGAATTCAGGAGGTAATAAAGGATCAATTCAAAGAAGTTTTAAGTAGTGATTTATATACTAAACCGCTTCAGCATGGTACAATTTGGTTAGGAATTCAACATCAAGGTGATGGTATCATGAAAGACCTTATGTTTTATTTCTATTTAAAAAATATCTCTAATCGTAATACTTTCTTCCATTTCTTACCTCGTGCAAAATGGTATTTAAATGATCATTTGCTTACCACTAGTGAAGGGTATAATACTGATGATAGTTTCTCAAAAAGAGATAGTAAATTAATCCAAGAGGACTTTTACCATATTGAGCGTACAGAAGAGCATGTTAATGAATATTACGAAAAGAATTTCATTAGCATTAAAGACATCTTCAACATTGAGGATAATACTCATACTGTACCTGCGGAATTCAAGCAATTTTTAAGCACTGAGGATCTCAAGCAATTATCTAATGAGAAAGTAATTTGGCTTCGTTTAGAATTCCCAAATGTCATTAATAAAAATATGCTTTCTGATGTATTCTGTGCAACGAACTGTTTTCCCGTTATCAATAAAAAATTAAACGAAACACAAGGAAGTATCAAGAGTCTAATGAATATTTATCCTTTAAATATTGGAGAGGATTTCTTTTTAGAACTTTATTCCGTTTTGGATGATAAAAACAGAGAATTTGATGTTATCAAAAATAACAATCATGAGCAAATAGATGATTATGCTTATTTGAGATTTGGTGGTGTTGCTCGTTTTGATGAACGTAATGCTACTGAAGAAATTAATTATCTTATTGATTTAGTACGTGATGAAGCAGCAGCCTTTTCTAGTTTAGGACATGATTTCACTGATACTAATTTGAAAGAAATTAACCAAATCATCTCTCGATTCCGCAACAAAATGGCTCAGGTAGGTATGCATAAAAAGAATACGCCTTATCTAGTTTTGAATTCAAAGAATAAAAAGGATCGAGGTACACTCTTTGTAAAATATTGGACCACGAATGGTGAAGATGCCAATAAAATAAATACTTTTTCAAGACTACTGCTCTATAAGGGTTCGGATTTTGAAAAAGACTCTATGACTTTACTTTCTACTACTCAGGGTGGAAAAAATGAATTAACAAATTCAGAGAAAATTTACGCCTATAGAGAAAATTTGATTTCCAATCAACGTGTTGTAACCAAACAAGACATTATAATACTGTGTAAAAACCATTACGGAGAGTCTATAGAGAACGTAACAGTAAAAACGGGTATACAGACCAGCTTAGACAGTAACATTGGTTATATGCCTACTATAGACATTTATCTGAAACGAAAAGATGAAACTTTATTTAATGAGGAAGAATGGAACTTTTTGAGTGAGGATTTAATGCTTAGAATAAAAAACAGAGCAATAAATATTGTTCCTTTTAGAATAATCTACAATTAGAAGTATTATTAATTCGACATTAAACAAAAAAAACCATCAACAATGTTGATGGTTTTTTTATATGGATAATCTTAATTTTCTTATGCTTCGAATGGAAGAATAGAAACGAAAGATTTATTATCTCCTTTTTTCTGGAACTTAACAACTCCATCAACTTTTGCATGTAAAGTATGATCTTTACCCATGTAAACGTTTTCACCTGGATTGTGCTTAGAACCTCTTTGTCTTACGATGATGTTCCCAGCGATTGCAGCTTGACCACCAAAAATCTTAACGCCTAAACGTTTTGATTCTGATTCTCTACCATTCTTGGAACTACCGACACCTTTCTTGTGAGCCATGACGTATTAGTTTTTAATGTTATTTTTCTTGATTCTCTTCTTTCGCTTTCTTAGTTTCTTTCTTCTTCGCACCCGGAGCTGAAATTCCTGAAATTACGATTTGAGTTAAAGATTGACGGTGACCGTTTTTCTTTTTGTAACCTTTTCTTCTTTTCTTTTTGAAAACGATTACTTTTTCTCCTTTTAAGTGTCTTAACACTTTGGCTTCTACTGAAGCACCTTCTACAGCTGGGGCGCCTAGAGTTACAGTTCCATCAACGTCTAACAAAAGAACTTTTGCAAATGAAATTGCATCTCCTTCGTTATCAGCTAAACGGTGAACATAAACTTTTTGGTCTTTGCTTACTTTAAATTGTTGCCCTGCTATCTCTACGATTGCGTACATAACAATACTATTTAGTTAATTTTTAAGGGCACAAATATACAACTAAAACTTTATTATGCAACCAGTTGTACAAAAAAAAGGAAAAACAATTAAAAACATTCCATTTCAGCACGTTAGCTTCTACTCCTTCTAAGGAATCAAGACTCCTTTTTTTGATAAAAAAACTTATTTTAAACTTCATTTGTCATAAAAAAGTTAGATTTGTTGTAACAGACCTACCTTAAATACGTCTAATCTATATATCATAAACAAAATTATTAATCATTATGAAAAAATCTCTAATGACTTTAAGTTCATTTCTTATGCTTGGAGGTATTGCTTCTGCTCAAAATGTAGCGTTTGAAGAATACAATTTAGATAATGGCCTTCATGTAATTTTACATCAAGACAACTCTGCTCCCGTAGTTACAACCTCAGTAATGTATCATGTAGGTGCAAAAGATGAAAAACCGGATCGCACTGGTTTTGCTCACTTTTTTGAACATTTACTTTTTGAGGGTACTGAAAATATTGGTCGTGGCGACTGGTTTAAAATCGTTACGGCAAACGGTGGTACAAACAATGCAAATACGACAGATGACAGAACTTATTACTATGAAGTTTTCCCTTCAAACAATTTGCAACTGGCATTATGGATGGAATCAGAAAGATTAATGCACCCTGTAATCAACCAAATTGGTGTTGACACTCAAAATGAGGTTGTAAAAGAAGAAAAAAGACTTCGTGTGGATAACCAACCTTATGGAAATATCCTAGCTGAAGTAAAGAAAAACATGTTTTTCAAACACCCTTATCGTTGGGCAACTATTGGTTCTATGGAACATTTAGATGCTGCAACTTTAGAAGAATTTAAAGCTTTCAATAAAAAATTCTATATTCCTAACAATGCTGTTTTAGTATTGGCAGGTGATTTTGATAAAGCACAAGCAAAAAAATGGATTCAGGATTATTTTGGTCCAATTCAAGCTGGCCCAAAGGTTATACGTGAGCAATTCACAGAAGCCCCTATCACTAAAACATTAAAGGCTACTTACGAGGATCCAAACATCCAAATCCCTATGATGATTGCATCATATAGAACTCCATCAATGAAAACACGTGATGCAAGAGTTTTAGATATGATCTCATCAATCTTAACGGATGGAAAAAGCTCTAGATTATACAAGAAAATGGTTGATGACAAAAAAATGGCTTTACAAGTTGGAGCTCTAAACTTTAGTCAGGAAGATTATGGCATGTACATTATCTATGGTTTACCAATGGGACAAAACACTACGGCTGATTTATTAAAAGAAGTAGATGATGAAATTGTAAAACTTCAAACAGATTTAATCTCTGAGAACGATTACAAAAAACTACAAAATAAATTTGAGAACGAATACGTAAGCAACAATGCTAGCGTAGAAGGAATTGCTAGCAATTTAGCTTCTTTTTATCTTTTATATGGTGATGTAAACTTAATCAATACTGAAATTGACATTTATCGTTCAATTACACGTGAGGAGATTAGAGATGCTGCTAAAAAATATCTAAATCCAAACCAACGATTATTATTGGATTACGTCCCTTCAAAAGATAAGTCTGAAACTAAGAAAATTTAAATCATGAAAAAAATAATATACCTTTTAACCGGTTTGTTTTTAACCTTTTCTATGGAAGCACAAACAGATAGATCTCAACCTAAACCAGGTCCTGCACCCACAGTAAATGTAAAAAAACCACAAACTTTTGAATTACCAAATGGTTTAAAAGTAATGGTTGTAGAAAATCATAAATTACCACGTGTATCTATCAACTTAACAATAGATAATGACCCTTTTGCTGAAGGAAGTAAAAAAGGAGTAGACGATTTAACCAGCATGATGATGGGTAATGGTACTTCTAAAATTACTAAAGATGCCTATAACGAGGAAATTGATTTCTTAGGAGCAAGCGTTAATTTTAGTTCTTCTGGAGCTTATTCAAGTTCTTTATCTAAATACTACAGTAGAATTTTTGAATTAACAGCTGCTGGTGCTTTAGATCCTTTATTCACACAAGAGGAATTTGACAAAGAGAAAGCAAAATTATTAGAAAACATCAAATCGCAAGAGAAAAGTGTTTCTGCTAATGCACAAAGAGTGGTAAACATCTTAGCTTTCGGAAAAAATCATCCTGGAGGAGAATATACTAGTGAAGCAACAATCAACAATGTAACTCTTGCTGATGTTAAACAACACTATAATCTTTATTTCGTTCCTCAAAATGCTTACTTAGTAATCATTGGAGATGTGAATTTTGATGAAACAAAAAAATTAGTTGAGCAATATTTCTCATTATGGAAAAATGCAAAAGCTCCGAAAATAGCTTATTCTGATCCTAAAAATGTACAATACACTCAAGTTAACTTTATCGATATGCCAAATGCAGTACAATCTGAAGTATCAGTTGTAAATACTGTAAACTTGAAAATGGGTGATAAAGATTACTTCGCTGCAATATTAGCTAACCAAATTCTTGGTGGTGGTGGTGAAGGACGTTTGTTCTTAAACTTACGTGAGAAACACGGTTGGACTTATGGTGCTTACTCAAGTATCTCAGGAAACAAATTTGTTACAAAATTCACTTCAACAGCATCTGTTAGAAATGCTGTAACAGACAGTTCTGTTGTTGAATTTCTTAACGAATTAAAAAGAATCAGAACTACAAAAGTTTCAGCTGAAGAATTGAAAAATGCTAAAGCAAAATACGTAGGGAACTTTGTAATGCAAATGGAGAAACCACAAACGATTGCTCGTTATGCATTAAATATTGAAACTCAAAATCTTCCAAAAGATTACTACGAGAATTACATCAAGAACATCAATGCAGTAACTGCCGATGATATCATGAAAGCTGCTAAAAAATACTTCTCTTACGATAATGCAAGAATTGTTGTAGTAGGAAAAGCAACGGATGTATTACCTGGATTAGAAAAATTAAAAACACCAATTTTATATTTTGACAGATTCGGAAATCCAACATCTAAACCAGAAGCGAAAACAGTAAGCACTAACGTTACAGCAAAATCTGTTCTTGAAAATTACATCAAAGTAATTGGTGGGGACAAAGCTGTAAAATCAGTAAATACTATTGCAACAAAAGGATTAGCAACTATTCCAGGTGCTCCAGCTCCTTTGAATTACTCTTCTAAATTAGATGCAAAAGGATTATCTGTTACAGAATTAACAATGCAAAACATAAGTATCATGAAACAAGTTGTGAATGATAATTCTGGTTACGTATTGCAACAAGGTCAAAAAGTTGTACTTGAAGGTGAAGATTTAGCTAAAACTAAAAGCGTTGCTTTCCCAGTACCTGAATTAGGCCAATTGGGTAAAGCTGATCTTAAACTTACAGGAATCGAAAGTATTAACGGTAAAGATGCTTATGGTGTTCAAACTGACGGTATCACTTCTTTCTATGATGTGAAATCTGGTTTAAAGCTAGCACAAAGCACAATGGAAGAAGGAAAAACGGTTACAATCTCATTTGATGATTATCGTGATGTAAAAGGAGTTAAAGTTCCTTACAAAATGGTAATGAATGTAGGAATGGATATCGAAATTAATATCTCTGAAGTATTAATTAACGAAGGAGTTAGCACTGCTGATTTTCAATAGTTAATTCTTATCTATAAAACAAAAGGCTGTCTAATTAGACAGCCTTTTTTATTTTCTACTAGAAAGATATACTCCAATCAAAATTATTGCTGCTCCTAGATATTGAATTAAAGTCAAGGACTCATTGTCAAATATTCCCCAAGACAGAGCCACTACCGGAATTAAATACGTAACGGATGATGCAAATATGGGAGATGACATTTGAATTAGTTTAAAGAAAATAATATTTGCTATTCCTGTGCCTAAAATACCCAAAATCACAATAAAGAACATCGAATGGTATACTTGCGGCTGTAGCGCTAATTCAACATTGAAACCCGTAAAAAATAGAATTACCAAAGCTGGAATTCCTAAAACCATAAAGTTTCCAGTTACAATACTAAAAGGTTTCAAATCGGACAAATACTTCTTAATCAAATTAATATTCAGCGCATAACAGATTGCTGCAATTACCACAAATAGTACATAAAAGTAATTCTGCTCTGGATGATTCATTGCGCCATGAAGAATCAACATAATACAACCCAAGAAACCAATTATAACTCCCAAAAGTTGCCTTCTCTGAAAACTTACCCCAAAAAACACGAATCCTAATATCAATGTATTTAATGGCGTCAAGGAATTTAATATTGCACTAATCGAACTATCAATCTCTGTTTGCGCATAGGAAAACAGATACACCGGTGTAAATGTTCCAACAAATGCAGTCAAAGCGATGTACTTCCAATGTCTTTTCTGAACCTCTTTTAAACTTTTAAACCCTACTATCGATAAAAATAGTGCGGCGAAGATTATTCTTAATGAGCCCAACTGAACTGCAGTCAATCCAACTAAACCTCTTTTTATTAAAATAAATGAGCTACCCCATATTAATGCTAACAACAATAAATAAAACCACTTTGATTGTTTCGTTTCCATAATAAATATTTTCACTTCAAAATTCTGTTATTTTAATGGATTATTAGTTGATTTTTTCATTAATTTTGTCAACCAATTCTCCGTTAGGATATTAGAAAACGTAAAAATCATATTATGAATATTTCAAGAAAACTATTATTTATTGCTATTGCTGGTTTAGCATTTGCAAGTTGTAAAAACACAGAAAAAGAAGTACCTACTACTGAAGCTAAAACTACTGAAGTTGTTGCTCCTAAAACAGAAAACACTGCAATTGCAGGAAAAATCGAAACGGCTAGCTTTCATATTGAAGGAATGAGTTGTGCCGTAATGTGTGCTGCTAAAATCGAAAAAGAATTAGCAAACTTAGATGGTGTGCAAAAAGCTACCGTAGATTTCGACAAGAAAACAGCTACAGTAGAATATGATTCTGCAAAACAATCTCCAGAAAAATTAGTAAAGACTGTAGAAGGTGTTGCTGGTGGAGAACTTTATAAAGTTTCTGATGTAAAATCAACTGCTGATCAAGCTATGGTTCTTGACCAAGAAAAAGTAAAAGCAGAAAAAACTACAAAAACTAAAGCAAAAGAAACGACTGCTAAAGCTACTACTGAAAAATCAGAAAAATCAACTGGAAAATGTTGTTCAGCTGATTCAAAAAAATCATGTTCTGCAGATAAGAAAGCACAAAGCATGTAATAATTACAGTTCGCATTGTAAAACAAAATAGGCTGTCTAGTAATTTTAGACAGCCTATTTTATTTTATTTCCATTGCAATGATTCCATTAAATTCTGAATATCATTTCGGAGGTAACTGGATGCTGGTAAAATCGAATCATAGTTTGGTTTTACATAAAAATAAACTGATCCAATTACAAAATTATGAACACTATCGGTTAAATAAAACTGCGTTTGTGAAGCAGCATTTCCATCAACCTCATAGAACATACCATATACTTTATTTTTTTTATTCTCAAAAGGTTGCTCAATGATGTCGTCTGCCTTAATTACATGCTCGTAGGTCAATCTTTGCGCATCTTTCAACAAAGCCTCTATATTATTATTTACAGGCTTATAATTCAAGTATATCGTCGCCTTCATCCCAGGATACTCAATATTGAAATTACAATTCCCTTTATCTTTTATTTTCGCAATTGTATTGTATCCAAAAATATAGTGACATCCGTCAAATTCTTCATATTTTGGCATTGGATATTCCAATCTCAAATGACTTTTCGGTTTCGGGATAACATCATCTTTACAGCTCGAAACTGTAACGATGACAACCAACAAAACAAGTAGGGTATTAATATTTTTAAGCATTTGAATATTTGTTTTATCTATTTTCTAAGGTTACCTTAATTTGTTTTACTCTTTTTTTATCTACACCTTCAATCGTAAATAAACAATTTTGAAAATTAATCTTCTGTCCTTTTTTAGGAAAATTACCAAACACTTCCAATATAAATCCGGCTAGTGTTTCTGCTTCTCCTTTTTGATTCTCAAAAACCTCTTCATTCACTGGTACAATTCTATAAAAATCTTTTAAATTAATCTTACCTTCAAACAAAAAGTTATGCTCATCTATTTGTGAAAAATTAATATTGTCATCATCAAACTCATCACTTATATCGCCTACAATTTCTTCTATAATATCCTCTAAAGAAACCAATCCCGAAGTACCTCCATATTCATCAACAACCACAGCAAGGTGGTTTTTCATGCTTTGGAATTCTTTTAAAAGATCATCCAATTTTTTATTTTCTGGTACAAAAAAAGGTGTCCTAAGCAATGTTTTCCAATCAAATGATTCTTTATCAATATGCGGCAACACATCTTTCACGAATAATACTCCTTCAATTTGATCTATATTATCTTTATACACTGGAATCCTTGAATATCCTTTGTCTATAATTTTAGCTATAATTTCTTCAAAACTTTCTTCAATATCTAAGGCAAAAACATCGATTCTAGGACTCATTACTTGTTTTACATCTGTGTTCCCAAATGAAACGATTCCTGCTAATATCTTTTGCTCCTGCGTAGAAGTCTCTTCAGAGGATGTCAACTCCAAGGCTTGCGAAAGTTGATCTACAGAGAAATATGTTTTTTGCTTTCCTAATCTTTTGTGTAAAAAAACAGTGATAGAACGCATCGGAACACTAATTGGCGTTAGTAATCTATTGATAATACTCAAGGGTACAGCTATGAACTTTGCAAACTTCAAATTATTACGGTTCGCATATACTTTTGGGATAACCTCACCAAACAATAAAATCAAGAAAGTAACTACTCCTACCTCTATAGAGAAACGCAACCAGTAAGGGGTAATATGAGAAAATAATCGCTCACTTAAAAAAGAGAAAATAATAACGATTCCAATATTGAAGAAATTATTCACGACAAGTATGGTCGCAAGTAATTTTTTGGGTTTGCTTAATAAAGCAGTAATAATCTGATAGATTTTTGAGTCGTCTTGAGCGCTTTTTTCCAAATCTTTTCTTGTTAAAGAAAAAAGTGCTATTTCAGCAGCGGAACTCATTGCTGAACAAAAAAGTAATAATATAATACCTACGAATCCTAAAACAAGATTAATGTCAATTGTTTCTAATATCGATACGGTATTGGAGGGGTCTGCGTCCAAATTTTAATAAATTAGTTAATACTATCAGAATGGCAAGTCGTTTTCAGGCAACTGTGGATTTTGCGGGTCAAAGTTACTATTTTTTGTTGGCTCTTGTGGCGTGATCGCCGAAGTTTGTCTTACAGCTTCAGAATCTTTTTTTGTAGTTAGAAAAGTAAATTCTGTTGCTTGGATTTCAGTTGTATATTTTGCAATACCATCTTCTCCCTGCCATTGTCTTGACTTAATCCTTCCTTCCACATAGATTTTATCTCCTTTTGAGAGGTACTTTTCACAGATTTCGGCAGCTTTATTACGCACAACTATATTATGCCATTCGGTAGAAGTAATCTTTTCATTGGTCTGCTTATTTATATAGGTTTCATTGGTAGCCAATGGAAACCTCCCGATACAGTTACCTCCTTCAAAATAATGCATCTTTACTTCATCCCCTAAGTGCCCTATCAACATCACTTTATTCAATGTACCACTCATAATCTGTTTTTTTATCTATTACCAAATATACTATTTTTTTCAGTTACTGTGGCCACTGCTTTTCAATAAAATTATACAATACTATAGGGAAAGGATATGTTATTAATGCATCATAATTGATTCCTTTTTCTATTTTACCTTTAATTTCCACATTCCAAAATTTAATGTTCAGATTTTGATGTGATAACTTATGGTTTACATTCCCCGTATTTATTAGCGTGATAGTCTTCAAATCAAAAACAGCAGAAAATTGTTCGTTAATTTTATCCTCAATAAAGTCTTCCGATTCTGCTTTTTCTGTTTCAATTAAAGGAAACTCATACAGATTATGCCATATCCCTTTTGCAGTGCGTTGTTGTATCTGCGTATGATTGTCTTCATCTATAAAGATTATATAATTCAGAAATCGATCTCTTACAAGTGTTTTCTTCAATTTCACAGGAAGCATATCAACCTTTTTCTTTTGCAGGGCAACACAACTATCATTCATCACGCATACTGGACAATTTGGACTTTTTGGCACACATTGTAAGGCGCCAAACTCCATTAATGCCTGATTAAAAATAGCAGGATTATCAAAAGGCATTATCTCATACGCTAGTGCTTTGAATTCTTTCTTGGCACCATTTGAAGCGATATCGGTTTCAATATCATAATAACGAGACAATACTCTAAAAACATTACCATCTACTACTGGAACGGGTTCATTATAACAAAAAGAAGCTATTGCAGCAGCAGTATATTCCCCAACACCTTTAAGTGTTAAGAGATCATTATAGTTATTTGGAAAAACTCCATTCAAATCTGACGCAATATATTGAGCTGTTTTATGTAGGTTTTGAGCTCTCGAATAGTACCCTAAACCTTGCCATAATTTTAAAACTTGTTGTTCAGAGGCATTTGCTAAATCAAAAACTGTTGGAAAAGTATCTAAAAAAGCGAAAAAATAAGGCATTCCTTGCGCTACTCGAGTCTGTTGAAGTATGATTTCTGACAACCAAATTGCATAAGGATCTTGTGTTTTTCGCCATGGTAAATCTCTTTTATTATGTAAATACCACTGTATTAATATTTTAGTAAAACTCATGATTATAAATTGGTTAACAAAAATAAAAGTTTATGTTATTAAATTTTAATCATTTAAGGTTGAAATATTGTTTTTTTAATTCATATATTTGCCTGCTCAAAAAAAAATTACATCATTATAAATAAGAAAGAAAATGACGAAAGCAGATATCGTAGCAAAAATTTCGGAAAAATTAGGTCTAGAAAAAGGAGATGTACAGGCAACCGTTGAATCTTTCATGGACGAAGTTAAAAACTCTTTAGAAACTGGAGACAATGTTTATTTAAGAGGATTCGGAAGTTTTATTATTAAAACTAGAGCTGAAAAAACGGGTAGAAATATTTCAAAAAATACTACTATTAAAATTCCTGCTCACAACATTCCTGCATTTAAACCTGCAAAAGTATTTGTTGAGGGAGTGAAAACTAATACAGAAACAAAAGTAAACTAATTTATTAATCACAAAACCAATAAGTTATGCCAAGTGGTAAAAAAAGAAAAAGACATAAGGTAGCTACGCACAAGCGTAAGAAAAGAGCGAGAGCTAACCGTCACAAGAAGAAAAAGTAGTTTAATACTACTTTTTCTTTTTTTCATACAGTTCTTTGAAATTGAAATACAACAATTATTATCAATCCTTGATAGTAAAGTATTTCACCGGGTTCAATACCTGTAAAAATATTGTTTAATCCATCTATACATGTGAATGTATGGATAAAAATTTGCAGCGTGAATAAAGAATTAATCATCAGATCTAGTTCCGAAGCCGTAGATTTTGCCTTATTAAAAGATGGAAAACTAATTGAATTACACAAAGAAGAAGAAAAAAGCAACTTCCAAGTAGGGGATATTTTTATCGCCAAAATCAGGAAACCTGTTGCTGGTCTAAACGCCGCTTTTGTAAATGTAGGCTTTGAAAAAGATGCCTTTTTACATTATCATGATTTAGGTCCTAATCTAACTTCTTCGTTGAAATTCATAAAACTTGTAAGCGCAGGTAAAATAAAAGATTTCACCCTAAAAAATTTCCCTTTTGAGAAAGAGATTGATAAAGATGGTATCATCACTGATGTTATCAATGCAAATCAATCAATTTTAGTACAAGTCGTTAAAGAACCTATATCTACAAAAGGCCCTAGAATTAGCTCTGAGCTTTCTCTTGCCGGCCGATATATTGTTCTTGTTCCTTTTTCCGATCGAATTTCTATTTCTCAAAAAATAGAATCTAAAGAAGAAAAAGAACGTTTAAAAAGACTCGTGCAATCGATTAGACCAAAAGGATTTGGTGTTATTGTTCGCACAGTAGCAGAAGGCAAAAAAGTAGCTGAACTAGACAAAGACTTACAAAACTTACTTGACCGATGGTCAGGAATGTGTAAAAAAATTCCAACAGCACATCATCCTTCAAAAGTATTGGGAGAGCTTAACCGAGCTTCTTCAATATTAAGAGATGTTTTCAATGACACTTTTAGTGGCATTCACATCGATGATGAGGAATTGTATTATCAAACAAAGGACTATTTGCAAGAAATAGCGCCTTCAAAGGAATCCATTGTTAAGTTTTATCAATCGAACAACTTACCTATTTTCGAGAAATATAACATTGAAAGACAAATCAAAACTTCTTTTGGAAAAACAGTATCGATGAGCAAAGGTGCATACCTTATCATAGAACACACCGAAGCATTACACGTAATTGATGTAAACAGTGGTAACCGTTCTAATAAAGCTCAAAACCAAGAGGATACTGCCTTAGAAGTAAATATGATTGCCGCCGCTGAAATTGCAAGACAATTGCGATTGAGAGATATGGGTGGTATTATAGTTGTTGATTTTATCGATATGTCAAATCCTGATAATAGACGAGTTCTATATGATTTCTTAAAAGAAGAAATGAGCGATGACAAAGCAAAACATAAAATCTTGCCTCCTAGTAAGTTTGGTTTAATCCAAATTACAAGACAAAGAGTAAGACCAGAAGTTAATATTGAAACAAGAGAAGAGGATCCCAACAATGAAAATGGGGCAATTGAAGCTCCGATCTTGATTATCGATAAAATTGCTTCTGACTTAGAAAGAATTATCAAGACTCACAAAAGTATCGTACTTAATGTACATCCGTTTGTGGCTGCATACCTTACAAAAGGTTTTCCATCATTACGTTCAAAGTGGTTTTTTGAACATAAAAAATGGGTGAAAATTATACCTCGTGACGCTTACACGTACTTAGAATATCATTTCTATGATAAAACAGGAAATGCTATAAAAGAATAAATCAAAAACGCCTCAATTACTTGAGGCGTTTTTTTTATGCTTTAAAATCTCGTTTGCAAATAACTTATTCCCGTACTATTTCCATTTTTCTTTTTATCTCATTGCCCATTTCATCCATTACCGTGATATAGTAAACGCCTGTTTTTACATTAATTGGCATTTCATGAAAGGTTTGTGTAGTGCCTAAATAAGTACTATTGATATACCAAAATAAGCTTGCATCTTTATTATTACTCGCTACTTTTAAAACAACCGATTGAACCTGGCTATCAAATCCTTTTGTTAAATAGATTTTACTGTTTTCTTTAGGATAAATAAAATCCATGCTTACCGTTTGACTACCGATACAGTCCGAACGAAATGGTGGAAGTGTTTTATATTCCACGTGCTGATTTTTATAATACCACTCCATCACTGGCGGTAAAACGAACCATGATTTTGTAATTATATTTTCTATATTCTCACAATTACTATTGACTCTAAACTTCTCTGTAGGGTCTAAATGTATTTCTTTATGGTATGGACAGATTGACGTTCGTTTTCCATTAACAGGAACTAATTGTGTAATTTTAGGACAATTCGCTTGCGCTAAGTATCCGCTTAGTCGACATACCTCTGCTTCTTCTAAATTATTCAAAGGTGTCTGAAACCAATTCGATCTTGGCAAAGTATTAAAGATATCAAACATAATTGGTGCTGCGCTACTAACTCCTGTAAGCGTAGGTCTTCCTTCTCCCGTCGCATTTCCTACCCAAACACCTACAACATAGTTCGCTGTAGTTCCTATCGCCCAAGCGTCTCTATTTCCAAAACTCGTTCCTGTTTTCCATGCAATCTCTAAGGAAGAATCATAAAAACGCCAAGCTTCATCTCCTTCTGGTCGGTTTACTTCCTTCATTGCTTTATAGGTTAACCAGATTGATCCTGCTCCTAAAGTATTTTTTTGGTATTTTTCTTTTCCAAAATTTACTTTTTCTTTTGCAAAAAGATTTAATTCTGTAAATTCATTTGTTCTGTATTTCCCTGGATTTGCATTGTAATAGTTTAATGTTCCCGTAAGATTTGCATACGTACGACACAAATCCCATAAATTAGATTCTGCTCCTCCTAAAATTAAGGATAATCCATAGTGGTTGGGTTGCTTTGAGATATCCTTTAATCCAAATTTCTGTAATTCTTCATAAAATCGGTTTACTCCATAATCTTTCAACATCAAAACGGAAGGAATGTTCAACGATCTCGATAATGCTCTATGAGCAGGAACTGCCCCATCGTATGTCAAATTATAATTCTGTGGTGTATATCCAGCAATTTGCGTTGGTATATCAGGAACCAAGGTGTTCGGCAATAATTCTCCATCATCTAGCATTCCTGCATATAGAAGTGGCTTAAGTATGCTGCCAGTACTTCGAGGCGCTGGAATAATATCAACATCTTTTTGGTGCAATTTGTCCGTCGGTGAATTTCCCACATAACTGATCACATTACGCGTTTTTACATCAATCACAAGAATTGCTAAATTATGAACTTCATTTTGCTTGTATTGGTTGTAATATTGTTTAGCTATCTGATTTACTCTGTTTTGCAGCACAATATCAACGGTTGTTTTTATTCTTTCTCCGCGATATTTTTTGGATAATCGGTCTAATAAATGGGGAGCTATTTGTGGTAATGTAAAAGGTTTTTGTGGTAACGGTTCTTGGATTGATAATTCATATGTTATCTGATTAATCACCTTTTCGTTATATAGTTTTTCAAGTAATCGATCTCTTTTATCTCTTAAAATTTCTTGATTTTTACCGGGATAAATCAGACTTGGCGCATTGGGTAAAACGGCTAGAGTAGCTGTTTCAGCCCATGATAATTGATGGGATTGCACCCCAAAATAGCGCCATGATGCCATTTCTAAACCTACAACATTCCCTCCATAGGGAGCATGTGCGGCATATAGTTCTATGATCTTTTTTTTAGAATATCGAAATTCTAATCGCGTAGCAAGGATTATTTCTATTACTTTTTCAAAATAGGTTCTGTTTTTACCTTTTCGAGATAATCGAATTACTTGTTGCGTTAGTGTACTTCCTCCTCGAACTACTTTATTTGCGCGTGCATTTTGCCGAAAGGCGTTATACATTGCAGCTGGATTAAATCCAGGATGTCTGTAAAAATACTGGTCTTCAAAATAAACTATGCATTGTTTGAACTTATCTGGAACACTGTCCTGAGCCGGAAAGCGCCACTGTCCATCTAAGGCTATTTTTGCAGCTAATAAATCTCCTTGTTTACTTTCTATCACTGTAGAATAGGGTTCTTCAAACAGGGTTCTTGGCAAACAAAAATAATAGGTGATTAACAATAATAATCCAATACTGAATTTTATTTTATTATTGATAATCCAACGTTTTATATGCATTGTTCTATAGAAATTTACCCTGAAAAAATAGCTTTTTGTTTTATGTCTTGTTACCCGAAGTAATAGACCATACTCATGAAATAGTGTCTGTTATACTTATGGCAATTTAAGCAAATCTTCTAAAGAGACACCTACCTCTTCTTCGATTTGCTTATATTCTTTCCTAACATAATTAAAGAAGAGATCTAGTTGTACTAAATACTCTTCTGCATCTTCCATGTGCTCCAAATTTTCGGTATCAAGCTTTTTAGTTTGACGTTCTACCGCATCACGAATAGCAACCACAAGCATGGGCGTCAATCTATCAGGTATTTCCATTCTTAATCTATTGTCCATTTTTTTATAATATCACCCACTTCTTCTCCATTATAAAAACGTCTGTTCGCCAAATCATCATTGATTAATTCTGCCTCATTATTTTTATGGTACTGTTCTATGATTGCTTTAATTTCCTGTAGCAGTTTATCATCAGCACTATTAATTTGTTCGATTAAACTTTCTCTTAAGTCTCTAGCTTTCATATCTTATTTTTTAAATAATTATTCTTTTATTACACTAACCCATTCTCCTTTTGTACGGGCGATATAGGAGTTATCATACATTGCTTCACATTGGACTCCTGGTAAATAGTAGCTTCCCAGATATGATGCATTTAATAGGATTTTAAATACTCTCTTTTCATTGGATTTTAGTCCAAAGTAAAAATTTGTTCTATCATCGCGAATATCAATATAATCGGCATTACTGTCGGAGGAATCTCCATAATCCGTAAATCGGGTATTTACAATCTCCCATCCTGATGGTAGTATTTGTGTTAATGCAACATTAGCCACATATTCTAAACTAGTATTCTGGATTGTTACTTCCGTAACAAATTCTGTTCCTTGTACTAATGATTTCACATTAATTGTATTACCCTTTCTATCTTTAAACTGTATCGTTGCATTTATATTGTTTTGTACAGCTTGTTCTTGACCTACTGGTAGAATACCACTGTTCAATACTTTTACGTAAATAGTATTCTTTTTATTGTTTGTTATCGTAATACTATTTTGTCCTTGTTTTATATCCAATTTTCGATCAGCAAATGCTTTTGATGTTTGAACAAGTTGTTTTTTCTCATTCGATGTGTATTGAATATCTATTCCTTGTCCTCCGTTTAATTTTGCAAATTTGGACATTGAATATAAACAATAAGCGGTTGTCTGTGTGCTCATCCATCTATTGTCTGATAAATCTTTTGCTACCTTATTTGCCATTGTAAATGCAGTTGCTTTTTGATCTAATAAAAGTAATGTTTCTAAAATCATTGCTCTATTGCGTTCACTGGATCCATAGTAGTAATAGCTATAATTTGAATTCTCTGGATCAATTTTACTAGTATTCAACAATGCTATTCCTGCTTTCTTCTGTCCTGCAAGTGCATACGCTACAGCTAATCTCAACTTAGCTTCATTAGATATCCCAGCAGTTTCTCTTAAACGGTTCATTGAAGATAAATCTGGCGCTGCTGCCAATGCCAAAGTATACAATCTATAGGCTTGTGCTAAGTCATTTCCATATTTAGGAAAGAAACGCCATTCTTTTGCTGCTTTCTTTTGAAGTGCCAACCATGAATTTTTAAAGTTAATTGGCAAAACATATCCTTTTTTCTCTGCCTCTAATAGGAAGTGTCCAGCATAAGAGGTTGCCCAATCATCGGCAATTGGATTTCCTGGCCAGTACGCAAATCCTCCCGATGAGATTTGATAACCACTTAACTTTTTAATTCCTTCCGTTACATTTCTTTGGATATCTTGTTTGCGTTTCGCATCAATATCGGCAATGTCCGCAATATATAACTGTGGGAATACTCCTGAAGTCACTTGTTCTAAACATCCATGTGGATACTGAATTAAATAGTCTAATCTCTTATTGAAATCTATTGAAGGGAAAGAAGATACTTCTAATCGCGCTTTATTACTTCCTGATACTCCAAAGGTTTCCCATGTTATGGTTTGTGATGCATTCGGTTCTAACACCACATCTTTATACAATTGTGTAACAGGATTTGGATTAATAACATCTATTTCTACCTCATAAGAAGCTTTTTCTTTTCCTGAGGTTGCAATTACTTCTACTTTTGCTATTCCCGTAAGATTTCCTACTTCTAATTCATAGTAGGCCATCTGCTCATCTGGTTGCGGAAATGTCAAATTCTGCATTGCACTTCCTACTATTTTCAATCCTTTGCTTGTTTTCAATTGGATGGAAACGTTTTTAACTTGTTTTTCCATTGCAAAGACAGTGATCGGCAGGGTTACTTTTTCCGAAGGTGATATCTTTCTTGGTAATGAAGCTAATACCATCAATGGATTACGAACTGGAGTTGTTTTTTCTGCATTTCCATAAGCACTGGTTTTAGCATTTCCTGCAACTACCATCGTTCTTACTGATCCTACATATTTTGGTATTTTAATCTTATGTGTTTTATTTTGATTCTTATCCAAAGAAAATGGCCCTAAATAAACAACCATCGGTTTAAAGCGATTGGCTTTTTTGGCTTGTCCTCCGCCTAAATCTTCATCACCTCCAATACTAAAAATCTGATTTACTTTTCCGCCATACGCTCCAATTACATCGTCATAAATATCCCATGTACGAACTCCTAATGCTTCACGAGAATAAAACTCATTCCATGCATTTGGTGTTTTAAATCGGGTTAAGTCTAATAGTCCATCATCTACAATCGCAATGGTATATGTCATTGCTTTGCCTGTTTTTTCTTTTACATTAATATTCACTGTTTGCTCTGGACGTAAAACATCGGGCATTGTGATAACTGGTGATAATATTGTGTTTTTATCTTCTACTTCAATTGGCAGAATACCGTACATTCTTATTGGCGAATCGTTTAATGTAGAAGCGTGTGGTTGTAATAAAGTAATATAAAAATAAACGTTTGGTGCCATTTTCGCTGTAATAGGCACTTCGACTTGTGTTTCTCCTTTTTTAGTGGTTACCCATAGTGATTCTAAAACCTGAGATCCATTTTCAATCGATACCAATGCTCTCCCTCCTACACTTGATGGGAATGAAATTGTAGCTTTTTCTCCTACATCATATTTTTTCTTATCGGTAGAAAACACTAACATATTGGCTGTAGCAGCATCTGTGTTTTTTGTTTTTCCAGACCATATTGGCCAATCGATTAATACTGTTTGTCCCGCTGCATGTCCACCAGTTAAATCGGCTACTCGTATTAAATAACGTCCCCATAAGTCGTCTTCAACCTTAAACTGAACGTTGGCTTTCCCATTTTGGTCCGTATCTACTTTATACGTATGTACGGCTACATTGGTTGAAGATGCATTGTAATTTGACAAATTATCGTTTGTTGCATCCCACCACCATCTCCAGTCTACTTTGTATACTTTAACTTCTAGATTTTTAACTGATTTTGGTCTTCCATTTTCATCTACTGTAACAATATCAAATCGGTTGATTTTTCCTGTTTCCAGCATTCCGTATTTGTTAGGTTCTTGTGATTTTATTCCAACATACGTTTGGTATGGAGAATAGCTAGTCCCAATTACATCTGTACTAAAATCTCCACCATTTTCATATACTTTCGTAATGAAAGAGGCTTTTAGCATTCCTGGCGCTTGTCCGGTTAATTTCGGTTGTACTGTGATGGTTGCTTTACCATGATCATCAACTTTTCCAGAAAAAATATTGATTTCCTCTGTATTAAATTTTCTAGATGGATCATCAAAAACATATTTATCAAATCCTTTAAAAGTGGTGACTTGTTGTGAAAATTTTGCTTGAACTTCAATTTTTAGATCTTTCGCAATTGCGCCATGCAACCATGTTACTTCTATATTACCGGTATTTGGTTTGGAAGCGGAAAGCACAGTTGTGCTTAAGTTATTCTTGATTTTTAAACGATTGGGTTTAATCGTTTCTATTTTTATGTTTTTATAAAACTGTGCTCCTCCTACACTTACAACAGCTTCCCAATTTCCTGTTGGAGCATCTTGATTGGTTGCAAAAGCAAATTTATAGTGATTCTGTGGGGTATAATTCTGTACAGTTTGATATACAACTTTACCTCTTGGATCAGACAATCTAAATTTTATGGGGTGTGATGTTGGTAACTTACTTGCAATATCGTTTAGTATAAACGAGATATAAAGTGTATCTCCCGGACGCCAAACACCGCGTTCCCCATACATATAGCCTTTCAATCCTTTTTGCAATTCATTTCCTGCCACATCAAAATTACTTAATGATTGTGACAAGCCTTCGTCTAGTTTGATATAAGTGCTGTTTACCCCTTTTGTTACCACAGCAAAAAATGCTTTTTTATCTAAATCAAAAGTGGCTATTCCATCTTTATTGGTCGTAAAGGAAGCTAATTTTTGTTGTTGGTAATTATAAATATCAATATTGGCATCTGCCACAGGCTCCGTTGTAACAATATCGTTTACCGCAAAGAAATACGAATTATTTTCTCCTTTTTTAGCAATTACACCTAAATCGGTCGCTAGAATATTTGTCGCAATTTTTTTATTATAATAGTATGAATTATTGCATGGATTATCTTCTTGTCTCCAATCATAATCACTATAGTATCTGTACTCGTCTTCTCCATAATAGTCATCGTCATAATTC
Organism: Flavobacterium aerium; assembly: GCF_030766725.1. Taxonomy (GTDB): domain Bacteria; phylum Bacteroidota; class Bacteroidia; order Flavobacteriales; family Flavobacteriaceae; genus Flavobacterium; species Flavobacterium aerium. Next base: position 53,235 of record NZ_JARQWR010000009.1, on the reverse strand, counting down.
TCATCGTCTACCACTTCATCCGTTTCTTCCTCTACATTATTGGTTTCTTCAGTAGTATCTGTAGTATCACATTTAAATAAAGAATATGATTTTTTAAAAGAAAATTCAATTCGATAAATTGCTCCTGGCTCTGGTTTTATCAAACTTGCGATATCTAGGGCATAGGCATTCCATTTCGAATAATCGGACATTCTATTTTCCGTTAACTGAAGTGTTTTTTTAGCCACTGGAAGTGCTACTCGTCTTAAATTATAATTACCATTGATGCTGTTATCTTGTAAAAATTGTAGAATATTGTTTTGGAAAATTTTATAGATTTTCACATCCACCGCTTTTAGGTTTGCTGCTTCAAAATTGACTTTTAAGTTACTCGAGCTTGGTAGTATTGTCCCATTTTTCACAAATCGTATGCTTGGCTTAATTTGCTCAAATAGTTTTTTCTCGGCATATGTTTCTTTTAACTTGCCACCATCTATATTTTCAATTCCCTGAAAAATTTCAACTAATAATTCCCCTGCTAATGGTTTTTCAAAAAATACTTTTAATACATTTCCGTCTGTTATGTATCTTAAGTTTGTAGCTGTTTCTACTGCAACCAATCCTTTTAAATCTTGTTCTTTTTTTAACGGATCAGAAAAGTTAATCCATACTACTTGTTCTCCATTATCGATTACATCTACTTTAATAATCTTAAAATTATTTTGCCCTGGTATCTCAAAGTCCATTGATCCTTTTTCATCAATATCAAATGGTTTACCATCCCATGAAATTTTAAGTGTACTATCGGATGTTAGACGTTGTATACTGTCAATGACAAATTTAAATTCCGTTTTTGAATTTAGATTCTGATCAAATTTCAAGTTTAATTTTTTGCCATTCTGTTCTACTGTTAATAATTTCTTTGCCGTAGCAAGATCCATATTATCATTAGTTTTCAGTGTTGTATTTAAATATTGCCATTGTTTATTGTACGATTGTAAATCTTGTGTTTCCACAAGAAAATCCTGCTTTAAGGTCTTAACGGTAAAATTAAATTTTGATAATTCTGATTTCGTTTTAATCAGTTTCCCTAAATGAAGTGTGACATGGTATTCCGTGTCTTGTTTTAAAGGTTTTTTAGGCTGAAAAGCTATTGTATTATTTGATAAAGCCACTACTTTTCCATCAATTGAGGGATCGATTGTAAATAGACTTTTATCTAGTTCCTGATTGGGTTTCCAATCTCCTTTTTCATATGCCAATACCACTCTAATGTCTGACTCTGAAGAAAGTAGTCCTGAAGTAAAATTAGCAATATATTCTTTGTACAATGAAAAATCAGAATTGAATTCTTGTGCTGATTTTCTTTTATTACACGATTGGATAATTAATAGTGTAATTAATAATAGTGCTAATTTTCTACTTTTCATAGGGAAGGAATTAAATTAAATTCATCAGTTTGGCTGTGCTAAAATACTTTACTATCTATAACACCTATACAACTATAGGTCTTAAAAACAAAAGAATAGGGTTTAATTCATAACGAAATAAACTACTGCGCACTACTTTTTATGATGACTAAATATAATTCAAATATTTCTTCTTTAAAAAATTTAGACTGATTATTTAATAAGGAAAAATTTGTTATTTTTATTTCCTTCTATTTGCGAAGAACTGTTTCATTAGCGTTCCTGCTTCTTCTTCTAAAACACCTCCAACTACTTTTGTTTTGGGATGAATTTTAGTTCCCATCGTAATAAATCCACGTTGTTCATCTCGTGCCCCATATACGATTTTGGAAATTTGACTCCAATACAGAGCTCCTGCACACATTTGGCAAGGTTCTATGGTCACATAGAGTGTACAATCCTTCAGGTATTTCCCTCCCAAATAATTGGCTGCCGCAGTAATTCCCTGCATTTCGGCGTGTGCTGTCACATCATTCAATGTTTCGGTTAAATTATGTGTTTTAGCTATTATTTTATTAGCCACAACAATTACTGCTCCTACTGGAACTTCACCACGATCAAAAGCGGCTTGCGCTTCCTGCAAGGCTTTTTTCATGAAATAGGTATCGTCAAAAATGTTTATCATCTTCACAAAAATACAATTTCAATATTTATTTTTTTATTAATTCTAATTTCTTCTTTTCTCGTTTGTTAAAAAGACCAATACATTCATTCACAATGCTAATCCTATTTTTATTTATCTCTATTTAGTAAAAACAAAATTGTAAATTTGTCGATATTCCAAAAATAATGTCGCATTCCTTACTTTCACATATTCAAAATCCTTCGGATTTAAGATTATTAAATGAAACGCAATTACCTCAATTGGCTCGTGAACTCCGTGAGTTTATTATTGATGTTGTTTCTGCAAAAGAAGGTCATCTTGGCGCTAGTCTTGGCGTTGTCGAACTAACCATCGCTTTACATTATGTATTCAATACACCCGATGATTTATTGGTTTGGGATGTTGGACATCAGGCTTACGGTCATAAGATATTAACGGAGCGAAAAAATTCATTCGATACAAATCGACAACTGAATGGAATTAGCGGTTTCCCAAAACGCAGTGAGAGTATTTATGATACTTTTGGTGTTGGTCACTCCTCTACTTCAATTTCTGCGGCCTTAGGGATGGCAATAGCTTCACTGTTAAAAGGGGATTTAGACAAACAACATATTGCTGTAATTGGCGATGCTTCTATTGCTTCAGGTATGGCGTTTGAGGGTTTAAATCATGCGGGGGTTACGGATGCCAACTTATTAGTTATTCTCAATGATAATGCAATTGGGATTGACCCGAGCGTTGGTGCTTTAAAAAACTATTTAACCGCTGTTAAAGAAGGGAAAAATCCACGAGAGAACAATATGATTAAATCGTTGAACTTTGATTATTCTGGTCCTATTGATGGTCATGATCTCCCATTGGTGATTAAAGAACTTCAACGTCTGAAAAAAATTAAAGGGCCTAAATTCCTTCATCTGATTACAACCAAAGGAAAAGGTCTACAACAAGCTGAAGAGGATCAGGTGAAATATCATGCTCCAGGAAAGTTTGATAAAATTACAGGTGAAATACTTCCAAAATCGGAAGGTCACCTGCCTCCAAAATATCAGGATGTATTTGGATTAACTATTGTTGAACTTGCGGAGCAAAATCCTAAAATAATTGGGATTACACCGGCAATGCCTTCTGGTAGTTCTTTAAAATTTATGATGGACGCTTTCCCACAAAGGGCCTTTGATGTTGGTATTGCCGAACAGCATGCCGTTACATTGGCTGCGGGTATGGCCACTCAGGGAATGATTGTTTACTGCAATATTTATTCTACATTTTTGCAGCGTGCCTATGATCAAATTATTCACGATGTTGCTTTACAAAATCTTCCTGTAATCTTTTGTCTAGATCGTGCCGGTTTAGTCGGTGAAGATGGCGCTACACATCATGGTGTGTTTGATTTGGCTTATTTGCGTTGTATTCCGAATATGATTGTTTATGCTCCACTTAATGAAATTGAATTGCGCAATATGCTTTATACCGTTCAGCTTGGTATTGATCATCCTATTGCGATACGATATCCTCGTGGGCGTGGTACAACTACCAATTGGCAATTACCTTTTCAAAAAATTGAAATGGGAAAAGCAAACCGACTTAAGGAAGGTCACAAAGTTGCCATCTTATCTACTGGAAGTATTGGAAATAATGTAATTAAAGCATTGTCAGAAACAAAAAAAAGTGAAAACTTTGCGCATTACGATTTTCCGTTTGTTAAACCTTTAGATCAAAAGATGTTAACAGAAGTTTTCAATCGCTTTGAAACGATTATAACCCTAGAAGATGGTACGGTTCGAGGTGGATTTGGTAGTGCAATTATGGAATTCAGTGCAGCGCATGAGTTCACAAATAAGATTATATCGCTTGGCATACCCGATGAGTTTATCGAGCATGGTTCAATTGATGAATTACAACATTATTGTAAAATTGACGTTAAAAATTTAGTTGCTATTTTTTCTAACTTAGAAAGTTAGCTTTCACCATATTACATTAAATTATTATTTTATTATGAAGTTTTTTTCTTTTTTTATTGGGTTATTTTTCATCACAATATCACAAAGTTCTTATTCTCAAGTTATAATTAAGACTAGTACTCCCGATACTATTTCTCATTGGGAAAAAAAGGATCAAATTGGTCTGGACTTGAGTGAAATTGCTTTTGTAAACTGGAGTGTGGGGGGTAACAGTTCTGTATCTGGATTATTAAAAGGGAAATTTTCAAGAAAATACGAACGTGAGAACGTAACTTGGTATAATGAGCTTTTATTTCGATATGGTATCAATAAACAAGAGGGTCGCGAACTTAGAAAAACGGATGATGCGATTCAGATCAACTCTACTTTTGGGTATCGAAATGATACAATTTCTAAGTGGTATCATAGTGCGAAATTCAATTTCAATACGCAATTTACAAATGGTTATTCCTATCCGAATACAGATATAGCAATCTCTAAGCCTTTTTCTCCTGCTTATGTGTTTTTAGGAGTCGGTGCTGAATATATAGATAAAGAAAACAAGCTTAACTTCTATCTATCTCCATTAACCCAAAAAACAACATTAGTTTTTGATGAACGTTTGGCGGATCAGGGAGCTTTTGGGGTTAACAAAGCCATCTATGATGCTGATGGAAACATGATTCGACCGGGTAAACGTTCCCGTACGGAAGTTGGTATATTATTAACCAATCATTGGAAAACGGAAGTTTATAAGAATATTAATTTTGAAAACCGATTGAGCCTTTATTCTGATTATATAAATCGTTTTGGAAATATTGATGTGGACTGGCAGGCACAATTGGATTTTGTGGTCAACGAATATGTACGAGCAAATATTGGTGTTCATATGATTTATGATGATGATATTAAAGCAAAAGAAGAGATCGATGGTAAACAAGTAACCGTAGGTCCAAAATTACAGTTGAAACAAACATTGGGCATTGGTTTACTTTATGCCTTCTAACATAAAATAAAAAAAGGGCTGTCTAAATTTAGACAGCCCTTTTTATTTCTTCATTTTTTATTTAGTTCAAGATAATCTTTTTTGAATAATTCAATTGGTCACCTGTTACTTGTAGAATATACATTCCCGTTTGCAAATGCCCTATATTGATTGATTTCTCTCCATTAAATTGTGATTCTTTCTCTGTATAAACTACTCTTCCATTTAAGTCTACAATCTGTATGTTTAGTTTCCCAACAAATTGGTTGATATAAACATTAATTAATCCTTTGGTAGGATTTGGATATACTTTAATCATTCCTTGTTCCTCAAAGTAATTAACGGATAGAGTACAATTAGGTCCAGCTGCAGGTTGTGTAAAGTCTTCTACTTGATCTTCAATGTTATTTGCCGAGCCAGATGAAGCATTAACTCCAAGGCCTCTACGAGCAAATGCTGCCCATATCATACAATAATTCTCTCCTCCAGTGGTTGCTTGATCTGCTGCTATTAACGCATTTCTACCATCTATAAATGATGGGCTGCAAGGTTGTAGTTTTAACCCATCAATAACCAGCTGTAATATTTTATTATTTCCTCCTGTACCGGAATAGATACTTGCATCGAATCCATATTTATCAATATAATCCCATGTTAAATCCCATAATACGGATGCCCAAACTGTTCCAACGGCATGTACATCCACACGTTTTATACCATCTTCATCAAAATAGGTATAATTGTTTGTTGCTGCAAATGTCAATGGATTGATAGCCATATCGGGCGAGTAACGATATTGTCGTATTCCTCTTCCGCTAATTGCTTCGCTTCGAACAAATGTTCCAATACCTTTTGCATCTGCACGGGTATCACCTGTTTTCATTTGTAGCATTAAAGCAAAAAAATCAGACCATCCTTCTCCCATTTGCTCTGCATTTCTCAAACATGATACATTGATTCCTCCTCCTGTAAGTCTTGTAGAAATACCATGCCCGTATTCATGAGCAATAATTCCATTATCAAAATCTCCATCGGCGTTTACAAAATCAACTACTGGAACCTGAAAAGATCCATTTACCGTTTGTAGTTTAATTTGTGCAATTAATGCTTCTCCAATTTCTTGGGTTACACTCATTGCCGGAATTGTTATACTTGCATCTGCTCCAGACATTCCAAATGCTCCGTCTTGATTATTTACGACAATTACCCCAACTGCTCCGGCTTGTTGTGCAAACTTTACTTTTACAGTAAAACTACAGTCACCTCTTCGTAGTATGGCTATTTTTCCATTAATCTCACTTGCATTAACTGGCGGTGTACAGGCTAATGATCCATCGTCTACAGCATTTAGATTGTCTTTGTACAATACAATATTTGAAGTCAATATTTGTGGTACCGTTGGTAAGGGTACATTTCCAGGGCTAAACGAATTGTCTCTCCCTACATAGGATCCTGCAATAGTTGCAGGTGAATTAATAATTAATGGGTATATCGCTGGTGGTTGATTCCATAAATACATTTGCATTCTTGGGCTAAATCCATCCGATGGTGTAGCAAAATTGGCATTATTAAGTCTTTCTCCGTCTTGAGACTGAGCTGCAACTGCATCTCCTGAGCTAGTTACTGTTCCACCTCTATTGTAGTTGTTTTGTTGAAAATTTGCATTTGCTTCATCAAACCCATATTGATACATAATATCGTGCATGATGTTATTCATATAAAACAGATTGGTTGTTGCTGCATCTGTATACGTTTCGGCTCCAACAGTATTTCCTCCGTATGCAAAATCAAACATCAATGAAGCTCCTCCATTTGGGCTTTCTCCTATTGTGCTATTATCTCCGTCTTGGTCTTCATAAGCCCACACATTATTTCCTCTCGTAATAGTATGTTCTGCGCCTAATGCACCATTTGTATCATGCCAACCATAAGGTGATGCTGTTAGATCGTGTGCATTACTGATTAACGTTCTGTTTCCATGGTTTGGACTTTCAATATTGTAATGTAATACTCGGTAGGCTCCAGATTGTATATCGGCCCATGCAGATGTATCTTTAAAACCTTTTTTATTAAAATAGAAGGATGGTGCATGTTCAGCATGGCCTTCATGATCAAAATTACAACTGATTACTAAATCGTCTTGCGCTAAAACATTGCCATTTACAGCATCCAGTCTGATATTCCACATGTGTTGACCATTAGGAGTATTGATAGTATATTCCCATGCTAATCGTAATTTTTCTCCAACAGGTTGAAAAACTAGCTTCGCTAAAACAGGTTCTTTTAAAGATAAACCACTGCTGATTACAAAAGAGTATTGGTTTTTTGTTTCTTCTATTTCGAAGGCTTTTGTTGCTACAATTTTGAAATGATTGTACGCTTTAGTTAAACCATCCAGAACAGTAATCTGAGGAGTTGTTGTATTAACTTTCTGAGCTACTTTATCAATCCATCTATTTCCAAGATTAATTACTTTTCCTTCTTTCACAGAGAAATTAGATACCGTACCGAATATTTCTATTCCTTGGTACCGTTGTACAACATAGTAGTTGGATATTTTTGTACTCTTTGAACTTCCTTCGCTTTCAACAAACCAGTCTGAAATGTCTGATTTTGTTAAACCTAATTTAGCATAATTTTGATTTAGGTATGCTTCTACTTTTTCGTTCTTTGATTGTGAAAATCCAACCAAATAGGATAGAAAAAGTACCCCTAGGGTAATTTTTTTCATAGCGTAATTAATAGTATTAAGTTTTAATTGGGGATGCGCAAATCTATCGAAAAAGTTTCTCATTTCAATGTAGTTCAGTTCATTAAAATTATTTTCGATTACCCGAAATATAAAAAAGCCTGTACTATGGGTGGTACAGGCTTTCTAGATTTTAATAATCTGCTAGGATGATACTATTTTATATTCTTTTATTCTTCTTCAAATTCATTTTCATCGATTAGTTCGATAATAAAACTACCGAAATTGGTTCCAACCTGTACTTCTGCTTTGGCTTGATTTTCTGCTGGGCTTAATTCTTCATAAAAACTATCGGTAGCGAAGAAACTAATTGCTCCAGTAATAAGATTCAAACAGAAAAAATTCCCTCCCCAATCATTCGCAAATGGTAATAAGTGTATTGGGATAACTTGTTTCTCCAACATCAATTTATAGGTTGAAAGTATAGAGGGTACACTAGAGTCATTTTCTTTTGCCATTGCTTTAAAAGCTGCAATTTCCATTGGTTCAAACATTGTCTCGTTATAACAATATGTTCGTTCTGGAATCCCTCCATTGTATTTTAAATAATGTACTCGAAAGGATGCTGGTAATTCATATCCTATCTCTTTTTCCAAATAATCAATATCTGTAGTATGGATTGCTTCTTCACAATCAAAAAACACATTTTCTGTTGTCATGTTACACTAAATTTTAGCTCTTGTTTCCTATTATAGTTTTGTAATACAATAATGCCTGTCCATCTGTGAGCATGGATACAAAATGACAAATATGAAGTAATCGTTCGTATAATGTTTCTTTGGGTATATGATATTTCTCTGGCAATAGCTTCATCAATAACTGATCGTAATTTGTTGCTTTACCTTCAAAATCATTATTGAAAGCCATACTGAATTTTTCCAACAGGGTTGCTATAACTCTATATCCTGTTATCTCTTTTTCTATTACTTCCTGACTTTGATAAATGTTTCGAACACTCAGGTTGATAATATCATTCATCTGTGCCATGTATTTACTCTTCGAAGTAATGGAATGATGGAAAGTTCCTTCTAGAATTGCTTTTTCATTTTCTACAAATACTTTAACAGCATCACTAATCAGACTTCCAATCGCCACTGCTCTTAAGTAGCTTATTCGGTCTTCTTTGGTTGTTAATGTTTTGTATTTCTTGACATCGATAGAGTCTTTCACTAAATTAATCAGGTATTCTAAAGCAAATTCTTCTTGGACTAATCCTAAATTAATTCCATCTTCAAAGTCAATAATTGTATAACAGATATCATCGGCTGCTTCAACCAAAAAAGCCAAAGGGTGTCTTTGGAATCCAATGTCTTCTCCTGATTTATTTGGGATCAATCCCATTTCTTTTGCTATTTCATCAAAGAATTTTTTATCGGTTTGAAAGAAACCATATTTTTTGTCTGATATATTATTGGTTGGTTTTTTAGGTAAGGATTCTTTTGGGTATTTCATGAATGCACCTAAAGTAGCATATGAAATTCGCAATCCTCCTTCTATTCCTGGACGGGAAGCGGTAAGCACGCTAAATCCGTTTGCGTTTCCTTCAAAATCAATTAAATCTTGCCATTCTTTTTCTGACAATTGATCTTTGTAATGACGTCCTTTTCCATTTTTAAAAAACTCGCCTATTGCTTTTTCTCCCGAATGACCAAAGGGTGGGTTTCCTATATCATGGGCTAACGAAGCTGCCGCTACAATAGCTCCAAAATCATTCATATGGTATCCATGTACTTCTTGAAGATAGGGATATTTCTCTATGATTTTTTTCCCAACTAATCTTCCTAATGAACGACCTACAACCGAAACTTCTAAGCTATGTGTTAACCTAGTGTGTACGAAATCTGTCTTAGAAAGAGGAATTACTTGTGTCTTATCTTGTAAGCTACGAAATGCTGCCGAGAAGATAATACGGTCGTAATCTACTTCAAATCCCAAACGGGTATCGTCTTGTTCTTTTCGTAATCTTTTATTGGTATCTCCTTGACGTTTTAAGGATAGTAATTGCTCCCAGTGCATCATCTTTTTAGTATCTTAGATTGTATTAATTTTGTTTTTCAATTCCTATTTCATGAAATTCTTCATTGAATTTTCTCTTGGATTCAAATTCTTTTGCATTCACAACATAGGTTTTAGAAATTGAATCATGCCATCCTCTTGCTGAAAGCAAAAAAGTAAGTGTTTCAAATGGAATGCATCTTGACACTGTTCTATAAAAAACAGCGGTCTTTGTCGGTTTACTTCCATCTTCCATCACCACTTTTGTTCCTGTGATGTATTTACCAATGGAACGTGATGTTAATGTTTCAAAAATCATGTAATATAAAAATGCTACAGGAATTCCGAATATATAATCTGCCATATCGCCCGTATTCTCTACAAATCCTAATATTGCAGTGGCGTAGTCTGGATTAATTATTGCAATTATAAAAACTATTCCAAAGAGTAAAACAAATAATAACAGCATTAGCACAGTATAGTCAATAACCATATTTATGGCTCGTGTTCCTTTGTTTGCCTCTGTAGATTTTACACTATCCTCTATTGACATTTCTTTTTTATTTTGATAAATATACATCCATTTTATTTAATGGATTCGTTCTTATTTGTACTATTTATTCTTGTTCTGTTTCTCTATTTCCGCTTGGATAATCTTATGTTTCACTTCTTTGAAAACATTGACTTGTGCTTCCGCAAAAGAAATATCATACAGTCTATTTATATTCCGGTATTCAGCAGGATATTTCTTCAAAAGCTTCTCGTAATAGACATCTAGGATTTCTTTTGTAGGTGCCTTAAATTCTAAGCGTAATTCAAATCGTCTAATCAATGCTTCATCAATCATATTAATTTGATTTGTTGCGGCAATTAGAATTGATTTTTTAGGAAAACTGTCTATCAACTGAAGCATGGTATTGACCACACGTTTCATCTCCCCACTGTCTTTGTTATCGTAATCTCTGATTTGTCCTAAGGAATCAAATTCATCAAAAAAGAGTACTGAGCTTTCATAGTTTACTTCCTTAAATAATCCTTCTATATTTTTTGCTGTTTCTCCTAGTTTTGAGGAGACGATGCTCGCAAGATTCACAATGATTATTTTCTTATCTAGTTCTTTTGCAATTGCTTTTGCAGTCATGGTTTTACCGCATCCGGTTTTGCCATACAAGAGCATTTTATTTCCAACTGGTAAATCATATTGCGCCAGAATTTCACGAAACTGATATTCTTTTAGGAATTGATTAATTTCATGTCCTACTTGTTCATCATATATCACATCGGCTATATGTACAGGATTTCGGTCGGTAAAATATAAGGCACTCATGAGCTTCTTTATTCAATTAAATTATTTAGTTCAAAGCTATAAAAAAAGGGAAGTATATCGCTTCCCTTTTTTTATAATATATATTCTTTATGTTATGATCCACACATTTCGCAATCATCTGGTTCTGCTGCTTGTGCTTTCAGTAACATTGCTTTGAAATCTTCTACAGCAATTGGCGCGTCTTCTACTTTCTTGTCATTATTTAAAGTGAACTTGATTGCATCTACTGCGCTCTTCGTTCTTAAATAGTACATCCCCGTTTTTAATCCTGACTGCCATGCATAAAAATGCATTGAAGTAAGTTTCGCAAAGTTTGCATTTTCCATGAATAGATTCAATGATTGAGATTGATCAATGAAATATCCTCTTTGACGGGACATATCAATAATATCTTTCATACTCATCTCCCAAACTGTTTTATACAGTTCTTTAATGTCTAATGGAATATTTGTGATGTGTTGAATTGATCCATTTGCTCTCATGATCTCTTGTTTCAATTCTTCATTCCATAATCCTCTTTCTACAAGGTCTTCTAGTAAATGTTTATTTACTACAATGAACTCTCCAGATAATACTCTTCTTGTATAAATATTTGAAGTGTACGGTTCAAAAGCTTCATTGTTTCCTAGAATTTGAGAAGTGGAAGCGGTTGGCATAGGTGCTACTAACAATGAGTTGCGTACCCCGTGCTCCATTACTTCTTTTCTCAATGAAGTCCAGTCCCAACGTCCGCTTAAATCGCCATCGTTTAATCCCCAAAGATTAAACTGGAATTCTCCTTGTGAAATTGGTGATCCTGCAAAAGTTGAATATGGTCCTTCTTCTTTAGCCATTTCCATCGATGCAGTTACTGCCGCGAAGTATAATGTTTCGAAAATTTCTTGATTCAGTTTTTTTGCTTCGTCACTGGTGAATGGTAAACGCAATAGAATAAAGGCATCTGCTAATCCTTGCACCCCTAATCCTACTGGACGGTGACGCATATTAGAGTTTTCTGCTTCTTTTACTGGATAGTAATTTCTATCTATTACTTTATTCAAATTACGGGTAACACGTTTGGTTACATCGTAAAGGTTTTCGTGATTGAATGCACCATTCTCCACAAACATTGGTAAAGATATTGAGGCTAAATTACACACTGCAATTTCGTCTGCAGAAGTATATTCCAGAATCTCAGTACATAAGTTTGAAGATCGGATTGTTCCTAAATTCTTTTGGTTTGATTTTCTATTTGCAGCATCTTTATACAGCATATAGGGTGTTCCTGTCTCTACTTGTGATTCAAGAATTTTTTCCCAAACGTCGCGTGCTTTAATGGTTTTTCTTCCTTTTCCAGCTGCTTCATATGCTAGGTACATTGCTTCAAATTCTTCTCCATATACATCGTATAATCCCGGACATTCGTTAGGACACATTAATGTCCATGTTGAATCTTCTTGTACACGTTTCATGAATAGATCTGAAACCCACATTCCTAAGAACAAATCTCTGGCTCTCATTTCTTCTTTTCCGTGGTTTTTTCTCAAATCCAAGAAATCAAAGATATCAGCATGCCATGTTTCTATATAAATTGCAAAGCTTCCTTTTCTTTTTCCACCACCTTGATCTACATAACGGGCTGTGTCATTGAATACACGTAACATTGGTACAATTCCATTTGATGTACCATTTGTTCCTCTAATGTATGATCCTGTCGCTCTAACATTATGAATTGATAATCCAATTCCTCCTGCTGACTGGGAAATTTTTGCGGTTTGCTTTAATGTATCGTAAATTCCATCAATACTATCATCTTGCATTGCCAATAGGAAGCATGATGACATTTGAGGTTTTGGTGTTCCTGAATTGAAAAGAGTAGGTGTTGCATGCGTAAAGAATTTCTTTGACATCAATTCATACGTTTCAACTGCTGCTTCTAAATCATTTAAATGGATTCCGATGGCAACACGCATTAACATATGTTGTGGACGTTCTGCTATTTTTCCATTTATTCTCAATAAATAAGAGCGCTCTAATGTTTTAAATCCGAAGTAGTCGTAATTAAAATCTCTGTTATAGATAATTGTAGAGTCTAAGAATGTACTATTATCCATAATCACCTGATGTACTTCTTCAGAAAGTAAAGGTGCTTCTTGCCCTGTTCTTGGGTTCACGTAATTAAACATGTCCGTCATAGTCTCAGAGAAAGACTTTTTGGTGTTTTTATGCAAGTTTGAAACTGCGATACGCGCTGCCAATTGTGCATAATCTGGATGAGAAATAGTCATTGACGCTGCTGTTTCGGCAGCTAGATTATCTAATTCAGAAGTTGTTACACCATCATATAATCCTTCGATTACACGCATTGCTACTTTTACTGGATCAACAAGATCGTTTAAACCGTAGCATAATTTTTTTACTCTATCCGTAATCTTATCAAACATTACTGGCTCTCTATGGCCATCTCTTTTTACTACAAACATAAGGTTACAAATTTTAAAAGTTCAACATCGTTACGATGAAAAAGTTATTTTATCAAGCATTTTTAAAGTCTTTATCAGACTACACATCTACTTGTGTTCCATTAAAAATCAGCATCAAAGCTAATTTTCTGAGAATCAACATCGGGATTTAATACGCCTGATTTTTGATACTCAGACACTCTTTTTTCAAAGAAATTTGTTTTTCCTTGAAGCGAAATCATATCCATAAAATCAAATGGATTTGTTGAATTGTATTCTCTCTCACAACCTAATTCTACTAATAGTCTATCTGTTACAAATTCTAGATATTGTGTCATCAAGACTGCATTCATACCAATTAAACTTACGGGTAACGATTCCGTCACAAATTCGCGTTCAATATTTAATGCATCAGTAATAATTTTTCTAATACGATCCTTTGGAACTTTATTCACTAGGTGATGATTGTGTAGGTGTACTGCAAAATCACAGTGTACTCCTTCATCACGGGAGATTAATTCATTTGAAAAAGTTAACCCTGGCATTAGTCCTCTTTTTTTCAACCAATAAATTGAACAGAATGCCCCTGAGAAGAAGATTCCTTCTACTGCTGCAAAGGCAATTAGACGTTCTGCAAAAGAATCGGATTCGATCCATTGTAATGCCCAGTCTGCTTTTTTCTTAATTGCTGGAAAAACATCAATTGCGGTGAACAATTGGTTTTTTTCATTTTCATCTTTTACATAGGTGTCTATTAATAGTGAATAGGTTTCACTATGAATATTCTCCATCATGATCTGAAAACCGTAGAAAAATTTTGCTTCAGCATATTGTACTTCATTCACGAAGTTTTCTGCTAAATTTTCATTTACGATTCCGTCTGAAGCAGCAAAAAAAGCTAGAATATGTTTTATAAAGTAACGTTCTTCTTCATTTAGTTTATTGTTCCAATCTGACAAATCTTGGTGCAAATCAATTTCTTCTGCAGTCCAAAAGCTTGCTTCCATTTTCTTGTACCATTCCCATATATCATGGTGTTTGATAGGAAAAATAACAAATCGATTTTTATTTTCTTGTAAAATTGGTTCAATTTCTGACATATTCTTCTGACTTTTACTGTATTATGAATTATTCTTTTGAATGCAAATTATTGGATTCTCAGAGACACAAAGGTTGTGATTTCTTATGGCATTTGAAAGCCAAACTTATCCACAATTGCCCCGAGTTTTTAACAATGTATTTTTTCTTATAGTATTTTTCTGAAAAAAATAAATATCTGATTTTCAATTTATTAAAATTAAAAAAACGCGACACCTACTGTAAAACGTGGGATGTTTATTTCAGCAAAAACAACAAAATAATTCAGATTTTATTGTTTATTTTTTCATTTCTTGAGCTACTTTTTCGAGCTCCATATACCAGTCTTCCCCGAATCTTCTAACCAAGGCTTCTTTTACAAATTTGTACACTGGAACTTCTAGTTCTTTTCCTAACGAACATGCATCATCACAAATATCCCAACGGTCATAATTCACCGCTGCAAAATCTGAAAAATCTTTTATTCGTATCGGGTACAAATGGCAGGAAACTGGTTTTTTCCAATCTACGAGACCTTGATTATAGGCTTGTTCGATTCCACATAACGCTGTTTTCTTATCAAAAATTACATATGCACAATCTTTCCCTCCAATCAACGGTGTTTCGAGATCACCATCGGTTCCAACAATAGAAGTTCCTTGAGCTTCAATAGCTTCAATTCCTTCTTTTCTTAGAAAGGGTTTCACTTTAGGATAAATCGCAGCTAATATTTTTGTTTCTTCTTCGTTTAAAGGCGCTCCTGCATCTCCATCAACACAGCATGCTCCTTTGCAAGCTGAAAGATTGCAAACGAATTCTTTTTCTAAAATATCTTCTGAAACTATGGTTTTTCCTAATTGAAACATGCTGCAAAGATACTTCGATTTATCGAAATAAAAAGGGCTTAAATCCCAAAATGAATAATTCTGAAATTCAGTCTTACAAAAGACCTTACATTTTAATTTTTTTAAGTAATTTGGTCTCAATTCTTTACAAGAATAACAGAGTGAGTAAGTTGTGACAAAATAGCGACTTAAAATTAACTATTTATTGGCTAAAATTCTTTGAAAAAAGAATACTTTTGCGCCTCAAAAAAAAAACGAAAATATGGGAATAGATTGGAGAGAAATTTTTACCGCTGGGATGATTCTTTTTGCTGTAATTGATATTATCGGAAGTATTCCTATTATAGTTGATCTACGTTCTCGTGTAGGTCATATTCAATCTGAGAAAGCGTCTATTGTGGCGGCTATCATTATGATTTCTTTCTTATTTGTTGGAGAAGAAATTTTAAAATTAATCGGTATTGACGTAAATTCATTTGCTGTTGCCGGTTCATTTGTTTTATTTTTTCTAGCTCTTGAAATGATTTTAGGCATTCGTTTATATCGTGACGAAGAAGCAAATACGGCTTCTATCGTTCCTATTGCCTTCCCTCTTATTGCAGGAGCCGGAACGATGACTACTTTATTATCATTACGTGCTGAGTTTCAAACAATCAATATCATATTTGCTATTGCAATCAATATTATTCTCGTTTATATCGTATTGAAGTCGTCGGCTTTAATTGAGCGAAAAATGGGAAAAAATGGATTGGCTGTTGTTCGAAAAATTTTCGGAGTAGTCCTATTGGCTATTGCTGTTAAATTATTCGCTGCAAACGTTAAAGATTTGTTCATATAGCGAACATTCCATAATTTCACACCAAACAAAATTTACAGAAATTTCTATCCCCTTTTATCATGAAAGTCTTTACTTACATATTAATAGCATTAGCATTAGGATTAATTGTCTTTAATATTACCTTATTGGATTTAGACAAACCTTTTGAAGGAGAGAGTCTAGTTGCTTTAATCGGTATATTTGCTTCATTTTGCGCTGTTTTCATCTTATTAATTTTTAGAATGTCTAAATTAATTGA
Source organism: Flavobacterium aerium (assembly GCF_030766725.1). Taxonomy (GTDB): domain Bacteria; phylum Bacteroidota; class Bacteroidia; order Flavobacteriales; family Flavobacteriaceae; genus Flavobacterium; species Flavobacterium aerium. Next base: position 36,748 of record NZ_JARQWR010000009.1, on the reverse strand, counting down.
TGAGAAAATAAAAAATCAATAGTTTATGTTTGATGTATTAATTATCGGTGGCGGAGTATCTTCAATGTCCTGCGCCTTAGTCCTAGGATCTGCTCATAATAAAGCATTCGTTGCTGACAAAAAAATCGGTATTTTCACGCATCAAAAAGCTTCTTCCTTACAGGATGCTTTATTTAATAATGCTTACGGCATTGCTCCAGGAACTACTGGCGCTCAACTTTTATCCGATAGCATCCAACATTTATCGGACACCTATCCTCAAATCGAACAAATTCCAGACGAGAAAGTAATGACTGTAGAAGGTTCTTACCCTCACTTTACCGTTATCACAAACAAGGGATCGTATTCTACAAAAATGATTGTAGTAGGTATTGGTGCTTCTAATAGTTTTGCGATTGAAGGTTTAATGCAGTATGTAACTCCTCACCTGAAGTCTATTCCTGAAAAACAAAGAATACAGCTTACGAATGTTGATCATAAAGTAGCTGAAGGTATTTATGTAATTGGTACTTTGGCTGGATGGAGAAGTCAATTGGCTATCGCTGCTGGTAGTGGTGCTTCTGTGGCAACTGATATTCTTACAGAATGGAATAACGGTACTCAATCTCATGCGCACGATAGCATCAGAAAATAATTAATTAGTCTTTATATTATTTAAACTTAGGAAAACAAGGTCGTTATTCCTGAATCGTTCTTGCCTTATACTTTTTCAGCAATAACTTTCTTAATCATAATATCTTCTTTCAAAACAATCTGATAGTAGTATTTCTCCCCATAAAGTTGTCTGGCAAATTCTGCTGTCAAGTATCTTTTCACTAAGCTTTTATTGTTGTCGATAGGCAAGGTCAACCCATTACTTCTCAAGTATTTTTTGAAACTGGTATAATAGGCATCTGTTTTTTCCATCTTCGCAAGGAATTCATCGAATGTTATCCCTTCAAAGGCTTTTCTATTTTTCTCTAATTGCTCAAAGGCAAAATAGCTCACTATTCCAGATTTCATCACAAAGATTACAGATTCATCTCCGTGTTTTCCTTCTAGTGGCACAAAAACATCTGGAACGATTCCACCGCCACCGTATACAATTTTACCTTTTGGTGTTTTAAATTGCAATGTATCGGAGATTTTAATACTATCGGCAGCATATAATTCTCCCGACTCATATCGGTGTGTAAAATCATTGAAATATTCTGCTGTTCCAGCGCTGTATGGTTTTTGAATAGATCTTCCTGTAGGTGTATAATAACGAGCAATGGTTAATCGTACAGCAGACCCGTCTCCTAATGGCATTTCGCGTTGCACTAATCCTTTACCAAAAGAACGTCGTCCTACCACAATTCCTCGGTCATTATCTTGGATGGCACCTGCTAAAATTTCACTGGCAGAAGCACTGTTTTCATTAATGAGAATCGCTACTTTTCCTGTCTCAAAAAGACCTCCGTCTTTTGCAAAAGTTTTATCTATTCTTCCGTTTTTATTTTTAGTGAAAACAATTAGTGTTTTATCTTTCAACAGGTCATCTGCAATTTTCACAGCCTGATCTAAATATCCACCACCATTGTCTCTTAAGTCGATTACAATTTCGTCTATTCCTTGAGCTTTCAGCTTTTGTAATTCGGTTTTAAACTCTTTGTAGGTTGTTTCCGCAAATCGGTTGATTTTGATATAGCCTTTGTCTTTATCGAGCATTACAGCGACATCTACACTCTTGATTGGAATTACATCTCTTTTGACTTTGACTTTAAACTTTTTATTTTCTTCTTTTCGAAAAACAGTAAGTTCGATTTCTGAATTTTTAGCTCCTTTAAGTTTATTGAACAGGCTATCGTTTGTTATTTTTTTACCATAAAGCACAGCCGAACCTGCTTGTAGGATTCGATCGCCGGGTTTAATCCCTGCTTTTTCGGATGGCCCTCCCTCAATTGGTTTAATAACGGCTAGTGTATCTTTGTACATATAGAAATTAACGCCTATTCCCACAAAGTCTCCTTTCATGCTTTCGGCAATTCCTTCTACTTCATTTGAAGCAATGTATACTGAATGTGGATCGAGTTGTCCTAAGATATTGTTTACCGTTAAGTCGATGATCGAGTCGGTATTGACGTTGTCAACGTATTCGTTTTCAATAAAATCAATCAACCGGTCTAATTTGTTCCTATGGGTATTGCCCGCAAAACCAGAAACTTTAGAAGGGTAATTAAGCATCCCTCCTATTACTATTCCTATTGCAAGTGCTGCAAAAACAATTAGTGGTAAGTATTTTTTATTGTTTTTCATCGTTATTCTAAACTAGAAATATGCTCTACTTCAACGCCTGCTTTTAATAGAAAATCAATCCCTGACGTATCTTTGTATCCCTCATGATACACAACGCGTTTTATTCCAGATTGGTGTATTAATTTACTACATTCTTTACAGGGTGAAAGTGTAATGTATAGTGTTGCTCCTTCACAGGATTGTGTTGATCTTGCAACCTTCAGTATTGCGTTTGCTTCTGCATGAAGTACATACCATTTAGTATATCCTCCATCATCTTCACAGCAGTTTTCAAATCCTGATGGTGTTCCGTTATAACCGTCTGATATAATCATGCGGTCTTTTACAATAATTGCCCCTACTTGCTTGCGTTTGCAATAGGATAGTTGTCCCCATTCTTTTGCAATGCGCAAATAGGCTTTATCGTATTTATTTAATTTTTTTATATTCATGCTTTATTCAAAGCTAAAAAATTTCAGCAAACTAAAGTAGTGTGCCTTTTGTTATAAACGAATTTATCTACGTTAATCTTTTACCAAATTTCGCTTGCTACAACCATAGGCAATACTACTCCTATAATAAAGGCTGACATGGCTAGCATCCAGTCTCTTCTCGAAAATCTAAAGAAGCTTTGCACAATGAATGATAGTATTAAAACGATGATTACTACAATGATTTGTGCCGTTTCAATTCCTAATGCAAATTCCAACAATGGCATTATTTTATCGGTTGCTGTTCCGCCTAATATTGTTTTGAAATAATTGGAAAAACCGAGTCCGTGTATTATTCCGAAAAATAGGGTAATTAATGCAGCTACACTAATACTTTCTTTCTTGGATGATTTTCCTGCCGTGAATAAATTAAATATTGCGGTTATTAATATGGTTGCTAGTATTAAAAATTCTACCAGGTTTACTTTAATAAATATTACGCCGAACACAGACAACACCAGGGCTAGGGTATGTCCAAGGGTGAATAAACTTACTAATAGTAATACTCTCTTCCAGTCTTTGAAAGCATAAGGAACGGTAAGGGCAGTTAAAAATAGTACATGATCATAGGCTTTAATATCGAGAACGTGCCTCAGGCCTATATTAAAATAAATCCAGAATTCTGACATTGGGTGTAGGTTTAAAGTATCAAATTTACAATTATTTTTGAATTTCATTATTCTATTTTGCTTATTCCCCCAATAAATCCAGATTCTCACTAAGAATTCATCATTTCTCTCTGTTGTTTTAAAGTTTACTCTAGTCTTTTTGCATATTTATGTTTATATTTATACTACTAAAAAACAATTTTATGTCTTTTTCCGATTTATTTGATAGTGGTTTTAAAGAACGTAACAGAGGGCATTTCTCTGCTATAGTTCGTGTTGCTTTGGCTGATGGTCATATTAATAATGATGAGCGACTTTTTTTGGATAAACTGGCGCAGCGTTTAGACATCTCCGTGGAGGAATACCGTGAGATTCTGGTTGATCCTTTGAAATATCCTATAAATGCTCCGTATTTATACCTTCAACGATTGGAACGTTTGTACGATTTGACCAAGATGATTTATGCCGATAATAATCTTGGCCCTAAACAAAATGATATCTTAAAACGTTTTAGTCTAGCATTAGGGTTTACGCCCGGAAATGTAGATTACATCGTAGACAAAGCTTTGTTTTTACTAGGATTAGATGTAGATCTAGATACTTTTATCTTTGAAATGCAAAACATGAATAAATAAAAAGAGCCCGATATCGGGCTCTTTTTATTTCTATCTTAATCTGTGAAGTGTTATTTAAAATGCTACTGATCTGATAATACATTATCTGGCATATCTGCATCACTATTTAACCTCAAAAGGGATCTTAAAATAAACTCTCCTTTCATCATAAACATTATGGTTGTTTATTTTTTCAGGCACTTTCTTAAACTCAATTATATATCCTCCAATCATTTTAGTGCCTTTGTTTCTAAAACTTTGATTAAATTCGAGCTTATTATCAACAAAGTATAAAGTATCCAAGCGAATCTTTGCAAGATTACAAAAATTATCGTCTATATTTTTGTTACCTAAAAGTAAAACACTAATAGAATTTTTCATAAAAGGTTTATATTTTATGATTATTCTTGAATTCTCATCGGATTTAAGAATACTTTTTTCAACAGATATTTTATAAAAATTACTTTTTCCAAATAATGTATCCATATTATTCTTAAAATACCACCCTTGATTTAAGTACTGTGTTCCACATAAATTTATGTATTCCAATACTTTGTCTAATTCTCCATTCTTTTTATAGAATTTATATTTACCATTTTTAATTTTGGCATCGGAGATGTTTTGTATGTCATCATTTTTGTCTTCTTTACACGAAGAGACACAAAGCATAAGTAATAAAAGATATTTAGTCATGTCGTATTTCCGTTAACTTTTAAATTTATATTTTTCTTTGTCAATTCGCTTTGTGTTCACGAGCAAGATGCTCGCGCCAGCAGGGGGTAAACATCACTTGATAACTGGGAAGTATTTAGCCACTGGAAATTCCTCTTCATTATATATTCCTTTCCAATAATCTATAATGTCCAAAAATGGCTTCCTTGAGTTACTGACAACAAAATTCACAAATAAATTAGTTGTGGTGTTATCTTCTTTATGTTCTAATATTAGGTCATTAAAAGATGCTACAATCAATTCAAATAACTCAAACTGAATATTGGTAGGGAATTCATTATTTTTATTAAAATAATTTATGAATTCTTCCACCCTATCTGAACAAGAATTGATTATTCCCCAATCTTGGCGCTCATACTCTAAAAATAAATCTGTAGATATTTGTTTTAATAAAGGTTCTATTTCCATTTAATTAATTTTTAAGGGTTAAAAGAATACGCTGTTTTTACTCCTGAACCACTTGGCACAACTCTGGCGTGTGTAGCTGGCGTAAAAGTTCCATCTGGATTTACTATTCTGCCAACACCTTTAGGTATCTCAATATTTATAGCACCATTTTTTAGATTATCTAAATTATCAAAAATTAATTGCTCTGCCGCTGAGTTATTCATCCATTGTCCTTGAGCTTGCCCACTATTTTCAGCTTGTAATTGCAGTTGATTAGTATTTTCTGCCCTACGTTTTGTAAAAGTATGTCCGACTCTTTTACTATTCAAAAATTACAAATTTATATTCTCTTTCAGTTAGTTACATTGTTGATATATATAAAACACCTAATCTGATACACTACCACTTTAATTGTTAAATTCATTTTCAATTTTATTTCTTACATCATTAAATTTAGAAACAGTCTCTGGTACCTCTTCAAACAAATCATCGTGAAAATATTCTTGATAGAATTCATTTGGCCAAAAGCGTGTTGTAATATTCGTATAGGTCACTAACCAATATCTTGAAACTCTAGAATCAATTACTTCAAATAACTCAATTGGAATACTAATCAATTTATTATCTATATATATTTGCACATACATAATATTTTTTTGCATTGTAAGACCATAAACTATATATTCATCTCCAATATTCAAAAAGCCTTCCATTTTTGAGTTAATGACAGACTTCTCAACATTCTTTATTTCTAATTTTATTACTTTAACTTTCATTTGTCTTCAGCATTTGGATTATAATTAATGACAATACTTTTAGTAGTATTATCTATTTTGTTAAGTATATAATTTTTTGATTTATATTTTATTAAAATAGATTTATCTAATACTCCATTGATATGATAAAAATTTTGTTTAATAGGGTTTAATGCTAAAGTGTCATTTTTCTCCAATAAAAACACATTTATAATAGAAATTGAAATAATAGTTTAATGTTTGTCATAATGTGAATTCCTTATTAAACCTTTCCTTTTTTAATTAGCTAATTAAAATTTAAATTTTTGTTCTATTTTTCTCCCATCGAGGTATCTTATAGTTTTATAGTTCTTTTTAAAATCATATTGTATGTATACATACGGTTCCCATTCGTCTGAAAGTTTTTTAATCAACATTGTAGTTGTATCAATATGGAAATTTGGATTTTGAAAGAAAGATTTTTTTTTGTCTTCCAAATTATCTAATCCATATATTTCAAACAAGATATTATTGTATTGACCAATCAGTTTTTCTTGTTCAGATTTAATGGTAATATTATCAATAGGAATATCAAAGATAGAAACTGTTAGACCATCTGATTTTTCTTTTCTCACATAGATTTCGACAGCCTTTAATTCTCTATCAGGCTTATATTCTTTATGCTCTTTTATATAGTCTTCAAATATAATTTGTATTAATTGAGAATCATGTTTAGTTTTAGTCTTTACAGAAGTACATGAGATTACACTTAGTATTATAAAAATACTGATGATTTTCTCAATGATATATTTTTTCATTTTGTTTCTGTGTAAAGCAAACTAGATTTTCGGATATAGAAAAAACCAATATAATCATCAAAAGAAGCTAAATAATTGTTTAAAAAACAAAAGTATAATATACTGTTAATTTCTTTTTTATTTGGATCAATTTTTAGACTATATGTAGTAGTGTCAATTTTATCACCGATTATATCTAAAAATTTATCAAAACTGTTTTCTTTGTATAATAATGAAACTGTTTTATCAATCTCAAAACAATCAATTTTATCTTCGTAGCTGATATCAATTTCTTGATTTAGAGCTTTTTCTAAAAAAGCTGAAAATTCTAAGTTTTTATATTTAAATTTATGAATACCTCTTAATTCGCTCATATATACTAGTCCGATTTTATCGTCTTTACATTTTCCAAAAAGCATTATATTATTATACTGCAAAGGCAATTCATAGTTTTTTTCAGCCATTTTACTTGTTAATATTTTATCAAAAACAAATTTTTTCTCATCTTTTTGAATAAGTACAGGTGGCTCAGGTAATTTTTCATTTAATAATTCCATTGGGAATTTATGAAATTCACTACAGTCAAAATTTAATTTTTTTAATTCTATAATTGCATCAATAGCTTTCATTTGTTTGTTGTTTAAAAATGAATTATGAAATAATATCGTTTTATTATTTTTATTTAGATTCAAATTTAATTGGTATGGTTTTGCATCAACAATATCATGTAAAATTACTTCTTCTTTAAATGATGATTCTAATTCATTTTTTAGATTTAAAAAATCATTGGAATTAAAATGAGATTTATAATAATTATATTCCCCCTTTTGATTAGGGATTTCTTCACAGTAAAAAACAGAATCTTTCCTAACTTCAATACCAAAACGCAAAGCATCAGGATCCATTCCTAGGCCAGAAGTTAAAATTATCTTTTCATTATTATTTTTATTACAACTAAAGAAGACTATAATAAATGTTAGGTATATAATTTTTCGCATACTATTTTTTTGTTAAACCTAGATAAATTAATACAACCCCAATTATAATAAAACCACTTCCACCATTGTTTGAGGAGAAATACTCATATTCTTCTGTATTATAGGCGGAATGCTTTAATCCAAAAGGATAATAATGGTTTTTATCCAGTATGGTAAGAGCGTGTTTTTGCGGGTCTGAGCATTTATTTAGACAAGGATAGTATAAAAAATCAATTAAATATTCAATAAAGAATTATCTTCCCAAACATCAACATAATTTCCATCTTCAGTAATCAATACCCGTGAGCCAGGTGGTAATCCTAAATAGGGTAACATTAACGGGCACCATTCTTCAAGATGAATAGCATGTAAAGGCTTAAAAAAACCACTGTCTTCGGAATACTCCCCAGACCAAATGTACCATCCAGTAGTACCATTTATAGATGGGTGTCTTAATGCGTGAATAGGCTGTATATTTTCTTTTACACTTAAAGAAATACCTATTTTTAGGTCAAGTGAAGTGGATTCATATTTTAATCCATATTTTTCACATATATTTTTTTGAATTTCTTCTAATTTATTGTTGAGTTCTTTCATTTATAATTTTTCACAATACCTTATTTAATATCAGATACTCCTTCAAAGTTATTTTTCATTATTTGAATAGATTTTAATTCTGAACTAGTAATTTCCCAAAAAGAGGAATCTACTAATTCAATGACATATTCACATTTATGATACATTTCATTATCATCATTATAACGAATTAATTTATTAATATCCCTATCTCCAATGATTACAACTTCTAATAATTGTTCTAAATTATTAGATAATTTTATTAATTCTTGAAAACTATAAAATTGACCATTAACAGAATGATTTATAATATCTTCAACCTCTTTAATGGTTCTGTCTAATTGACCAATACCTTCAAACCATAATACTTTCCAATTATATGAAATAGGATTTTCAATGCATAATAAAATATCTTTTAATGTTACAGATAAAATCAACTCATCTTCTTTTCCTTTTATAATTATTCTATTTTTCATAATTAAAATTCTGAGCTTTTATCTTTTCCATTATTCCATATGAAGTAGCTCTTGGGATTCTGTTAATTTCAATTAATTAACAAGGAACATATTGTTGCTCTGAATAATTTTCAACAGCGAATTTTAAAATATTATTATATATTTATTATTCTTTATTTAGTACTAAATTGATGCATGCTCACTGGATCATTACATCTTTCAAGGCAAGGGTATTTATTCCGGTCTATTTCTTTACTTCTCAATCCTTTATACATACATTTAAAATCTAGATCCTGTACTTTATAATTATTTAAAAATGTTGTCGTTTTTAGGTTTTTCATATTTTGATGATTATACTTCTCCTTAAAATCAGATAAAAAACCTAAAAAATCATTAGTATCAAACCCCGCTAATCTATAACTCGCTCCAGTTTTCTGATGAACCGCGAGGATGAAAAAATTATCCATGCCAAAAGAGATATTTAAATATCTAAAATCATCATTAATAAATTTCCTATTGAAAGAAGTTCTTGCATCAGATACTTTATAAAATTTATAATCTATATCATAAAGAATTCCTTCTAAATTGTTTTCTACTTGAAGTGTATCTATTTTTAGATCAATTAAATTTTTAAAAATATTGTATAAGGAATCATTTTTTATTACAGAATGATTCATATTTCTAAAAATAGAGTTTTTTTTATTCAAAAATAACTGCATTTTAAAAACATCTTCAACATCAGTTTTTGATTGTGCATTTATAGCGTTTATGCTAAGAACGCAAATAAATAGAATAAATATTTTTTTTATCATGGTTTCATGAATTCTAATAATATTTATTAACTTATTCCCATAGGATCATTACATCTTCTAAGACAAGGGTATTTATTCCGGTCCATTTCTTTACTTCTTAATCCTTTATACATACATTTAAAATCTAGATCCTGTACTTTATAATTATTTAAAAATGTTGACGTTTTTAAATTTTTCTTATTTTGATGATTGTATTTCTCTTTAAAATCAGATAGAAAACTAAGAAAATCATTAGTATCAAAACCTGCTAATCTATAACTTGCTCCCGTTTTTTGATTAATTGCTAGAATACAATAATCTGGATCCCAACATACAATACCTATATAGTTATATTGTTGATTTATTAATTCCTTTTTATAACTAATTGTAGATTGGTGGATTTTATAGAATTTAAAATTTATATCATAGTGAAGTCCCTCTAGTTTATTAGATATTTGAAGTGTATCAATTTTCAGATTAATCAAACCTTTAAAAAGATTATATAATGAATCATTTTTGATAATTGAATTACTTTTTTTATCTATGATTACATTTCTCTTATTTAAGAATAACTGCATCTTAAAAACATCTTCAACATCAGTTTTTGATTGTGCATTTAGATTGTGCATACTAAAGCAACACGTAAATAGAATAAGTATTTTTATCATTATTTCATGAACTCTAATAGTGTTATTAACTTATTTCCATAGGATCATTACATCTTCTAAGACAAGGGTATTTATTCCGGTCCATTTCTTTACTTCTTAATCCTTTATACATACATTTAAAATCTAGATCCTGTACTTTATAATTATTTAAAAATGTTGACGTTTTTAAATTTTTCTTATTTTGATGATTGTATTTCTCTTTAAAATCAGATAGAAAACTAAGAAAATCATTTGTATCAAAACCTGTTAATCGATAAGAAGCCCCAGTTTTTTCATTAATAGCCAGAATACAATAATCTGGATCCCAACAGACTACACTTATATAGCTATTTTCATGACCAACTAATTCTTTATTATAAGAAATATTCAAATCTTTTATTTTATAAAATTTATAATTCATATCATATTGTAAGCCTTCAATATCATTGTCAATTTTAAGAGTATCAATTTTTAAACTAATTAAATTTTTAAATGATTTATATAATGAATCATTTTTAATTGCAGAATTATCACCTCTCGTGAAAATTATATTTCTCTTATTTAAGAATAACTGCATCTTAAAAACATCTTCAACATCTGTTTTTGATTGTGCTTTTAAATTGTGCATACTAAAGCAAAAAATAAATAATAAAACAAAACTTGATATAATTATATTTTTCATATTAATAAATTTTAAAAACCACTTCATTAAGAAGTGGTTTTTATTATTATAGAATTTAGTTTGGGTATTAATAAGTGTCTGATGTTATATGTGTTGTTAGTATATAACTATTACTATTATTCTGTGTTCCACTCTTTAATTTTTCAAACTTATATTCGTTGATTTCATTGCTAGATAAATCAATTTTAGACCAATTAATTAATTTTTTAAAGCCTAAATAAGTTAATTTATTATCATGATTTATTACAATTATTTTTTTTGCATCAGCTCTTTCTCCATTAGGATTCTCTATTTCAATTAAATAAAAATCATCATAAGGCAAATCTATTTTGTTTTTTTTTATATAAGAGAAAAAAGATTCTCTATTAAAAAAATCTATTTTATCATTAATAAAATGATTTAATTCATTTTCAGATAAGGTTTTTGAATTAAAATCTTCCCAATTTGTTTTTGAGAAAAATGATTCCAATGTCTTTTTATTATTTTCTTTATTTGTGTTAGTGCAACTAAAACAGAACATAACAATAATTAGAAATTTAATAATTCTTTTCATAATCTCTCTAAAATATGTATTTCAAATTACTACCCATATTAATGTTCTTAGTTTTATACTTTATTAATGGGGATTATTTTAATAGCTCTATAACTTCTTCCATTGGTATATCATTTTTATACATAATTTCATACTCTTTTTGATTAATTATAAAGTCTTCATTAATAGTGAATCGTTTATTTTTCGATTCTAATAGAGCTTTGTCATTTAATTCTTTATCATAATGATATTTTAGATGGATTTTTTTTACTATTTGTAAAAGTTCTTGTCTAGTATTTTTTTTAGGATCTATTTTCACCCATTTGTTTGGGTATTGTGGAGAATAAGAAAATATAATTTTCATTTCACTCGATGCATCAACGCTTATGTAGTCATATTTCAACATTGCTCCAATTGGGGTCGTAATATTATCTATTGATAATATTAAACCCGCATTTTCATAAGATTCTTTTTTATAAAATGAATTTGTAAATAGGATTATATTTTTATCGCTTTTATTCTTAAAGGATATAATAAAATGAATGCTTGGAAAATCCATTGAATCAGATATTATAACTTTTTCTAGTTTTGAGTATATAGATGATTTCCCTAAATCATTCTGAGTTTTATTGTTACAGCTTACGCATAAAACTATAAGACTTAATACGATTATTGTTTGTTTATAATTTCCCATTTAATATAAGTTTACGTGATTCTTTAACTTTATTTTTCCATTCTGAAGTTGTGCCTTTCCATGTGCTATGTTTCATTTGGATGTTATAAGCTTCTGCATGTTCTACACCTTGACCAGGTAATACCTTTTATCATATGTCCATTCCCTTCGTGAACAGCTGCATTTTGTATATTGTTTACTGTAAATTGTCCTGTTTGTGTCCAAAGCGAACTAAATAAATTGTATGTTATTTTATTACCAGAAGTATATGCCGGTGATTCATCACGACCTAAATATGGTCTTAAACCTTCATTTGCTTTAACTTGAGTAAATGTATTAGGTTTGTCATCAGGCGCTGTATAATTTGCAGATGTTTTTCCATTGAATAGATCATTATTATTAAAATCAAGATTTTCAGTATTGGAAACTATATGAGATATTGCATTATTTACCATATTAATCTCTACTTGTGAGAAACCATCATTTATAACGTTGATTTCTGTTAGTTTAAAATTCTAAATAAAATGTACTATAAAATAATATAAAAGATTAAAACGAAAATATATATAAAGGTTATCACTTTTAATGATTTTGAAATTTCTTGTAATGTATTCATTGCTCTTTGATTATAAGATTTTGCCATACTTCCATTAGGGTTTTTAAGAACTTCCATACTTATATAATAATGGTCCGCATGTGTTCCGTATTTTCTGTATTCTTTGGGAAGATGTGAATTATTTTCTGATTCATCGTCTAAGTAATCTTTAGCTTGACCTTCAACATGAAGATAGGACTCATGTGTTAAAGCCTCAGCTAAATTAAATAATTTGTTTTCAGAGCCAAATCCTTGTTTTGCAATTTCTACAGTAACTTCGTATTCATTTCCTTTTCTCACACCTACATAATCACCACTGGTAGAACTTCTTTCCTTTTCTGGGCTTAATTTATAATTTAAACCGATGCCTTGCTTATCGTATTTAGCTGTTTCTAGTCCATTTATCCATTGTAAATGTACTAGAATAGCACTGCCATCATTAAGTGCTTCATATGCTGACTGAATAATCTCTGTTAATAATGTTGCATTGTAGTATTTCCGTTAACTTTTAAATTTGCAGAAGAAAATATATTTGTTGCAGAAGAAACAGAAAGACTTCTTTGCTAAAAATATAACAGAACTATAAAGCAAAAAACCCGAACAATTGCTCGAGTTTTATTTTTTCAATCAATTATCTTTTAGATGTGAAAAGCTTATGTTTTAATGATATTTTATAACTTCTACTACTTGTCCCTCACCAAGGATATTCAAACCTTCATCAAAAGAAAAAATTGTGTCTAATTTTATATCATTCTTGCTTACAGAATCACTTATAAATGTAATGAATACTTCATCTTGCAAGCCAGGATAAAATAAATCAGTATTGATTAACTCAATATTGCCTGAAATTTTAATGTCATTTTCAAAATTAAATAAAGGTCTATATCCAGAATTAAATGGTGTTTTTCTTGCTTTGTATTGATATAGATAAATTTTAGCTTTTATTTTTAACATAGTTTTTTATTTTTAAGGTATAATACTAGAATTTGATGGTGTAATATTATAAATATTTTGTAATTGTTCAGCAAGTACTGCAACAGCAGGCATTCCATCAGCTGAGAAATGTGTGACAGTGTTCATTATATTTTCTGGAACTTTCACTTCGATAACAGTATTTGGAATTTTATCAAAGGCAAAATTAATTTTCCCAAATTTAGTTTACTTCACAACGGATAACTTTAAAATTTTTGGCAGCATCATTAAATTTTAATTCTTTCAGATAATATAAATCTGAATTGCATAAAACTTCCACATTATCATAATATGCAATATTTATAAAAAACGATGGATTTTTTTTAATCCATTTTTTCTTTTTAATTCCCTTTATTTTTTCAAATTTATTTAATGTAGAGGTGTCAAAGTCTTTTATAAACTCCTTTTTTTCTCTAAAATTCAAAGCAGCTATGCTAAATGAGTACTCACTAAAGGGAAGTATTTTATAAAAATCATAGACAACTTGATTATCTGTTATAATTCTATCGTTTAAAACTATTCTATCAGAATATTTGGTAGACAAGTATGGAAGTAAAGGCACAAAAGAGATATTGACAGTATTACTCTTCTTGTCATACCGATACAAATACTCAGAATTGCTGATACCATTATCAAAATAGCTTTTAAATATGTAGATTGTATCTTTTGAATTATTTGTGATTTTCAAATGAAGCTTCCCTTCCAAATAATTCGAGGTTAAACTAATTTTGTTAATGGTTGATTGGTCAGGTATTTTACTTCCCTTTATTTCACATTTGCAATAATCGCTTCGTAAGGTTTGTGCATTTAATGAGGATAAGAAAAGTATAGCTACAATTAAATAATTTTTTTTCATAGTATTAATTATTTTTGTTCCCATACTGCTCCTTGCCATTATATCTATATTTTTGTTACTAATCTTCTTTGTTGACTATTAAATATAATGATTATACATTTTCTAAACTAAATGATAGAGCAAATATTTTGATATTACTTGCTGTTGAAGCTGTTTTAATTTCAAAGCCATATAAATCCTTTATACCGTCATAAAGCTTACTCCATTTTTCTTTAATCTTTATTATTTCTACATTTGAGTTATCAATAATAGAAGCACCTAATATTGATTCCTCTGCAATTACTCCAAAATTTAAAGAGAAATTTGCAGAATAAACATCCTTAAAAATAAGTTTATTTTCACCTCCTGAAGGCCAAACAATATCTATTTCTATACTGTCATTGTAACCAGGATTACTTCTATCTATGTTAATACATTTTAGAGTTGCATCGTGCCACTCTAATAAATTAAATTCTTTATTTTTCATAATTAAAATTCTGGGCTTTTATCTTTTCCATTATTCCATATGAAGTAGCTCTTGGGATTCTGTTAATTTCAATTAATTAACAAGGAACATATTGTTACTCTGAATAATTTTCAACAGCATTTTTTAAAATATTATTATAAAATAAATCAGAGTAATTTTTGTTCGCTATTTGCATACTATCAATTTCTTTTAGAGTATTTTTTTTACCTATTAAAAGTACCTTCATAGAAAAATAATCTGCATATAATAGAGAATCATTAGGTGCTTTATTTATAGTATCTTGAATCATTATAATACTTTTTTTAATATGAAAATTTGCTTTTTCTCTATCTAAGTCTTTTAATTTTAAAAATCGAACAGTATTTAAAGTGTTAAGTCGATTATACTTATTATTATTATTAATTAATAGCTTTTCTAATTCATTATATTTTTTTAGATTTAATAATAATGATATAATTGGTAGTGAGTTCTTACCGACTAAACCTTCTTTTATATAATCTTTATTGTTAGATAATTCCATATATGCAGAGTCAAGATACTTTTTATCCTTTGTTTGATGGTATTTTCTAATATTGTTTGATAGCAAGCTATTTAAATCTTCATTATTAATATTTTTATTTGTTTTTACACATGATATAAAAAGTAAAGAAATTCATAATATAATTAAAAGCTGTTTCATATGATTGTTATTTATGGTTTTTCTATAACAATAACTTTATGAATAACTGGCTCAAATTCTTCAATCATATCGTACATATTTTCTCCATTCTCATCTTTTTTAGCTAATTTAACTCCAGCGAGATTATATATATAACCTTCAAGATAAAATACACCAATCTTATCAAAGACAACATCTGTAAATATTATTTCCCTATTATTCTTTGCCCAAAAAGTATCTTTAATCTTTTTGAATATTTCGTCGTTAGTAGAGGCAATTTTATCCGTTTTAGTAATAAGTAATCGAGAATATCTATAATTTTCTAAATCTCCGATTTTGGTTGAAATTGAATCTAATTTACTTTCGTAATATAGTACACCATTGTATTTCTTGTTAACTATCAAAGTGTCTGGGAAATCAAATCTATAATTTTTACTTTTATCTTTTTTAGGTACAGACTCCTTATCATTCTTATTATTACAAGCAAAAAACATAAAAACTAACATAAAACTTAAAACTTTTTTCATATTCTAATAGTATCTATTTTTATTATATTCTATATCCTTATTTTTTTTGTCTTCCATTGCTCTTAGGGAGTCTTTAGTGTGTGCTGATTTAACACTATCTAAAGCTGATTTATTAACAGTAGTTTTTTTTGTTAAAGTAAGAACTTGTGACGAATTGCCTCTAATTGGGTCAGTAGCTTTAAAATTTTTAGAGGCAATCTCCACTGTTTGGTCTTCAGAATTCGTAGAAGCACTCATTGTTGTATTTGTTGCCTCATTGCTGTCTGAGGAAGTCCTATTATCCGTATTATCACTATCATCAGTAGGAAAGCCACCCGGCGTTAAGAAAGTGGATAACTGTGCAAGGACGTCTACTACTGCGGTTTTTACATCTCGGCTGCCCTGTGGCTTTTCAGACATTCCTTTATTAGCATTGTCTGGATTCTTGACTGTTAGGTCAAACCCATTACTGATGCTTGTTGCTTTTGTCTCGAACCACTTTGCAGCATGAGTAAATCCTGTTTTTTCACTAGCCTTAGACAGGTCGTATTTTATTTCAGCAACTTGTTTATTTACGTAGGCCTTAACATTTTTAGTACTTGATTTATATGTTGTTTTTACACTATTCCATGAAGGCCAAGGCCACATTCCATCTGGATCAATAAAGTATATAGGATTATCCATTGCATAAGTATAAGGAGACCATCGTCTCCCCTGTTCCGCTAATGGATCAATATTCATCCATCTCCCTATCGCTGGGTCATAATTACGGGCTCCAAAATCGTACAAGTTAAGCCCCAACTCATTTTGCAATTCTTTCCCATTGAATTTATATTTATAGGGACTGATTGCCCCTGCTTCAATAATTCCTAAAACAGGACTATAATAACCACTTCCACCATTGTTTGAGGAGAAATACGCATATTCTTCTGTATTATAGGCGGCCTGTTTTAATCCGAAAGGATAGTAATTATTTTCATCAATAATTTTAGGCATATTGGTCAATGGATCGAGTGTATAACTCACCCGTACATTGCCCAAATGGTCATTATAATTGAATACATAATTGAAAAAAGCCTGTCCGCTCAGGTTTTCTGTTCGGGCAACATAACCTTCAGCATGTGGGAAAAATAATAATACACTGCCATTGTACTGAAAACCGTTTAAATAATTGGTCACGGTGGTTCGGTTTCCATTAATGAACGTTTTTTGCAATTTTACCCCGTTAGCATTATAAAGATAATTAATTTTTCGAGTGGCGCTTCCAGAGAAGGTGATTTCTGTTGGTAAATTCAGGTGATTGTATACCACTTTATTAATACCCTTATTCTGATCCAAGGTCATGTTTCCATTGGCATCATAAGCATAATCATCTTCAGGGTCCGTAATACCATTACTATCATCTTTAAAACCTGCGGGATTATTCGTGAAATCTATCACTTTATTCAATTGATTGCCGGTATAGGAATATTCTAGATTATCCATCAGGATGTTAAACAGATGAGAATCTAGGTTTCCATTGCGTTGCAGGAATTTAATGTTTCCATTTTTATCATAACCCATAGACTCGTTATAAGAATTGGGATAAGGATTTTGTGTTTCTGGTTTTTGGTAATAGGAAGCCCTCAGACGGTTGAGTTTATCGTATAGATATCCATATTTTCGCAGCACATTATCATTGGTTGTTTTCCAAAAAGTTTCAGCAATATTACCATTGTACAACGGTCTTACCTGATTGAATGCACTGGAAGATGATGAAACCACGACACCATTCTGACTGTCGGTAACTTGATTGTAATTGATTTTAAAACCAAATAAATCTCCTGCACCCAATACTAATCCGGCATTACCCGATGTTGCTTCGTTATTAATATCGGTTAACCAACCGCGAATGTTGTAGCGGTAATCTACTTTCTGTAATCCCGTTGCTCCCGAAACATCATTTCCACCCACATTTTTTGCAATAAGTTGTCCTAAGGCATCATAACTATTGGAGACAATTAATTGTTCGGCCAAGCCATCCACCCGTTGTTTGTGGGTTAATAAACGATCCTGCGCCGTATAGGTATAGGTATCCGTAACCGAAGTGACTACAGCATTGGTATCAAACTTCTGCAAAGTCTTGGTAAAAAGTGTTTTTCCACTAAAATCAAGCTTCAAATTAATTTGGAAATAACCATCCCAAGGATTTTTGGTATACATCGAAATAGGCCTGCTCCTTTCATCATACAGCGTATGGCTTAGTTCATAGGCAATTGAAGCAGGGGAATTTAGGGTGCGTATCCAGTTGCCTGTAGGCAAACCTTTGACAGTTGTTAAAACCGTTTGTCCTTCAATTTGTCCAGGAACAGTGGGCGCTAAAGGATAAGTGTAATTATCATAATAATTGACTGCTAATAATTTGATTCCACTGGAAGGAAAAGTAGCGGAAGAATAACCAATTGTAACTCCATCAACGGTATTGGAAGTCACTCTTTTTTCCGAAAATGTAGCAGTAGCATTTGCTTGGGATTGCATAGTAGCACGGGGCGTATTACCGGCATACCATCCGGTATAGGCTACTCGAGAAAAGGCATCATATTTGGTAATCATCCACCCTGTTTGATCTCCACCAAAAGGAGTAAAGACAGGACCCGTTGCCACTGGACGATCCAATGGATCATAAACAATGAACTCCCATTGTTTGCCTGGTATTTTTTTCTCCACCATTCGGTTGCGGTGGTCGTGTTTGTATTGGTAACATAAGAGATCCAATTGAGTCAATGGACTTGAGGCTAAGGGTGGAATGGTATAGGTTAAATTTCCATACAAGTCATAGACATAGTAAGTATTATGTAATCCTAGATCTCGACGGCTTTCACCGGCATCGGATTCATAGTTTCTTTTGAGCACCACCCGTCCTTGTTTGTCTTTGTATTCTTCGGTCGTGTTATCTGTTCCACTGATCCAATTCTCATCTTTGATAATAGTTTTTGACAATGTACCTGGGGCATAATATCCACGATCGAGGAGTTGAATGTCATACAACCCTGCACTAGCATTCCATGTGGTTTTGGCATCGTAGAATTTTACTTCTTTTTCGGCATTACTAGAGTACTCATATTTTACAGTATGATCATTATCATCGGTGGTATTCCCTTGCCAATCTAGACCTGGAGCTCCTTTTTTACGCACACGATTTAAAGGGGAATTCTCGTAAAAATTCTCACTGTAAGGATTTTGTCCAGTGTATTGTGCAAAATTGAGTGTCGCATTTAGTGCGTTGGGCTGAAAGCTCATGTCGGTAGTATTTCCCGCATAGGGTAAATATTACTTTACGGGACGGCCAAAACCATCATACTCAATATGAGTAATCATATCGGTTCCCGTTCCGGATTGTTGTTGTGCAATGGTCTGGATAGGACGTCCTAATCCATCGAAATAGGTTACCTGTGATTGTGGATTGGTACCACCTGCTTCACGATAATTCGTGGTCTTAACGTAATTCTGATTGGTGCTTTGTCCCAATAGTACCATAGGGAACAAAAGCAAAAAGAGTATAGTTTTCTTCATACTTTTTAAATTATGCCACCATTGTCTTGAAACAATAGGGGTAAACATAAAAATGGTAGGGGCACTATTGTGTTTACAATGTTATTTTATATCGTATAAAACGATTATTTTACGGAACTCAAATCTATATAAAATATTTAATATACAAATGTAAATTAGTCACTTTTATGATAATAGTAATGACTTTAACATCAAAGTGTGTGTTTTATGCAAAAAACGAATAATCTTGAAAGTGAATAAAAAACAAAACTCCTGATGGCATTGTTATCATCAGGAGTTTTGTTTTTACGATCTATTAAGGGAATTATCCCTTTGCATTCTTCATGCATTCTTCGGCTTTTTCTACCATATTGTAGCTTCCACAAAAGAATGGGACACGCTGGTGCAATTCTGTAGGTTGTAATTCCATGATTCTACCGTAACCATCGGATGCTTTTCCTCCTGCTTGTTCTGCAATAAAGGCCATCGGGTTACATTCGTACAATAATCTCAATTTACCATTGGGTGCTTTTGCACTGGTTGGGTAGATATAGATTCCGCCTTTAATCATATTACGATGGAAATCGGATACGAGGCTTCCAATATAGCGTGAAGTATAGGGTCTATCTCCTTCTTCTAACTGACAGTATTTAATATAATCTTTTACTCCTTGTGGGAAATGAACGTAATTCCCTTCATTGATGGAATATATTTTTCCATCTTTTGAATATTGCATATTGGGGTGTGACAAATAGAATGTTCCAATTGCAGGGTTTAATGTGAATCCATTTACTCCATGTCCTGTAGTATATACTAGCATTGTAGAAGTTCCATAAATAACATATCCTGCTGCAACTTGATTGACTCCCGGTTGTAAGAAATCGTCTATCGTTACGGGTGTTCCTACTGGTGTAATACGTCTGAAAACAGAAAAAATCGTTCCTACTGATACATTCACATCAATATTTGATGATCCGTCCAATGGGTCCATTAATACTACATATTTATTGTTATGGCTTTTATCTTTTCCTTGAATTGTGATGAAATCATCGTTTTCTTCGGAAGCGATTCCACAAACAATTTCTCTATTAATTAAGGTTTGGATAAAAACTTCATTCGCATACACATCTAGTTTCTGCTGGTCTTCTCCCTGAATATTCGTTTCTCCGGCTGCACCAACGATATCGACTAATCCGGCTTTGTTTACTTTGTAGTTAACTACTTTTGCTGCTAATCTGATTGAATTGATTAATCTAGATAATTCCCCGGAGGAAAATTGAAATTCTTCTTGTTTTTCGATGATAAACTCACCTAATGTCTTATTCCTTTCTTCCATTACTATTTCGTTGTAGTTGTGTTCACAAATATCGATATTTTTGTTATAATGAAATAATTATTACAGGATAGTTTATCAGAATTGTACATTTGTTTAATTTTAATTCAATTTTTAATAGCCCTGATTGAAGCGGCATCCTTTTTAGGGCTTGTTCTGACCTAAAAAGATATAGCGGAAAAGCAGGAAAAGCTACCAATACAAATTATTATGATTATTAGAAAAGGTGAAGCTCGTGACATGGCTTCTGTATTACAGTTAATCCAAGAACTTGCAACTTTTGAAAGAGAACCTGATGCTGTTGTAGTGACTGTTGAAGATTTAATTCGTGATGGTTTCGCTTCGGAACCTTTATTCCAGACTTTTGTTGCTGAAGTGGATGATGAAATTGTAGGCATGGCATTGTTCTACAATCGCTATTCTACATGGAAAGGAAAAACGATTCATCTGGAAGATTTAATCGTGAAGGAGAAAATGCGCGGAACTGGTTTAGGGAATGCTTTATATAGTGAAGTGATTAAATATGCCAAAGAAGAAAAAGTAAGACGTATGGAATGGGTGGTTCTGGATTGGAACACTTCTGCTATTTCGTTTTACGAAAAATCGGGGGCTACACTATTAAAGGATTGGTATACGGTACAAATGAGTGAACAGGGAATAACAAATTTTGTTGCAAATATATGAGAGTATTCAAATTTGGCGGGGCTTCAGTTAAAGATGCCGCTGGGATAAAAAACGTCTATGATGTTTTACAAAAAGTAGGTTTTCAGGATGTTTTATTAGTGGTTTCTGCTATGGGGAAAACTACGAATGCTCTTGAGGTTGTTATTAAGGATTATTTTGATAAATCGCCTTCTTTGCAGTCTTCTATTCAGGAGGTCAAAAAATACCACAATCAGATTTTATTGGATTTATTTGAAGAGGAGCGTCATGCTGTTTTCAATGATGTTAATAAATTATTTGGGGATTTAGAACATTTCTTAAGCATTAATAAATCGCCTAATTATAACTTCGTCTATGATCAGGTTGTGAGTTATGGTGAACTTGTTTCTACTACGATTCTAAGTCATTATTTAAATCATAGTGGTGTTGCTAATGAATGGTTGGATGTTCGTAATTTTATTAAAACGGATACGAATTACAGAGACGCTAGCGTAGATTGGGAACAAACTCAGGAAAATATCGCTACTCAAGTAAAACGCAAGACACTGAATATCACTCAAGGTTTCTTAGGTTCTGACCCTAATCACTTCACCACCACTTTAGGCCGTGAGGGTTCTGATTATACCGCTGCTATTTTTGCTTACTGTCTTAATGCCGAAAGTGTAACAATCTGGAAAGATGTTCCTGGTGTTATGAATGCCGATCCACGTTATTTTGAAAATGCGGTGTTGCTGAATCAAATTTCATATCGTGAAGCCATTGAGTTAGCTTTTTATGGTGCTACTGTAATACACCCAAAAACATTGCAACCTTTGCAACGTAAAGAGATTCCATTGTTTGTGAAATCTTTTATCAATCCGATGTTACCGGGTACTCGCGTAAGTAAAGGACCAGATCTTGAGCCTCAATTCCCGTGTTATATTGTCAAGAAAGATCAATTGTTGGTTTCATTGTCTTCTATTGATTTCTCTTTTATTATGGAGGAAAATATTAGTGAAATTTTCGCCTTACTGCATTTGTACAAAATGAAGGTGCATTTGATTCAAAATTCAGCGATTAGCTTCTCTGTTTGTGTGGATGATAAGTTTGGTAATTTTAATGAGCTTCATAAAATATTATCGAAAAAGTTTAAAGTAACGTATAACGAAAATGTGTCCTTATATACAATTCGTCATTTTAACGATAAAGCCGCTCAAATGGTAGAACAGAATAAGAATGTGCTGTTAAAACAAGTGAGCCGTGAAACAATGCAAATTGTAACAACAGAGAACTCTTAGTACTTTGTCCTTATTATATATAGTGAACCATCGGCTTATTCTTAATCCGGTGGTTTTTTATTTGGTTTTAATTCTAATCCTTTATTTATTTGCGCGCAAGTCTCCTCAACACGTTAAAAATTTGATACTTTAACACTACTTTTGGTTTTTTGGAGTTAATAGGAGTATGTTTAGAAAATTATTTTTATTGTTTTGTGTTCTCTTTTATGCTGGGCTACAGGCTCAGGATATCAGCACGTCATACAAAACCAAAAAAATAAAAGTTACTCAGGATACCATTCGTATTGATAGTGTGAGCATTAATCCTACCTTTTTTAAACTGACTGACATCAAAGGAAATGGTATTGATAGTACTGCTTATACTGTCGATTTTGGAAAAGGTCTGTTGATTTTCAAATCAAAGTCGGCACTTACCACTATAGATTCTCTCACCGTACACTACTTGAAATATCCTCGCTTTCTAACCAAAGATTATACCATCTACGATGATAGTCGTATTGTGAGTAATGAAGCTGCACAGGGAAGCTTATATAAGGTGAAGCAGGATGTGAAACGTAATTTTATTCCTTTTGACGGACTTACAACTTCGGGAAGTATCACGAGAGGAATTACAATAGGAAACAATCAAAACGCAGTTGTCAACTCTGCTTTAGACTTACAGATTACTGGAAAAATATCGGATAAAGTAAGTCTTAGGGCTTCTATTCAGGATAGTAATATTCCTTTGCAGGAGGGTGGTTACTCTCAAAAATTAGATGAATTTGATCAGATTTTCATTGAGCTCTTTAGCGACAAATGGAGTATTCGTGCTGGGGATTTATTCCTGGAGAATCGGAAATCAAAGTTTTTGAATTTCAATAAAAAGGTACAGGGTGTTTCTACTCATTTTGAATTTGGACGACTAGAAGCCAAAACTTCCATTTTTGCAGCAGCAGCGTTAGTTCGCGGGCAGTATGCGAAAAGTACTTTTGTTGGTCAAGAAGGAAATCAAGGGCCTTATAAACTTCGAGGTCCTAATGGTGAGTTGTATGTCCTAGTGGTATCAGGTAGTGAGCGTGTGTTTGTGAATGGTATTTTGCTCACGCGTGGAGAGAACAAAGATTACGTTATTGATTACAATGCCGGAGAAATTGTATTTACTTCTTTATTTCCTATTACTTCCGAAATGCGGATCAATATTGAGTATCAATATACAGATCGTAACTATACTCGTTTCCTTACGTATGCCGGAGCGACTCATGAGCGTGAAACCTGGAGTATTGGAGGGTATGTCTATTCAGAAAATGATGTGAAGAATCAACCGCTGCAACAGAATCTTTCGCCAGAACAGGTACAAGCATTAGTTGCTGCCGGTGATGATCCCGCATTAATGACTGCTCCTTCTGCTTATATTGACAGTTATTCGGAAAATAAAATCTTATACAAAAAAGTAAATATTGGTGGTGTTGAAGTTTTTCAATATTCCAATGTGGCTGAAGATGTTCTATATAATGTTCGCTTTAGCCTAGTAGGTCCTAACTTAGGGAATTACAATATTACGAATAATGCTGCCGTTGGTAAAATATATCAATATGTTGCTCCTATAAGTGGTGTTCCGCAGGGAAATTTTGAGCCTATTATCCGATTGGTTGCTCCTACGAAAATCCAAATTGCAACCGTCATGGGGAAATACAATCCTGATGAGAAAACGAATGTTGATTTTGAAATTGGTCTTAGTAATAATGATCAAAATCTATTTTCTCCTATAGATGACGGGAATAATCAAGGAACTGCAGGAAGGATAAACATCAGACAGCGCGTATTTACAAATGAGAAATGGCAAATTGATGCTTTTGCTAACTATCAGTTTGTCCAACAGAATTTCAAAACTATTGAACGTTTATTTACCATTGAATTTGATCGGGATTGGAATTTAACTAATCCACTTGGAAATCAAAGTTTACTGGTAACAGGTTTAAGTTTCAAATTACCGTCTAAAGGAACCTTTAATTATCAGTTTGAAAAGCTTGACTTCTCAAAAAGTTTCTCAGGGCATCGCCATATTGCTAATGGGTTGTTTAAATTCAATAACTGGCAAATCCAGACCCAAGGAAGTATTTTGCAAAATGACGGCGATTATGCCTCTTCTAAATTCATTCGTAATCAAACTCGAACGAAATATCATTTTGATAAAAATTGGGTTGGTGGTACTGTTCGATTGGAAAATAATCAAGAACGTCTCGTAGCTACGGATCAGTTTTCTGCTTTAAGCCAACGTTTCTTTGAATATGGTGCTTTCATGGGGCGTGGTGATTCTACCAAAGTGTATGTTGAATTAGGTTACCTTAATCGTACTAATGATAGTTTACAAAACGGATTAATACAACGGGTTAATACTTCACAGTCTTATTATATTAAGTCTCGATTAATCCAGACGGAAAAGAGTGATTTGTCTTTATTTGTAAATTACAGAAATCTGAAATTTAAAGACCAATCGCGACCAAATGAGCCTTCTTTAAATTCTCGCTTACTGTACAATGATCGTTTTTTCAATCAGTTAATTCAAATTACTACAGCTTTTGAAACCACATCGGGTACGATTCCACAACAGGAGTTTACTTATCTCGAAGTGGATCCCGGCCGTGGTATTTATGTGTGGATTGATTATAATAATAATGGTGTTCAGGAACTGGAAGAATTTGAAGTAGCACAATTTGCGGATCAGGCAAAATATATTCGTGTTTTCCTTCCTAATCAGGTATTCATTAAAACGCATCAGAATAAATATTCTCAATCTATTACTTTAAACACAAATCAATGGCAGAATGAAAAAGGGATCAAAAAGTTTCTTTCTTATTTTTATAATCAGACTTCCTTTATCATTGATCGAAAGATTAAACGAAAAGAGGATAATTTTGATTTGAATCCTTTTAGTACAAATGAAACGGATTTGTTAGGGCTTAACTCCAGTTTTAGAAATAGTTTATTTTACAATAGAGGGAAACAAAATCATTCCGTTACCTATACCTATATTAGTAGCCGAACGAAGAGCTTACTTTCTATTGGTTCCCTAGAAGGGAAAAATTACTCGCATCAATTGCAATATACCCACTTGTATAAAAAGAGCTGGCTTTTTGGTTTTGGTAGCAAAACGATAAAGTCTTCCAATACCTCCGAAAATTATGGCACAAAAAACTTTGAATTAAGAGGTTATCAGGTTGCTCCAAAAATCTCGTATTTGTTTTCAAAAAATACCAGTTGGGATCTCTTCTATGAATATCAGGTCAAAGAAAATAAAATTGGCGATCTGGAATCTCTTAACCAACAGCGCCTAGGTACTTCCTTTACTTATGCTAGTGAAAAGAAGTTTACCATGAATGGTGAATTCTCTTTATATCAGAATGCTTTTGAGGGAAATGAGCTTTCTCCGGTTGCTTATCAAATGTTAGAAGGATTGCAAGCTGGTCAAAATTTAACATGGCGATTATTAATTCAAAAGAATTTAACCCAATATCTTGATGTTAATATAAATTATCAGGGTCGAAAAAGTGAAACTAGCCAAGCCATTCACACAGGAAATATTCAGCTTCGCGCTTTTTTCTAACTTCTCTCGCTTTTTTTATTTTATACGAAAATCAATTTGATTTCTTTTTCCTACAATTACATGCTAAAAATCCACCTTTTTTTGCTTGTCTAAAAAATTATTTTCAATGGGTAAAATCTGTTTCATTTAACACATCCTTTCATGTTAAAACAGTTATATTGCTGTCACACAATATTTTGCTTATTTTTAAAAACATCTGGAAGAGCTTCCTTATAAGCCACTTATTTTCAGTTAATTATGGCTTAGATAAAAATTTGTTAATATTTTATTCGCCTTGTATTTCGGATATATAATTTAGCTAATTTTAATCTATAATTTAAAAATCAACCAATCATGAAAAAGTTAATTGCATTAGGTTTATTCTTCGCTTTCTCTACAGCGATTTATGCTCAACAAGAAGTTCCAGCTAAAAAAGCTGTAAAACAAGAAGTAACAAAAGGTACTGATAAAGCAGCTACTAAAGCTGAAAAAGAAGCTACTAAAGTTACTGAAAAAGCTAAAGTTAAAGAAATGAAAATGAACAAAGAAGCTGAAGCTACAAAAAAAGATGCTACAGCTAAAGTGGAAAAAGTAAAAGCTGACGTTAAAAAAAGCAAATAGTCTTCCAAAAGTTGAATAAGAAAAGCCCTTGATTTCCATCAGGGGCTTTTTGTTGTTCTATAGTATTCTAGTGTTTGGAATTCTATTCCTTAGTATTTACTTAATTCTACTCCTCAAAATATTTTTTATTAATAAAATTATTACCTTTAATAGTAAATTAAAACATCAAAACCATGAAAAGACTAATCGTATTATGCTTATTGCTAATCTGTGCAGGTACAATTCAAGCTCAGGATAAAGCAATTAAGAAAGAAACTGCTAAAACAACTAAAGCAGTGAAAGAAAAAGCAACGAAGGATGCTACTAAAACGGAAAGCAAAGCCAAGAAAGAAACTGCCGCTGCAAAAAAAGAGGCAGACAAAACAAAGGCTGATGCTAAGAAAGTAGCGGATAAAGCAAAAGCTGATACCAAAAAAACAGGAACTGCTGTAAAAGAGGATACTAAAAAGGTAGCCGACAAAGCAAAAGCTGAAACTAAGAAAACAGGAACAGCCGTAAAAGAAGATACAAAAAAGGTAGCCGACAAAGCGAAAGCTGATACGAAGAAAGTAGGTACTACCGCTATGGATGATACTAAAAAAGTAGCAGACAAAGCAAAAACGGAAACTAAGAAAGTGGGTACAGCTGTAAAAGAGGAAACTAAAAAAGCAGAGACTAAAACAAAGACTGTTGCTAAAAAAGTAGAATCTAAAGTTGATACTGGTGCGGATAAAGTAACAGGTGAATACAACGGACATAAAGTATATACTGGACCTAAAGGTGGTCGATACTATATCAACTCTAATGGTAACAAAACCTATATTGACAGAGAATAAGTCAAATGACAGCATAAAGAAAGAGGACCTATTGGGTCCTCTTTTTATTTTACATCCGCAAGATTCAGATTGTATTCTGTTTCAATTCTATTAATTTTGTAGTATGAGTCATCCTATAATTAATATTCCACTGCCTCCCGATTTCAGTTTCACAGAGTGTTTATGGTATTTGCACCGTGATTTTGATGATTGTCTGCATGAAGTAAATAATCATGCCATACGTAAAGCTATTGTACTTCAGGATGAGAAAATCCTGATTGATATTACTGCCGATCCCGAAAACCTCATCATCACTCTATTATCAGGTCATTACGATGCTATTATGGAACGTTTGATTATTGATTATGTTGAAGATTGGTTTGATCTAAAACGGGATTTAAATCCTTTTTATGCATTATTGAATAGGGACAAAAAAATTGGTTTCATGGCTCATCAATTTGCCGGGCTCCGATTAATTGGAATTCCTGATTTATTTGAAGCTATTTGTTGGGCTATCATAGGACAGCAAATCAATTTGACTTTTGCCTATAAAACAAAACGAAAGTTAGTCGAGCGTTATGGGGATTTTATTACTTATGAGGACAAAAAGTATTACCTTTTCCCGAATCCAAAAATACTCGAGAAAGGGAATCCTGACGAGCTGCGCGCCATGCAATTTTCTACTCAAAAAACACAATATTTACTAGAGGTTTCTTCTCGTTTTTCTTCTGGAGAATTGTCAAAAGAGATTATTCAGAAAATTTCTGATTTTGATGGTCGTCAGAAATTTTTAACTCAGGTTCGAGGAATTGGAATATGGACCGCCAATTATGCTTTATTAAAAAGCCTTAAAGATCAATCTAGTGTTCCTTATGGGGATGCAGGTCTCTTGAATGCATTGATACTTCATCAGATTATTACAGATAAAAAGGATAAAGAAGGGATTGATCAATTCATTGGAAAGTATAAAAACTGGGAAAGTTATCTTGTTTTTTATTTATGGCGTAGTCTCGCCATTCCCAAAAATCCAGCCATTTAGGGACCACCTGATTATGAGTCAGGTGCTCCTCCACCTGTTTTATTTTTTCTTTGTAAAAACTGGATTATAGGATATTCCAACAGAGAAATATCCCGTTCCATCTTGTGTTGTATTAAAAATATAATCGTTTGTCGATTTTCCTCTTTCGGTTACTCTTGAATTAAAAACATTGGCAAATCCTCCTTTAAAGGTTGCAATGAGCCCATCTCCAAGACTGTGTTCATAGGTTAAGCCTGATTTTATTTCAATTTGCCTGTAATCGTATACTCTTGCAAATCCGGGTCGATTCACGTAGGTATAGAATCCATCGGACCCTAATTCGCTTCCTAAAGAAATTCTTCCCTTTCCAAAAATGTCTCTTTTGAATAATAATCTTTGTGGGAGAATAAAGTCAAATACCCATGGTGAATTCTTGAATTTATGTTCTAATGTAAAGGTTGGTGAAAATGGAATGGGTGAAGCAGGATCAATAAAGGCAATAATACCTGCCGTTATTGTAGTGCGCTCAGTACGTTTTAAAACAAATGTCCCGCCAAAGAATACTTTAAATCGTTCTACATCTTTATTGCTCCCATCGGCAATGATACTCGCATTGTAAATAAAGGTTTTTTTAAACAAACTTGTAAAACCTGTAAAGCTTACTGCTGCCGATAAATAATGAAAATCTAATTTCTCATTATAGGGCATTGCTGAAGGCATTGAGACATTTTCCACGTTCTTTAAATCAAACGTTTCATATCTATAGTTGAAGGATGAGGTCAAGGTCCATTTTGGTTTTTTATAAAATGGGATATTCGCAATTAATTTCAGCTTGGAATGGTTCTGAATTTCTCCTTTTTGGAAGTCATTCCCAAATAATTGAGAGTCAAAATCTGTTGGTAAATATTGCTGATACTGAACATCAAATATACGTGTTGCTGGAAACCGATCCGTTATTTCTTTACGGATTTGTGTCTTAATTTCTTTTTCTTGTCCATTGGCATAAAGGCAAAAAAACACGGATGAAAATAAAAGCAGTTTCTTTTTCATTGGATTAATTTAGTAGGTTTAGATTGATACCGTTCTTTATTTATAACTTATCTGAAATATTTTTCCCGAGATACATTTCTAAGAAACTTTTCCTGAAAATTTCTCCAATGGGTATCTCCGCATTTTGGAGATAGATTGTATGATTATCAAATGAGAGAATATAATTGACATTCACCACATAGGATTTACTTACTCTAATGAAAATGTCTAAGGGCAATTGCTGGTAAATTGTTTTCAAATTCATCGCGGTAATTACTTTCGTGTCATTCACATAAATCACTACATAGTCTTTCAATCCTTCAATGTAAAGTATGTCTTTAAATAGTATTTTATGAAATCTCCTGTCTGCTTTAATCAGCATAAAATCGGCCGTAATATCTTCTAAACTGCTCTTACTTTCAGTACTTTGTAATAGCTCACTATAATTCAATGCTTTTTTTACTGCTTTTTCAAAGCGTTCTTTCAAAATTGGTTTTACCATATAGTCAATGGCATCTACTTCATAACTTTTTAAAGCATATTGTGAATAGGCTGTTGTGAATATTATCAGTGTTTCCTCGGATATTGTTTCTGCAAAATCAAGTCCGTTCATCCCTGGCATTTGTATGTCAAGAAAAATCAAATCGACTTTGTTTTCTGCTAAGAATTCCTTTGCTTTTTTTACACCATTAAAACAGCCCAAAACATTTAATTCTGGAACATCTTTAATCAACAAGAGCATTCCTTCTCTTGCCAAAGGTTCGTCATCTACAACTATACAATTCATACGGGGATTCTTAAGGTTACTTTATACAGTCTATCTGAATCTTCTAATTCTAATTTAAAGTCCTTGCCATACAACAATTCTAATCGACGGTTGATGTTTGCTAATCCTAATCCACTATTGGGAGAGAAAATGGGCTCGCTTGGTTTTGTATTGATACACATAAACGTCAGTTGTTTTTCATATATACTGAAAATAATGTTGACTTGTGACGGATAATCGGGATCTACACTGTGTTTAATCGCATTCTCAACGAATGTGGTGAATAAATTAGGCGGCAACATTAACTTTGATATGACTTCATTGTCTTGGGTTTCACTTTCTATTTTCAAACTGTGATTGAATCCATCGCGTCTAATATTCTCTAAATCCATAAAATCGTTCAAAAATTGTATCTCTGAAAGTAATGGCACCGCTGTATGATGATTGTCATACAGTTGGTATCTTAAAAAATCGGAAAGTTTCAAGATTACTAAAGAGGCTTTATCTGGATTACTCTTCACTAACACATTTACGTTGTTCAACATATTGAATAGGAAGTGGGGATTAATCTGGTTCTTCAACTCTTTTAGTTCCATTTGTAATGAAGTATTTTCCAACTCACTGATTCTCGTATTATCTCGCACCCATCGTTGGAATAATTTGATTGAGGTGGAAGCAAAGACCATCAATGTTAATATATTCATTGCTGCTAAAATCTCCCTAAAAAAGCTAGAAAACACTTTTTTGGGTGCTATTCTATAGGCATCAAAATAGTTTTCTGTGATATACCTCAACGTTAGATAACAACACATCGTAATCAAAATCAAACTAAATAAATAGGAGAAATGCTTGCCCTTGAACAGAAAGTGTGGAATTAGCACATACATATTGATGTAGACCATCAATAGCAAATAGGATGTCCACAGTGATTTTATATAGAATTGATAATTTCCTGAGAATTCCTTATGTTCATATGGGTCATAAAAAACTACTCCTATATACAGCAATATAGATAGATGTCTATGAATGCGATATTCTGGGTTAATCAGAAATCGTACAAACCAGTTATTATTAAATGTATTTTCCAAATATTCATTTTTAATAGGTAGCGAAATAACTAAAAAACTAATCTACATCGCATTATATTATACAAAACCCCAATTAATTTATACAAAAATGAAATGGGATTTCTTTTAGGCTTTGGAATTGGGCTTTTGGTATAAAAATATTTCCGTTTCGTATAAAAAGAGAATTCTATCCTTGATCTACTGTTACTTTTGACAAAAAAATAGCATGAGAAACTTCAATCTAAAAAACATGGCAATTTCTTCTCTTAAAGATCAAAAATACGCTGAATTTACAGATTTAATGAAGTTTACCACTAGTTATGGTAATTCTTTAAAGGTAATAGGTCCAAGTCTTTTAAAATTGGATGATTTTGAAACTGTCCAAATCCAATTTACAGATCTTAGCCTAGATTCCGATGCTATTTATTCTATTTTAAAACCTCTTTTTTCCGAAATTGAAGCAGAGCTGAATTCAAAAGGAGATAAGTATTGGGGTTTATATAATTTTATATTTCAAAAGCGGGCTTTCAACTTTACTTCTGAAAATCTAAAATTGCTCAAAAATGAAATTATATCTTGTATTAAAGGGGATTTAGTTATCTATCAATACATCCAGCAAATTCAAAAACGAGCGCATTCATCGGTCGAATTTTATAATCCTGAGCCTTTTAAAATCAAAGGTCCCTCAATTTCCTATTTGCAGAATATCATTCTGAAACAAACTGTCTCTACTGTCGGATTAGATAAAAAATGGCTTGTTCTTACACTTGATAGTATTATCAATGAGTGTGATTATTTTTATTTCAGTGAATTTATTCTCAATAATCCTTTCCGTTCGGACTATGACAAAGTATTTTTATTTGATTTTTACAAAGGTGAAATCATTGAATTAAAGAAGCAGAAAAAGCTTAATCTCCTTCCATTTTCCTTCTTTTTATAAGCATTGCCCCAACTGATTAAACCTTTCATGTTTATTCTTGTGAATTGCGTAGGTACTTTACTTTTTTATTTCTTCCAGTTTATGCGAATAATGTTTTTTATTCGGGTAAAAATAAAACTGTTTCAACTGTTTTGCTTCTATTAATGGTGTTAAATCTCCATCTTTCAAATTCCAAAATGATATTTTTTCTAATTCTGGCATTGACTTTATAAAACTTAATGAATCTAATATATCAATAAACAATTCTGTAATGCTTTTGTTCTCTTTTAAAACTGAAAAATCATAAAGTCCTTTACAGCATTCAAAATAAACTTGTTTCAATCGTGGTAATTGACTAATTGCATCAATATTTATCAATTTTGGATTATGGGTAATGCGTAGGCTTTCTAAATTCACCAATTGTTCTAATCCGTCCAAAGTATGAACACCATCACAGATTCGTAAATTCTTTATTTTTTCTAATTTACTTAAAAACTGACAATCTACTTCTTTCGTTGTAGTCACTAATAAATCTTGAAGATCAACTAATTTATCTAAGTTTTTGACTTCTTTATCATGTCTCAGATATAGGCTTTCTAAATGAATCAGTCCAGATAAGTCTATAGCAATGGATTGATTTAATGACAGATGCTTTAATCCGCTCATTGAATTTAGTTCTTCAATGTGACTTATTTTTCCAATTTTGAAATCGTCTCCAATACTTAGTTTTTCAATAAAGTTTTTGTCTTTAAAAAATAAAAAATCAAGATTGTATTTTGAACCTGAATTATTATTCTGTGTAATGATTCGGATGGCTTTATGCTCTTTTTTCTCCGCATATTGTATTCCTTCTTTCAAAAACTGAGGGTCAATTTCGAAAGTTTCAATGTTATCATTGTAACTGTATTTCTTCATGTACTAGTCCTTATTCTTTTTTCACCAAAACCCCTTGATCCGTAATTGTATAGACAGCTGTTTCCTTATGTGATGTTTTACCTTTTTCTACTCGATCTGTTTTAACTGTAATATTGTACTTTGTATCAATATTAAAAGTAGTTAATTCTTGGTAATCATCTCCTTCTGGCTCATACCATTCTCCTTCTACATATAGGTTTGAAACAATCTTTTGATCTACAATGGTTAATAGATAGAAACGATCTGGAAAATCACCACAATCCATCGGAATTAGGATCACTTTGACTTTCTTATTTTCAGGTAATGCCAAATAACGCAGCTTTTCTTCTCCACATAAAAAATCTTCTACTCCACTAATCTTACAGTCCAACTGACTGTATTTTACAGTTTCTAAATCAATTGGTTCTTTATAAGGAAGTGTGAATTTACTTTTATCAAAACAATTGGTTTTATCCTCTGTTTTTGTTGGTTGTTCAGTAATATTATCGTTATTATTTTCTTGAGTTGTAATTGGGTTTTCAGTCGTATTTTGGGATTGTTCTGCGTCTTGTTTACAGCCTATCATAAAGAAATATAGTACTGCAGTAATGGCAATTATTTGTTTGTTCATAGAATGTGTTGAAATCGTATTTTTTGTTTATAATATTTAACAAGGAACTGGTTTTCATTAAGCCCTATTGAACATCTTAATTTCCCTCTTAATTAACTCTTATCTGGTAATCGATTAATTCATCCATGGCGGAACAATTTGATCAAAAGAAATGCTATTTTTTTTGATCGTAGATTTTAAACCCATTGCTCGCAACGATTTTAATTGTTTATTCCGAGATACAAATTCTAATAATATTCTTTTTCCTTCTTCTGAAGATAAATTTATCACTTCATTAAATAATCCTAGAGAATCTGATTTAATTTTTTCTGAAACAAACCATATTATTGACAAGTAAATAAGACTTTCTCGTGAATCCCATTTAAAATCTTCTATTGAAATTAATATAAGGGCTGTAATTAGATAACTTATATTTTCTGTTTCATATGCTTTAACTGAAAGTTTTTCTGTAAAAGCTAAAATTTTTAATCTTTCATCCTCTTTTATATCTTCACGAATATTTTCTCTTTGTTCATTACTTAAATTTTTGAACAAATCATTTATAATTACAATTTGTTCTACATCAATAAAAGAAATCTCTCTCTCTTTAAATACTGACATAATATCAATAATTCTTTTTTTATCATTCATATTTAAAAAAATTTAAGGACAAGCTTTAACCATGGTTTTGCCTTTTTGGACATATTTTGCACTATCTAATTGCTTTAATTCTCTATCGAATACTGTCGTAGGAAATTTTGATCCTGGTGGATTAAATCTATTAGCGGCAATTGGATCAGATGCTAAATAAAAAGGTTTATTTGCATCAATTCCCCCCTGCATCCATGAATCATTTACAGCTGGAGTCCAACCTGCAGTATTTAATCTTCTCATTCCTAAATTTTTCTCTGCAGCTTCAGTATCAGGTAATCTTCCTATTGCTAATAATTCTTTAGAATTAGAGCTTTCTTGATAAACTTTCCAACCAGTTGCTGCTTCACTTCTACTACCAAACCATCCTGATGTTTTAGATTGAAATTGATTCCATGTAGTAGCTATAGCTCCTGTCAATCCATATACATCAACCCAAGCATTATTATCTTGCACATATCCATACAATACATTTCCTCCAGCTAGTCCTATCGGATCTTGACTCAAATACATTCCAGAATCTGGACTATAATATCGAAAACGATTATAATACAATCCCGTTTCTATATCTTCATATTGTCCTTGATAGCGGAATGGAATAAAAGAACTTGCTCCTTCAAGATTACGGATTTTGCCATAAATATCCAACTCCATCTCCCAAACTTTTTCCCCTTTTTCATCAAATGCTTGGCATGGTGTTCCTAAATAATCGGTTACTATAGAGTATTTCTGATCTCCAACAATTTTGGCCGTAGGTTTAAATGTTCCTTCTTCAAAAACCCAAGTAATACAATCGGAAGTAACTGGCTCTGGTTGATCTTGCTGCAAGAATCCCATATCATCTACAATCCATTCGGGACGATTCTCTACTGCATAATTCCATTCATGTAATGGCGTATTTCCATCCCAAACAAAACGAGTGATGTTATTCGCTACAATTTTAGCTGTTCGTCTTCCTACAGCATCATATTCAAATATTATTTTTGTTCCATTGGGTTTTTCTACCTGTTTGAGCATTCCATTTCCTTGCCATTCGTACTTCCAGGTTACTTTTCCTGTTTTCTGAATTAGATTGCCTTCAACATCGTACAGATAGAAAAATTCTTTGTCTCGTATTAACTTTCCTCCTGTTCCATATTCTTTATCATTCCGCTCTTTTGTTTCAAATAGATTTCCTACCTCATCTGGAAACTTATAATCGTATTGCCCTTCTTCATATTTTGCCCAAGCTAAACTTCCAAAAGCATCATGCCCATAATCGGTTTGTCCTTGGGTAAGCTCATTGACCATTTTCCATAAACGGTTATTGGTGCTCCAACTGTAACGACGATGGCGCATAATTCGTTTTTCTGATTTTACCTGATGTACAATAGGGTGTCCGCCAGAATCATATTCCCAATTACTTTGTATTCCCCCACTCATAGTACGACTCAACTCTTGTCCCATCACACTATATTGTCGCTGCATTTCCCATGAATTTTCTAAATCCTTCGTTCCTGCTTGCGTTTGAATCAGATTGCCTAACTTATCATATTCATGTTGGACATTAGCTCCTAAACTACTGGTTACTGCTATGCGTTGTCCATTACGATTAAAAATACTTTGTACGCTATGTTCGCCTTGCTGATCCTCAATAATACGTCCCATCGCATCGCGCTGTAATTTCACCGCAATCTGCTCATTGACTGCTTCAATCATGAGACCTCGTTTATCATAACTATAGGCTTCCCAACTTCCATCATAATATTCGGAACGGATAATTTGCCCAATCAGATTATACTCATATTCCGTCCATCGATCTTCTGGTCGTTCAATGCGGACTACTTTACCTGCTCGATCTCTTCGGTACTCTCTTTTTAATCCGTCGAATCCAATTTCTTTTACAACATCTCCATTTCCATTTCTACGGAAACGGTATAATTCTTTATGTTCATTTTGAATGTTTACTAATTCTTCGTTTTCATTATACGCAAACTTCACTTTTACTCCATTCTCTTCCCGCATGGTG
>NZ_JARQWR010000008.1 GCF_030766725.1 Flavobacterium aerium | reverse complement strand
TTTTACTCTCACATCCGTTTGCGGTTTGAGAAGCGTAATACGTTGTTCCATCCACTAAAGCTACTGTTGACGCTAAAGCAGTTCCACCTGTGGCAGCAGAGTACCACTGAATAGTTGTTCCTGTTGCAGATAAATTTGCAATAGTAGCATTATCAATCTCACAGAATGTTTGTGTAGACTGTGTTGTTGTTGGTGCCGGTGTAACAGTAATTTTTGCAGTTACCGCTAAACGAGTTTTACTCTCACATCCGTTAGCGGTTTGAGAAGCGTAATACGTTGTTCCATCTACTAAAGCTACTGTTGCTGCTAAAGCAGTTCCACCTGTGGCAGCAGAGTACCACTGAATCGCAGTTCCTGTTGCAGATAAATTCGCTACTGTTGGGTTTACAATCTCACAGAATGTCTGTGTAGACTGTGTTGTCGTTGGTGCTGGTGTAACAGTAATTTTTGCTAGAACGGCTAAACGAGTTTTACTCTCACATCCGTTTGCAGTTTGAGAAGCGTAGTAGGTTGTTCCGTCTACTAAAGCTACTGTTACTGCTAAAGCTGTTCCACCTGTAGCAGCAGAGTACCACTGAATAGTTGTTCCTGTTGCTTGTAAGTTTGCTACTGTTGGATTTATAATCTCACAAAATGTTTGTGTAGACTGTGTTGTCGTTGGTGCTGGTGTAACAGTAATTTTGGCTAGAACGGCTAAACGAGTTTTACTCTCACATCCGTTTGCGGTTTGAGAAGCATAATACGTTGTTCCATCCACTAAAGCTACTGTTGACGCTAAAGCTGTTCCACCCGTTGCAGCAGAGTACCACTGAATAGTTGTTCCTGTTGCTTGTAAGTTCGCTACTGTTGGATTGGCGATCTCACAGAAAGTTTGTGTAGACTGTGTTGTCGTTGGTGCTGGTGTAACAGTAATTTTGGCTAGAACGGCTAAGCGAGTTTTGCTCTCACATCCGTTTGC
Source organism: Flavobacterium aerium (assembly GCF_030766725.1). Lineage (GTDB taxonomy): Bacteria > Bacteroidota > Bacteroidia > Flavobacteriales > Flavobacteriaceae > Flavobacterium > Flavobacterium aerium. The sequence continues at coordinate 246,573 of NZ_JARQWR010000008.1, read as the reverse complement.
GGTTTGAGAAGCGTAATACGTTGTTCCGTCTACTAAAGCTACTGTTACTGCTAAAGCTGTTCCACCTGTGGCAGCAGTATACCACTGAATAGTTGTTCCTGTTGCTTGTAAGTTCGCTACTGTTGGGTTTGCAATCTCACAAAATGTTTGTGTAGACTGTGTTGTCGTTGGTGCTGGTGTTTTAGTAATTTTTACTACAACCGCTAAACGAGTTACACTCTCACATCCGTTAGCGGTTTGAGAAGCGTAGTAGGTTGTTCCGTCTACTAAAGCTACTGTTGCTGCTAAAGCAGTTCCGCCTGTGGCAGCAGTATACCACTGAATAGTTGTTCCTGTTGCAGATAAGTTCGCTACTGTTGGGTTTACAATCTCACAGAATGTTTGTGTAGTTAACCCTGTAGGAGTAGCTACTCTAGGTTTTACTGTAACATCAAATGTAAAGCTTGTTCCAGTACATCCATTGGCTACTGGTGTTACAGTATAACGTACTACAGCATTAGCTGTTGTAGTATTTATTAAGGTTTGACTTATTGGTGCATCTACGGCTGTAGTCTGATTACTGAATCCTGTGGCTGTTCCTGATTGTAAAGCTGCTGTCCATGTATATTGTGTTCCAGTTACATTACTTATTGGAGTAACACTAAAACTAGAGTCTGAACAAATTGCAGCGGGTGCTGTTGCAGAAGCTACTGGTTTTGGGTTCACTATTGGTGTAACTGCAGATGTATTATTTTGAGATACTGGATCTGTTTCAAATCCACTTACTACTGCCGTATTTGTATAATTACCCGTCGCATTTACTGTCGCAGTAATTGTTAATGTGGCTGTAGTTCCATTATTTAATGTTCCTACTGTCCATAGTCCTGTCCCAGTACTATATGTTCCTACTGAAGGTGTAGCAGAAATTAAAGCATATCCTGATGGTAATGCATCTGTTACTTTTACTTGCGTTGCATCACTTGGTCCTGCATTATTTATAACTATTGTAAATTCTACTTGATTTCCAATACATACACTATTATTATTTGCTGTTTTCAACACGCCTAAATTAGCTTCTGTTGTAAATGGCAATCTTGCATGGCCTAATGCTGATACTGGACTTTCAATTCCTGCATTATCAATTGTAACAAAAGGAATATCCACAGTAACCGTCCCTCCTATTGGATCTACAGTAATTGTTTGTGTCGGATTTCCACTTGTATTTGCTGGGACAATTACTCCTCCTGCTGGAAAGTTTGTCGCTGTATAGGTTGTTCCATTAATTACAATTGTTGTTGCATTTGCTGGAAAAGCTGTAATTCTAATGCTTGTAACTGTTCCGTCAATATCAGATCCTTTAAATGTTCCTGCAGGCACTGTTACTTGTGTTGTCCCACTAGGATTAATTTGTGATGGTGTAGTAGTTGTTTCTGCTGCTGGTCTTTGTTCAATTCCGAAATTTCCTCCTGGTACTGCTACAGCATTACTAATTGTGATTGAACTTAATATTCCATTTGGAGTACCATCTCCAGTTGCTGTAGTTCCTTCGGCTGTATTTACCCAGTTTGGAGCCAAGCTAGCTGCTGGTGCATCGCTTCCTACAGTACCTGCTGCTGTTGATAAACGAAGTGTATAGGTTCCATTCGGGATGTTTGCAAAAGTATAAGTACCATTAGCTGCAACAGCTGTTGAAGCCACTACTTTTCCGCTAGCATCTACTACAATTACTTTTAAACCTCCAATATTGGTTCCTGTACCATTAATCTGATTATCTGTTGCTCCATTAATATCATGGAACACAGTACCTGTAATCATATCTGCTTTGTTTAAAGCAATCGTATAATCTTCGGTTTCACCGCTTGCCAATGCAACAAAACTTCTTTCATCGGCTGGTGTAGCTGTATTGTCTGTTAATATATTTGGATTTGATCCAGAAATACGGAATCGAGCAAATGATGGTCCTGCATTTTTAGCCAGTGAAGCAACATCCCAACTTAACGAAACATTTGTTGTTGTACTTACTGCAGTAAAGCTAGCTGTTTTATATTCTGTGGGTTCGAAAATCCCATTTCTATTCATATCAATCCAAGCCATTACATAGGCTGTTCCTGTATAATCTTTGAATGCGGGAACTGTAACGGTATAGGTTCCGTTTACTAAATTCAAATCGGGTGGTGAAGTAAGAAAAGCATCTTCATCATCTATTCCATTTTTATCATCATAATCGGCTAATAATCCTGGATTTGCTGGATAGGCTCCATCATTATCTCCTCCTTTTGCTCCTAGACGTGGACTCACTGGAATATCTAAAGTTCCTGAAGTAATAATTCTATTGGAAGCTCCTCCGTTTGGTGATCCTGTGCTTAAATAAAAATCTCCTGTAGCTGTTGGTGGATTATTTGTTCCTCCTACAATTGAAGGAGCAAAGAAATTACTCGCTGTACCGTATGAAACTGGTGCATCACCAAAATCTTGATTTACAATAATTCCTAAAGCAATTGCCGATTTACCACCTCCTTGTAAAACTACATCTGTTGTTAAAGGATTTCCTGCTGCAGTATTTTGCATTGTACTATACAACAAGGCAACGTTTGCTGGAGTAGATCCTGATCCTCCAGTTGACCCCATTTGCATGAATGCAGTCCTATTATTATTTGAAAAATTAATTTTTCTATATCCTGTACCATTGACTTTACTTTCCAGCATCTTCCATGGTGTACCATTCGTAGTACCTTGAGAATACTCACTATTAGCATCATCTTCTGCACTGGCAAAAACCAATCCTAAATCAAAGGGTTGCCCTGATAATGTGGCATAGGCTGTTACCTTAAATGTCGCTTGAATACTATTTGTTGCAGAGAAAGCATTAAACAAAGTATTACTTCCGTTTGCCCCTCCTATATTATACATTTCATCTAGTCCATCTCCACCCCAAGTACCTGGTTTATATCCTTCCAATCGATTACCACTAGCATTTGTACTGAATCCTACATTATTTATAAGAACTGTTACTGCAATACCATTGATTGTAAAATTTCTCGTAACTGAGCCATTTCTAGCTAGTGATATTCCCGAAAAATTTAACCAGTAAATTTCATTTTTGTAGGCTCCGTTTCCTCCTGTTGCTTGTACTGCATCTTGAGCAAATGTAGATTGAAAACTAAAAAGTGTAATGAGAACAAACAAAAATGACTTAGCAAATAATTGCCTGCTTCTTTTTTTCGTTTGTTTAGATGGCGTAAAGTTCAATTCCATAAATAAAGTATTAAAGGTCTTTAATTCTATCTGTGTAAATCTCAATTTTCACTTAAGTTAGTCTTCTGAAAAACAGATTCTTAAAATTAATTATTGAGTTTTATTGATTGTGAGAACATTAAAAAAAAACAGCATTTTTCTTACTGAAAAAACACTGTTTTCAACTGTAAAATATACAGTTTGACTGCAAAAATATGTTAATGGTTTCTATTTAATAAATGTTTCCAAGGCAGATTTTAACATATTCGACGAAGCGTTCAATATCATAGATGAATGACATTTTAAGATGCTTTTTATGCATTTTACTTAGACAAAAGCAGATAATGGATTTATAAAATAATAAATGTATTTTTGCAGTCGTTATAAAAAATATACCATGACATTTCTTGAAGAGATAAAAAGAAGAAGAACTTTTGGGATCATTTCCCACCCTGATGCGGGTAAGACTACTTTAACAGAAAAATTACTTTTATTTGGTGGTGCGATTCAGGAAGCTGGAGCAGTAAAGAATAATAAAATTAAAAAAGGAGCAACGAGTGACTTTATGGAGATTGAACGCCAGAGAGGAATTTCGGTAGCGACATCTGTACTTGCTTTTAATTATCAAGATAAAAAAATAAACATTCTCGATACTCCTGGTCATAAGGATTTTGCCGAAGATACTTTTAGAACTTTAACTGCTGTTGATAGTGTTATTGTTGTAATTGATGTTGCAAAAGGGGTTGAGGAACAAACAGAAAAATTAGTTGAAGTTTGTAGAATGCGTAATATTCCTATGATTGTTTTCATCAATAAACTGGATCGTGAGGGTAAAGATGCTTTCGATTTAATGGATGAAGTAGAACAAAAATTAGGCTTAACAGTTACTCCATTGAGTTTTCCTATTGGTATGGGATATGATTTCCAGGGTATTTATAATCTTTGGGAGCAAAACATCAATTTGTTTAGTGGAGATAGTCGTAAAAATATTGAGGAAACCATTGCTTTTTCGGATGTTCAGAATCCTGAATTAGAAAAGATAATTGGTCAAAAACCTGCTGATAGACTGCGTGAAGAATTAGAATTAATTAATGAGGTTTATCCTCCATTTGATCGTGATGCGTATTTGGATGGAAAATTACAGCCTGTATTTTTTGGTTCGGCATTGAATAACTTTGGTGTTCGAGAACTGTTGGATTGTTTTGTTCAAATCGCTCCTTCTCCTCGACCTAAAGAATCTGAAACGAGATTAGTTGATCCGAAAGAAGAAAAAATGTCTGGTTTTGTATTTAAGATTCATGCGAATATGGATCCAAAACATCGTGATCGTCTTGCTTTTATTAAGATTGTATCGGGTACTTTTGAACGTAATAAACCGTACATGCATGTACGCTTGAATAAAAATTTGAAATTCTCTTCTCCAAATGCATTTTTTGCAGAGAAAAAAGAGATTGTTGATATTTCTTACCCGGGTGATATTGTAGGTTTGCATGATACTGGAAACTTCAAGATTGGGGATACGCTGACCGAAGGTGAGATTATGAGTTTCAAAGGGATTCCTAGTTTCTCTCCAGAGCATTTTAGATATATCAATAATGCTGATCCAATGAAGGCTAAACAATTGGACAAGGGTATTGACCAATTGATGGATGAAGGTGTGGCGCAGTTGTTTACACTGGAAATGAATAATCGTAAGGTAATTGGTACTGTTGGTGCTTTACAATATGAGGTTATCCAATATCGTTTGGAACATGAGTATGGTGCAAAATGTTCGTATGAGAACTTCCCTGTTCATAAGGCTTGCTGGGTAAAACCTAATGATGCTAAGAGTCCAGAGTTTGCCGAATTTAAGCGTATTAAACAAAAGTTTTTAGCAAAAGATAAATACAATCAATTGGTATTCTTGGCTGATTCTGATTTTACAATTCAGATGACACAGTCTAAATATCCGAATGTAAAATTATTCTTCACATCGGAATTTGAATAATCCTTATTGTCATTAAATCATATTGAAACCTGCTCTGTCCTGATATTGGAAGAGCAGGTTTTTTTATGGGAGCTATTTCCCGCCTTTGCCTTTATCTCTCCACGTTGTTACGAGGATATCGGCGCTGTCGGGGCTAGGGTTTTGCGTGAGGGATTGTAGTGTAAAGCCCGCAAAGGTAACGGAGTGAACTGCGGACTTGCAACGGAAAGCCCGACCCGAAGGGTCACGCCCAAGTATAAAAAAACCTCATCGTAATGATTGAGATTTTTGGGTATTATTTGACTTGTCGTCTTTTTCTCTTTATTTTTTTTATGGATACAAAATGGGCTTTTTTGCTCCTATCATAGTAACGTCCCATGAGGCGATCGAGAAATTCCATTTCGGTTTCGGGCAATAGTTTTTCGGCCAATTGCAAGACATTGATTACATCTATCATTCGATCCTGCAGGGTGGCATTGTCCAATGGAATGTCTAGTTGTAAATTGTTTTTACTGACGTTGATTAGTCCGCGTAGGGTGGTTAGGATTTCCGAATGATTGTCGAACGGAATTACAACCGATTGGGTTTTGCTATTGGTCTGGTAAGTGCTTGTAAATTTTGAAATGTTTTTCAACGTCGTTACATCAATCGAAGTATCCTTCTCTTGGTGTGTTTGTTTTTTTGAATGCATAATAATCCTCCTAAAAAGTTACAAATTGAAACAATAACTATTTCTTTCACGATATAGTAAAATTTAATAGTTTTCATATTACTTGTATTCAGGAAGGTCAAATATACCAAACTTACATTGGTAATCAAATTGCTATTGTGGTTTGTAATCTTGAAACATAAAAAACTATTCATGACAAAAGCATTGGCTTATTCTAGGTCAATAAAAATTACGGCAAAGCCGTAAATCACTGATTACAAACCAAATAAAGACTTCATAGGTTTTGGAAAAATAAAACAATTTCCTACATTACTTGGAATAATGAATTTTAAAAGTTAGTACCATGAAAAAAATTAAATTAATCGCGTTCTCTATTGCGTTAATCTCTCTTTTGAGTATTATCGTCATTTCTTGTGATTCTAACAATGGGGATAATGCAGTGAAGACAGACCAAAATTCGATGAGAGCTATTCTGGCAGAAGTATCAAAATTAGCCGAAACGAAGAAAAAACTTGTAACCTTTGATGTTCATATTGAAGATGGAAAATTTGTTATGACCAACTTGAAGGTTATGGAAAATGTAAAGTATATTAATGATTCTACCCCATTTAAGGATGGCAAAAATAATACATTACATCGCTCTCATTATATCATTACTTGTTCTAATGGTGGTCCTGCTGTTCAATGTGATAAAAAGGATACTACTTGTGTTCAAAATGCAATTGCAGCATGTTCTGATGCTGGAGGGTGTACGCAAATATGTAAAACTAGTATAATGTATATTCCAGAAAATATTAATTAGATAGATCGTATAATTTTAATAAACAGAAAAAGCGCCCTTGGGCACTTTTTCTGTTTTGGAAAGAATAATCTTTCTAAAAATTATTCACTTATTAATACACTGCTTTTCTCGTCACTACGATTTGTTCTCTCGTTGTGATTTTAACAATGATTACTTGACGTTCTGTTCTTAATTGATCTATAACGACAGTGTTGGCATTGATGTTTTCTTTTTGATAAATCAAACTTCCTTTAGTATCATATATTTTTACATTGGCCATTATTGCTGTTCCTGAATGGATATTCAAGAAGTCGTTTTGCTTGTAAATAATAATCTGATTTTTTACTGTCGATGGTTCTTCAATTCCTAATGTTTCATCGTATAGTATTTCAAAACGGTTTTCAAATGTTCCTTGCGCCGATGTAAATGTATAAGGTCCGGATTTGATATTGTGTACTACATTTGTCAATTTGTCATTGATATAAATCGTTTGACCTCCTGTAAACAATCCATCAAAACTATCTAATGTAATAGTATAGTTTCCTGCCGTTGCTGCTTTAAATCCTAATGGTACGATATCTGAATCTACAAATGGTAATGATCGTCCTTGGATAGTATAGGCAGCATTGTCTAGAATTGTGTATAATGTACTTCCTACACTTCCAAAAGTTTTTCCATCAATTCCATTGTCTACACCTTGTGTTGCTCCTGTCATATAGGATACTAACACTTGACTGAATGCTCCATCGGTATTGCTAAGATTCAACCAAATTCGGTTTCTTTCTACTACATCATCTGTTTGTAACAGACTGTTTTCTGTTCTGAAAAATTGGTTTTCAGTATTCGCAAGACGCATCGTATTTTCAAATACTGCTGTGGTATTATTTGCCATACTATTTACAAAGAATCCTTGTCCTGTTTGAATAATTCCATTTGGAATTTCACCGTCTGAACTTGTTTTTGTTCCTCCTGCTGTTGTATAGGTTGCATAGTTGCTCGCTGCTACTGTTGTAGGATTGTCATGTGTCCAGAAATATAGTGTTCCATCTGTTGTTGCTGTATTGGCAGTAATAAAATCCTGAGCACTAATTGGTGATGGATATGGATTTCCAATTAAATTAAATCCTTTTCCTTCCTCTCCTCCATGTACTAATTCTATCGCTTTTGTTCCATTGTTAGGAATACCTGTAAATGAACTTAAGTATGAAGCTGCTGCTGTAGACGACCAGTTGTCTGGTGTGAATATTGAATATCCTTTTCCTATTACAAAATCATTTGTAGTAGGCGTTGGTTGGTATTCTCCATTTGTTCCTAAAACTGGATTAAAGACTAAGAAATTCGTTGGTAAAGTTAGTGGTGAGAAGGTTAATAAATTCTGACCTGTTACTGGTGATGACCAAGTTGTGTAATCTGAATGTATCATTGGACTACTATTTCTCTTAATCGTAATATTTCCAGTATTTACAGCTCCTTCTACTTGTAATAAACTTCCGTTGTTCTCTACCATTACTGATCCTCCATTGACATGGATTCCTTGTTGTAATGTTATTGATGTACCACTTGCAATGGTTAACACTCCAGAATTAATTGTTAAATTTTGTGCTACAATTGTTCCTGTAGTTGTATTATAATCTCCTGCAATAATTGCATCTAGTGTCGCATCTGGTCCTACTACGTTAGACCATGCTGTTCCATTCCATGTAGGAGTTACAATTGCTGTTGTTACTTCAATCGTATTTGAATTTCCTGTTGTGAATGTTCCATTTTCTGCACGAACTCTATAGTAGTATGTTGTATTTTCTGTCAGTCCAGTTACTACTTGTGATGTACTTGCTACAGCCAAGTTCTCATATCCTGTAACGTACGATGGAATTAACGATGATATTGTTGTAAAACTTAAATTATCAATCGCTGGTCTTGCTCCTGTATTGTTATCGATTCGGATTTTGAAATCTCCTGTGATTCCTACAATTGCTTCACTATCATACGTACTCATTGTAGTAGTATATGGAACTGTCCCAATAATTGTTTCGGTAGTAAAATCTGCTCCCGTTAATGCTTTCACTGTCAGTATACCATTTGTTCCTGAGAAGAATTGTTGAACTTGGAAACTAATGTGTGATAATCCTCCTGAAACAACATCGGAAACTAGATAGGCTCCTGCTGCGTTTTGCAATGTAATTGCTGGATTTGCTGCTGTAATAACTTGGTCGGCTCTAGATTTAAAAGCGCTCCATCCTATGCCTCCATCTCCTGTCCATGTACGTGTATTGTAACTTGTAGGTGCTGTAGTTGGTACTGCACTAAAGGTTTCAACAGTTGTTGTTCCCGTAGTTGTTGTTCCAAACAATGGTGATTGACTTACATCTAATCTGTATCCTGTTGCCCCAACTACTGCATTCCAATTTGCTACGAAACTTATTCCATCAATACTTGTTGCTGCAGTAGCAATTGGTGTATCAATATTTAATGTTGTGAACGTTTTTTGTTCTCCATAGAATGTTCCACTTCCATTAATTACATATCCTTTATAGTAATAGGTTGTATTGGCTAGTAATGTTGTAGCATTTCCAGTGAAATTTGATCCTGTTAATGTTCCCAAAACATTTGTTCCAGTTCCATTTACAAAACCATCTATAGTACTGTATTCAAATCCTGATTGTGTAATTGCTGAACATCCAATATTTGAAACCTCAGCATTTAATGTCGCTGAATTATTTGTTATTGCCACAGCATTTTCATTTACAACGGTTGCTGGTGTATTTACACCTGTTCCTGTTGTTGATACTGTAATAGGAGTTGTTACTCCTGCTCCACTAATTGAAATATCTCCTGTATAGGCTTGTGCTAATGTTGGGTTGAATTTTACAAAAACTTCTTTCGTATAACTTCCTCCTGCTTGTGTCAACACTAATGCTGGAGCATAGATTCCTGTAGCTGTTTCACTGTAAGTATATCCTGCTAATGGTGCTATTGTAATGTCTCCTGCTATTAAAAATTCTCCTGTTACGGTAAACGATTTAGCTTCTGATATTGTGTTGATACAAACATCTCCAAATCCTGTTAGGGCAGTAGCTGTAAATGCTGGGACCGTACTTGGTGCTGTCGTAACTTGAATTACATTTGAATTTGCAGAAGTACTTGTAGCATTGGTGGCACGAACTCTATAGTAATAGGTTGTGTTTCCTGTTAATCCTGTTACTTCTTGTGATGTTCCTGTTACCGCTAAACTTTCATATCCAGTAACATACGATGGGATTATTGATGCTGTTGTTGTAAAGCTTAAATTATCAATTGCTGGTCTCGCACCAGTATTATTCTCAATTTTAATTTTATAACTCCCCGTGATTCCTGTAATTGCACCACTATCATACGTACTTAATGTAGTTGTATAAGGAACGGTTCCAATAATTGTTTCGGTTGTAAAACTAGCTCCACTTAATACTTTCACTGTTAGTATTCCATTTGTTCCTGCAAAAAATTGTTGTACTTGGAAATTTATATGTGATAGTCCACCAGATACAACATCTGACACAAGATAAGCTCCCGTTGCATTTTGTAGAGTAATCGCTGGATTTCCTGCTGTAATAACTTGGTCACTTCTAGATTTAAAGGCGCTCCATCCTATTCCACCATCTCCTGTCCATGTACGTGTATTATAACTTGTTCCTAATGTAGTTGGTACTGCTGTAAATGTTTCAACTGTAGTTACTCCTGCAGTCGTTATTCCAAATGTTGCTGACTCACTAACATCTAATTGATATCCTGTAGCTTCTGTCACAGCATTCCAATGGGCTGTAAAACTTGTTGATGTTATTCCTGTACCATCTGTAGCTACAGGTGCAGTAATGTTTAATGTCGTAAAACTTTTTTGTTCTCCATAGAATGTTCCACTTGCATTAATTACGTATCCTTTATAGTAATAGGTTGTATTAGCTAGTAATGTTGTCGCATTTCCTGTAAGGTTTGATGCCGTTAGTGTTCCAATACTATTTGTTCCTGTTCCGTTTACAAAACCATCTGTAGTACTGTATTCGAATCCTGATTGTGTAATCGCTGAACATCCAATATTTGAAACTTCAGCATTTAATGTCGCTGAATTGCTTGTTATTGCTGTACTGTTTTCGTTCACAACAGTAGCCGGAGTATTTACGCCAGTTCCTTTTGCTGCAACTAAAATTGCTGTAGTAACTCCTGCTCCACTAATCGAAATATCTCCTGTATAGGCTTGTACTAGTGTCGGGTTGAATTTTACAAAAATTTCTTTTGTATAACTTCCTCCTGTTTGTGTTAGTACTAAAGTTTCAGTATAGGTTCCATCTACAGTTTCACTATACGTAAACCCTGCTAATGGTGCAATTGTAATATCTCCTACTGTTAAAAACTCTCCTGTTAACGTAAATATTTTTGTTTCTGATGCTGTATTAATACACACATTTCCAAACTCTGCTAATGTTGTAGCTGTTAATGTTGGTATTGTGCTAACTGCAGTAGTGACCTGAATCACATTTGAATTTGCAGATGTACTTGTGGCATTAGTAGCACGAACTCTGTAATAGTATGTTGTGCTTCCCGTTAATCCTGTTACTTCTTGTGAAGTTCCTGTTACCGCTAAATTTTCATATCCTGCAACATATGATGGAGTGATTGTTGATCCTGCTGTGAAGCTTAAATTATCAATCGATACTCTTCCTCCTCCATTGTTTTCAATACGTATTTTATAATCTCCTGTTATTCCTGAAACGGAAGCATTATTATATGAACTGGTTGTTGTTGTATAGGATATTGTTCCTAATGTAGTTACTGTTGCAAAATTTAATCCGCTTAGAACCTTTACTGTTAAAACACCTGAGTCACTAAATGCTCCTTTTGCATCAAAACTTAATTTAACCAATCCTCCAGGAATCACATCTGATCCTAAATAGGCTGTCGCATTATTTTGTAATGTAATTGCCTTTCCTGTTATTGTTTGATCTGTTCTAGCTTTTTCGGCTTTCCATTTTATATTCCCATCTCCTGTCCAATCACGTGTTTGGTAATCACTTGCAACTGTACCCATATTATTGAAGGTTTCTACTGTTGCAACTCCTTCCGATGATGTTCCAAATAATGGATGTAAACTCACATCTAATTTATAAGCTGTGGCATCTGTAACTGCATTCCAATTTGCGATGAAACTTACATCTGTAATTGTAGTAGCATCAATAGCAATAGGTGCATCAATATTTAATGTGGTAAAACTTTTTTGTTCTCCATATACTGTTCCTGTTGCATCTGTAGCAAATGCTTTGTAATAATAGGTTGTATTTGCTAATAATCCTGTCACATTTGTTGTAAATGTATTTGCTGTTGCATTTCCTTGAACTGTTGTTCCTGTTCCATTAGCAAATCCATCTGTTGTACTATACTCAAACCCTCGTTGTGTAATTACCGAGCATCCTGTTGTAGAAACTTCTCCATTCAATGTTACTGAATTACGAGTTACTGCTGTACTGTTTTCATTTACTATACTTACTGGTATATTTACTCCAGTTCCTTTTGCTACTACCAAAATTGCTGTAGTAACGCCTGCTCCACTAATTGAAATATCCCCTGTATATAATTGAGCTAAAGTTGGATTGAATTTTACAAAAATTTCTTTTGTATAACTTCCTCCTGTTTGTGTTAATACTAAAGTCTCAGCATAGGTACCATCTACAGTTTCACTATACGTAAACCCTGCTAATGGCGCAATTGTAATATCTCCTGTAGTTAAAAACTCTCCTGTTAATGTAAATATTTTTGTTTCGGACACTGTATTAATGCATACATTTCCAAACTCTGCTAGAACAGTTGCCGTTAAAGCTGGTACTGTACTAACTGCAGTAGTAACTTGAATAATATTTGAGTTTACTGAAGTACTTGTTGCATTTGTTGCACGTACTCTATAATAGTATGCTGTACTTCCTGTTAATCCTGTTACCTCTTGTGAAGTTCCTGCAACAGCCAAATTTTCATATCCTGCAACAAACGATGGAGTGAGTGATTCTCCTGCTGTAAAGCTTAAATTATCAATTCCTGGTCTAGCTCCTGTATTATTGTCAATTCGGATTTTGAAGTCTCCTGTTATTCCTGTAATTGTTCCACTATCGTACGTGCTCATTGTTGTAGTATACGGTAAGGTTCCAATAATTGTTTCTGTTGTAAAATCTGCTCCAGTTAATACCTTCACCGTTAGTATTCCATTTGATCCTGCAAAGAATTGTTGCGCTTGGAAACTTATATGTGTAATTCCTCCTGAAATAACGTTCGAAATTAAATAGGCTCCAGCTGCATCTTGCAAAGTAATTGCTTTGTTCCCTGCTGTAATAACTTGATCGCTTCTTGACTTGAATGCACTCCATTCTATTCCACCATCTCCGGTCCATGTACGTGTATTATAACTTGTACCAAGTGCAGTAGGTACTGCTGTGAACGTTTCAATTGTAGTTGCTCCTGCTGTTGATGTTCCAAACAATGGCAATTCACTCACATCTAATCGATATCCTGTAGCTTCAGCTACTGCATTCCAATTGGCTGTAAAACTTGTTGCCGTTATTTCTGTACCATCTGTAGCTACTGGTGCAGTAATATTTAATGTTTTAAATGTTTTCTGTACCCCATAATAGGTTCCATTAGCATTTGTAACATATGCTTTATAGTAATAAATAGTATTTGCTAGTAATCCAATACTATTTCCCGTAAAATTAGATCCTGTGATTGTTCCCAAAACATTTGTTCCTGCTCCATTTACAAAGCCATCAATCAAACTGTATTCAAATCCTGCTTGAGTTATTGTTGAACATCCAATTCCTGATATTTCTCCATTTAATATTGCCGAATTACTTGTTATTGAAGTACTATTTTCATTTGTAATTGTAGCTGGAGTATTTATTCCTGCTCCTTTTGCCGAAACAATTATAGCCGCAGTAATTCCACCACCAGTAATTGAGATATCTCCGATATAGGATTGAACTGCTATTGGATTGAATTTTACAAAAATTTCTTTCGTATAACTTCCTCCTGCTTGATTTAATACTAATGTCTCTACATAGGTTCCATCTACAGATTCGCTATAAGTAAATCCTGCTAATGGCGCAATTGTAATATTCTCATTTGTCAGATTTTCACCTGTTAGGGTAAATGATTTGCTTGTTGAAATTGTATTAACACAAATATCTCCAAAATCAGCCAAAGTATTTACTGTCAAGGACGGTAATACATTTACAGCTGTTGTTACTTGAATAGTATTTGAGTTTACAGATGTACTTGTTGGACTTGTAGCACGAACTCTGTAATAATAGATAGTACTTCCTGTTAAACCTGTCACTTCATGCGAAGCTCCAGTAACTGCTAGATTATCATATCCCGAAAGAAAGGAAGGAATATGTACTGCTGCAGAAGTAAAACTCAAGTTGTCAATAACGGCAACTCCTCCTGCATTGTTCTCTATTTGTATTTTATAATCTCCCGTAATTCCATTAATCACTCCACTATCAAATGTACTGGCAGTACCAGCATATGAAATTGTACCAACATTTAAAACCGTAGTAAATCCTGCTCCGCTCAAAACTTTAACCGTTAAAACACCACTACTGCTGAAAGCTCGTTTTGCCTCAAACTTAATATTTGTTACTCCACCCGAAATTACATCTGAAACTAAATTTGCTCCTGATTCATCTTTCAAAGCGATTGCTTTTCCCGTTATAGTTTGATCTGTTCTCGCTTTTAGTGCAGTCCATCCAATGTTTCCTTCCCCAGACCAAGTACGTGTTGCATAGTTTGAAGCAGTATTTGGTATGTTATTAAATGCTTCTGTAATTGTTGTCCCTGGTGAACTTGTTCCAAAGGTTGCTGATTCGCTCACATCTAATCGATATCCTGTAGCACCTGCCACAGTATTCCAATTTGCTGTAAAGCTTGCTGCTGTTATATTTGTGCCTGCAGTAGCAACTGGTGCTGAAAGGTTTAATGTTATAAAACTTTTCTGTGTTCCATAAAATGTTCCATTACCGTTAATTACATAGGCTTTATAATAATAAGTCGTATTAGGTATCAAACTAATTGCATTTGCCGTAAAATTAGCTCCTGTTAGTGTTCCTGAAACTGTAGTTCCAGAACCATTAGCAAATCCATTAATAAGACTGTATTCAAATCCTGATTGTGTAATAGCTGAGCATCCTATATTTGAAATTTCTCCATTGAATGTAGCTGAATTACTTGTTATTGCTGTAGTATTTTCATTCGTAATTGTTGCTGGTGTATTAATTCCTGCTCCTTTTGCTGCAACTATTATTGGTGAACTTATTCCTCCTCCACTAATTGAGATATTTCCATTGTACGATTGAACTGCTACTGGATTGAATTTCACAAAAATTTCTTTGGAATAACTTCCTCCAGTTTGATTCAATACCAATGTTCCTGTATAAGTACCATTTACTGTTTCACTATAACTAAATCCTGATAGTGGTGCGATTGTAATATCTCCTGCTGTTAAAAATGTTCCTGTCAGCGTAAATGATTTACTTTCGGATATATTATTAATACATAAATTACCAAAATCGGCTAGTGGTGTTGCCGTTATAGTTGGGGATATGTTTGGATTGATTGTAAATGTTTGATCATTTGATGCTGTTGGATTTCCTGTATTAAATACAGATACCAAAGCAGTCCCAGCTGTTGTAATATCTGAAGCTAAAATTGCAGCTTTTAATTGACTTGCCGAAACAAATGTTGTAGCGCGATCTATTCCATTCCATCGTACTTTTGAAGTTCCACTTACAAAATTTGAACCGTTTACAGTAAGTTCAAATCCTGCAGATCCTGCAATTGCAGATGTTGGTGTTATCGAAGTTGTAGTCGGTACTAAAACTGGTGCTGATACATAAAAAACTTTTACATTATCTATAAAACCTCTTCTACTTAATTCTATCTTTACTTTAGCATTCGCTGTTCCTCCAGAAAAGTTCACCGTTTTATTCTCAAAAGCTTCACTCATTTTTGCTACATAAGTGATTGTTTGTGTTCCTGAAATTCCTGTCACCGTAATCTTTACGTCTCCAGCGACTGTTGTCCATCCTTTTACGTCAAAGCTTATAGAAAAATTTCCTCCATTTACACTTAGATCTAATGCCTTGCTTTCTAAAGAACCTAAACTACTTCCAGATCCTACTCTAATGGCATCTCCAGCTTGGTAAACACTAGATAATGATGATTCTGGAAAGTTCGCATTTCCAGTCCATGCTGTGCTAGAACCAGATGTACTGGTATTATTTCCCGCTATACCTGTAAAATCTTCACTTAGAATTGTAACGGTTTGTCCCCAAAGTGTGGGGGCTCCAATTAAGAGCACGAATAAAATGAGCGTTTTAAAAAACACTTTGGGTAAAGTTGTTGCCATAATTTTTTTTTTGAGTGTAACATATCAAAGTTAAAGAGATTTACTATTCAAAAAAATTAATTACATTATGATTATATTAACACTTCCTTTGATTTCCTCTATCACTTTAAGATATACATTGCCATGTACCATATTTACTTGCATCATACTATATATTGTAAATTTATTATACATCCCTGAAAAAACGGCAAATTTTGAATTTCAGAAATCAAATACAGTCGAAAAAAAGAAAAGCATACTCTTTTTCGTATTAAAAGAGTATGCTTTATTATTTAAAAAATTAATTTGTTACAATAATTTAACGTGCAATGTATAGCCAACCTACTTTTTCCTTACTTCCATCACCTAAATCTAGAACATAATAATAAGTTCCTTCGGGTAATTTCCCATTGGATCCTCCTACAACTTGGACCGAAGATGTTCCTCTCCATGTATTATCATATTGTCGTTTTTCATATACTAAAAGCCCTAGACGATTAAAAACCTGAAGTCTGTTGTTTGGATAGTTTTGGATGCAATCTATCATAAAGGTTTCATTAATACCATCTCCATTAGGCGAGAACTCGTTGTAAATTGTCAAACATAATGGTTGCACGGACGCTTCAGCACTGTTATTTGTTGGATTTGTATCGGGTGGATTAGATCCTGTGATTGTTGCTACATTCACATAATTTCCATCTGCTAAAACTTTCGCTTTAATTTTCAGTTCCGCATGGCCTAATCCTGCTAATACTGGTATATTCCATACTCCTGCAATTGCATTGTAATATCCTGAATTTGTAAAATGTGATAGATAATTATATCCTGATGGCATACTTTCATTTATCTCAATACCTGTTACTGCAATTATTGTTTGATTGGTAACTCTAATCGTAAAGAAAACTGCTGCACCTGTAATAGGATTATTTATATCTACTTCTTTTGTTATAGACAAGTCAGTACATTGATTGAGGAATACTTTTACAGCCAATCGATTTATACTTTCACATAATAGATTTGATACAGATTGTGAAGCATAATAGGTTGTTCCATCTGTTAAGGCTTGTGTAGATGAAATTAAATTTCCTCCTGTTGGGCTATCATACCATTTAATATTGGTTCCAATGACTACAATATTAGCAATAGTTGGATTGTTTGTCCAACAAAAATATTGTTCTGAACTTGGTGTTCCAGGTGGATTAGCTGATATAAGAGTTACATGCACTACCAAACGGGTAGTACTTTCAACACCGTTAATTGTTTGTGTAGCATAATATGTACCTGTCGTTAAAACTGTTGTACTACTTAATGGTGTTGTACTTGTTAATGAAGAATACCATAAAATATTTTGTCCTGTTACAATAAGGTTTGCAACGGTAGGAACAAGATCACTACAAAAACTTTGTGCTAATTGTCCTGATGGTGAGGATGGGGCTGTATTAAAGTGAATTTCAATCGTATTTGATACGGATGATGTACATCCTACATCATTATAAGACACAACTGTATAATTCCCTTGTTGGGTTGCTGTATATTGTGGTTGTTGAGCACCGGGTATAATTTGCCCATTATAGTACCATTGGTAACTTGTGGCGCCCGTAGAAGTTGCACTTAAGTGTACTGAACTACCCGGAGAAACCCAAATTACAGTTGGATTTTGCGCTAAAATAAATTGCCAACAACCTAGAAAAAAAATAATAAAAGCAAGCCTTTTTATTTTCATTAGAATGAATTATAAATACCTGCTAAAGAGACTTTAGCAGGTAATTAAAATAACTTTATTTCGGTTTAGTCTGTTACTCCAGTAATAGTAATTGTTGGTGCGCCTGGTGCTGGAGAAACTACAACAGTTACCGCAGTAGCTCCGTTCATTACTTGACCTTTGTAAGTAACATAAGTTCTTGCTCCTTTATCTTTAATTGTATTAATATACTCTACTTCTACAAAAAATGTATAAGTTCCTGGATCTGTAAAAATTGGAGCAGTAGCTGTTAAAGATGTACCTAAATCAATTGGTGCAGCTGTATTACCATCTTTTATTGCATACCATTTGTATGTCAATGTAAAGTCACTTACCGCAGGATTTGCAAATCCTGAATTATACAATGGATGTGCTGCATCGTATACTATTGTAGGATTAAAAACTAAACCTGTACTGGCATCTGGAAGATTATTTGTACAATATGCAAATGAAGTTCCACTAGATACTGCAGCTGTAGTTGTTAATGGAGGTAATACGAAAAGAATAATATCTTCGTATGCAGACTGACAAGATACTCCTGTATTGGCTACATTTCCATATACTCTATATTTATGGTAACCTGGCTCAATTCCATCAGCAGCTGAACCAATAACAAGAGTTTGGGCACTTCCTAATACAGTACCTTCAACCTCATTCCCTCCTGACTTAGTAATTTCATGCCAAGAATAACTTGTAAATGTTTGTACTGGTGTACCACTATCTGTTAAACTTGCTGACAATGTAAATGTTGGTCCAGTAGTTGCTGGATTGTAAAAAAGTACTGCACCATCCACTACTGTAACAGTAGTTGCAGTTGAGACTTGTGTTCCAACTTGTAGATTTGTTGGTGTTGAAATTGGAGATTGAAATACAGGATTTTGAGCAAAAACATGCAAAGATCCTAATAGCAGGAATGCAACCATGCTATTTCTAAAAGTTGTAATTTTTGTTTTCATCGGTAGAGTTTTTAATATAATTAGTTATTTAAATTGGGGAATTCTATTTTATTAATCTGTTGCTGAATCAATACTCAAATCTGGATAACTTGGACTTGGGTAAAGCGTTAGTACAAAAGCATAGCTAATACTTTCACAAGTACTATTTTTCACACGAACTACACCATTGTATGTTCCTGCTGGTACTCCTGTAGGGATCACTAAATCGATTGTAGCACTTAATGTATTATTATTTATATTGACAAATCCTGCAGATATTGCAGCATTATTCCATTCTATACTGTATGTTATTGGATTACCTGTAGTAGAACTATAAGGTAAAGTAGCTATTGTCACTCCTTTACAAACTCTAGGGTTTGTTCCTAAAGTAATTGTCGGTAAAATATTTATACTGATTGTAGCACTACCACTCATTGTGGCAACACAACTCGTTACACTATTTGTGGCTACAACTGTATACGTACCCGCTGCTGTTTGCAATGGAAAAACTAAAGCACTCCCTGTTCCGGCTAATGCAGATCCTGTATTGACTCCTCCTAATTGTAATTGATAATTTATACCTGTCTGACTGCCGGATAAATTAATTGCCAATCCTGTTCCGCCTTGGCAGAAAGATCCACTACCACTGACTGTAAATAGTGTTGGTAACGGATTAATACTGATTGTAGCGCTACCACTCATTGTAGCAACACAACTCGTTGTAGCATTAGTGGCTACAACTGTATAAGCGCCCGCTGCTGTTTGTAATGGAAAAACTAAAGCACTCCCTGTTCCGGATAGTGCAGATCCTATATTGACTCCGCCTAATTGTAATTGATAATTTACACCCGTCTGACTACCTGATAAATTAATTGCTAATCCCGTTCCACCTTGACAGAAAGATCCACTACCACTTACTGTAAATAGTGTTGGTAACGGATTAATACTAATTGTAGCGTTACCACTCATTGTAGTAACACAGCTCGTTGTAGCATTAGTAGCAACAACAGTATAAGTGCCCGCTGCTGTTTGTAGCGGAAAAACTAAAGCACTTCCTGTTCCCGCTAGCGCAGATCCTGTATTAACTCCACCTAATTGTAATTGATAATTTACTCCTGTTTGACTGCCTGATAAATTAATTGCTAATCCCGTTCCACCTTGGCAGAATGATCCACTACCACTGACTGTAAATAGTGTTGGTAACGGATTAATACTAATTGTAGCGTTACCACTCATCGTAGCAACACAATTCGTTGTAGCATTAGTGGCTACAACTGTATAAGCGCCCGCTGCTGTTTGTAACGGAAAAACTAAAGCACTCCCTGTTCCAGCTAGTGCAGATCCTGTATTGACTCCGCCTAATTGTAATTGATAATTTATACCCGTTTGACTACCTGATAAATTAATTGCCAATCCTGTTCCGCCTTGGCAGAAAGATCCACTACCACTGACTGTAAATAGTGTTGGTAACGGATTAATACTAATTGTAGCGTTACCACTCATTGTGGCAACACAACTCGTTGTAGCATTAGTGGCTACAACTGTATACATACCCGCTGCTGTTTGCAATGGAAAAACTAAAGCACTCCCTGTTCCGGCTAGTGCAGATCCTGTATTGACTCCGCCTAATTGTAATTGATAATTTACTCCTGTTTGACTGCCAGATAGATTAATTGCCAATCCCGTTCCGCCTTGGCAGAATGATCCGCCACCACTTACTGTAAATAATGTAGGAGATGGGTTTATACTAATCGTTGCACTGCTACTCATAGTTACTGTACAAGTTGTACTACTATTGGTCGCTATAACAGTATAAGTACCTGCTGCTGTTTGTAATGGAAAAACCAAAGCGCTACCTGTCCCAGCCATTGGAGAACCTGTATTGACTCCTCCTAATTTTAATTGATAATTTATACCTGTCTGACTGCCAGATAAATTAATTGCTAATCCCGTTCCGCCTTGGCAGAATGATCCACCACCACTTACTGTAAATAATGTTGGTAACGGATTAATGCTAATTGTAGCGTTACCACTCATTGTAGCAACACAATTCGTTGTAGCATTAGTGGCTACAACTGTATAAGTGCCCGCTGCTGTTTGTAATGGAAAAACCAAAGCGCTACCTGTCCCAGCCATTGGAGAACCTGTATTGACTCCTCCTAATTTTAATTGATAATTTATACCTGTCTGACTGCCGGATAAATTAATTGCTAATCCCGTTCCGCCTTGACAGAAAGATCCGCCACCACTTACTGTAAATAATGTGGGAGATGGGTTTATACTAATCGTTGCACTGCTACTCATAGTTGCTGTACAAGTTGTACTACTATTGGTCGCTATAACAGTGTAAACGCCTGCGATAGTTTGTAAAGGAAATGCAAATGCACTTCCTGTTCCCGCCATTGGAGAACCCGTATTGACTCCACCTAATTGTAACTGATAATTTACACCCGTTTGACTACCGGATAGATTAATTGCTAATCCAGTTCCACCTTGGCAGAATGATCCAGTTCCACTGACTGTAAATAGTGTTGGTAACGGATTAATACTAATTGGTGTACTACCACTCATCGTCGCAACACAGTTTGTTGTAGTATTTGTTGCTACAACGGTATAGGTACCAATAGCTGTTTGTAATGGAAAAACCAAAGCGCTACCTGTTCCGGCTATTGGGGAACCTGTATTTACTCCTCCTAATTGTAATTGATAATTCACCCCGGTCTCACTGCCTGACAAATTAATTGGCAAACCTGTTCCACCTTGACAATATGATCCAAAACCACTCACAATAAATGCTATAGGTAACGGATTGACCGTAACTGTAACCGCTACTCTACCGCATGTGGAATCAATTCCAGAATATGCAGCATAAAATGTTTTAGTACTTGCTAGATTACCTGTATTAAAATTACTGCCTGAGCCTAGTAAATTTCCTCCAGTGGATGCGTCATACCAATTATATGTTCCACATGTTGCAGGATTCGTTACGCTTAATGTTGTTCCAGTATTTGCACAAATTGCAGCTGGTGTAGGAATTGTTATTGTTGGACATTCATAATAGGCATGATATACTTTTAGATTAGCTCCAGACAATAACCCTAATAATCCGGCTGTATTGATTGAAAGACGAATTGAGTTAAAACATGCTGTAGGTGTAATTTTTACATAGGAAGCCCCCGAAATTGTTAGAACTTGAACGTCTGTATTTGCAAGAGTTACTAATGTACCTGAAGAAGAATCTGTAAGACTATTTCCTGAAGCTGCGTCTTTATAAGCTGCAACAAATCCATTACTGGCTAGTAATAATCCTAATAATCCTGTATTGGTTGTATTATCTAAACGAACATAAATCGATGTACCCGCTGGTAAATTTTGTGTGCCATTAATAAACTTCAACTGAAGATTTGCAGAAGCACTTCCAGCAAGGCTTCCAATATTTAATTCTGCAAAATTTGCAGATAAATTAGCTCCA
Organism: Flavobacterium aerium; assembly: GCF_030766725.1. Taxonomy (GTDB): domain Bacteria; phylum Bacteroidota; class Bacteroidia; order Flavobacteriales; family Flavobacteriaceae; genus Flavobacterium; species Flavobacterium aerium. The sequence goes on along the minus strand of NZ_JARQWR010000008.1, from coordinate 224,398 downwards.
ATCGCATTGCCTGGATTAGTAACACTTCCAACTGCTAATAATACGGTTGTTGAAGTAGCTCCATAATTTGTTGCATAAACTTTGGTTTGCCCATAAACATTAATGTTCATATACAGGAAAATCAGTAAAGCAATACTTAACTGATATAAACATTTTTTATAGGGGCTACAAGAACTCATGCAGGTTATAATTAGATACTTCTCATTATTAGTGTATAATAATGAGAAGTATTTTATTTGGGAATTTTAAAATTCTCTCATCAATTGATAATTCTTTTATTTTTGAATTACAATGAAATCTGAACGTCTATTTGCTAAGTGTTCTTTCTCTGTACATTTAACACCATTTGAACATCCATTTACTAATTGAGTTTCTCCATATCCTATTGCACTTTCTATACGACTAGAATCAATCCCTTTTGATAGTATATAGGTTTGAGTAGATTTTGCTCTATCATCTGATAGTTTCAAATTATAAGAATCTGTTCCTCTAGAATCTGTATGTGATTCTATTTTGATTTTGATATTCGGGAATTTAGCCATCGCAAAAACAACTTTGTCTAATTCTGTAGCTGCTTGAGGTGTTATGTCCGATTTATTATATTCAAAATAGATTGGATTAATTTTGATTTTTTCTTTGTCTTTATCTTTATCGATAAGATCATCAATATTGACTAATTGGAAATCTACATTTTTCATTGGTTCTCCAGATTTCGTTGTAATTGATTTTTGATCAACACTATATTTTTCTTTTGAAGCAATTACCTTATAGACCGTATTACAAGGAAGGGACATTTCATAAGTTCCATCTGTTTTAGTTGTAGATTCTGCAACCAAATCATTAAATTGATCGTATGCTTTTACTGTTGCATCTTCAATAGCTATTTTTGAGGTTTCATTTATAACTTTTCCAGATACTGATTGATTACAGATTGATTTAGATTTTGTAAAAGAATAAATATCATCATCACCTTTCCCCATCGTTCTATTTGAGGAAATATATCCATATTTAGATGTTTTATCAATAATGAAAGCAAAATCATCTTTATTACTATTGATAGGCTCTCCTAAATTTGTCGGTGTAGAAAAATTAAATCGACCATTCATCTTACTTTCAAATATGTCTAAACCTCCGTATCCATAATGTCCATCGGATGAGAAATATAAAACTCCATCTACAAAATATGGAAACATTTCTCTTCCAATAGTATTCACCTGATCTCCTAAATTTCGAGGAGAGCTAGTTGTACCATCTTCAAAGACTTCCACAACATAAATATCACTTTCTCCATATCCATCTTGCATATCAGAAACAAAAAATAACCATTTCCCATCTGGGCTTAAACAAGGGTGTCCAACACTATAAGAATCACTATTAAATGGCATTCCTTCTCTTTTTACAATCTTACCGGCATCATCAAGTGTAATTTTTAAGATTTGAAGATTATTTGTTCCTCCTTTATCATTTAATAGTTTTCGCTTACCTTTTGTATTATTCGTTGTATAGTACATCGTTTTCCAGTCTGATGAAAACGTCAAGGTTGCATTATGATAATTTGATGATATTTCTGGCATGAAAAAACTTTCATTGAACAGAGATCCATCAGCCATACTTCTTTCAGCAATGTATAAGTCTAAAAATGGTTGTTCGTTCCAAGAATACAGTTTATTATTAAATCTTGTAGTGTCTTTACTCGATGCAAAAACAATTTTATCTTTATAAAAAACAGTTCCAAAATCAGATTTTGTACTATTATTATCTAAGTTTTTAATTTTATATAAAACTGGAGCTTGACGTACACTATCAAATCCTTTTTTCTCTAAAAGATAATGAGCTATTTCTTTGTCATTCCCTTTTCTTTTAAGGTATTCTTTCGTTAATACATCTGCCTGATCGTAGTCTCTAACACCTTTCATTGCTTGAATATATCGTAAAAAACATAGGTCTGTCAAGTTATCGCCTTGTACGTCATATAGTCTTTTATAATATTTCAGTGCATTTCTGCTATCATCCACAAAATAATAGGAATCAGCAATGTTTCTTAATGTCTGAACACCTGGTTTATCTACATCTTTTAGATATTCTTCATAAACTTTAGCCGCTTCAATATAAGAGAGGTCAGCAAATAGTTTGTCGGCCATTTTCAATTTTTGTTGTGCAAAACCGAAGGTCATACAGAAAAACAAACCTATAGTAATTATTTTTTTCATGGCTTTTTAGTTTAGAAGAATCTTGGTGATCTGATACGACTTGATTTCTGTGGCATTTGAAATCTTAAAACAATTTCATGTGAACCACTATTGTACTTGTTAAAATCTGTTACAGAGTAATCATAGGAATATCCCGCAAAGAAGCTTTGTGAAATTTGGAATCCTACCAATGCACTTACAGAATCATCCCATCTATATGAAGCTCCTAAAGTAACCGTTTCCTGTATCATAAAATTTGCAGATACATCTACAGTTAATGGAGCATTGTTTACAATTTTTGCCAAAAGTGCTGGTTTGAATTTCAGACTTTCTGATAAATTAAATACATATCCCCCCATTACATAGAAATGTAATTGATCTGAAACCACAGATTCTTTCACATCATTATAATAATCAGATCGGATAAAATTTGGGATGGACAATCCTGCATACCATACATCTGAATATAGATAGGCACCGGCTCCGATTGAGGGCATAAATTTATTATTGATATTTGTGTTTAATAAAACATCATTATTGTCATAGAATCGTCCTTTAGACCAGTCTACGTTTAACATTCTTGCCCCAGCTTTTAAACCTAAAGCAAGCTTAGTATCGTATCCCGTTTGTAAAGTATAGGAGAAATTCCCATCTACCGTAATTTCATTAGATGGACCTAATCTATCATTAATAATATTAAGTCCTAATCCAACTTTATCATTACTTAATGGGGAATGGATTCCCAAATTCTGTGTTTGTGGTGCTCCAGATATTCCCACCCATTGTGATCTGTGCAATGCTATTACTTCCAAAGATCCAGTAGAACCTGCATATCCAGGATTAACGGCCATGGTATTATACATATACTGAGTGTATTGTGGACTTTGTTGTGCGGTAACAACTACTGAAGTCATCACAAATACTAATAGAAAGTATTTTTCTTTTATTATGGTACTGATTTTCATACTTTTTAATTTTTTAGTTTAGTAATTTCAAGAAGGTTAGCAATAAGCTAACCTTCATAGAAGTCCATACTTATCTCATGATGTATACCCATCCTTTTTTAGTAATACCGTCACCTGTATCAAGTACATAATAATAAGTTCCTGTTGGTAAATTATTATCATTTCCTATAATTGCGTCTTTCACATTAATTGTTCCTTGCCAATTATTAGTGTATCCTCTTGTTTTGTATACAAGATTTCCATATCTATTAAATATCTCTAATGTATTATCAGGATATTTCTCAATACAGTCTATTTTGAAGTTATCATTTGATCCATCTCCATTTGGTGTAAATTCATTATAAACAATCAAACAAAGTGGGTCTACTGTTGCTGAGGCCTCATTATTATCTCCGTTCAAATCAACTGGTGTAGATGTCGTGATACTAGCTGTATTAAGATATTCACCAGTAGGTAAAACCTTAACCGTTACTGTAAGCGTAGCTGTCTGACCTGCATTAAGTGTTGGGATTGACCAGAAACCTGATAATTGGTTGTAAGTACCTGTTGATGTACTTGCACTTACAAAAGCATATCCATTTGGTAAAAGCTCTGTTACTACTAAATTTATGAATTGACCAGATCCTACATTATTGACTTTAATTGTAAATACTACATTATCATCAATTAGCGGTGTTGGATTATCAACTGTTTTAGTAATTGTAATATCAGAACATGTTGCTACTGTTAAATCCAGTGTACCAAAAGTATCGTTGTTACAACCATTCACATTTGTATACGATACGCTTACTGAAGCAGCTCCTATATTTGTCCAAGATATTGTTATTGTATTGTCTACTGTTGAACCACCACTAATTACAGTTCCTCCGTCTACAACCCAAACATAATCTGACATTCCTGCAGTAGTTGTATATGTTACTTGTTCAAATACACAAGCACTACCATCCCCTCCTGTAATAACTGCATTTGTTTGATCAAAGAAGTTTACGACAACTGCTAAACGTATTGAACTCTCGCAACCAGTTGTTGCATCCACTAAAGCCGCATAATAAGTCCCTTCAATTAGAAGTGTATTGCTGGCTAAAGCCGTTCCTCCTGTTGGAGTACTATACCATACAACGTTTGATTGATTCACTTGAATATTAGCCACCGTTGGATTAGAATCTTGACAGAAATCTTGGGTAGTATCAGTCGTTGTTGGTGTAGCTGCATCTGTAACTGTAACCGTAATTACTAAACGAATTGAGCTTTCACATCCTGTTATTGCATTAACTAATGCTCCATAATAGATTCCACTTACTAAAGGTGTAGTTGAAGCTAAGGCTGTTCCTCCTGTTGGAGTATTATACCATATAACACCAATCTCATTCGTTTGAATACTGCTCACAATTGGATTCGTTGCTTGACAGAAATCTTGGGTAGTATCAGTTGTTGTTGGTGTAGGTCCATCCGTAATTGTTACTGTTACTACTAAACGAACTGAACTCTCACAACCTCCAGTTACTATCGCTCCGTAATAGGTTCCACTTACTAAAAGTGTAGTTGAAGCTAGAGCTATTCCACCTGTTGGGGTACTATACCATACAACTCCTGGCTCATTGACTTGAATACTAGCCACCGTTGGATTTGTTATTTGACAGAAATCCTGTGTTGTATCATTCGTTGTCGGTGTAGCAGGATTTGTAATTGTAACTGTTACCACTAAGCGAACTGAACTTTCACAACCACCTGTTACGATTGCTCCGTAATAGATTCCACTCACTAAAGGTGTAGTTGAAGCTAATGCTGTTCCGCCTGTTGGAGTACTATACCATATAACACCTGGCTCATTCGCTTGAATACTAGCCACCGTTGGGTTTGTTGTTTGACAGAAATCTTGAGTAGCATCAGTTGTTGTTGGTGTAGCTGCATCATTCACAGTCACTGTTACCATTAGACGAACTGAACTCTCACATCCTGTTATTGCATCTACTAATGCTCCGTAATAGGTTCCACTTGCTAAAGCTGTTGTTGAAACTAAGGCTGTTCCTCCTGTTGGAGTACTATACCAAATTACTCCTGGCTCATTGGCTTGAATACTAGCCACCGTTGGATTATTTACCTGACAGAAATCTTGAGTAGTATCAGTTGTTGTTGGCGTAGCTGCATCATTCACAGTCACTGTTACTACTAAACGAACTGAACTCTCACATCCTGTTGTTGCATCTACTAATGCTCCATAATAGATTCCACTTACTAAAGCTGTTGTTGAAGCTAAGGCTGTTCCTCCTGTTGGAGTACTATACCAAATTACGCCTGGCTCATTCGCTTGGATACTAGCCACTGTTGGATTATTTGCTAGACAGAAATCTTGGGTCGTATCAGTTGTTGTTGGTGTAGCTGCATCATTCACAGTTACTGTTACTACTAAACGAACTGAACTCTCACATCCTGTTGTTGCATCTACTAATGCTCCATAATACGTTCCACTTACTAAAGCAGTTGTTGAAACTAAAGCTATTCCACCTGTTGGAGTACTATACCAAATTACACCTGGTTCATTGGCTTGGATACTCGCTACTGTTGGATTGGACACTTGACAGAAATCTTGGGTAGTATCAGTTGTTGTTGGTGTAGCTGCATCATTCACAGTCACTGTTACTACTAAACGAACTGAACTCTCACATCCTGTTATTGCATCTACTAATGCTCCGTAATAGATTCCACTTGCTAAAGCTGTTGTTGAAGCTAAGGCTGTTCCTCCTGTTGGTACATTATACCAAATTACGCCTGGCTCATTGGCTTGAATACTCGCTATTGTTGGATTAGTCACTTGACAGAAATCTTGGGTCGTATCAGTTGTTGTTGGTGTAGCCGTATCATTCACAGTCACTGTTACTACTAAACGAACTGAACTCTCACATCCTGTTGTTGCATCTACTAATGCTCCATAATATATTCCACTTGCTAATGCTGTTGTTGAAGCTAAGGCTGTTCCTCCTGTTGGAGTACTATACCAAATTACGCCTGGCTCATTCACTTGGATACTCGCAACCGTTGGACTATTTACTAGACAGAAATCTTGGGTAGTGTCGGTTGTTGTTGGCGTAGCTGCATCATTCACAGTCACTGTTACCACTAAACGAACTGAGCTCTCACATCCTGTTGTTGCATCTACTAATGCTCCATAATAAATTCCATTTGCTAAAGCTGTTGTTGAAGCTAAGGCTGTTCCTCCTGTTGATACATTATACCAAATTACTCCTGGCTCATTCACTTGAATACTAGCCACCGTTGGATTAGTAACTTCACAGAAATCTTGGGTAGTATCAGTTGTTGTTGGTGTAGCTGCATCATTCACAGTCACTGTTACCATTAAGCGAATTGAACTCTCACATCCTGTTGTTGCATCAACTAATGCTCCATAATATATTCCATTGGCTAAAGCAGTTGTTGAAACTAAGGCTGTTCCTCCTGTTGGAGTACCATACCAAATTACGCCTGGCTCATTGGCTTGAATACTCGCTATTGTTGGATTAGTAACTTGACAGAAATCTTGGGTAGTATCAGTTGTTGTTGGTGTAGCTGCATCATTCACAGTCACTGTTACCATTAAACGAACTGAACTCTCACATCCTGTTGTTGCATCTACTAATGCTCCATAATAAATTCCATTGGCTAAAGCAGTTGTTGAAGCTAAGGCTGTTCCTCCTGTTGGAGTACCATACCATATTACGTCTGGCTCATTCACTTGAATACTAGCCACTGTTGGATTATTTGCTAAACAGAAATCTTGGGTAGTATCAGTAGTTGTTGGTGTAGCTGCATCATTCACAATCACTGTTACTACTAAACGAACTGAACTCTCACATCCTGTTATTGCATCTACTAATACTCCATAATACGTTCCACTAGCTAAGGCTGTTGTTGAAGCTAAAGCTGTTCCTCCCGTTGGAACGTCATACCAAATTACGCTTGGCTCATTTACTTGGATATTCGCTACCGTTGGATTAGTCACTTGACAGAAATCTTGGGTAGTATCAGTTGTTGTTGGTGTAGCCGTATCATTTACTGTTACTGTTACCGCTAAACGAACTGAACTCTCACATCCTGTTATTGCATCTACTAATGCTCCGTAATAGGTTCCACTAACCAAAGGTGTTGTTGAAACTAAAGCTGTTCCTCCTGTTGGGGTACTATACCATATTACGCCTGGATCATTCACTTGAATACTAGCCACTGTTGGATCATTTGCTTGACAGAAATCTTGAGTAGTATCAGTTGTTGTTGGTGTAGCTGCATCATTTACTATTACTGTTACTAGTAATCGAATTGAACTTTCGCATCCTGTTGTGGCATCAACTAAAACTGCATAATAGGTTCCGCTCACTAAAGCCGTCCCTGGCGCTACTATTGCTCCACCCGTTGGCGCATTATACCAAACTACATTTGGCTCGTTCACTTGAATGCTAGCCACCGTTGGATTATTTGCCTGGCAGAAATCCTGTGTATCATTAGTTGTTGTTGGTGTCACTGGGTCCGTTACAGTTACTGTAACTAGTAAACGAACTGAACTCTCACAACTTGTTCCTGCATCAACTAATGCTGCATAATAGGTTCCACTAATCAAAGGTGTTGTTGACACTAAAGCCGTTCCTCCTGTTGGTACATTATACCAAACAACATTTGGCTCATTCACTTGAATGCTTGCTATTGTTGGGCCGTTAGCTTGACAGAAATCTTGCGTTGTATCATCCGTCGTTGGTGTAGCCGGATCTGTTACAATAACAGTCACAATTTTTAATTCCCCATTTTTATTCGGGCATGTATTGTCGCTTGCAACAGCTACATAATAAGTCACTGGACTCATTACACTTGTTAATCCAGCAGCTGTTAAAACTCCTGTAGCACTAACTGTATATGTAATACCGCCAATTACTGCTCCGTTTATTATAGGTTGTGTTTTATTATTATCTAAATACCAAGAGAATACTGGATTTAACAAGGTACTTGACGGTGTTAATATTGCATCTTGATTTTGACAAATTGATGCATTATTTACGGTTATATCATCTGTATTAGAGAATGGTAAAATTGTAAACGTTACCGATTTTCTATCTGGTTCTGCTGTTTCGCAATATTCATCTGAACTTACTCCTACAAAATAAGTATAGGTTCCAGGAACTAATCCTGTAATTGCTAATTGTGGAGTTGTTTGACCAACGATTAAAGTACTTGTTGTACCATTAAAACTATACCAGTGGTATACTGGGTTAGTCAATACTGGTAATGCATTTAATGTCGCTAGCAATGTTACATTTCCATCTTCTGCGCAAATTGTTGTTGATGTTCCTCCATTTATTGTTACACTTGCTACAGTGTTTACTGGTGTTGTAGCTTTAATTTCAACGGTTACTTCACCTCTTGATAAAGCTTCACAACCGTATCGAACTGGCTGAACATAGAATTTATGAATTCCTGGAGATAATGTTGCCGAAACAAAATATGTTGGGCCATTTGCAACTACATTTCCACCAATTGGAGAATCATACCAAATATAATTTGCACAAGCATCTGGCGGGACTTCTAAGGTTATTGGATCTCCTGGACAGGCTATGACTTTATTATTAATATCTCCACCTACAACTTTCGTATTGGTCACACGATCAATACTGTGTACTCTAAGGTAATCTAATACTCCTGCAACACCACCTAATCTAATTCTAACACGATCATATGGTTCTGCTTGTGGGAATACAATTACCATAGCCATTGAGCCTCCACTTAATAATTTAATACTTAATAATGTACTTGTGTTATTAATTGGTGCTCCTACTTCAACATTTCCTAAGAAACGTTGTATGCTGAATCCTGTTAATAAATTTACTCCTAAAACAGTTCCTGGTTTAGAAACTACTAATCTCAAGGTATCTCCAACAATTGTCGGTGTTCTAAATGACACTGTCAAATCTGCCGCTGCTAATACTCCCACGCCTGTAAACATTGTTGCGTAAGTTGACACATCATTGTCTGCAATTTTCCAAGCATCGGTTACACCTACTGTCGCTGTTAATGCACCAATTCCTAAATCTACTGCTCCATAGAATATATCTTCAATATCTCCTTGTCCGCAAGTTATTGTCGAAACTGATTGATCATAATATGCATCATATACATTTGTATTTTGAGCAACACTAAGTAGTGCTCCTGATGAAATTCGGATACCATCATAATCTTGAGGTCCTGATGTATTTGAAGGAACAAAAGTAAATTCAAATGTATTTTGCCCGGATAATAAATTTAATAATGATCCTGATATTGATTGTAAAACACCAATATCAATCGGATTACCTAAACCATCTCGCTTAGTTCCTACAATTGATACTCCACCAGCTAAAGTTACTCCGCTATAGGCAGATCCTAATTTCACTGTTACTGGAGTTCCTTTTGCAATTGTATTTGTCCATTGTAGATTTTGCCATGTTGTACCAATACCTAATAGACCTAAACCTGTTGTTATGGTTGAGTAGGTTTGTGGATTTCCATCTACTGCTGCTGGGCCATTTGTAACTCCACCAGTAATGATAGATCCAGAACTTTGCATAGATGCATATACTCTTTCTGTTAATAATGGACAGCTATCAGGATCAATAACGTTGACTAATACTGTTGCAGATACTGAGCAGGTTCCATTTGAAGCAATTACTGTAAAAGTATAAAATCCTGCTGCTGTAAATGGTCCTACTACATTTGATGATACATTTCCTTGAGAATCATACCATACAAATGGAGCATTTGATGTTGCATTCAATATTACTGTTGATCCAATATTTACCACTAATGGCGCACTAGACACCGTTAATGTTGGTAATGGATTAACAACAACTGTTACTGGTTTTTTTACTGATGGACAATCACCATTATTCGCTTGTGCTTGTATATAGTATATACCTCCAGTTGTTATATTGGCTGCTACTTGAGCTGTTATAGGATTGTTTGACGCATCAAAAAAGGTATAGGTTGTATTCCCTGTTATATCAAAATTTAAAATAGCATCTTTTAGATTTACTTTAGCGCATCCACTCAATGGAGTTGTTACATCTAAAACTGTACTTGCTGGGAAATTTACTGTTACCTGTTTTAAGGTATTAATTTCATTTTCACAAAGTCCGCCTGCGGCTACAGAAACATAATAATTATAAGGCGTCCCTGTTGCATTTAACCCGCTAATGGTAAGAGATCCTGTAGTTGGATTTTTTAAATATGTAACACCTGGATGTCCAGCATATCCTGTTGTAATTTCCTGTGTTTTAAGTTGTGTTGTATAATATTTAAATTGTCCGCCTACCACAGTTGTTGTTGGAGTCAGTACAATATCTCCTGCACATGAAGCTGTTAGGCTACTCGCAATGGTAACATCTGTTGCAATAGGAATTGACAAGACATTCACTGTTACTGCCTGACGAATACTATTTATACAACCTGCACGACTTACTTCTATATAATAAGTAGTCGTTGCATTTAAAGTTGGTGTAGTAAAGGTTGCTGTATTTGTTGCTAGCGCTACTCCTCCACTTGGTACATCATACCAATTGACTATATCTCCTCCGGTAACCGTTGCAATTAACGTTGCTGTTTGTCCAGCACATATAGGGGCTGTGGCTCCAGTAACCGTTAGCGCAGGATATCTATATGAAGCTCCATATATATCTAAAGCTGTTAACAATGTTGCCAAACCACCTAATCGAACTTCAACACGATCGAATGTTGCTCCAGCAATAAAACTTACTTTAAATCGATTACCTGTTAATAATTGTACATTTAATAGTCCAGAATTTATTGGTGTACGGTCATTATTGAAGTTTACTCCATTATAAGTAGCTAAACTAATATAAGATAATGCACTTACATCTATAAGTCCTGTTGGTATACCCAACTCTACTTCAATAATATCTCCTGATCTACCTGTAGAGCCAAATAGCAACGTTTGTTGAATCCATCCTCCTAATAATCCCACAGGGATAGAAAGGTGTGCTGCAGTATTGTTATTTCCATCTACTGAGTCACCATCATTTGTGACACCGCAAGCTAAACAAATACCGTTTTGATTTGGTATTTGACTATTAGCTGTTAAACAGCCTCCAGCAGGTGTAGAAATCACAATTACATTTATTACTGTTCTTGTTGAACTTGTACAGCCTGAGGCTAAGTTTCTAGTTCCAACGTAATAGGTTGTATTTACTGTTAGTGATGGTGTAGTATAAGTACTAGTAGCAGTTGCTATTGGTGAACCTCCAGTTGCTGTTGTATACCAATCAAACACTACTCCTGCCTCTGCACTGCTTACTTGTAGAACTACGCTTTGTCCAGATTGGATTGTTACTGTTTGAGAAGCCACAGTTGGTGCTAATGGTAAAGGTTTCACCACAACATTTACTGGTGTACGTGTAGGACTTATACAGGTTCCAATTACTGCCTCAACATAATAGCTTTTATCTGCTGTTAATGCCAAAGTTGTAAAACTTGTTCCTGTTCCTAATAAAGTACCGGCTGTTGCAGCATCATACCAATTATATGTTGTTCCTACTACTGGAGAAGGAATTGTTAATGTTGTTGTTTGTCCAGCACATATATTTGTTCCTAAAGCGTCTACTACAGGCGCAATTGGATTATTTACCGTTACTTGAACTGGTAGTCTTTCGCTATTGACACAACTACCACGTGTTATTTCAACATAATAAGTAGTGGTCGCATTTAAAGTTGGAGTCGTGTATGCAGCTGTATTACTCAATAAAGTACCACCCGTCATGGCATCATACCAATTGATTGTTTCCCCTAGACCTGCGGCGGCTGTTAATGTTGTGGATTGTCCATTACATATTGTAGCATTTCCAGAAATCGTTGGGGCTTTGAATCTATAGGTTGCACCATAAATATCAAGGCTAGTTAATACAGATGCTAAGCCACCTAATCGAATTTCAATACGATCAAAGGTTGCTCCGGCTACAAAACTTGCACGGAAACGTCCTCCTGCTAATAGCTGAACATTTAAAAGAGGGTTATTTATAGCTACTCTATCATTATTATAGGTTGCTCCGTTATAGGTTCCTAATGTGATATAACTTAAAACACCTAAATCTAATAATCCACCGGGAATACCTAGTTCGACATCTATAATATCACCTACTTTTCCAGCGGTACTAAATTGTAATGTTTGTTGTATCCAACCAGTAATCAGTCCTACTGGTACAGTAATTCTAGCAGCAGTATTGTTATCATTGTCTACTGAATAATCTGGATTAGTAGATCCGCAAAATAAACATAGACCATTTTGATTTGTTTGTTGACTATTAGCTGCCAAACAATTTGCTGGTACTCCTGTAAGAACTGTTACTGTAATGGGAACACGAGTTGGACTAACACAAACTGTTGTTAAATGATTTGCCTCAACATAATATGTTTTTGTTGCTGTTAATATTGGTGTTGTAAAAGTATTAGAATTATTGATTAAGGCAGATCCACCTGTTGGAACATCATACCAATCAATAACAACACCTGGTTCAGAAGTTGTCGCTGTTAAAGTTGCATTCTGCCCTGATTGAATCGTAACACTCTGTGTTAAAACTGTAGGTAAGGCTGGTATTGCTGTAGCAGTAACATTAACTTGTGTTCGTGTGGCACTTTTACAAAGTCCGATAGAAGCTTCTACATAATAAGTAGTAACTCCTAATGCAACTGTTGGTGAATATGTATTACCGGTCTGTAAAGCTACGCCTCCAGTAGATGTAGTAAACCAACTATAACTAGTTCCTAGTACTGGATTAACAACAGACAAGGTTGTAGATTGTGTAGGTGTTGCAGAACAAATTGCTGTTCCAACAGTACTAATAGCAGGGGCAATAGGATTAATTATATCCACCACAACTGGTGTACGTTCATCCCCTTCACATCCTGCATTTCTTGAAACACTTACATAATAGGTCGTTTGAGTTGTTAAATTTGGTGTAGTATAACTTCCAGTCGTAGACAACGGAGTTGTGGAAGTTAGTGAACTATACCATGCAATTGATGTTCCTGCTGCTGCTGTAGCAGAAAGCGTAGTGGATTGTCCCAAACATACTGTTTGAGATGCTCCTCCAACAATTGTTGGTTTCACAAAATCCAAACGAACATCATAAATTTTTAAGTTCACTAATAAATTTAAAAGTCCTCCAACCTGAATTTTAATTTGATTTGTATCATTTGGTACAGTATACTTTATCTGTGCAATACCATTTGCAGATAGCAAATTAAGGTTCAATAATGGACTGTTCAAAGGAACTACTGGTCCCACATCAGTTCCATTAAATTTACCTTGAAGTGAAACGTTAGATAATAATGAGACATCTAACACTCCATTACCTGTAGTAAAATATATCACTACTTGGTCGCCTGCTTTTGCTGTTTGATTGAGAACAAAAGTTTCTTCAACAAAACACAGTAATCCAACAGCATTTGTTAATGATGCGTATGTAGTTAAAGTTGGATCATTGTCAATTGCCTTTCCAGGATCAACAATACTCATCCCTATACATAATACACCTGCTTGGCTATTTGTTTGCGAAGTTGGACGACATACGTTTTGCGCATATGAGTTAGAAAAGACCATTAAAAGCAATAGCAACCCTAAAAATCTTTGACTTACCGTCAAATTTTTTATTGTAAAGTATGTTTTCATATTGCAGAGAGATTAAAAGGTTGAAAAGAAAAACCAGATAGCAACAAGTAATTATGACTCATACGCTGTTTTCTATATTTATATTGATTAGAAATTCTTGTAAGTAAATTGGATTGAAGTAATCCTTTATTTGCATTGGCTATCTTATCCTTATTTGTATCATTTACATCGGGGAATAATAATCCAAGTAGAGTACTATTTAAACTCTTCCATAATAATGTGGTATGATTTATGTATGAGAATAAGTAAACTCGTCCGACGCAAAAAATGACGAAATAAGAAAAGTAAAAAATGGAGAAATTATTTTTTAAAGTAGAGTTCAATTTCATACACAATACGATTAAAAGTTAAAAACATCGATAAACTAATCACAAAATGCCATCTAACTGATTTTTAGCACTTTTTATCTTTTAATTATGATAATTTATGGTTCTTTTATAATTTTTATTTTAATAAAAAATCTATTTTTGTAATGTGATATATATGAACATTTATATCGCGATTAATTTTTTTGTTATAAAACATAATAATTTTTTTAATCCTAAGTTATTAAAGATAAGCCCCATATCTTTCAACCTACTTCTTATTCGTTTTTTGGAAATTTATTTATCCAAACCTATAAGCTCGTAGCGTATTTTTAAAATTAAAAAATCGCACTTTGTGATTAACATTTAAAAAGTAAGCCATTTTTATAGTCACCAAAACGATTTAGAATTATTTAGTATCTATATTATAAACTCATTTTTATTCACTAGAGTAAAAGTATAACACAAATTGAGAATATGCAAGAAAATAATTCTCTAAATGCGAATTTAATTTTAAAACGATTAAAGAAAACATTAAAAATAAACACAGACATTGAGTTGTCTACGATTTTAAACATTAAACCAAACACTATTTCTACATGGAAAAAGAGAAATAGCCTGGATTACCCTTCAATAATCGCTATTTGTGAACTATATGATGTAGATTTAAATAAAATTCTCTTAGGAAGAGAAGATTATAAAAAGAAAGAAACGCTTTATGCCACTGAAACACCATTAATTGGTAGAGAAGTACAGTTTCAATATGTATTAGGCAATAACAATACATTGTTAGATAATTTACCTAAATACAATTTCCCTTTTCTAAAAGGAAAGGAATCCAGAGCATTTCAGGTTGTAGGAAATAACATGTACCCTTTATTAGAAGAGAATTCTTATGTATTATGTGAGGAATCTAATATCTATGAGATCCAAACGAATAACATTTATGTAATTGTTTCGAAGGAGAAAGGCTTATTCATCAATAAAGTTGAACTTAACTCTGCATACCCAGAGCAAATCACTTTGGTTGATGAGAAGAAAGATTTACATCCTGAAATAGAATTATCTTTATCTGAAATAGATGAAGTATGGAATGTAAAAATGGTTTTTTCTTTCTTTAATGGTGAAAGTATTAGTTCGTCACTAGAGGATAAGATTAAACGAATTGGGGATATACTAGAAAGAGTCAATTTAATATAAAGAGTATTCTACAGAATACTCTTTATTATTCTTTCAATTTATTCTTTTTATTAGTCAAGTAATATACAGGAATACCTGTTAGCATAATTACAACACCCCAACCACAGGTACTGGTTCTATCAATTAGCAATGCTATACAAAGTGCTGTTGCTATAATAATATATATGGCTGGTAAAATTGGGTAACCAAAAGCTTTATATGGACGGTCAACATGGGGCATTTTTCTACGTAGAATGAAAATACCGTATATTGTTAGAATATAAAAAATGACTACAATAATCATTACATAATCTAATAAATCGCCATATTTACCTGTCAAGCACAATACAGAGGTCCAAATACATTGGATCCATAATCCCCAACCTGGTACACTATTCCGATTTAATTGTGCTGCTTTTTTAAAGAATAGTCCATCTTGTGCCATTGTATAATATACTCTTGCTCCAGCTAATATTAATCCATTATTACACCCAAAAGTTGAAATCATAATCATGACAGCAATAATAATAGTACCTGTTGCTCCAAATATATATTGTGCTGCTTCAACGGCGACTCTTTCAGATTTTGCAAAAGCAATTTCATGTAATGGCATTACGGCGATATACATCAAATTGGCCAAAATATAAATAACGCTTACAATAAGTGTTCCTAGAAATAAACTCAATCCCACATTACGTTGTGGATTTTTCATTTCACCAGCAATAAAGGTCACTCCTACCCAAGCATCGCTTGAGAACAACGAACCTACCATTGAAGCTGCTACTGCTGAGAATAACACCATTCCACTGATACCAACCCAAGTTCCAGTTCCTTTATCAAATGTCTGAGCACTCCAGGCATCTGTCCAATTGGCATTCCATATATCTGCCTTTGCAGCCAATATGAAACCGAAAACAATAAGTCCAAATAGTGATGCTATTTTTGTAATCGTAAAAACTGTTTGAATAAACTTTCCATTCCGAACTCCTTTACTATTGATATACGTTAATATAATGATCATTAGAATGGACACTAATTGAGCTGCATTCAGTTTAAAAGCACCGATAGTATATATTATGTTTTCATCACTTAACGGCTCGTAGAGGTATGCTGCAAACTTAGAGAAGGCAACTCCTACCGCGGCAATAGTACCGGTTTGAATAACAGCAAAAAAACTCCATCCGTACAAAAAAGCAATTAGTTTGCTATAAGCTTCTTTTAGATACACATACTGTCCACCTGCTTTAGGAAACATTGCACTAAGCTCTCCATAACTTACTGCAGCAATTAGAGTAATTATACCAGTAAGAACCCATATCAGCGTTAACCATCCAGCACTACCAATGTTTTGAGTTATCCCAGCACTAACAATGAATATCCCGGATCCAATCATAGAACCAACAACTAGCATTGTTCCGTCTAATAATCCTAATTCACGTTTTAATGTCTTATTCTCTTCTTGCTTTACTTCCATAAATCACACGTTATTGTTCTGTTATACACTTGACAAAGTGTTAAAGATATCTAAAAAAAGAATACTTTTATTAAAAGCATATTCTTTTTTCAAAGCATCAATAAAAGTGTTTTATAGACATAAAAAAAGCCCCAAATTACTTTGGGGCTTTTTTATTATGCTTGTCCTGTAGGACCAAAATTGAGTGGTATGGAAGGTTGTTCCGTGTCTTTTATTTCACCATGGGCGCTTTCAAAACGGTGGATATTCTCTCCAATAGCTTTCAACAAACGTTTTGCATGTTGTGGCGTCAAGACAATTCTTGACTTCACTTTAGCTTTAGGAATTCCTGGCATAATACATACAAAATCAAGTACAAATTCAGAAGATGAATGATTGATAATTGCTAAATTAGAATAAACTCCTTCAGCTGTTTTCTCATCCAATTCAATATTAATCTGTTGTTGTTTAGAATCACTCATACGTATTAATAATTAAATTCTTCTTTCGTCGCCATTAATTCATTATACTCATCTTTTGAACCTACAATTATAGTTTCATAATCTCTCATACCTGTACCGGCTGGGATTCTATGTCCTACAATAACGTTTTCTTTTAGACCTTCAAGTCCATCAACTTTACCTGCTACAGCTGCTTCATTCAGTACTTTTGTAGTTTCCTGGAATGATGCTGCAGAAATAAATGATTTCGTTTGAAGCGAAGCACGTGTAATACCTTGTAAAACTGGTGTTGCTGTAGCTGTAATTACATCTCTAGCGATCACTAAGTTTTTATCAGTACGTTTTAGTAACGAATTCTCATCACGTAATTCACGTGGTGTAATAATTTGACCCGCTTTCAAGTTTTCAGAATCACCTGAATCCTCTACAACTTTCATTCCGTACAATTTATCATTTTCAACGATAAAGTCTCTTGTGTGAGCCAATTGATCTTCTAAGAATAGAGTATCTCCTGGATCTTGGATTCTAACTTTACGCATCATTTGACGAATTACTACTTCAAAGTGCTTGTCATTAATTTTTACCCCTTGTAAACGGTATACTTCTTGAATCTCATTAACCAAATACTGTTGAACAGCAGAAGGTCCTTGGATTCTTAAAATATCATCTGGAGTAATAGCTCCATCAGACAATGGCACACCTGCTCTTACGTAATCGTTTTCTTGTACTAAAATCTGGTTTGATAGTTTAACCAAGTATTTCTTGATTTCACCAAATTTTGATTCAATTACAATCTCACGGTTACCTCTTTTAATCTTACCAAATGATACCACACCATCGATTTCAGAAACTACAGCTGGGTTAGAAGGATTACGAGCTTCTAATAGCTCTGTAATTCTTGGTAAACCTCCTGTAATATCCCCTGCTTTTGCAGAACGACGTGGAATCTTTACTAAAATTTTACCTGCTTTAATCTTCTCACCATTGTCAACCATCAAGTGGGCACCCACTGGTAAGTTATAAGAACGAATTAATTCATTGTCTTTACCATAAATTAATAAAGTTGGAATTAATTTTTTATTTCTTGCTTCAGAGATTACTTTTTCTTGGAATCCTGTTTGCTCATCGATTTCAACTTGGAACGATTGTCCTTGTTCGATATCTTCGTAAGCAATTTTACCAGTAAATTCAGAAATAATAACTCCATTATATGGATCCCATTTACAGATTACTGTACCTTTTTCTACTACATCACCATCTTTCACAAAAATACTTGATCCATAAGGGATATTGTGTGTATTTAATACAATACCTGTTTTTTCATCTACTAATTTCAATTCTGTAGAACGAGAGATTACAATGTCAGAAGTATTTCCTTCATTATCTTCACCTTTTACAGTTTTAAGATCTTCAATTTCTAATCTACCACTGAATTTAACAGCAATGCTAGATTCTTCAGAGATATTTCCTGCAGTTCCCCCTACGTGGAATGTACGAAGTGTTAACTGTGTACCTGGTTCTCCAATAGATTGTGCTGCAATTACACCAACTGCTTCACCTCTTTGAGTCATTTTACCAGTAGCTAAGTTTCTACCGTAACATTTAGCACAAATACCTTTTTGAGCTTCACAAGTTAATGGAGAACGTACTTCCACTCTTTCGATTGGAGCTGCGTTAATCGTTTTAACTAATGCTTCAGTAATTTGTGTGCCTGCATGAACTAAGATTTCAGAAGTTAAAGGGTTAATAACGTCTTGTAACGCTACACGTCCTAAAATTCTTTCTCCTAATGTTTCAACAATCTCTTCATTCTTTTTCAATGCAGAAACTTCAACACCTCTTAATGTACCACAATCTTCAATGTTAACAATAACGTCTTGAGATACATCGTGTAATCTTCTTGTCAAGTAACCCGCATCGGCCGTTTTCAAAGCCGTATCCGCAAGACCTTTACGTGCACCGTGAGTAGAGATAAAGTACTCAAGGATAGAAAGACCTTCTTTAAAGTTAGACAAAATTGGATTCTCAATAATCTCTCCACCACCTGCAGTAGATTTTTTTGGCTTAGCCATCAAACCACGCATACCTGTTAACTGACGAATCTGTTCTTTAGAACCCCTCGCCCCAGAGTCAAGCATCATATATACTGAGTTGAACCCTTGTTGGTCTTCTCTAATATTTTTCATTGCCAACTCTGTTAACTTAGCATTGGTAGAAGTCCACACATCAATAACTTGGTTGTAACGCTCGTTATTAGTGATAAGACCCATGTTGTAGTTTACAGAAATTGCATCTACTTGCTCGTTAGCATCTAAAATTAATTCAGGTTTTTGCTCTGGAATAATAATATCTCCCAAACTGAAAGATAATCCTCCTCTAAAGGCGAATTTATACCCCATATCTTTCATATTATCAAGGAAGGCAGCAGTTGTAGGTACATCTGTTACACTTAAAATTCCACCAATAATATCTCTTAAAGATTTTTTAGTTAATACCTGGTTAATATATCCAGCTGCTTCTGGTACTACTTCATTAAATAATACACGTCCCGCAGTAGTTTTAATAATTTGGTACACTAATTCTCCAGCTTCATTAAAATCTTTAGCTCTGATTTTCACAGAAGCATTCAATTCTAATCTTCCTTCGTTTAATGCAATATTTACTTCCTCAGCAGAATAAAAAGTTAAGCCTTCACCTAAAATTTTATGTGTTTCTGTAGACAAACGTTCTTTGGTCATATAATATAGACCCAAGACCATATCCTGAGAAGGTACAGTAATAGGCGCACCATTTGCAGGGTTCAGAATGTTATGAGAAGCCAACATCAATAATTGAGCCTCAAGAATAGCTTCTGGTCCTAATGGTAAATGTACCGCCATTTGATCCCCATCAAAATCGGCATTAAATGCCGTACATACTAATGGGTGCAATTGGATTGCTTTTCCTTCAATTAATTTTGGTTGGAAAGCTTGGATACCTAATCTGTGTAAAGTAGGAGCACGGTTTAGTAATACTGGATGTCCTTTAATTACATTTTCAAGGATATCCCATACAACTGGCTCTTTCTTATCTATAATTTTCTTAGCAGATTTTACTGTTTTAACAATACCTCTTTCAATCAATTTACGGATTACAAAAGGTTTGTATAATTCAGCTGCCATATCTTTTGGCAAACCACATTCAAATAATTTCAACTCAGGTCCAACGACAATTACCGAACGAGCAGAATAATCCACACGTTTACCTAAAAGGTTTTGACGGAAACGACCTTGTTTACCTTTTAATGAGTCAGATAATGATTTTAATGGTCTGTTAGATTCCGTTTTTACAGCAGATGCTTTTCTTGTATTATCGAATAACGAATCTACAGATTCTTGTAGCATACGTTTTTCATTACGAAGAATTACTTCTGGCGCTTTAATCTCCATTAAACGTTTTAAACGATTGTTACGGATGATTACTCTTCTGTATAAATCATTTAAATCTGATGTAGCAAAACGACCTCCATCAAGCGGCACTAATGGACGCAATTCAGGTGGAATAACTGGAACAACTTTCATAATCATCCATTCTGGACGATTCTCTCTGTTTAAGTTAGATTCACGGAATGACTCTACTACTTGTAATCTTTTTAATGCTTCAGTTTTACGTTGTTTAGACGTTTCATTGTTAGCACTATGTCTTAATTGGTAAGATAAATCATCAAGATCAATTCTTGCTAATAAATCCATGATACACTCTGCTCCCATTTTGGCAACAAATTTGTTTGGATCATGGTCATCAAGGTATTGATTTTCCATAGGAAGAGTATCTAAAATATTTAAATATTCTTCTTCTGTTAAGAAATCTAATCTCTTTAATGATTCTCCATCAGGATTCTTAGCAATACCTGCTTGAATTACTACGTATCTTTCGTAGTAAATAATCATATCTAATTTCTTAGAAGGTAAACCAAGAATGTAACCAATTTTATTTGGAAGTGAACGGAAATACCAGATATGAGCAATTGGCACAACTAAATTGATATGTCCTACTCTATCTCTACGTACTTTTTTCTCCGTAACTTCAACACCACAACGATCACAAACAATCCCTTTATAACGGATTCTTTTATATTTACCACAAGCACATTCGAAATCTTTAACTGGACCGAAAATTCTTTCGCAGAAAAGACCGTCACGCTCAGGTTTGTGCGTACGATAGTTAATAGTTTCTGGTTTCAACACTTCACCTCTTGACTCCGCCAAGATAGATTCAGGTGATGCCAATCCTATCGAAATTTTGTTAAACCTCTTTATGGTATTTTTATCTTTATTTCTATTCATCATAATCGTAATATCGATTTATAAAAAACACTAAAAATTGGGAACAGCAGAACTGCTCCCAAATGAATTAATCTTCTAATCTAATGTCTAATCCAAGACCTTTTAATTCATGCATTAATACATTGAATGATTCAGGTAATCCTGGTTCTGGCATAGTTTCACCCTTAACGATAGCTTCGTAAGTTTTAGCTCTACCAATAACATCATCAGATTTAACAGTCAAAATTTCTCTAAGTGTACTAGATGCACCATAAGCTTCAAGAGCCCAAACCTCCATCTCTCCAAAACGTTGTCCACCAAATTGTGCTTTACCACCAAGAGGTTGTTGCGTAATTAATGAGTATGGTCCTATTGAACGTGCATGCATTTTATCATCAACCATGTGTCCTAATTTCAACATGTAGATAACACCTACAGTTGCTGGTTGATGGAAACGCTCTCCAGTACCACCATCGTATAAATATGTATGTCCAAATCTTGGAATTCCAGCTTCATCTGTAAATTCATTAATTTGATCTAAAGTTGCACCATCAAAAATTGGTGTTGCAAATTTTCTATCTAATTTTTGTCCGGCCCATCCAAGAACAGTCTCATAGATTTGTCCAATGTTCATACGTGATGGTACCCCAAGTGGGTTCAACACGATATCAACTGGTGTTCCATCTTCTAAGAAAGGCATGTCTTCATGACGAACGATACGAGCAACAATACCTTTGTTACCGTGACGACCTGCCATTTTATCTCCTACCTTAAGTTTACGCTTTTTAGCAATATATACTTTCGCTAATTTTAAAATTCCTGATGGTAATTCATCTCCAACAGTAATTGTAAACTTCTCTCTTCTTAATGCACCTTGAAGGTCATTCAACTTAATTTTATAGTTGTGGATCAAATCATTAACCATTTTATTGGTTTCATCATCTGTAGTCCACATTCCTTTGTTTAAGTGAGCGAAATCTTCAACAGAGTTTAACATTTTTTGAGTATATTTTTTACCTTTTGGTAAAACTTCTTCACCCAAATCATTCATAACTCCTTGTGATGTTTTTCCGTTTACGATATTGAATAATTTATCGACTAATCTGTCTTTTAATTCTTCAAATTTCACTTGGAAATCCGTTTCAAGTTTCCCTAAATCGTCTTTATCTTTTGAACGCTTACGTTTATCTTTTACGGCTCTAGCAAAAAGTTTTTTATCTAAAACCACACCGTGTAATGATGGAGAAGCTTTTAATGAAGCATCTTTTACATCACCCGCTTTATCTCCGAAGATTGCTCTTAAAAGTTTCTCTTCTGGAGTTGGATCAGATTCACCTTTTGGTGTAATTTTACCAATTAGAATATCGCCAGGTTTTACTTCAGCACCAATTCTAATCATACCGTTTTCATCTAAATCTTTAGTAGCTTCTTCACTAACGTTTGGAATATCATTCGTTAATTCTTCGTTACCAAGTTTCGTATCTCTAACCTCTAATGAATAATCATCAACGTGGATAGATGTGAAAATATCATCGCGTACAACTTTTTCAGAAATTACAATTGCATCCTCGAAGTTATATCCTTTCCATGGCATGAACGCTACTTTAAGGTTTCTACCTAAAGCTAATTCTCCATTTTGTGTAGCATATCCTTCAGAAAGTACTTGTCCTTTCACTACTCTATCTCCTTTTCTTACGATAGGTTTCAAGTTGATACTTGTACTTTGATTCGTTTTTCTGAATTTAATTAATTGGTATGTTTTTTCATCTGGGTCAAAACTTACCATTCTTTCTTCTTCAGATCTGTCGTATTTAATAGTAATAATGTTTGCATCTACATACTCAACAGTACCACTACCTTCTGCATTGATCAACACTCTTGAATCTGAAGCTACTTGACGCTCTAATCCAGTTCCAACAATTGGAGCTTCTGGTCTTAATAACGGTACAGCTTGACGCATCATGTTTGATCCCATCAACGCACGGTTCGCATCATCATGTTCCAAGAAAGGAATTAATGAAGCAGAAATCGATGCAATTTGATTTGGCGCAACGTCAGTATAGTCAATTTTAGCAGGGTCTACAACTGGGAAATCACCTTCTTCACGAGCAATAACTTTATCAGCAGTAATATTACCATCTGCATCCATTTCAATATTTGCTTGTGCAATCAACTTTCCTTCTTCTTCTTCTGCACTCAAATATATAGGAGTAGATATTAAATCTACTTTCCCTTGATCTACCTTACGGTAAGGTGTCTCAATAAAGCCCATTCCGTTTACCTTCGCATAAACTCCTAAAGATGAAATCAAACCAATGTTTGGTCCCTCTGGAGTTTCAATCGGGCATAAACGTCCGTAATGAGTATAGTGAACATCTCGCACCTCAAAACCAGCTCTTTCTCTAGAAAGACCTCCAGGTCCAAGGGCAGATAATCTTCTTTTGTGTGTAATCTCCGCTAATGGATTCGTTTGATCCATAAATTGAGATAATTGGTTTGTACCAAAGAAAGAGTTAATTACAGATGATAAAGTTTTAGCATTGATCAAATCGATCGGTGTAAATACTTCGTTATCTCTAACGTTCATACGCTCTCTAATAGTTCTAGCCATACGAGCTAAACCAACACCAAATTGTGCAGAAAGTTGTTCTCCAACAGTTCTAACACGTCTGTTAGATAAGTGGTCAATATCATCAATCTCAGCTTTTGAGTTGATCAATTCGATCAAATATTTAACAATGGTAATGATATCCTCTTTGGTAAGCACTTGCTTTTCCATTGGAATATCTAAACCAAGTTTTTTGTTCATTCTATAACGACCAACTTCACCTAAGTTATAACGTTGATCTGAGAAGAATAATTTATCTATAATACCACGAGCTGTTTCCTCATCAGGCGGTTCTGCATTACGCAACTGACGGTAAATATGCTCAACAGCTTCTTTTTCAGAGTTCGTTGGATCTTTTTGTAACGTATTGTGGATAATAGCATAATCTGCTTGATTATTATCCTCTTTATGTAACAAAATAGTTTTAACGTTAGCATCAATGATTTCTTCCACATTATCTTTATCGATAATGGTATCTCTGTCAAGGATGATCTCGTTACGTTCGATAGAAACTACTTCACCAGTATCTTCATCTACGAAATCTTCATGCCATGTGTTTAATACACGAGCTGCTAATTTTCTACCGATATATTTTTTAAGACCTGTTTTTGAAACTTTAATCTCTTCAGCAAGATCAAATATTTCAAGGATATCTTTATCTCTTTCAAAACCTATGGCTCTGAAAAGAGTTGTAACTGGTAATTTTTTCTTTCTATCAATGTAAGCATACATTACGCTATTGATATCGGTTGCAAATTCAATCCAAGAACCTTTGAAAGGAATTACTCTCGCAGAATATAATTTTGTACCATTAGCATGGAATGATTGACCAAAGAAAACACCAGGAGATCTATGTAATTGAGATACAACTACACGTTCAGCACCATTGATTACAAAAGTACCACTTGGCGTCATATACGGAATTGTTCCAAGATATACATCTTGAACAATAGTTTCAAAATCCTCGTGTTCAGGATCAGTACAATATAGTTTTAACCTTGCTTTTAAGGGTACACTATATGTTAGACCTCTCTCTATACATTCTTGAATTGTATAACGTGGTGGATCAACAAAGTAATCAAGGAACTCCAATACAAATTGGTTTCTTGTATCTGTAATTGGAAAGTTTTCCATGAAGGTATTATAAAGACCTTCGTTGCCTCTTTCATCAGATTTAGTTTCAAGTTGAAAGAAATCTTTAAAAGACTTAACCTGAATATCAAGAAAATCTGGATAGTCAGGAATATTTTTTGTTGAGGCAAAATTTAATCTTTCAGTCTGATTTGTTATCATCAATGGACAAAATTTTGATTAAAAAAAAAGTATAAAAAAACGCATAAATTATATTATACGAAAAATGGTTTAGGCCTTTGAGAGTCTCTTCTCAAGGCCTAAACCTAGTTCTATAAACTTAAGTATAGCTTATTTAAGCTCAACTACAGCTCCAGCTTCTTCTAAAGATTTTTTAAGACCTTCAGCCTCTTCTTTAGAAACACCTTCTTTAACAACGCTAGGAGCGCTGTCAACTACTTCTTTAGCTTCTTTAAGACCTAAACCAGTAAGTTCTTTTACCAATTTAACAACTGCTAATTTAGAAGCACCTGCATCTTTCAATACAACATTAAATTCAGTTTGAGCTTCTTCAGCTGGAGCATCTCCAGCAGCAGCAGGACCAGCAACTACAGCAGCAGCTGCAGGCTCAATTCCATACTCATCTTTTAAAATAGTAGCTAATTCATTAACTTCTTTAACTGTTAAGTTAACTAATTGTTCTGCGAATTGTTTCAAATCTGCCATTTTTTCTATCGTTTTTTAAATAGTTTGTAATATATAATTTATAAAGTGCGTACGCGCTAGATTATCCTTCTTTCTCGGATAATGTTTTAAGAATTCCAGCCAATTTACCTCCGCTTGATTTAAGAGCAGAAACAACATTCTTAGCAGGAGATTGAAGTAATCCAATGATTTCTCCAATAACTTCTTCTTTAGATTTAAGAGCGATTAACGCGTCTAATTGGTTGTCTCCAACAAATACAGCTTCGCTGATATATGCTCCTTTCAATAAAGGCTTGTCAGATTTTTTACGGAATTCTTTAATGATTTTAGCAGGAGCGTTTCCACTCTCAGCAATCATGATTGAGGTGTTACCTTTCAATACTGATGGTAAGTCACCGTAGTTATTATCAGAAGCTTCCATCGCTTTTTCAAGCAATGTATTTTTAACAACTTCTAATGTAATATTAGCTTTAAAACAAGCTCTTCTTAAGTTTGAAGTAGTTTCTGCATTTAAACCAGAAATGTCTGCTAAATAAACAACATTAGTTCCAGCCAACTGTGCAGTTAAATCTTCAATAACTCTTGATTTCTCTTCTCTAGTCATAATAAAATATTTTAACTACCAATTATACTGCTTTAGGGTCTAATGCAATAGCAGGACTCATTGTACTTGACAAGTGAATACTCTTAATGTAAGTACCTTTAGCCGCAGTTGGTTTAAGTTTAATTAATGTTTGAATAATTTCTTGGGCATTGTCAGTAATTTGGTCAGCTCCGAAAGAAACTTTTCCAATTCCAGCATGCACGATACCAGTTTTATCAACTTTAAAGTCAATTTTACCAGCTTTTACTTCTTGAACTGCTTTAGCAACATCCATAGTTACTGTACCAGTTTTAGGGTTTGGCATTAAACCTCTAGGACCTAAAATTCTTCCTAATGGACCTAATTTACCCATAACACTTGGCATAGTAATGATCACATCAACATCAGTCCAACCGTCTTTAATTTTTTGTAAGTAATCGTCTAAACCTACGAAGTCAGCACCAGCAGCAGTAGCTTCCGCTTCTTTGTCTGGAGTAACTAAAGCAAGTACTTTTACGTCTTTACCTGTACCATGAGGTAATGTTACTACACCTCTTACCATTTGATTTGCTTTTCTTGGATCTACACCCAAACGAACCGCGATATCAACAGACTCATCAAATTTTGCAGAAGCAACTGCTTTAATCAATGCAGAAGCATCTTTTAAAGAGTACAGTTTATTCTTTTCAATTTTTGATGCAGCCTCTTTTTGTTTTTTTGTCAATTTTGCCATGTCTTTCTCTTAATTAAAAAGGAGCGTCTCCTGTTACAGTTATACCCATAGATCTAGCTGTTCCAGCAACCATACTCATAGCAGACTCAATAGTGAATGCATTTAAATCTGGCATTTTGTCTTCAGCAATTGCTCTAATTTGATCCCAAGTAACGTTAGCTACTTTCTTACGATTAGGTTCACCAGAACCAGACTTTACTTTTGCAGCTTCTAATAATTGAATAGCAGCAGGTGGCGTTTTAACAACAAAATCAAAAGATTTGTCTTTATACACAGTAATTTGTACTGGTAATACTTTGCCGGGTTTATCTTGGGTTCTAGCATTAAATTGCTTACAGAACTCCATAATATTAACTCCAGCAGCCCCCAAAGCAGGTCCAACCGGTGGCGACGGGTTCGCAGCACCTCCCTTAACTTGTAGTTTAACTACTTTACTAATTTCTTTAGCCATTTCTTAAAAAATTTAGCACATCGATCTTGGAAGCGATTGATGTGGTTTATTATGTAACAAAAAATTATACTTTTTCAACTTGCATAAAACTCAATTCTAAAGGTGTTTTTCTTCCGAAAATTTTCACCATTACTTCAAGTTTACGCTTTTCTTCATTGACTTTTTCCACAGTTCCATTGAAACCATTGAATGGTCCGTCAATTACTTTTATAGTTTCACCTATATTAAAAGGAATAGAATGGTTATCAGTTTTCACTGCTAACTCATCTACTTTACCTAACATTCTATTTACTTCTGATTGTCTTAAAGGAACAGGATCTCCTCCTTTTACTTCACCCAAAAACCCAATAACACTAGTTATTGATTTGATGATATGAGGAATTTCTCCTGTAAGATTTGCTTCAATCATTACATAACCAGGAAAATAAACTTTTTCTTTACTGATTTTTTTCCCATCTCTTACTTGCACTACTTTTTCAGTAGGAACTAATACTTGAGAAATATAATCAGACATTCCTAATCTGTTTATCTCGGTTTCGATATAAGCTTTTACTTTATTTTCTTGTCCGCTTACTGCTCTTACCACATACCATTTTTTCACACTATTGTCAGTCATCACAAAAAAATTAAGCGTTAATCCAACTAAAAAAACCTGCAATAACTTTCGCAAATGCAACGTCTACACCCCAAGTAGCAAGTGCAAACAAAATTGAAAAAACAGCAACAACAATGGTTAATCGTTGAACTTCTGCCCATTCTGGCCAAGTAACATTATTTTTTAACTCTCCGAAAGCTTCAGAAATATAATTAACAACTTTTGTCATTTTATATATGTTTTTGCACGGGCGGAGGGATTCGAACCCCCATCAACGGTTTTGGAGACCGCTATTCTACCCTTGAACTACGCCCGTTTATTAAAAACCAGTAGTAATAAAATTACTACTGGTTAGATATTATTGTAAATAATTACTCTACAATCTCAGTAACTTGACCAGCACCAACTGTTCTACCACCTTCACGGATAGCGAAACGTAAACCTACGTTTAAAGCGATTGGGCTTAATAATGTTACATCAATAGTTAAGTTATCCCCTGGCATAACCATCTCTACACCTGCTGGTAAAGAAATAGTACCAGTTACATCAGTTGTACGTACGTAGAACTGTGGACGGTAATTATTGTGGAATGGAGTGTGACGTCCACCTTCTTCTTTTTTCAAGATATAAACCTCAGCTTTGAATTTAGCGTGTGGTTTTACTGAACCTGGTTTACAGATAACCATACCTCTTTTGATGTCTTCTTTTTGAATACCTCTTAAAAGGATACCTACGTTATCTCCAGCCTCACCTCTATCTAATATTTTACGGAACATTTCAACTCCTGTAATAGTAGATGTTAGTTTTTCAGCACCCATACCAATGATTTCTACTGGATCTCCAGTATTAGCAACACCAGTTTCGATACGTCCAGTTGCAACAGTTCCACGTCCAGTAATAGAGAATACATCCTCAACTGGCATTAAGAAAGGTTTTGCAACGTCACGGATTGGCTCTTCAATCCAGCTATCAACAGCTTCCATCAATTCCAAAATTTTAGGAACCCATGCAGCATCATTATTTAATCCACCAAGAGCTGAACCTTGAATTACTGGACCATTATCTCCATCATACTCATAGAAACTTAATAAGTCTCTAATTTCCATTTCAACAAGCTCTAATAACTCAGCATCATCAACCATATCCACTTTATTCATGAATACAACGATTCTTGGAATACCAACTTGACGTCCTAAAAGGATGTGCTCACGTGTTTGTGGCATTGGTCCGTCTGTTGCAGCAACTACTAAAATAGCACCATCCATTTGAGCAGCACCTGTAACCATGTTTTTCACGTAATCCGCGTGACCTGGACAGTCAACGTGCGCATAGTGACGGTTAGCAGTTTCATACTCTACGTGAGATGTATTAATAGTAATACCTCTTTCTTTCTCCTCTGGAGCGTTATCGATTTGATCAAAGCTTTTTGCTTGACAGTAACCTGCATCTGATAATACTTTCGTAATAGCAGCAGTTAAAGTAGTTTTTCCGTGATCCACGTGTCCAATTGTACCTATATTTAAGTGCGGTTTGGAACGATTAAAATTCTCCTTTGCCATTTTACTTAATTTTTAATCTTAGTTATATATTAGTGTTCAAATTCTTACTATACTTGAGCCAATGACGGGAATTGAACCCGTGACCTCTTCCTTACCAAGGAAGCACTCTACCCCTGAGCTACACCGGCAAAAAAATCTTCCTCCTATCTGTCGGCGAACAGGACATACATCATTAATCACAAAATCATCTCAGATTTTGCTTTTTTAATGATAATTGTGGGGAGAGTAGGATTCGAACCTACGAAGGTTACCCAGCAGATTTACAGTCTGCCCTCGTTGGCCGCTTGAGTATCTCCCCTAAACCATTAAATTTCAATCTTATAAAGAACAGAGCCGATAGAGGGACTCGAACCCACGACCTGCTGATTACAAATCAGCTGCTCTAGCCAGCTGAGCTACATCGGCATTATCAATAAAAAAAGTCCGCTATTTCTAACGGACTGCAAATGTATATATTTTATTTTTTAATCAAAACATTTTTTGAAAAAAATTATGAATTATATATGTGCTCTTGTTTTTTCTTTTCTCTTAAGCAAAACTCTTTCTAATGAACTTGATGCCAAATCAGTGCCTTCTTCGAAGGTTTTACACTGTTTTTTAACTATAAACTCATCTCCAGGGACATGAATTTTAACTTCTATAATTTTATTTTCTTTGTCACTTGTATTCTCCACCTTCAAAAAAACATCAGCAGAAACCACTTTATCATAGAATTTCTCTAACTTATCCATTCGCTCTTGAATAAACTCTACAAGTTTTACGTCAACATTAAAGTTAACTGCATGAACATTTACCTTCATAATCAAATATTTTTATGGTTAAACTTTAGAGTTACTTTTTATTCCTGGGATGGAACGCACCATATACTTGTTTTAGTTCTGATAAACTACTGTGTGTATACACTTGTGTCGATGCCAAACTAGAATGTCCTAATAACTCTTTTACTGAATTTAAATCCGCCCCGTTATTCAATAAATGAGTCGCAAATGTATGTCTTAAAATATGCGGACTCTTCTTTACCTTCTCTGAGACATCACTAAAGTAGTCATTTATTAACCTATAAACAAACGAATCATACAATTTATTCCCTTTCTTGGTAAGAAAAAAATATTCTTCATCCACAACCTCATTCAACCCATTTCTTTCTGTTATATATACGTTAAATTGCTTTTTAATCACTGGCAAAATCGGTATAATTCTTTCTTTATTTCGTTTACCCACGACCTTAATCACACCTGTAGACAAATCAATGTTTTTCAATCTAAGCTCAATTAGCTCTGCTCGTCTTATCCCTGTAACATAAAACAGCTCTATAATTAATCGATCTCGCGTTCCTTCAAAACCGGAAGCAAAATTCTCTTCTTTCAACACTCCCATCAATTCTTTTTCTGAAAAAGGAATCTGCAGTGTTTTAGGGGTTTTCAAAACCTTATGTTTTGACAATGGATTAAACTCAATTTGCTTCGTTTTAAGCAAGAATTTATAGTAAGCCTTAAGAGATGCTATTTTTCGATTTACTGATCGATTAGAAACCCCATTATCCACTAACTGAACAATCCAACTTCTAATTTGACTATAATTAACTTGATCTAATCTTTTTTGATTAAAATCTATTGCAATAAATTCTTCAAAAAAAACGACATCTTGCAAATAAGCTTTAACGGTTAGTAAAGAATATTTCTTCTCCAACTGCAGATAATCCCGAAATGATTCCTTAAAATTTTCCATAAAAAAAACCGTTAGCGACAAAGTTATTAAACTTTACCTACTAACGGTTTTATATCGAAAAAATTATTATCTAATTTTCTAAATTGTCTTTCATGTTTTGAATGTAAGCAGCTTTTTGAACTTGTGCTCTTTTCACAACAGATGGTTTCGTGAATTGTTGACGAGCTCTTAGTTGTCTTACAACACCAGTCTTGTCAAATTTTCTCTTATAGCGTTTTAACGCTCTATCTATATTTTCTCCGTCTTTAATTGGTATAATCAACATAATATAACACCTCCTCTCGTTAAGGGTGCAAACTTATAAATAATTTTTCAATTTCAAACTAAAACATTGAATTATTTTTTTGACCAAACGGTATAACTCTTTGGTGGCACTTGAATTTTCACCCATTTATCAACCTGAGTCACTGGTTCCCAACTGGAATTTCCCGTATAATCTTTTATTATGGCATTACTCCAATTTGTAGCAACCCATCTTTCTTGCCAAGCGTCACTTGTGTTTATATACACTATTAAGCCATTACTATTGTAACCATTTCTCCTCGCAACATACTCATCATTATCTGCATAAAGGATATTAGTGGTTCCTGAGGCAAGATTATTATGTACCCAGATTAGGTTGTTTAATTTATTTTTATCCAACCATTCTTCATAGTCTCTATAAAACAACGTTGGATATCCTTCATGTGTAAGTATATAAACATAGGCTAGTAATTTATTAGAATAAATCTCATCTGTATCGTGGTTTGCTACAAAAGTTACTGCTCTAGAAGCATTTCTTTTCCACAACATATCATTATTTAAATTGTTTAAGTTATTCCCATTGAATGCATCCCTCATTGCATAATAGCATGCAAAATCGAAAGCACTCGCTTCTGCTTGACTTGTCCACCAGTCTAATGTATTTACATTTCCATCCCAATATTCTCCTACGGAAAATCCTCCTACGGCATTTTTCCAATTCTTGACAACGGAAGGATCAAAACCTTTCACATAGTCAAATCGCCAACCATCGAATCCCATGACATTTTTATAATATTTTGCAACAGAATTAGCATTATTCCATAACCAATCTTGTACATTTTTTTTATCATGACAGAGATCTGGATATCCTCCAAAAGAACCGCTATCATTGGCATGAATATCATTTGGATGAAAATCTGAAGCGGAACGGATGAACAATCCCGAGGCTGGTTGAAATTTTGTATAGGTTGCTCCTCCAGTATATGGATTTGATTCTGATGCTCCCCCACTATTATGATTAATTACAATATCGGCAATTACACTAATATCATTAGCATGGGCTGTTGAAATCAGACTTTGAATTTCCGTCAAAGAACCAAAGCGAGTCTCAACACTCCCCATCTGATCATAGCTTCCAAAATCATAATAATCGAAAGGATCATATCCCATAGAAAAAGTTCCGTTATGTGCTTTTGTTGCAGGTGGTAACCAAATTGCATCTATACCTGCATTCTTCCAAGCTGGTATTTTTGCGGTCACTGTATTCCACCAAGTACCACCTGCTGGTACATCCCAATAAAAGGCTTGCATCATCACTTTACCTCCAATTGCCCGCGCTATTAAATCTTGGTTTGCAATTTTAGCAGAATTACTACTTGAAACTGATGTTTCATCAACGATTTCTTCTCTATTACAGCTATATAGAAACAATAGAGACACAATGGTAAATAATAAATTTTTCATATCATTTTAGGTTAAATTCTATCTAATTTATAAAATACAACCGTATAAAATATACAATTACTAACCTCGAGACTTACGCAAACGTTGTAGTGTTAAAAACTATTTTAAAAAGATATTTTTTTTAATAAAAAAGCCTGTTAGTTTTTGACTAACAGGCTTTATACAATAAAATTGTAATTTAATTACTCTTTTAAAAGGTTTCTTGAAATAACCAATTTCTGAATTTCTGTTGTACCTTCTCCGATTGTACATAATTTAGAATCTCTATAGAATTTCTCTACAGGGTAATCTTTTGTATATCCGTATCCACCATGAATCTGTACAGCTTCATTTGCTACTTTCACACATACTTCAGAAGAATACATTTTTGCCATTGCTCCTAATGTAGTTACTGGCTTGTGATTGTCTTTTAAGAATGCTGCTTTATGTAATAACAATTCAGATGCTTCAATTTCTGTAGCCATATCAGCTAGTTTGAATGAAATTCCTTGGAAATTACTAATTGGCTGACCAAACTGGTGTCTTTCTTTTG
The DNA here is from genome assembly GCF_030766725.1 of Flavobacterium aerium. Classification (GTDB taxonomy): domain Bacteria; phylum Bacteroidota; class Bacteroidia; order Flavobacteriales; family Flavobacteriaceae; genus Flavobacterium; species Flavobacterium aerium. The sequence continues at coordinate 190,574 of NZ_JARQWR010000008.1, read as the reverse complement.
AATATTTTAAAGCTGCTTCATATGCTCCTTTTGCAATCCCTAATGATAAAGCTCCGATAGAAATTCTTCCTCCATCTAAAATTTTCATTGCTTGGATGAATCCTTCTCCTACTTCACCTAATCTATTTGCGTCTGAAATTCTACAGTTATCAAAGATTAACTCTGCAGTTTCACTTGCACGCATTCCTAGTTTGTTTTCTTTTTTACCACTTGTAAAGCCTGGTGTTCCATGCTCAATAACAAATGCTGTCATTCCACGAGAGTCTCCTTTTTCACCTGTACGAACAATAACTACTGCTACATTTCCAGATTTCGCATGGGTAATGAAGTTTTTTGCTCCATTAATCACCCAATGGTCTCCGTCTTTCACAGCGGTTGTATTCATTCCTCCTGCATCAGATCCTGTATTATGTTCTGTTAATCCCCAAGCTCCAATCCATTCGGCCGTAGCTAATTTAGGAATCCATCTTTTCTTTTGCTCATCATTTCCAAAAGTAAGGATATGATTTGTACATAAAGAGTTGTGTGCAGCAACTGATAATCCGATAGAAGGATCAACTTTTGATATTTCTTCAACAATTGTAATGTATTCGTGATATCCTAAACCTGAACCACCTAATTCTTCAGGAACTAATACTCCCATGAATCCCATTTCTCCTAATTTTTTGAATAAATCAACTGGAAATGTCTGAGCTTCATCCCATTCCATAATGAATGGTCGTATGTTTTTTTCTGCAAAATCTCTGATCGATTGTGCGATCATTACCTGCGCATCACTATAATTAAAATCCATTTTTATATGTTTTTTTTTAGAATTCCAAATATAAGGTAATAATTTTTAGTTTATCAACAGGAAATTCATTAATCTCTACTAAATCCTCAATTTTTTTTATATCTCCTTTCATACTCCTATGGGTAACGATCTCTTTTGCCAGTGAATATCTAAAATATGGGAATTGTGATAATTCTTTGATTGAAGCATTATTAATGTTATATTTCTTTATTTCTGAACGATCTGAAACATTAAAATTTAGCTTCAATTTCTGGATAACTTCTTCTGATAACCCATAGACATCGTACATCTGATCCATAGAAACATAGGCCCCTAATAGTTTTCTTTTACTTAAGATTCTTTCAGAAAGGGCTGGTCCGATACCATATATTTTAATCAAATCTTCCTGCGTAGCCTTATTAATATCTACAACAATGGTCTTTTCTTTTTTATCAATATTGGAAGCGAAATTCTCTTTTTTCGTTTTATTTATCACCCATTCTGGAAATTTAAAATAGGGTGAAATCTTATTTAGTAGAGTGTCTGAAATTTTAGTGACGTATTGGAATTCTTGTGCTGAGTTGACAAATTTATTTGTTTTTCGAAACTCTAATAGCCTATCTATTTCGGCTATACTCATCCCTAATCGATATCCTTTATGGTCTGTAATAAAGTTGGGATTAAATGGAAAAATGGTTTCTTTTGTATTCGCTTTTTGATATTTTAAAGAGTCAATTTCTTTTTGAAATGAAAGCCATTCTTTTTTTGCTTCTATATTATTGTCGTCTTGGATGTTTATTTCAATGAAAAAATAAGCAAGTTGTAGTCCTACTATTACTGTAAAGAGCAATAGGATTCCTATTCGTTGTTGCGAAGTATACTTGAAGAATTGCATTTCCCATTATTTGTATTTATTCTTTTATTACAAATCAAAGACCGAGCTTCGTTTTGCATAAAACATATCTTTCAACTTTATCCAAAAAGCTAGAGTTAGGTATACTCCAAACCATAATCCAATTGTAACAAATGAAATATAAATAAAAAATAATCGTACGCTACTGGCACGCATTCCTAATCTATCGGCTAATCGAGACGAAACATGAAAGCCATGTTTTTCAAAGAAGTATCGTAGTTGCGTTATAAATGCCATGTTTAAATTTTAAATTATTAATCTGTTTGTAAATATACCTAAAAAATTTAGCCTGTCATTAATTTCATTCCAATGGCACAGTTAAGGCATCTTCTATGGTTACAGTATTCTTTTTTTAATTGAATTAGCGCTTGTGTCTCAAATGCATTTTTGGATTTTATCCCATATCTTGAAAATTTATCAATGATTACATTTACTTCTGGCGGTACTTCTTTTAAAAATTTTATTATTTCTTCTGCAGCATCTTTCCCTCTATATTTTGCATAGGCAAATTGAATTGGGATTATCGTATTTATAATAATTAAATGGATAAAGTTCTTGGATATTTTTTTCTTTTTCCAAGTACTGCTTCGATCAAATAGATAATGACTTTGCCAATAGGCTGATGTTGTTACTTCAAAAATAGAATAGAGTTCTTCAATATTGTGGCATTTAATTATTTTCGAAAACAAATTGTCCTGTGAATGGTACACTGATGCTAACTGAGACAATCGAATTGTCGGGAAATTATCGGGCCTGTGCTTAAAGAATTGAACGGAATCAATATGTATTTTCTTAAGCTGGTATTTCTCTTGCAAATATTCAAATCGTTTTTTTAAGTTATTATAGTATTGATCTTCCTTTGGAAATAATAACAGTCCTATTCTCCCGAAAAAAAGGGCTTCTAAATTCAAAATATCAAATCTTTCTTTTCGAATAACTGTAAATGGTATTGATTGTGCCATTTTTAAAAATTGTTCTCCATTTGTATTTAATCCAAAATTTTTGGACAATGCATAAAACAAAACGGCTTCCCAATCATTATCTGTTCTTCTTAATTCTTGTTCTATGTCTATGGCTTTTCGTTCTAAACGTTCAAAGAATAAGCGTTCCTGCCAATTATTTATAATGAAATTATTTATTTTTTTGAGTTCTTCTTCACAATAAATCCATTTTTTAGTAATACTCAATGTGGTATAGTTCTTAATCATCTCTTGGGAAACATATTCTTTCAATTGCAGTACTGGAACTTCTGAATTATTTTTTCTAAAGACTGCCATATCATCTTCCCATACCACATGTATTATCACATTTTCATAGGCTTCATCGTTTTCATGATTGTGAACATACCAATCTGATGATTTTAAGTGTATTTCTACATTCCCTGCCCATTTTTGGTTTCCTATAATAATTTGAGCGTTAAAAAAATCTGGTCCACTCAATTGCAAATACTGTCCAACATTAATTATTGTAATGTATTCTCCTTGCGTTGTCTGCAAATTTGTCAACGTAAATTTTTTATACCGCCATAAGTAATGTAAAAAGTCTTCTTTCATATGTGTTTATTGCATGCTTTTCTTTGGCTTAATTATTCATGTAAAAATCTCAAGTTTAAAATCTCAAGTTAATTGAAGTTCTACATAAAAGGGGCTGTAGAATTGTATTTTTATAGTGCAATAAGACATTTTTTATATTGTTATTCGTTTTATCCTTTTCTTCAAGATTCTTTTATATTTGTAGACCAATCCTATACAAATGAAAAAACTATTTATTCTACTACCTTTTTTTTGTTATAACTTAATTTGTGCGCAAAAAGGGCTTCCTACTTTTGAAATTACGTATCAAAAAAGCAGTAATGGTAAACTAATTGAAAATCAAGATCCTATTTTGGTTTTTACTAATGAAGTTGAAACTGTCGTCACATCAAAAAAAATCTATTCTCAACAAAGTTCTTTTCCTTATGAACAGATTTTTATTAATCGCAAAAAAAACACTGATTTTACTCAAGTTGCACAATTCAGTTCACAAAGGGCTATTGCAACCACAGATAGTTTATCTCTTTCAAAACAGACTTTTGAAATTATTTCTGAATTCAAAACAATAGTAGGTTACAAATGTCAAAAGGCTAAAACAATCATTAACTCAAATACTATTGAACTTTGGTTTACACTAGATTTAAAGGTTAAAGGTGCTCCTACTGTATTGGGTCAAAATTTGGGATTAGTCCTTGAAATGAATCGAAATGGGAATTCCGTTATTACAGCAACTTCAATTACTAAACTTAAATCTTTTCCAAAATCAATTGTTCATCCAAATCACTTGACTGACACAGTGGATTTATTATCTTATAGGGATTTACTTTGGAAAAGCCATTTCACTACTCTGTCTATTTTTAAAGAGGAGATTCTAAATTTCACTGATACTGCAAAGTCTAATGATAGTATACTTCGCTTTGCAAATGGGACAATTATTTTGAAAAAGGTGAAATTTCCTGAAATCAAATTGGGCAGTCAAATTTTTGTAGATCTTACAGAGCAATCCAATGGTGATGCTTATGATCGAACTGGTTCTGTATTTGTTATACCAATGGATCAGTCATCATCCTTTCTCGATGGTTTAAAAAATGGTGCTAATACGCTCCCTATTTACGAAAATGGGAATGGAAAAAAATATCAGGGAATTATTCGCACTGAAAACTATTCTCCATTAATAGAACTTATGCGTTTCTTCACTCCTTTTGGCATCAAAAAATACAATCATATTCAATTGAAAGATAAAACATGGCATGAAATTGTCCCTTATCGTCAAGATATATCGGAATTACAAACTACATTAAATAATCAAGAAATGTGGGTTGGTGTATTTATAGGAAATTATGATAAAGGAGGTCATAAGATAAATCTAAATATTACAATACATGAAGAGGAGGAAAGTAAACTTAAACAGTCTACTGTGATTCCATTATTCAACACAACGAATGTAATGGAAATGGCTGGTCAGGAATACGCCACTTTATTTAATAATGATAAGGGTTTAGAAGTATCTTTCAACTTGACTAAAGACTTAAAAAATGTAAAACTCCGTTATATTACAACGGGTCATGGCGGATGGGAAAATGGTGATGAATTTGTTCCTAAGAAAAACACGATTCTTCTTGATGAAAAAGAAATGTTTGCATTTATTCCATGGAGACAAGATTGTGGCTCATATCGCTTGTTTAATCCTGCTTCAGGGAATTTCCCAAATGGATTATCATCTTCAGATTACAGTCGCTCAAATTGGTGCCCTGGAACGCTTACTAATCCAATCAACATCGATTTAGGAGATTTAAAAGCTGGGAAACATACTATGCGTATTACAATACCACAAGGGCAACCAGAGGGTAATAGTTTTAGTTCTTGGAATGTTTCTGGTGTATTAATTGGAGAATAGCTCAACTTTAATTTTTAAAAATAGAAAAGCCCGATCTTTATAGGATCGGGCTTTTTATATAATGAAGTTCTTATTTACTTTATAGAACTAATAATATCATGTTTTGTAATGATATGGTGTTTTCCATTTCCTAAATCAACAAGTACTGCTTGATTATTTTTATTAATCAATTTTGATACTTCTTCGATTGGAGTATTCATCTTTACAATAGGATAAGCAGCCCCCATTACTTCTTTAATTGGTTTCTCTGCAATATTTTTATCTTCTACATAGCTACGGAATAAATCCGTCTCATCTACAGATCCAACAAATCCGTTTGTATCAATTACTGGTATTTGAGAAATTTTATATTTACGCATACGTTCAATAGCATGAGAAACTAGTTCTTCAGTACGTACAATAACCAATGGTTTGTCAATATGATCTTTAATTACGTCTTCTGCTTTTGTAATTTCTTCGTCTAAGAAACCTCTTTCACGCATCCAATCATCATTAAACATTTTTCCTACATAGCGGCTTCCGCTATCGTGGAATAATACCACTACGACATCTTCTGGTTTAAAATGTTCTTTTAATTGTAACAATCCTTTTAAAGCTGCTCCTGCTGAGTTCCCAACAAAGATTCCTTCTTCCAAAGCAATTTTACGCGTGTATACGGCTGCATCTTTATCTGTTACTTTTGTAAAACCATCAATAATTGAAAAGTCAACATTTTTAGGTAATATATCTTCTCCAATACCTTCTGTGATATAAGAATAGATTTCATTCTCATCAAAGATTCCCGTTTCATGGTATTTTTTGAATACTGACCCATAGGTATCAATTCCCCAGATTTTAATGTTTGGATTTTTTTCTTTCAGATATTTTCCAATTCCTGAAATTGTTCCTCCAGTTCCAACTCCTGAGATAAAGTGTGTAATTTTACCTTCTGTTTGCTCCCAAATCTCTGGCGCTGTTTGTTCATAATGTGCTATCGCATTTGATGGATTATCGTATTGATTCACATACCATGCATTTGGTGTTTCTTCTGCTAATCTTTTTGATACAGAATAGTATGAACGTGGATCGGATGGTTCTACATCTGTAGGACATACTACTACTCTTGCGCCTACTGCACGCAAAATATCCATTTTTTCTTTGGATTGTTTATCTGAAATAACACAAATTAACTTGTATCCTTTTACAATCGCTGCCAAAGCTAATCCCATTCCTGTATTCCCGGAAGTACCTTCAATAATAGTTCCTCCTGGCTTTAAACGTCCATCTGCTTCTGCATCTTCAATCATCTTTACAGCCATTCTATCTTTTACAGAATTTCCTGGATTGAATGTTTCAACTTTAGCTAATACTAAGGCTTCAACATCTTCTATTGTTTTATTTAATTTAACTAATGGTGTATTTCCAATAGTTTCTAATATGTTTTTTGCGTATTTCATTATTTGGTATACATTAATTATAGTATTGTTTTTATGAATAAAAACAATCTTCATTCATTTTTCGGGTACAAAGATAAATATTTGTTTTGAGTAGTACAGCTCTTTTCAAAACTACTCTTTTTTACTTTTTATATGATTGAATATTATGTGAAGAAATTCCACACTAAACCAAAGCGAATTGTAAAATCACGGTAGGGATAATTGGGTGCAGAATAAAAGTTATATCCTGTGAAACTAGAGTTTAGGTGTTCTGCTTTTAAGTAAACACGGGTTTGTCTAATCTTCGCATTAATAAAGAAATCGAATGTTGGATAGCTCCCAATTTCTTTTTGATTTTGAATATAGAACTCTCCTATTAATGGATTATAGTCATTTGCATGGTACTTCGTGAAATAATTGAATGTAACACCAGTTTGTAAAAACAAGGCTCTTTTAAACAAGTGATCTGAATAATATAAAGTATTTCTTGTTACCCATTGTGGTACATTTAACACATTACTTTCTTGATCAACTTTTTGAAAAAGCACTGTATTATCCAAAGCAAACTTACCTACTCTAAATTCTCTGCTTGCCTTTACTGACAGGTAGTTAATTGTTTTATCATATTGCTGTGGTGAAATTAACAATAACGTATCGCTAACTCCAGCATTCTTAAAATACAAATGATCTTTAAGGCTGCTTACTTGCAGTGCAACATTCAACCATTGTGTTTTGGCTTCTACATTTAGCGTATTGATCTTTTCATTTTTAAAATTATTAGACCAATTGTATGCGATGTAATTACTTTGATATAGGTTATATTGTAAGTCTGGTAACTTGCTAAGGTTTTGGTATTGGAATGATACACTATTTTTCTCATCTATTGTATACAATAGATTTGCATTCAAATTCATCATCGATGTTTTTGATAATGATTTAGAATAAGAGAAGGCACCTTTCCATTTATTCTTTTGATATCTATATTCAGCTCCTACATTATTAATCTTGTCGTTTAATGTGTTTGGAATATATCCTTCTCCAGTTTCTATATTACCAATTGTAACTCTGTTGTAGTAATAATTGTATCGGTAATCATCTACAAAAAACTGTAGTTCTCCAATAGTACTATTCTGATAAGTAACTCCAACTTTATTATACATCTTATTGTATCGAGTTTTATCAAATATATTACTACTCAAATAAGAATTCCCAAATCGTTTACTAACAGTAGGTTGTTTAAATTCAAATATTTTATTTTCATAATTAAACTGATGGGTAATCAGTAAATTATTATCTCCATGTTCTTTATTGATTCTCAAAGAATGGTCGAAAAAATAGCGGTTTCCTTTTAATAATGAAGTGGCATCTCTAAAATACACATCTAATCGTGGACGTTCTGTATATGGCTTTTCACCGCTCTCAAAATTGGCCGTATTGACAATTCCTCCATTCTCATTATTCAACATATCTTGTGCCGTAAAATGAGCATTTAGGATGTAACGCTTGCTATCAGAATGATAACTGGTAGTGAATCTAAAATTTCCTGTACTTGAAGTATTGTTAATGTATTTACCTATAGATCGTAGTCCTTTATAGGCAATAGAAAAATTCCAATTTTTGGATGTATTTAATGTAATAAATGCATCAAGCATTTGACCTTGTTCCAATACCGATTTATAAAATAGCTCTGTCATTGGGGTAGCTACTGAATAATATTTGATATCTCTCACTTCCATATAATTGAAGTGTTTAGCTTTAAATCCAAATTCAGGGAAAGCAGCGTATTTTGTTAATCCAAAATCTAAGGTATTATATGTCTGTCCAGGATTTGCAAAAGGTAATAATCCGAAATTATCTTTTCGTAGATAATTAAACTTATATTCTTTTTGGATTGTTAGAGAAGTATCTACTAAAGTCGTATCTCTTTCAAGTGTAATAATTTGGTATAACTCAATAGGGGCTTTTTCTGCCTTAGCTTTGGCTTTGGCTTTTTCAGCTTTCTCACGTAAGCTTAATTCTTTCTTTTCTTTTCCATCGTCTTTCGTTCCTTGTTTTTTGTCTTGAGCTAGTGCAATAAAGGGAACGACTAACAACAGTACTATAATTAGTTTCTTGATCATAAAGAGCATACCATTTTGGGCAAAGATAATTTTTTTTAAATAAAAAAACCCATCAAAAGAAACTCTTGATGGGTTTTAGTATATGAATTACTAATTCTTATCTCGAATTAATATCCAGGGTTTTGAACCATTTTCCCATCAGACAAATCCACCTCACGAGTTGGAATTGGGAAAATTGTTTTATTAGCTCCTGCAGCTGATTCAGCTTCATTTAGCATACCAGGTCTTCTTAGAGCCATACCATTTCTTAAAAGATCCATCCTTCTGAATCCTTCAAAACACAACTCTTTTCTACGCTCTGTTAAGATACTCGCTAAAGTTACTGTAGCAGCTGGCGTTAAATTAGCTCTCACTCTTAATTTATTGATATCATTCAAAGGTGAATCACCAATAGCAGAACCATTTTTAAAGTTAGCTTCAGCTCTAGTTAAATACATTTCAGTAGCTCTTACTAAAGGAACATCATCTGCTTTAGTTGTCCCATCAGGAAACTTTGTAGTAAAGAACATCATAGTGTTATTAAATGTTCTTCCTAATCTTTTTTGTACAAATCTTAAATCCGCCGGTTCAGTGTTAAAATCAGCAATCAAATTTGGTGAAAATGGAGCATCTCCACGACCGCCAAAATTTACACCATTTAATAAACCTGAGAAACCTTCATTCCCAGTTTGTCCATCAGCAGCAGTATTATCAATAATAAAAATCATCTCTGGACCTGTTGTATTGTAAAAAGTATAATCTGTCGCTAAGGCTACGCCAGCAGTATTTATTACTTTATTAGCATATTCAATTGCTTTAGGATAATCACCTTTATATAGATATAATCTAGCCAATAAGGCTTGAGCGGCAGCAACTGTTGCTCTTGTTCTATCTACATTTACAATATTCTCTTCAGCATACAGTAGATCTTCTTCTATAAAATCATATACTTCTTTTAAAGTACTTCTACCAACTGTTGCTGCAGGAAGAACATCAAATGGCTCTGTAATAATCGGCACACCTAAACTAGCACCATTTTGAATATTATACGGTTGTGCAAAATATGTCGACAAACTAAAATGTCCTAATGCTCTCATTACTTTTGCCTGACCTATAGCGTCTGCTTTTTCTTCATCTGTAAATGGATCATCAGGATCTACATCTGGTACGTCTTGAGTGTATTTAATTACAAAATTAGCCATTCCAATGGTTTTATAATGAAATCTCCATGCAGCAGCCATAGAAGAATTTCCTGCATTCACAGAATATTGGTAGACATCTTGAAAAGTCGGGAACGAACCTTCAAACTGAACATTATCTGATTGCCATTCCCCCATCAATTGAGGAGATCCTGCAAAAGCATTAATATCTTGCGCTGTACTATAAACCCCTGTTAATGCTCCTAAAGCCTGATTTTTATTTGAAAACACTACATCTAATGGAGACGCATCTTCTGGCTTTAAATTTAATTCATCTTGACATGCTGAGAACAATCCCATTGCCAAGAGCCCTGTTATTAAAATTTTATATTTTTTCATCGCTTATTTTTTTTTTAGAATGTTAATCTTGCACCAAACAAGAACGTTTTTGATTGAGGAGCAGAGAAGAAAGTTTCTCCTTGACCTAAATTAGAAGTTCTACTAGAAACCTCTGGATCAATACCTTTCAACTCATCGCTCTTTAATGTATAAAGGTTAACTGCTGTAAAATACAATCTAACACCTTGTACAAAACCAAATCTATTTACGATATCTTTTGGTAAAGTATACCCTAATGTTAAGTTTTTCAATCTAGCGTAAGAACCATCTTTCAATTGTGCTGTAGAAGCTTGATTGAAAGTAGATCTAGTTGGGCTTGTCATAGATGGAGCGTGAGCATTGTCTCCTGGTTGTTTCCAGTAGTTTAACATTTGTACACGCTTGTTGAATCCACCACCAACTACGTCCGTAAATTGTAAACCTTCAACATAGATGTCATTACCATAACTGAAGTTTATTAAAACATTTAAGTCAAAATTACCCCATTTCACCGTATTTGTGAAACCTCCAACGAAATCAGGATTTGCATCTCCTACAATAACTCTATCATTTGCAGTTGGCGTTAATGTTACGTTACCATTTTTATCTAACCATTCAGCATTACCTGTTTGAGGGTTAATTCCATTGTAACGGATTAAGAAGAATGAATTCACTGAATGTCCTTCGATTGCTCTTTGGTAGTTACCACCAGATACATAACGATTCCCATCTAAATCTTGACTCGCTCCAGGCAAATCTAAAACTTTATTCTTGTTAATTCCAAAATTAATAGAAGATGACCATTCAAAATTATCTGTTTTAACGTTTACAGTAGATAAAGTGATATCAAATCCTTTATTTTCCATAGATCCAGCATTTTTAGTGTATCCATTTAAACCACCATTTGTTGATTGAATCGGAACAAATAACAACATATCTTCCGTTTTCTTGTTGTAGTAATCAACTTCTAATTTCACACGATTATTGAACATACCTAATTCAAAACCTAAATCGTATGATTTACTTTTTTCCCACTGTAAATCAGGATTAGCTGGAGTTGCAAATACTTGTCCTCCATTATCTGCATATGCTCCAAGTATACCCCCAGTAAAATTACTATAATGACCATAATCACCGATTCTATCATTACCAGCAGTACCATAACTACCTTTAAGTTTTAAATTTGATAACCATGTAGAATTTACTAAAAACTCTTCTCTTGACACTACCCAAGCAGCACCAACTGACCAGAAATTACCAAATTTATTATTAGCTCCAAATCTAGATGAGCCATCACGTCTAAAAGATCCTTCAACAGAATATTTACCATCATATACATAACCAGCTCTTGTAAAATAACCTACTAAACTACTTGCTGAAGTTGCATTTGAGGTAGTTGTTTTTTGAGCAGCAGAAGTAACATTAATTAATGCATCAGAAAGAAAACCTGTTCCTTCAACTGTAATACTTCTTACATCTATTTTCTCATAAGAAATACCCGCAACTGCATTAAATTCATGTACATCATTAAATCGTCTATTAAAATTCAATGTATTTGTAAATACATATTTATTTTGTTGCGAAACATCATTATATCCATAACCTCCTTCAGTATTCAATTCCATTTGTCTTTGAAATTGCTCTAATTGAATTCTATCAACTCCAAAATCAGCTTTATACGTTAATCCGTCAAAAAGTTGTGCTTCCGCAAAAACATTTCCATACACTCTAAATGTATTCGCAAAATTAATATCTAAATCTTCAATCGCTACAACATTTGGCAATCCTAATCTTTGGTATCTTCCTTGTGCATCATATGGTGAACCTAAAGGACTTTGCAAATATGCTGTCGTCATTGGAGCTGCAGTATTATTTTCAGCACCAACACGGTCGATTTTAGTTTCAGAAGCTGCCATATTAGCACCTACTTTTAACCAATCAGTTGCCTGATGAGTTAAATTCAATCTTACACCATTTTTTCTCAAGTTATTTCCTCTAATAAAGCCTTGTTGATCTTTAAAGTTTGCTCCTAAATAGAAAGTTGTTTTTTCCTCACCACCAGAAACACTAAAATCAACATCTTTTGAAATTCCTGTACGTGTTACTCCTTTAATCCAATCATATGAAGTTGTAGATGTACTTGGCGCACTTCCTCTATCAATTAAATATTGTTTGAACTGAGCCGCACTCAATATATCCATTGTATCTGTTTTCTCAGAAATAGAGGTAGAAACGTTTAATGAAACACTAGTTTTTTGACCTCTTTTACCGGACTTAGTTGTAATCAAGATTACTCCATTTGCTCCTCTTGATCCATACACCGCTGTTGCAGCTGCATCTTTAAGAACCGAAAAGGACTGAATATCTGCAGGGTTAATATCCGCTAGTGGGTTTAAACCTTGATTTCCACCTTGATTATCTGTCATATCTCTATCATTCAAAGGCACTCCATCCACTACAATTAGTGGAGACCCACCTGCACTAATAGAAGCTACCCCTCTAATTTTAATTACAGGTGCAGAACCAAGAATACCAGAAGAACCTACCACTTGTACACCGGCAGCCTGACCTTGCAATAATTCTTGTGGAGAAATTGCTGGTATATCTTTTATTTGATCAAGACCTACAATAGCTACACTTTGAACCATTGTCTTCTTATCTTGTTTACCATAAGCAACTACAACTACATTTTCTAATTCCTCAGCAGATGCTACCATTGCAATATTTACAGCATTACTTGCCCCAACAGTTACTGATTGAGTTTTCATACTTAGATATGAGAATTCAAGTACTTCACCAGCTTTCGCTTTAATAGCATACTTACCATCCATATCAGTTTGAACACCACGATTTGTACCTTTTACTTGTACATTAACTTGTGGTAAAGGCAATCCCCCTTCGGTGATTACACCAGAAACAGTTTTCTCCTGTGCGAACGAAAACTGCATTGAAAACGCTAGTAATAGCGTAAAAATCCATTTAAACTTCGATCTCATATTATTTTTATTTGAGTTAGTTATTACGCAAACTTCTTAATTATTTCTTAAATAAACAAGTGTTCGTAAAAATAATATGCATTAAACACATCAAAAAAAATACTACATAAAACAACATATAGTGCAATAAAGAAAGCCAAACAATACAAATATCCTAAAACGTTTAGGTAATAATTACATAAAATTCAATACTAAAAAACCACCATAAAGCATCTTCAAATTTAATATTATACAAATTTTATGTTAATTAAAAACACTCGCAATGCCCAGTATTTACAATACTTTCAACAAAAAACACAACTCTTAAACCACACAAACACTCTGTAGTAAATCCTGTACAAAGTCCTAATGATATATACAGAATCCAATTGCCTATTTTCAATAAAGTAGCCTGTATAAATAAATGATTTACTACCATTAAATTTATGCATGAAATCTTGAAAATTTAACATGCATACTATTTATGTATATATCGCATAAACATAAAAAAAGCCGTCTCAACGAATTGAGACGGCTTTTATATCTAAAAACTTAACTTATTAATTATACCCAGCGTTCTGAACTAAATTACTATTTGCTGTAATTTCGGTTAACGGAATAGGGAAAGCATATTTTGTAGATCCGTATGCTGGACCACCATGCGTTTGTTGTGGATCAACATTTGGAATACTTTGACCTGTTCTTGCTAAATCATCAAAACGGAATCCTTCGAAAGCAAATTCTTTTCTACGTTCTAATAAAATATTAGCTTTTGTTGCTGAAGCATATGCAGCAGCACCTCTACGTGCAGGAATAGCATTTAAGTTCGTTAATGCGATTGGATCAGCATTATCTAATTCAAAACGAGCTTCTGCATTGATTAAATAAATTTCTTCAACACGGAAAATTTTCACATTACTTTCTAATGTTGGATATTTACCATAGTTTCTCCATCTGTTTGAAACCTTACGAATCATTTGACTTGGCTCACCTGGAAAAAGATCACCATTAGATCTAACATCAGTAGCACTATAAAGATCAACTAGGTTTTGTAAAACTTGAACATCACCATAGTTTGTAGCTTGGTAAATTTGAGTAAGACTATTGTTTCCTAAGTTATCGTTTCCTCTGAAAGCTAATTCGAAAATTGAATTTCCAGATTGTTTAGAATCAAATGAATCTTTATACTTATCACTTGCAGTAATTGTATATTGGTTTGTATCTAAAATCTCTTGAGATGCTGTTTTAGCCAATTGCCAATCTCCAAAATACAAAGCCATTCTAGCTTGAATTGCTCTTACTGCATTTATACCGACAGTTTCTTTTGAGTTACCGCTTGCAGTTCCTGCTTGTATTTTTTGAATTGCTAAATTCAAATCTGCAAAGGCAAAATTCTTAACTTCATTCACTGTATTTCTAGTAGGATACAAATTATTCATGTCTTTGTATTTTGAAATATAAGGAACACCTAAAGCATTTAGTCCACCACCATTTACGTGTTGTTGTCCATATAACTTTAGCAAATCAAAATGAACTAAAGCTCTTAAAGCTAAAGCTTGTCCTTTTACATAGTTAATTTCACCTTCATCACCAGTTACATCTGCTGCAATAATAATATTACAGTTTGCTATAACTTTATACATGATATCCCATGTATTCGTTTGGTTAGTATAAGTAGAAAGCACATCCATAGCTCCTTCTTGTACAAATCGGTTTGAGTTACCATTTGCAAATGTATTATCTGCACGTACTTCACCGTAAATGATAAAATCTCTTCCGTAGTACGAAACGTTTGTCATACGGTTATAAGCTCCATTTAACAATCCTGTTAAATCTGAAACTGTTTTCACGTTTTCAATATCTTTTTTATCTGCCAAAGTCGGATCTAAATCATCATTATTACATGATGTCATAGTTCCAAGCAACAAAGACATTGCAAAAATTGAATATAATATCTTTTTCATCTTTTTCTTAGAATTTTAAGTTTAAACCAAACACTACTGATTTCACAGGAGGTGTAGTTAAATTTGTATATCCATCCGCTCTAACTTCTGGATCGTATTTCAATCTATCGTCTTTTACATACGTGAACAAGTTTGTTCCTCTCAATGACATACTAAGTCCTTCAAAACCGATTCTCTTAATGAAATCTCCATCAAAGTTATATCCAAATACTAAATCTCTAATTCTTAAGAAATCTCCATCGTATAAGAAACGAGTTGATGTTGAAGAAGCATTACTTCCTGTAGCTGTAAATTCGACTTTAGGTACATCTGTAATGTCTCCTGGTTGTTGCCATCTGTTCATTAATGGTTCAGCACCATTGTATGTTACTAATGGAGTACGTCCAGTACTGTTTGTGTTAGAAGACCAATCTTCGTAAATTTTGTTTCCACCAGCAAAATAAATACTAGCATCAACGAAGAAACCTTTAAATTCAAAATGAGTAGAGAAACCTCCAGTATATGTAGGTAATGCACTACCGCCTTGAAGTGCTTGTTGCGCTTCGTTGTAATTAGATGTTGTAGCTCCATCTTTTCCATTTACAAACCATAATGGTTTTCCATTTGCAGGATCTACACCAGCCCATTTTCTCATAAACCAAGCTCCGATTGGCTCACCTACTCTTGTAGTTTTGTAAGCTGAAGTTTGATTAATATCATTTCCTTGTGTATCTTTTGCTAAACGAGTTACTTCATTTTGTACTGTTGCAAAGTTACCAGATACAGACCATTTGAATGCTCCTTCTCTAAAGATCTCAACGTCTAATTGCGCCTCAATACCTTTATTCACAACATCACCTGCATTCACTAATTGAGTAGCATGTCCTGTTGTATAAGACATTCTAACTGCTTGCAATAAGTCAAATGTGTTTTTGTTATAATAAGCAAAACTTCCTGATACTCTATTATTCAAGATTCCAAATTCAAATCCTGCATCAAATGTTTTGTTACTTTCCCAAGTTAATTTGCTATTTCCAAATTGTGATGGGTAAATTCCTGGATTATCAGCATAGTTTACATCGTATGATAATAATGCTTGGTATAGGTTTTCTCCAATTGAAGAGTTACCTGATGTACCATAAGAAGCTCTTGCTCTCAATGTATTGAAAATAGTATTCTCCATGAATGATTCATTGTGAATATTCCAAGCTGCTCCAACTGACCAGAAGTTACCAAAACGTTGTCCGTCTGCAAATCTTGAAGATCCTTCTCTTCTAAATGATGCATCTAATACATATTTTCCCGCATAGTTATAATTGAACATCCCTAAGTAAGCTACATTATACCAGTCTGTGAAAGCTGAAGACACTCCTTGATTTTCAGAAGTTGTTCCTACTAAAAATAATCCATCTGAAGCTATATTTTGTCCTGATGCTTCTAATAAATTGTATGTATTTTTTTGGTGTTCAAATAAACCTGTAACATCAAAGTTATGGTCTCCTAAATTGAATTTATAATTCAAAGAGTTTTGTGTTACTAAGTTAAAGTTTCTTCCGATTGATTCGTAAACTGATCCATTTACAGCTAATCCATCACCTTCGTAACGGTTATTGTATCTGTGGTAAGTTGACAAGTTGTAATCTAAACCTACTACAGATTTAAATTTCAATTTATCTGTAATATCATATTGAAGTGAAGTATTTGATAAAGCACGTGTTAAATCGTTTTTCACAATATTATTCTTCAATGTATACAATGTATTTGGAATTGAAGTATTTAAATCAATATTCAAAGATCCATCAGCATTGTATGGGTGTTCCCATGGACTCATGAAATATTTAGTTAAGTAAGGGTTACTGAATGTTCCAGATCCTTCTAAAATACCTCTTTGTCTTGAATTCGATACACTTACAGATGTTGAAATACGCAATTTATCATTTAAGTTTCTTGTGTATTTAAACGCTCCATTGATACGTTGAAAATCCGCACCAACAACAGTAGCATCTGTTTTATTTAAACCTAACGATGCATTGAACGTTGATTTATCATCTCCACCACTTGCAGAGATATCATACGTTTGAATTGTAGCATCTTTATTTTCTAATTCTCTTGTCCAGTTACCATCAACTCCATTCCAGTTTTTCAAACGGTTACCATCCAAACTTTGTGAGTTATCGTTATAGTAACCTATTGCCTGATCTTTTGTGAAGTTATTTGCAGCTCCATACGTATTGTATATTGCCTCAAGGAACAACTCTTTTCTTTGATTACCAGTTAATGGTCTTAATCCTTTTACTGCATTGTTTTGAAAACCTAATGAAGTAGATACATTAAATACTGTTTTACCTGCTTTACCACTTTTTGTAGTAATTACGATAACCCCGTTTGATCCACGTGCACCATATGCAGATGTTGCAGATGCATCTTTCAATACGGTAATACTTTCAATATCTTTACTATTTAAAGATACTAATGCTGATAAAGAGGATGAAGAAGAAACTCCATTTGCATCTTTACCTCCACCAAAATCAGAGTTCACTACAGGTACTCCATCAATTACATATAATGGTTCGTTACTTGCTGTGATAGATCCTGCACCACGAATTCTGATATTCTGAACAGATCCAGGTGTTCCTGAAGATTGTGAAATCTGTAAACCTGCAACTTTACCTTGCAAAGCTTGATCTACAGATACCATTGGTACATCCTTAATCTTATCTGCTTTTATCATTACTGATGATCCAGTAACTTGTGAAGATTTTTTAGTTGAATATCCTAAGACTACAAGTTCATCTAATACTTGTGCATCACCAGTCATTACTACATTTACAGTATTTGATGCTCCTACTGTTACAGCAGCATCTTTCATACTTAAAAATGTAAACATAATTACATCTCCTGGTTTTGCTTTGATAGCGTATTTACCATCAAAATCTGTTTGTGTTCCACTTGTCGCACCCTTAATAACTACATTCACTCCTGGTAATGGCAATCCCCCTTCGGTTACTACTCCAGAAATAGTTTTTTCTTGCGCGAACGAAAACTGCATTGAAAACGCCAATAATAGCGTAAAAATCCATTTAAATTTCGATCTCATATTAATTTTATTTGAGTTAGTTAACGCAAACGTCTTAATAAAATCTTAAAGAAAAAAATCCAGTAAAATAAGGGGTTTTGAGATTATTTTAACAAAAAAAAGATAAAATTATACAAAGTGTTTTTTTGAACAAAAATAACAAGCAATACCTTGCTAAATTTGTATATATTTTTGTATTTTTGATAAAAATCACAAATGTTACTCAATAATTACTCTGGCTTAACATTAGAAGTTGGAACAGATGAAGCCGGAAGAGGTTGTTTAGCAGGCCCAGTAACGGCTGCAGCAGTTATTCTACCAGAATTTTACATCAATGAGCTTCTAAATGATTCCAAAAAATTAACAGAAAAAAAGAGAGTTTACCTACGACCTATTGTAGAAGAAATTGCTATTTCTTGTGCCGTAACTCATATTGAACCCCTATTAATAGATGAAATTAACATTTTAAATGCATCTATTTATGCTATGCAGGAAAGCATCAAGAAATTAGACCCAAAACCGAATTACATTATTGTTGATGGCAATCGCTTTAAACCTGTTCTAGACATACCTCATAGCTGTATCATTAAGGGAGATTCAAAATACTTGAGTATTGCAGCAGCTTCTATATTAGCAAAAACCTATCGTGATGATTATATGGACAAAATTCATGAAGAGTTCCCAATGTACAATTGGAAAAAAAATAAAGGATACCCTACTCTAGAGCATCGTGAAGCTATTCGAAAATATGGCACTACAAAATACCATCGCATGTCTTTTAAATTATTACCCGAACAATTAAAACTCGAACTATAGTTTTTTTTTTATAAAAAAAGCCTCAATTAAAATTGAGGCTTAAAAATTTTACTACAGGAAAAATTAATTGTATCCCGCATTTTGAATTATATTATTATTCGCTGTTATTTCAGATAACGGAATTGGAAAGGCATATCTGATTGATCCATATATCGGCCCTTCATGTGTTTGTTCATTAGTACTTACTAATGGAATATTTTTATGGCTTCTGGCCAAATCATCAAATCGAAATCCTTCAAAACAAAGCTCTTTTCTTCGCTCTAATAAAATATTATCTTTCGTTACATCTGTGTATAAAGATGCTCCTCTATTCATAGGTATTTTATTTAAGTTTACTAATGCAATTGGGTCTGAACTATCTAATTCAAATCTAGCTTCTGCATTGATTAAAAAAACCTCTTCAATACGGACTAATTTTACATTACTATCTAATTCAGGGTACTTCCCATAATTTCTCCATCTATTTGAAACTTTACGAATCATTTGACTTGGAATTCCAACTGAAAGATCTCCATTGTATCTAACATCTGTTGGCTCGAAAATGTTTACTAAATCTTCTAATACTTGTATATCTCCATAATTTGTTGCTTGATAAATCTGCTTCAAACTATTGTTACCATTATTATCATTCGTACGAAATGCCAATTCAAAAATAGAGTTCCCTGTTTCCTTATCCTTAAAAGAATCTTTATATTTATCTTTTAACGAAATTGAAAATTGATTTGAATCAATGATCTCTTGTGAAGCTATTTTAGCTAATTCCCAATCTCCAAAATACAAGGCTATTCTCGATTTTATCGACTTAGCTGCATTTAAACTTATTTCTTCTTTAGTCGAATTTGCTGAAGAAATACCTATTTGCATTTTTTGAATCGCTAAATCTAAATCTACATAAACCTTATCTCTCACTTCTTGAACTGTATTCCTTACAGGATATAAATTATTTAAATCTTTATATTTTGTAATATAAGGTATACCTAAAGCACTTACCCCCCCTTGATTCACATGTTGTTGCCCATACAATTTTACTAAATCAAAATGCGCTAAAGCCCTTAAAGCCAAGGCCTGACCTTTTACATAATTAACAGCTGAAATATCACCTTCCACATTAGCATTAATTACAATATTACAATTTGCAATTACCCTATATATAATATCCCAAGTATCAGTAGGATATGCACTGGTACTAGTTTGAAGCATTGCTCCTACTGCTGTAAACCGCCCTGAATTACCATTTGCATAGGTGTTATCACTACGTACTTCGCCATAAATAACAAAATCTCTACCATAATAACTTGCATTAGTCATTCCATTATAAGCACCATTCATCAAACCTTTTAAATCTGAGACTGTCTTTACATTTTCAATATCTTTTTTATCTGATATTGTCGGATCTAAATCATCATTATTACAAGAAGTAATTCCAACTAATAATAATAGTACAAAAACTGAGTAAAATATCTTTTTCATCTTCTTCTTAAAATTTTAAGTTTAAACCAAACACTACAGATTTCACTGGTGGTGTTGTCAAATTTGTCATACCATCTGCTCGAACTTCAGGGTCATATTTTAATCGGCTATCTTTCACATAAGTAAGTAAATTTGTACCTCTAACAGACATTGATACTCCATCAAATCCCATTCTTTTAATCATAGCACTATCAAAATTATATCCAAAGACTAAATCTTTAATTCTGATATAATCACCGTCATATAAAAAACGGGTGGATGTACTTGCCGCATTACTTCCCGTGCCTGTAAACTCAACTTTTGGAACATCTGTAATATCACCAGGTTGTTGCCATCTATTCATTAACGGTTCAGCTCCATTGTAAATTGAAAAAGCTCCGCGTCCAGCACTTTGTGTATATGATGACCAATTTTCATATATCTTATTTCCTCCAGAGAAATACAAACTGGCATCAATAAAGAACCCTTTAAATTCAAAGTGTGTTGAGAATCCTCCAGTATAAGTTGGCAATGGACTACCTCCTTGAAGTGCCTGTTTAGCTTCATTATAATTTGAAGTTGTTGCCCCATCAACACCATTTACATACCATAATGGTTTACCGTTTAACGGATCTACACCTGCCCATTTTCGCATAAACCAGGCATTAATTGGCTCACCTACCCTAATTGTTTTATATGCTGTCGTCTGATTAATATCATTCCCTTGCATATCTTTTGCTAAGCGAGTAACTTCATTTTTCACTGTTGCATAATTTCCTGATACTGACCACTTGAATGCTCCTTCTCTAAAAATATCAATATCTAACTGCATCTCAACCCCTTTATTCACTACATCTCCTGCATTTACCAATTGTGTAGCATGTCCTGTTGTATAAGACATTCTAACTTCCTGTAACAGATCGAATGTGTTTTTATTATAATAGGCCAAGCTTCCAGATATTCGATTATTAAGCACACCAAATTCAAATCCTGCATCTGTTGTTTTATTACTTTCCCAAGTCAAATTATTGTTTCCAAATTGTGATGGATATATTGCTGGATTATCAGCATAATTTACATCATAGGATAATAAAGCTTGGTATTTATTATCTCCAATTGAAGAATTACCACTAGTTCCATACGAACCTCTTAATCGAAGTGTATTGAAAATAGTATTTTTCAGGAATTCCTCATTATGAATATTCCATGCTGCACCTACTGACCAGAAATCACCAAAACGTTGTCCATCAGCAAATCGAGACGACCCTTCTTTTCTGTATGATGCACTTATTACGTATTTCCCAGCAAAATTATAATCAAACATCCCTAAATAAGCCACATTATACCAATCTGTAAAAACAGAAGAAGTAGATTGATTCTGAGAAGTTGTACCTAAATAGAATAACCCATCTGAAGCTATATTTTGCCCATAACCTTCCAGAATATTATAGGTGTTTTTTTGAAATTCAAATAATCCAGTAACATCAAAGTTATGTTCCTCACCCAATTTGAATCTATAATTTAATGAGTTCTGTGTTACTATATTCAGATTTCTTCCAACAGATTGTTCTACAGAACCATTCAATGATTGCCCATCTCCTTCATAACGGTTATTATATCTATGGAATACAGCTAAATTATAATCTAATCCCACTACTGACTTAAATTTCAATTTATCTGTAATATCGAACAATAATGAAGTATTCGATAATGCACGGGTTAAATCATTTTTTATAATATTATTTTTGAGAGTATATAATGTATTTGGAATTGAAGTATTCAAATCAATATTCAAAGATCCATCTGGATTATAAGGTTGCTCCCATGGACTCATAAAATATTTTGTCATATAAGGGTTACTAAAATAACCAGCCCCTTCTAAAATACCTCTCTGTCTTGAATTTGAGACATTCATTGAAGTAGACAAATGCCATCTTTCCGTCAAATCTTTTGTATATCTTAAAGCTCCCGAAATTCTCTGGAAATCTGCCCCAACGACTGTAGCCTCTGTCTTATTGAGACCCAAAGAAGCATTAAAAGTAGATTTTTCATCACCACCACTAACTGAAATATCATAGGTTTGCACGGTGGCATTTTTATTTTCCAATCTTTTAGCCCAATTCCCATCTATTCCGTTCCAGTTTTGTAGTCTTCTCCCATCTAGTGTTTGTGCATTTGCATTATAATAATCTATTGCATTTTCTTTTGTAAAATTCTGTGAAGCTCCATACGTATTGTATAATGCTTCTAGAAATAATTCTTTTCGCTGATTTCCAGTTAATGGTTTAAGACCTTCGACTGCATTGTTCTGAAACCCTAATGATGTAGAAACATTAAAAACTGTTTTCCCAGCTTTACCGCTTTTTGTTGTAATTACAATCACTCCATTAGAACCTCTTGCACCATAAGCTGATGTTGCTGATGCGTCTTTCAAAACGGTTATACTTTCAATATCTTTACTATTAATCGCAGATAAAGCAGATAAAGATGAAGATGCCGAAATACCTTTCGCATTTTTTCCTCCCCCAAAATCTGAATTTACAACTGGTACTCCATCAATCACATACAATGGCTCATTACTGGCTGTAATTGAGCCTGCACCACGAATTCTAATATCTTGTACTGAACCTGGTGTTCCTGAGGATTGGGAAATCTGCAATCCAGCTACTTTTCCTTGTAAAGCTTGATCTACAGTTACCGTTGGAACATCCTTAATTTTATCTGATTTTATGGTTACTGATGACCCTGTGACTTCAGAAGCTTTTTTCTTTGTATAACCAAGTATCACTAAATCATCTAAAACTTGAGCGTCGTCGTCTTTCATTGTAATATCTACTTTAGCAGAATTACCAACTGTGATTGCAACATCTTTCATTCCTAAAAAGGTAAAAAGCAATACATCGCCAGCTTTAGCCTTAATTGCATATTTTCCAGAAAGATCTGTTTGAACACCTTTCTTTTCTCCTTTAACCATTATGTTCACACTTGGTAAAGGAAGTCCATCGGCTTCTATAACAGTTCCTGATATAGTCTTTTCCTGAGCAAATGAAAACTGAACAATCATCAAACACAGCAAAACAAGAACCTTGTTCTTTTTTTTATTAAAATAATTTTCCATTTTTTTGAGTTAGTGTTATTAATTAGTTTTTTATCAAAAAAGAAGTCCCAAGGCATACTTAAAATTTGATAATTACAAGGATAAAATCATTCTCTTACCCTCTTCTTTTCATCATTACTACAACTCACTCAAAAAATATTCTGATTACTTTATCACAATATCTACAGAGAGCACTTCGTCAAGCTATAAAGCTGAGTATTCATGAAAACACAAGTTATAATTTGACAATTATTGACTTATGATTGTATATACATTTTATGAAGTGCAATATATTTTTATATAACTATCTCTAGAAGTATTATAAGTCCATTTCCCATCACATTAAGTCCTATTTTTTTAATTATTTCATAAAATCATAATTCGAACTTTAGAATAGTATGCTATAAATAAAATTATTTTCAGAAATTAAAACTTTTACTATTTAACTCCCCAAATTGTTGAGCCATAAAAAAAGCCCATACACGCTGTATGGGCTTAAACTAACTACTCAAATAAATTTAATAGGGATCGTATATCACTACAATCAATATTCTATTAAAACTTTACTGGCGCAAGATATCTTTTCTTTAAAGTAATAATCATAAAAATAAGCTCTTTAAATACCACAATAAGACTTTAATTTTTGTTTTTGTAAAAACAAGATACCGACAGTTCATAAATCGTATTATTTGTTACAACAAAAGGAGATTTGGTTATGTAGAGCGATTTATTTCTGCCCAAATTTGTAGTATAAAGTAATTTATTTTAATCAAAAATCTTATGAGAAAGTTATTTTTTATTTTAAGTATTGCAATCTCTTCCGTTTGTTTTGGTCAGACAGAACATCCTCGAACCTTTTTATTTGTCCCAGGTGCTTGGGATGGTGGTTGGGATTATGCAAAAGTAGATTCCATTTTAAGTGTAAATGGAGATATTGTTTATCGTCCAACTCTGACTGGACTTGGTGAAAGGGTACATTTGTCAAACGCAAAAATCAACATGAGTACGTTTATAGCCGATATTGTAAATGTGATCAAATTTGAGAATCTTCATAATGTCATTTTGGTAGGACATAGCTTTGGAGGAATCGTTATTTCGGGCGTAGCTGAGCAAGTTCCAGATCGGATTAAACAGCTGATCTATTTAGACGCCATGATACCTAACAATGGAGAAAGTGCCAAAGACGTTTATGGAGACTATTGGGCCCCAATGACAGAAGGCAATATAAAAAAAGGCATGGTTTATCCAGTTGGCACTCCACAACCTACACCCCCTATGGATGTACCACAATCGTTAAAGACATTTACCGAACCAGTCAAAATAAAAAATCCATTAGCAAAAAAGATTCCATCTGTCTTTATTGTAATGACAAAAAATGGTCAAAGTGATCCTGCTGCTGATAAAATGGGACGAAATCGTGCCGAAGCAAGAAACTGGAAAGTTTATACTTTTGAAGGTGGCCATTATTCTATGCGTGAACAACCTGATAACCTAGTAAAAAAGCTCGGTGAGGTATTAAATGATCAGAAATAAGTCACTCCTTGTACTCCGTTTTTAAAGAGGATATTCTTCTAAAACACAACAACTCTAACTATTAATGATTAACTTCAAATATGGAAAACAAAGAACCTAATAGAATTAAAACAATCAGCGAATATCACCAGGTGATGGGACTTCCCAAGCCAGAGCACCCATTAATCAGTGTGATTGATTCTCAATTTGTAAAATTGCCTTGCATGGCGCAAATGAATTTGATATTCGATTTTTATTCGATCTCTTTCAACCGCGATTTTAAGGGAAAGATGAAGTATGGTCAGCAGTCTGGTGATTTTAATGAAGGTGTTTTATTTTTCATGGCTCCAGGACAAGTATTTGAAATTGATGTAGAAGAAGAAAACAGAATCGACCGCTCTGGCTGGATATTACTACTACATCCTGATTTTCTATGGAATACTCCTTTGGCCAAATCAATCAAGCAATATGCTTATTTCAGTTACTCTTCTAATGAAGCCCTTTTCATTTCTGACAAAGAAGAAATGGTTATTTTGAGTATCATAAAGAACATAACACAGGAATATCAGGCAAACCTCGATAAATTTAGTGAAGTCGTAATCATTGCTCAGCTTGAACTGCTGTTTACTTATGCTGATAGATATTATCAACGTCAGTTCATTACCCGAAAAATAAGCAACCATTCTATCTTAGAACGCCTAGAAAACTTACTGGACAATTATTTCGAAAATAATACTTTGACAACAGATGGAATACCAACTGTACAATTCATTGCAGCATCCTTGAATGTATCTCCTGGCTACCTAAGCGGACTACTTAAAGTGTTAACAGGACAAAGTACACAGAATTACATACATAATAAGCTGATTGAAAATGCAAAGGAAAAATTATCCACAACAAATTTGTCTGTAAGTGAAATTGCTTATGAATTAGGTTTTGAACACCCACAATCATTTAGCCGATTGTTTAAGATTAAAACTGCTCTGTCTCCTTTGGAATTTCGAGCAAGTTTTAATTAGAATTTCTCTCTCAAAAATCTTTCCTCCTAAGGGATTATTTATAAAGAAATTGGATAACGATAGATGTAAAATAGTTACTGACAATGATTTCTTACTTCGTAAACTACTCTCTTTAACCTGTCATTTGCTTTTCTAACTTTTGGGCTAAAAAAAAATCCCATACTGTCTAGTATGGGATTTTTTAAGTTTATAAGGTTTATTTCATTTGTAATTCTGCTTCAAACAAAACTTCAAAATGTTTACTTATTTTATTTTTTAGTTCTTCTTCATCGACTCTTTCCACGCCTAATTCTACTTGTAATGAGGTAACTGCTTTCCCACGAATTCCACAAGGAATGATATTATCAAAATAACCTAAATCGGCATTTACATTTAAAGCAAATCCATGCATGGTTACCCATCGACTGGCTCTTACACCCATAGCGCATATTTTTCGAGCAAATGGAGTGCCTACATCAAGCCATACCCCTGTTTCCCCATCACTTCTTGTACCTTTTATACTGTATTCTGCTAAAGTCAAAATAATTACTTCTTCCAAAAAGCGTAAATACTTATGAATATCTGTAAAGAAATTATCTAAATCTAATATCGGGTATCCCACTACTTGACCGGGTCCATGATACGTAATATCTCCTCCTCGATTAATTTTATAGAATACTGCATTTTTTGCAGCCAATTGATCTTCATTCAACAGCATATTATCCATGCTTCCGCTCTTTCCTAAAGTATAAACATGAGGATGTTCTACAAACAAAAGATAATTTGGTGTTTCTAATGTTAGCTCTTCTCTTCTATTTCTTATTTTTAAATCTAGAATTTCTTTAAAAATGGTCTCCTGATAATCCCAAGTTTCCTTGTAATCTTTTAGGCCTAAATCTTGAAGTATAACTTTCTTATTCATGATCACTTATTCATAATTAACACTACAAAGATACTACTACAATAGCATTATTTTTTGTTAATTACTTCTTTTCTAAAACGACTTCTAAATTCAGAACTTCTGGTTTTTCAATATATTCTGTATATTTCACTCCTAGTGTTAGACTCTTCTTATCGGTACTAATTTCAGCCTTTTTATTTGATACTGATTTAATTTTTCTAGGAAAATGGTAGTTCAGAGTGTACATTGATGTTTCCAAAAACATTTTAGATTTCTCTAAACTATCAACAATCATTTTTTGTGCAGCGGCATCAATAATTTTTCCTGTTCTTTTAAATACTTTTCCATTATATGAATAACTCAAGTCTATATTATCGGCTTCAGACAAGGCTGCTAATGGATTTTTTGTGTCTTTTGATTTCTTATCCAAATCGCTGACATTTTTCATCGATGCCATCATATTATGAACTTCATTGACGTTATCAAATTTAGAAGTCAACGTTACTTGCATTTGCTTTTTCTCCACATTCATCAGCATGCGCATGGTTAGTTTTTCAAGCGATTTTATTAGAGCTTGTTTTTCTGGTGGCAATAAAGAAATACTATCTTTTTTGTTTTTCAACAGGTCAGCAAAAACAAATGTGGAGTCCATATTCTTTAAATCTTTTTCGCTCCCTAATTGACCACCAGCCAGCTCCATTATACTTGATCCATCAAGATCAAATTCGATTTTACCAGTTCCAGCTTCATCAATATAAATATTTTCAGAAAATTGACAGCTCGTCATTGAGATTAACAGTAAAAAATTAATCCATAAAAAGTGTGTTTTTTTCAACATGTTTAGTTGTTTTTAGGGTTATTTAAAATAATTAAAGCAGCAATTGTTCCGGGTACCCAACCGCAAAAAGTTAAAAGTAAAACAATTAAAACCGATCCACATCCTTTGTCTAATACAGCCAAAGGTGGGAGAAATATGGATAATAATACGCGCCAAATACTCATGATATTACAAATTTATTCTTTTCTGTAAGACTATTTATTTCTTACTTTGTTACAAAACAGGTTTAAATTCTTCAAATTTATTCTGTCATAAATTTAAGAATCTTCCTCTTAACCTTTTCTAAAACAACCACAAAAAGCATATTAAATTGTAACATATCTTTTTAAAATTGTTAATCGGTTAAACTCCCCTGCAAATAAACACTTTTTCACTATCTTTGCCATCTTTAAAAATAAATTTTAATCACATGCAATTATCTGAACAAGAACTGTTACGTAGAGATGCTTTACAACAATTGCGTCAGCTAGGAATTGAGCCCTATCCAGCCCAAGAATTTACAACTTCAGCGTATTCTTCTGAAATACTTACTGATTTTGAAAAGTTTGACGGTAAGGAGGTTATTTTAGCAGGCCGAATGATGAGTCGTAGAATTATGGGAAAAGCTTCTTTTGCAGAGTTGAAGGACGCCGAAGGCCGTATTCAAATCTACATCAGTCGTGATGATATTTCGCAGGATGAAGAGAAGATGATGTACAATGTTGTTTTCAAAAAATTACTAGATATTGGTGATTTTATTGGAATCCGTGGTACTGTTTTCAAAACGCAGGTCGGTGAAATCTCAATTCATGTTCATGAACTAACGGTTTTAGCGAAAGCTTTAAAACCTCTACCGATTGTAAAAACAGATGCTGATGGCAAAATACATGATGCCTTTAGTGATCCAGAACAAAGATACCGTCGTCGTTATGTCGATTTAATCGTAAACGATCACGTTAAAGATACTTTCATTAAAAGAACAAAAATTACAAATACAATTCGTAATTTCTTCAATGAAAAAGGATATTTAGAAGTGGAAACGCCAATATTACAGCCTATTCCAGGTGGTGCATCCGCTCGTCCATTTATATCTCATCACAATGCTTTAGACATTCCTCTATATTTGAGAATCGCTAATGAATTGTATTTAAAAAGATTGATTGTTGGTGGTTTTGATGGTGTTTATGAGTTTGCAAAAGACTTCCGTAACGAAGGAATGGACCGTACCCATAATCCAGAATTCACCGTAATGGAACTTTATGTTGCTTACAAGGATTACAACTGGATGATGGATACTACTGAAACATTATTAGAGAAAATTGCTACTGAAGTTCATGGTAAATCTGCTGTTACTGTAGGGGATAAAACTATTGATTTCAAAGCTCCTTATCCACGTGTTCCTATTTTACAAGCCATCAAAGACCATACTGGCTATGATGTTGCTGGCATGAAAGAAGATGAATTGCGTGATGTAGCCCGAAAACTAGGATTAGCAGTAGATGAAACAATGGGTATTGGAAAACTAATCGATGAGATTTTTGGTGAAAAATGTGAGCATTTGTATGTTCAACCTACTTTCATCACGGATTATCCAAAAGAAATGAGTCCTTTATGCAAGTCACACCGTGATAATCCTGAGCTAACAGAGCGTTTCGAATTAATGGTAAATGGTAAAGAATTAGCTAATGCTTATTCTGAGTTAAATGATCCTATTGATCAACGTGAGCGTTTTGAAGAGCAATTAAAATTATCTGAAAAAGGAGATGATGAGGCTATGTTTATTGATCAGGATTTCATTAGAGCTTTAGAATATGGTATGCCTCCTACATCTGGGATTGGAATTGGAATTGACCGTTTGACTATGTTGATGACAAATAATAGTTCTATTCAGGAAGTTTTATTTTTCCCACAAATGCGTCCGGAGAAAAAAGCGATTCAAATTGAAATGACGGAAGAAGAAAAAATTATTATTGAGCTTCTTAAGTCTAATGACAATGCTATGCCATTAAATTTATTGAAAGTTAAGTCGGATTTAAGCGGTAAAAAATGGGATGCTTCTACAAAAAATCTTTCTAAAAACGCTTTGATTAAAATTGTGGTTGACGGAGAGAATAAAGTGGTTGAATATCTTGGATAATTAAAATCCAATTGTACGCTATAAAAAACCCCAATCTTATTAGTAAGATTGGGGTTTTTCTTTTCTGTAAAGAATTAAATTTTATTCTTTTACCATATGTTTTGACGTTAATTTCTTCTCTGCAATGTATTTCATTATTTCTTTTCCTGCTTCCTGATTACGGTCTGTAGAAAGTACATTGGCTCCATTTTTAACTAAGTTGTAATACAAAACATCTCCGTTTGCTTCAGCACTTTTATCTAAGTTACCCATCGTTCCTAGAATACAGCTTATTCCTCTGCTGTGTAGATAATCATATACTGGTTTTTTAGGCTCAGAAATACCCACAAAAGCAATCATTTTCTCCACTTTCACACCCATTCCTTCCAAACGTTCTACATCTTCTTTTCCACGTGCTGAAACTGAAATCATTAATTCTGGTGCTAAAGCTGCAATTTCTGCTGCCTGATTGGCATTATACGTAATAATTACCGAATAGGCTTCTGCTTTGTTCTTACGCACTGCATCAACAATCATACGAAATGGAACACCACGTTTGATATCTAAGTTCAAAATTACTTTTCCTTTACTCCATTGCAAAACCTCATCTAATGTTTCAATCTTGAAATCGGTAACTCTTCCATTATTATCTTTCAGCTTTAATTGTCTCAACTCGTCAAAAGTATAATTATCAATCCTACCTTTTCCTGTTGTTGTTCTATCTAAAGTATTATCATGCATCATCACCAAAACGGAATCTTTACTCAAGGCAATATCGGTTTCGATTACTGCTGGATGGTATTTGATTGTATTGGCAAAAGTTTGGGTACAATTCTCTGGAAATCCAAAAGCCGGACCACCTCGGTGTGCACTAATCAAAGGAATTGATTTCTTTTTATCAAACTTTAAAAAAGCTTGAAGTTCTTCGGGAGTATCAAATTTTAAGTGATATTCTGAAGTTTGACTCATTGCACTAAAGCCTCCAAGGCTCATTACTAGTGCAACACATAATAGACGTAATTTAAATGACATAAAGCAGTTGAATATTTTGTTTCAAAAGTATAAAATATATACGGTAACTCTCTTTTTCACTCCAAAGCTTTAAGAAAACATTTAGAAATATTACTAATCTACTCGTCCATAAATATTAGTATTTCCATAAAAAAAGAGTGACTATCAAAACCTGATAGCCACTCTTTATACTTCTTCTTGCAATAGTTGTAATCTACAAATTGTAATTCAAGTTCACTGCAAAACGATAATTCGCTTCTACTAAGCCACCCGTTAGATTCTGATTTATTGGTAGCATTGCATTTAACCCTACTGAGAATTTATCCAAACCTACCTCAACACCTAATTTTCCAAAAAAGATATCTCCTGAAGTATTTTTTAAGTCTTCTCCATAACTGCGATTGGTTTCATATACTTCTCCTGCAACACCTATTTGTGGCACCCAAGTATATTTGGTATTAGAGAAAGTATAAAACAATGTACTACCATAATTCAATTGATTTCCAAACTGATAATGTTGTTTGTTTTCTGTTTTAATGGTATAATTCAACATTGTATTCAATCCGAAGTTATCTTTACGAATCACATATTCTGACACTAAAAGAAAATCCCATGCTCCTGTACCCACTTGGAAACTTGGATTAACGCTTCCATTATTTGCACGATCGTATTTTCCTGTAGGTGCTTTTACACCTCCACCTAATTGAACTTGATGTCTAACTGCTGCACTATCGCTTTTCGTTTGAAAAACATTATAAAGTCCCAATACTGTAATATCACCTATACCATTAATCGTTTGATCTCCTGCTGTTTTCTCACTGTTGTGAAAATGATACGGAACCAAAGCCATTATCTGAATATTCTTAGCAACAGGAACTCTTGCCCATACTTGCATCGTATTAAAATTTTCATCAATCCAAGGAGAGTTTTTAAAAATTCCGTCGCGACTACTATAACTCTGGTGAAAGTAGCGTACTCCAACAAAGTTATTGTTAAGCATCGAGCTAAAACTCATTCCACCACCATTAGCAGAACATCCACATGCGTCACAATCATCTTCTTCCAACATCATTCGTTGGTAAGTAAATCGAGTTACAGGGTCTTTTATTTCATGTGCCCAAGCCGAAAAAGTAAATTGAACTGCTAGAACTAATACTATTATTTTAGTTTTCATTGTATTTATGTTTTGTAATAAAATCTTGGATCAGCAATATATTGTTGGTCCGTTAACGTTTTTAAGAAGGCAATTAAGGCTGTTTTATCTTCTGGTGACAATGAGATACCCAAAGTTCCGTTTTGATTCAATAGCGGGTCTAATGTGACCGAATGTTGAACTCCATTGGTATAGAAATTCAAAACAGACTCTAGTGATCCAAATCGTCCATCGTGCATGTAGGGTCCTGTTTTTTCAACATTACGCAAACTAGGCACTTTGAATTTGTATCGGTCATCATCAAATCCCGTCACTACTTCTCTTCCTTTATCATCTAAATGCGGATTTGGCGGCAGTCCATTATTTCTAAAAGAGCTATCGGTAAATAAATCTGTTGCATGACAACTGGCACATTTTACCTGAAAAAGATTCAATCCTTGAAGCTCCTGACTGGTTAAGGCTCCTCCAGGTTCATTTCGAACGTATTTATCGTATTTCGAATTACTGGAAACCATCATGGTCATGAATTGTGCTAAGGCTTTCAATAGGTTATTTGAACTGATTTCTCCATTTGCAAAAGCAGCAGAAAATAGTTTTTTATATTGAGGATCATCCTTTAATTTCAGCACAATATTAGCCAATGTTTCATTCATTTCCACTGGATTATGAATGGGTGCAATCGATAGCATTTCAAGATTATTTGAAGCTCCATCATAGAAGTATTCTGATTGAAAAGCCATGTTCTGAACTGCCGGAGCATTTCGTATCCCTTCTAGATTATTTACTCCATGGCTAAAATCATGACCATGGTGTGTAAAGGCATAGGCTTGCTCGTGACAAAATGAACACGACACTGTACCATCCGAAGAAAGTCGGACATCATAGAATAACTTTCTCCCTAATTCAAATCCCTTTTGCGTTGGCGGATTATTACCCATATTATAGGTTAAATCAGGAAAATTAGATGGTTTTTTAAATTCCAATGGTTCATTAATCTCCGTATAGCTGCTATCATCGTTCGACTGGCAACTCCAAAGGGTTGCCATCAATAGTATAGATATGTATTTTTTCATCTGTAAAAAGTATGCGAGCGCAACGGTGCTACACTCGCTTCATACGTTATATACTAGTGTCCTGTAGCGTGTACGTGATCTACAACAAACATTCCTTTCGTATTATTTGCTATTGAAATCAACTTTGCTCCACCCATTATTGTTGCCGCTGTTCCTGCTCCATTCATTGCTTCAGACAATTTGATTTTAGTTTCTCCGTCCAATACTTTATTCACATCTGTTATCAAGTGAACTGAAGGGAAAGCATCTGTTCTTACACGTGCCGTAGTAGGAAAACTAAGGGTTACCTCTCTGTAATTATCTGTTGCACTATTACTTCCTAAGTGTACTTGGTATGCTTTTGATCCTGTTACAGCTGGGGAACTAAATGTTCCTTCAAAATTGATGAATCTATATCCTGTAGACCAAGTCCAAGTTAAATTGTTTGCCGCAGCTTCATCCCAAAATTCTTGTTGGGCTAATTCTCCTGTTGCATATTTTGCTTGATCTACTCCTAATCCAAATTTTATTTTAGTATAGTTTCCAACTGGAATATTCTCTAAATGAAAAGTTGTTTTATTTGCTTCTTCACTAATCACAAAATAGCTTTTATCTTTTGGATATGTATATTCTTGCCCCTTATCGTCAATTAGAACAAAGTTGCTCACGATATAAGAGAAGCGATTAATTTTTAAAGTTTCATTATTTGAGTTCGTGTAGGTCGTTCCTAAAATTAGGTTATCTCCATTAACCGAGTTATCGAACGTAAGTTCAACTTCTCCTTTTCCATCTACGGCTGTGATGGCATCATCATCATTACTGCATGATGTAAATACTACTGCAAATGCAGCTATTGCTACTATATTTCTTAATGTAAAGTTCATTGTAATCCAATTTATTGTTTAAAATATTTATAATTAATCATTGAATGCATCCAAATGATGGACGTATTCAAATTTGCCTGTAAAGGCTATAGATTAAATTTTAAAATGGGAGGACGAAATACAAAGGATGAATTAAAGTGGGTATATAAATTTGTATAAAGCAATGGAATATGCTTTAGGGTATTATCAACAAAACGAAGTATATTAAAATCCGGTAATGCTTCAATAAAAAGATACACTACTTCAATAGTACTATTCTTTTTGTCGGTTGAAGAAGGCTTTTCATCTGCAGATGATTTAGCCAATTCCTTCATCAAATAGCACTTCCCATTACATCCCATAATTGGTATATCTTTGTTCTCACAAAGTACCTTCGTGATGTAATCATATTGAAGTATGTATTGAAAAACCGGAAAAATAGGCTTCAATAGTATTGACAATGTTATGATGACTAAAAGTTTTTTCAAAATAGTATAAACATTTCATTCGGAACACTTTGAATGTATTCCGTCGATTTATTGTTTTGTTTTAATGGCATGCAATTCTAGCTTTATATCAAAGCTATTTGCATTAAAATAAATGTGTGATGATTTCTATTTTGGAAGTATTCCAACAATAGATAGAGTACAATAGAAATTATAGCAATATGATTCTCGACTGGATAATCGAAAATAATAGGCATAGTTATTCTATCGTTTTATTTAGGCCGTAAAGGTTGGTGGATGGAATATTGAAGTTAATTCCAAATGAGTATATAGATTAATATACTTGGTTTCTAATTTTGAATACAAAGCGGTGTTGAAAGAATTGAATTCAAATGGTTTAATATCTTCGATAAACAAGTGTACTGTTTCTACCACAGTGTTTTTCTTATCGGATGAGATTGGTTTTTCATCTTCTGATGCTTTGGCCAATTCTTTCATCAAATGACATTTTCCATTACAAGCCATAGCGGGCTTATCTTTATTCACACATAATACTGTTGCAATATAATCGTAGTTAATGGCGTATTGTAAAACCGGTAGAACTGGTTTCAACAAGATTAACATTGATATGATTACTAGGTATTTTTTCACGGGGCAAAAATACAAATCAAAAACGGAAACAAAGCCTCCGTACGACATTATTTTTGACATAAATTAAACCTTTTCAGGATTTTAATGTCTTATCTCAATAACCTTTAAAAAAAAGAATTTATGAAAAAGTTAGTTATTGCGGCATTAATGGTTGTTAGTTTTACAACATTTGCACAAGAAAAGAATGCTCCTCAAGATCGTAAGAGCAAACCTCAGGTTGAACAATTTACTCCTGAACAAAGAGTTGAATTGCAAGTAAAAAAAATGACCCTTGATTTAGGTCTAAGTGCTTCTCAACAAAAAGATGTTAAAACGCTTTTGCAAGAAGATCAAAAGAACAGAGAGATTCGAATGAATGAGAGAAAAAACAATACAACTTCAGATCAAAAACTTTCTGCAGATGAGCGTTATGCTAAAGCAAGCAAACGTTTAGATGACCAAATTGTTAGAAAAGATAAAATGAAAAAAATCCTTTCTACAGAACAATTTGCTAAATGGGAAAAAGCAAAAGATGATCAAAAAGCAAAATTTGCTCACAGAATGCATAATAAAAAAAGAGATTCAAAAAAAATGGACAAATAATAAATTAATTTTGTATTGTATCATAAATTAATTAGATTTGGACAATAAAATACCAAACTATTTAAACTTATGAAAAAAATAATTGCCATTATCACGTTATTTTTTGCTTTCGCAATTAACGCAAATGCACAGGAAAATAAAGCTGTTGCAAAGGCTGCCCAAGAGAACATAGAACAGTTAGTAAAAATTGTCCCATTGCAAGATCCAATGAAACATGACATTTACCAATTATTCGTTTACAAAAACAGCGATATTATTAATAGCAAACTGTCTAAAGAAAGAATTAATGAGCTTTCTAAAGTTATCGACGCAAAACTAAGAGCTACGTTATCTCAAGAGCAAATGGCAAAATTAGATGCAAAACCTGAAGTATTGAAAAAGTTGACACATTAATATATTAATCCTCTCTCAAAAAAAACTCACCAAATGGTGAGTTTTTTTATTTTATGAATATTCCTGAATTTTAAAACTTATAACTGTATCCTAGTCTAAACACTTGTGTTTCGTAGAAATCTGTACTTCTAATCTGAAATCCATCTCCATCAATTTCTTTCTTAATTCGCATTGAATTTGTAAGGTCACTAACATTCACAAACAATTCTCCTCTTCCTTTTTGAATAATTTTCTTGATTCCTAAATCAATTGAAAATCTCGATTTTATTTTTCCTTGAGGAATAATATCTGAAGTCATATAAACTCCTGTCACTTGGAAATCAATTTGTTTTGGCAATTTGAAAATCTCATTTAGTTTTACATTTCCAGCGTAATTTTTTTGTTCTTTGGCGCTGTAAGAAATTGGTATTGGATATGTATTTTCAATAGTAAATGCATTAATTCTATTTTGATACCCATTTAGGCTCACATTTGTAGTAAACCAACTCGTAACTTCTTGATTTAAGATAATTTCAATCCCAGTATTAAAACCTTTATCCGCATTTTGAGAAATTGAATTTATTACTGTAGTCGTTGGAACATTTGTAAGTATGCGTGTTAATATATCTTGGGTAATTCTATGATAAATACTAGAATATATAGATCCCGTATTCCAATTCATTTTATAGCCTAACTCTAAGGTTTGAGTAAACTGTGGCTTTAATAATGGATTACCTGTTTTCAATATCTCAGGATCGTCATATTTTGGAAATATTCTCAAATCTTGTTCATCAGGTCTATCAACTCTTCTATTGTAAAAGAATGAAATCTTATTGCGATCATTCATCAAATAAGTAAGTCGGAGATTTGGGAAAGGCTGAAAATAAGTATAGCCGTCACTTTTATAGGTATTATGTGTTGGAATTATTTTATAATCGATACTCGCATATTCTAATCTAACTCCTGCTTCTAACTCAAAGTTTTTAGATTCAAATACGTAATTACCATACACTGCAGGGATGAATTCATTATAATCTGCCCAACCATCTGCATCCGTGTCTAACATGGAATTTGCACCGGGAATAAATAACATATCTGTTGCAATATAACGCCAACGAAATTTTGTGCCTAGTTCAATTTTACCATGCTTTAGGGGCTTTACATAATCTACATTAATATCTGTTACATTTTGATCTGCTATAAGCTTAAAGGCGTCATTTCCTTGTATTGTTGGCTTTATGTCGGTCATAAAATACTTTTCATCTTCACGATGGAATGTATAATTAAAATTCACATTTAGTGTCTGACCTGGCTTTTTAAATTTATGTACATAGGTTCCAGATAATCCCAAGGCGGTATTTACTTCATCTTCATAAAATTGCCACAATCTATTTCGAACGGAATAGTCTTCATTAAAATAAGGCAAATCTCCACGATCAATATGGGCTTCTCTATTGTATAATGCTGAAAAACTAAATGTATTATTCTCATTAGGGTATAAGTCTACTCCCATTTTTAGAGTTGTAGCTGTCTGTGTTCTGTTCTCCTGATATTGTTGTCTTACAATTGATCCATCATTATACAAACGATCTGTAAATTCATTCTTATTGAGGGCTTTTTGCGAAAGCAAATCTCCTTGAAAGAACCAATTGGCTTTATCTGTTCTGTAATTTAAGGATAGCGATGGATTATTTTTGGGATTGAGTTTATATTGTGGTCGTATGCTTGGCAAATTTTCCTTTTTAATTCCCAAAGCGCCAATTCCCGAAGTCATTCCTACTTTACCATTAAACCCATTTTGTTTATTTTTTTTGAAAATAATATTGATAATTCCCGCATTTCCATTTGCATCAAATTTTGCAGATGGATTATTTATCACTTCAATTTTTTCAATAGCGGATGCAGGTATATTATCTAATCCTGCTTGACTTCCAAATCCTGTTAATGCAGTCTGTTTTCCATCAATAAGAACCATAACTTTATCGCTTCCTCTTAATTGTACCTTACCGGCCTGATCTACCGTGATACTTGGCAAATTTCGCATAACCTGCAAGGCTGAACCTCCTTGTTGGCTTATGTTCTCTTGAATATTGAAGGTTTTTTTATCCATTTTGGACGATATTTCTTCTGTGCGGGCTTCCACCACCACTTCTTCTAAAGTATTGGCATCTTCTTCTAGTTCGAATTTCCCTAAGTCTAGAAATGAACTTAGCTTTCCGACTAAGATATTCCGACTGTAGGGTTTATATCCTAAGTAAGTAATTGTAAGTTCGTACTCTCCTTGTTGAATTTCTGGAAGCACAAATCGTCCTGCTTCATTAGTAATTGTTCCCGTAACAAATGTATTGCTTTTAGTATTTTTCAATACAACATTTGCGTATGGGAATCCGCTTTTCATTTCTTTATCTATCACTTCACCCGATAGCGTTACTTTTGTATCCTGAGCATGGCTTATCAGTCTAAAAAGCAGAAAAAAGGTAATCAAAATTGTGCGTTTCATCGAAATCTATTTTTTAATTTCAACAAAGCTCGTACACAATTTAGAAGAAATTCTGAATTTAAAAGGTTACGGTAAATTGATGTGTATTATCTATAAAGTTATAGTGTATGTTCCAATGGTATGAATTGCATATTTCTTTCACAATTGCCAGTCCTAAACCGCTACCTACCTTCTCCGTAGTAGCACCAGAAAATCGTCTAAACAAATTTTCTTCTTTCAAAGCGATCTTACCAGAATTAGAAATAATAAGTTTATTTTCGAATAATTCAACTTCAATGGTTCCATGTTCATAGTTGTGTCGGATCGCATTTAAAATCAAGTTATTCATCATAATTTCAATCAAAACTTTATTTCCTGATAAGAGAACATTATCCAACACTTTTACATCCAAATGTATACTCTTATCTTCAAGATATTCTTGTAAAGAAGTAAGATTTTCATGTAAAACCATGCTAATATTTATCTCTTCTTTTTGAGAATATTGCTGATTTTCAATTTTGGAAAGCAATAATAGATTTCTATTGATTCGGGACACTTTCGTAATAACCTTATTTATATCTTCAATAATATTATATTGATCTACCGTTAGGGATTCTGTTTGCAATAACAAATCAATTTTGGATCGAATAATTGCTAAAGGGGTTTGTAGTTCATGAGAGGCATTCTCTGTAAATTCTTTTTGCATACGAAAAGCCGAAATATTTCCTTCAATAAGTTTATTTAAAACAGCATTTAATTCTTCAAACTCAACAATATCGGATTTCTCCAACTCTATATTCTCTAATCCATTCAAATTAAACGCTTTGAGCTTATTCAATGTGCTTTGAAATGGTTTCCATATTTGTGCCGATAATCTTTTGTTTAAAATTAGAAAACCAACAACTAGTAGTACAAAAAAGAAAAATGTAATGATTGCAATAGCGACAATGGTTTCTTCTGTTTCTTCAACATTTGTCTCTACCGTGAGATGGTATATTTTTTCATTCAGATGGATCGATCTGGAAAGGCATCTATAACGATTAATATCTTTTATATCATACGGATTTGGACGTAGTACGATGTAGATTGAATCTTGTTTCTTAACACCGTCTTTAATTTCTACTAAATTAGTTCCAGGTTGTACCTTATTCCATAGTTTTAGACTGTAATCAAGTTCGTTGTCATTTAACTGTAACGCATTTAATTCCTTTTCTATTTTCTGAGCAATCGTTTCATTATGTTCATCCAATTCCCCTAGCCAAATTCGATCTACGATAAAATAATATACGGGAATACTCGCTAATAAAACTAAAAGCGCATATACTGTAAAAATCTTGAAAGGCTTTTGTAATAACTTACTCACTTTCCCATCTATATCCTGTCCCATAAATTGTTTTAAGATACGTCTCGCATCCTGCTTCTGTTAGTTTCTTTTTTAAATTTTTAATGTGGGCATATACAAAATCATAATTATCTAGCATCTCAGCTAGGTCACCTGAAAGATTTTCTGCCAATGTGCTTTTTGAAATTACCCGATTTTTATTTCCTATAAAATAGAGCAACAAATCAAATTCTTTTTTGGTTAATATAACCGTTTTATTATTTACTGAAACTGTTTTAGATAACAAATCGATATGCAATTCATTTTGTTCTATACTATTGGAATTTGAAAATTGTCTTCTTCGAATTACAGAATAGATTCGGGCTGCAAGTTCCGATAAATGAAATGGTTTTGCCAAGTAATCATCTGCTCCAAATTGTAATCCTGTAATTTTATCGTCCAAAGAATCTTTTGCAGAAATTATTATCACCCCGTCTTCTTTGTTTTCTTTCTTTAATGCTGAAAGAATCTTCATACCATCTCCGCCGGGCAACATAATATCCAATAAAATACAATCGTAACTGAATGATTCTATTTTGTGCTGAGCCTGCTGAAACGTGGCCGCAAATTCACAAATATAATTTTCACCTGATAGGTATTCCGCTATACTTTCGGCTAATTCAATTTCGTCTTCAATGATTAATATTTTCATTCAAATAATTAGATAAACATCCGTTTTGATGCACATTAGAAAAACATAAAACTAAGCAATTATTTTAAACAACAAAGCCACAATGGATTGTGGCTTTGTTACTTCTTTTTATTTTTTATAAAATCTTATAGCGTTTTTGCAACTTTATTTACTGCTTCGATTGTGAAATCTAAATCTTCATACGTCAATGCATCCGTTATAAACCATGTTTCGTATGCCGATGGCGCAATATATATTCCTTCTTTCAAAAGTCCGTGAAAGAACTTCTTAAAGCTTTCATTGTCTCCTTTGGCAGCCGTTTGAAAATCAACTACTGCTGCTTCATCAAAATGCACCGAAATCAT
Organism: Flavobacterium aerium; assembly: GCF_030766725.1. Lineage (GTDB taxonomy): Bacteria > Bacteroidota > Bacteroidia > Flavobacteriales > Flavobacteriaceae > Flavobacterium > Flavobacterium aerium. The sequence continues at coordinate 149,743 of NZ_JARQWR010000008.1, read as the reverse complement.
CGATCCTACTCTATTGATTGTAAAGGTTACATTGTGCTGAGTTAATTTCTCGCGGATTCCTTTTTCTAAATAGGCTGTTTTTTCTTCTAATCTTTTAAAGATTGCCGGATCCTCATCAATCGCTTTCAACATCGCAAGTCCAGCTGCCATAGCCAATGGGTTTCCAGATAATGTTCCTGCTTGATATACGGGTCCTAGTGGTGCTAAATAATTCATGATTTCTGCACGAGCAGCAAAAGCTCCTACTGGTAATCCACCACCAATTACTTTTCCAAAAGTTACAATATCAGCATTGATATTAAATAATTCCTGCGCTCCACCTTTTGCTAAACGGAAGCCTGTCATTACCTCATCAAAGATTAGTAAAATACCATTCTGATCACATAATGTTCGTATCCCTTGAAGAAAACCATCTTGCGGAGGAACACATCCCATATTTCCTGCTACAGGCTCAATGATAATTGCTGCAACTTCATTTTTATTCGCTTCAATAATTTCAGCTACATTCGCCAAATCATTGTAACGGGCTAATAAAGTATCTTTTGCAGTACCAGCTGTTACACCTGGGCTATTTGGAGCACCAAAAGTTACAGCGCCACTTCCGGCTTGAATTAAGAAGGAATCAGAGTGACCGTGATAGCATCCCGAAAACTTAATAATCTTATCTCTTTTTGTATATCCTCTTGCTAAACGCACTGCACTCATACAGGCTTCAGTTCCTGAGTTTACAAATCTTATTTTATCTATTCCGGGTACCATTTTTACAGCCAAAGCTGCAATTTCAGTTTCTAAAGCTGTAGGCATTCCAAAAGAGGTACCCAATTTTGCTTTTTCAATAACAGCATTTACTACAGGTTCATAAGCATGTCCTAATAACATTGGTCCCCATGAATTAATATAATCTACTAATCGGTTTCCATCTTCATCATATAAATAAGCTCCTTTTGCTTCTCTCACAAAAATAGGTGTTCCTCCTACTGCCTTAAAGGCACGAACTGGTGAATTAACTCCTCCTGGGATAACTTTTTCCGCTTCAGCAAATAGCTGACTACTTCTTTGGTATAACATTATATTTATTTAATTTTTAGAACTTGCCCAATGGATATGGCATTGTCTGATATATTATTTTTCGATCTTAATTCGTCTACAGTGATTCCAAATTTTTTGGAAATTGAATACAGTGTTTCTCCTTTTTCAACTCTATATGTTGCATTTGGATCACTCACTTCTGGTGTTGTAGTAGTTGTCGTTACAACTGGTCTGGTTTCTACTGGTTTGGACGTTGGAACAAAATTCCCGCCTAATACTTCTGTATCGTATTGGTGTAAATTGTATCGTTCAATTAATCCAATTAATTTGTCTGGATATTTTGGATCGGTAGCATATCCTGCATTTTTTAAGCCTTTTGCCCAAGCTTGATAATCTCCTTTTGGCAAAGTAAATAGTTTTGAATAACGGCTTCGAGTCGTTAAAAACAAAGCATGATCTTTATATGATTCTGATGGGTCAGTGTATTTTCTAAAGCATTCTTGTAGTGCATCATCATCGTGTTTCACACTATCTCCAGTCCATTCTTTATGACATTTAATACCAAAGTGATTGTTGGCTTTTCTACTCAATGTTCCATTTCCAGCTCCTGATTCTAAAATTCCTTGTGCTAGAATAATACTTGCCGGAATACCATATTCCTTCATATTACTTTGTGCAACACCTTTGTATGAACTGATATATCCTAAAACCAAATCACTGGTTACTGTTGTTCTTGAAGTAGATTCTAATGTTTCTGACGTAGAATTTGAACCTGAATTTGAATTTTTATTTGCTGTAGAATTATTCTTAGTGACTATTGGTCTTTTGGTATTGCGAGTAATTTCCGTTTTAGATTTTGAGTTCCTACTATTCTTAACGGTTGACTTTGTCGATTTGCAGCTTGCAAATAGCGCAATAATAATCAGAAGTGAAATTTTTTTATACATTGACATTTATTATTGGAAGATGTTTTTTTTCTAATTTTTTATTTATTCCTTGTATTCCCTGAAGACCTCCAGTATGGATTGCCATTATTTTTGTCCCTTTTGGAAAATAACCTTTATGTATTAAATCCATAACGCCAAAAAACAGTTTCCCAGTATAAATAGGATCTAAAGGAATATCGTTTTTCTGATATATTTCATTAATAAAAGCAATCAATTCTGTTGTAACCTTACCATATCCACCAAAATGATACTCGGAGATTAGCTCCCATTGTTCATTTTTGGCAAATTTACGAATCTCTTCTTGCAAAAAATCACCTTTCAAGGCTGGAAATCCAAGCACTTTTTGATGTGGTTTTACACTATTTATAATGCCTGCTATTGTTCCTCCTGTTCCAACAGCACAACAAATATAATCAAAATCAGTATCTTCTGCCGTTAGAATCTCCTCACATCCTTTGACCGCTAATGCATTGGTCCCTCCTTCTGGCAATAAATAAAAATCCCCATATTGATCTCGAAGATCCTTCAAAAAAGATGCTTCTGCTTTATTCCTGTATTCTTCTCTAGAAATGAACTGTAATTTCATTCCTTGTTCCTGAGCAAATGATAGCGTAGGGTTTTCACTTATTTTTGAAGACAATTCTTCTCCTCGAATTATCCCAATCGTTTCAATACCATACTTAGAACCTGCTGCTGCTGTAGCAGCAATATGATTTGAAAAAGCACCACCAAAAGTTAATAGTGTATTCTTATTTTCCTGTTCTGCTTGTAGTAAATTGTATTTTAATTTTCGGTATTTATTACCCGAAACAAAAGGATGAATTAAATCTTCCCTCTTAACAGTAAGAGTAACGCCTGCTTCATGAAAATTTATTATTTGGTGCTTTACTTCAATCAAAATCATTGGTTTGTTGCAAAAATAGACTAATTGAATATAATGCTTCCTTAATTTTTTCTCAAAAAAGCAGTTTTAACAGCATTTCTATCCTCTATTTCAAAGGAATATAACCACAATATGTTTCCATCCTTAAATTCTACTCTAGAATCTACTATATCTGTCATATTATGAAAATAAAAAAGCCACTTTAAAAAGTGGCTTTTTTCATTAAATATTCATCTTGTCTTCTTCTTTTATCTTATTGTCTTGCTCTGTCATCATCTTATGATCTGCTTCTATTTTTTTATGATCTTCAATCAGCATTTCATCTTCTTTCTTCATTTCGTCATGGTCTTTTTTAATCTGCTCATCAGTCTCTTTTCCTTCGGCATGTTTTTTCTCTAGTGCATCATGGGCTTTAATGATATTGGTATGTTTCTCAATTAATGCAGCATGGGCAGCTAATAACTTCTCATGTTCCATTTCAATTTTATTATGCGCACTCGTATCAGCTTCTTTTAGTGCTTTATGAGCTTCAGAGAAAGCCATATGTTCCGCTTCCATTTTCGTATGAAGCTCTTCAAGTGTTTTATGCTCTGCTTCCAACTTGGAATGCTCAGCAGCTAATTCTTTTTCTAATTCAGAATTCTTACCATTGCAGGCAATAAATAGCATTGATCCCATCAGACCAATTACTCCTAGTGTTTTCGTTAATTTCATACTATTTATGGTTTAAAATATTGGTTTAGATAAAGTTACTGAAAAATATTCTTACTCATTTAATATCTGAATAGAATTTAAATTATAAACGACACCAATTCAGAATTATATAAAATCCTTATTATTTACCCGTGAAATTAAACGAATGTTCTTTATTCCATTATGCCTCACAATCTCGTTTTAAACATACTTCAAAAAACGCCAAAATGTTCTTCTTTTTAAATAGATTAAGTCCTGTTCTTCACCATAAGCTTCTCGCTCAAAACTAATATTCCGATAGGCCTGATGCCAATTTCTTTTTTGATAATATCGGTATAAAAATTCTATGCCGTACCATAGAAAAAAAGGAACAATCAATAGTTCTATTTGTTGCCGAATATGAATTTTTTCATGATTTATTAATACAGTATCTTCCTTATGTTTTTTCTCACGAACTAGAATAAATGGCCAAAGCGTAAGTCCGCTAAAGCCTTTTGGTGTTAAATATTTAGATACAATTAAAAACATTCAGTCTAAAGTTTATAAATTTGTATGCATGAGCAATCAGGATTCTAAAAACAAATTAACCGAAGGAGAAGATTATTACCTGACTCCTGAGGGATATAAAGTATTTACAGAAAAATTCCATTTAAAAAGAGGGTATTGCTGTAAAAATGGTTGTCGCCATTGCCCTTACGGCTTCGACAAAAATACAAATACTAATAACAAAAAATAATATTTATCGGATGTTTAAAGCCGGGCATTTTATGCCAATACAAAAAACTGTATTACTTTAGCATAATTCCGAATAACGAGGTACTTAATACAAGATAAAATGACATTTCAAGAACAAATTCTAGAAGGTATTCCAAATACTCTTCCACAAGCAAGACCGTATGACCTATCAATAAATCATGCTCCTAAACGCAAAGAAATACTTACTCCAGAAGAAAAGAAACTAGCGCTGAAAAATGCTTTACGTTATTTTGAAGCTGAGCATCATGCTGTTTTAGCGAAGGAATTCATGGAAGAATTGAATACTTATGGTCGTATCTACATGTATCGTTTTCATCCTGATTATAAAATATATGCTCGTCCAATTTCCGAATATCCCGGAAAATCGGAACAAGCAAAAGCTATTATGCTAATGATTCAAAACAATTTGGATCACGCAGTTGCCCAACATCCTCATGAATTAATTACTTATGGCGGTAATGGTGCAGTATTTCAAAACTGGGCACAATATCGTTTAGTAATGAAATATTTGGCAGAAATGACAAATGAGCAAACTTTAGTCATGTATTCCGGTCATCCTATGGGATTGTTCCCTTCTCATGCCGAAGCACCTCGAGTTGTTGTCACTAATGGTATGATGATTCCAAATTATTCTAAACCGGATGATTGGGAAAAATTCAATGCACTAGGTGTTTCACAATATGGCCAAATGACGGCGGGTAGCTATATGTACATTGGTCCACAAGGAATTGTACATGGAACAACTATTACAGTATTGAATGCCGGAAGAAAAATTGCTAAAGATGGTGAAGGACTAGCAGGAAAACTTTTTGTCACTTCAGGTTTAGGTGGTATGAGCGGAGCACAACCTAAAGCCGGTAATATTGCAGGTTGCATTACTGTATGTGCCGAAGTAAATCCAAAAGCAGTTCAAACTAGACATTCACAAGGATGGGTTGATGAAGTAGTTACTGATATCAACGCATTAGTTACACGTGTACGAAAAGCAAAAGCGGATAAAGAAGTTGTTTCCATTGCTTACCAAGGAAATGTGGTAGATGTATGGGAAAAATTTGATACAGAAAATATTTATATCGATTTAGGTAGTGATCAAACTTCACTTCATAATCCATGGGCTGGTGGTTATTATCCAGTAGACATGAGTTTTGAAGCTTCAAATGATATGATGGCGAATAATCCTGAATTGTTTAAAGAAAAAATACAAGAAACATTAAGAAGACATGCATCTGCTGTGAACAGACATACTGCCAAAGGAACTTATTTCTTTGATTATGGTAATGCCTTTTTACTAGAAAGTTCTAGAGCTGGTGCCGATATCATGTCAGAAGATGGTTTACGATTCAGATATTCTAGCTATGTACAAGATATCATGGGCCCTATGTGTTTTGATTATGGTTTTGGTCCTTTCCGTTGGGTTTGTGCTAGTGGAAAACCAGAAGATTTAGCAAAAACGGATGCCATTGCATGCCAAGTATTGGAAACGATTGCTAAAACTGCTCCAAAAGAAATCCAACAACAAATGCAGGATAATATCCAATGGATTAAAGGTGCTCAGGAAAACAAATTAGTGGTAGGATCTCAAGCACGTATTTTATATGCCGATGCTGAAGGTCGTACTAAAATTGCTGAAGCTTTTAACCAAGCAATTGCTGCTGGTGAAATTGGTTACGTTGTATTGGGTAGAGATCACCATGATGTTTCAGGAACGGATTCTCCTTACCGCGAAACTTCAAACATCTATGATGGTTCTAGTTTCACTGCAGACATGGCCATTCATAATGTGATTGGAGACAGTTTTAGAGGTGCTACTTGGGTGAGTATTCACAACGGCGGCGGCGTAGGCTGGGGCGAAGTAATCAACGGTGGTTTTGGTATGGTTCTTGATGGTTCAAAGGAAGCTTCAAGACGTTTAGAATCAATGCTTTTCTGGGATGTAAATAATGGAATTGCACGAAGAAACTGGGCACGAAATGAAGGTGCTATATTTGCCATTAAAAGAGCAATGGAAACGCAACCTTTACTAAAAGTAACCATCCCTACTATAGTAGATGATTCTATTCTAGATTTCTAATATGCATTCTCGTTCACAAAACAACGATCATTAATAAATACAATAAAAGTTATGAAAGCACTTAAAATACTACCGTTATTCTTACTTATTCTGGTGAGTTCTTGCGCATCAGTAAGAGTAGAAACTGACTTTGATAAAAATGTAGATTTTTCTCAATACAAAACGTTTGCTTTTTACAAAACCGGAATCGATAAAGTTGAGATTTCAGATTTGGATAAAAAACGAATTTTACGTGCAATCGATAATGAACTAACTAAAAAAGGATTAACCAAAAGTGAAAATCCTGATTTATTAGTAAATATTTTCACCAAATCACGTGAGCAAGTAAGCGTAAACCAGTTCAATGCTGGTTGGGGTTACGGCTGGGGATATGGTTGGAATCCATGGATGTGGGGAGGCGGATACTCTAGTGTAAGCACAACTACGGAAGGAACATTATACATCGATTTAATAGATGGTAGAAAAAAAGAATTGGTTTGGCAAGGTGTTGGTGTTGGCGTTCTTACTCAGAGTATGAGTAAAAAAGAAGAGCGTATCAATGAATTTGTCGCTAAAATCATTGCTCAATTTCCACCTCAAATCAAACAAAAATAATACCCAACACACTATTTAAATAAACTGATCGGCTGATGTAATTAATTACCTCAGCCGATTTTTTTATACCTATATCTGATTTAAAATCTATCGCTATCAAACTATAGAAAAGACAAAAATATTCCCTAAGAATTAGGGTCTGATTAAAAATTAGGACACATTTATATTAATTTTATCATTTTACATCATTTAAAAAGCTTTTTCTCTTTTTACGGATGGAATACATTTTGTAATTTTACAATTCCAATAACAATGATACTATAACTCATGAATTCAGTATTTGAAACGAATCCATTAATCGAAAGATTACCTGAGCATCTGAAACAATTCATCAAACCACAGGATTATGATGAATATACTCCTATAAATCAGGCAGTATGGCGCTATGTTATGCGTAAAAATGTTGATTATCTTACCAAAGTAGCTCATGAATCTTACCTTGAAGGTCTATACAAAACTGGAATTTCTATTGACGCTATTCCAAGTATGTATGGCATGAATCGTATTCTTAAAGAAATTGGATGGGCAGCTGTTGCTGTAGATGGTTTTATTCCACCCAATGCTTTTATGGAATTTCAAGCCTACAAAGTATTAGTTATTGCTTCTGACATCCGTCAATTAGAACATATTGAATATACACCTGCTCCCGATATTATTCATGAAGGTGCAGGACATGCTCCGATTATTGCTAATCCTGAATATGCCGAATATTTAAGACGTTTTGGTGAGATTGGCTCTAAAGCTATTTCATCGGGTAAAGATTATGAAATGTACGAAGCTATTCGTTTACTTTCTATCTTAAAAGAAGCAGAAGGAACACCAGAGGCTGATATTATTAAAGCCGAACAACAAGTAGAATATTTACAAAACAATATGGGAGAAATGTCTGAAATGGCACGTATCCGAAACTTACATTGGTGGACTGTAGAATATGGTCTAATCGGTACAGTTGAAAATCCTAAAATTTACGGTGCAGGATTACTTTCTTCCATTGGAGAAAGTGCTTGGTGTATGACTGATGCAGTAGAAAAACTACCCTATTCTATTGAATCTGCAGAAAAAAGTTTTGATATTACAAAACCACAACCGCAACTTTTTGTAACCTGTGACTTTGCACAATTGAATTCTGTATTAGAAGATTTTGCCAATAAAATGGCTTTACGTACAGGCGGATTGAGCAGTGTAAAAAAATTAATCCAATCCAATGCTATTGGTACTATTGAGTTGAGTACTGGAATTCAAGTTTCAGGAAAACTTACCAATGTAATTGAGCACGAAGGTGAACCAATATACATCCAAACAACTGGAAAAACTGCTTTATCGTACCGCGAAAAAGAATTAGTAGGTCATGGAACAGACTATCATGCCGAAGGCTTTGGAAGTCCTGTAGGAACCTTAAAAGGCATTAATATCTCCATTGAAGATATGAGCCCAAGAGATTTAAAAGCCTATGCTATTTACGAAGGAGAAAAAGTAGAATTGGAATTTGAAGGTGGTGTTAAAGTATCTGGACAAATTATTACAGGTTCTCGTAACTTACAAGGAAAGATTATTCTAATCAGTTTTAAAGATTGTACCGTAACCCATGGGGATACCGTCTTATTCCAACCGGAATGGGGTATTTATGATATGGCTGTAGGTAAAGAAATTATCTCTGGATTCTCTGGCCCTGCTGATGTGAAAAGTTTTGACATGATTACACACGTTCCTTCTAGCAAAACGATCAAATCTAAGGTTACTGTTGAAAGATCAGAATTGGAAGCATTATACAAAGGTATCCGTGATTTACGTGAAGGAAAAGATGCTACAATCGACATCAAAACAATCTTCAATGCATTGACTACAAAGCATCCAAAAGATTGGCTTCTTGCTGTAGAAATAGCAGAACAAGCTCATCGTATAAATGATTTTGACTTTTTAGAAAAAGTGGTAACGTATTTGGAAGGTCTTAAGAAATCACGCCCTGAAATTGCTCATTTAATTTCTGGTGGTTTGGATTTAATTCTAGAAAATCAAAAAGCATAAAAATTATATTCATTACAATACAACCTCATCGATTGATTCATTATCAATTTTCTGATTGTTGTATTGTAATGTCCAACCCATTGAATTGGTCAGAATTAATATCTTTTGCAACTCACTAATTAGACGATTCTGAGCATTGGATTTAAGCGAAGATTTATCAATCTTTTTTGCTAATTCTACTCTTACTTTTGCATTTATCTTATTGTAATCATCTCCCGTAAATGGATTCAAACGACTTTGATTTACATCGTAAAATTCAATATTTGGATTGATTTTTATTTCTGGCTTAGGAATATTCTTAATTGTAATTACTTTATTCTTTTCATCAATATCGTATTGTATCTCTCTTAAGTTATAGGACACTGATACATCCGCATTAATAACAATCAATGCTTTTTTCTCAAAAGAAAAGAAATCCAATAAATAATTTTGCTTGTCTTTGTAGGTGAGTACTTCTGAAAAATGTCCCTCGGTAACGACTAACTTTCCAACATTTTCTATTTGTTGTTGAATTAGATTTGTATTGCGAAATAGGTTTTCGTTCTCCGTTTTTTTCAGGTCACAATATTTGAATATCGCAAATATTGCTACAATAATTAAAGCGCCTACAATTATCTTTTTCATATTAAAATTTCATCAATGGATATTGAACTTTCAGGTCATTTATCTTTTTTGTCAATCCTAACTTAAACTTTTGGTGCCCTGCTGAATCGGGATTAAATGGTCTATGCCTCAATCCTTTTTGTATATCATCTACCTTTGTCATAATTTTATTGGCTTCGTCCTCAATCCAAGAATTAGAAAACCTTTCCCAAATATAATCAATTGCAACAACACTAGGATGAATCATATCTTCGGTATAAAAACGATAATCTCGTAACTCATCCATCATAATCTCATACGACGGAAAATAGGTTACTCCTTCTTTCATGGTTTCATGTATTGCCGCAATCAAATGGGCTTTACTTTGTTGATTTTCTACAAAACCATCTTTTATATGACGTACCGGGGAAACCGTAAAAATAATCTGAAGGGTTGGATTCACTTCTTGAAGTTTAAAGATAATATTTTTCAAACTTTTTCTAACCTGTTCAACTGTCAATAATTCTTTTTTAAATTGCTTTTGAGGCACTTTATGGCAATTTGCAACAATATGATTGCTCTCTACATTTTGATACACCCACGCTGTCCCTAATGTAATTATAACGTGTGTAGCATAAACTAATTGTGAGTGCATTACTTTCGTTATCTCATTTAGTGATTGTAATACCACTTCTGGATTTGCATGGCTCAAGTCAGAATGCACATCATAGGAATGCCATTGTTCATTGTGAAAAAATAAATCTTCCGCAGTAAATTCTTTTTGTCTCAAAGCAAAATCGATTGCTTTTTCTATTGCCAAGGGATGAAATAGGATCCCGTAAGGATTACAGTAATTCTGAAATTTAAAGTATTCTAATTTCTGACTGATGTTGACTGCAAAGCAAGAACCCAAAGACACCACTCTAGAAGAGTAATCCATCGGGTTACTACTTTTTGAAATGGGTATTTGGGTTCTGAAATTCATATTGTATTTCATTCACTTCCCTTTAGGGAAGTAATTATTTTATAAAACCTTCGGCATGTTGCAAGGCTTCAGCAATTCCATTTGGATTTTTACCTCCTGCTGTTGCAAAGAAAGGTTGTCCACCTCCGCCACCTTGGATGTATTTCCCTAATTCACGAACTACCTGACCAGCATTTAAGTTACGTTCTGCTACTAATTCTTTCGAGATATAGCACGTTAATGTTGCTTTATCTTCTTCGGCAGAAGCTAAAACTAAGAATACATTATTTCCTAATGTCCCTAATTCGTACGCTAAATCTTTTACTCCATTTACATCTAAAGCTACTTGTTTTGCTAGGAATTGGATTCCGTTGATTTCTTTAATTTCAGCAGCTAACTCTCCTTTTAAATTCTTCGCTTTATCTTTTAACAGGTTTTCCAATTGTTTTTTCAGTTTTGCATTTTCTTCTTGCAAAGAAGCTACTGCTTTGATTGGATCTTGTGCATTTTTCAAAGTACTCACAATCTCTTTTAAGGTATTGCTTTGTTCTGCAAAATATTCTTTTACTCCTTCATTTGTGATCGCTTCAATACGACGTATTCCTGCTGCAACTGCTCCTTCACTGTTGATTTTGAAATGCCAAATATCTGCTGTATTCTTCACGTGAATACCTCCACATAATTCCATACTTTGACCAAACTTAATCGCTCTCACATTGTCTCCATATTTCTCCCCAAATAAAGCCATTGCTCCTTCGTCTACTGCTTGTTGGAATGGAATACTTCTACGTTCTACTAATGGTAATTGCTCTTGAATTCTTGCATTTACAAAATCTTCAACTTGTTGCAATTCTTCTTCTGTTAATTTAGCGAAGTGAGAAAAGTCAAAACGTAAATAATTTGGACTTACTAGAGATCCTTTTTGTTCTACGTGTGTTCCCAAAACACTTCTCAATGCTTGGTGCAATAAGTGAGTTGCAGAGTGATTACTAGCAGAGTCTGATCTTAGTTTTTCATTTACTTTCGCTACTAACTTTCCTGAAGGATTTGATGGTAACGTTTTGGTAAAATGTAAAATTAAATTATTCTCTTTTTTAGTATCAATTACTTCAATTGTTTCGTTTGGTGTAATCAAAACTCCTTTATCTCCTACTTGCCCTCCACCTTCTGGATAGAACGGTGTATTATCCAAAACGATTTGGTATAGCTTTCCGTCTTTTTTAGAATCAACTTTACGGTAACGTGTGATATTCACTTCGTTTTCCAATTCGTCATATCCTACAAAAGTTTCAGTATTACCCGGAACAAGTATCGTCCAGTCATCTGTACTTACTTCTGATGCAGCACGAGAACGTGATTTTTGCTTTTCCATTTCTGCTTCAAATCCAGCTTCATCAAGCAATAATCCTCTTTCTCTTAGGATTAATGCTGTTAAGTCGATTGGAAAACCAAATGTATCATATAATTCAAAGGCTTTTTGCCCTGAAACTGTTTTCTCTTTTGTTGAATTGATTACATTTTCTAACAATTGTAATCCTTGGTCTAAAGTGCGTAAGAATGAGTTTTCTTCTTCTCTAATTACATTTTGAACCAATGATTTTTGTGCTGTAATCTCTGGAAATGATGCTCCCATTTGACTACTTAATGTATCAACTAATTCATAAATAAAAGGTTCTTTTTGATCCAAGAAAGTAAATGCATAACGAATTGCTCTTCTCAAAATTCTTCGGATTACATATCCTGCTCCAGTATTTGAAGGCAACTGTCCGTCTGCAATCGCAAAAGCAACGGCACGTACGTGATCAGCGATAACTCTAAGAGCAATATTTACTTTTTCTTCTTCGTCATTAGAAGCTTTTATCGTGTATTTTGCACCCGTAATTGTTTCAATTTTCTGAATTAGCGGTGTAAATACGTCTGTATCATAGTTGGATTGTACGCCTTGTAAAACCATACATAAACGTTCAAACCCCATTCCTGTATCTACGTGTTGTGCTGGTAATTTCTCTAAAGAGCCATCTGCCTTACGGTTGAATTCCATAAATACATTATTCCAGATTTCCACTACTTGTGGATGATCCATGTTTACGAGGTCTTTCCCTGGCACTTTTGCTTTTTCTTCTGCGGAACGAATATCTACATGAATTTCAGAACATGGTCCACATGGTCCTTGATCTCCCATTTCCCAGAAATTATCTTTTTTACTTCCTAAAAGGATACGATCTTCTGCAATAATTGTTTTCCAAATATCATACGCCTCCTGATCTATTGACAATCCATCATCTTCACTTCCTTCAAAAACAGTTACGTATAAAATGTCTTTATCAATCTTATATACTTCTGTCAATAATTCCCATGCCCAATGAATCGCTTCTTTTTTGAAATAGTCACCAAAACTCCAGTTTCCTAACATTTCAAACATCGTGTGGTGGTAAGTATCAATACCTACTTCCTCTAAATCATTGTGTTTTCCCGATACACGCAAACATTTTTGTGTATCCACTAAACGATTACTTTTTGGTGTTCCATTCCCAAGAAAGAACTCTTTGAACTGGGCCATTCCCGAATTCGTAAACATCAAAGTTGGATCATCTTTAATTACGATAGGTGCTGAAGGTACAATGGTATGACCTTTGCTTTGGAAAAAACTGAGAAATTGAGCTCTGATATCTTGCGATTTCATAAAATATAGATTGAAATAAAATTAAACGTGAAAAACAATTTACAACAAAAAGTTAAACGATTGAAAAAAATGGACTAAACAAGCGAAACATTTATTAAATTTGTTCGTCTATCAATAACCATTAAAGCGATTCTCCTTTTTTGTAAGGTGCAAAAATAGTATATTTTAAAACATGTCGAAGGTAAAATATTATTACGATTCAGAAAATTTAGCATATCGGAAAATTCAACCCAAAAAAGGTAGAAAGCTGAGTTATATTCTTTTATTCCTAGCTGCTTCTGCATTGTTTGGATTTATTTGTTTTGTAATATTATTAAATACACCTTTTTTTGAAACACCAAAGGACCGTTTGCAAGCTCGTGAAATTGAAAATTTAAAGCTTCGTTACTCAATCATTGATAAAAAAATGGATCAGATTGATGAAGTATTAGCGAATGTAGAAGACCGTGATAATAATTTATATCGTATTTATTTTAATACTTCTCCCATTCCTGATGAACAACGAAAAGCTGGTTTTGGCGGAATCAATCGTTATAAAGAATTGGATGGATATGATAATTCGGAATTGGTTAAAAACACTACAAAACGTGTTGATATTATTTCCAAACAATTAGTGATTCAATCAAAATCCTTGGATGAAATTATAAAATTGGCTTCTGCCAAAGAAAAATTATTAGCCGCTATTCCTGCTATTCAACCCGTGAAGAATGAAGATTTAAAACGCATGGCTTCTGGATTTGGATACCGAAGTGATCCATTTACCAAGATTAAAAAATTCCATGCCGGAATGGATTTCTCTGCTAAAGTTGGAACACCTATTTTTGCTACGGGAGATGGTGTTGTTAATCGTGCCGATAATACAGCCACAGGATATGGGAATCATATAGTAATCCAACATGGGTATGGTTACGAAACTTTATATGCGCATTTAAGCAAATACAATGTTCGACCAGGGCAGCGTGTAAAAAGAGGAGATGTTATAGGATATGTGGGTAATACTGGTCGATCTGAAGCTTCACATTTACATTATGAAGTACACAAAGACGGCGAAGTAATTAACCCTATTAATTTCTATTACGGAAATATTTCCGCAGCAGAATATCTAGCCATTTCAAAATTAGCTAACCAAGAAAATCAAGCACTCGATTAATGCATTTAGACTTACCAGAAAAAAGATATTACAGCATTGGAGAAATTGCCAAAGCTTTTGAGGTGAACGCATCATTGATTCGCTTTTGGGATAAGGAATTTGATATTCTGAAACCAAAAAAGAATGCGAAGGGAAATCGTATGTTTACCCCAGAAGACGTCAAAAACTTACAATTAATTTATCACTTAGTTAAAGAAAGAGGATTTACACTGGATGGTGCGAGAACACACTTAAAGGAGGGTCAGAAAAAAACTTTAGATAAGTTTGAAATTATTCGTAAATTAGAAGCTGTAAGAGCTAACTTAATAAACATTAAAAATCAACTTTAAAACCAGAAACAAATGAAAAAATGGCTAATTCCCGTAATCGTAATAGGCGTAATTGCTTTAATCGTATTTCTTTGGGCAAAAAACTTTAACAATACTGCTGTAACGCTGAATGAAAATGTTTCTGAGGCTTGGGGTAATGTCCAAACGTCTTACCAAAGAAGAAATGATTTAATTGGAAATTTAGTAAAAACTGTACAAGGTGCTGCTGATTTTGAAAAAGGTACATTAACTGCAGTTATTGAAGCACGTGCAAAAGCTACCGCTACAACGATTGATCCTTCTAACATTACGCCAGAACAATTAAAACAATTTAATGAAGTTCAAGGTGGTGTAAGTAGTGCATTATCTCGTTTATTAGTTTCAGTTGAGCGTTACCCTGACTTGAAAGCAAATCAGAATTTCTTGAAATTACAAGATGAGCTTACCAGTACAGAGAATACGATCCAAACAGCTAGAGTTCGATTCAACGAGGCTATTAAACCGTACAATAATCACGTTAAAACATTCCCGAATTCTATACTTGCGGGTTGGTTTAACTTTGAAGGTAAACCTTATTTTGATGCTGAACCATCTGCACAAAAACCAGTAGAAGTAAATTTTGATTTAAAATAAAATGTCAAAAGTAGAAGACTTTTTAAGCCCTGAAGACGAACAAGAAATTGTTGAGGCAATACGTATTGCCGAAAATAATACTTCGGGCGAGATTAGAGTTCATTTAGAAAAAACTACTTCCATAGATCCGTTTGATCGGGCTATGGAAGTTTTTCACTTTTTAAACATGGACAAAACCAAATTAAGTAATGGTGTTTTAATTTACCTTGCGATAGAGGACAAAACATTTGTAATCTATGGCGACAAAGGAATTAATGATATCGTAGGGGCTGAGTTTTGGGACAGCACAAAAGACATTATGGTAGCCCATTTTAAAAACGGAAACTTTAAACAAGGTCTTATTGACGGAATCATAAAAGCAGGTGAGCGTTTGAAAAAGCACTTCCCTTCCCTTGAAGATGACGTCAACGAATTACCTGATAATATCTCTAAAGGATAATGAGAATTCAAAAATTCATTGTGAAGCAATTCGCATTACAATTACTGCTTTGTATCGCATTCGTACAGGTTGGTTTTTCACAGTTTACAATACCTGAGAAACCAAAATTCCAAACGAGTGTATATGATTATGCAAATTTATTAAGCGCTGAAGAAAAAGCAAGTTTAGAAAATAAACTCATCAAATACTCTGATTCAACTTCTACTCAAATTGTAGTCGTAACGATTGAATCTATAAAAGGTGAAAACATCGGTCTTTTGTCAGCTCAATGGGCTCAGAAATGGGGTGTTGGACAAGCAAAAGAAGACAATGGTGTCTTTATCTTATTAGCAAAAAATGAACGTAATATCTGGATTTCTCCAGGATATGGTGTTGAGGATCGTTTAACAGCCGGAATTGGTGGTGAGATTACACGTAACATCATTATCCCTGAGTTCAAAGCTGGAAGTTATTACAATGGACTAGACAAAGGTACTTATGCCATATTTGAAGTCCTAAAAGGTAAATACAAGGGTACACGCATCCAGAACAAAGACGATTCATCTGGAGCTGGGGTTATTATATTCATCATCATTTTCATTATTTTTATTATTATCATGTCTAAAAACAAGAATAATGGTAACAATGGTGGTCGCGGTGGCGGTGGATTTGACTTGGCTCAAATGATTATTTTAAGTAGTCTTGGCCGTAGTGGCGGAGGTGGTTTTGGAGGATTCGGCGGCGGAGGAAGCTCTGGTGGCGGAGGTGGTGGATTTGGCGGCGGCTTCGGCGGTGGCGGATTCAGCGGTGGTGGTTCTGGCGGAAGCTGGTAAAACCTTAAACGTATATAAACAAAAAAGCCTGCAAATTGCAGGTTTTTTTATTGGGTCTATTTTCTTATTTCTGTCTGAAATAAATATCAATCGGCACTCCTGAAAAATCAAAATGCTCTCTCAATTTATTCTCGATGAAACGTTTGTAAGGCTCTTTAATATATTGTGGCATATTAGCAAAAAACACGAACTGAGGTGTTGGTGTTGGCAACTGCATACAATATTTAATTTTCACATACTTTCCTTTTAAAGCAGGTGGTGGCATGTTCTCAATAATAGGCAACATTAAATCATTCAATTTAGACGTTGCAATTCTTTGTTTTCTATTTTCAAAAACTTGTACTGCTGTTTCTAATGATTTCAATAATCTTTGTTTTGTCATTGCAGAAACAAACAAAATTGGCACATCTGTAAAAGGTTGTAACTCTTGTCTAATTTGTGCTTCATATTCTCTAGTTGAGTGTGTATCTTTCTCTACTAAATCCCATTTATTCACTAAGATTACTACTCCTTTTCTATTCTTTTCTGCTAACCAGAAAATACTCTGATCTTGTCCTTCAAATCCTCTAGTAGCATCGATAACAAGGATACAAATATCACTATGCTCAATCGCTCTTACCGAACGCATTACAGAATAGAATTCTAAATCTTCTTTTACTTTTGCTTTTCTACGAATACCTGCTGTATCTACTAAATTGAATTCAAAACCAAAACGGTCAAATTTCGTATCAATAGAATCACGCGTTGTTCCTGCAATATCAGTTACAATATATCGGTCTTCACCAATTAATGCATTGATAAAACTAGATTTTCCCGCATTAGGTCTTCCTACTACAGCAAAACGAGGTAATTCAACTTCTTCTTTTACTGGTTCTGGTTTCTCAGGGAACGCTTCAATTAAAGCATCTAATAAATCTCCTGTTCCACTTCCAGAAATACTTGCAAATGTGAAGTATTCTCCTAAACCTAAATTATAGAATTCAACTGCGTCTTTTTCACGCATTGCATTATCTACTTTATTAACAGCTAATAAAACTGGCTTTGTTACTTTACGCAATAATTTAGAAACAGCAGCATCCATTGGTGTAATACCTTCTTCTACATCTACGACAAAGATGATAACATCTGCTTCATCGATTGCTAACTCTACTTGTTTTCTAATCTCACCTTCAAAAACATCATCAGAACCTCTAACATATCCACCGGTATCAATTACAGAAAATTCCTTTCCATTCCATTCACTTTTTCCATAATTACGATCACGAGTTACCCCGCTTACAGAATCCACAATGGCTTCTCTCCTTTGAATCAGTCTATTGAAAAGGGTGGATTTCCCTACATTTGGTCTTCCTACTATGGCTACAATATTATTCATGTGTATTTTTAAATATTTTGCAAAGGTAGTGTTTCATTAGCACATTTTTTATTTTTTTTTAAGACATTGATTTATAAGCCTTAAATGCTACTCAATTGAAAACTAGCATTTAACATTTATTTATTAAAATTCACAAAAATATATAGTATCTTTAATTATATAAATGTTTCGCTATGAATTTAGAAAACAAACTTCGATTACGCCCCCGTTTTGACAAAATCAGCTCAAAATCTATCGATGAAATTAAATCATCAAGTGAGGCTTTAAAATCTACAACTGAACCAAAATTAAGAATCAAAAACAGCGACCAATATATCTGGCTTAGCGTTGGTTTACTGGATCGCGAATATTGGTCTCCTAATCTACGGCTCGAACTTGAAAAACGCGAAGACAGTAAAACTCTAGTCAAGGTATTATATAGTCCTGACCCTGTATTATGGGTACTTTTTGTAGGATTACATTGTATTCTTGCTATTATTTTTATTGTGTTTGCCGTAATTGTGTATTCTAAATGGATCAATCATCAAACGTCCAGTTTCGATTTTCTAGTCATGGGTGTTGTCATTATTGTATGGCTCCTGCTTTATTTTATTGCTCGTTTGAAACGTAAAAAAGCAAGTACACAAGCACAGGAATTACTTGATCTCATGAACAAGATTATTTAATGCTTCCTGAGATTATTCCTCTATTATTGGTACTACAATTTTAAAAACAGCTCCTTTATTCGTTCCTTCGGAAAAGGCTGTAATGGTTCCTTTATGTTTTGTAATGATATTCTTTGTCAGATACAATCCTAAACCATTAGAGCTTTCTCCTAAGGTTCCTTTTTGGAGTTGTACCGTGAACTTATTAAATATATCTTCTTGTGCTGGTTTATCAAAACCAATTCCGTAATCCTTAATTTTAATATCGATTGCTCCATCCTTTTCTCGGGAACAGGATATATCGATTGCCCCATTTTGGTAGGAGAATTTTATTGCATTCACCAAAATATTAAGCAAGGCATGCTTGAATAAATCTGGATTTACTTTAACCGTCATTCCCGACTCTACTTTCTTATGTATAATAATCTTCTTGGAATGAATTGACATTTTAAGACTTCCCAAAACTTCCTCCATCATTTCGGAAATTGACACATTCCTACGGACTAATTCTTTTGTTTCTCCATCATTTTTACGCAATAAAATCATCATATTCTTAATGAAATTGAGCTGTGTTTCCATTTCTTCTTCTAAGCTTACACTCCACTCTGCAATCAATTCCAGATTAGTTTCTTCTCGTATTAGCTCACAAAAATTAATAACCTGAATTAAAGGTGAACGCAAATCGTGCGATAACAAATAAATCAAATCTTGTCGATCTTCCGATAATTGATGTAGTTGTGTTAAGGTACTTTGTAAATCTTTCAATAATAATCCTACCTCATCTTGAAAATGAGTGGGTAAATTGGGTAGTTCTTCTTTTGTTAAATAATTGTTCAACGCTCCTTTGGCCTGACGTAAGGGTTCTAATAATTTGTGCAATACAAAGAGTGTACAAAATGCAGCGATTAAGGTAAACAACAAAGCGACAAGAATGGAATACAGTGGCGTAAAATACTCTTTATTAAAAACTAACAAAGCAATAAGACCAATGAGAGGTAAATGGATTCCAACAAAAGCAACAAAGAGAAACTTGAGGGAATAACTTCTAGACAGGAAATTATAGCTAGAAAGTTTAGCATATAGATTTGGCATAATTCGGGGATTTAATTACCAGATAAATATACATAAAAAGGAACCGAAACCTAGAGTTTCGCAAATCGAAAAAGTAAGTAAAAACTGCAAAAAAGTAAAGGCATAAAAAAACGCGATTTGTTATCAAATCGCGTTTTTCATTTATTTATTTATTGATTGTATCCAAATCGTTTTAATTGGTAAGCATTACTACGCCAATTTTTATTCACTTTTACATACAATTCGATGTGTATTTGTTTTCCAAAGAATTTTTCCAAATCGGCTCTTGCTTCTACTCCTACTTTCTTCAAGGCAGCTCCTTTGTGTCCAATGATGATTCCTTTTTGTGTATCACGTTCCACCATGATTAGTGAACGAATACGAATAATATCATCATCTTCAATAAATTCTTCTGTTTCAATCTCTACCGCATATGGGATTTCTTTACTGTAGTTCAATAAGATTTTCTCGCGAATTGTTTCGTTTACGAAAAATCGTTCTGGCTTATCTGTTAAAGCGTCTTTAGGGTAATATGGTGGTGAAACTGGTAAAAGATCTAAAATACGTCCAAAAACTTCCGTTACATTAAAGTTCTCTAATGCAGATATGGGGAAAATTTCAGCATTCGGTACTTTCTCAGTCCAGAAAGCTACTTGTTCCTCTAGCTGTTGTTGGTTTGACGTATCAATTTTATTCAGTAATAATAATACTGGAATTTTAGCATGGATGATTTTATTAAAGAAAGCTTCATCTTTTAAATGTTGCTCTCCAATCTCCACCATGTAAATTAAAATATCAGCATCCTCAAAGGCAGACTTCACAAAGTCCATCATTGATGATTGTAATTCATAGGCGGGTTTGATGATCCCAGGAGTATCAGATAGAATTACCTGAAAGTCTTCACCATTTACAATCCCAAGAATACGGTGGCGTGTCGTTTGCGCCTTAGACGTAATAATCGACAAACGTTCTCCAACAAACGCGTTCATGAGGGTTGATTTCCCAACATTGGGATTACCTATAATATTAACAAAACCTGCTTTATGTGACATTTTAAAATTTATTTATTGTACAAAGGTAGTTATATCAGTCGAATAGAAGAAATAAAACATTTTTTCTCTTTTATGCTTGTAATTTCAGATATCCGTCGTATATTTGCACCCGAAACATCGCGGGATAGAGCAGTAGGTAGCTCGTCGGGCTCATAACCCGAAGGTCACTGGTTCGAGTCCAGTTCCCGCTACAACGATAAAAGCTTCAGAGAAATCTGAAGCTTTTTTGCTTTTATTACATTTGAAGATATATTAATTATTAAAATAGTTAGAAAAGTATCTAAAGTCTCAAATCATTAAAACTGAATAAATCTAAACTTATATAGTAATATCCAACAGCTGGAAAACCATTTTTTTGCAACAGGATTTACAAATCAGAATCTTAAAAAATTGTTTAAGTTTTTTTATACAATTAATAAATAACTTTAGTTAATCATTTCTTAATCCGTTAAGAAAATCATTTACATTACTATAAATTCGCTTTGCTATTTCGTGTGAAATTAGCTATATTTTGAAGAGGTAACTAAATACTATAATATTCAAAAACAAATCCTAAAAATAACTTTTATCTTAAAAAAAAATTGATTTATACAACACTTTTAAATATTGCGATTTTTCAAGGAATCGTCTTAGCCTTAATTATTTTAAAGTCTTCTATATTCAATAGTAATTCAAATAAATATCTGGCCTATTTACTATTTACAATTTCAATTATTTTACTAAATCATGTTTTTGAGATTGAAGATGTGTTTACCGCCCATCCTTTTCTACGCTTTATTGATAACATCGAGTGGATATTTCTATTACCCCCATTTCTATTCCTATTTATTATAAACCGGATTGATAAAATTGCAAAAAGTGAGCAAAAATTCTATTTGTATTTCACTCCATTTGCTTTTTCTGCCATCCTTAATATTGCCCGTGATCTTGATCATGTTGCAGGAATTTATACTATTCCTGAGTCAAGCATCTATATATTCAAAATACTTGGTCTAATTCATCTTATCCTAGCAGTTACATTTATTCCATTTCTTCTTTGTTATTCTTATTTTTTGATAAGACATTTAAAAGATCCACAGGAAAAAAAATGGATCATTACCTTACTAACAATCATTTCTTCATCGATATTTGCTTTTCTTATTATCTACCTAGCCAGCTTATTTATTCAATTTGACCTTTCTGCCACTATGAGCATTTTGGCTTTAGCTGCAACATTCATAATTCACTGGACATCTTATATGGGTATATACAAATATAAACTTGCCAAAAACAAAGAGGCAGTTTATAATTTTCTAAACCAGGATTTAACTCTTTCATATGGTAATACTCAAATGTTAGAAGATATAAGGGTCGTAGAATATAGAGAATCTATCACAGTAGATAATCCTTATTTCCAAAAATTGGAACTTCTTTTTAAAGAACAGCACATTTATACTGACAGTACGTTAAACAGAGAAAAAGTTGCTGAAAAACTGGGTATAAGTGCGGGATATGTTTCACTAATTGTAAACACAATAACAGAAGACAACTTTGCCAACTACATTAATCAATATCGGGTTGAAGCTGTAAAAGAAATGATCTCCAATTCTGAATATGAGAACTATAATTTGCTAGCAATGGGTCTGGAATCTGGCTTTACTTCAAAAGCAACATTTCACAAAGCCTTTAAAAAACATACAGGCCAGACACCTAATGAGTATAAAAACACCAGTAAATAAGTATTAATTTATCCATTTTTAAGCTTTTGAGACCTTTTCTATTTTTTCTTATATGAATTTTGGCCTTAAATAATTCAAATTAATTTTTATGAAAAAAAACTTTTTACTGCTTATTGTTTTGTTTGTCTTTTATTCTGCTAAAGCACAAAATGAAACTGATCCTTATCAGAAAAATAATGAAATTAAATTAAATGCACTTGCACCTTTATTGCAATCTTTTCAGGTTAGTTACGAAAGACATTTAAATCATAATTCATCATTAGGGCTTTCTTTTTATTATGTATTTGATAATACAAAAAATGAAAAAGATTTAAATTATTCAATATCTCCGTATTACAGAAGATATTTTGGTAAAAAATATGCATCAGGCTGGTTTGTTGAAGGATTTGGAATGCTAGCTTCTACAGATGGTAAAAAAATATACACTTCAGAAGATCATTCAATATATACCGAGAATCCCGACGTTATTAATTTTGCTCTCGGTGCCGGCGGAGGCTGGAAATGGGTCAGTAAAAGCGGATTTCTTTTTGAAGCAAATCTTGGTTATGGCGGTATATTATTCAATGCAGATAAAACAGATCATACTATTGTTGCAAAATTTGGCCTAAGTGCTGGATATAGATTTTAATAAAACTTATAATTCAATCTAAAAGAATACGTCAAATTCTTGCGATAACTTTATTAAAATCATTCATAAATTGGTTAGATATTTGAATGCTTCCCGCTACAAAGTAAAAGCCTTTCAGAAATGAAAGGCTTTTTGTTTAGTCATCTATAACTTCTTTGATTTCTAAATTATTGATCAAAGAAATCATATTACTAAAAAAGAAAATAGGGCATCTTTTTTAGTATTTTTAAATTTCTTATAGCGTAGATAGAATAATCAATTATTCTTTCCATAAAATTTCATTAATCGTATTGATTAAATGAATATTTATTTCAAATATACTTTGAGTACTCCCAATCGATAATTCACTTAAACTCATATAATCATCTTCAAATGACCACTTTGCAATATATGGATTATATGAACATTCATTCAAATAATAAAAACTATCATTATTTCTTCTCATTGGAAACCTATTATCAACACACATATATCTAAATTCACAATCCTTACAGACATCTATTTTATCTTTTGAAATCCTCCAAATATCACTAAAATCATTTCCATTTATAATTTTTAACACATCATCTTTCGTTGTGAATTTATTTATCTTATCATAATTATCCTCTACCTCTATTGCATTTTTAACATCTCCTTCACTTGTAATATACAATTTCCTATTAAAATAAACATTATTCTCCTGTGCTTCAGAAAAAACACGAATATCAACAATAAAACTAGGCATAAACTTTTCTATTTTGCCTTGCCTATATTTACTTCCAAAAAAACTCACACTTGTTACTTGACTTATTTCTTTAAAAATTTGCCTCTCAACTATGTCATAATTTTTCTTTGGAATATTTACATTTTTTTCAATTACAACATCAATTGACTTAAAAGTTAAATCATTAACTTTTTCATGAAGAAATTTCACAATCTCAGTTAAATTAAAAGGATCTAGGAACCTAATGACTAAATATTTACAATTCAATGATTCCAACAATTTAAATTCTAATTCGTGATTAACACTATTAATATCAATAATAGTGTTTGTAATTATAGATGGACTAATCCAATTAAACTTTATATCTGGAAAACAATCCTCAAACACGCTTGGAATATGGAAACAATATTCTTTATCTAATAATACTTTTAACCATGATTTATTTACCTCATCTTTTTGAAAAAACAATTGATCAACGTTCCTATTCTCAAATGAAATAATATTATAAATTTCATTTGGGATAAAGTCATAGGTTTGTCTTGTTAAATCATATACACAACTTCTTACAAAGCCTTTGACGGCTGGCGTTTCTGCATTCCATTTCAGAATCATTACTTTTAAAGTATGATAGGTTTATAAAATATTCTTTTAGGATATAAGTCTGTTTGATATTCTTTAGATTTCACATATAAGCTAGTTCTTTTACTATTGTTCGGATTATAAAACGTTGCTACTTTTATTATAGGTGGAAGATTTTTGTACTTTGTTAAATCCATTTTTATTATTTATTAATTGCTTTGCTATTTCTTTTTCTAAATAGTAATTACAAGGCAATGATACTTGTGAAAATTGACCAATTGGATTAACTTCTAAAAAAATAAATTCCTCAGAAGTTGAAACAATCAAATCAATTGACCCTGAATTAATATTAATTTCCTTCATTAATAATTTTAATTTTTCTAAGGTATTTTTTGGCAACTTAAATGGTGGTGTTCTATTAGGTTTATTTCTATCATAATTTCTAAAATCAAGTTTTGTTTTTTCGCTATTCTGCGAAAAAATTGCAGATGCATAATATTGATTGTTTATAAAAAAAACTCTTACTTCAAACAACTTATTTATCATTTCTTGGAACAAGCTATAATGGAATAAATCTGGTAAATCTTCAATCACTTTGCTATCTACAAATTTTGTACTGCTCCCTAAATTCATCCCTCTATATTTTACAAAAATACCTTGTGAAAAATTTTTCGTTATTAGTTGTTTGTTTTCATTATAAAAAACCATCAAATCTTTTTTATTATTGGTCACAATTGAATTCGGAATTTTTATACCTAATTCAGAGGCAGCTCTTAACACATCAAGCTTATTTAAATAAATATCATCTTGCTTATTTATTGACCTTATCTCAATATACGTTTTGACTAATTTATGGATTTCATGAGCTTCCGTAAATAAATGTCTATTTAGCTCCTTATCCAATTTTGACTTTATTTCTAAGCCTTTAAAAAATAACTTAAAATGACTTCGCCTATACCAAAACCCCTTGAAATTTGATAACTGATATACTACATCATTTATTTTTAATATTACTTCAAATCTTTTATTTGTTATAATTACTCTATCATATAAAATTTCATCAAATTCCGAAATCCTTAAATACTCCTCATTATAATACCTTAACCAATCTATTACATCATTTGTTGATAGATCATCCATACTTGAAATTATTAATATCATATCAATCCCAATGAAGTTCTTTCTTAAGATCCTCTAACCATTTTTTATCCTTGATCGGGATTTCATCATTATTTTTTCTGAATTGTTCCGGAATTTGTTGAATTCTAAAGGAATTGAATACCTGGTACCCAAAATTCAAGTAAGCATAAAAGTCATAGTTTCGGAACATTACATCGGTTTCCTCATATTTTAAATTTGCAATTCTATAATATGGAAAAAGCAAATACCATACTTTATCAAGATATCGTTTAGATTGAAAACTATGGATTATTGCAGAATTATAAGAATCTTGTATTACTGCAAAGTTTTTATCATTTGGTAATAAATTATACTTTTTTGATATAAATAACAAAGTGTTGAGATTTTCATAATTATAATCTTCTATAATATTTTTTACTTCCTTATTTAATAATGTATCTGATTTTGTTAAATTATATAGCTCCAATCCTAATCTTGCCATCGCTTGATCTTTAACATTAATCTCATTAATTTGCTTTAAATCAATTTGCTTTTCAAAGTTATTTTCTAACCATTTCATATGATTCTGAATATACATCTTTTTAAACCAACTTGCTAAATTTCCTTGCATAAGAGCATTAAAATAGGCTTCATCACCCTTCATATATATTGCATTAAAACCATGTTTTTTCACTAAAATCGATAATTCTTTTTTAAAAAATGAAAAATCATGGTTTATATAGCTACCATCAAGCAACCTTTTCTTTAAAAAAACCTCATAGCCATATTTTTTCTCTAAGCTATTAATCCTATTCTTTACAAGTATATAGTCTGAACGACCTTCAATTCGACTAGAATTAAGAATTGGTAATATTGAATCTTTAATAAAGATATCTCGCTGATTTTGAGATTTCATAATAATAGTAAAAAAAACAAGTAGTAAGTAAATGCTATTTTTCATCATATAATTAAGTTTTTTTCAGAGAAAAGACTCCCCTAAGTGAAGTCTTTTTTAAATTTAATTTAGAAATTAAAACTAATTACAGGTATCATCACCATTATCTTTACCACCAGTCCATGTTGCATCATCAACAACATTTGTCCCACAATCATGATCCCAGCAATCACCTCCGGTTCCAGTACAATCATTTGTTGTACCTCCAGGAATTGGTCTAGTTTTACCACCTAGAATTTTTGAATAAATTTCTTTATCCATTTTTTCCATTTCAAATTTTTCGAATAGTCTTGAGTCAATTTTTCTCATAAATCATATTTTTTAAATTAAAACAATAAGTATATCTTATACTTATTACAAAATATTAAATCAAATTTATTTTTTTAGCAAATTAAACCATATAACGATAAGTTCTATAAACAAAAGAATAAGGCTAATTTGAACCTATCAAGGTCATTTTTTTTAGAATGTACTTACATGAAGATTAAAAAAATCCATCTGAATTGTATTTACTAACTTATTACAACAACATTTCCCTCATTTTAGCGGACACTTTGCGAACTAATGCAGAATATGAACTTTTCGCAATTCATTAACAATGAATTGCGGAATTCTCATAATAACCTTTCATTTAGTTGTTAATTACTAAATACAACGCCCTAAAAATACGTTTCTTAATAACTTTTTTTTAATAGATTCTTATCTTTAAAATCGCATCTCTCGAGATTATTAAAATTAGATTTGGAATATTAAAGCGATAAAACCCTGCAGGTAGATTGTCCTTAATAAAAAGAGATTTCACTCCCAAAAAATTCTAAATTTTCTTAATTATGTTTAAAAAACGATTTTTCCTAGCTTTAGTTTTATCAAGTATAGCAGGTATTTCTTTTGGAAAAGAGAAGTTATCAAGTGACTTGGGTAAAACAGTAGTTAACTCCCCTATCGCCCACAAAACAGGGAAAGTTACAGTAGATCAAAGCCTTTGGTCTAACATGCACAACGCAACCATCTCTCCATTGTTCGCAAAAGCATTGGATTGTGCTGGTGGTGGTACAGAATCTTTTACAAATATGGGTAGCAGTACAAACGTGTACTCTACAAGAACTTGGAATGGTGATAATGGTGTAGCTTGGTCTGCTTCTGATGCTCGTACGGATCAGACGCTTACAGGTCGTGCTATTACACTAAGAACGGGTACACTAAAAAATACTTCTGTAGTTGCAGGTGGTATTGGTACGCTTACTTTTAATTATAAAAGAGTATTCTCAGGAAACTCAACTTTAAAAGTTTTCGTAAATGGTGTACAATACGGTGGGGATATTACAGTATCTTCAGATACTAGTACATCCGTATTTTCTCAAGCTATTAACGTTGCTGGAAACGTAAATATCGAAATTAGAAATAGTGGTAACAGAACTATTGTAGATGACATTTCTTGGAATTGTTATTCAACAGCAACTGGACCAGAATTACAATTAGTTGACTCATCAAATACAAACCGCCCATGTGGAGACTTTACTTTAGATTTTAATGCGCATCCTGTTAGTTCAAACTCAGATGCTATTTTTACAATTAAAAACGTTGGTACTACTGCTCTTGCTGTAAATGCATTGACATTAAGCAATACTACTGACTTTACAATTGTTTCTCCTTCTGCTCCACTTTCTTTAGCGCCATCTGCTTCTACTATCGTATTAGTTCGTTTCAACAGTGCTACTGCTGGAGCAAAAACTTCTACTTTAACAATTGAAAGCAATGATGTTGATGAAGCTTCATGCGTAGTAGCGTTAAAAGGTACTGCTTTAGTACCATGTGTTGCTCCTAGCACTGCTGAAGGTGATTTCTTTTTAGACAATATCACAGCTACTTCTGTGGATGCTTCTACAACAGGTATTGTTGCTGGAGGTTATCTTGCTGTAATCACTACTGCTTCTGCTCTTACAGCTAGTCCAGTAAATGTTACTAATTATGCTGTAGGTGAAATTCTTGGTGGTGGAACTGTTGTTTACAACGGAACTGCAGCTAATTTCTCTTTAACTGGTCTTACACCAAGCACAGCATACAATCTTTTTGTTTTCCCTTACAACACAACAGATTGTAGTGGTGGTCCATTATACAATAGTGCTGAGCCAGTTGCAGCTTCTTTCTCTACTCCTGTTGCTCCATGTATTGGTGCTTCTGAGTCTTTCACAAACTTAGGTAGTAACTCAAGTACTTATACTACAATCTCTTGGACAGGTGATAACGGTGTAGCTTGGACTTCTACAGATTCAAGAACAGATCAAGTTTTAACAGGTAAAGCAATTACTTTAAGAACAGGTACTTTAAAAAACACAAATCCTATCGCTGGTGGAATTGGTACTTTATCTTTTAACTACAAAAGAGTATTCAACGGTGATTCTACATTAAAAGTTTTTGTAAATGGTGTTCAATATGGTGGTGATATCACTGTAACATCTGATTCAACTGCAGTATATTCTCAAGGAATTGATTTAGCAGGTCCTGTAACTATTGAAATCAAAAATAGTGGTAATAGAACTATTATTGACGATTTGAAATGGGGTTGTTATGAAATTCCTAATCGTCCAGAATTACAATTAGTGGATAGCAATTTAGCTCAAAAAGCTTGTGGTGCTTTCACAATCGATTTCGGTAATGTTGTTGCTAATACAAATAGTGATGTTACTTTTTCTATTGAAAATAAAGGTGCACAAAATTTAGATGTTACTGCACTTACAGTAACTGGTGCTACTAGTTTCACAATTGTATCTCCTGCAGCTCCTTTCACTGTAGCTTCATTAGCTTCACAAAATGTAGTAGTTCGTTTCAACAATGCTACGCCAGGTGTTCAATCGGCTACTTTAAAAATCGAAAGTAATGATGCAGACGAAGCTTCTTGTGAAGTAAGTTTAAAAGCTAACATTTTAGACAATTGTGTTGCTCCTGCTGGAACTGCAACTGTAACGTCTACTAATGTTACTTCTACTTCTGCTGATGTACAGATTACAAATATTACTGCTGGTGGATATTTAGCAGTAATCAGTACATCTGCTCTTACAACTAATCCATCAAATGGAACGGTTTATGTTGCAGGTGCTGCTTTTGGAAGTGGAACTGTTGCTTATGTAGGGACAAACAGCACATTCTCTTTATCAAATCTTAATCCTTCAACGACTTACATCCTTACTGTTTACGCTTATAATTCTGGTGACTGTATTGGAGGTCCTGCTTATACTAAAAACTCAACAAGTGCTCAGATCGTTACATTGGTTGCACCATGTGTAGGAGGTTCTGAAACATTTACAAACTTAGGTAGCAGCAGTAATGCGTATATCACAAGAGTTTGGACTGGAGACAATGGTGTAGCTTGGTCTGCAACAGATGCTAGAGCTGATCAAGTATTAACTGGTAAAGCAATTACTTTAAGAACAGGTACATTAACAAATACTACTCCTGTTGCAGGTGGTATTGGTACATTGACATTCAATTACCAAAGAGTTTTCACAGACAACTCTGTATTAAAAGTATATGTAAATGATGTTCAATACGGTGGTGATATCGTTGTTTCTTCTACAGCTACTTCTGTTTACTCTCAAGCAATCAATGTTACTGGAAATGTAACAATCAAAATTGTAAACACAGGTAACAGAACTATCATTGATGATCTTTCTTGGAACTGTAATTCTTCTTCTGCAAGACCTTCTTCTCTTGACTTAGGTAATGTTGTTGAGAATTCTAACAACGAAGTGAAATTATACCCTAATCCAAATCATGGTCAATTCCAGGTTGGTTTCTCAGCTAATGAGAATGCTGACATTATGGTTTATGATTCTTTAGGAAAAAATATCCTTTCTAAAAATGTTTCTTCTCAAGAAACTATTGATTTAGGAAATGCTCCAAAAGGTATTTACATGGTTGTTATTAAAACAGGTAACACTGTTTCTACTAAAAAAATCATTGTGAACTAATACTAAAAAAAGTTCTTTTTTAACTCCGGTTGGCTTAGGCTGACCGGAGTTTTTATTTTTTTTTAGAAAATAAATTCTTTGCTTTAACTGTGAGACATAAAAACACTACAGTTCGACACATTGTTATTTTATTTATATTCGCTTTAGATCTGATTTGAAATCACATTTAAATAGTGTTTATGAATAATCAAAAAAACAAATTAGGGCATCCGCTTTTCATACTATGTTTAGCTGCTTTACTACTCAATGATTGGGTACTTAAATCGGCATATCATAATGACATAACCGGTAAACTTTCTGATTTTGCTGGCCTATTTGCATTTCCGTTTTTTTTCAGTTCATTATTTCCAAAACAGGCAAAAGCAATTCATATTGCTACTGCCGTATTCTTCATCTATTGGAAGAGTGCATTTTCTCAACCTTTAATTGATATATTCAATACAATAAATATTCCCATTCATCGAACCGTTGATCTTACCGATCTTATTGCATTACTCAGCATCGGGCTGTCATTTATTGTTTTTCAGAAACAATTTAATATAAAACTTAAACCGGTAATGTTTCATACTCTTTTCTTCATTTCTTGTTTTGCTTTTATAGCTACTTCCCAAAAACCTAATGAATCAGCAGATCTTGTAATTATCGACAAAGAGTATCCTTTTAATTTCTCCAAACAAGAGCTTATATCCCGTTTCAATAAAGCGCAATTAGAACAGCTTAACATCATGAAAAACCAAGGGGCAATAATTGTTTTTAACAGCAAAACGAATGTATTTAATACTCAAGCCTTAAATGACACGATTGCCTTAATTTTGGACTATAATAAGTTATCTCAGTTGGATACTATAAATTTCAAAACGTCCTATACTGAAATTCAGTTTTATGGTAATGATAGTCTTTCTACTTTAAAATTACTTTCAACGTATCTATACCTTCCACAATACTATACTAATGATTATAGAAAAGAAATCATGACAGAATTTGAAAAACGTATTGTTACCGAGATACAAAATCATCATTAACTCTCAATCAAAAACAAAAATGACTTTAGAAAAAATAAATATACTCACCGAAAGATTATTAATCCGAATCCTTAAAAGAGAAGATCTTGAAGACTTCCATTTTTACCGCTCTAATCCTGAGGTAACAAAATACCAAGGATTTGATGTAATGACCCAAGAGGAATGTCTTGCTTTTATCACGAATCAAGAAGGTTTGCTTTTTGGAAAAGTTGGAGAATGGATTCAATATGGTCTAGAAGATATTACTACAGGCAAGATCGTGGGTGATTGTGCCATAAAGTTAGATCAATATGATGTCCGTATTGCCGAAGTTGGTATTACCATCTCTCATACTGAACAACGTAAAGGTTATGCTAAAGAAACGTTCCATGCAATTTTATCATTTTTATTCGATCAAAAAGAATTGCATCGTGTTGTAGAAATTGTTGATGCCGAAAATGCCGCTTCCATTCAATTATTAAAGAGTACAGGCTTTAGACAAGAAGGTCATTTTATAGAAAATATCTTTTTTAAAGGAAAATGGGGTAGTGAATTCCAATATGCTTTACTTAAAAAAGAATGGGATGCTACTAAACAGCAACTTTTATTGACAATATAAACGACTACTAACGACCTACTTATCCTTATTTCACAAGGCTTTAGCGTCATTAAAAACGTTTAATTCAAAAAAAATCTTGGTTTTTATGAAATTAGTTGTATCTTTGCACCCGAAACATCGCGGGATAGAGCAGTAGGTAGCTCGTCGGGCTCATAACCCGAAGGTCACTGGTTCGAGTCCAGTTCCCGCTACTAAGACAAAGCTTCAGAGAAATCTGAGGCTTTTTTGTTTATATTTACTTCTGTAAAAAAACACTACACTCGTTTTTCTATTCTTTTCAATAACTTTATTTGATCATCGTTACAGATGCGAAGTCAGGAGACATTTGCTTTTTCGGCATACTATAAAAAAAGGTATTGACAATCAACTGTGTGTTGATAATCAATACCTAATAGATGAATAGTATAGTAAAAACTACTTGTTTTTTTGTTTTAAAACTTTATAACACACAAAAAGAATACCTAACCAAATAGGAATTAATTCTACGGATAGCTTCATATTAGTAATCCACATGATGGATAGAATACCGAATAAGAATACCAAACAGATGTAATTACTTACGGGATAAAACAACGAAGCAAATTTTGTTTTTGTGTTTTCATTATCTTTCGCACGCCTAAATTTTAGATGTGTATAAGAAATCATAACCCAATTAATAATCAAAGAAGACACTACCAAAGACATTAAAATACTAAAAGCTTCTTTTGGAATTACTTTATTTATTAAAATACAGATCGCTGCAAAGCATGAAGAAATTAAGATCGCATTAATTGGTACTGATTGTTTGTTTAACTTCTTTAAAAACTTAGGGGCATTACCTTGATCTGCTAAACCATATAACATGCGTGAATTACTATATACACTACTGTTATATACCGATAAAGCTGCGGTTAATACAATTAAATTAAGCGCATTAGCAATAAGACGTGTAAAGAAAATTTTATTGCCAAACAAGTCGAATTCCATTCCATTTAAATTTTGAAAAACCATTACAAATGGGCTACTATCTGTCGTAATTTGTTGCCAAGGCGACAAAGCAAATAGAATAACCAATGCACCGACATAAAATATAAGAATTCTATAGATAACCTGGTTTGTAGCTTTTGGAATGTTTTTTTCTGGATTTTCTGCTTCAGCAGCCGTAATTCCTATTAGTTCCAAACCTCCAAAAGAGAACATAATTAGCGCCATTGCGGCTAATAAACCTTGAAAACTACCATCAGTAGCTTTTCCAAAGAAACCTTTTGGAAAGAAACCTCCATCGTTATATAAGTTCTGAATTGTTGCTTGTTCTCCTCCTGTACCACTTATTAATAAGTAAGTTCCAAACAAAATCATTGCAATAATTGCAACAACTTTTATGATTGAAAACCAGAATTCTGTTTCTCCATAAACTTTTACGGAGGCAAAATTCAAAGCATTAATAACCAGAAAGAAAAAGAGACTGGATGCCCACAGTGGAATTTCAGGCCACCAAAATTGCACATAAACACCAATGGCTGTAAGTTCAGCCATACTAACTAAAATATACAAAATCCAATAATTCCAACCCGACGCAAAACCCGCAAAAGGACCACAATACTTATACGCAAAATGACTAAAACTTCCTGACACAGGTTCTTCAACAACCATTTCACCGAGTTGTCTCATAATAAAAAAAGCAATAATTCCAGCAACAGCATACCCTAAAATAACTGATGGGCCTGCTAATACAGCTGCTGGACCAATACCTAGGAAAAGTCCTGTTCCAATTGATCCACCTAAGGCAATTAACTGAATGTGGCGATTACTCAACCCTCGTTTAAGCTGATTTTCTTCTACGTTTTCGTGGCTTTTTTTCACAAATTAGATTTTTTAAAAAGAATTAAATGTATAAGCGACGAAGATAAGTTAAAAAAGGAATCACACAAAACATGTATTATACTAAAACTTCAATTAAGGAATCATATAAAATGGGATAAATGTTCTAAATCAAAGCCATTTCCATTCTATTAAAAAAACAATTTTTATTGTTTTACTGTTTGGAGTGTCGCTTAACACAATAGTATAAACTTATTATTTAATAACTCGAATCCGAAAGTAAATCTTTAAAATAGGAACAAAATTTAGATAATGGACAAAGTAAGATTTAAATATATTTCACTCTTTCTAACAAACTACATATTTCATGACAAGAACTAACCGTGTACAAAATCTCAACAGGAAAAAACAAACAATTTAATTCCATATAAATTTCAAATGATTAAGTTGATTCGCTTCGTCAAAAATAATAGGCATAAAAAACAACTAAGGCTTTAACTCCTTAAAACTGGACAAATCCAGTCTTACACAGTAGTATTTCAACAGCTAAAAATCCGAAAATCTTTTTGGAACAGCTTTTGCAAATCCGCCTCTTAAAAACCTCTTAAGTTGTTTTTTAATACAAATTAATAAGTCCTTTTAGTTAATCATTTCTTAATCCATTAAGAAAAATCATCCGTATTAATATAATTTCGTCCTGTCAATTCATATGAAATTAGCTATGTTTTAGCAAAAGACTAATTAGCATGATATCCCAAAACAAATCTTAAAAACAACTTTTATATTAAAGAATTGATTTATACAACACTTTTAAATATTGCAATTTTTCAGGGAATGGTTTTAGGCTTAATTATTTTAAAGTCTTCCTTATTCAATAGTAATTCAAATAAATATCTGGCCTACTTACTATTTATACTTTCATTAATTTTGCTAATGTATGTTTTTGAAATTGAAAAAGTATTTACTCAATATCCTTTTCTACGCTTTTTTGACCATGTCGAGTGGTCATTGCTATTACCAGTTTTCTTATTTATGTTTATTATAAACCGGGTTGATGATACTATAAAAAGCAAACAAAAAATTTATTTGTGCTTTATTCCGTTTGCCTATTCGGTTGTTCTTAGAATTACAACCGATCTTGATCGTATTGCAGGAGTTTATAAAATCCCTGAGTCGGGAAACAATTTAATCAACATATTTTCTCAGATTCACCTTATTTTAGTAATTACATTCATCCCATTTATGTTAATCTACTCTTATTTTATGATAAGACATTTAAAAGACACACCGGAAAATAAATGGATCATTATCTTGTTTAACCTTTTTTCTTTATTACTTTTCTCTTGGATAACTACTTGGATAACGGGTATATTTCTTCATTATGACATTTCTTCTGCTTTGAGTATTGTGGCTATAGCAGCAACATTCCTAATTCACTGGACTACTTATAAAGGCATTTACAAATACAAATTGGCCAAAAACAAAGATGCTGTTTCTAATTTTCTAAATACAGATTTGGCAATTTCATATACCAATCTACAAATTGTAAAAAATAGTTCATTAGAAGAAACTAGAGAAGCTATCACGGTAGATAATCTTTATTTTCAAAAACTGGAACTTCTTTGCAAAGAACAGCACATTTATACTGACAGTACATTAAACAGAGAAAAAGTCGCTGAAAAACTAGGCATAAGCCCTGGATATGTTTCACAAATTATAAACACAATAACGGGAGAAAACTTTGCTCATTACATCAGTCAATATCGAGTTGAGGCTGTCAAAGAAATGATCTCAAATTCTGAATATGAAAACTATAATTTATTGACGATGGGATTAGAATCTGGGTTCACTTCGAAAACAACTTTTTATAAAGCCTTTAAAAAAGTTACTGGTCAAACACCAAATGAATATAAAAACACCAGCAAATAGGTGCCAATTTATACATTTTTAAGCTTTTGAAACTTCATGAAATTTTTATTATGTGAATTTTGGATTTAAATAATTCAAATCACTTTTTATGAAAAAAAACTTTTTACTACTTATCATTTTGTTTGCCTTTCATTCTGTCAACGCTCAAAATGAAACTGATGCAAATCCTTATCAGAAAAACAATGAAATTAAATTAAATGCGCTTAATCCTTTATTTGGATCTTTAGAAGCCGGTTATGAAAGATATTTAAATCATAATTCATCATTAGGAATTTCTTTTTTTAAAGTATTTGACAATACAAAAAATAAAAAAGATTTAAATTATTCAATCACCCCTTATTATAGAAGGTATTTTGGAAAGAAATTTGCTTCTGGTTTCTTTGCTGAAGGATTTGGAATGTTAAGCTCAATTGACGGAAAAAAAATATATGATGTAAATGATAATTCAAAATTTACTGAAGGTTCTGATGTAATTGATCTTTCTCTTGGTTTAGGCTTAGGAAACAAATGGGTTACTAAAAGTGGATTTACATTTGAAGTCAACCTTGGTTGGGGGAAACAATTATTTAATTCTGACAAGACTGACCACGACCAAATTGTGAGATTTGGTGTTCATGTAGGTTATAGGTTTTAAAACGATAATTCAATAAAACATCTTATAACACGGTACATACGAGAATATAAAGAAGAATATTTTTGTAGTTAGCTCACATTAAGAGTTCTTAAATCTTACAATAAAAGGTTCCTGTTCTGTATCGTCAGGATTGTTATTTTAAAGTCAAATCGAAGAGGACATAATTTAGAATTAGACAATTGCTTTGTTAGGGCTACAAAGGAAAAACCATCCAATATATTTGATGGTTTTTCTGTTTTATAGCACTTCTAAAAAGCGTTATTCATTGGGGAAATTTATTCAAAAAAGAGGGAATAACATTTCCATAATCTATCATTCAAAAAAACATTGTACCTTTGCGCGAATTATTTTTTTTGAAACAAAGGATTTTACTTACAAAACACTTTATATCTCAGAAAATCTAAAGTAACATTAAATCATTTTATGAAAAAAATTGCTGATTACAGAAAACTTTTGGACGTTACTAAAACAGCCACTTTAAAGGAATTGAAAACAATTTACAGAAACAGTATGAAAGACTGTCACCCTGATAAATTTGCTGATAACCACGAAGAAAAATTGGCTGCTGAAGAAAAAAGTAAAGCTATTATTGAGGCTTACCATTTCCTAGTAAGTATCGCTCCTGAAACACAGGAAAAGAATCTTCCTGAATACACTAAGACTATTTCAACGTCTAATATTCATGAGTTTTTCTACGATCGTTCAATTTTACAAGTAAATTTCCTTGATGGTAGTAGCTACGAATACTTCAGTGTTCCTAAAGCGACTTATATCAAAATGGTAAATGCAGATTCTCCGGGGCGTTTTGCTCGTAGACATATTTACAATGCTTTCCTTTACAGAAGTATGAGTAAAATTGTAGCGGCAGAATAAACTACAAACTAAATATATAAAAAAAGCGACCTTAATTTAAGATCGCTTTTTTTGTTTTATTCAACTGCACTAGGGACTGCTACTTTCATTTGTTTGTGCAATATCGCTACATCAAGATGTTGTATTGCTCCGCAATATTCTCCATCAATCTGAAAACTTATGGGGTCATCTGTCGTTATTGTAGCTTTATCTGTTGAAAGGATTACTACATTATCATCATCAATAGGCATATTCCCCGATAGTATTCTTCCTATAACCAATAGGTCTAAATTTTTAAGTATTACTATTTCAAACTTTCCGTCGTTAATATTTCCATATGGATTAATCACAACACCCGTTCCATATTTTTGCGCATTGGCAATTACTATCATTCGAGCTTCTGTCTCAATCGTTTTTTTATTGGCTTCAATCTTTGCATGAAATGGATCTCCTAAATCACTCAGTGTATTGAAAGCTTGTAATGCATAGCCTAATTTGCCTCGTATTGTACTATTTTCATAGTTCTTAATCAGTTCTGCATTTACACCAATATCGCTTAAATGCAAGCTCTTTATACCGTTAATAGATACTACATCGATCTCGATATAATCTCCATTGAATGCTATTTCTAAATTTTCTTCTAAATCTTCTGGTAATCCTAAATCAACTGACAATCCATTTGCCGATCCTGCAGGTAATACTCCAATAATTACATCTTCTTCTTCTAATGCTTCTACTACCATTTTAATCGTACCATCTCCACCTGCTACAATAACACGTTCTGGCAAATGTTCTGCATACAATTGTTTTATCTTCTTTTCATCTTCTTTTCCCGTAGTTTCATACACGACCAAATGCGTCTTTTCTTTCTGAGCAAATTGCTTTGTCGCTTCAATAAACTCTTCTTTATCCAAGTCTCCTGAAATAGGATTTACAATCATTATACAATTCTTTTGCATACTCATATTTCTTTTTTAAATTAAATATAATTAATTTGTTACGCGAAACATAAAACTCTTTGTCAAATTAATGAAGCCTACCTTAAAACTTTACCGTGGTTATGCCAACGATCAGGAACTAATCGTAATGGGTCACGCTTTTAAACGAGATAAGGCCAGCACGTATGAATTTGAAAAAAAGAGCTTCAAACATGCTGCTGCTATCATTCGAATGTTTCGTATTAAGACAATTTCAAATGCTGATGTTTATTTAGATTGTCATGGTGTCAAAATTCATACCAAGACGC
Source organism: Flavobacterium aerium (assembly GCF_030766725.1). GTDB lineage: Bacteria > Bacteroidota > Bacteroidia > Flavobacteriales > Flavobacteriaceae > Flavobacterium > Flavobacterium aerium. The sequence goes on along the minus strand of NZ_JARQWR010000008.1, from coordinate 111,281 downwards.
TTGATGATGGTCTTTTCCAATTTAGCATTCCCTTAAATACTGCTCTGGAAGGTGGATGGCACGACTATCAAGTTACGCTGCATCACAACGGAAAAGAAATTGTTTCCAAAGGAACATTCATTAAACCTCATGAAGGGAAATTGGGTTTCATTTCGGATATTGATGATACTTTCTTGATATCGCATACCCGAAATATTTTTAAGAAAATTTACATTTTACTGTGGCGTAATATTAATGCACGTAAATTGTTTGACGATGTTGTTCCCCATTATCAGGCTTTAAGTTCTGCGGGGCGCAATAATATTGAAGAAAAAAATGCTTTCTTTTATGTATCTAGTAGTGAATGGAATTTATATCGTTTTATTGTTCAGTTTACAGAATTACATGAATTACCCAGAGCAGTGTTGCTTTTGAAGGATATCAAAACTAGTTTATTGGATTTCCTTTTCACTGGACGTGGAAGTCATGATCATAAGTTTGAAAAAATAAAACACATCTTGGAGTTTTATCCGCATTTAAAATATGTTTTATTGGGTGATGATTCACAGCAGGATCCTTTTTTATATGAATCCATTTGTAAAATATTTCCTGTTTCTCTAAAGGCTGTTTATATTCGACAAACTACTTCTTTAAAAAAACAAAAGGTCATCCTTGCTTTGGAAAACATTGAGAGTATGGGGGTTGCCATTTGTTATTTCAGAGATAGTCAGGAAGCTATTGAGCATTCTAAAAAAATTGGTTTAATTGATTAAATATAAATCTTATGAATAGTGTCCACCAACTTATAAAAGGAAAAACATATCGTGTAAAAAAAGAATTTATGGATTATGATCATCTTGTACATCCTGTCGGAAAAACTTGGGAGTTTCTCGAAACAAATTTTCTCCCTTATGAATCTGGAAGAAGTCTTTTTGTCCTTGAAAATGGAAAAAGAGAACATTATCGTTTTCAGCAAATTGAAGAGGAGCAGGAAGAATTAATGAATAATTTCATGGATTATGTCGAAGAAGTATAATCTATATTGAGCAAAAATAAAAAAGCATCCATAAAGGATGCTTTTTTTATTTTATAGGATATCAATCTTTTTATAAAGTAGATTGAAAAGAGTAGATTATTTTCTCTGCAGCAACATCTCCATTTACTGCATTTACTGGATAGCCAACAATAACTCTTTGTATTTTCTTATCTTTACCTTCTATGTAAGCTGCCATAATTTTCATATCCAACATTACTGAGTTTACACTGAATTTATAAACTTTGGCTGGTAATGAATTAATTGTGGTATCAATTACTACAGTAGTTTCTTTGGCTTCTTTTTCCCTCTGAACGTAATAATCAAAATTATAATCGCTACATCCTTTTAATCCGTAAGGGAATTTATCTAATGTTCCTTCTTCTTTTCTTCTTTTTTCGTAACCTTCTTGCTTAATGGTTTCTGCTTTTACCTTAAAGGCATTCGATTCGTCTGTACCTTCATAGGAATACCAAGCATCTTCCGGCACAACTTCTGTGATACCTTGTGGTACCTTCAAAGTATATTCACCTTTAACGGTTACCGTCTCAAAAGGACTATCTACATCAATTGATGTCGTAATCATATTATTACATGAAACAAAAAACAGTGCAAATGCTACTACAACTCCAAGAACTAATTTCTTCATTTTATATATTTTTAATTAGAACAAGTGAAGATACAATAAACATTTTAACATTCAAAAATAATGAAAGGTATTACTTACGCATTATCAATCTCTTCTTGTACTTGCTCCCATTCATTTAGCAGTTTATCTAATTCTGCTTTTTTTAAATTATAGGCTTTAAAGAATGAAGCGTCTTCAATGTGCTTATCATAATTTGAGGATAATAATTTATCATCTCTTTGAATATCATTTTCCAATTGCTTGATCTGACTTTCAACTTTACTTAGTTTATTTTGTAAAGATTTAGACTTTTTCTGATCTTCATAGGAAACTTTATTGTTTTCTTTAGGGGCTGTACTTTTCACTACATCTTTCTTTTCTACTTCACGCATATTTTCCATATTACGTTGTTCTAAGTAGTAGTTGATATCTCCTAAATATTCTTTTATCTTCTGATCTTTAAATTCAAAAACAGTCTTCGTCATTCCTTGCAAGAAATCTCTATCGTGAGATACGATAATTAATGTTCCTTCAAATTTTGCCAAAGCCGCTTTTAATACATTTTTAGATTTTATATCCAAGTGATTCGTCGGCTCATCCATCATTAGCACGTTGAATGGTTGTAAAAGCAATTTACAGAGCGCTAGACGGTTTCTTTCTCCTCCTGAAAGGACTTTTACCTTCTTCTCTACTTCATCGCCTCTAAACAAGAAAGAACCTAACATATCACGTACACGGGAACGGTTTGAATCGGTCGCTGCATCTTCCATTGTTTGTAACAATGTAATTTCACCATCTAAGTATTCTGCTTGATTCTGTGCAAAATATCCAACTTGTACATTGTGTCCTAATTTTACATTTCCTGAATATTCAAATTCTTTATTGATTAATTTAATCAACGTAGATTTTCCTTGACCATTTTGTCCCACAAAAGCAATTTTGCTTCCGCGTTCTACTAATAAGTCAATATCTTTTAGGATGACACTTTCGCCATAACTTTTAGAAACTTCTTCTAATTCCAAAACAACTCTTCCGGGTGTCAATGAAACTGGGAATGTAATATTCATTACAGAGTTATCGTCTTCATCTACTTCGATACGTTCAACTTTATCCAATTTCTTGATTAAAGATTGCGCCATAGAAGCTTTCGATGCTTTCGCACGGAATTTCTCAATCAATTTCTCAGTTTCTTCAATCTTTTTCGCCTGATTCTTTTGGGTTGCTAGTTGTTTCTCACGGATTTCATGGCGTAACTCTAAGTATTCCGAATAAGGCTTATTAAAATCATAGGCTTTCCCTAATGAAATTTCAATCGTACGATTTGTTACATTATCCAAGAACATTTTATCGTGTGATACAATCACCACAACTCCTGGATAATTTCTAAGGAATTGCTCTAACCAAATGATGGATTCAATATCCAAGTGGTTGGTAGGCTCATCCAGTAAAAGGATATCATTGGATTGCAATAATAGTTTTGCTAATTCAATACGCATACGCCACCCTCCAGAAAAAGTATCAGTTAGCTTATTGAATACTTCTCTTTTGAATCCCAATCCTAAAAGAATCTTTTCGGTATCCCCAACATAGTTGTATCCTCCTAATAATTCAAAGCGGTGTGTATAATCGCTTAAATCTTCAATAATCTGACTGTACTCATCACTTTCATAATCTGTACGGGTCACCAATTGATGATTGATTTCTTCTAATTTTTTTTCTACAATTTTGATATCAACAAAGGCTTGGTAAGCTTCTTCAAGAACGGTACGACCTTGTTCAAAGTCAATATCTTGTCTCAAGAAACCCATTCGCACTTCTTTTTCTGTAGCAATGCTGCCAGAATCGGGTGCAAAGTCTTTTGCTAAAATTTTCAACATCGTAGATTTACCTGCTCCGTTTTTTCCCACTAATCCCACACGATCCCCTGCGCCTAAACGAAAGGTAACTTCTTCGAACAAATATGTTCCTCCAAACGAGACTGATAAATTATGTATATTAAGCATTTATATGTATTTTATAGTATTCAATTATTTTATTATCAAATTGTGGTGTAAATTTGCAATAATCTAAATTTTTTGCAAATGTTAAAAAAAGGAACGAAACTATATAGCATTTTAACAGGAACTTGTCCTAAATGCCAAGAAGAGAGTATGTATATGGAAAAAAATCCCTTTTTACTCAGTAAAACATTCAAAATGCACGAGCAATGTTCACATTGTGGCACTAAATATAAAATTGAACCTTCCTTTTTCTTTGGTGCAATGTACGTTAGCTATGGTGTTGGTATTGCTTTTGGTGTTGCGGCTTTTGTAATTTGCTATCTTTTCATTGGAACAAACTTAAAAACAGCCTTTATTGCCATCATTGCTACCTTAGTTGTTTTTATGCCTTTTATTATGAGAATCTCTCGAAATATCTGGATTAACTTCTTTATCGATTATGATAAGAATGCTGTTTCCGATTATAAGGCTAAACAAATCGGCTAATATTTATTTCTCTTTCTAAGGGTTTCTGAAATTCTATAAAATCATACAGTCGTTGTGCCATTGCTGGTCCTAACATTACTCCGCGTGTGCCTAATCCATTTAATATATGAATATTGGCATACTGAGCATGTGTACCCAATAATGGTCGGCGATCTTTTACCGTAGGTCTTACTCCTACTAAATGTTCGACGATTTCGAAATCACAATCGATTAATTCTTTTATTTTCTCAACTAACTCTAACTTTCCTTCTTCTGTCGGTAAGTTTGTTTTGTCTTTCCAATTGTATGTTGCTCCTACTTTGTACAAATGATTTCCTAGTGGCAAAATGAAAACACTTGTTTTGATCACTACGTCAATATCCAAATCTGGCGCTTTAATGATCAATAACTCTCCTTTAGTTCCATCTAATGGCAATTCTTTAAAGAATGGATTAGAGAGCATCCCAAAGCCTTCTGCAAATATGATGTGTCTTGCTTTAATATCTTCATATTGTACAAAACCATCCTTGACTTGCAATTTATCGTAATCAAAAGTTCCTTCTATAAATGAATCAATTGACTTTAAATATTTTTTATAAGCCTCTACTAATACTCCTGTTTCAACATATCCGGTCTGCAATACTTCTCCAAAACCGAAAGGAGATGGAAAGTTATTGTACTTTTTATTGATAAGGTCAACAGAAAGAAAGGGAGACAACAAAGGTTTGTCGGCTGCAATAAACCAGTTATTTTGCTCTTCTACTGAAAAGAATTTTCGCAGTATTGGCATTTTAAAATCTAATTGCACACCTAGTTTTTCTCCTAATGCAGCATAGAAGGAATCCAATAGTGTAATTTGTTCCTGAGCTTGCCATACCTCACTAAAGCGTTTTAATATCACTGGATTATAAAGTCCTCCGGCAACCTGAGAAGATTGCTGTGAGTTATCATTAAAAACACATAGGGTTTTATTATTTTTCAGTACAACTTCGGAAAAAGAAATACCGGCTAAACCCGAACCTACAATTAAATAGTCTATCATATGGCAAAAATAAAAAAACTCTTACCAAATAAGGTAAGAGTTTTGAATTGAATTGGAGAAATTTTGTATTAATAGTTCCACATATCTTGCTCGAAGTTGCGAATTTTATCTTTTACTCTTTCAGATTCTAATAATTGTAATTGAGCATTTTCTTTCATGTAGTCCTCAATTTTTCTATCTCCTTGTACGTTTTCTTCTTTATAAATCACCGCACTAAATCTACGGGAATTCAACAAGTGGTCAAATGTAAATGGCATAGCAGAGTTTCTGTCATTGAAAGCTTTTGCTTCATGAAGTACTTCACGAGCAGATGGGAAATAAACCCAAAACAACTCTACGTAGTCTTTTTCTTCATTGTCAATAGTATAAACATCTGGTACAACAGGTGCTATTCCTAACAATCTGTATTTTAATTCACCTTGACGTTTATCGAAATACCAATATCCTAAAATTTTATAGTCAGTTACATCTTGAGATGTTAAATCTCTTCTTGTAATGTACTCTTCAGATATTTTTTCTCCCGCATTAAATTGTTCTCTACCAGCATCTGTTGTATCAATTTTTGATAACGACGCTTCAACATCTTTATACGTTTTTTTAGAAGTAAAATAACTATCCGTATACACTTCAGTGATTTTACCAGATTTAATTCCTTTTGTCAAAACATCATACAAAGATCTTCTCTCTGATCCGATATCCATTGTATCGATAGGATACAATAAAGGAAAGTTAACTCTTTCATCTAAATCAATGATTTCCCAAACTCTTTTACCCATCAAGATATCTCTATCGTGTACGTAACCGTAAGGTAAAGGCTTGTCATTATCAGCAGATTCCTGAGCAGCAGTTTTTACACCAATTTGATCTGGTGTTTTTGCATTAAGCAAATTAGATTGCGCAAAAGATGATACGCTTCCTGTTAGAATGACAACTAATAAAAAATTTCTCCAATTCATAATTTAATATTCTTTAAGTTGTTTAAGTGCTAAAACGCCAATCTTAAACTAATTATTGTATTTCGAAAGCTACTGGTGAAGTTTTTGGCAACATGTAATTTCCAGCTCCGTCTAATTTAGTTTTAATTTCAGAAATAATAATTACATCACCTCTACCTGCTTTAGAAATAGCAGCTTTAGCTCTTGCATCTAATTTATTTCCAGAAACGATTACTGTAGGTTGTCCAGATGCTTTAATAGCAAATCCAGTTACAGATAATCCGATTTCGAAATCAAAGTCTTCCAATTTAGCTCCAACTGTAGAAATTTCTAAGCTTGATTTAGGACCTTTTACAGTTCCAGACTCAGCTCTAATTGTTCCAACAGGGCTAGGAATACCTTTAACTCTGAATGTTTTCTTGTCAGAAACAGTTTTACCATCCGGTAATTTACCTGTTACGTTGATTGTAACTTCACGTCCTTGAACTGTAGTAACATCCATAACATATTTACCAGAAGCACCAGATTTAGATAATCCAGGTCCAGAAGCAGTTACACTGTTATCCGCTACTCCAGCAAATGAAATAGACATAGGGTTTTTAACACCTCTATATACAACATTCATTTTGTCTGCAGAAATTGTAGCAGAGTTAGGTCTTGGTACAACAACATATTTACCTTCGAATTTTAAAGGAATACTTTTCCCGTCTTCTAAGAATGTAAACTGTCCATTGATTGATTGTTCACCAATTCCACCAGCTGTCAATGAAATTACAGCTTGTCCGTTCTCTAATTGACCAGGACCTTGGAATGATGTAGGTTTAGTGTTTTCGTCATAACGACCTAATACAACTTTACCTTTTACTGTTTCACCTTGGAAGTAAGCATTTTTCTCTAAAACTACAATTGCTTGATAGTTACTATAAGAAGCAGCTTGAACCGCAGCTTTTCCTAAAGCAGCACTGATTACATCAGATTCAGCTTTTTCAACATCACTTTGCCAAGCAGATAATTTTGCTATAGAAGCGATTGCTGGGAAACCTTTAAAGTGGTAGTTTAAAAATTTATCTTTTAAGCCATCTTTAGTTTTAACATCTGAAACATCAAATGCTTTATTAACTTGATTTAAGATTGCAGAATATTTTTTTTCATCACCAAGTGCAGTTTTCATTTCAGATTTATAAGCTTCAATAGCGCTCATAACTTCATTACCTCTTTTAGTGTATCCATCACCGATGAACCAGCTGTTATCAAGGTTATCACCTTTATCCATTGATTCGTATGGTAATTTACCACCTTCAGCTTTTACGCCTTTCATTGCTTCTGTTTTTAAAGTAGCTATGAAATCATAGAACTTTTTACTAGATGCTTGAACTTTATGCGCAGTTGCCGATGCTACAGCAAATTCACCTTTAGCTTCAGCAGCTTTAGTATCTAATGCCTGCATCATTTGGTCATTCGTCAGTTTCGAAGATTCATTCGATGCTTCAAATTTTTCATTCATCAATCCAAAAGCCGATAATACTTCTTTGGACATATTTAATGCTAACATCGCGATGAAAACCAGATACATCAGGTTAATCATCTTCTGTCTAGGGGTTAATTTTCCTCCTGCCATTTCTAATTAGTTTATTTTTTTGTGAGTAAAGTTGTTTATCCTAATTAGTTTTTGTTGCTCATTGCAGAAAGCATACCACCATATACATTGTTTAATGAAGTAATATTTGCAGTCATAGATTGCATTTGCTCTTTTAATTTTCCAGCATTTTCAGCAATTTCTTTATTAGCTTCTGCATTTCTTGAAGCGCTTTCTAATTGAACTTTGTATAAACTGTTCAATGACTCCATTTGAGCTGCTGCTAAAGATAATTCTTCGCTGTATTTTTTAGTAGAAGCAATTGAATCTACTGTAGGAGCAATTCCTTTTGCTGCAGATTCGAAATTTTTAATACTGTTTCCTAAGCTTGACATTAATTCACCGTCAATTTTAGCTTCTTTTAATAAATTATCTAATTTTTGAGATAATAAACCTTGAGCTTCAGTTGGTTCTGCCGCTTTTTTAACTTCTTTCTTTTTAGCGTCTCCACCTGCTAATTCAGGATATACAAGAGACCAGTCTAATTCATTGTCTACTGGTTCGAATGCAGAGATAGCGAAAATTAAAGCTTCTACTACAAGACCAATTGTTAACATTAAGTTCCCTGTTAAAGGACCTATCTCGATGTGAGTAATTTTGAAAAGTGCTCCAAGAATTACTACTGCAGCTCCCATACCATAGGAGAAGTTCATTACTTTTTTACTTAAAATTGCCATAAAAATAAATAGTTTTTAGTTTGTTAAGTTAATATAATTAAAGGTTGGTTAAAATAATTCAAATTATCTCATTCCGTTTCCGGTGGTTTGTGTTCCCATGTAATCTTGTACAGTTCTGAATCCGATATAACTTCTTGCAGAATCTGCATATTCGTAATCTCTTGTACTTACTTGTAAGAAATAAGCAACATCTTTCCATGATCCACCACGTGTTACTTTTCTCATGTTAGTTGCATCAGAAACGTTTGGATTCATTGTTGACACATATTCATATGCTCCTGCATCGTAAGAAGAATCAGTCCATTCTGCTACGTTACCAGACATATTGTACAAATTGTAATTATTTGGATCGTATGATTTTGCTTCTACAGTGTATAAAGCACCATCAGCAGCATAATCTCCTCTATTTGGTTTAAAGTTCGCTAAGAAACATCCTCTGTCGTTTTTAGCGTAAGGTCCACCCCATGGGTAAGTTGCAGATTCTAGTCCACCTCTAGCAGCGTATTCCCACTCTGCTTCAGTTGGTAATCTGAATGAGTTTACTTGATCTCTACCTTTTTTCTTTTTAATCCAAGAGTTCTTTTTTAAAGTTCTCCAAGCACAGAAAGCTTTTGCTTGTTTCCAGCTCACTCCTACTACAGGATATTCTCCATAAGCTTGGTGCCAGAAATAATCATTGTGCATTGGTTCATTATATGAATAAGCGAAATCTTTAATCCATGTAGTGGTATCAGGATAAATTTGCACTTGTTCTGTTTTGATGAAGTCTTTACGTTTTCCAGTTTTAGCTTTTGCTGCAGCCTGAATATCCATCCATGTATAACGGAATTTCAATTTAGTTACATCAATAGTTCTTAAACCATTGTAAGATTCCTCTGCTGGTAAATACATAGAGTCCATTACTTCAGTGTAATATTCATCTGGATATTTTTGTGGGTCTTTAATTAATTTCACTTTGTGATTTAATTTTCTACCCGCATATGGATCATCCGATGTTCCAACACTATAATAGTTTTCGTACATGTATTTGTCATACGCTGACATGTTTGCTGGATCTGTATCACTAAAAGCGAAATCTCCAATACCACCACTTCCGGCAGTTTGTCCTAGTTCATCTGCTAAAATTGCTAAACGAACTCTCATTGTAGAGTCTTTAACCCATTCAACAAACTCCCTATATTCACTATTTGTGATTTCGGTTTCATCCATATAGAACGAACGCACAGTAACAGTTTTGGTCGGAGCATCTTGCACATTTGCTAAATCGTCATCTGATTTACCCATGATATATGATCCCCCTGGAACCAATGTCATACCATACGGCTTCTCAGGATGCCATTTCTTTCCTTTAACTCCTACTAGTTCCCCTCTGTCGTTTGAACCACAGCTAAACAATAATGATAAAATTGCTGTAAATGCAATAAACTTCTTCATATAAATTGGGTTATTATGTATTTATATTTTAAGGCCGTAAACCTATTTATTTATTTTTAAAAAAACAATTATTTATTAAAAAAATCTTAATTTTTATTTAGCTAAGGTTAATATTATGCCATAACTGTTAAAATTAAAATAAATTAGCCAATTATATTCTTCCTTTGCGTCTTCCACCAACGTTCAGGCAGCTCCTGATTACATGCCCCTAAATAATCATCATAAGTGCAAGGTAATAACGCATTTCTCTTTAATTTATTACTACCATTTATCGCAAATGGTATCTCAATCCACCATCGGTCTGTTTTATTACTCTTAAAAAACACTAATTCCTCATCATCCATCGGTACAATATATTTAATATAATGTTCTCGACTACCAAAAGGATATTCATTTGATCGGTAATGATACCCTTCAATAAAGTACCATATAATCTGTCCCATCAATACTGATTCGGCTACAGTACTACCGTGATTAAAGATTCCAAAAGCAGAAACTTTATCACTTATACCAGCGTATCTTGACAAGGAACATATCTCTTTCCCATTAAATCCGTTAGGAGTAAAAGTAGCAAAATTACCCGAATCTGATGATTTGACGGACGTTAAATCCAAACTCACTAAATCTGCATCTCTAAAAACCGGTTCTGCAATAGAGGGGTTGTTAGAAATTTCGCCCAATCGGTAAGCATCAAAAAACAATTTTTCTATTAAATCAATCTCCTCCTGCGCATTATAATAGGTTTGATACCCTACATTACTAAAGTTAAACAGATTATTAGGTTCATCGATAATCATTTTAGTCAGGTACGAATTGGCCGATGTATACTGGTATTCTTTCCCAAAATCAAACTTATTATCAATGGATACCAAATTCACCATTTGCTCCAATTGATCAAAGGCGCGGTATAGCGGATAGGTTAAATCCTGCGAACCTCCTATAACAATAGGAATTACGTTACCTTTTATAAGCTTAGACACAACTTTCTCCAATACGTAATACGTATCAGTTTCTGTATTGCCTTTATGAATATCTCCAAGGTCAACTATTGAAGCATCCCAGTTTCCAGGATACAGACTATAGAATTCCTTACGAAAGGCGCTTAAATCGACTTCTACTGCTCCGCCTCCTAAACCGCGATTATCTAAAACACCAATAATCGCAATTTTTACTTCTTCGAGGTTTGGAAATTCATCTTTTGTATGAAAAACAACTTTATGTCCTAGAGTCTGCGGAGAGAGTTCTTTAATAAATTCTGTAATTTCCCCACTTATGGGTTCCAAAAAATCAAATTCCATTTCTTATTTCTTTTTGACTGTTGCCTTTTTTGCTGTCGTTTTCTTAGCCGTGGTTGCTTTTTTAGTTGTTTTTTTCTCTGGTGTTTTTTTTGCAATCATTTCTTTTACCTCATCCAGTGTCAACTTTGCTGCATCAACATCTTTACTCAATTCAATTTTTATCTTGCCTTTTGTAATTACTGATCTTCCCCAACGTGCTTTTTCAACTTTGATTCCTTCGTCTTCCCAATTGTGAAGTACTTTATCAATTTCTTTTTGCAACTTATCTTCAATCAATTCTTCGATGTCTGATTGGGATAAATTATCAAAATTATATTTTTTGCTTACATTAATAAAAATACCATTCCATTTGATGAACGGTCCAAAACGCCCCACTCCTTTTTGTACGGGTTCATTTTTATAAGTTGCAATCGGCGCATCTGCTTTTTCTTTCTCTTTAATCAATTCTTCAGCACGCTCTAATGTAACATCTAACGGATCTTCTCCTTTAGGTAAAGAGATAAAAACTTTTCCATGACGCACATAAGGTCCAAAACGACCATTATTTACCTCTACTTCTTCTCCTTTATATTCCCCTAATGCTTTTGGCAATAAAAACAAATCTAAAGTTTCCTCTAGCGTAATGGTTCCAATGTTTTGTTCAGTTCTTAAGCTTGCAAATTGTTTTTCTTCATCATCTGCTTCCCCAATTTGAGCCATTGGTCCAAATTTACCTAATCGAACACTTACCTGTTTTCCTGTTTTTGGATCTACTCCTAAAATTCGTTCTCCAGATTCTCTTTCTGCATTTGCTTCAACTTCGATAACGTTTGGATGGAATTGATTGTAAAAATCACGCATCATTTTCGTCCAGTTTTCATTTCCTGAGGCAATCTCATCAAAATCCTGCTCTACTTTTGCTGTGAAATTATAATCTAAAATAGTCTTAAAGTGATTGACTAAGAAATCATTTACGATAGTTCCAATATCTGTAGGAACTAATTTTCCTTTATCTGATCCAACATTTTCTTTTAATTTTTTCTCAACCGTTTTTCCATCTTGAAACACTAACTGAATGTATGGTCTTTCTTGTCCTTCAAAATTCCCTTTTTCAACATAGTTTCTGTTGATAATTGTAGAAATTGTTGGCGCATAAGTAGATGGTCTACCAATTCCTAATTCTTCTAACTTCTTTACCAAAGATGCCTCTGTATAACGGGCTGCTGGCCTTGTGAATCGTTCTGTTGCAGTAATGTAATTGTTCAGTAATTTTTCATTTACTTTCATTGCTGGCAACATTCCTTCTTGTTCTTCATCCTCATCATCATGTCCTTCTAAGTACACTTTCAAGAATCCTTCAAAAAGTAAGACTTCTCCAGTCGCTACAAATACTTCTTTATGGTTTGAAGCATCAATCTTAACGTTTGTTCTTTCTAATTCTGCATCGCTCATTTGAGAAGCTAATGTTCTTTTCCAGATCAAATCATATAATCTCGCCTGATCACGATCAATATTCACAGTATGTCTTGACATATCTGTAGGTCTAATCGCTTCGTGCGCTTCTTGCGCTCCTTTATTTTTATTGGCAAATGTTCTAGGCTTACTAAATTCCTTACCGTATGATTTAATAATCTCCTCTTTTGCAGCAGTCATTGCTTCATTTGAAAGATTAACACTATCGGTTCTCATATAGGTAATTAACCCCGCCTCGTATAATCTTTGCGCCATCATCATGGTTACCCCTACTGGAAAATACAATTTTCTTGCAGCTTCTTGTTGTAATGTTGAAGTGGTGAATGGTGCCGTAGGAGATTTTTTAGTAGGCTTTGTTTCTAAATCGGCTACTTTATAAGTTGATCCTACATTTTTAGCAAGGAATGCTTCTGCTTCTGCTTTCGTTGAAAAATTCTTTGGCAATTTCGCTTTAAACGTTTTACCCGATTCATTCGAAAATTCAGCAACTATACTATAGGATGCTTCTGCCTTAAAATTCTGAATTTCTCTTTCTCGCTCTACAATCAATCGTACTGATACGGATTGAACTCTTCCAGCAGATAATCCTCCTTTTACTTTTTTCCATAAAACAGGAGATAATTCATATCCCACTAGTCTATCTAATACTCTACGAGCTTGTTGCGCATTTACTAAATCGTAATTGATTCCTCTTGGGTTTTCAATTGCTTTTAATATGGCCGTTTTAGTAATCTCATGAAAAACAATACGTTTGGTCTTTTTTTCATCCAATTTCAACTCTTCCGCCAAGTGCCATGCAATAGCCTCACCCTCGCGGTCCTCATCACTTGCTAACCAAACTGTTTCAGCATTTTTTGACAAGTCTTTTAATTTCTTTACTAAAGCTTTTTTATCAGCAGAAACTTCATATTTAGGTTTAAAATCATCATCTACATTTACACCCAATTCCTTTGATGGTAAATCGGCAATATGTCCATAACTTGACTCTACTTGAAAGTCTTTCCCTAAAAATTTCTCTATTGTTTTTGCCTTAGCCGGCGACTCCACGATCACTAAATTCTTTGCCATCTATCTTTATTTTGTCGGACAAAAGTATATGATTTTTTACAAACTATACTGTTGCGCCTTTAATTAATCGTTACGTTATTCTTCTATTACTCCTATTTCATTGATTTCTGCATCACTATCAAAACCTATTGTATCCTTATAAACATAGTACAATTGCAAATGCGTAAAACACATTGTAAAAAGCAATCCAATACCACACAATAGTATTCCTAATTGCGCAATCATTCCTCCAACAACAGCTAAACCAAATAGCATAAACCAATTTTTATTTCCCATTTTAAAGGAAATATTAATAATTTCTGAAATGGTAAAATCTGGGTTAAATGCATAGACTACTGTAAAAAGACTTAGAGGCACCATCAAATAAAGTAATGGTAAAAAACAACAAGCATACCCTAAAATCATTATACCAATATATGCCGCTCCTAATCCTAAGGTTTTCAAAAAGTATTTCTTCGACAAATATCTAAAGAAATAACCTGCATTGGTATCCCCCATCATATCAGCCTCTTTGCATATATAATAAAACCCAGACAAAGTACCTATCGCTATTGTCGTCGTTAAAATCACTGCTATTACTCCACAAATGATCATTGCAATAATCAATGTTATTGAAAATGCTGGATCGTCAACATCAAAATCAGTGGTATATGATTCTCCTACAGAAAGCAACATCAATGGTGAAAAAACAATTGCAATCATTGGAAGTGTAATTGCTATTACAATAATAAGGTGTAAAAAACCTTGCAGCCATACCTTTTTAAACAAATCAAATGATTTACTTAATACGTTTCCAAAATCAATTGGAATACCTTTTTCAATCTTAGAAACAATCTGGAAATAACTCATACTAATAAAGGAATAAAACCTATTTATGTTAAATATTTAAAGTGCAATGATATAAAAATAAAATTAAAATTTTTATATGTCATTATGTCACCTTAACTTATTATTCTATCTTTGTAGATTAAGGAACAATCGCGTGATTGACACATATGGAAAAGACAATTGATGAAGATAAACAAGGACAAAGCCTTGTTCTAGAACCTAAAAAAGAAAATACTCGTAAGCTTTTTATAGAAAGTTATGGCTGTCAAATGAACTTTGCGGATAGTGAAGTTGTAGCTTCTATTATGGCGAATGAAGGTTATAATACTACACAAATTCTTGAAGAAGCAGATTTAGTTTTGGTCAACACTTGTTCTATCCGTGATAAAGCGGAGCAAACGGTTCGTAAAAGACTAGAAAAATATAATGCTGTAAAAAGAATAAATCCTAAAATGAAAGTTGGTGTTCTTGGCTGTATGGCAGAACGTTTGAAAAGCCAATTTCTAGAAGAGGAAAAAATTGTTGATTTAGTTGTAGGCCCAGATGCTTACAAAGATTTACCCAATTTACTAAGAGAAGTTGAAGATGGAAGAAGTGCCGTAAATGTAATTCTATCCAAAGAGGAAACTTATGGTGATATCTCTCCTGTGAGATTATTAACGAATGGTGTTTCTGCTTTAGTTTCGATTACAAGAGGTTGCGATAACATGTGTACTTTTTGTGTTGTTCCGTTTACTCGTGGTCGGGAACGTAGTCGTGAACCACAAAGTATTATTGAGGAAATCGCAGATTTACAACAACGCAATTTCAAAGAAGTTACTCTTTTGGGTCAAAACGTAGACAGCTATTTATGGTATGGTGGCGGATTGAAAAAGGATTTTGAAAAAGCCAGTGAGATGCAAAAAGCAACTTCAACAGATTTTGCACAGCTCTTAAGTATCGTTGCCGAAACTTTCCCTAAAATGAGAATTCGATTCTCAACTTCTAACCCTCAGGATATGCATGAAAATGTATTGCATACTATTGCTAAATATAACAACATATGTAACCACATTCATTTACCTGTACAATCGGGAAGTACTCGTATTTTGCAAGAAATGAATCGTCAGCATACCCGAGAAGAATACATGGAATTGATTGATAACATCAAAAATATTATTCCAGGTTGTGTTATTTCTCAGGATATGATTATCGGATTCCCAACGGAAACGGAACAAGATCATGAGGACACTTTAAGTTTAATGGAATATGTGAAGTATGACTTTGGTTATATGTTCTCTTATTCTGAACGACCAGGTACAATGGCGGCTCGTAAAATGGTTGATGATGTTCCTGAAGAAGTAAAAAGCAGACGTTTACAAGAAGTTGTTGATTTACAACAAATACATAGTCTAGACAATAAGAAAAAATATATCGGTACTACTGTAGAAGTACTCGTTGAAAAAGTTTCAAAAAAATCAGAAGTGCAATGGTCTGGGAGAAGTTCTCAAAATGCTACCGTTGTATTCCCAAAATCCACCTTTTCTGTAGGTGATTTTGTATTGGTAAAAATTACTGATTGTACTTCTGGAACTTTGATAGGAGAACCTCTCGGATTATCGGTAAACAATTAAGGTATTCAAGTTCTTCAACATGAACCTGAATATCTGCTATTAATTTAAGATATGGAATCTGTACAAGCCACAAAACAACGTTTTGAGATTATCGGTAATGATCCGAAGCTCAATCGTGCTATAGAAAAAGCGATTCAAGTTGCCCCAACTGACATTTCTGTTCTTGTAACAGGTGAAAGTGGTGTAGGAAAAGAAAGTATTCCAAAAATAATTCATTCATTATCCCATAGAAAACACGGTAAGTATATTGCTGTTAACTGTGGTGCAATTCCTGAAGGAACGATAGATAGTGAACTTTTTGGTCATGAGAAAGGTGCTTTTACGGGTGCTTCTGCTACTCGTGAAGGATATTTTGAAGTGGCCGATGGCGGTACTATATTCCTAGATGAAGTTGGTGAATTACCCCTTACCACTCAAGTTCGTTTATTGCGTGTGCTTGAAAATGGTGAATTCATTAAAGTAGGATCTTCTCAAGTTCAAAAAACAAATGTACGTATCGTTGCTGCAACTAACGTTCAAATGTTTGACGCTATTGAAAAAGGAAAATTCAGAGAAGATTTATATTATCGTTTAAGCACCGTGGAAATTGCTTTACCTCCTTTAAGAGAGCGTAAAGATGATATTCATTTATTATTCCGAAAGTTTGCTTCTGATTTTGCTTATAAATACAAAATGCCTGTTATCAAATTAGATGACAATGCCGTTTCATTGATATTAAAATATCGCTGGAGTGGTAACATCCGACAGTTGCGCAATATTGCTGAGCAAATTTCTGTATTGGAAACCAACCGAAATATATCATTTGCAACACTTCAATCTTATTTACCGACAGAAGGAAATAGTCTTCCGGCTGTAATAAAGGACAAAAAGAGTGAAAGTGACTTTAGTAATGAAAGAGAAATTCTTTACAAAGTCTTGTTTGATATGAAAAGTGATTTGAATGATTTGAAAAAACTGACGTTGGAATTAATGCAGAATGGCAATCACCACAAAGTTCAGGAAACAAATAAAAATCTTATTCAAAAAATATACGGTTCTCATCAAGAGCATAATGAAATTGATTTTGAAGAAGAAGAACCTCGTTTATCTGTAATGCATTCTGAGAACAACAATCAGGATGATTTTGATGAGCGTGAAGATCATTATCTTTTTGCAGAAACAGTGGAAGAAGAAGAAACATTGCGTTTGGAAGA
Organism: Flavobacterium aerium; assembly: GCF_030766725.1. Classification (GTDB taxonomy): domain Bacteria; phylum Bacteroidota; class Bacteroidia; order Flavobacteriales; family Flavobacteriaceae; genus Flavobacterium; species Flavobacterium aerium. Next base: position 94,000 of record NZ_JARQWR010000008.1, on the reverse strand, counting down.
AAAAGAAATCGAACTCATCAAGAAGGCCTTGGAACGTAACAAAGGTAAACGTAAGGCGGCCGCAGATGAATTAGGAATTTCTGAAAGAACCTTATATAGAAAAATAAAACAATTTGATTTATAGTATCTTTGCTTTAATATGATTAAAATTAGAAATATCATCTTCGCTTCATTGCTGTTTTTAACATTCAGTAATTGCTCGTATTACAATTTTACTGGAACAGGTAAAATTGATGCTAAAACATTTCAGGTCAATTATTTTCAAAATAACGCAGATTTAATTGAACCGGGGATTGAACGTATTTTCACAATCCGATTACAGGATTTGATTCAGAATCAAACGAATCTTAGTTTAACTAATTCTGGTGGGGATTTAACTTATGAAGGGGAAATTGTAGAATTCCGAATTAGTCCAATGACGGCTACTGCAGATCAAAAGGCTTCTCAAAACAGACTTAACGTTGCGGTGAATGTGCGTTTTAGAAATAAGAATAAACCGGATGATGATTTCGAAAAACGATTCTCATTCTATTATGACTATGATGGCTCAACACAATTAGTAGGCGCAAAACTTTCGGAAGCACTAGATGCTGTATACGAAAGAATTACACAAGATATCTTCAATGCTTCATTAGCAAAGTGGTAAACCTTGTTATTTAAAAATTTCTGAATTTCCGAAAACCTTGAACTTAACTGATTTTACATACCTATTACATAAACCTGATGCTATCCATGATAAGCATACGCTCTCTTTGGAGAAAATTGTGGAAGAGTTTCCTTTTTTTCAAAGCGCAAGGGCTTTATATCTAAAAGGTTTATACAACCAGGATAGTTTCAAATACAATCAAATGCTTAAAACTACAGCGGCTCATACTACGGACCGAAGTATTTTATTTGATTTCATCACTTCTGATACTTTTACTACACTTCAAAATGATTTCCACGATGATCAGGAAGAAATGATTTTGGATATTAAAGTAATTGATCAAGAAGAAATAGCCCCTGAAATTGTTATTCCAGAACCAAAGGCTAACACTTTGGAGGAATCCATCAAGAATACAATTAAAGAAGCTACTAGTAGTATTGAAGAAAAAATAGTAGTTGAAGAACCTCAAAAAGACACTACAACCCTCGTTACTGAAAAACTCGAAATAGGTAAGCCATTAGATTTTTCAAGAGAAGAGAAACATTCTTTCCAAGAATGGTTGCAATTAGCGAATTTTAATCCAATTGACAGGGCAGAAAAAGATGCTCCAATAGAAAAAAAGGAGGTAATTGAAGAAATTGACGAGGAAAGACAGAAAAAAAATGAGTTGATTGACAAATTCATTGAAACCAGTCCAAAAATAATTACAAGCAAAACAACGCCTATAAACGTTATAGTTTCGGAACGTAGCAATGCTGATAATTCTTATCTAATGACTGAAACTTTAGCCAAAGTTTACTTGGAACAAAAAAAATATCAAAAAGCAATTCAAGCTTATGAAATATTAATTTTGAAATATCCAGAAAAAAGTACTTTCTTTGCAGACCGAATAGAAGATATTAAGACATTACAACAAAATAATAATTAAACAATGAGCACATTTTCAATTTTTTTAGTATTAATTACAATAGTTTGCTTTTTACTAATCGTAGTCATTATGGTACAAAACCCTAAAGGAGGAGGATTATCTTCAACTTTCGGAAGTTCACAAATGATGGGTGGTGTTCAAAAGACTACAGATTTCTTAGATAAAAGTACTTGGGCATTAGCTACATTATTAATTGTTTTGATCTTATTATCTAGTTTAAGTTTCTCAGGAAGTTTAAGTGATAATACTTCTAAAATCATTGATGAAAAAGCAATTCCTGCAGCTACAACAACAGCACCTGCAAACGGAGTACAACAACCTGCTGCAACAACGCCAGAAAAAGCACCTGCTGCAACAGAACAACCAGCAAAATAATCGCATTACATATATAGAAAATGCCAGCATGTCAGTGCTGGCATTTTTTTTTATAACCAATATTGGCAGTTTATGGGATTGGCATAATTTCTGAAACCTTAATTGCATCAAAATAACAATAATCTAAACATATACAATTATGGCATTAAACATTAAACCACTTTCAGATCGCGTTCTTGTAGAACCTGTTGCAGCTGAAACTCAAACAGCTTCTGGGATTTTCATTCCTGACACGGCAAAAGAAAAGCCTCAAAAAGGTACTGTTGTAGCTGTAGGAAATGGATCTAAAGACCATACTATGACTGTAAAAGTAGGCGATACTGTTTTATATGGTAAATATTCTGGAACAGATTTAAAATTTGAAGGTAAAGATTATCTTATCATGAGAGAAGATGACATCCTTGCGATCATCTAATCTTGCTCAACAAAATTAGTATTGAAATATTGAGGTCCATGATCTCGAAAAAAATTAATAGTTTAAAAAACATACCATGGCAAAAGAAATAAAATTTGACATAGAAGCACGTGATGGTTTAAAACGTGGAGTTGACGCATTGGCAAATGCAGTAAAAGTAACTTTAGGACCTAAAGGTCGTAATGTAATTATTGGAAAATCTTTTGGTGGACCAACAGTTACTAAAGATGGTGTTTCGGTAGCAAAAGAAATTGAGCTAAAAGACACTTTAGAAAACATGGGAGCTCAGATGGTTAAAGAAGTAGCTTCAAAAACTAATGATTTAGCAGGTGATGGTACAACAACAGCAACAGTTTTGGCTCAAGCAATCGTAAAAGAAGGTTTGAAAAACGTAGCAGCTGGTGCTAATCCAATGGATTTAAAAAGAGGAATTGACAAAGCTGTAGAAGCTATCGTTGCCGATTTAGCTAAACAAGCTAAAGAAGTAGGAAGCTCTACTGATAAAATAAAACAAATCGCTTCAATTTCAGCAAATAACGACGAAGTTATTGGTGAATTGATCGCTACTGCTTTTGGTAAAGTAGGAAAAGAAGGTGTTATCACTGTAGAAGAAGCAAAAGGTACGGATACATACGTTGACGTTGTAGAAGGTATGCAATTTGACAGAGGATATCTTTCTCCTTACTTCGTTACAAATTCAGAGAAAATGGAAGTTGAATTAGACAGTCCATATATCCTTTTGTACGACAAAAAAGTTTCTTCATTAAAAGATTTACTTCCAGTTCTTGAGCCAGTGGCACAATCTGGAAAACCTTTATTAATTATTGCTGAAGATGTTGATGGTGAAGCATTAGCTACATTAGTAGTAAACAAATTAAGAGGTTCATTAAAAATCGCTGCTGTTAAAGCTCCAGGTTTTGGTGATAGAAGAAAAGCAATGTTGGAAGATATCGCTATCTTAACAGGTGGTACTGTAATCGCTGAAGAAAGAGGTTATACATTAGAGAACACTACAATTGAAATGTTAGGTACTTGTAAAAGAGTTACTATTGACAAAGACAATACTACAATCGTAAGTGGTACAGGTGATGCTGACATGATTAAAAATCGTGTAAACCAAATTAAAGGTCAAATGGATTCTACAACATCTGACTACGATAGAGAAAAATTACAAGAGCGTTTAGCGAAATTAGCGGGTGGTGTTGCTGTACTTTATGTAGGGGCTGCATCGGAAGTTGAAATGAAAGAGAAAAAAGACCGTGTTGATGATGCTTTACACGCAACTAGAGCAGCTGTAGAAGAAGGAATCGTTGCTGGTGGTGGTGTTGCTTTATTAAGAGCTAAAAACGTTCTTAGCAGCCTAAAAGCTGATAATGCTGATGAAGCAACTGGAATCCAAATCGTTTCTAGAGCTGTTGAGTCTCCATTGAGAACTATTGTTGAAAATGCAGGTCTTGAAGGTTCTGTAGTAGTTGCTAAAGTTGCTGAAGGAAAAGGTGATTTTGGATACAATGCTAAAACTGACGAGTATGTTGACATGCTTAAAGCAGGTATTATCGATCCTAAGAAAGTAACTCGTGTTGCACTTGAAAATGCAGCTTCTGTTGCTGGAATGATCTTAACTACTGAATGTGCTTTAGTTGAAATCAAAGAAGAAAACGCTGGTGGCGGAATGCCAATGGGCGGAGGTATGCCAGGAATGATGTAATAAACCACATCTCTATATATTAAAAAAGGTTGTCTTAACGGACAACCTTTTTTTATGGGATAACATTACGAAACAGTAGCTCACCTTACAATGTATCTTTCCCTAAAACAGAAAACCCCAACTACTCTATTATAGACCAGTTGGGGTTTTATATTCTATTACTAAATAGAATTATATGTTATAGATTACTCTTGGTATCCTGTTCTTTTGGTTTTCTAAGAAACTTAACGATTACCGGAACTGTTGTAATCAATACAATGATAATGATAATGATTTCAATGTGTTTTTTCAAATCAATCTCATAGTTCGATAAGAAAAACCCATATAAATAATGCCCCGCCATAATCAAACTGAATGACCAAAGGATAGAGCTTAGGATATTATAGAACATGAATTTCTTTTTATCCATCAAAACAATCCCTGCAACAATCGGTGCAAAAGTTCTTAAAACGGGCAAGAAACGAGCAAAGACAATGGCTCTTCCTCCATATTTCTCAAAGAAATCTTTTGATTGAAATAGGTATTTCTTCTTGAACCAAAAACTCTCTTGTTTATTATACAGGTATTCACCGCTTTTCGCGCCAAACCAATATCCCACAATATTCCCTATGATTCCAGCTGTCGCAATAAGCGACGCTAATATTACAACATTTAAAAAATCGCTATCGACAACAAATAGTTGTTCAACTAATTCTTTACTATAAATTCCTGCCAAGAACAATAAACTATCGCCTGGCAAAAAGAACCCGGCAAACAATCCTGTTTCAGCAAATATGATAAAAAGCACTACGTACAACCCAATTCGCACCCCTCCTAATTCCATTGAAATATAGAATTCAGGATTTATAAGCTGCAACCAATCAAAATTATTCATCTACAAAAATTTAACTAATCTATACTTTCTTCTAATTTACCTTCCCACTTGCTTACAGCACTTGTCGCTAAAGCATTTCCTAAAACATTGGTCATACTTCTTGCCATATCACAGAAATGATCAATAGGCAAAATTAAAGCAATTCCCTCTGGTGGTATTCCAAACATTGCACAAGTCGCAACAATTACAATTAAAGATGCTCTAGGTACCCCTGCCACTCCTTTACTTGTAAGCATTAGAACCAGTAACATTAAAATTTGTTTTTCTAACGGCATATCAATCCCATATACTTGAGCAATAAAAATACTTGCAAAAGTCATGTACATCATACTTCCGTCTAGATTAAACGAATATCCTAATGGTAATGTAAATGAAACGATCTTACTATCACATCCAAAACGCTCTAACTCTTCTGTTAGTTTTGGAAAAACGGCCTCACTACTTGTAGTAGAAAAAGCAATTAACAATGGACTTTTAATTCTTCTCATTAAATCCCAAACACGGTTTCCTAATATCGAATATCCTACTGCCAACAGAATTATCCATAACACTATAATTCCGATACAGAATGACACTAAATATTTGGCATAAAATCCGAAGATTTCAAAACCATAATTTGCTACTGCTGCTGCTACTGCTCCTAGTACCCCTAATGGAGCTACCCACATCACATAACCTACCATTTTCAAAACGACATGCGACACCGCCTCTAGTGCTTTGATTAATGGTTTTCCTGCATTCCCTAAAGAAGACAAGGCGATTCCAAACAATATTGAAAATACTACAATCTGTAGGATTTCATTCGTTGCCATGGATTCGAATATACTTTTTGGAACGACGTGCGTTACAAATTGTTCTAATGAAAAGGATTGACTTGATTTTAAAAGATCATCGGCAGATCCTAAGTCTTCCATCTTAATACTCGTTGATACTCCAGGTTTTAACCAATTCACTAAAACCAAACCAACCATTAATGACATTAATGATGCTGACAAAAACCAGGCCATAGCTTTTCCGCCAACTCTACCTACCATTTTCATGTCACCCATTTTGGCAATTCCAACTACTAAAGTTGAAAAAACTAATGGGGCAATGATCATCTGAACAAGTCGAATAAAAACAGTACCTAATAGCTTTATGTTTTTAGCAAATTCGACTTTAACATCTTGATACTCATAATGTATAATTCCTCCTAATGCTACTCCTAACACTAATCCAATTATTATCGCAATAAACAGTTTATTGTTACTCTTCATTTATCTCTTTTTTAGGGTCGTGAAAGTAACTATTTTTTTCGTTATTTTAATGTTAAAACCGATAATTTTAGGAATAATCCAGCAAAACAGGGTGTTAAAATGAATTGTTTATTTAATTTTCAATCTCCTATTTAACATTCCATTTTATTAATAATCAAATTTATTAATACTCCACTAAGCATCGTCATAATTCAGATTATATTAATCCTAAGATTTGGTAAACATATTCATAAAAAAAACCGAAGCCTTCACTACACGTTTGTTTAATTATTATGGCATGACAAAAGGTCAATTAAAACGAAACCTGATATTGTGCCGTTACTGCTCCTTTATGTCCTGTTAAATCTCCACTTGTATTATAAATTGGTCTATTTTGATATGACACTGTAAATTTAGAAGTCTGTCCTGCCAATAGCCAGTTTACTCCTATATCATAAAAATTCATATCTTGATTTAAACGTTCATAATGCGCATGCTGCATAGCAACGTAAGGCATTAATGTTGTTTTCCCAATTAGATTATCTTTAAATTTATAACCTACTTGTGCATACAACACATTCCCTGTCCCGTAAGCTGGGAATCCATTTCCACCACCGTTTAAAATGGTTGGATCATTACTTCCGTTTGCAGGATTTAGCGGCGCTGTATTACGAATATAATTGGACCCAAAATCATAATGGGTGAAATTCCCATATACACTTACTGCTTCTCCTTTTGTTCCAATAGGTGCATCATAAAATATATCGGCAGACAAGTGTACCATATTAGAGTAAGTCGTATCATTTGCCATTTTTTGCCACATGGCATCTTTTTGATAGATAAATCCTGCTCCAATATTCAGTACATTTTTCTTGCCCAAATAGGTACCTGTTGCATAGGGCATCAAATTCGATTCTTGATCTTTAAATTGGTATTGAAAGTATCCATTGTATTGCATTTCTGGTGGTTTTGGAGAAAAGCTTGATCGCTCTCCTAACGTAGGAACATATCCCACTGTTTTTTGAATTGCCATAGGCTGTGCAATCGTTACACGGTAATCGAACTTGCCTAATTTACCTTTGGCATACACGGACAGTTTACGAACAAACTGATCACTAACATCATTTGTACTTTCTAAAAACAAAGCACCGTCCATTCCCATAAATGATCCTACCGAAGAAGATGAAAACCGAGAAAGACCCGCCCATCCTGTCAATCCAGCTCCAAGCGATATTTTCTCTTTGTCTAAGGCATATTCTCCTACTGCATCATGAAGAAAAAACCCTTGCTTACGATCTGAAATATTATTGAAGTTATTTTGTCCTACTTGAGAATAAATAAAAACACGATCGGCTATCTGACCATACATTTGAACTCTAAAACGACGAATCCCAATATCTGTTCCATTATTTTTGGGTTCTCCAAAAATAGTAGATCCTGGATTATACTGCATATCTCTAACCCATACCTGTGCGAGTATCGCAAATTTCAAATAATTTGATCCCTCTTCATTCAGAAAGATTTTTCGGTCTTTCCAAAATTCTTGTTTTGGTGGAGCTGTTTCTTCAATCTTTTTTAATTCTTGTGCTTCCATATTCTGAGACCATACTAATACTGTTAGTCCAAGAAAAACAAACACGGATTTAATCTTCTTCATTTTTTATATTTTAATTCAATTCAAATAGCATTCGTCACTCATGAATTGCGTAACGGGTACTTTACTGCGTATTTATAGATTGCATTATTTGCTTTCTAAAAAGCAAACAAACTCCTTACAGAAATCCATAAAGAGTTTGAATACATTCTATTATCTTTCATACAAACAACAATGATGTAATTTACTGTAGTCATCATCTGTAGCTTTAACATCATCAGCATCATGTCCTACTTTGGCAACAGCTTTCTTTACTGCTACTAAATCATTCTTTTGTTCATTTAAAATCACATGAAGTTTTTTGTCCTCTGGATTCCAAACTGCGGATTTCACTCCTGAAACACTAAAGGCTACTTTTTCAATTCTTTTCTTACAGAGTTCACAGTTTCCCTTTACCTCTACATCATACTTGGCATTTTTACTTTTTTCCTGTGCTTGAGCAGTAATCCCCATCACAGTAAACACGAGTATAAAAAACATTTTTTTCATCATTTCTCTATTTTTTAAAATTCTAAGTTATTTAATACTAAAGCGCAATCCGCCATAAAACATTCTACCAAAAATAGGCGCGTAAATCATCGAGCTATCAAAATAAGCACCAAAAGGATCATCACTTCCTACAATAGCATTGTCTTGTCTATAATTTGTAATATTCTCTGCTCCCACATATATTTCAAACTTGGATGAAAAAACATGAGTTACTTGAGCATTCATTAAAGAAAACGCACGAGAATATTCTGGTAATCGGTATTGGGTTGGATTGGATGCCGTAGTTGGTAGTTTTTGTTCTCCTAACCAATTATAGGTATAATCAAATCGCCACTGTTTTCCTTTGTCCGTCACAGGTGTCTCGTAGGCTAAATTAGCGAAAAATCGATGTTTTGCCTGTAATGGACTCTGATTTCTTCCACTTAGATAATCCGTTTGAATATCATAGTACTTATAGGCTGTTCTTAAATTCAGGCTTTTCAATACTTCATAATTGAATTCAAACTGAAAGCTATTGGCAAATGATTTTCCTTCCAGATTATGGAAGATTACTTGTTGAGGACTTTGGTATAAATCAACAACCGCTTGGTTTTGAAAATCGGTGCGGTAGAAATCTACTACCACTTCTGCATTTCTATTAAAAACAGAAAAACCTTGTGTGAAACTCAACCCGTAGTTCCAAGCTATTTCTGGATTTAACCCATAAATATTCCCATTCGTATTCAATATTTGAAAAGTACGAGAGGTGGAAAGTAGTGATTGATTTTCTGCAAAAATATTAGCACTTCGTTTTCCTCTTCCTACAGATGCTCTAATGACCGCTCTATCCCAAGGATTATAACGAGCATGTAATCTTGGTGTAATAAAGAATCCTAAACGATTATGATAGTCCATTCGACCACCAGCAATCAAACTAAAATCATCTGTATTATCGTAGGTATATTCAAAAAATGCGCCTACTGAATTATCTGTTCTTCCATAATCATTAACATTCAACATTTCATCATAATGGTCGTACATAAAGTTCAATCCTGTTGAAAATTTATGCAATGTATTCGAGATAATCGAATTGAAAATTATATTTGAAAATAAACTCTTATGATCGATATTGTACTGATTCAAACCAAAATAAGAATCTTGTTTATGGCTATTAAATGCTGCTTGAATCCCAATACTCTGATAGGGCATATCTGGAAATACATATCCTAATTTTGCGGAAGCATCTATTTTCTCTGTATTAATTTCAGATCCCCAATAATTGGTTGTCAACTTATCCCACTTCGGATCAAAATCCATTTGCCCAGATTGCTTTTCATCTTTCATATAACGAAAATTCAGAAAGCTTACCCATCCTTTTTCCGCATCGGTATATTGCCAACGGTTGAGTACATTAATTTGTTTGGCTAAAGGATTGTCTAAAAAACCATCATCATTCATGTCATTTTTTGACACTCTGGTGTTTCCGTGTAAAAACAAACTTGTACTCCATTTGTCATTTACTTTTTTATTGAAATGGGTATTCAACTCAAATCGGCTATCGGTAGAAGCATAGGCATTTAGAAAGAATGGAATATCATTTACTGGTTTAATTAATTCGGTATTGATTTGTCCCGAAATACTTTCATAACCATTGACAACTGAACCTGCTCCTTTTGTAATCTGAATACTTTCTACCCAAGTTCCTGGCGTAAAAGACAATCCATAGGCTTGAGAAGCGCCGCGAACGGAAGGAATATTTTCTTCTGCTATTAATATATAAGGGCTTGTAAGCCCTAACATTTTGATTTGTTTATTCCCTGTAATAGCATCTGAAAAATTCACATCAATAGATGGATTGGTCTCGAAACTTTCGGAAAGATTACAACATGCCGCTTTCAATAGTTCCTTGCTACTCAACGTCATTACATTGGCCACTTGTCTATAAGAGCGTTGTAAACTTTTACGTTTTTCTTCAATCACAACTTCATCCAGTGTATTATCAGGCTCTAACGTATGCTTTATAAAGGTTGGTGATGCTATAGTTATTGTTTCGGATTTCAGTCCAATAAACGTAATAACTATTGCGGTGTATTCTGATTTGTAGGGTAATAAAAATTCTCCTTTTTCATTGGTCTGTGTACCAATTGATGTTCCTAACCAATTGATATTGGCACCAAATAATGGTGTGTTTTTATTTGCTTCTGTCGCTTCATAAATTATACCTTTCAGCTCTTCCTGTGAAAAGGCATTTATAGAAAGCATCACAAATAGTATTACTATAATTTGTTTATGCATAATCTAAATTTAAATGTTCTCATTAGTAAAAATCACATGGTTAGTGATTAAACGATTATAAAAACATTCGAATCAAGCGTATAAAGTGTATTGGCAATATAGTTTAAATAGCGGAGGTGCATTTGCATCACAGTAATAATACTGAAGTTCAGTAGTCTGTAAGGGTACATACCCTAGTGCAGTCAAAGATTCCCATTCATCAAATCGGAATAAGTGATCTATGTTGAAAGAAAATGTTTTTACTATAACGGTATCCGTTTTATCGTGTAAATGAACAACTTTACTTTTACAGCAATCGGACTTGACATCGCTACTCTTACAACATTTTTGGTCTTTTGCCACTGGCATAGCGCAAGAATCATCCATAAAATAAACAGTCGAAACTGAGGCAATTTCTCCCCCACAATAATGCACATTAAATGCCAGCCCAATGTTTGACAACATCAGCATTGCAGTTAAAAAGAATAATGTACATTTTTTCAGGCTCATTTTATATAGGAAATGATTTCGGATACAAAAATATCTAAAACATCTGTTCTAGCAATGATTTAATTATAGCAAATAATGATAAAATTTTCAATTCGTATTTTAACATTTCTATATCATTCAAAAGAATCATAATTAAATACTTTTGTAAAAAGAAAAAAACAATGACTTTCGAAGAACTAAAACCAAAGGTAACCGATATACTTTCTCATACTCATACTTTAAGAGAAGAGAAGCTTTTGCAAATTTGTCACTTATTAAAGGACAATATTGACTATTATGACTGGGTCGGATTTTATTTCCGAAATGGTTCTAAGGAAGAATTATTATTAGGTCCTTATGCTGGTGCTCCTACAGACCATACTGTTATTCCATTTGGAAAAGGGATTTGCGGTCAAGTTGCAGTATCCAATCAGAACTTTGTAGTTCCCGATGTAGCAGCACAGGATAATTATATTGCTTGTAGCTTTACGGTTAAATCGGAAATTGTAATTCCATTGTTTGTCAATGGAGAAAATATCGGGCAAATAGATATCGATTCTAATGTAATAGATCCTTTCACAGAAATGGACGAACATTTCTTAGAATTTGTAAACAAAGAAATCGCAAAACATTTCTAGTATACTATAATAATAAGGAGGAAATAATAGCCTCCAATAAAACTTAAACTGAAATGTAATTTTTAGTTGTAGTTTTAAAAATAAATATTACCTTTGCGCCTTGATATAAAAGCTATATCATATACATAAGAATCATTAAAATAATATTGGCATGTATTTAACTAAAGAAGTTAAGGAAGAAATTTTCGCAAAACACGGTAAAGTAGCAACGAACACAGGTTCAGCTGAAGGGCAAATTGCACTTTTCACATTTAGAATCAATCACCTAACAGGACACTTGAAAAAAAATCGTCATGATTTCAACACAGAGCGTTCTCTAGTGATGTTGGTAGGTAAAAGAAGAAGCTTACTAGATTATCTAAAGAAAAAAGAGATTAACAGATACCGTGAGATTATCAAAGAATTAAACATCAGAAAATAATCACAAGAAAAGAGGTGCCCGCGCGCCTCTTTTTGTTTTTTATATATTAACAGAAAAAGTTTGGTTTTTCATTGGGTTTCGCACAACTACACACAACAACTACAACACAACTTGAAACCCATTGTTTAATCAAAAAATTACAACTTATGATTCCTAAAGTAACTAGAGAAATCATCGATTTGGGAGATGGACGAAGCATCTCAATCGAAACCGGTAAATTAGCCAAACAAGCCGACGGTTCAGTAGTAGTACAAATGGGCGATGCTATGTTGCTTGCCACAGTTGTATCTGCTCGTAAAGCGAGCCCAGGTATTGACTTTTTACCTTTAACTGTAGATTATCGTGAGAAATTTGCCGCTGCTGGACGTTTTCCAGGTGGTTTTTTCAAACGTGAAGCTAGACCAAGTGATAGTGAAGTCTTAACTATGAGATTAGTAGACCGTGTATTGCGTCCACTTTTCCCAGACGATTATCATGCGGAAACTCAAGTTATGATTCAATTAATGTCTCATGACGAAAACGTAATGCCAGATTCATTAGCTGGTTTAGCTGCTTCAGCTGCATTAGCACTTTCTGATATTCCTTTTTCTACACTAATTTCTGAAGTTCGTGTAGCAAGAATAGACGGTAAATTTATAATCAATCCAAGCAGAGAAGAATTAGAAAAATCTGACATCGACATGATGATCGGAGCATCTAAAGATTCTATCGCGATGGTAGAGGGTGAGATGAAAGAAATTTCAGAAAAAGAAATGGTTGAAGCCATTAAATTTGCTCACGATGCTATCAAAGTTCAAATTGCTGCTCAAGAAAGATTAAAAGCTGCTGTTGGGAAAGGCGAAATAAGAAGCTATGACGAAGAAAGAAATGACGACGCCATTTTAGCTAAAGTTCGCGAAGCTGCATACGATAAAGTATATGCAGTTGCAAAAGAAGGAACAGGAAAACAAGAAAGAACTGAAAAATTCTCTTTAATAAAGGATGAAGTAAAAGCATCATTTACAGAAGAAGAGTTGGCAGAAAATGAAGATCTTGTTAGCAAATACTTCTACAAAACACAAAAAGAAGCAGTTCGTAACGTTATCCTTGATTTAGGACTACGTCTTGACGGTAGAAAAACAACAGAAATCAGACCTATCTGGTGTGAAGTTGATTATTTACCTTCTGTACACGGATCTGCAATCTTTACAAGAGGAGAAACTCAAGCTTTAGCGACAGTAACATTAGGTACTTCTCGTGAAGCTAATGTAATTGACTCTCCTACTCAACAAGGTGAAGAGAAATTCTACTTACACTATAACTTCCCTCCTTTTTCTACTGGTGAAGCAAAACCACTAAGAGGAACATCAAGAAGAGAAGTTGGTCATGGTAACTTAGCACAACGTGCTTTGAAAAACATGATTCCAGCAGAAAACCCTTATACTATTCGTATTGTATCTGAAGTATTAGAATCTAACGGTTCGTCTTCAATGGCTACAGTATGTGCTGGAACATTAGCATTAATGGATGCAGGTGTACAAATCGTAAAACCAGTTTCTGGTATCGCAATGGGATTAATCTCAGATGATAAAACAGGAAGATGGGCTGTATTATCTGATATCTTAGGTGATGAAGATCACTTAGGAGACATGGACTTTAAAGTTACAGGTACTGCAGACGGAATTACAGCATGTCAAATGGACATCAAGATTGAAGGTTTAGCTTATGACATTATGGAAAAAGCTTTAGACCAAGCACGCGAAGGACGTTTACACATTTTAGGTAAATTGACTGAAGTTATTGCTACACCTAAAGTAACTGTAAAACCAAAGGCACCGAAAATTATTAAAATGGAAATTCCTAAGGAATTCATTGGAGCAATTATCGGACCTGGAGGTAAAAACATTCAAGCATTACAAGCTGATACTGAAACTACTATTGTTATTAATGAAGAAGGCAATTTTGGAATTATCGAAATCTTAGGTACTAAACCAGAAGGTATGGATAAAGCTATTGCTGCTATTCAAAACTCAATATTTGCTCCTGTTGAAGGTGAAACTTATACTGTAAAAGTAGTGAAGCTACTTGACTTTGGTGCAGTTGTAGAATTTGTACCAGGTAAAGAAACATTATTACACGTATCAGAAATTGATTGGAAACGCATTGAAGTTGTTGCCGATGTAATGAAAATTGGTGATGTGTTTGATGTGAAATACATGGGTATTGATCCTAAAACTAAAAAAGCAAAAGTGTCTAAAAAAGCTTTAATGCCTAGACCTCCTAGAGAGGAGAAAAAAGACGCTCCACAAGCTTAATTTACAAATTAAGGTTAATTCATAAAAAACCCCGCTTCATTCATTTGGAGCGGGGTTTTTAAGTATTATTCTCCAAAAATAAGATTAAAAAATTACAGTTTTCCCAATCAATCCAAACGCATTAAAACAAAATCTTAAAAAATGAATCAAATAATCTAAATATTCTTAATAATTCTTTCATTTTCGTTTTTTTTAACAAAAAAGATACTCCAAGATATCAAATAAACAAAAAAAGACTATTTTTATTAATCTTTAATTAACCCAAGATTAATAAAATAGCCCTACTGTTTTGAATCAACCAACCTTTATATATACCTTATTTAAGTATCCCTTAAAAACAAAGAATATACTGCTTCATGGATTAATCTTGCTATTATCAACTTTTGTGCAAGCCCAAGGATCCAGAGTATCAGGTCAGGTTACAGATGAAAACAATACACCACAGGATTTTGTTGAAGTTCATTTTTATCAAAATGATATTCTGAAAAATTTAAGCCTAACCAATGAAAAAGGGATATTTAAAACTTCTTTGAAGAATGGTTCTTACACCATCAGTGTATACAAACTCAATCAAATAATTTACAGCTCAGAAATATCACTTAAAAGCGACCTGAACTTAGGTATTCTCAAACTCACAAAGAACATCGAGTTGAATGAAGTACTTGTTCAAAGAGAACAGAAACGATTTGAAAGTAAAACAGATCGCCTAATTTTTAATGTAGAAAATAGTATTTCCTCTTCGGGTGGCGATGCACTTGATCTTATAAAAATAATCCCCGGAGTGAGGGTTCAAAGTAGTGCCATTAGTATTATTGGTAAAAGCGATGTCCGCGTAATGGTCGATGAGCGTTTAATACAACTGAGTGGCGAGGAACTTAATACTTACCTAAGATCATTAAGCTCGGACAACATCAAAACAATAGAATTAATCACCACACCTCCGGCTAAATATGACGCAGAAGGAAATAGTGGCTTGATTAATATTATCATGAAAACCACCGTTAAAGATTCATGGCAATCCACACTACAATCCACTTATATTCAAACTACCTATTCTGCTCTATTGAGTAATGCTAATTTTAATTATCAGAAAGATCGATTTGGTTTTTTAATCGATATTGGCGCTAAGCAGGGTTCTGAAGCAGCACTAGAAACTATAGACACAAAATTTCCAACTCAACAATGGGAAGGCGACATTAGAAGGAAAGATAGAAAAGAATTCATAAGAGGTCGTATTGGCATGAATTATCAATTGACCGAAAAGAGTACTATTGGTATGGAATATTTTGGTGGTTCTTTTAACCCTAATAGTACGGATGCTAATACGATTAAAATGTCTAATCGCTTTACAAATGTTCCCGAAGGACTTAATTCAACTTTTGGTCAAAACGACAAAGACAATTACCGTCATTCCATCAATTTGAATTTTGTACACACCATTGACACTTTAGGCAAAAACATCTCTATTGATGTTGATTATTTCAAATACAATATCACTCAAAGCAGAGATTTCACATCACGAAATACAACCTTCAACACTCCGAATGCTTCTGATTTATTTTTAGAAGCAAATAATAGTAGTTTACAAAACATTAATAATTACAGTACAAAAGTGGATATTAATTATCCTCTAGAATCTATTGAGATTAATTTTGGTGTAAAATTTAGCTTCACCAATAACAATAATACTATTGACTTCAAGAATATCAACTCTAGCCCGAATGTAGAGCCTTCTCAACATGATGATTTTGATTATCACGAAAATACGCAGGCTGTTTATCTTGGCGCTAAAAAGACGTTAAACAAACAATGGACCTTTCAAGCAGGGATACGATTGGAATCAACTCAAAATAAGAGTTTATCTAAGTTCACGAATGAAGAGTTCAGTAATGATTATCTCCGTTTATTCCCTACCGTTTATGTATCCTATACATTAAATGAGAAAAATACGTTCAATCTTAATTATAATAGACGTATTAATCGTCCTTCGTATTGGGGACTGAACCCTTTTCGATGGTATTTTAATATTTATACGTTCACTGAAGGAAATCCTTTTTTACAGCCTTCTTACACTGACAAAATTGAGATTTCACACAATTATAAAAACAAATTAATTTCAAATATCTACCTGACTAAAGAAACGAATGGGATGTCTCAGTTGCCTATAATTGATGTAGCAACTAACACTACCTTATTAAAAATGGATAATTTCTATACTCAATATAACTATGGTATTTCTGAAACTTTCATATACAACACTATTCCTTGGCTACAGAGTTACAATCAGGTGAATTTATTTTATTGTGATACTCAACTTGAAAAGGAAACAAATAGCAGGTCTTTTAGCGGTATGTGCTATTATTTCTCCACTAACAACTCTATCAATTTGAACCCATCGAAGTCTTGGCAAGGGGAGGTTAATTTTTGGTATAATGCTCCATTCAAAGCATTGATTGGTGAATTTAAAAGCACATCTAGTTTTGATATGGGTCTAAAATATAATCTGACAAAAAACAATTTATTATTTAAATTAACTGTATTTGATATCCTAAAGACCAACAAACCGCAACAAACTACCTACACGAACAATGTTGAACAAACTAAATCTATTTATTTTGATGAAAGATCCTTCCGTTTTTCATTAATTTATAAATTGGGTAGTAAAAAAACAAAGCATAGCCAAAGGGAATTTGGAAATAAAGAAGAAACCAATAGAGCAGAATAAAACATTAATTATCAATACATTACAACACTATTTGATTTCAAAAAAAGCATTAAAGTTAAGCACTCTATATTTAATTTATGACTTCACAAGGTTAAATAAAAAATATTTTCAACAAAATTGTAACTTTTGTACACTGAGTTACGTATAACTATGGTACACTTAAAAATTGAGGAGATTCTTACATGAGACAACTTAAAATTACCAAGCAGGTTACCAATCGTGAAACTGCTTCCTTAGACAAATACCTACAAGAAATTGGAAAAGTTGACTTAATTACTGCTGACGAAGAAGTAGAATTAGCACAGAAGATTAAAGCCGGAGATCAGAGAGCCTTAGAGAAATTAACTAAAGCTAACTTACGTTTTGTTGTATCTGTAGCAAAACAGTACCAAAATCAAGGTTTAACACTTCCCGATTTGATTAATGAAGGTAACTTAGGTTTGATCAAAGCTGCACAACGTTTCGATGAAACGCGTGGTTTCAAATTTATTTCCTATGCAGTGTGGTGGATTCGTCAATCAATTTTACAAGCTCTAGCCGAACAGTCTCGTATTGTACGTTTACCGTTGAACAAAATTGGTTCGATTAATAAAATCAATAAAATGTACGCTTTATTAGAGCAATCTAATGAACGTCCACCTTCAGCAGAAGAAATTGCAAAAGAACTTGACATGACAGTGAATGACGTAAAAGAGAGTATGAAAAACTCTGGTCGTCATTTATCTATGGATGCTCCATTAGTTGAAGGAGAAGACTCTAACTTATATGACGTTTTACGTTCTGGTGAGTCACCAAATCCTGATAGAGAATTAATCCATGAGTCATTACGTACAGAAATAGAACGTGCATTAGAAACACTAACACCACGTGAAGCTGACGTTGTACGTTTATATTTTGGTTTAGGAGATCAACACCCTATGACCTTAGAAGAAATCGGAGAAACTTTTGATTTAACACGTGAACGTGTACGTCAAATTAAAGAAAAAGCAATCCGTAGACTAAAACATACTTCTAGAAGTAAAATATTAAAAACTTATTTAGGTTAATAACCATATCATTGGCATCTCTTTTGTAGATAACAATGGAAGACAACAACAGTTTCAATAACTGTTCGTTTTTTGATTGATGATTGAAACTCCGGCTGATTACCGGAGTTTTATTTTTTTATACCCTTGTATAATTTCTGCAAACTGTATTTATTGTTCCTCATAAAACTGTAAACTTTTATTTATCTTTGCCTAAACAACAACACTAATAATGAAAAATACTTTAATTGCACCCTCTGTACTAGCAGCGGATTTTGGTAATTTACAACGTGACCTTGAAATGATTAATAATAGTGAAGCCGATTGGTTTCATATTGACATCATGGATGGTGTATTTGTTCCGAATATTTCCTACGGAATGCCTGTTCTGGAAACAATCAACAAACACGCAAAAAAAACTATTGATGTACATTTAATGATTATCGATCCTGATCGTTACATCAAAACTTTCGCTCAACTTGGATCAAATATATTAACGGTACACTATGAGGCTTGTACACACCTACACCGAACTCTTCAAGCCATAAAAGCGGAAGGAATGAAAGCTGGTGTTGCGCTTAATCCTCACACGAATGTAAACTTATTGGAAGATGTTATTAATGACATTGACTTAGTATGTATTATGAGTGTAAATCCAGGATTTGGTGGTCAATCTTTTATTGAAAATACCTATAAAAAAGTAAAACAACTAAAAGAAATGATTACCCGAAATAATGCTGCTACTTTAATTGAAGTGGATGGTGGAGTTACTAATAAAAACGCAAAACAACTTGCTGAAGCTGGTGCTGATGTATTAGTTGCTGGAAGTTTTGTATTCAAAGCTACTGATCCCATTGAAACGATAAAAGATTTAAAAGCAATTACAAAAATTTAAATCTTTATTCAATATATAAAACAAAGCCGCTGAATCTTATGGATTCAGCGGCTTTTCACTTATAACAAAAATACTTACTTACTATTCTTTAATTAATTTTTTAACCGTCAAGCTCTCTCCTGACTTATCAATTAATTTCAACATGTACACTCCTGAAGTTAAACTTGAGATATCCACAGAAGCATTATCTGTGCCTGTAATTTTTTTACTGAATACCCTTACTCCTTTTATATCATAGATCTCTAAGCTTTCTGCCTGCAAATCTGATAATGTATTATTCCATTTTAGGTTTAAATCTCCTTTGGATGGATTTGGATACATTGCAAAATTATTACGCGCTTCCAAGTCATCTACTCCTAGTGTTCCGTAATCAACAATAAAAGGAATATCTACAGCAACATCTGGTGCAGTAGCTGGATTCCCAGTATCTACTAAGGAAACCCAAGCAGATGTTCCTGGATCAAACTGAATTGCATTGTAACCCGCTTGAGTTCTTGCATCAACAACTGTACTCGCTGGAGTAAAATTCCCTGTTCCAGCAATGTCTCCAATTTGGAATTCAACCCAATATGTTCCTGCTGGCAAACTTAAAGTAATTGGAGCACTTTCGATTTTCCAAATTTTTCTTGATGTACCTGGTGTAGTTGGCGTTGGGTATAAAGTATTCCCTACTCTATACATCAAAGCATCACTTGATGCACCAAAAATATTCACGTCCAAATCTCCATATACAATAGCTGTTGGTCCTGAAGCTGGATTCGAATTGTGTATCACAACTCTTAAATCATTAAAAGGTGATGGAGTAGCTGCTGCTCCTGTTTTATAAGCATAAAAAGTAAGCTTACTCACATTCCATGTTTGTCCGGCTGGTACAGTAAAATCATCTGCCATAGAAAGATCTCCTGCTATTGCCGCACCAAATCCTGTGTTTGTATTACTGATTGTAGTAACGCCTGCGTCATTTTGAAGTTCACTCCAAGTGTAGCCTGCCGGAGCTGCTGTTCCATTTTTTGATGTTGCTCCTGTAGAAAGATTACCGTTAATGTATTGCTGTTGTGCAATAGAAAAGGTTGAAATGGAGAATAATGCTAACGATAGGAATAAAGGGTTTGTTGCAAAAAGGCCATTTCTTTTTAAAGTAGTTTTCTGAATCATGTATGGGTATTTATTAGGTTAATAATATCCCAAAATAAAACAAAAATAATATACTATATCAATAATTTTATGATTTAATTGAAAATATCACTAATAAATTAACTTTTGTGATTAATCATGATTGAAACCTTACGATATAACAAAGGGAAGTTACTTTTAAAATCTTCGGGGGTTTCAAAAAAGTATTCCAGAATCACAGCAATAAACTCCACAGGGTTAACAAAGGCGTAGGCTCTGAAGTATTTTTTCTCTAATAATAATTTCTGATTTTCAGGATTATTTACATACTTTTTAATCTCTTGATAGCCTTGTGCAAAAATTATCGCACTGGAATCTTTATATTTTACACAGTGAAAATGAAGTGCATGTGCAAATTCATGTAGCCCTAAATTGAGATTGTCTTCTTTATCTTTATTTCCTTGAATAAAATCTTCCCAAGAGAAAACAATTACTTTCATTTTTGGATTGAATTCTCCTTTGTGGTATTCTTCATTTCTAGTCGAAAAGTAGACGGATGGGTAAATTATAATCTTCGTAAAAACATTGATCTTATAATTCCTCATTCCAAAAGTGAGCATTACATAGGTCGCTGCTAAGCTAACTTTCACATCGTCTGTAATATGAAAACCTTCTCGACCTTCAAATTCATAGTTTGTAATAAAATAATGTACTCGGTGTTCGAAATACTCCTTCTTTTTTAAGGATAACTGATTATAAAACTGACTTTCTCTTTCTAGTACATTTAACTGTTCCAGCGTGATTCTTTTTTTGAAAACGGACCAATGAATATAAACTGGTTTTTTAAAAAAGTGCATATATATTGGCTCAATTATTCCTGCCCACAAATATCCTATTACCCATACAACGAATGCAAAAACCAATGCTATTTCTATTATTTCCATGTTCTTATTATAGTATTAATCTAACGGCTTATAGTGTGATGGTAAAAAAAGAGGTGATCTTTTCAGACCACCTCTCCAAATATAATTTATATTTTTCAATCTTAGCTTCTTCCAACGTAGTATTCAAAGTACTTACATTTTGACAATGCTTCTTTATAAAACTTTGTAGTTTTATAACTCACTTTCAAAGTACTGAAATAATCATATACTCTTGCATTAGCATCTTTTTTAAGATCATACCATGTATTATAGTCTTGTCCGAAATAAATATCTCTCTCAACAGATGCTGCCATAAACACAGCTTTTGCTTTAAATTCTTTATCCTTAGAGTTGGCTATTGCTAGTTTATAGTATTCAAGTATTTTTTTCAAGTCATTATTAACCATCACTGTATATCCAATGCTTTTATAATTATACATTGCAGATAAATCATCTACTTTTACTTCTTGCCCTGTAGAATACAGATTTGAATTGTACCAATTTGATTCTTTATAAAATGGTATATTTCTATAGTAACCTGCTCCACTTATATTTTGATAATAATTCCCCAGTAAGTAATTTGCTTGTGCTCCTAACTCTGAGTTTTCTTTGGACATTGCCTCAAGCTTAATTAATGCAGTTACCAAGGTTTTCTTATTCATCATTTTAGGAATAAATGAAAATCCTTTCAGATTCACCACCACATCAGTCATCACTTTTCCTTGTGCTGCTTCAAAACTCATTTTTATTCTATTGCTAAAAATTAGCTTTGGAATATTACTGTATCCATTAAATTCCGTTTTCCCAAACTTACGTTTTGTTCTTTTTTTCGTTTCCCAATTGTAATCATAGGTTGCCATTTGATATTCATTAGGAACTTTATTGAACCATACTAATGCATTTTGCAAATCATTATTCCTCCAATAATATGTTCCTTTTAAATCATATAATGATGCCAAAATATTTTTTACTGGTTCTTCTACGTACCCTTCAGATAAAAATACAAAAGGGATGTTTCCTTCATAGGATTTAATTAAATCATCGATAATCTTCAAATTTGGATTATCAAATAATGCCGGAATAGTATTGTGAACCATGAATGCTTTTGCATCTTGTCCTCTCATTTTATAAACATGAGCCACAACCTCATAGATATAGTCTTTATCTGCTGACTTTTGACCTAGGTATTCCTTAATTTTCTGTTCTTCTTTGGCTCCTAATTCTGTTAAACTTGCTAAATAGGCATTGAATCTGGTCCTGCTAATCTGTTTCAATAAAGCTTCATCATTCGTTTTCACTTCATCCAAAATCGCATTCACTTTATTTGTATCTCTCTTCAAGAAAGACAGGTGTGCTAAATATACATTCCAAAAATCTTTTCTCTCAACACCTTTATTTTTAATCATCTTCACCACAATCTCTTGGGCTTTATTGATCTGGTTTGTTATTTCTTGAGAAGGGCTTAAAAATGTAGGCGCTCCTTTATCGTCTTGATAATAGCTATATCCATTAGGCACTGTTAGTATTTGTCTTTCTAGCTTATTAATATAACGCACTGCTAATAATTCTGTGTAAGGTGATCCAGCATCTACTTTCATAATGTTTTCCACTTCTGCCATCTCATCATTAAAGGCATTGTATCCTCTCATTGCATATAGCGCTGCTTTTTCCTTTCCACTTTTACATTTCTTCAAGGCTGTTTTCCAGTCTTTTTCATTCTGAAGTTTAATACTTAAATAAGCACTTTCTTTTTTGTCTTTTGTATTATCAAAAACTCGACTGAACAAATAGGATGCTTCGCCAATTTTATTCTGATTTGTCAACACTCCCCCCATTTGCTCTAGCGCATAATAATAAATAATATTATTATTGTCCAATGGCTTCACATAAGCATCAAACAGCTTTACTGCTTGTTCATTTTCTCCTGAATAATGGGCAAAACGAACTAATTGATATCCATAACGAAGTTTAATTTCATTGAATGGCGTGTTTTTATAGAAAGCCATCCCTTCTTTGATTAAATCCTGATATACTGTACCGCTTGCTTTTTCACCTCTATGAGGTTCCCATCCATTATCTGCTAATGCGTAGGGTTCTAATGTTTTGGCATACCTTAAATATTCAACAATAGCTTTTGCTTTTTGTGAATCATATTTGAATTTCACTAAATCTTTTATTGTTGATTTATATACCCAATTTGCCCAATCTTTTTCAGATAGATTTGCAATCACCGGATCATCGGAAGCAAATTTCTTCCAGGCTTGAATATTTTCATCTGGCGTATCATTTTCTGTACCTGTACTATAGAAACCATTATTATACGTCAATAAAAAGGGTGTTATACTCTTGTCTTTTATCAAAAGTTGATCATATAGATTATAGTAATAATAATCCTCATCCCAATCACCTCCACAGGCATTCATAAATGTTTTTAGTGGTGCAAAAAAAACGACTAAAAATATAAGGTATCGCAATCGAATCATGATGAAAAAATATTTAGTATAGTTTGTAATTTATCCGTTGAATAGTGTTTTAAAATCTCTTGATCTAAATGATAGAATATGATTTCAATTTTGTCATTATTTAGTTTATGCTTTAGTGTTTTAGCCGCTTCAATCAATGTAGACTCCTCTACTTCTTCCACTTTTATTTTGAAATCTTTATTCAGCCACATTCCTTTTAAATAATGAGGTTCTACTACGCGGTAAAAGTTTTCGCCTTCTTCTTTGTAAAGAGAAGGATTTGCTTTTAACTCTGAATTTCGAACGCCATTAATCAATTTTATTTTACCAAAAGTATTCTGTACAATTCCCCAACTATACAAAGGCAATGCAATATCTAATGGCAATTGATAGGTTTCCATATTTTGTATATACTTCGAAGCTTCTTTATTATCTAAAATTGAATTTTTAGCTTTAAAATCTGTCGGTTCAGAAGAAGCATAGTACATTAAGACACCTCTGTCTACTGGTGGAATACCAGTCTTCTTATAAAACTTAACTTGATGCAAACGAATTGTACAACTCAAATGTGCAGCTGTTCGCTTCTTTTTAATCAACCTCAAAAATGTGAAATAGTTTTCTTTTGTTCCTGCCGTCCAATCACAATCAAACTGATATGCCGATGGAAAAGTTTTAAAAATTCTATTGTATAATCCATCAATCTTTTTCACCGTACGATTGGCCAATGTATCTAATTCTGTTTGAGAAATATTTTCAAAGGTTCTATTCGTAATAAATATGACAGGCACAACGGGTATCGCCGGAAATTGTAGCTCTTCAAATTTCTTAATTTCACCGACAGGTATTGCCCCATTTCCTTTATTATCGATATCAAAAAAACGAAAATATAATTTTTGAGTATGCAAAGCCTCCATATACTTTCTATCAACATCTTCTTTTTTCAATATACTCTTCCAAAGATAAAATGACGTGCTTACTTCTTTTGGTTTGGAACATCCTGCCATCAAAAGCAAAAACCCAAGTACAAGAAGCGTTATTTTCTTTCCCATTTACTGATCATTTACAAGACAAAGGAAGTAAAATTAATTGATACTATTCTTGGCTGAATTAATTTATATCATCCATTTTTAACAAAACACAGAGCATCAACACTAAAATATCACATCTATAGATAAAATCAAGCGTTACAACCTCAGACGATGCATTACAATCTATATTTTATTAGCATTTTCACTGTATTAACTTTGTCCAACATTAATTATTTATTACCTTCATCCCCATGGAAGATATCACCTCAAGAAAGGAAATAGAAACTTTAATGTCTGCTTTCTATTCGAAACTCCTTATTGATAATTCGATAAATTATATTTTTACCGAGGTTGCACAAATTAATATGGAAGAGCATCTCGCAATAATTGTTGATTTTTGGGAACAATCTCTTTTTCATAAAGGAAATTACAATAGAAACGTTCTTGAAATACATCTGAATTTAAATCAAAAAATGAAATTAACAGAAAGTCACTTTGCTACTTGGCTCGCTACATTTAATTCAACTGTTGATCTACTGTATAAAGGAGACAATGCAGAAAAAATTAAAACACGGGCATTATCAATTGCAACTGTCATGCAAATCAAATTACATAACACAAATCAGCAATAATATATTAATTTACTGACTTATTCACATTTACCACATTAGTATATTGCTTAATTCATAATTATATGCGCGCATACTAAATTTCGTAAACAACATGAATTATTTATCTCTAAATTAGCATAGAAATATCATAATATCTACAATGAATATAAAAATAATTGGATCTGGAAGCTATATTCCAGAAGTAAAGGTCGCCAATCAGGATTTTAATAAACATATCTTTTTAAATGAAGACGGTACTGCTTTTGGGCATACTAATGATGTTGTGATTGACAAATTCAAAATGATTACTGGTATTGAAGAACGCCGCTATGTTGAGGATCATTTAACAACTTCTG
Organism: Flavobacterium aerium; assembly: GCF_030766725.1. Taxonomy (GTDB): domain Bacteria; phylum Bacteroidota; class Bacteroidia; order Flavobacteriales; family Flavobacteriaceae; genus Flavobacterium; species Flavobacterium aerium. The sequence continues at coordinate 68,443 of NZ_JARQWR010000008.1, read as the reverse complement.
ATATTGCATTTATTGCTGCTCAAAAAGCAATTGAATGTGCTCAGATAGACCCTGAAACAATTGATTATATTATTCTAGCTCATAATTTTGGAGATGTTCAACATGGTACAATCCAATCGGATATGATTCCAAGCTTAGCTTCTCGTGTAAAACATAAATTACGCATCAAAAATCCACAATGTGTGGCTTATGATATCCTTTTCGGTTGCCCTGGCTGGATAGAAGGTATGCTACAGGCTTCTGCCTATATAAAATCGGGCATGGCAAAGCGTTGTTTAGTTATTGGTGCAGAAACATTATCGCGTGTAGTAGATATGCATGATCGTGATTCTATGATTTATTCTGATGGTGCTGGTGCTTCTGTAGTAGAACTCACAACAAATGACCAAGAAGGATTGTTAGCATATGAGAATGCTACATTTTCATACGATGAAGCTTACTTCTTATATTTTGGAAACTCCTTCAATAAAGACCTTCATCCAGACACGCGTTACATAAAAATGGCGGGGCGAAAAATCTATGAATTTGCTTTAAACGAAGTTCCCAAAGCGATGAAAAGTAGTTTGGACAAAAGCGGAATCGCTATTGATAAAGTAAAAAAGATACTAATTCATCAGGCCAATGAAAAAATGGACGAAGCAATTATTGATCGTTTCTATAAGCTTCATGGCCAAAAAGCGCCAAAAGACATTATGCCTATGAGTATTCATAAATTGGGAAATAGTAGTGTTGCTACTGTACCTACCTTATTTGATTTATTAACGAAAGGAAAAATTGAAAATCAGCATCTAAATAAAGGAGATGTTATTATCTTTGCATCCGTTGGCGCTGGTATGAACATCAATGCTTTCGTTTACAGATATTAACTATGTACGAAAAAACGTTTCCAAATAAAAGATACAAACATACTTTAGAATTTTTAAGAAAACATATTCCACAATCTGATTCAATTTTAGATTTGGGAGTAGAAAATCCTTTTTCACTCATTATGCGAGAAGAAGGATTTTCGGTTTTAAATACTCAGGGTGAAGATTTAGATGAAGACCAGACTGTTCTTCAAAACGGGAACTATAATGTCCTTACTGCTTTTGAGATTTTTGAGCATTTGCTAAATCCATATACTATTCTAAAAAACATAAAATCAGACAAATTAGTAATCTCTGTTCCATTGCGTTTATGGTTCAGTCCCGCTTACCGAAGCAAAACCGACTTATGGGATCGTCATTATCACGAATTTGAAGATTGGCAATTGGACTGGTTATTGGAAAAAACAGGATGGAAAATTATTGATCGTGAAAAATGGACTAATCCTGTAAAAAAACTGGGCATCCGACCTTTATTACGTCAATTCACTCCGCGTTATTATATTATTTACGCAGAAAGAATATAAAATGAGATTCTATATTGTCATCCCTGCGCACAACGAAGCCGAGTACATTAAGCTAACTTTGGACTCTTTAGTGCAACAAACTGTACTACCTACTCAAGTAATCGTCGTCAATGATCATTCCACCGATAACACTGCCACTGTTGTAGAAAGTTATTGTAAAAATCACTCTTGGATACAGTTATTAAATATTAGTTCTACTGAAGCACACATGCCGGGTAGTAAAGTTATTCAGGCTTTCAATAAGGGTTATGCCTTGCTGGATGAAAACTATGATATTATTATAAAACTGGATGCTGATTTAATATTGCCTTTAAATTATTTTGAAACCATAGTAAATCACTTTAAAGCAGATTCAAAAATCGGAATGGTTGGAGGTTTTGCATATATAGAAAAAAACAAGGAATGGATCCTCGAGAATTTAACCGACAAGGATCATATTCGTGGTGCTTTTAAAGCATATCGAAAAGAATGTTTTCTTCAAATTGGCAAACTAAAAACCGCCATGGGTTGGGATACTGTAGATGAATTACTCGCTAAATACTACAATTGGAAAATTGTAACGGATACTTCATTAAAAGTAAAACACCTAAAACCTACAGGAGCAAACTATAACAAAACAGCCCGCTATAAACAAGGAGAAGCTTTTTATAGTCTTCGTTACGGTTTTATCATAACAACTATTGCGTCTTTGAAATTGGCTACCATGAAAAAAAAGCCTTTCCTATTCATCGATTATATTCTTGGCTTTTTAAAAGCCAAAAAGAACAACCATCCCTATCTGGTTGATAAAGAGCAGGGAAAATTTATTCGTCAATATCGTTGGCAAAAAATGAAGTCTAAACTTTTTTAAAAAAAATAAACCTTTAAAAATCTCAACTAGAAAACCAATAAAATTTGGTATTTTAGCCATTATTTATCAAGTAAATGAAATATTTAGAACAAATAGGAAAATACTTTTTGATGTTGAAAGAAATCTTCAACAAACCAACAAAGTGGTCCGTCATGCGTCGATTAATCTTTAAAGAAGTAGATGATTTAATTATTGGATCTCTAGGTATCGTAGCATTTATCGCCTTTTTCGTAGGAGGGGTAGTTGCCATTCAAACGGCATTGAACTTAACCAATCCTTTAATTCCAAAAGCGCTTATTGGTTTTGCAACAAGACAATCTGTTATATTAGAGTTTGCTCCTACTTTCATCTCCATTATTATGGCGGGAAAAGTAGGTTCATATATTACCTCTAGTATTGGAACCATGCGTGTAACAGAACAAATTGATGCTCTTGAGGTAATGGGGGTTAATGCTTTGAATTACCTTATATTCCCAAAAATAGTTGCTTTGATGCTTTATCCATTTCTAATTGCTATTGCCATGTTCCTTGGAATACTCGGTGGATGGATGGCTGGTGTATATGGCGGATTTGCTTCTAGTACAGATTTTATCAATGGTCTTCAAATGGAATTTATACCTTTCCATATTGTATATGCATTTGTTAAAACATTTGTTTTTGCTTTAGTTCTAGCTACAATTCCTTCTTTCCATGGATTCTACATGAAAGGTGGAGCTCTTGAAGTAGGAAAAGCCAGTACTGTTTCATTCGTATGGACCAGTGTTGTTATTATTCTAGCAAATTATATTTTAACACAATTATTGTTAAGCTCATGATTACAATTGAAAACATTGAAAAGTCCTTTAATGGCACCAAAATATTAAAAGGAATATCGGCTGTTTTTGAAACCGGTAAAACGAATTTAATCATTGGACAGAGTGGATCGGGTAAAACCGTTTTACTGAAATCCTTATTGGGTATTCACACTCCTGAAGTAGGTACAATTTCATTTGATGGAAGAATTTATTCTGACTTAACGGCTGATGAAAAAAGAGAATTACGTACTGAGATTGGGATGGTATTCCAGGGAAGTGCATTATTCGACTCCATGACTGTTGCAGAAAATGTAGGTTTTCCATTGCGAATGTTCTCTAACAAAAGGAATACTGAAATCAACAAGCGAGTTGATGCTGTTCTCGAGCGTGTGAATCTTGTAAATGCACATAACAAATTCCCTTCGGAAATATCTGGAGGTATGCAAAAAAGGGTTGCAATTGCTCGCGCTATTGTTAATAATCCTAAGTACTTATTTTGTGATGAACCGAACTCTGGATTAGATCCTGAAACTTCTATTCTTATTGATACCTTAATTAAGGAAATCACAGAAGAATACAATATTACAACTGTCATTAATACACACGATATGAACTCTGTAATGGAGATTGGTGAAAAAATTATTTTCCTTAAAAATGGTTTAAAAGCTTGGGAAGGAAATAAAGAAGAAGTATTCGTCACAGAAAATCAAACTATTATAGATTTCGTATACTCTTCTAACCTATTCAAAAAAGTTCGAGAGGCTCACCTAAAAGAATTAAAAGCTGGACATTAAGTCCAGCTTTTTTTATATTAATAGTCTTCTGTAATTAGATATACCCAACCTGTTTTTGCTTCACCTGTAGCCAGTTTTATCACATAATAATACGTAGCATCCGGAAGAATATTACCATTATAAGCTTGACCTTTCCATTCATTAATGTAGTTGCTTTGCTTATAAACTTCGGTTCCATATCTATTGAATATTTTCAATTCCAGCACATCAAATCCACTTAAATCGAACGTATCGTTTAATCCATCATTATTCGGTGATACTCCTTTTGGTATCTTACAGTTTGTTTTAGGAACAACTAATGAAGAGGTAGCTGAACATCCTTCCACATCGGTAACTGTAATAATATAGGTTCCTGCGCTTAATCCTGAAATGTCTACTGTTGCCATATGACTTATAAATCCATTTGGTCCAGTCCATTCATATTCAACTGTAGCTTCATTAAAGGAACCATTTACCGCATGGACACCTACAATATAATTATCATTAACACATCCACCAGTTACATTGATAGGAAACTGATATAGATTTTTTGAAACGACAATTGAATGCTCATTTTCACATCCATTATTATTTACTTTCACTATATAAGTACCAAAATCCGTAACCTCAATACTAGGCGAAGTAATACCACTCATTAATTGGTTATTATAATACCATGTATAAGTAGCCTGTGATAAATCGTAATTATTTTCTGGATGTACAGTGATAATAGCACTTTGCTTTTCACAAATCACAATATCTGCTCCGCCTAGATTAAACATAGGCTTTCCAGTCACTTTTACTTCGACACTTTCAGGTTCAGAAGCACAACCATTTAGCGTTGCTACGACAGTATAAATACCTGCCATTCCTACTGTAGCATTTTGAAGCGTCGGATTTGCTCCAGAAGCTGTATATCCATTTGGTCCCGTCCATGTGTATAACACATTAGAAACAGCAATCGTTTTAAGCTGAATGGTAGTTCCTTCACACACTGGCGCTACTGGATCAATAGCGGGCTTAGCCGGAACTTCTTTCAATTGCACGGTTACAATGGTCTCATCCGAATTATTACACACTCCTGTTACTTTATAATTAAATTGATAAGTACCCGCAGCTAATCCTGTAGCTGTCCAAGTATTTCCAGATAAAACACCACTAGTTGTAATTTCCGTCCATACACCATTCGAATCATATGTTGTTCCTAAGAGCGTAAATAAATCAACAGTCATATCGCTATTACAATAAGAAACAGTCATTCCATCTCCTGCATTAGGACTATTATGATTCATTGGCACTTCATAATCTAAAGTTCCATTTATACATGAATTTGGATAAATAGAAGTTATCTTGACATGGTACATTCCATAATCTGTAGCTGCATTAAAAGGGGCAAAATCTAAGGAACTGCTTGTACTCAATATATTTGTAGTATCATTTCCTTTCCACCATACGTATGTTAAAAAAGGAAAATCAGGAACTGCCAAAGCTCCATTTTGTCCATTACATAACGATCCTGCAATTTCAAAAGAAAAAGGTACTGTTACATCAAACTGACGGTTGACTATGTTATTACAAATATCTTCTACCTGAAAATTATAATTTGCAGGCTCAAGCCCCGTAAAAACATTATTTGTTCCATTTTCTACTGTAAATGGTATTCCGTTTTTTGTCGTTATTCTATATTTCAATGGAGGAACTCCTGTTGCTACAATTACAACATCGGTCATATTTGCCGCACATGAAAAACTATAGGCATCCACAATTGCTGGCCCACCAATTACAGTAAATTCTTTTAAAGTTGGAATACAGTTCATAAACCCTCCAGGTTCTCCATTTGGGAATGCTTGGAAACGTTTAATAACTCTGAATTTTCCAATGTAATCGTTATTATAATTGATTGTATTGTTCGTTAAAAGCTTCGAATTTGTAACTGTCGGAAGTGTTCCTTCTGCATAGGCAACTCCAGTACCTGGATGTCCCCAAGTATTTGCAACAGGATCAAATTTCTGTAACCAATAATAATTAATCTCTTCCGAATTACTCGTGTGTTTTAAGTCAATATCGAAAGTTCCGCATTTCTCAATAATTACAATATCATTTTTTGCAATTGTGTATCCAATAATAGTAACCGTTGTCATGCGTAAAGAATTACAAGAGTCGCGAGATTCAAATTTGTAAGTTCCCGCTGGTAATGTATTCATGTAGAATGTACCGTTTGCAATAATATTTGCCGAAACATTATGTGGTAACGTAACTGAATATGCCGATGGAGCTTCTGTAATAGTCACTTCTTCCAATTGGCTCGTTAACCCTAACATTCGCACTGAACCAAAACCAATATCGCAACCGGGACGTAAGGTAACAACCAAATTATCTGGTACAAATCCAGGCACTAAAACATTGATTGAATAAGGATTACCACAATTATCTATTACATCAAATGAATAAGCTCCTTCTAGTAGATTGTCCATGTAGAAACCTCCAAATTCATTGATAAAAGAAGATACATTATAAGGCATCGTATGATTGTATCCCACAGGAGCTGCCGTCATAATAACGGAACTAATCCCAACTCCTGTAACAATAATTCCTATTTGCCCTAAACCTTGCCCGCAACCTTTGTTTGAAGCGTTAACGATTAATTGAGGTTGAGCAGCATTCGTACTTATTGTTTTTGTGAACGTTCTACCACAGGCATCCGTCATCTGTATTGTATAATCTCCTGCTGGAATAGCATGATTAAGATCTCCATAGTCTACACTATCTTCATTAAAAGGTCCTGGGTGTCCTGAATTAAAAGTGGATGGATTGAATCCTGCTGGTGCAGAAAGAAAATTAATAGTATAAGGTCCTACATAATTTTCAGGAAGAAGCATTAAATAAGTATCCGTACAATTAATGGATATAAATTTATTTCCAAATTCAAATTTACGATCTACTGGGTTATTATTACGGGTGAATATATTACCGCAGCGATCTACAAATTTAATATCATACGAATAGGCTAGGCCATTATAAAATGGAATTGCCTTATCTACGGGTTGATCAGATTGAGATCCATTAGTAATCGTTTGAGTCAGAATAATTGGGGCACCACCTCCAGGTGGATGAACAGTATAGGTTACCTGCAGTGGATAAGCAATAATACTGTTTGTATTTGGTGCTGAGATTAAGTGCCCTACTTTAATTTCATTACACGAAGGGAGTTTCTTATCAGGGAAAAATCCTTCTGAAATATTTATCCCAACAGGAATTTGTAATATCGTGTGGGTTCGTACTGGACCTTCTCCACAGGCATCAAAAGCTCTAACTCTATAGGCACCTGGCACTAATCCATCAAATACATTTGACGTTTGCAATGGGAAAATAATGGGTCCAGAAATAATTTCATAGGATACAGCTGTTCCGGACAGAACATTGACCGTAATTTTTCCATCGTTACCACAAATTGATTTTATTCCTACTAAATCATAGGAAAATGGAATTATAGTACTGGTAATTGTTGCTTCAGCTTGTTGGGAATTACTAACACCATTCAAGGTTTGCACTGCTACCACTCTATAGGTACCTGCTGTTAATCCTACCACCAAGTTAACGTTTACTGACGATAACGGAACTGTTGTATTAGGCAACAAATATACATTATATACGATTGAAGCTCCTGGAGTAGTACCACTTGTTGTAAAGGTAAGTTTACCATTACCAAGACAACTTTCTTGTGTAGGAGCTACGTTTAATGTAAAATTAGCCAATTGGCTAAAGCATGGGGCTGAAAGAAAAAAGAATAAAAGAAAAGTAATTTTCTTCAGGTTAAGTAAAGTTTTTCTCATAAATTATCAATTACTAAATAATCAACCAATATAGTTAATATATTCTTAATATAATTAAGAGAATCTCATTTTATTCCTAAAAAAATATTGATTACGTTATTTATTCATCAGTTAGAATAAAACATTAACCTTTTGACAAATACTTTTTATTTCTTGTTCTTTTTGTTTTGGATAAATTAACAATACATCGTCCTTATCAACAATGATATAATCGTTCAATCCATCAACAACTACGATTTTACCTTTAGCAGTTCTAATAATATTGTTTGAAGCATTTTGCAATAAAACAGCTGCATTTACAATTGCATTTTCATTTTCATCTTTTGGCAGTTTTTCATGCAATGACCCCCAAGTTCCTAAATCATTCCAATCAAAAGTTGCAGGCAACACATATACATTTTCTGCTTTCTCCATGACAGCATAGTCAATCGAAACATTCTCTGCTAAGCCATAATAGTTTTTAACGAATTCTGCTTCTTCTGGAGTATTGTAAAAATTATATCCTTTCATGAATAATTCCATCATTGCTGGTTGAAATTCTTCAAAAGCTTCTACAATTGCGGGAACACTCCAAATAAAGATTCCTGCATTCCATAAGAAATTACCACTTTCAAAAAAGGTTTTTGCCGTTTGATAATCTGGTTTTTCCTGGAACTTTTCTACTTTTTTAATCGGATTGGCATCCAATTTATCAAATTCAATATATCCATATCCCGTATTTGGGAAAGTTGGTTTTATACCAAGTGTCATTAGTGCTTTTTCTGCGGCACAAAAATGAAAGGCTTGTTCTAAATTCTGAATAAATTGATTTTCATCTTCAATCCAATGATCTGTTGGCGCAACCACCATTACTGCATTTGGATTTTTCTTTTTTATTTTTAGGGATGCATATAAAATACAAGGTGCTGTATTTCGCATATCTGGTTCTAATAATATTTGCTCAGGTTTTACTTCTGGCAATTGCTCTAAAACAAAATCATTGTAGATTTCATTGGTTAGAATTAAAATATTTTCTGCAGGAATAAGTTTTGACAACCTACTAAAAGTTTTCTGAATTAACGTCTCTCCTGTCCCTAACATATCATGAAATTGTTTTGGGAAAGCAGCAGTACTTACTGGCCAGAATCGCAATCCGACTCCACCAGCCATTAATATTGCAAAATAATTTTTATTCATTTTTATAATTTAATAGTTCAAGTAGGTTTTTCTTCTTCCTACCCTAACAATAATACTTCATAAAGAGAGTGAACTCTTTATTATAATAATTCTACTTCGGCATTGGGATTAAAAAGAAAAGTCTTTCCAGAATTTACTTCTAAACATTCAAAGCGCTTTGTTCTCTGAGCTCCTTTTTTAAAAATCTTTCCATTATGAATTCGGAACATACTTCCATAAGGAATCTCAAAGATATAATTTTTATCATTTTTTTCATCAAATTGTTTCAATGCTAATGATAAAGTTGCATCTGTATCGCTACTTGCTGTTGGATTCTTAAAATGCCTTGCTAATAGTGGTAACAATTGCCCTGGAAATACTTCTGGTCTAATATATGGAACCATTAATCGCTGGAATGTATATTTCCATTCATTTCCATGTGGTTTAATCGCTCTTCCAAATTTTTCAAAAGCAACCAAATGTGCAATCTCATGAATTAAAGTCATTAAAAAACGGTACTTATTCAAACTAGCATTTACGGTAATCTGATGGGAACCTGTTGCATCTTTCCTATAATCGCCATGTCTTGTAACACGTTCATTTACAATTTTCAGATTAACATTATTTGCTTTGATCATCTCAAATGCGAGATCTACAGCATGTTCTGGTAAATACGGTTTTAATTTATCTTTCATCCTTCAGTCGTTAAACACTACTTATCAATACAACGAACCTAAAATTGACTTTTATATTTAAGGTGTCGTTGAAGACACTTCTAATACTTTTCCATTGTAATACTGATTTCCAGTTAGAGCAAAATTATAAATATAGTCTGCCATTTTTTGCGCAGATAATGGCGCTAAATATCCTGGAAAAGCTTCTTGCAACATTTCTGTTTGTACTGCTCCTAATGCCAAAACATTAAAGGCAACACCTTGTTCTTTATATTCTTCTGCTAATAATTCAGAAAGCGTTATTACCGCTCCTTTACTAGAACTGTAGGCTGCAAGTCCAGCAAACTTCATACTACCTTGTATTCCTCCCATACTACTAATCGTTACCACATGGCTTCCTTTCCCTAAATAAGGCAACACTATTCGTGTTAAGGCTGCAACTCCAAATACGTTTACTTTGTATATGTTCTCAAAATCTGTCGTAGAAGTTTCTAAAAAAGGTTTTAATACGATTGCACCAGCATTATGAATTAAGACATCTACTTTTTTCCATGTTTGGTTTAAAAAGACAGATACTTTCTCTAAATCTGATTCATTCGATAAGTCTACTGAAAGACAGGAAATATTTTCATGTTCTACATGAGCTTGACTAACTTTTCTTGAAATTGCCAATACTTGATGTCCTGCATTGGCAAACTGTAAAGCCAATTCATGCCCAATCCCTCTACTTGTTCCTGTTATTATTATATTTTTCATTTACTATAGTCCATTTTTTTAATTAAAAACCTTTTCTCAAGATTTCCAATCCATTCTATTGAATGTTACCGATATTACTGCTAAAATAATAAAAAAATCCCGTCCCCAATAAAAGGAACGGGATTAGTATATATATCGTTATTGGATTATGCCAACATCGTTACAGGATTCTCTAAATAGCTTCTTAATGTTTGTAAGAACTGTGCTCCAGTTGCCCCGTCTACAGTTCTATGGTCACATGCTAAAGTTACTTTCATGGTATTACCTACCACAATTTGTCCGTTTCTAACCACTGGTTTTTCAACAATCGCTCCTACAGATAAAATTGCAGAGTTGGGTTGGTTAATAATAGATGTAAATTCAGTGATTCCAAACATACCAAGATTAGAAACTGTAAATGTACTTCCTTCCATTTCGGCTGGTTGTAATTTTTTGTTTCTAGCTCTTCCAGCAAAATCTTTCACGCTAGTTCCAATTTGAGATAAACTCATTTGGTCTGTGAATTTCAATACTGGAACAACAAGTCCATCTTCAACCGCTACAGCTACCCCGATATTCACATGGTGATTTACGATGGTTACATCTTCTTTCCATTGAGAATTTACTTGTGGATGTTTTTTCAAGGCCATTGCACAAGCTTTTATAACCATATCATTAAATGACACTTTAGTATCAGGTAATGAATTAATTACTCCTCTTGATGCCATCGCTTGATCCATTGCAACCTCTATTGTCAAATAATAGTGTGGTGCAGTAAATTTAGATTCTGCCAAACGGCGTGCGATAACTTTACGCATTTGAGAATTTTTAATCTCCTCTACGAATGTTTCTCCAGCAGGAACAAATGGTTTAACTACTGCTTCTGTTTTTGCAGGTGCAGTACCTTGAGCCTGTGGTTGTACTTGTGTTTGTTGTGGAGTAGAAACGGCTTGTGGAACATAATTTTCAACATCACGTTTCACGATACGTCCATTCTCACCTGTACCTTTGATTTGAGATAATTTAATCCCTTTTTCATCAGCAATTTTCTTTGCTAATGGAGAAACAAATACTCTTTGTCCATCATTAGCTACGGTATCATTTTCTGTAGTTGTTTCAGTTGTAGCTGCTTCTTTCGGAGCACTTGCCGCAGGAGATTTTTCTTCTGCTACTGCAACTGGAGCACCACCATTTTTATAGTTTTCTGCAATACCCGCAATATTCGTTCCTTCTGGTCCGATAATCGCTAATACACTGTCAATTGGAGCTGACTGTCCTTCTTGAATACCAATAAATAATAAAGTTCCTGCATTGAATGACTCAAACTCCATTGTTGCTTTATCGGTTTCAATTTCTGCAAGAATATCTCCTTCATTAACTTTGTCACCTACTTTTTTCAACCAAGTTGCTACCGTTCCTTCCGTCATGGTATCACTCAATCTTGGCATTGTAACAACGACAACTCCTTTTGGTAAAGCTTCTGTAGTTGCTTTTGCTTCTGCTGGTTTTTCAGCTTCTGCTTTTGGAGCTTCTTTCGATGCATCAGCTGTAGTTTCAGCAGCTGGTTTTCCTGCTAATAATGCTGAAATATCTTCACCTTCTTTTCCAACAATTGCTAATAAAGAATCTACTGGCGCTGACTCTCCTTCATGAATCCCAATGTGCAAAAGAGTTCCTGAATAGAAAGATTCAAATTCCATTGTAGCTTTATCAGTTTCAATTTCTGCAAGGATATCTCCTTCACTTATTTTGTCTCCCACTTTTTTGAGCCATGTAGCCACAACACCATCGGTCATGGTATCACTCAAACGTGGCATTGTTATAATTTCTGCCATTTCAATTATAGTTTATGAGGTAAAAATGGATAGTTCTCCTGATCATATACGACATCATACATAACGCTTTTGTCTGGATACGGAGATTCTTCAGCAAATTTCTCACATTCACTTACTAAATCTTTTACTCTTTCATCAATTGCTTCGATCTCTGCATCAGTTGCATAGTTCTTTTCTTTGATGATATCTAATACTTGTGTAATAGGATCTATTTTTTTGTATTCTTCTACTTCTTCTTTTGTTCTGTAGTGTTGTGCATCTGACATTGAATGTCCTCTGTAACGGTATGTTTTCAATTCTAAGAATGTTGGACCATCTCCACGACGAGCTCTTTCAATTGCTTCATGCATTGCTTCTGCAACTTTAATTGGGTTCATTCCGTCTACTGGGCCACATGGCATTTCGTATCCTAAACCTAATTTCCAGATATCGGTATGGTTTGCTGTTCTTTCTACAGAAGTACCCATTGCATATCCATTGTTTTCAACAATAAATACTACAGGAAGTTTCCATAACATAGCCATATTGAAAGCTTCGTGTAAAGAACCTTGACGAGCAGCACCATCACCAAAACAAGTTAAAGTAACTCCTCCTGTTTCAAAATACTTATCGGCAAAAGCAATACCAGCACCTACAGGAATTTGCGCTCCTACGATACCGTGTCCACCATAAAATCCGTGTTCTTTAGAAAAAATATGCATCGACCCACCTAAACCGTTAGAAGTTCCGGTTGCTTTACCTAAAAGTTCAGCCATTACTTTTCTTGGATCCACACCCATACCGATTGGCTGAACGTGATTCCTGTAAGCTGTAATCATTTTATCTTTTGATAAATCCATTACGTGTAATGCTCCTGCTAATATGGCTTCTTGTCCATTATATAGGTGCAAAAAACCTCTTACTTTTTGTTGTATGTATAATGCAGCCAGTTTGTCTTCAAACTTTCTCCAAAGTAGCATGTCTTCGTACCACTTTAGGTAAACTTCTTTAGTTATTTCTTTCATTTTGCTATTTTTTTCTTTTGCCGTTTTAATATAGTATCAATTATTCACTAATAATAACGCAAAACAGTTTCCTCACACAAATTTGCGAAAGGCAAAAATAAGACATTCCTCCTTAGAAGTAAAATAAAAAAGAAGTTTTTGGTTTTTTTTATAAGAAGTTCTTATCAAAAACAAACGGAAGTAAATTCTTTACAGAATCTGACTTATAGATTTCACCCGTTTCACCCATAAAATAAATAGAAAAAGGAACATCTTGTTTGTATTCATATTCTACTAAAGACTGCCTACAGGCTCCACAGGGCGGAATAGGCGAAGTCACAACTTTATCATCGGATGTTGCAGAAATGGCAAGTTTTAAAATTTTAGCTTCGGGATAAATTGCTCCGGCATAAAAAATTGCTACTCGCTCAGCGCAAAGCCCTGAAGGATAAGCTGCATTTTCCTGATTGGACCCTACTACTATTTCACCATTGTCTAATAAAACAGCCGCTCCTACTCTAAATCTAGAGTAAGGAGCGTATGCTTTTTTTCTAATTTCAACTGCTTCTAACATTAATGATTTATCTTCTACTGAAAGTTCTTCTAAAGAATCATAAGCCGAAAATGTAGTTGCTATATTTATTTTTTTCATTCAATTCTATTAATATTCATCGTATTTATCCCCAAAGTTGAAAGTCAAAGAAAAACGTAATGTGTTTTCCAATGGGTTTCTCACTTTTGAAGCCGAGAATAAATATGAAACATCTAATTTAACCACGTTATATTTAAATCCTGCACCTAAAGTAAAAAATTTACGTGCACCTTTTTCTACACTTTCATTAAAATAACCCGTTCTCAATGCGAAGGAATCTTGGTACCAATATTCTGCTCCTACTGCATAAGTAAATTCTTTTAATTCTTCTTTAAATCCGTCTGGAGCATCTCCAAAAGATTTAAAAATTCCTGATACCCATCCGATAGATTGGTAGTCCGCATTATTTTGTGAAATTTCTGATGAAGTTACTTCACCATCTCCATTTAAATCTGGTTTTTGTGGTGTAGGAACTAATAGTTTATTCAACTCAACAGTAACGGCTAATTTATTGTATTCATCAAAAATGAAATCAAATCCACCTCCTAATTTAAGATTTGCAGGAAGAAAGTTCCCACTGAAATCATCATTGTTATAACTGATTTTTGGTCCTAAATTTTGAATATTAAAACCTGCTCTCCAACGACCATTAAAATCTTCATAAGCCTGCTCTTCTGATTGATAGAAACCTGCTATATCCACAGCAAAAGTATTTGCTGCTGAAGCATCATTATTACCATCTGGAATTCTCAGGTTTGAACGAATATATCTACCTGCTACTGCCATAGAGAAACGCTCATTTAACTTTAACGAGTAGGATAAATCTAACGCTAGTTCATTTGGCTTAACAACATTTGGCTGATCATCGAAATTTTGTCTTAATTCAATTTCCCCTAAACCAAAATAACGTAAACTCCCTGCAAAAGCACTACGTTCGTTCATTCTATTGTAATAAGTCACTTGTGCTAATGAGATATCATTTGCGATAGAAGATAAATAAGGAGTATAACTCACTGAGAAACCTTGTTTATCTAAAGCGAAAGCATATTTTGCTGGATTATACTGCTGAGAATAAGCATCTGCAGAAGTTGCAACACCCATATCTCCCATACCGGCAGATCTAGCGTCAGCTGCAATCATTAAAAATGGCACTCCTGTCGTTATCACTCGGTCCTGTGCGTTTGCATATTTTGCTCCGAGCAAGAAAATTAAAAGTATTGATAATTTTTTCATTATGATTTTTGAGAGTTTATTAAACAAATATAGTATTTTCTTAAAGTATTACAAGTTTCTCGTATTTTTCCGTCTTTTTATTTGTAAGTGTCGACTTAACTGTCAATTTATAGATATAAACCCCTTTCCCTATGCGGTCTCCGAAGTCATCTCTACCGTCCCAAGTGATATCTCGAGAAAGGAATCCTTCTGTAACAATCGTTTGGTTTCGAGTCCAGACAATCTTACCTGTCACTGTCATCACCTGAACCTGAACGTCCAACGGCTCAAAGGGTCTATTATGAGAAAACCAAAATTCTGTATAGCTCACAAATGGATTTGGATAATTTAACACTTTATCCAATTTCATCTCTTCATCGCCTATTACAATAAATTGTATTTCTGCAGTTACCAAATTATTATAAACATCCCATGCCTTAAATGTCAGGGTATGCAATCCTTTTTCCAAGTTTCTAAATGGATAACGTACTTTTCCATTTGTATAATCGTCTAATGCTGTTTCGTAAAAATCATTCAATATATAAGGATTATTCTCATCCCCATCCAAAATAGCAACAATATCATGTCCAATACCACTGGCGGTATTAATTCCATTTTCATCTTCCAAAAACGCCAGAAATATAGGCGATGCGTTCGTAATCCCTCCCGAAACAAAGGACTGATCATTCATATATAATTTCACACGTGGTGGTAAATTATCAGCTACAGCATTCTCATTAATCCCTCCTACTTTAATAATACTATCGTATCCTGTTTGATCTTCTAGTTGTTGATTTTTTTTCGCATAAAAACTCACACGGCCTGGTCCAATAGGAACTCTAATATCTCTTGGCACTACAAAACCGAACTCAAACTGCCCATTCGTAACTGTCGCATTTCCTCTAAAAATCGTTTCGCCTAAAGTAGTGAAATTCATTATTACCGTAGGGTTATCATTTCCTAAAGTTGAGCGATTAATTCTTTTATCAAATACATTAACGGATAAATCTCCATTATAGTTGGACAATAGAGCCCCTTGTTCATTTGTTACCTCACCTGATAGCTTCACAAAGGCTAATGATTTTAAACTTTCTGTTGCTGCTCCTATTGGAACACCATTTATTTTAGTTAAAACTACTTTTGGCTTCGGAATGGCTAATTTCATTGCCGGATCACCCACAAAGGATACCACTCTCGTTCCTGAACTGTTATAACTCGCTTTTGCTTCTCGTAATGCTTCTGCAATTGTCACATATTGATCTGATCCGTATGAAAATAAAATTTCTGATAGTTTTCTATTAAATCCTGTTGCAACGTTTACAAAGATTTCTCGTGTTGTTGTAATCATGGCAACAGCACCTCCTTTTGGATTCCAATACGTATATTCTCCTGCTGTTGGCCTAAATGGATTATCAAACCTTGTGAACTCACAAGTAATTGTAATAAATAAGGGATACTTGAATGGGTTATTCATATTCTGCCCATCAAACTTCTCGAATATTCTTTCGTGCGCTAATCCATCTTCTCCACCATGTCCTAAATAATTAAAGACCAATGATCCTTGTTCGAAAGAACTGATAATCTCTTTCCTCACTTCAGGGTATCGACCTCCACCCGCTGATGTTTGTTGAACATACGAGTCAGAGTGAATCTTTTTCACATTCAAAAACGGTTTTTCATGTGCTATTATATTACTCAACGCATCTACTTCTTGTTGTAATATTTCATCTCCGGGATCGGCATCATCAGAAATCATAACGATATTATTACGCCATTTCCCATAGGATTTTATATCATAGTAATCGATTGCCTTGGTTACCATTTCTTCTGCTTGCTTAGCAGAACTTACTAGCATTCTTCCTACAGCAATATCGACTCCTTCATTATCACTATTCAACATTCTCCCTTCGTTATCATCCATTAGACAGAAAAAATCATCGGACATAAACGTACTCACCAATGATAGATTTGTCATTGTATCAAATGGTTGCAGAGATGGCTCATAAGAATGAAACGTAGGAACTATATTTGTATTATTCGAAATACGATTTTTATAATCAAATGATGTATCGCCAAAAAGATTCAGATACTTCACTCTTCTCGACGGATCAGGAATATTAAAATACACATAGCGTACAAAATTTCTAATGGCTCCAATATCTTGTTTACCAGAGGAAAACTCTTGATAAATCGACTCTAACGTTACAACTTTCACATTTAACTGCGAATAATTCCTGTGAAAATTTGCTAGTCTTTCTGCTTGACCATAAAGTGAATTGGGTGTAATTATAAGATAATCGATGTCTTGTATTAGCCCTTGATTATTCTTAAAGATATTTCCTTTTATATTTTGATTTGCAACTCTTGATTGCGATTCTTTCAAAGGGGTATAATAGTCGGACGGATCGGTTGCCAAATATTTCCGAACTTCACCAAGATTTGCTTTAAATGAAAGAATATTTGAATTTGGATTATCAACTTTCCTTACATTATATATATCGGTGATATCCCAAACTTGATTTATCGTATTGGCGTTTGAGATTCGATAATCGGCTACTCCAAAACTTCCTCCCGCCGCATCATATTGAAACTTAAATTGCTTTCCAACTCCACTTAAATTTCTTTTAGCTCTCAATATAATATAATCCAGATATCCATTTGACCCTGGAACACCTCCATTACTATAGGTCAATGTTATTTTTACGGCTGGCGTTGCAGAAGTGAATTGCCCTGTAAAAGAACTTTCTTTCCCTGCTCCTTGACCATCTGCTGGCAATGCCGAAAAGTTCACAGTACCAATATCCTGACTATTTGCATTTACCTTAAAAGATGTTGAAGTAAATGCCGCTGATGCCGCAACAACAGAAATCTTGATTGGTTCTGCAGTAATAAGGTTTGGAAAATTAAAATCGAAACTTTGTTGATTTTGCACATTAAACTGCTCTCCATACCATTTTCTACCTAAGCGTGCAAAATTAACCTGATCCAATTCATGGTATTGAGTTTCATCATAGGTCGTCACCGTTACTGTACTTGCTGCGGATGGCGGTGTAATATTCCCCATTCTTTTACCGGCTCCGCCCTGAGCTGTGATATAATAATAGGATCTCGACGAATATAAATTATTAAACGTATGACTTTCATCATTCCATGTATCTACACCTTCCGCATAAAAAAGAATATAATCTGTATCATTAAATACACCATCACTTTCTCCTCCAATGAAAATGGCATTTTCTTCTAAATCACTAGGATAAAAAGTGCTATTCAACAAAGGAATCATTCGTCCACCATTGCCATATATCTTAATATTTTGCGGGTTAACTCCACTCACATTAAAACCTAAATCTTGCAAAAAAGATTTTGATATCCTATATGCACCTGATTTTTCTACATAAAATCGGTACCATTCCCCTGACGCTAACACTGAATTTGATAATGCTGCTACACTGGAAGTAGATTGCGTACTATTCTGACGGGATTGATTACTGTTAAAAGAATACGAAAATGATTTTATTTTTTTATATGTATTGTTTTCTTTAACAATTGGTGAGAGGCTTAAAAAAGCATATTTTTTATCTCTTGCATTAAATACTTTCAATGAATTTTTAACATTTGAAGGTAAATTTGAAGTCGATAAATCACCCATTTCTTCTTTACTTATAGCTTCAAAAACCACATTAGTGATTCTCAATGAGCTTTCATCTACATAGGAATTTACTGGTATTTTTAATTGAAAAAAAAGCTCTTTACGGTCATTATCAAAATATTGCTTATCCCCATCAAACTGTGGAATTACAGCAGATGTAGCATTTGCGATAACTTTCTTTTTCGGAGTCCAGTTCAAAACAATAGTGCCATTATCCTGAGCCTTCGAGAGATTCGCGATTAGAACCAAAAAAACTATAAGTATTTTTTTCATCAATTAAAACAACGCAATTAAATGTTAAATATTACGAGAAGCAAAAATAATTTATTTATACGCGCCATTCATATAATAATTGTATTAAATTTGCGTTGTACAATAACAGTATTTAACGTTGCATGTTAAGGTATTTAACAAAATATTATATTTTTTTTAATAATTTTCAAAATGTTGTTGCAATTTAATGGTTAATTATTATATTGCGCCTCAAAATTTATTACCTACCAAAAGTATGAAAA
The DNA here is from genome assembly GCF_030766725.1 of Flavobacterium aerium. Lineage (GTDB taxonomy): Bacteria > Bacteroidota > Bacteroidia > Flavobacteriales > Flavobacteriaceae > Flavobacterium > Flavobacterium aerium. Next base: position 49,453 of record NZ_JARQWR010000008.1, on the reverse strand, counting down.
TAAACAAAATTATGGCTTTTAAACTACTGTTAGCATTGGCAGTAACCATAGGTTTTACTAGTTGTAGTAAAAATTCTGGATCGAAAAACGCCTCCTCTGCGACAGGTTGGAAGATTAACGATAAGAAAGGTGGTTTCCAGTACAACTCTAAGTTTAAGAAGCAAGAGACTGCTCCTGGATTAGTTTTAGTCGAAGGTGGTACATTTACCATGGGTAAAGTACAAGATGATGTTATGCATGATTGGAACAACTCTCCAAATCAACAGCACGTTCAATCTTTTTACATGGATGAAACTGAAGTAACAAATCTTATGTACATGGAGTACTTGGATTGGTTAAAGAGAGTTTTTCCACCAGAAGAAGAAAATTACAGAAACATCTATGAAGGTGCTCTTCCTGATACATTAGTATGGAGAGACCGTTTAGGTTATAATGAAACAATGACTAATAACTACTTGAGACATCCTGCTTATGCAAACTACCCAGTGGTAGGTGTTAACTGGATTCAAGCAGTAGAGTTTAGTAAATGGAGAACAGACCGTGTGAATGAGGCTGTACTTGAAAGAGAAGGTTACTTAAAAAGAGATGCTAAAACATTAGATGCTAATGCTGAAAATACTTTTAGTACTGAAACCTACCTTAATAGTCCAACTAAAACTTACGGTGGAAACGAGGAAATCGTTCTTAAAGGAAAAAGAAACTCTTTAGCTTCTAAAGAAGATGCTAAAAATGTTTATGCTCAAAGAACTTCTGGTATCGTTCTTCCGGAATATAGATTACCAACTGAAGCTGAGTGGGAATATGCTGCTCTTGCATTAGTAGGAAACAGAGAATACAATGCATACAGAGGTAAAAAGAAATATCCTTGGAAAGGTCAATATACTCGTTCTGGAAAAAGACAAGTAAAAGGTGATCAATTAGCCAACTTTAAACAAGGTAAAGGGGATTACGGTGGAATTGCAGGTTGGTCTGATGACGGAGCTGATATTACTGCTGCTGTAAAATCTTACCCACCAAATGATTTTGGTCTTTATGACATGGGTGGTAACGTTTCTGAATGGGTTGCCGACGTTTACAGACCTATCGTAGATGATGAAGCAAATGACTTCAACTACTATAGAGGTAACGTTTATACTAAAAACAAAATTGGTGAAGATGGAAAAGTGGAATTAGTAACTGCTTCAGATATTCAATACGATACTTTAAGTAACGGTAGAATTATGGCAAGAAACTTCCCTGGTCAAATCGCTCAAGTGCCAATTGATGAGAAAGAAACTTACTTAAGACAAAACTTCGATAAGAGTGACAATAGAAACTACAGAGATGGTGATAAACAATCAACTCGTTATTTCGACTTTGGATCTTCTGAAGAAGGTGATGCTAAGAAAGAAGATGAAAAAACTAGAATGTATGATTCACCAAAACACAGTGTGACTACAGATAGTTTAGGTAATATGATCAGAAAATATGACCACTCTTCAAAAAGAACTACATTGATCAATGACAATGTAAGAGTTTACAAAGGTGGATCATGGAGAGATAGAGCTTACTGGTTAGATCCTGCACAAAGAAGATACTTGCCACAAGATATGGCAACTAGTGATATCGGATTTAGATGTGCTATGTCAAGAGTAGGTCCTAAATCAGATGGTAAAAAGAAAGCCAGAAATTAATCATACTTATTATTATATAATAAAAAGCCCTTTCATTAGGGCTTTTTATATTTTAAAAATGTTTTGAAATGAACATACAAAATATACATTCTTTATTTCTAGAATGCTCTTCTATTTCTATAGACACCAGAAAGATAGGTTCAAATTCTCTTTTTGTTGCTCTCAAGGGAGATAACTTTGACGCAAATACATTTGCAGCAGAAGCACTAGAAAAAGGCGCTGCCTATGTTATTATTGATAATGAAAAGTATTATGTAAACGAAAAGACTATTCTCGTAGAAGATAGTCTCACTACTTTACAACAGCTCGCACAATATCATCGTAATTATCTAAAACTTCCAATTATAGCTTTGACTGGAAGTAATGGTAAAACAACTACGAAGGAATTGATTAATGTTGTTTTATCACAACGTTACACTACCAAAGCTACGGTAGGAAACCTCAACAATCATATTGGCGTACCGCTTACTTTGCTTTCTTTTGATGAATCTACAGAAATAGGAATTGTAGAAATGGGTGCTAATCATCAAAAAGAGATCGCCTTTTTATGTGAATTAGCAAAACCTGATTATGGTTATATTACCAATTTCGGAAAAGCACACTTGGAAGGTTTTGGTGGTTTTGAAGGAGTTATCAAAGGAAAAAGTGAAATGTATCAGTATCTGATTGAGCAAAACAAAATGGTTTTTATTAATCTCGATGATCCTATACAGGCACAAAAAGCGAGTGCATTAAAACATTATAGCTTTAGCCAAACAAATCCCGAAGCAAACGTATTTATTAATCATAGTCAAGCAAATCCTTTTGTTTCAGTACAATTTAATGATGCTACTATTCAGTCCCATCTGATTGGGTTGTACAATGCAAACAACATCAATGCAGCAATTACTATCGGGAAATACTTTGAGGTTAGTGATGATCAAATAAAAACCGCTATTGAGCATTATATTCCATCTAACAACAGATCTCAATTGGTTCAAAAAGGAACTAATGAAATCATCCTAGATGCCTATAATGCGAATCCAAGCAGTATGACTGTGGCTATTGAAAACTTCATTCAGCTAGATCGTCCTCATAAAATCATGATACTAGGTGATATGTTTGAACTTGGTCCTGAAAGTGCTTCAGAGCATCAAAATATTATTGCATTGGTTGCTTCAAAAAATGATAATACTGTATGTCTTTTCATTGGAAAACATTTTTACAATGTTAAAGCAGAAAATAAACATTTTCAGTTTTATGAAACTTTTGAAGATTTAGCTTCTTATCTCAAAACATATCGAATCGAAAATCATACGTTATTAATTAAAGGTTCCAGAGGAATGGCTCTAGAAAGAACCTTAGAATTTTTACCTTAAACAAAAAGTCGCTTAAAATATTTTAAGCGACTTTTCTTTTGAAAAGCCATTCTATACCATTGGTCAAAACTAACAGTCCATTTGTCAATTAAATTTTACCTCATCCGGAATTACTGCGTTATTCGTGCTAAATTTTTAAAAAATAGACATGAAAAACGCGCTTTATTACTTGATTGGTTTCCTTTCCTTGTGTTCCCAAACTACAATTGCTCAAACTGGAATCTCTGGTAAAATTAAAACAGAGTACATTCCATTTTCAAATTATGTACGACCACAAGACAGTTTAAAAACAGATTCTACAAGTGATTTCAAAAGAATGCAGGTATCACTAGAAATCCCGCTTTCGATTCAAACAGATGCAGAAGGAAAATCGAAAACATGGTCATTAATTCTAGATGGATCTTATGCTCGAATGTCAAATCGTAATTATGAAGAATCACTTTTCCCAACGGAATTACTAAATGCTCAAATAGGATTTAAACATATTCGTCCATTGGGTAAAACGTGGTCTTTAATGGCAATGGGATCTGTGGGAGTTTATACCGATTTAGAACAAATTACTTCCGACGATATATTAGTACAAGGTGGAGTTGTATTTATTAAACATTTTAATCCTCGTTTAGCACTTGGTGTTGGCCCTATACTATCGAATGCTTTTGGAGTTCCAATGATATTACCTTACATCTACTTTAATTGGGAAACACAGGGTAAATTAAGATTCCGCGTTTACTTCCCAGAAGGATTAGAAGTTGCCTATAAAATGAATCCTAATTTTGATCTTAAAGCTGTTGTAGAATTAAGTGGTATGACTGCTGAAATTAATCGAAATGACAAATCAATGTTATTGGGTTATCAACAAGTTATTGCGGGTATTCGTCCACAGTTTGAATTGGGAAAAAACTGGACCTTACAACTTACCGGAGGATCGTCGTTGATGCGTTCTTTTAAAACTAGTGAGCGTAAAATAAAAAGCATCTTTAAATCGAGTGATGTTGCAGACCCAAAATTCACCTCTACATTCTATGGGGCAGTGGCTTTAAAATGGCATTTCTAAGATTAACGGCTGAGTAATTTTTTATACACTACCTCTTTCAATAATTCTTCTCTTCGGGTTCTTGAAATAGGTAGTGCTTGCCCGTTAATAAACAAACGTCCTCCTGAAACAGAATCTATGTGAGCAATATTGATAAGGTATGATTTATGTATTCTGAAAAAATTCTCTTGGGGTAGTGTTTCTTCTAAACAAAGCATCGTTTGATGAATTATAATCACCTGATCTTTAAAGTGTAGTTTGGCATAATTTTGCATTCCTTCTATGTATAGAATATCGACCCATGAAATCTTTTGAAAACCATCACCTTGTCTCACATATAAAAAGGTATCTGATGGGGCTTGCTTACTATTCATCAAGTGCAACTGTCTTGCCTTAAGTGCAGACTGATAAAACCGCTGAAAACTGATTGGTTTCACTAAATAATCAACAACTTGTAATCGATAGCCTTCTAAAGCGTATTCCGAATAGGCCGTAGTAAAAATACATAGTGGTGGTTGTTCTAACGATTCTAGAAATTCTAATCCGGATAAGTAAGGCATATTGATATCCAGAAACATTAAGTCTACCGCTCCATTCTGAATGTATTCGGATGCTTCAATAGCGGACGAAAAAGCTCCTACAACTTTTAGAAAATCTAATTTACTTATAAAATCAACGATTCCGTTTCTAGCAATTGGCTCATCATCAATAACCAAACATCGCATTGGGGTATCCATCATTTTTTGAATTGAATTTGATTTCATACTTACGCTAATTGTAAAGTTAGAATTATTTTAAACTCATTGTCTGTTTTATTAATGATTAATTCATGTTGATCTGGATATTGTATATTGAGTCTCTTTTTTACATTTTCCAACCCTAAACCATGGCTTTTATCGCGTCGAATAAACTGATCGGTAAATGAGTTTCTCACTTCTAATGTTAGTACATTTTCATCTTGGGTACACTTCAAAACCACATATCCTCTTTCATTAGGAAGTCGGGAAACATGTTTAAAAGCATTCTCAATCAACGGGACTAATAACAGCGGTACAATAATTCGTTTTGCATCTTTAATCTCCCAGGTACAATCAACGAGAAGTTCTTCTCCCCATCTAATTTGCTCCACAGCAATCAAATCTTTCAAGTAGCCAATTTCACGTCCTAATGACACAAACTCTTGATTGCATTCATACAATTGGTAGCGCAGAATATCTGAAAATTTAATGAGTAATACGGAAGCTAAATCAACATTTTTCTGCATTAGTATATGAATATGATTCAATACATTAAACATTAAATGTGGGTTTATCTGATCTTGTAAAATTCGTATTTGTGCTTCAAGGTGTGCTTGTTGCAAGCGGGCATGATTCTTTTCCATTTTGCTATGTTCCTGATAAAACCTAAGACCACAGGCTGTACCATTAATCAACAAAGCAGAAGGTATTGAAACACAAAATCGGAACAAAAATAATTTCAAATTAGAATTTACAAAAAATAAGGTTTCCGTAGAACTTTGTACTTGGAAACGTGTAAAAAACATCCCTATAATTCCTAGCATCATGGCCAATAGTAATGTCATACCAATACATTGCAACACAAAAGATCTCATAGTTCCTTTGCTCAATGCTTTTGGCAATAATATATCACTCAAAGTATGTGCAATAACAACGGAACTAATCAAGATTAAAAATGCTTCTATTGCTGCCAAACCAAATGACAACTCTTGAATCATCTGACTCCAGATTGTTACACTGAGTATTACCCAAAAAATGATAATGAATATTCTGTGTTTATATCGTAAATTATATTTCATATATGAGCTTGCGTATTTTTGTTTCATTCAAGGGTCAAATTAACGAGTTATTTTTGTAATAAAACAGCGAAGAAGCCACAAAGGCTCCTCGCTGTTTTATCGATAAATGATTCTTTCGTAACATTGATTTTACAGAAAAAAGTATCCTACACTAACATTGAATGTATTTGATTTTGATTTGAAATCTTTACTCAAATTACTCAAACCTCCTTCGTACCGTAAGTCAACACTAAAGTTTCCTACATCTAATCCTGTACCGACTAAATATCCAATATTCGATTTATCAAATTTTCGGTAAGAATGTTGTACATTATTCAGGATGGAAACGTTATCATCCATGACATAAGAATAAACACCTCCACCGAAAACTCGTACATTCACTACCGAAAGATCAAGGATTTTATAACCGACTAACAATGGCATTTCGATACTTTTCCATTTTGTTTCCTTAGCATTCATATTGCTTGTTTCCAACTTCGATTTTTTCTCTGCATATAAAAGTTCTCCTTGAATATAAAATTTCATCAGATCCACCCGTGCCATTCCTCCCACGAAATAACCTGTAGATAATTTCGAATCTAAATCGGTTCCCGAAAGGGATAGCTTTGTAAAATTCGTTCCTCCTTTTAATCCCACATGAATAGGTGATGGATTTTGTGATTGAGCTTTTGTTGCACACAGACAGAGTAGTAAGCTTCCCCACCACACTAAATTGATTGTTTTCATTTTCATTTGATTTTTAATATATATGCAAAGGAGCATATTATGAATTTGCTGTAAAAAACAATTTGACCAACTGTACCTCAACATGGACAAAAGGTATACTTCATTCGATGAGTAATTCCGTTTCATTCAATTTATTGACCTATATCAAACGTTTCGAAGCATTAATTCATTAATTTCATGTTTTATTATTTCTGTAGTAATTATGAATATTAAACAACTTTTCAGACATCTTTATCCTTTTGTAAAACCTTATAGATTATTAGTGTTTGCAACGTTAGCACTTACTCTGGTTGGTTCTTTCACGGCACAGGTAAATGCTTGGATATTGCGGTATACTGTAGATAGTATTACGGAATTGATTGAAGCGGGTAAAGGATTGAATGAGGGAATTTCTATATTAATATTCATCACAATCGTTTTACTGAGCAAAGAATTAATCAATGCTTTTGTACAGTTTGGACAAAAATTCTATGGTGAAAAACTCCGCATCTTAGTTTCTCAGGATTTAGCCCAAGCCGTTATTGAAAAAATATTAACCTATAAGCTTTCCTTTTATACCAGTAACAATAATGAATCTGGAAAACTTCAAACTCGTATTGATCGTGGTATTGAAAGCTTAACTCGATTAGTCCAAAATTTCTTTATTGATATACTCCCATTATTTGCAAATTCTCTGGTTGCATTGTTTTTAATGTTCAATGCTAATTTCTACGTTGGATTAGTCGGTTTATGTATTGTGCCAATCTATTTTCTTATTACTCAGAATCAGGCAAAAAAACTAAGTGGCTGGCGTCGAAATTTACGGGGATTTCGAGAATCAAAAAGTCAGGGGATTTTGAGTATTATTGATTCGATTACTGTCATCAAATCTTTTAACAGAGAGCAAATTGAGGCCAAAAAGCAATTGGATTTACAGCGTAGTTTAACGGAGAATCAAATGCAGACGCGTCGAATCAGTTTTATCTTTGATGGATTAAAAACGTTTGTAGAACAAATAGGTGTTGTACTCATCATCATCCTTACTGCTTATCTTGTACTTTCAGGACAAATGACCATTGGTGCTATTATGTTTCATATTCTATTATTCAACAATGTCTCTGCTCCTATTCGTCAGTTGCATCGTATTTATGATGAGATGAATGATGCTATAATTTATTCTGAAGGATTCTTTGAAATTGTAAATGCAGAAGATCAGAAAGAAGTATCTGGAACGTACAAAACACAGACATTGAAAGGGAATTTTGAAATCCAAAATGTTGACTTCACGTATCCTAATGGAACGAAAGCTTTGTATGGTATCAACATGAAAATTGAGCCTAATAAAATCACTGCATTGGTGGGACTTTCGGGAGCTGGAAAGAGTACAATCATCAATCTATTAGATAAGTTCTATGTTCCAGATTCTGGTAAAATCACTTTAGACGGAATTGACATCAATGAATACGATACACATTTTCTACGGGACAACATTGGACTGGTATTACAGAAAAACCATATTTTCAATGGTACTATTGAAGAGAATATTCGCTATGGTAATATCAATGCAACGCAGGATGATATTGTCATTGCGGCTAAAAAAGCCTACATCCACGATCAAATCATGCAATTACCGGATCAATATAATTCTAAAGCATTACTATTGTCGGGAGGACAGCAACAGCGTATCGCTATTGCGCGTATGTTTATTAAAAATCCGCCTATTATTTTCTTGGATGAACCTACAGCTAGTCTTGATGCTATTGCGACGGAACAAATTAAAAACAGTTTGGATGCCATCAAAAAGGATCGAACTGTAATTATTATCTCTCATTCTATTTCGCAAATTATCGATGCCGATCATATTTATGCTATGAAAGAGGGAAGAATCGTTGAACATGGTACACATGAAGAAATTTATAGTCAAAAAGGAACGTATAAAGAGATTTTTGACGCAAGTGCACGAAGTCTCAATATTGACAAGATTGCCCGAACGATGGATGAATCTTAAACTTCGATGCGTTACTGAAAGTATTTAGTCCTAAATAAAAAAGCTTCACTAAATAGTGAAGCTTTAAAGACTCTGAAGCGTCCAATAACTAGACTTCTCAAATAAAATTAATTGGCTCTGTTCTTCTCATCAAATTTTACATTCTTATTCGCTCCTTTTACTTTCGTATTTCCAAAACTATAATTTACGCTCAGTGTAAATGTTCGGGAATCATAATAGTTATTAAAGGTTGTTATAGCATTATCATAGGTTGAAGTCCCTCGTCCTTTATCCGATTTGAATACGTCTCTAAAAACTGCACTAACATTTAGTTTCTTATCTAAAAATGACATTTTTAATCCAGGACTAAAACTATATGACCCTTTAATTTGGGTATTACCTCTAGCATATGGTAAACCTTGCCAAAAATTCAATAGTAAGAAGGTTGTCTTTTTCTCATTTATGGTAATGGTATTATTTAGCGTATAATAAAACGAAAACGAATGTTGTCCTACAATTCTGTCGCTTAGCCCTTTGGTTTCATTATAATAAATACTTGTACTCCACCCTGCTTCCCAAATGGAGAAGAAAGTATCATTGTAGTATATATTTGTTCCAATATTATACTCATCAAAATAGTTGAGATAGTTTATAATCTTTATTCCATCTTCAAAAGTCACTACTTGTCCATAATTATTACTACTCGCTTGGTAATACAGTGTGAATGATAATTTTCCTTTATAAGAATATCCTAGTTCAAAATTATCATCATAGGCTGGCCTTAATAGTGGATTACCTGTAGCATAAGAGTATTGGTTGATGTACCATCGATATGGATTTATTGCTCTAAAGAAGGGACGGCTAATACGTCTGGAATAATTGACCGAAAAGATATGATCTGGATTAACTTTATATGATATATACATTGAAGGGAACCATTTTCCATACTCATTTTTTGTCCTTACATCCGTTAATGGTATTTTCCCTTCAATGATAGAATGTTCATATCGTAATCCTCCTTTTACTGACCAGTGTTCATTTATATCGGAGCTTAAACTAATATATCCTGCAATATTTTGTTCATTATAATTGAATAGATTACTCTTACTGGGGTCCAGTATATAGTTCTCGTTTAGAAAATCAAAATACTGAATATCAGAACTGTTTTTGAAGATTGTATATTTTGATCCCGCTTCTACTTTTGCCCATTTATAGGGTAGTTCAAGATCGGCTTGTCCTGACAAAATATTATAATCAATCTTACTATAATTATAAATTACATTTGGTAGTGTTGTATTGGTATTGAGTGTATTGAAGTTGATATTACTTTCTGAAATATTTGAAAAATAATTTCCACTAAAACTTAGTTTTTTCCCCAAAGTATCAAGGCTAATATCATAGTATACATTTAACGTATGGGAAGGAGTGGTATATCTATGTTTTGCTGTAGTGGTTAATAATGAATCTTGTGTTTGTAATGTTTTATAAATGGAGGAATTATTAATATTCATATTGCTATGAGTTCTACCATGGTCATAAACAAATCCAATTTTTGATCGTTCAGTCAGTTTATAATCTAAACTGAAATTTACTCCTACTCCATCATTCATATCTAATCTACGATCAACACTAAATACAGAATTATCTCCTTGAAAACTAGTTCTTTCGATTGCCTTTTTCTCTGTATCGTATTGTCGTAATCGCAAAGAGGTACTTAGTTTAGACGATTGGTAATTCAATACTGCCGTATTGGAAAAACCATCTCGTGATTTACGGATATAGGTCGTTGATGCATTCCCACTCCATCCAATATTTTGATTTTTCTTCAATACTATATTAATAATTCCACTATTTCCTTGTGCATCATACTTTGCCGGCGGTGTAGTGATTACCTCAATTTTCGCAATATTATCGGACCTCAACGACTGTAAGTAGTTCATCAATTCATTTCCTGAAAGATTAATCATCTTATCGTTTATCATAACAGAAACGCCACTTTTTCCAACAATAGAAACGCCATTGGTTTCATCGACTTTCAATAGTGGTGTGTTTTTTAATGCTTCTGTTGCATCCATCCCTTGCGAGGCAATACTATTCTCTACATTGAAAACCACACGGTCTATCTTACGTTCTATCAGTTGTTTTTTACCAGTTACCACAACTTCATTTAATTCTTCGGCTTTATTTTCAATGGTTAATATTCCCAAGTCTAAATTTTGTAACAATGAGATATTTTGAGAATGAAATAATTTTCCAAATTGGAATATTTTTAATTTATAATCGCCTTGTATTGCATTCAGTGAAAATTTCCCTGAAAGATCTGTTTGTGTACTTCGAACTATTGTACTATCTGCTTTTTTATATAGTATAACTTCCCCATATTCTAAGGGTTGTTTTATTTTCTCTTGTACTATTCCGGATAAAGTTAATTGCTGTGCCTTGGTTTTAAATGTGCCAAAAAGGTTTAAACAAAAGCAGAAAAAAAGTATCACTATAATTCTCATAAGTAAATGGATTGTATTATGGTTTATAGACTTTACAAAAAATGAATTGTTACAGTTTTTAACTTTTAACTTCTGTGAATCATAACTTTATTTTGCTTTTTTCACTGAAAAAGTCAACAAAATTAATACTTGGCATTTTTTTTAACTTAGTGATTTATTTATCTAAAACACAAAATCCAGATAAGAGTAATTCTCATCTGGATTTTGTATTTATTTTTAGTAAATTTCTATCTGCTATAAGGTAGCCATATCAATTACAAAACGATAACGGACATCTCCTTTTACCATACGGTCATAAGCATTATCAATATCTTTCATATCAATTAATTCTATATCTGATGTAATGTTGTGTTTTGCACAGTAATCTAGCATTTCCTGAGTCTCAGCAATACCGCCAATACCAGAACCGGCCAAACTTTTTCTTCCCGCTAATAAACTAAAAGCGGCAATTTCTGCTGGTTTTGGAGGAACACCTACGCAAATATGTACACCATTTGTTCTTAATAATGATAGGTACATATTAAAATCATGTTCGGCAGATACGGTATCTAATATAAAATCAAATGAGCCTTGTGCTGCTTTAATTTGTTCTTTATCACTTGTAACTACAAAATGATGGGCTCCTAGTTTTTTGGCGTCGGCTTCTTTCTTTGGAGAAGTACTCAATACTGTTACATCGGCTCCAAATGCAACTCCAAATTTCACAGCCATATGGCCAAGACCTCCTAAGCCTAATACGGCAAGTTTATGTCCTTTTCCTACTTTCCAGTGTCTCAGTGGAGAATATGTTGTAATTCCTGCACATAGTAATGGGGCTACTGCCGCCAAGTTTAATTTGTCTGATATATGCAATACAAATTCTTCACGGACAACAATTGTATTAGAATATCCACCATACGTTGGTGTTTTGCCATCGCGTTCCAAACTATTATAGGTTTGTGTACTTCCTTCTAGGCAGTATTGCTCTAAATCTTGTTTACAATTTTCACATACTTGACAAGAGTCAACCATACAGCCTGTTCCTGCTAAATCGCCTACTTTAAAATTTTTCACATGGTCTCCTACTTTAATAACACGACCTACAATTTCGTGTCCAGGAACCATTGGGAAAATTCCCGGAAACCAATCATTTTTAATTTGATGTAAATCGGAATGACAAACACCACAAAATAATATATCAAACTGAACATCGTGAGGGCCTACCTCTCTGCGTTCAAAATTCCATGGTGCTAAATCTGTTTCGGCATTTTGTGCCGCATATCCTTTTGTTGCGATCATAATAACGAGATTAAAGTTAGATTTGAGTTGTTAGTGTCAATTTATAGCTTTGATACTATTCATTGACTAAGCTAAGTTAGTGTGTCTATTTTTAAAAACAAATTATATAAATGGGAATTATGATAATTTAATTGTAATCAAAAACAAAATTAACACACTGATAAACAGCAACTAATCAACTTAGGGCAAATATTAAATTTAGAGGATAAGATTCTCTTTTGCAACTGAAGTAAGATAAGGATAGAACATATTGAAAAACACATTACTATAGTGTTCTACTGCATCGTTTCCTTTTAATTTTAATGTAAGTTCATTGTTTGACAACCAGAAATCCCCCACAATAAAAATCTGAGTAACTAAATTTTCCATAATACTTTCTGGAAGGTCGTCTCGAAAAATTCCTTTCGCAATCAGTTGGTTGAATACCGAAACAAATTCATTTTTTCTGCGTTGTGTCAAGGCATAATAATCATTTCTCACGGATGGAATACGCATCCCGATTTCTACAAAATGCAAAAAAATAAAACGGTATTCATAGACTAATTCAAAAGAGCTTTTTGATTGTTCTCGGAATACATCAAAACTAATCTCTTCATTGGATTCCAAAGTAGAGATTATCGCATCAAATTTAACTGCCAAATGATTGTACAGCATTTGAATGATATCGTCTGTATGTTTAAAATGATAATGAAGATTCCCAGGGCTTATACCCATTTTTGCAGCAATATGCCTGCTTGAAACAGTATTCACTCCTAGCTCATTATACAATTCCAGTGCTGTTTTAAGAATTATCGCTTTTGTATCCATGCAACAAATTTAAAACTATTAAAATGAAAATAAAAGCTCATTTAGAACTATTGTTCTAAAAAATTAGTACATTTGTTCTAAATTAATATGGTATGGGAAATAAATCAACACATCAGGAACAGGAAGCGGCTTCATTTGACGAATTACGAAATATGTTTTTACCGATAAAGGACAATGATTGGTGGATTGTTAAACTAATCAAAAACAGTATTTTTTACATGGCTGCCTTAATGATGTTCATCAGTACATTACTCCTTTTTGCAGCCGTATTAATTGCGGCCTAATGAAACGTTTATTTGACATTTTCTTTACGGGTTATTGTCTACTTTGGTTGGTGGTACATCTTTTACGGCATATAAAACAACCTCTACCTTTCTTTAATTCTTATCTAACGGATTGCATAGCAGTTCCAGTTATTGCCCACATTGCCATAATTTTCACTCGTAAATTCGTTGTTAAAAATCAACATTATACCTATCCGCTTTCCTATCTTCTATTCATTGCTACTTATACTTCTATTCTCTTTGAGTGGATAATGCCTCAATTTTCCTCCAAATATACCGCAGATGGATTAGATGTTTTATGCTATTTTGGCGGTGCTTTATTCTATTATTTTATCCATAACAAAAGAGATTCTGAGAATAGTAGATCATTTATTTCTGAGGTAAAACAAAACGCAAATTAATTCATTTAATAAACTACAAATCAACATTGTATATTATTTACATTAAAAATAGTTTTACATTAGTATTACAAAAATCTGCTCTTATTTTAACGGAGTATAGAATGGATAATTTAACCTAGAATCGTAAACGTCATATTTTAATTTAAATAAGTTGCTATGGAAACAAAAGATGGGAAATTAGCAATCTATGCTATAACCAGAAAGGAATGGAGAAATTGGTTACAGGAAAATTGTCAGACGGAAAAATCGGTTTGGTTAATCTTATACCATAAAAAGAGTACAGTCGAGAGTGTTAATCTCAATGATGCTACAGAGGAAGCTTTATGTTTTGGGTGGATTGATAGTTTGTGTAAAAAACGAGATGCAGAAAGCTTTTATCTAACTTTTACGCCAAGGAATCCTAAAAAGAGTAAATGGAGTAAACCGAACATCGATCGAGCAGAACGAATGATAGAACAAGGCTTAATGACTCAACATGGACAACTCGCCATTGATATCGCAAAGCAATTGGGTAAATGGGAAGTTTTATAAAAACATTCCGTTCTTAGTAATATAATCTAAAATCGAGTAGCTTACAGATAGCATAATATTTCTCATGCAATTGCTCCACAATTTCGATTACATCTTCTTCGTCTTGAAACAAGCTAAAGAAGGCTTTATCAAGATTGATACTTGTTACCATACTTGAGGCTTCACCATAACCCGAAATCGCACGTGCACCAGTAATATCCAAGAAGTATTGGGCTTCTTCTTCGTTCAGATCTACTACTTTTGCATTAGCAAAATGCAGAATCTTGCCTTTCATTCTTCCTTCAAAAATTTCGGCAATCTCTTCTAAGCTATAATAGTATCCATTAAAACATATATTATTTGCTTCTCCTTGCATTATCAAATAGATAATCTCATAATTTTTAAAATTATAGTCATCATAAAGCAATGCTGTTAGACTTTCTTCTAATCCTTCAATTGTATCACAGGTTTTATAGATACTGCCAATACCGTGCTCTAACGCGAGTTCTTCTAACTTTTTGAGTACCGGTGTAACATTGTCTATTTCAACATCGGGAACGGCTTCGAGACAGAAAATAAATTTTTCATTATCCATAAAATTTCATTTTATTGTAGTGATTGGATAACTAACAAAAGTATGTTTTTAGTTTGATATAGACTTTCTTAAAACAAAACATTTGGTGTATTAAAAAACGAACCCTCTTTAAAAAATTTAAAGAGGGTTCGTTTTTAGAGTTTAAAATGAATAATACCCTGACAATCTTTTAATCATCATTCGTCGGTATTATTTTTTTATTTATGTTGTAAAGCCTTAAAAGTTTCTGGTCCACTAAATATAACAAATAAAATTGCCATAGCCATTATTAACATTACGTAAACCGCTATTCCCATCAATATAATCAACAAAACTCTCAAAATTATTGACTGCAAACTTTTTTCTTTATAAAACCCTTTGTAAAACCAAACCATAATTAAAGGAATGACCGTCAGTGACAAACTTGTAACCAAAACAAAAGCATTGAGATTGTGTCTCAAAAGATATAAAATTGGATGTATGATAATAATGGAAATAATTGTATAACAGGACTGAATGTAAGCATTCATGATTACATGTTCGTAATAATTTTGTCCCCATGTTCTAAATGCCAATTTTGTTAGAATTGAAATAAATGGGATTAATAGTAACATGATTAATGAATTATAGCTTGACAAAAATGACATTACCTTCCCCGAAAGAGCAGATGGTAAATTTTGCTGTGCATAATACTCCGTTAATATTTCATTAAATCCACTGAGTTTAAAGGATATGAAAGCCGAAATACCACCTAACACAAAAGCTAACAAAATAGGCTTATAGTGATTTACTCTGTTACCTTCGATAAAATCTCTTGCTGTTTTTCCAGGATTCTTAAGAATATTTTTTACAGAATAGAAAAAGCCTTTGTTTGTATGAACGATCAAGTATTGAAATTCATCCATTAAGTATTTTCGATCTATTCTTTTGTATTTTTTTTGCCCACAATTGCTGCAAAAATTTTCAGTTATAAGGGTATCACAATTTAGGCAATTACTTTCCATTTCAATTATTTTCAGGGTATCGACTTATTTTGAATTACGTAATTTTATTTCAGTATTAATTTGACTCAATTGAATTATACTGGGCAAAAAACTAAATAGAAAAACTGGGGCTAATGCAATCAATGTGAAATTTTGTTTTTTAACAATTAAATAAATGAATACACTAATCAAAATAAGCATTACAATGCTCATTCCAATTAGAATTCCTTTTAATGTTTTCTTTTGGTTATTCAGTTCTTCAATGGTTAATTCTGATAACTTATTTTTCTTCATAAAAATATAAAATTTCTTAAGCCTTATTTATTATATTGATTATATCGCTAACAAATATATATTTTTTTCACTCGTTTTATTCTTAAATATTAAAATTAAGAAGTAATTATTTCTTTTTTATTGTAAAAAATGACTCCTTGCCTTCCACTATATATTCCTGTTTTTTATTAAGTGAATCTTTAAAGATTAATATCGATTTGAATTTTAATTTACTTGGTTCCGTTATGGTATTTCCTTTAATGGTATTGTATTCTAAGTACTGATAAGTATTAAATTTCATGGGAAGGCTATCTACCCATTTGATGTTATTCTCAAGATTTTTAATCTCCACAAGATCTGCAGGAACACCAAAGTTCTGAAAATCAAGGCTAATAACCCAAGAACGATCCTCTTTGTCTCCTATAAACTGCTCTGAGTATTGAAAACTTTTTCTTCTTACTATATCCCAAAAATCCCAATCTATTCTTCCTTCTATTATAGGGCTGTCAAAATATTGAATATCATCGATTATGTATTTGTCATTACCACCCAAAAAATTAAATCCACAAGATTTCTTTTCTATAAAATCATCGTATTCATTACAAATCGCTTTTTGTAATTCCCCTTTGGTAAAAGTTAATGTGTCTGATCTTAATTTATATAAATAATATTTCTCGTTTGAATAGCGTGGGATTTTTGCCTCTATTATTTGGACATTATATTTATTGTCTTTTATTTCTATAACTTTTAAAAAAATAGCCTTTTCCCGATCGGGTCTATTCGAATTGATTATTCTTATATAGGAATTGATGGATAATCCTGATAGTTCTTTTTGGATATGATTCACTGATATTTCATATACTTCTTTGTTGTTTGCATACGTGTTTCTTCTCATCATATATTCCGCAACATATATAAATACTCCAAATCCTATGAGCCCTGTTACTATGGATATGGGGATGAAATATGAATACCAAGGGGTTCTAACTTTTTGTTTTGTTTTGAGTATGGCAATAATTGACTCTGGTAAATCATATAGTTTGCCTTGTCTTCTGGAGACATATATTTTTCCTAAACTAAAGAGGGGTAACCAAAATAAATGGAAAACTTTTTGACGGATTTCAAATGTCGAATTACCCCAATCTTCTTTATTAATTTTTAAATCTTCTGCTGTATAAGATTTTATTTTAAAGCTATACCATCCAAAAACTAGACTCATCTATTACTAATTTGTTTTTATTGTAAAAATCTAAAATATTTCACAATTTACTAATCATAACAGCAATAAATTTATCTTTTAATCAAAATAAAATCAACAGATATCACTAATTAACTCTATTGTTCTCGGATTGGCTGGTTGTCTTATTTTTATAAGTCGATTTTTTCAAGCTTCCAAAGTTATAAGTAGCTGTTAATTTGAAGTAATTACTGGAATATGTCCTATGATAATATATATTCGTTTGTCCGACATTGTAATCTCCAGAATTAAAATATTGATTAAAAATATCGTTTGCTGTAAAATTGATTTTTAATGCACTTTTGAAGAAATCTTTTTCAATACCAACGGTTACTATTGCACGACTTTCACGATGATATAGTCCTGAATACAAATCACCCAAATACCAAGTCAATAATTGTAGGTTAAACAGCTTATTTACATAAAATGTATTATTAGAATATAGATATACTTGAGGTTTTGGCTTAAAAAACACAAAGTCATATTTATTATCAATTTCTTTAGTGTAACTAAGTGTTCCTGTATTCGTAGAGAATCACCATTTTGCATTAAACGTTTTAGTGAGTGTCATAAAATAGCTATGTGTTTCATATAAATTAAATGCTTTTAAAACATAACTATTCGGTGCTTGACCTCTTAAGGCTCCTGCCGAATTTGGATTTGATTATTTATTTCAAGATCGTATCACAAATTTCATTCAATAAGTTTTGTCTTATTTTTGAGTTTCTTTGATTTAGAAATAAAATAACCCCCCAATTTTTAGTCCTGTTATAAAATATAATTGAAGACTGTCCCATTGAATCTCCTGATTTTAAATAAATTGTATTTTTATCATCCGTCATTATGTTTACACCTAATCCCATTTCTCTATTTTCATTTTTATAAAAGATTTCTTCGGTTAGTATTGCAGCTTTACCCACCGTAGTTTCATTATTTAATACTGCTTTTAAAAACAGAAGCATATCAGAAGCATTTGATTTTATCAATCCAGCAGGTGCCGTAATATTCCACTCGAAAAATTCCTGAACACCACCATTTGGGTTATAACCCGTAGTTCTATTTTTTACATCAAAGTCTTTCGTTAAGGTATTGTTCATCTTTAAAGGCTTTATTATTTTTTCTCTGATGATTTCATCATAACTCTTTCCGTATACACTTTCTAATATCTGTCCCAGTAATGTATAACCAATTGTAGAATAACGGTATTTTCCATAATCAATTAATTCATTACAATTGTTTACAATATCAGCTAATGTCTTTTGAGTTACACTTTTTATGGGCTGTTGTGGATTTAATTCTAATAGTTTACCAAAATCAATATCGGGTAAACCTGATTGATGAGAAGCAAGGTCAGATATTTTTATTTTGTTCGTAAGGTTTTTATGCAATACATACGCTTTAGGAAGGTAGGCATCAATGTAATCATCCAATTTTAATTTTTTCTCAATAGCAGCTTGTGCAATTAAATTGGAAGTCAAAATCTTAGTAATAGATGCAATTTCAAATATCGATTTTCTATTAACATCAATTTGACTCTCTTTACTGAGTTTACCATAAGCCGTATAATACTCTTGATTTCCTTGAATGAGACCAACACTTATACTTATATCTGGGTTATTCTGATAATTCTTTTTTATTAATGAATCAATCTTTTTAAAGGAATCTTGTCCAAAAGAAAAGTTGCTTATTAATAATAGTGCTACTAAAAATTTTAATGGAGTTTTCATTGTATCGTGTTTTAGATTAAAAATTATTTCGATACAAATATGTGGCAGGAATTAATCTTATGCGACCGAATAAAAGCAATCGAACGCATTTGTTTGTAAAAATAAGTACGAATCATTAAAAACACTAGTACGAGTAATCACAAAATACTATTAATCAACAATTTAAAACAAGAATCTAACCTGTTTTTCGTATCTATTTTTATAGTGGTATTAAAAAAATATTTTGAATTAAAACCTACATCATACAGAATCTCTAAAATAGTTCTCTTGCATTTTGTAGTATCTTTTAAATCTATAGCATTTCAAATCTTTCCATAATAGCATACTGAGGAAAGGCGAGAAATCCCAATTCTAAAACCGTAAATATCGGTCACAGAATTGATACTTGATAACACGATTCTAAAGACGTATTCTCAAAAAAACTTTAAAGTCTTACCAACGAAAAATGTGACTGTCTATATGAGGATTTTATATCCTATAGACAGTCACATTCTTTTAAACCTGTATTTACAGTTGTCAACTTATTTTATTGACTCTATCCCCACCATATTGCTAAATAATGATTGGTAATAGTTATTTTTCTTCATTAATGAGTTGGATTTCAGTATTCATATTATCTCTTATCAAGATTACAGAATTTACTTTTCCATCACTGAAATTAAATTTTAATAAATTAGGATAATCTACAATTTTAAATAATCCATTTTTTAGATAGCGTAACTCATTTTCATTTTTCCCTTTAAAATGTTCCAATAATGGAGATTCGACATAAAGACGATTATTCTTTTCTATTATTTTGGTTTTCACTTCCTGTCCATATAAGAAATCGTCATAAGTCCCGATTAATTTTTCTTTTAGACTTAATGGTATTTCCTGAATATCTTCGTTAGCTCTTTTTTCATTCCAGTCCATCAGTGTCAAAATCTTTATTCGGGTATTATTCATTACAGGAAAACGATTTGGTTTCTCACCATTAGCAAGATATACAACGCCATTTCCGTCTGTCATAGTAGCAAGAATATTACCTCCAACCCCTGTATTAGACCCATTACATGAAAACCAATCATAGTTGTTATAACCAAAAGATTTTTGCCAACCGTAACTCCAGCCTCCAACAGCATTTTTTAAAGCTGTTACTGCTGTTACTTTCTCTGCAATACTATGAGAAATCACTTTATTATTTTTGTTGCGCAAAGCATTTTGAATCTCAATAGAAAGTATCGCTAAATCTGTTGGTGTCGACCACATTCCTGATGCTCCAACTTGTGGTGTGATTGGCAAACCTGTTCTAATAACTTTTCCATTTTCATCGTGAACAAGAGTAACATTTGTTAAAAATCCTTTTTCATTAGGCTGAATCATTGTTGTATTTTTCATGCCCAAAGGTTTAAAAATATACGCTGCTGCAAGTTCTGCGATAGGTTTCTTAAAAGTATCTTCTAATGCCATTTGAACAATTACATAACCGCCACCGCTATATTCCCAACTAGTTCCTGGCGTAAACAAGAAATCAATTTCTTTATCATATCTCGGTATCTGTCCTAAAAGACTTTGTTTTATTGTCGGGATTGTATCTCCTTCATAATAGTCTGCAAATCCACTTTGAGTGGTACCAGCCGTATGATTAAGAAATTGTCTCCAAGTTGGGCTGTTATTCTCCGTAAACTTACTTTTTGGCAAATGCCAGCGTTTTAAATACTTGTCTATTGGATCATCTAAATTAATCAATCCTTTCTCTTCAAGCATATAACAAAGAAGGGCCGTAATTGGCTTTGAAATTGATGCTGTAGAAAAAGCAGTGTTTTTATTTATCTTTTCTTTTGAATCTGCTGATTTCACACCAAATTGATTAGAATACACAATCTTGTAATTTTCAAAAACAACAAGACTAAATCCTGGCAGTTTATGTTTTTCTAATTGTTTTTCAATATTTAAACTGTCGGTAAGAAAACCATATTTAGTTACCTCTTGCCCAAAAGAAAAATTAGTAATTAATAATAGTGTTGCTAAGAATTTTAAGGAAGTTTTCATTGTATCGCGTTTTAAGGTTAAAAACTTATTTCGATACAAATCTGAGAAAGAAATGAACGTTATGCGACCGAATGAAAGTAGTCGGACGCATTTGTTATGAAGAATTAGACCGAGTGGTTAAAGTAACTTGTACGAGTAACTACAAAATACTGTTTTACAAGCCTCTACGATAAGCAGTCGGCGTATTTCCAGTATGTTTTTTAAAGGCTGTATTAAATGAAGATTTTGAATTAAAACCTACATCGTATAGAATTTCTAAAATAGTTACTTTACTTTTTGTACTATCTTTCAAAATATCCATAGCATTCTCTATTCGATAGGCATTAATAAAATCATAAAAATGTTGTTCTAATTTATGATTAATCAAAAGAGATAAGTCTCGAACAGGAATTCCAATAGCTGCAGAAATATCTTGAATTGTTATAGAAGGATTAAGAAAGGGTTTTTCTTCAATCATATACTCCTTTAATTTCGACAACTCTTCATTGTACTCCTTTTCATTTGGAACTAATTGCTCATTATTTTTTTCTTCAGAAATGATATTCTTGACCAATTTTAGTTTTGAATCGATATTTCTAAAGAGGGTTGGATTATTTAATGCTTTAAACAAGTACCAACAAATAATCAGTAGCTGAAATAGTATGAGTCCAATTTTTATCCATTCAGAAATATAAGGGTAATCTGAAAATTTAAAAATGTTTTTTAAGAGGGCTAACAGATATAAAATAGTCAGTACTGTAGTAAACTGAAACAACCAATTCAGGGATTCAATACTCGCTCCTGAATAATTCTCTAGATATAGTTTTTTTGCTTTTCTTAATATCATAAAAACAGCAATAATATATATAACAATCTGAACATGAAACAAAATATGAGTAAACTGCAGTTCTATCATATCTTGACGATTTTGAATAAAACTAATTTTGGAAGCGAGATCTACTGTATAAAAACGAGGCAATAGAATTATATTCCCAATTAAAAATGGAAGGAGGTGTATTATATATTTTGGTTTAAGCTTAAAATCCGAATAGCAAACGGATAATACATAGAGATAAAAAACAGGAATTTGCAAAAAAGCAAATGTGTTTCTTAGCATTCCCAGATTGGAAGGATTATTAACGACTAGGTTTAATAAAGGATCAATGGAATCTATTGCTGTTAGGGTTAGAAAAACAGCAAAAAGAAAATTACTGGTCTTGTACTTTGCTTTAACTGTAACCAGAAAAAATACAAGTAATAATAAAATGAACAAAGAGATTATAGTTACAATAATTAATAAATCAATCTTTCCCATTCATTATTTTTTTATACAGTGTTTATTTCCAGTAGGTTTGTTTATTCTTGGTTACTAATCCTATTCCATGGTTTATTGCCTTAGCAGGATTACGCCAGATTCGAAGTAAATATAGTAAAAAATTCAACTTTTGATTTTGTATTTTAATTTTAGATCCGTTAACAATTATCACTACTTGAAGCTCAATATTTTATGACTTATCTGATTACAAAACAAGATCCATTTAAAAAAACAATAAATTTTAATTATACTTTCAATAACTCCCAAAATTGTTTAATTTCATATCGTACTTTTCAAAACAAATTTATGGACAAGAAACTGAAGCAATTCCTAACCAAATCTATAATTACATTAGCAGTAATACACTTAGCCTATTTCATTTATGGTTATTTGAAGTTTGAGGGACTAAAGAAAATAAATATTTATACTGAATATTATAGATTCAAGTTTTATGATGATGTATCAATTTCTCACTTCTTTGTAAGCGGTTTATTTTTACTTTTATTTCTGTTTTTTTTACTTCGAAATCATTCCAAGCAAAAGTATAATCTAGTAAACGTTTTAAAAATCGGTACCGTTTTATTACTGATTTCATTTCTCACTTTTACTTTTTTCATAAGCTATAGCTTCGGGTTAAATACCAAATTAAAAAAAGAATTATCTGAAAAAAATTATAATGAAGACAAGCTTTTACTCAATGTTTTGAATCCCTTTTTATATAAATATACTTCTTACAGTTCTGAGAAATTATTTAATATAGAAAACATTTTATATCCAAAACCTTATCCAGTAATAGCACTAAAAGATACGATCTATCAAGATCCTCAAAATAAAGAATATTCTGCGATAAAATCTAATTATTATAGCATTGATACATTAAAGGTGCTAACGGTTAATTACGAAAAATTAAATAGCAAGAAAGACGCTATTTTTGATGCTTTAGGATTTGACAAAACAGCATTAACCGAAAGAATTATTTCTAAAAAAACAATAAAAGACAGTACGGAAATTATATATAGGGGCCGAGAAGTAAGCCCGCAATATGATCAGGATATTTGTATATTTCTTGAGAACCAGCATGTATTTATACCCATTCATAAAGTTCCTTTGGCGAAGCAAAAATATCAGAATGCTGTAACACGATATAAATTACTTTACAAATACAAACAGGACTCTTTACTTCATTCTTTCGATAAGCTGGTTATTTTACTTAAAAAATACGATATTGAAACGCAGATTGTAGCAAAGAATTTGACTAAAGATGCTTTTCATTACAGAGACAACAATCAAGAACCTCTAAATGCAATTCGAAATACCTTTGATAGAGATGCGCTAACAAACAAATTACAAACACTTGATAAATTGTTTTACAAACCGAATTATCTGCATCCATCAATTCAGGTTATTTTCATTACAGTTGTAATTAGTATCTGGCTCATTTTGTTTTTATTATATATCATTTGGAATTCTAAAAATAAAAAGCAAATATGATGTCTTGAAGGCTGTCTGGAAAGATTTTCAACAGCTATATACCTGCAATATTCCATAGGTACATATCTTACGGCTTAAAAAGAACCCGTTTACGATACGTAATTTTTAGTGATGCCCATTTTGAAGTAACATTTGTTGTACCGAACAGGTAAGGAGTTTATTCATACTACATCTGCCGGGATTTGAAAAGCAGTTACCATTGCAGAATGAACTGCATCAATAATTTTTGCAACTTCTTCTCGGTTATGGTCTTTTCTAACTTCTATTGAAATTGCTGGCATATTGTTTTTTAGTTCTTTTTGTAGATAACGTTTTGTTACATGGAAAGGTTGAGGCGTTTAAAATTGAGTATTTTCTGTTAAGATAAATTTCTTGCCAAATGTAAATGTGAATTCACAACATAATTAACAATCTCGCCAAACGGCTAGTTAGTAACTGTTTTTTTATTTCTTCTTATGATTTACTCTGTAATCTGAATTAATCTCTGTGAATGAAGAAATATATTTTTTTTCGGCTAATATATTTAGAAGTTGGTTGTTTTCTTGATTTTTAGGAAGTTTAGCTTTTGAACTTTTATCATTAATCCAAGAATAATTTCCACCTAAACTTGATAAAAATGATCCAATAAATGTAAAATCATATTTATCAGCGTTCTTAATGAAAAGTTTTAGTCTATTTATTGTCGATACTGAGTTATTTGTTAGAATAGAATTTAAAATATTGTCTTGTATAATAAAAGAATTATCATTTAGTATTATTGAACTCAATAGCATTAAATTATTATCTGTAATTATAATTACATCACTGCATAAATTTAGAATTGTTAATTTTTCTGTATTGCTAAAAGTTTGAGATTTTAAGATTAATTCTAAATCATTGCTATCAAATGTAATTTCGTCAATTATTTCAAAATATTTTGTTTTATTTTTTTCAAATAATTTAATATTAAATCCATTGAAATTTTCTTTTAATGTAATATAACTTGAAGCAACAGGATTAATACAATTATTGTTTATCAATGACTTTATTTTATTTTTAGATAATTCAGAAAAATTTAAATCACTATGCCACCAAGGGTTAGATTTGGTGATAAAGTCATAAGATTGGTTGTCTACTTCATTAGTTTGAATTAATTTTTTCCAAAATTTACCGTATATATTTATTTCTGTTGGTAATTTTGTTTTTGATAATTCCTCAGCATTTTCTATGATGTTTATAAAATCTATACTTGATTCTGAAATTTCCTTTTCAGTTTCTTCTTCATCTTCATTCAATACTATTTCTTGGCTATTATAATTATATAATAAGTTTTCCCAAGTCGCTATTAATTTATTCTTCTCAAGTAAAATTGCATACAAATTACTATCGTCAATAGATGACAGTTTTGATATTTTAGTTTCTACCTGTTCAATTACTGATACCTTGTTTTCGAATAATAATTTTTCATTATTAAGTAGATTAATTAAGTGAATTTCTTCTTCATTAATGTTTGTTGAAATTTGTGTATAAGACTCGTTGATATAATCATTAATATTATTATCTATATAGTCTATTAATTGAATTGCTTTTGAGTTTTTAATCATTGCATAATTAGAATTATCAAAACTTACTTGGTTAAACTCTCCATATTTTTTAATAATTGACTTTATCATTTCTGTATTGATTTGATAATAATTATTTTGATAAATATAATCTAACATTTCAACTGATGAATTATCAAAATCAATATGATTGAACTTAAGGTTTAATTCTTTGATAATATTTTTAAGCTTTGTATGATCTTCTGTAATTGATAAGAATTCAGGATTTGAAAGGATTTTATTTTTTAGATTGGATTTATTTGAAATGGTAATAATTGATTTGATATCTGAATATTCGATAATACTTTTAAAGAATTTATCTTTATTTGAGTCTGAAATAATTTCATTATTACTAATAAAATTCCAAATATTGCTCCACTTATCAGAAAGTATTTTTATAAATTGAATTAAATTTTCTGACACATCATAATAACCATTAATAAATTCTATTGATATTTCTGACTCATCTTTTAATTTAGAAAAAATAGCATTAATTTGATTTTTGTAAAGCACTGGATTTTTCAATAAATGATCTATCAAAGAAAAATTTAGAATAAATTCAGTTTCAAAATCAATTAGATTAATTTTTGGAATTAATTTTTTAATTTTAGTAAGTTTATAATCAAAAGGCAGTTTTGTAGCATTTTTAACACTTATATGGAACTGATAATCGGATCGTGTTATGCTTTCTTCATGGAATAGTGAAATATAATCTATATAATCCTCAGATATATAACCATTTCTTAGAAGGATTAATATTAGGTTTTTATTAAGATTTTCATCAATTTCTATGTCAGATGATTTATTAGATTTTAATAGATCACAAATCTTAGAATTTCTAATTTCTAATTTCTTTTTTTCTAATTCTTGAATTTTGTCTTTTAAAGAGTTGATTTTCCCTTCTTTAATATCATTTACTTCATTTTCTCTATTAACATAGGATTTAGTTGAATCAACTAGATTTTCTATTTCAGAGATTTTAACATTACCTACTTGTGTTCTGATGTTATCATTACGATAGTTTATGTTATATACAATTTGATTATAACTATAATTAGAAGTCTTCAAATATTCAAAGTTCTCGTCTTTAGTAATTTCGTCTAAGGTCAATATTTGATTATTTACAATAAAAGATTTAAAACCGGGTAACTTTTCAACAATTCTAACTACATAAAATAGTCTTAAATCACGAATGTTTTTAATGAATAAATCTTCATATTTTATTATTTGAGGTTTAATGTCTTCAATTTCTTTTTCAATCTCAGTGATTAATTTTTTTATATAAACCAACTTTGAATTAAAAATTTTGTACAAACTACCTTCATTATAACTTAATTTCATAAAGTCATTTGGATAAATGTTCTTATAAGTTATTATTCCGAATAGTTTATCTTGATTTAAATTTCCGTTAAGTTTTTCTTTATATAAATAAAATTCATTAGAAATGTTATGTAATAGTCTCATATCATCAATAAAAAATGAAATATCTTCAATTAAGTTATCGCTTAAAGCATATTTAAATTGGCTTTTCTTTTTTAATAAAATTTCACTTGAATTAGAAGAATTTATTACTGGAATTACTGGAATTATAAAATCAAAAAATTTTGTGCGCTCTTTGTCAGTAAACATATCGTCTCTTACTGCATATAAGAAGACAATCTCTTTTCTTTTTGTTTTTTCCGAATGATTAAGAAGTAAATTAAGTTCTCTCAATTTTGTGAAAATTTCAGTTTCTTGAAATCTATCTAAATCCTCAATTATAACTACATTATATGGTCTGATAGAAAAAAAATAAAGAATCTCATCAACATGATGATTAAGGATTGATTTACTTGTGCTATCTCCCATACCAATTTCAGCATTTTGGACAATAAGCTTATTAACTGTGATTGAACTAATAATTCGTACAGATTTCATAATAATGAAAAATATTCCAATTACTATAATTAGTATACTACTGTAATGAATAAAATCACAAATTTCACTATTAATTGCATTATTCTTAAAAACACTTTGAATGAAATAATTATTGAAATAATTGTATAATGCTAATGTAAATAGAAGATAGCCTAATGAATAAATAATTATTTTTTTTCTACTGTAACTTTTAATTTTTTTAAATCTTGAATCTGGTATTTTACTATCTTCTTCATGATAAAAAATTTGTTCTAAAATACTTATCTCAATAAGTCTTAATAAATCTTTTTTATCTACTTTAATTTCTTTACCGTTTGGATCAAATTCAGGTTTTTCTTCCTTGAATGTTGCTAAAGAAATATTCAAAAATTTTAAGTCATTTTCTTTATAGTTTTTTTGAAACGTTTTTAAAATACTACTCTTTCCTGAACCATAAGGACCAGTTAACGCAATATTTTTAATATCTTCTTTTTTTCGGTTTTTTAAAGCCCATATAATTGCTTTCGAATAATGTCCATTTTCATCACCATTATCAATTGGTGATAGTGAAGAATATCCTAATTCATCTATGTTTTTTTGTGAATATTTATAATGTATTGACTCTAACCAAGTTATTGATTTTTTTAAACGATTTAGTAGTTTTTCTTTCATAATTTATTTTTGGTTGTAGATTAGCAAAAGAACAACGTTTCGATGTTTATTGAGATTAGGAATTAAAGAAGCAATTTTCTATTATGTATGATTTCCAAGTGCAAAATCACCTTTAAATTCAGCCAAATACCCAAATTGAGTGTAACAGCTGTTGTGTGTAGTGCTTTTAAGTTTTTATTTTTTTTTCGGATTGCTCAAGAAATTCTTTTATTGCTGATATTGTTAAAACAAATTTCTTCCAATCTAAATTTGCAATAATTGAACTCTGGCTATGTGCTAATTCATTTCTTATATTTTCACTATTTTCTAATAAGTCTTTAAACTTATTTTTTGAATATTGAAAGATTTTAAGAAAAGTAATACATTTCATTAATATAAACTTTTTGTCACAGATTTGAATACATTCCAAAATTGTAAGTTGTGAATTGTTTCCTTTTCTTTGCGTGTAAATTTCGTGAGCTGTAGTTATTCTTTTTTTTGGTAATATTGCCTCCCATTCACTTTCAATATAGTTTTTGTTAATCCAATAATTTAAGTGCAGCTCGAATAACGAGATAATACCAAAAAGATAAATTCTAACAATTGGTTTATTGATGTCAGCTCGAGTTACAATACCTTCGATTGAGTTTTTATCTAAAACATAAACATATTCTTTTTCAGATAATATATCAAGCAAGTCGCAAATTGGAGTAGAATCTGAAATAAGTATATCAGTCTCAAAGGGTCTTACATATTGCAAAATTTTACCATTTTGGAGCTCTTGATGAATTATATACCCAATTTTTTTTTCAGAATCATCAACTACTCCGAGGGTATCAAAGTCTCTTAAATCCAAAGTTCGTTTAACTTCGATGACATTGTCAGAAACTTTGCAACAAGCTAAAGGTTCGTAAATAAACTTTGTTGTTATATTGTTGATAAAAATATTTTGAAGTTCACTAAATGTTGTTCCTTTTCTTGAAATTTTCGTAGTTTCAGAATACCATAATTCAAATCCCATAGATTCTAAGTTAGTTTTTTTTAGCATTATACACAACTCCATTTTTCACGAAACTTTCCATGCGCCTACTGAATAAAAAACGCAATAGACCCATTTCGTAAATAAGACTTACAAACATATTGAATGTTTTGTTAATACAATTACGGTATTCCATAAATTAATAAAAATTATAAGCGAATAGCTAAATTTTATTAACACAAATACAACTAATTGCTAGCTGAGTTTAACTCCACAACAATTGCGATTACTTTTTAATCCACAAAAAAAGCCTAACCAAAGGTTAAGCTTTTCTATACTATTGTAATGCTGTTTATTTGTTTTGAATCAACTTCTCTAATCTTAACATCATTCCGTCTTTTTCTTTAAGCATGCGCTCGTAAAGGACGATTTTCTCTTCGTGAAGTTCGATGATTTTGTCGATTGGGTTTACATTGAAAACTGGAGTATGACCTGTATTTAAAAAAGAGCCGTCGTTAAAAGTATTTGAAATAATATTCACAGCTTGTTCTTCATCAAAGTTTTCTATCGCTTCTACAGGTATTTTCAGTATTTGTGCTACTTGGTTTAATATGCTGGTTTCTATAGCTTCCTTTTGTTCGAGGAGAGATATTTTTTGTTGGTTCCAATCTTCGCCAAGTTCATACGCAAGTGCATCTTGCTTTATGCCTAGCATTTCCCGGAAACGTTTTATATTTCGACCTTGGTGTATTTTGTGGTTGCTACTTGTGTGTGTCATGGTTTCAAAATTAATATAATCTATAAAGTTAAAGGTAGCAAAATAGTTGTAAAAAACGATATTTTGCGCTGTAAAATACAAATTTCGTATGTTTTATACACGCTTGTAAATGTCTTGTTTTGTAATTGAATCTAAAAAATTATGAACATGAAAAATAAGGATAAAAAATCATTAAAAACCAGAAAGCTAACAATATGTAATAAATATGGTGGCCAAAAAGATGGTGGAGCCATTAGGCTTCCCATTGTTGTCCTGAGTGGCAAATGGCTTGAAGAAAGTGGTTTTAAACCCGGTCACTTGATCGATGTTGTTTATGTAGAAAACTGTAAACTGACTATTACATTGGCAAAAAAACAACGTTTTGACATTCGTTAGCGTTTGTGCTGTTCCTTTAAAACAAAGGAGTGAAAAGAATAGACAAACGGATTTGTTTCGTTTTAAAGTCCATTTAAATGATAATTAAAAAGGGATAAAGAGCCCATTTACGGTGCGTAATTTTTAGTAATTCCATTTTGAAGCAAAAATAAACCTCGCTTTAAATGCTTAAAACGAGGTTACTTTTATATAGATCTCTGGAACTTTATTTCTTTTTAGAAGTTGTGCAACAACTGCGGTTGCTGTGCGTTCGCTTTTTTATTTATGCTCTTCTTTTTCAATTTCTTTGATAAGCTCACTTGCCAGTGGTTTTACATTTTGGCCATAAACCCTTATATTATTTTTACCAATTTTGATAAGAAATTTTATTGCCTTTTTAAATTTTGGATCTGAATATAGTTTTTGTTCTGATTTATCTGCATTTTCTATCATTTTGTCAAAACACTTAAATAGATAATCATTGTAAACCCTGTCTACTTCGTTAATTGACGGAACAAATATTTGGTAATAATTTAAGATTTTCTGTTTTAATTTTTCGTTTTCAATGTAGCCAATTTTACCACTAGATTTAAAGCCTTCATAATTACCAATATTTATTTTTGGTCCATGTGAATAGATCGGAAAATAAACTTCCTTATTAGACTTTTGTATACTATCAAGTTGAAGAGTTGTAAGTCCTAAAATTTTTTCATAATCACGATTTGTATCTTCATATGCTTTTTTTTCCTCATCCAAAATTTTTATATCATTTTGCAAATCATTTTTTAAATTACCTAGAAAAACAGAAACTTCTTTTTGTTGATGTCTATGTTCACTCCAACTATGTAACCATATTGAGAGTGTTACTGCAAAAACGATTATGAATATTTCTATTGACACTTCTTTTATTTTTTCAGCAAAAGTGTGCTTTGGTTCTTTCATAGCTTTGTAAATTTTTTGAGTATGTTTTTTTACTTCTTCTTGCATAATTTACTTGTGTAATTTTAAATGTTTATTAGTTATTTCTGTTGCTTAAAAATCACGTATAACGTGACGCTAATTTTGAAGCAAAAGTAACCCTCGCTCTAAATGCTTAAAATGAGGTTACTTTTATATAGATTTTGAGTCTTTATTTCTTTTTAGAAGTTGTGCAATAGCTCCAACAGTTGACCGCTATTATTTTAATACATTTTTAAGTTCCACAACATCAAAGCTATCATTGTTTTCTAAAAAATGCTTTAATATTGGAATGTGTCCTTGGCCAAAAATTAGAACAACATATTTGTCCGAAGGTTCAATTTGATTCATAATATTTGAATAAATAGCAAGATTTCTTAGATACCAATCTGATACAGCTTCTGCTCCTGCAAAATTTTTACCTGCTCCAACCTTTGCCATAAAACTCAGGTAAATTGATAAATTTCTTTTTAATTGTTCAGGTCTATTTATGTATTTTAAAACTTCTGTTATTGTATTTTTTTTCAATTTATTATCAAAATCACTTATCATTGCTTTTGCATGGACTCCTAAATCGTTTAGTAAATAAAGTTGATCATTTTCTTTTGCGGTCTCAGCCATTAAACTATAATGTGTCATTCCATAAAATTTATCTATACAGTTTACTTGATTTAATTTTAATTTTTTAGCTAACCTAAAACCAATTTGTTCTCTTTCTGAAACTGTAATTTTATTAGAATCTGCCAAGTATAAATTGTACAAGCTATCGTTAGAACGTTGATTTTCAATTGGTCTTTCAATCATTACTTTAGTCGCCTTTGTTTTCGATAGAACATTCGTTAAGTCTTCTAATTCACTTTGTCGCTTTGCACTCAAAAAATCGTCCACTTTTAATTCAAATGTATCTGTATGTGGGTTTTCAAAATGGATAGTTCCAATTAATAAAATTTTTGTTTTCTGAGTTTGTCCAGATGCCATAAGTCCAAAAGTTAAAGCAAAAATTAACGTTATTCTTTTCATATATTTTATTTTGGTTTGGTTGTTACTTTTTTGTTTCTGCAGTATGATAGCAGCCAACGTCATGCCGCTACACGAAGTTTGAATTTTGGGATTAAAGATGCGAGTTTTTTCCATTAAACACAAATTTCCCAAGTACAAAACCGTCTTTAAATCAAGCCTAATATCCAAATCTCGTGTAAGATCTGTGTTTGTTGGATTCAGGCAATTGATTTTCGATTTTTATACAAAGCAACTAGGTTTCATTATGGACAAGAAGGCCCGGAAAGCATAGATTCTGTGGTGTTTTTCAAAATCCGTTTAGTAGGTTATTTGAATAATATCAATTCAGATAGAAAGTTCATAGAGTATTGTTCGAACTGTCTGGATGTTCATTTGTTTCTTCGTTATGACTTAGACGAATCGTTGTCGCGGCATAGCACCTACGGTTGTTAGGCGATCCGTTATTTCTTAATTATTTTTTGGAAAGCTATATTTTTCGTTTTTCAAGATTGCTATGATCTTATCTGAAATCTCAAAAACTTTTCCTTTATAATTATTGTCTAATAGAATTATTGTAAACTTTTCATCAATATCTGAAACTAAAATTGCCTCATAATTTCCAGCTCTTCCATCATGTAAATGCTCAATCAAATTTTCGTTTTTAAACTTTGCTTTCCCCAAAGCTGATTGAGTTTCTGGCAAATCAAATTGTTGACCTATTTCGTAAAGTGATTTTTTATTGATTACTTTATTGTTGTGAAGACAATTTACCCATTTTAATAAATCAATAGTTGTGAGGTAAATCCCTCCAGTTATTGGTAAATCTTTTTTGTCTTGAACTAAATCAATGTTAAATCCTTTGGCTATATTTTCCTCATTTTCAAAAGGTGTCATAACAGATGAATTCATTTTACAAGGTTTGAATATGAATTTTTCTGTATAGGCTTTATAATTCATCCCTGTTAATCGTTCAACAATGAACTGTCTTAAAAAAATATTATTATTGTTATAATCGTAATTTGTCCCTGGTTTAAAATCAAGTGTGTCAATGTGCATTAAACCGTCAAAAAGATCTTTGTCATTTTTAATACTTTTCCAATTCACATTAGGTATTCCACTTGTGTATTGCAATAAATCTTCAATCGCGACTTCATTTGCCCATTTTGGTAATTCAGGAATAAATCTAGAAAGCTTATCGTCCAGTTTCAGTTTACCTTCTTCTTTCAATTGCATTAAAGCAACCGCACTGAATTCTTTTGTAATTGAACCAATATTAAATCTGTAGTCAGTAGTTAATCTATTCGTTTTAGTAGCATCAGTAAATCCAAATGAAGCGTTGTATATTATTTTATTGTTTTTCGAAACAAGTATATTTCCATTAAAAATGCCAATTTGGTTTGACCATTTCATCAAAGAGTCAATTTGTTTTATTTGCTCGGTTTGAGCAAATAAATTATTTGTCAGAAATAATAGAAAAATGAAAGTTGATAATAGTTGTCTGTTATGTTGCATAATTTAATTTTGTTTTCTTTATGGCTTTTAGTAAACTGTCTCCTAATTTATAAATCCCCGTCACTTTATAAATCTATACGTGTTAAACAATATATCGTAAAACTTTACAATACTACACAAAAAACAGAATACTATGATTGATGTTTTTTAATAAATTGAGATTTAGCTTTTTTTGAGAAGGTAAAAAAATTAAGCTCAGCAATTTGTAAAGTATATTAACAAACAAAGCTCCACTATTTCTAGTGAAGCTTTATTTGTGGGCTGTCAGGGATTGGAATCGAACACCTAATGCCTATTTTGACATTTTTTGAATGTATAATTTGAATGTATAAAATGAAGATGACTATATGTTTTTAGTAAGTACATTAAAATATAATAAGCGTCTTTTTAATCTAGCTCACACTATTCTAATTTTTTCATAGACCTGGTCGCGGTAACTTTGTCCAATTGGAATACATTTTTTATTGGCCAGTATAATGGTATGCTGCTCTACATAATTAATTTTATTTAAGTTGATAAAAAAAGATTTATGTACCCTGCAGATATAATTTAGGTGCTTTAAGTTTTCTTCAATTGTAATCAGCGTTCCGTGGACCACTATTTTTTCTATTTCTGTATAAAGGCAAATGTAATTGCGCATGCCTTCTATGTAAATCAATTCGGATGGGTCAATTTTTATTAGGCGCTTATCACTTTTTACATAAAAGAAGTTGTTGTTATCAGCTGGCACTGAACTAATTTGTTGGACAGGTCTTAAAGATTGACTTGCTTTTTGTACGCTTTTAGAAAATCGTTCAAGAGAAATGGGTTTCAACAGATAATCTACTGCACTTTGACTGAAAGCATCTACAGCATAATTACTGTATGCCGTTGTATAGATAATTGCAGGAGGATTGTTAAACATTGTAACAAAATCGGTTCCGCTTATTTCGGGCATCTTGATGTCCAAAAAAATTAAATCGATTTCTTTATTTCTATTTAAAAAACTTATCAACTCAAAAACATTATTGCAGATACCTTCCAACTGCAAAATATCAAATTTTGAAATATGGTGAACTAATACTTCTTGGGCCAGTTTTTCATCATCTACAACTAAACATCTTATTCTCATCATTCGTTAGAATTTTATTTCAAGAGTAACACTAAAGGTATCTTTATTTTTTTTTATTTTCAATATATGCTTTGTAGGATAAAGCAATTGCAGTCGTTTGCGTATGTTTTCAATGCCAATTCCGCCAATATCTTTAGTTGCCTGTTCTTTAAAACTGTTCTTACACTCAAATAATAGCCTTTTGCCATCACAGTTTAAATTAGCCTCAATATAAGAAACACCAATAGTAGAATCGGTTCCGTGCTTAAAAGCATTTTCTACCAGTGGCAATAAAAGCATCGGCGCAATTTTAATCGAATCCTTTACTTCGTCGTAATGAAAGGAAATGCTTGCGTTTGAAGGCATTCTCAATCGTTCAATATCAATGTATGTATTTAGAATATGTATTTCTTTGATAATGGAAATTTCTTTTTCTTGTGTTTCGTATAACGAATATCGCAATATATCGGAAAGCTTTAAAATAACATCCGGCGTTTTTTCAGATGTTTTAAGCGATAAGGCATAAAGGCTATTCAGGACGTTAAAAAGAAAATGCGGGCTGATCTGAGATTTCAGCAAAACAAGCTCTGCAATGTTTTGCTGCGCTTTTATAGATTCTTCTTTTTTAATTTTCAATAAATATTCTTGCAGCACATAACCGATTGCCATAGCAGACATTACCAGGATAATTCCAGGGAAGGCATCAAAGTAATGCTGATGTTCTTCTAATAATTGCGGACTGGAGGATGTTACTGCCAATGCTGTAAAATCACTCAATTCACTTTTATCAAAGTGATGATATAGCCATTTCAAATACTGTCCGGAAATGATTACAGAAATTAAAAAAAGTGCAACTGCATCAACCGTATAGCGTATGATACTCTTATGGAGCCGAAAATTTGGGAGCAGCCACAAACTATTGATCCATGCAGGTACAAAAAGCATTATGTTGTATAGCAGAATAAAGCCCAAGGGTAAATTTTTAACGTTATTGTTTACACTGGCAGATACTATAAAACCCACAAAAACAACATTTAGCGTGAGCCTAGAAAAATTAAGTCTATTCATTGAATTCATTAGTGCTTCTGTAAAAGTGTAAAGTTAAATATTTTCTGCTGTAGCCTGCAGGTTTTTACACCAACAGCCGTTTTTTATAGACAAGCAGTACTTAAATCGCATAAAAGTTTTATGTCCAAGTTTCAGTGCCATTGGTCAAAAAAAATAAAAAACCGTGCAGGGCATCACTTTATTTGTATCAAATAAATATTTAAAAAATGAAAAAAATCTTTCTTACACTTGCACTCAGCGTCTTTAGTTTTATGTCTGCGCAAAATCCAGATTATGCAAAATCCATAGACAGCCTGATGAGTTCATTCCAACAAAACAATGCTTTTTCAGGAAGTGTCCTGCTTCAAAAAAATGGGGAAACTGTCTATAAAGGAGAATTCAATAAATTTGCAGATCATTCTGATAAATACAGGGTTGGTTCTATCACAAAGATTTTTACGGCAATTATCACTTTTCAGCTTATAGAAGAAGGTAAATTAACGCTGAATACAAAGCTTAATCAATATTATCCTGATATTAAAAATGCTGATAAAATTACTGTAGGCAATCTTTTAAGTCATACAAGCGGGATTTACAATTACCTGGAATGGGATGATTATTATGTTTCCAAGCAGAAAAAATTTTCCAAAAAACAAATGCTAGACTTAATTACGCAAGGCAAGCCAGATTTTAAACCCGGAGAAGATTGCACTTACAGCAACTCCAACTATTTGCTCTTGGGCTATATTATAGAAGATATCACCGGTATACCCTACTCAGAAAATTTAAATGTAAGAATTGCAAATAAAATTGGACTGCAGAACACGTATTGCGAAACCGATGAAAAAGAATACTCGAAAAGGAATGCCTCTTATTCGTTTGATGGAGAAAAATGGACTAAGGAAACGGAGACACATCCGAGTTTTACATTTGCCGCAGGCGCAGTGGTTTCCACTACTGAAGATTTATCAAAATTAATGGATGGGCTTTTAAAAGGAAAATTGGTTTCCGAAAATTCATTGGCGCAAATGGGAAAAATCAATCAGAAATCAATTGGGTATGGGTTGTTCATGACTCCATTTTATGATAAGACAGGTTACGGGCATTCTGGCAACATTGATGAATTTCATTCATTTACTGCTTATTTTCCAAATGACAGATTGTCTATTTCAATACTTTCAAATGGCGGCAATATAACGCTCAATGAAATTGTGCTGGGCGTAGCCTCTAAGTATTTCAATAGAACCTATCAAAATCCAGATTTTACAATTTATAAAAGTAGAAGTGCAACTGTGACTAAAATTTATAGTGGAGTATACAAAGCAAAATTGATCGGGCTTATTAATGTGGGAACATTCCAGATAAGTGAAGCGGCAAACAATTATCTTTTTGTAAGTATGCACGAAGATGGAAAAGACGGCCAAAAAGTTTTGTTGGAGCGAAAAGGAGAAAATAAATTCTATGCCAGAAAAAATAATGCGGAGTTTGATTTTATCGTAGACAAAAAAGGAAAAGTTACTGGGATGAAGCTTACGCAAAATAAACAATCAATAAGTTGTAAGAAAATAATTTAAGATAAGGAGAATTTCTATAATAGATAGTTGGCTTGGGATTTAGGAGCCCCTGTCTTGGAGGAACTTTTGCAACTGATCCTCAAAATGGAGAAAAAGGGATATCTTGTATGTCAAAAAAAGTGGGATAACATTTCTGTTATCCCTCACAGTGGGCGATAAGGGATTCGAACCCCTAACCCTTCCCATGTGAAATCGGGATGCTCTGAATCATTAAGATAAATCGCTTATAAGTTTTTCAATCATCTTTCGACTTTTCCATTTCTTAATCTGTAGTTCACGCTAATAGGCTTCTTCTTTTGTTCCATAATTCCCTGAATAGACCAACTCCCAGTCTGAATTGATTCCGGTGAATCCTTTATGGTTTTGATTATGCTTAACTAATCTTTCCACTAGATTAGCGGTAGACCCAATGTAATATCTATTTTTCGTTTTACTATAAATTATATACATGTAATATTCCATAGGTACATAAAACAACAAAGCTCCACTATTTCTAGTGGAGCTTTGTTTGTGGTCCTTACGAAACATTTTTTACAGGATTTGAAGAAAATTTCGATTGATTAAAAAAATTTAAACCTATTTATTGTATTCTATTACCCTGTAAATCTACATAGTAAGTCTCTAAGTCATTAATCACTTTTAGCTTATCATTTTTGAAATACTCTATCTTTTTTGCAGTTATTTGAAAGTTAGTTTTTCCATCTTTTGTAATTAACTTCCAGTTATCATCACTGATTTTTATTAAAATTAAATCGTCTGAAATAAAATCAATTTCTTGTACATCAGGAATTTTAAATTTTGGATTAAAATTTAAATCGGATACAATGTAAACATTGTTTTTTTTCATAACAATAATGTCTTGTTTTAAAAAAATATTATCAAATTCTATTTCCTTTATCTTTTCACCTAAATGATTTAAAATGCCATATTTATTTGATTTCTCACTTTTTACTATAAAAAGATCCTTCTCTTTATAGGGTTGATATATATAAGGATAGGAGAAAATTTCTTTTCCTTTTTCATCAATTACTATCAAATTATTACGGCCTGAATTTTCAAGTATTAAAACACCATAGTTTTCTCCTCCTAGAACTGAAATCGAATATCTTTTTAAATTTTTAATTAAATCATTATTTTCATTGTAAAGGAGATTGTCTTCACTTTCATCATTTCTTAGATAATAAAAATTTACAATTCTATCATGCAGCTTTAAAGGATGAAATGGCGAAATCCATTGTTTGCCTTCCTGTAGTTTCTTTTTGTTTATTAAATCATATAAAGTGTATTTTTCATCTATAGATTTTAATTTTATAAAATTAGTTCCAGAATAAAATTCGTAGTAAGTAAATATTGGTGGAAAAACAGGTTGAAAATTTTCGTCTACTAATCCTGATAAATCTTGTTTCTTTGAAATATAAAAAGTTGTTTGCTCTATTTTTGTAAGCTTATCTACTCCAAGTTTTTTAGAAATAGCTTGTAGGTCTTGAGCATTGCTAAATGAACAAAAAAAAACTAAAGCCAAATTTAATATTTTTTTCGTTTTACTATAAATTATATACGTGTAATATTCCATAGGTACATAAAATGAAAAAGCTCCACTATTTCTAGTGAAGCTTTGTTTGTGGGCGATAAGGGATTCGAACCCCTGACCCTCTGGGTGTAAACCAGATGCTCTGAACCAACTGAGCTAATCGCCCGATAAATCATTACCTGATTGCGATGGCAAAGATAGCACACTTTTTGATATTTGCAAGCATAAAATCAAAAAAATTATAAAATTTCTGCTACAACAAATGTACTGCCACCTACATACACAAAGTCTGTCTTTGCTGCATTTCGCAACGCACCAGCATAAGCTTCTGAAACAGAATTATATATATCTCCAATCAAATTAAACTCTTCTCCTTTTTGTTGCAAAATCGCTTCGGATAATCCTCTTGGGACATTCGGTTTACAGAAATAATATTTTGCCTTTTTTGGAAATAAAGGCAATACTTCCTCTAAATTTTTATCATTGACTACGCCTAAAACGATATGTAAGGTATCAAATTGTTCCTTCATTACCTGATTTAAGGTAATGACAAGGCCATGTTTATTATGGGCGGTATCACAAATTACTTTTGGCGCTTCTTGAATTTGTTGCCATCTTCCTTGTAATCCCGTATTTGTGATAACATTTAATAAGCCTTTCTTGCAATTATCTTCCGTAACCTCAATTAATCTCTCCTTTTGTAAAACAGTGATGGTCTCCAGAACCGTTTTCTTATTGTGTATTTGATAATCTCCTAATAATGCTGAAGGATATGTTTCATGAACAAGATCGGAAGCAAAATAAATAGGTGCATTACAAGCTTCTGCTTTCGCACTAAATATCGGTTTTGTTTCCACCGTATATTCTCCAATAACTACTGGAATATTTGGCTTGATAATTCCTGCCTTTTCCCCTGCAATTGCTTCCAGTGTATTTCCTAGGAATTGGGTATGATCCAATCCAATATTAGTTATTACAGAAATCAAAGGTGTAATAATATTAGTAGAGTCTAATCTTCCACCCATACCTACTTCAATAACGGCAATATCTACCTGCTCTTTCTTAAAATAATCGAAAGCTAAACCCACTGTCATTTCGAAAAAACTCAATTGATTTTCTTCAAAAAAGGAACGGTGTAGATTCATAAAGTCGGTAACAAAATCTTCCGATATTTCTTTACCGTTTATTTTAATTCGCTCTCTGTAATCTTTTAAGTGTGGTGAAGTATACAATCCAACTTTATATCCTGCTTCCTGTAGAATAGATGCTAGCATGTGTGAGGTAGATCCTTTCCCATTTGTTCCTGCAACATGTATGCAGCGCAAATCTCGTTCAGGATTACCTAAATAATTAGAAAGTAAAATCGTATTGGTTAAATCTTCTTTATAGGCAGAAGCACCTTGTTGCTGATACATTGGGAGTTGATGAAACATCCAATCCAGCGTTTCTTGATAGTTCATTTTCTAACGGAAATAACGATTAGTTAATCTGTCAATTTGAAGTTATAGATAATCTTACCTACTTGTTTATCGGGTGCATCAGCACTCGCATTAATTACAGTATTCATCGCTGCAATTTTCGCTTGATCTAACAAGCATTTGGCTGCATTGGTTGTTCCTCTAATTCCTGGCTCTGCACTAATAACTTTACCACTTTTATTTACTGAAATCTGAACGACTACAGTTCCTTCTTCATTACAAGTATATTGGGGTTGTGGTTTTGTAAGAAACTTTCTCCCTGAAAGTTGGTAACTTCCATTCCCGGTTCCTCTTCCGCTTCCATTTCCTGTACCGTATCCGCTACCTGTACCTAATCCTTGTCCACTTCCGTTTCCACCGCCACTTCCTGTTCCGCTTCCGCCACCTCCATTGTAGCCACGTGCATTAGGATCACCATTTGCCTTACCTTTATTTCCGGCTACATTGTCATCACCATCACCACTTTTTGCATTAGAGCTGTTCAATATACTGGACAAAGCATCTGTTGTGGATTTAGAAGGCTTCGGTTTTGGTTCTTCTTTAATGATCGGTTTTTTCTCAACTTCTTTTTTGATAATTTTCTTAACCTGAGCAATCACTGGTGCATCTTCAGTTTCTTGAGTTACAATATCATCATCCTGAACATCGGCTACTTTCGTTGCTTTTGTAGTAGGTTGAACAATATCTATCGATTCAAATTCTTTTCCAGAACCTAAATCACTATTCCCAAAATTAATGGCTAATTCTCCGCCGCCACCGCCACCTTCAAGTTCAGGGACCGTAGTTGTAATATTGAATTTAAGATAAAAGAAGATCAAAAACAGTATTACAAAAAATATTGTCGTTGCTGTTAATGATTTTTTTTCCTGCTCTGTTTCTAAATATTTCATATATTCTAAATTCTATCGGCCAATTTACACTAATTGGATTATTTTCCTTTGATTCTGCTGCAAAAATAAAACCAATTTTTATAACCTATACTTTTAATGGTGCTAAATCTATTATAAATGCCAATTTTCAGCTGCTATACTTCATTATCTAAAGCTTATTCTTAAACTTCATGAAATACAATAACTGAAAATTGACTCTTATCTAGCTAATAACGTAATACCTACAAAGAAATTGTAATTCTTTACAGAAAGGTATTGGTTCGTTTTTTATACTAATTGTTTTAATGCGATTTCAAAAGCTGTAGCACTAATGTTCGTTTTAGAACTGTTTAATGCATTTGCTTTAACGATTGCATTTTTAATAATTTCTGAAGTATCACTAAAGATAGCCTCATCGGTCATTTGTACTTTTTTCTCCATGAAATAAGCAAATACTCTTGCCATACCACAGTTTGAAATAAAGTCTGGAATTAAACTTATCTTTTGATCTGTCGCTTCCATGATAGGTCCAAAGAATATTTCTTTATCTGCAAATGGCACATTCGCTCCACATGAAATTACTTCTAATCCTGAAGCAATCATATTGTCAACTTGATCTTTCGTTACTAATCTTGATGCAGCACATGGAGTGAAAATTTCGGCTTTAATCTTCCAGATTTTTTCATTGATTTCCTCAAATGACATCATGTTATCTGCAACCAATTTATTTCCATCTTTATTCAGGAATAAATTTTTGATTTGTTCAAATGAGAATCCTTCTTCATTGATAATTCCACCATCTCTATCGATGATACCAACTACTTTTGCACCCATATCAGCCAAATAAAATGCTGCTGCTGACCCTACATTTCCAAATCCTTGAACGATTGCTCTTTTTCCAATTACTGACCCACCATACACATCGTAATAATGACGTACCGCTTGCGCTACACCATATCCTGTAATCATATCGGCAATTGTATATTTTCTGTTTACGTCTGGAGAGAATGATGGATTTTCAATCACTTTCACTACACCTTGACGCAATTGACCAATTCTATTAATTTTGTCTGCTTCAGTTGGTTTGAAATGTCCGTTGAACACACCCTCTTGTGGATGCCAAACACCGCACTCTTCCGTCATTGGAATTACTTCATGGATTTCATCTACATTCAAATCACCACCTGTTCCATAATAGCTTTTCAATAAAGGAGAAACTGCTTTATACCATCTTTGTAATACTCCTTTTTTTCTTGGATCATTTGGATCAAAATTAATTCCTGATTTTGCTCCTCCAATGGCTGGGCCTGATACAGAGAATTTTACTTCCATTGTTTTTGCTAACGAAAGTACTTCATTCATATCCAATCCTTTTCTCATACGTGTACCACCACCGGCAGCTCCACCTCTTAAAGAATTAATAACAGTCCATCCTTCAGCTTCAGTCTCTGAATCTTTCCAATTAAATACTACTTCTGGTTCTTTATTTTCAAATTTCTTTAATAAATCCTTCATGATTTTTGCATTATTTTTAAAATTACACAAATATAAAAATATCTGTCTGTTACGTTCGTATTTTCTTAGCTTATTTATCGATAATATGATAAATCCTCAACATCCTTAATTTTCAGTATTTTAACTTGATTTCAGAAATAGGATTCCTGAACTATGATCTTTTTTTGCACCAGTAACACTGGACAATACATTTACTTCATTTCGAACCTTCAAAACACCCAATAAACCAAAAATTAGCGCTTCTTTATATTCTATTGTTTTAGAATCTGGGATTACGATTTTCATTGCTGGTAAATAATATTGGATGCGCTCAATCAAATAATCATTATATGCACCACCTCCAGTAATCAACAATTGTGAATCTTTTTGAGATAAAGCCAAGGCAATTTGCTGAGCAATATGTTCGACAAAAGTATGGAGCTTATCTTCGATTGAGAGTACAAAGTCTTCCATGATTGGCAATACGGTATCATTCACAAATTCATATCCCAAAGATTTCGGATATTGTTTTGCATAAAACTCTAAATCATTTAATTCATTTAGCAAGTCTTCATTCAATTTTCCTCCACGGGCAATCTTTCCTTTATTATCATATTCAAAGCCAAGTTGTTTCGCATAAAAATTCAAAATCGTATTGACGGGAGAAATATCAAATGCAATTCTATTTCCATTTTCTTCAAATGAAACATTCGAAAAACCACCCAAGTTCAAACAGTAGTCATAGTTTGAAAACAACAATCGATCTCCAATAGGGACCAATGGTGCTCCCTGTCCTCCCATTGCTACATCTTGAATCCTGAAATCACAAACAATATTCTCTTTTACT
Organism: Flavobacterium aerium; assembly: GCF_030766725.1. Taxonomy (GTDB): domain Bacteria; phylum Bacteroidota; class Bacteroidia; order Flavobacteriales; family Flavobacteriaceae; genus Flavobacterium; species Flavobacterium aerium. The sequence goes on along the minus strand of NZ_JARQWR010000008.1, from coordinate 5,851 downwards.
AAAGTAGATAATAGTGGTAAATTACCAATCTGCAAGGTCAATCCTTTATCTGGTTGATGTAAAATAGTATGCCCATGTGAACAAACTAAATCTATATCTTTTAGTCTATATCGATTAATGAAATCATGAATAATTGTACCTAATAATTGAGTATATTCTTCATTCAGTTCTTGCAGTTGTTCTTCCTTATAATGTATTGCCGATTGTAATCTTAAAACCCAGTCTTCAGTATACGAAATCGTTTCACTTTCAAAGAGTTTAAAGCTCCATTGCTCCTCTTCTTTCGTGAAAATTATTCGAGCTAAATCCACTCCATCCAATGAAGTTCCCGACATCACTCCGATAACGTTGTAGCTTTCTTTTTTCATGCCCTAAAATTAACAATCATTCTTGACAATATCATATTTATGGAGTATATTTGAGACCTTTTTGAAACAAATTTTAAATATCATTATTAAAATATTATGGATTTTAAACTTACCGAAGAACATTTGATGATTCGTAATGCCGCGAGAGATTTTGCACAAAACGAATTATTACCAGGTGTCATTGAAAGAGATGAAAAACAAATTTTTCCTGCTGAGCAAATCAAAAAAATGGGCGAGCTTGGATTTATGGGAATGATGGTTTCTCCAGAATATGGTGGTAGCGGATTAGACACTATTTCTTATGTTCTTGCCATGGAAGAAATCTCAAAAGTTGATGCTTCTGCTTCTGTAGTAATGTCTGTAAATAACTCACTTGTATGTTGGGGATTACAAACATTTGGTAGCGAAGAGCAAAAACAAAAATATTTACCACGTTTGGCTTCCGGTCAAATCATTGGTGCTTTCTGTCTTTCTGAGCCTGAGGCTGGTAGTGATGCTACTTCTCAAAAAACAACTGCAATCGACAAAGGTGATCATTACTTAGTAAACGGTACTAAAAACTGGATTACAAATGGTAATACTGCTGAGTTCTATATTGTAATTGCTCAAACTGACACGGAAAAAAGACACAAAGGAATCAATGCATTAATCCTTGAAAAAGGTATGCCTGGTTTTGAAATTGGTCCTAAAGAACAAAAAATGGGAATCAGAGGTTCTGATACACATTCATTAATGTTCAATGACGTAAAAGTTCCTAAAGAAAACCGTATCGGTGAAGATGGTTTTGGTTTCAAATTCGCAATGAAAACATTAGCGGGTGGTAGAATCGGAATTGCTTCTCAAGCGTTAGGTATTGCTTCTGGTGCATACGAATTGGCATTGAAATATTCTAAAGAGCGTAAAGCTTTTGGAACTGAAATCTGTAATCATCAAGCAATTGCATTCAAATTGGCTGATATGGCTGTTGAAATCGAAGCTGCTCGTCACTTATGCATGAAGGCTGCTTGGGACAAAGACAACCACAATAACTATGATTTAAGTGGTGCTATGGCTAAATTGTATGCTTCTAAAGTTGCAATGGACACTACAGTTGAAGCAGTTCAAATTCATGGTGGTAATGGTTATGTTAGAGAATACCACGTAGAAAGAATGATGCGTGATGCAAAAATCACTCAAATATATGAAGGAACTTCAGAAATTCAGAAAATTGTAATTTCTAGAAGTATCTTGAGCGAATAGTATTCGTTAAAAATATCTTTATAAAATGTCCAACAACTATGTTGGACATTTTTTTTGCGTTAAATTTACAATTCTAATAGTTTATGCGCGTTAGTTCTAGTTATGAGTGAAAAACAAAAATCATTAAAATTTAAAGTAATCATAGGTTACTTACTTGTCTTTGTCATTGCAACGGTTTCCGTTTGGTTCGTTTATACCGAAATTTTAAAAATTGCTGCCCCACGTCAAGATGTAGATAGTGATAACAAAAAAATCATTCAGATTAGTAATGCAATTGCAAATCTATATGCTTCCAAGTCTGTTGGTCGAACCTCTATTCTTACTGGTTCAATCAAAGATCTTAAAGCCTACAATAGTTTAATTGACAGTGTAAATTCCGAAATAGAAACCATTAAGATCAGCGCAGAAACTGACCAGCTTTCTAAGTACGATTCCATTCAATTCCTCTTAAAAAAGAAAAAGAAAAGTATTACCGAAATTATCCGTTTCCGTAATCTATACAATCAGAAAACTACTTTTGATCGCGCCATTGGCAAAATATACCATGTAAAAGATTCATTGGTTAAAAATGTAAAACCTATTCAGTTTAAAAATGATACTCAGATTAGACAATTCCTAACCGAAGTATTATCTCCAAAACAATTAGATTCCTTAAGTCGATTACCTGTATCCAATGACTCACTCACCTTTGCTTTTGAAAAAATATTAACCGATTTGCTCATAAAAGACAACCAACTGAAAAGTGAGGGCTATAAAAGAGAACAAAAACTTCTCGATGAAAACCGAGTCATATCTGATCAACTGAGGATAATCCTAACTTCTATAGAAAAAGAAATTCTCCAGAAATCCTATGTCAAAATCAATGAATCTAAAATAGCCATTGAAAACACTACGCAAACCATTGCGTGGATTGGTGCAGTAACTTTATTTTTACTAATCATATTTTCTTCAATCATTATTCGGGATTTATCGAAAAGTCAGAAATACAGAATGCAACTGGAAAATTTGAACGCCGAAAAAGAAGACCTTCTGCGTAGTAAAACCATGTTGCTCGCTACAGTTACTCATGATATACAAACACCACTGGGAAGTGTTATTGGTTTTTCCGATTTACTTCGCAATACCGATTTAGGCACCAAACAGAAACAATATCTAGAAAATATCAAGCATTCTTCTCATTATATACTGAAACTAGTAAATGATTTGATTGATTTTTCTAAATTAGAAAATGACAAGATTAAAATTGACCGTATAAGTTTTAATTTTAAGGAACTCATTGCGAATACTTGTGAACCACTTGAACCGAATGCTACCAATAAAAACATTCAATTGAAATGGGTCATCGATCAAAATTTAGATCAAAATTACATTTCTGATCCTTATCGTATTAAACAGGTTTTAACGAATTTAATCACGAACTCTATTAAGTTTACACAAGAAGGAAGTGTTACTATTAGAGCTACTATTGAAAATCATAGGGATCAACCCACTATCCAGATACAAGTGGTAGATACAGGAATTGGTATCCCAAAAAGCCAACAACAATTAATTTTCAAAGAATTTACCCAAGCGCATTCTGGGATTGAGAAAAAATTTGGTGGTACTGGTTTAGGCTTAACAATTGCCAAAAGAATTCTTGAATTACTTGATGGTAGCATCGCTGTAGAAAGTGAAGAAGGTCAAGGATCAATTTTCACCATCACATTGCCCCTGGTTAAATCGAATACTAAAAAAGAAGATGTTATAGAGAATCAAACTTTCTTCACACAAAAATATGACTTCTTAAAAGACAAAAAGATTCTAATTGTAGACGACGACTCTATTCAACTGGCTTTAATGCAAGAAATTTTCTCAAATTACCCAGTACAAATAAAAACGACTGTTCATGCGTCACAGGTCATCAATATACTTAAAAAGGAGCGTTTTGATCTTGTTCTTAGTGATATTCAAATGCCTAAAATTGACGGCTTTGAATTAGTACAGCAAATCCGAAATAGCCATGAATCGATATCTAACATTCCAGTAATTGCTCTTTCAGGAAAAAGGGACCTAAGTCTTGAAGATTTCACGAAACGTGGTTTTACCGCTTTTCATCCTAAGCCTATCTTATTACCTGAATTATTTCAGTTGATAAAAAACATATTCGAAAACAACACAGAAGATATCGTTTTTAATACGACCATAAAAACGGTTAATACTGGAGAATTATACAACTTGAGAAGTCTGAATCAATTTACTCAAAATGATCCGAGTTCATTGAAATTAATCATTGACTCCTTCATTACGAGTACAGAAGAAAACTGTAAAGTATTAAAAGATGCTCAGGTAAAAAATGATACGAATGAAATGTCTAGTATCGCGCACAAAATGATTCCAATGCTAAAGCAAATGGAAGTTCGTCGCATTGTAACTTTACTTGAACCAATTGAAGACAAAACATTAAAGTTGACCCCTAATGAAATAGAAGCTTATGTCAATACTATCATTGACAATTGCACCACGTTAATTTCAAAATTAAAACTAGAGATCAATATTGTATAACTTCAATTTGTTATACAGCGTTTTGCGGTCAATATCCAATAGTATTGCTGCTTTGGTTTTATTGTAGTTTGTTTTTTCTAATGCTTGTCGGATAGCCAGAGCTTCATCTTCTTGTGAGAATAAGGCAAAATTATTGTCTTTTTCAGGCGGCAATAACATTTCTTGAGGTAATACATCCATCGTTACCCAAGCTGATTTTGCTAACAATACCGAACGTTTGATAATATTCTTCATCTCACGTAAGTTACCCGGCCAATCATAGCTTTTGAAAAGGTCAATTACATCCGGACTAAATCCTTCTACCTCTTTTTCCAAGTCATCATTTGCTAAAGCCAAGAAATGATTCGCAAAAATCATCAAGTCATTTTTACGTTCTGATAACTTAGGAACTTGAATGCAAAATTCATTCAATCTATGGTATAAATCTTCTCTAAAATCTCCACGTTTTACTGCCTCAGACAAATCTTCATTTGTTGCCGCAACAACTCTGATATCAACTTTTATTTCCTGATTGCTTCCTATTGGTTTTACTTTTCGTTCTTGTAAAGCACGTAATAATTGTACTTGCACTTCATAAGACAAATTCCCAACTTCATCTAAAAATAATGTTCCACCATTTGCTGCTTCAAAATGTCCAATCTTATCATTAATAGCTCCAGTAAAAGAGCCTTTAATATGACCAAAAAATTCACTTGAAGCCAATTCTTTCGGTATAGCCCCACAATCTACAGCGATAAAAGGTTTGTCTTTACGCTTACTTTGTACGTGAATAGAATGTGCAATATACTCTTTACCTGTTCCACTATCTCCGATGATTAACACAGACATGTTTGTAGGTGCAACTAGATTGATATACTCATGCAATTGATTTGAATGGTTACTTACACCTTTCACAAAAGAAATCGAGCTTGTCTGTGGCTTCTTTTCTTTTTCTGATGGTGCTTCTTTGCTTGCCACAGTCTTTTTTAATGCCAGATTAATCGTATGTAAGATTTCATCTGGATTGATTGGTTTACTAACATAATCAAAAGCCCCTAATTTCATAGAATTAACAGCAGTCTTAATATCAGTATATCCAGTCATTAAAATGACCTGTGTTTCAAAAGAGCTTTTCTTTACGGTTTTTAATAATTCTAACCCATCGCTGTCTGGCAATCTAATATCCGTCAAGACTACATCAAAAACTTGGTTTTTTACCAGTTCAGCAGCATCTCTTGCAGTAAAAGCATTCGTAACGTCAAACCCTTTTTTTTGTAAAAAGGTCTGAAGCATTAAACAGAATGATGTATCATCATCAATAACTAAAATTTTTGAACTCATTTTTAGGGCACTAAATTGTATATTTTACAAATTTATATTTTAATACTAATAAAAAATGTTAATAACTGTTATAATACACCTTCTTCCCTAATTATTTTAAGAATACAATCTCATTTTAAAGTAAATAGTATCTTACAAACCATCACATTAAGGAAAATTTTATACGATAATTACACAACACAAAAAAGGAGATCTCACGACCTCCTTTTTGATGAAGAATTTACATTCTTCAATAACTCATCTTACCTAGTTATTCTTATACTTCTCTAATGAATTCTCCAGCCGCAGTAAAGAGAGCTGTTACTTTAGCTCCATCTTTTGCTAATACTAGTTTGTATTCACCATCTGCAGCAACATTAGCTTCTTCTAATGTATAACCTGCG
>NZ_JARQWR010000007.1 GCF_030766725.1 Flavobacterium aerium | reverse complement strand
AAATTGTAGATAATGTATCCTTTGTTTCTTTGGCCTCTTTATCTGAATTGAAAAGTTTATTGTGATTAAGGTAAGCTTTGGCCTCTTCTAGGCTTACTGTAGTAATGGTTCTTGAATTAGTGTTGTTCACTTCTTCCAATCCATTGTCATAATTACTACAACTATAAACAAAACAGTATAACACCAATAAGTAATAGTAGTTTTTTCCCTTCATAATACCAACTCTTTATTTATGTTATATACCACAAAATAGAGAAATATTTTTTAAAATAGAAATTTTCATGAGTTTATTGTGCACTACAACAGTGATTTACGGTTTCCCCGTAATTTTTATTGCAATTAGAGAGGATTTGAACTAGTTGTATTCCGTGAAATTTTTCATACAAAAGTAAAAAGAGAAGAAAATAGGATTGTAGTCTTGTAAAATACAAATCGTATTTGTCTTTCTAGGGTTGTAATTTGTGTTTTATCACTAATTTATTGCGCTAGGAGAAAGGTTACTCAATTATTCTTTTTACTTTTGTTTAGGTTCAAAATAATTAAACACATAAGACTATGACTACGGAAACAATGCCATTCAAGAAAAATCATCATGGACGTAACGTAAGGCGCTTACGTGAAATGCTAGGAGTGAAACAAGAAACGATTGCGATAGAGTTAGAGATGACACAGCAAAATTTCTCTGCATTGGAACAAAAAGAAGAAATTGAAGATAAAGTTTTGGATAAAATAGCTAAAGCATTAAACGTGCCTGTTGAAGCCATCAGAAATATGAACGAAGAAGCTACTGTCAATTATATAAATACATTTAATGCAGAAGTTTCACATTCAGGGACTGTAGGAGGTGGGAATAATAATGATTGTACATTGAATTTCAACCCTATTGATAAAATTGTAGAATTATATGAACGTCTTGATAAAGAGAAAGCAGAAAAGATTGCTTTACTAGAGAAGTTCATAAACGATAAAAAATAATAATTAAAAAAAAGGGTGTCTAAATAACGAGACACCCTTTTTTATGATTCTACTCGTTTTTTTAAAGACACATTGAAATCCTCAAAACCCTGTTTTGTTTCTTCAAGCATTTTACCTAGAAAAGGGACTAGAATACCACTGAATTGTTCTTGGTGAATAAAAGTAGTGGAGTTATCACCATTATCCTTTAAAGTAAAGGAATGCTCTCCATCAAAAATCCCTTTGAAAAATAAACGCCCTACCCAACGTAATTCTTGATTTGCAGTATAAGTAAGGACGGTAGGTTTAAAAGACATTTTTGGAAGTTGAACCTCAATGGGATTTCCTACTTTTACAGGACCTTTCAGAGATGTTATAAAGGGATTCCATTCGTTATATTTTTCAAAATCAGTTAAGACGGACCAAACCTGTTCCGGTTTTTCCTGAATTACAATATGAGTCGTGATTTTTTTCATTGCAATATATGGTTTCTTTTAGTACAACAAAGTTCCGAAGAAATAAGAGAGATTGGTCTTGATAAAAATCAAGAAATTTTATTCCGAATTCTGCTAAAAGTTTCTGGGGTCATGCCAAGCATAGATGCAATATATTGTAATGGTACCTGATTGAATAATGCAGGATTGCTTTTGAATAAAGCCTCATATCTTTCTTCTGCTGTCATTGATAAATGACTGAAGATTCTATTCTCCAAAGAAGAAAAACATACGGTTATAAATCGATTGTGAATTTCCTCCCATTTTGGAATTTCACTACTTAGTTTCTTGTAATCCTCTCGAGTTATAGTATAGAGTTCACAATCACTCAAGGCCTGAATATTCCATCGGGCAGTTTGTTCTAAAGCAAAACTTTGTAAATCGGTAATGAATGATCCTTCGGTGGAAATCCATTGCGTGATATCCTTGGTTCCGGCATTCGCATAGATGCGCAACAATCCATTTTTTACAAAACTTAATTGTGTGCAATAATGACCCTTTTTTACAAAAAAATCACCCTTTTTTAATGTTGTAAGAGTGAAATGAGTAGCAACTATAGCTAAGTCCTCTTCGTGAATTCCAAAGTATGATTTAATATAATTCTTTAGTTCGGCCATGCTATAGATAATTCAAAGCAAGTATGGAATAGTATCAATAATTTGCTTTAGTTGTCATAATTTAATAACTTCTACTGGAATTGTAAAAGTAAGGAAATTAGTGGCAATTTAAATTTGCGTTAATTCTTAAAAATAAGTGTCAAAATTTAATTTAAAAGATACCTTTGCAATCGAAATAAAAAAGACTACAAATGGACGATTATTATTCGTGTTGCTAAATCTGAATAGAGCTTAATTAAGGATTACTCTATTCAATAATACTATTGAGAGAATTATTATGAAAGCTTTTTACAGAAACAAATACGAATTCGTTACCATTGCTGTTACTTATCAAATCGATTAAGCTACAGAAAGAAATGCTGTATTCTACAGTGTTTTTTACTTCAATGAATTCCAACTTTCTTACTGCTTTGATAATGATTTAAGAATTGAAAATCATTTTTAAGAATAACGAATAGCAAGTAGAGTTATGACATTGAATATCGAAGAATTAAACAAAAAACATCCTAGTGATATTGCAGAAGCAATTTCAAAATTAGATAAAAGTGAACAAGCAATTTCATTTTTATTGCTTTCAGGCGTACTGGAAGGAGAAGTTTTTGCATACTTTGATAGGACAACTCAGGAAAATATTCTTAAAAGTCTTGCGTCCCATGAAGTTGTTGAGATTCTAAAAACAATGTCCCCTGATGATAGAACCCAATTATTCTCAGATTTCCCAGACCATATTGTAAAAAAAGCAGTCAATCTATTACCAGAAGAAGAACGAAAAATAGCCTTGACATTGATTGGTTATGATGAGAAAAGCGTGGGTAGAATGATGACGCCCTATTACATTCAGGCGAATAAGGACTGGACCATCAAGCAGACATTACAGCATATAAAAAAGAATGGACAAAAAGCCGAAACACTCAATTTCGTATACGTAGTTGACGAATCATTAAAGCTAATTGATGATATCCGTATTGGGATGATATTAATGGCAGATGAAGACGATACAATCGAATCGGTAATGGGACATCATTATGTTGCTTTGTATGCCACACAGAATATAGAAGAAGCGATTACGATTTTTGAAAAATACGATAGAGCTGCATTGCCAGTTATTTCAGACAATGGAATTTTGGTAGGCATAGTAACTTCTGATGATATCTTAGATCAAGTAGAAAAACGAGATACAGAAGACATTCAGAAATTTGGGGGATTGGAAGCCTTAGAACTTCCTTATGTGAAAACCCATTTGTTTGAAATGATTAAAAAACGTGCAGGATGGCTAATCGTTCTATTTCTTGGAGAAATGCTTACAGCTTCAGCAATGGGTTATTTTGAAGGAGAAATAGATAAAGCCGTAGTGTTAGCCTTATTCATTCCACTCATTATTTCAAGTGGAGGAAATTCCGGATCACAAGCAGCAACCTTAATTATTCGTGCTATGGCATTGAAAGAATTAAAATTGAGAGATTGGTGGTATGTGATGAAACGTGAAATTTCTTCGGGGTTTATGTTGGGAGCTATACTTGGAATCATAGGATTCCTGCGTATCTTTATTTGGCAGGAAACAGGATTATATGACTATGGAGAATATTGGATGCCTGTAGGTTTTACAGTATCTATATCATTAGTCTTTATTGTATTGTGGGGGACGCTTTCAGGATCGATGATTCCTTTTGTGTTGAAACGATTAGGACTTGATCCAGCAACATCTTCTGCGCCTTTTGTGGCTACTTTGGTCGATGTGACAGGACTTATTATTTACTTCTCAATTGCATCTGTAATACTAAGTGGAAAACTATTATAAAAAGAAAAACCCTAAAATACTTAGGGTTTTCTTTTGTTATTATCAGATCGATTGCCGTATCGGGTAGGAGCGGGCCTTCCAAAGGGCTTTGTGTTTTGTGGCGGTTTTGGCAATGATCCTTCTTCCGTTTTGGTAGAAGGAGCAATGAGCTCATTCAACTCCGTAATTTCAGCATCCGTCAAATCACGGTGTCTTCCTACAGGAATATCCAGTGAAATATTAATAATACGAATACGCTTTAGGTGAGTTACTTCATAGCCTAAATATTCACACATTCTTCTAATCTGACGGTTTAAACCTTGCGTCAGAATAATTTTGAAGATGTATTTACTAATTTGTTCTACTTTACATTTTTTGGTAATCGTATCCAAAATAGGAATACCATTGCCCATTCTTTCAATAAAACGATCCGTAATAGGTCTATTAACAGTAACCGTATATTCTTTTTCGTGATTGTTTCGAGCACGGAGAATTTTATTGACAATATCTCCATCATTCGTCATGAAGATTAAACCTTCACTGGCTTTATCCAAACGGCCAATAGGAAATATACGTTTTGGATAATTGATAAAATCTACAATGTTGTTCGGTGTATCAAGATTAGTAGTACACTCAATACCTACAGGTTTGTTGAAAGCAAGATAAACCGGTTTTTCAGTTTGCTCTACAATTAATTTTCCATCAATACGTACAATGTCATCGGGACTTACTTTCGTTCCCATTTCTGGAACAATTCCGTTTATAGTAACCCGACCCTCATCAATAAGGCGGTCCGCTTCGCGACGAGAACAGTATCCTGTTTCTCCGATGAATTTATTGAGGCGTTTTAAATTTTCTTCCATGGCACAAAAGTAAGGCTTATTTCAGAATTTTTGAAATATAGCACTCAAACAATAGCAATACATTTAAAAGAGTTTAGGAAGCGTGGCTTTTTTCAAATAGAAAATGATAAATTCTACCATAGAGATGATCATCGTGTAAACTATGACCCAAGCCTTTGGTTTCAATAAATTCTGCCATTTGCCAAGAAGCAGCAATTTGCTTTCCTTCTTCAAAGGCAACAACAGTATCCTCAATATCATGAGCAATTAAACCCTTGATTTTAATTTTCGAAGCAAATTTCTTCCCAGAGAAATCGGCTAGAATGATTTTGAAGTGCTGTGTGAGGTGTTTTTCAAGTGAACGCAACATTTTGTCGTTCAAACTTAATAACTTCACATAGTTGGTTAAAATGGTTCTCAGCTCACTAGGAGCACCTAGTATTACAATTTTTTGGATCGAAAGACTAGAAGTAGCATAATGTTCCATGTAATACAAGCAAGTAGCCCCACCAAGAGAATGTCCTACGATATATTCAGGTTGGAATTTTTCAACGAGAATATTGACAAATTCGGCATATTTTGGAATATTAAATTCTTTACCACTAGATAATCCATGTGCAGGAGCATCAAGAGCAATAATTGTACTGCCGGAATTTTTTAATATTTTTAAAAAAGGTTCCCATCGGGAAGCATTGCTTTCCCATCCGTGGATTAATAGAATTTTATGCTCATTCCCTTTCCATGTATACGTTTGGAAAACCATATCATTATGCGTGATACTATTTTGTTCTGCTTCTTGTAGTATTTTGGGAATAGTATTCAAAGCAAACCTGCCTTCACGAGGTTCACTAAAGAAGCGATAGGCCAACTTCAAAGCACTGGTTGGCGCGATGTAACTCAATACATTGATGTAGAGTCCAATGGATTTAGCAAGTAATACCTTGAGCATATTATAAAAAAAGCCCCCATATGGAGGCTTATGATATTAAAATTTAGAAAATAATTTTTCCATTTTTTCTTTTTCTTCATCAGCTAATGCGCTGTCTACAAGAATTCTTCCACTGTGCTCATCAGTAATGATTTTTTTGCGGGCTGCAATTTCCATTTGAGTTTGTGGTGGAATTGTAAAGAATGAACCAGCAGATGCACCTCTTTCAATAGATACTACCGCCAAACCATTTCTTACACTTGTTCTGATTCTTTTGTAAGCAGCTAATAAACGAACCTCAATTAAAGCTTCAAATTCTGCTGATTTCTCAGATAAGAAGTTTTCTTCTTTCTCTGTTTCAGACATGATATCATCCAATTCCGCTTTCTTGTGTTTCAAGTGAGATTGTTTTGAATCCAATTTGTCTTTAGATTGAGCGATAACTTCTTTTTTGTGTTCAATAGAAGCTTTCATCTCTTTAATTTGCTTTTCAGCCAATTGAATCTCTAATTCTTGAAATTCAACTTCTTTAGTTAAAGAGTTGAATTCTCTGTTATTACGAACATTTTTTTGTTGTTCAGTATATTTTTTAATTGAAGCTTTGTGATCATCAATAGCATTTTTTCTCACTTTGATTTGTTCTTCAATAGACTCCAAATCTTGCTTTAATTTCTCTGAACGAGTGCTTAATCCAGCTACTTCATCTTCTAAATCTTCCACTTCAAGAGGAAGCTCTCCTCTAACACCTCTGATTTCGTCAATTCTTGAGTCAATTAATTGTAAATCGTAAATTGCTCGTAACTTGTCTTCAACACTTAGTTCTTTAATGTTTGCCATATTCTATAGGTACTTAACTGGATTTGTATTTTCTTCAGATAAAATGATTGCAAAATTAAGAATTTTTTTCGTAAGATAATCAACTATATAATTTTTTGTATAACGTTCACTCTCAAAGTGCCCAATATCCGCTAGTAATAGTTTGTTTTCGGCCTGATAAAATTGATGATATTTTAAATCTGAGGTCAAAAATACATCTGCTCCCGCCTGAATTGCATTCGGAATGGCATCACTACCCGATCCTCCTAACACTGCAATCTTTTTAATAGGCTTATTTAAAAAAGCACTATGTCGAATCCCTTCGGCCTGCATTTTATCTTTTACAAAAAATAAAAATTCTTTTTCATTCATAGGATGCTCTAATTCTCCAATCATTCCTAAACCAATATTCTGATGCTTGTTTTGGATATCATAAATCTCATAAGCAACTTCTTCATAGATATGATTTGTGAATAATGCTTTTAGAATTTTACCTTCTAAATGTTTTTCAAAAAGAACTTCAATCTTAATTTCTTCTGCTTCAATGAATTCTTCTCGTTCTCCTATTACAGGATTACTATTGTTATTTCCTTTATAAGTTCCCTTTCCTGAAGTGTTAAAACTACAATTGTCGTAGTTACCAATGTTTCCTGCTCCAGCAGCAAATAAGGCATCACGGAGCTGAGTTGCATTTTCTGGAACGGTATACGTAACCAGCTTTTTAATAAAGCTTGATTTCGGGATGAGTATTTTGGTATTGATTAATCCGAGATGATTACAGAATATTTTATTGACACCTTCCTGGTGGTTATCTAAAGCAGTATGAACAGCATAAATTGCAATGTTATGTTTGATGGCTTTAATAACTGCGCGTTCAACATAATTCTTACCAGTTATTTTTTTTAATCCAGAAAATAAGATAGGGTGAAAGCATACCACTAGATTACAGTTTTTTGTAATGGCTTCATCAATTACACTTTCTAATGCATCATGGCAAACTAATACACCTGTTGCATCTGTATTGGAATCGCCAACCAACAAACCTACATTGTCAAAAGATTCTGCATAGGCTAATGGCGCCATAGTTTCTAATACATCAATAATATCTTTAATTTTCATCGTACAATATGGATTAGCAAATAAGGAAGAAGATAAGTCTCTAAGGTAATGTTTTAGGGCTTAACGCTTCGGTACATTCGCATTTTCGTTAAGTTTTATTTCTTTTCAAAGATAAAATATTATACTTTCGTTACATGATTTTACTACGGAAAATATTATTCCCATTTGCTGTTTTATATGGAGCTATAACGCAATTTCGTAATTTTCTATTTGATAAAGGATGGCTTAAATCGTATCGCTTTGAATTGCCTGTTATTGCAGTAGGGAATCTTAGTGTAGGAGGGACAGGAAAGACTCCTCAAATTGAATATTTAATACGATTATTATCCAATCAATACCGTGTGGCTACCTTAAGTCGTGGTTATAAAAGAAAATCAGAAGGTTATATTCTAGCTGATCAAAACGCTGATGCTTCAATTCTAGGAGATGAACCTTTTCAGTTTTTTCAAAAATACAAAGACATTCAAGTTGCTGTGGATGCAGATCGACGTAACGGAATTGAACAATTACTTTCTCAAACGGTTAAACCTGAAGTTATTTTATTGGATGATGCTTACCAACACCGTAAGGTACAAGCAGGATTTTATATTTTGTTGACGGCTTATGGTGATTTATATGCTGATGACTATATGTTGCCAACGGGGAATTTGAGAGAGCGAAGAAAAGGAGCAGAACGAGCAAATATTGTTATCGTTACAAAATGCCCTGCTGGAATGAGCGCAGTTGAGCAACAAAAAATAAGAATAAAACTAAAGCTACTCCCAGAACAAGAATTGTATTTCACCTACATAGAATACGATGCTTTTGTCTATGCAGGACAGCAAAAAATAGCTGTTTCGGAAATTAGAAATCAAGAGAAAATACTAGTAGCGGGAATCGCTAAGCCGATGCCTTTCTTTGCTCATTTAGATAGTGGTCAAGACCAAAGAATGACCTATCCCGACCATCATAATTTTACTAACAATGAGATTCAGGAATTAGCAGAGAAATCAAAAGGCAAAATAATTATCACAACAGAAAAAGATTATGTTCGTTTGAAAGGTAAATTAGCCGAAGAACAACTCTTTTATTTACCAATAAAGAGCTCCTTTATTGCGGAAGGCGATCAATTTGATCAATCAATCTTGACGTATGTCGAAAAAGGAATTTCATAATGGAAGATAGAAAGCAACATTGGGAAAATGTTTTTACAACAAAACAACCAAATGAAGTGAGTTGGACACAAGACTATCCAAAGACGGCAATAGATTATATTGAAATGTCAGGCTTGCCAAAATCAGCTAATATTATTGATATAGGAGGAGGTGATAGCAATTTAGTAGATGCTTTGCTAGAGCAAGGATTTCAGAATATATGGGTTTTAGATATTTCATCTGCAGCCTTAGAAAGAACCAAAAAGAGATTAGGTGAAAAGGCAAGCCAAATTCATTGGGTTGTTTCGGATATTACAGAATATCAGCCCGATGTTACATTTGATTTCTGGTATGATCGGGCAGTTTTTCATTTTTTGACAGAAGAAGCTCAGATTCTAAAATATGTCCAGTTGGTAGAGAATGCAGTAAACGAAAACGGTAATTTTTTGCTGGGAACATTCTCGGAAAATGGACCACTAAAATGCAGTGGATTGGAAATTAAACAATACTCAGAGTACGCGATGAAATCGATGTTTAATAATTGTTTTGAAGCCATTCAATGTTTCACAGAAAACCATACTACACCATTTAATACTATGCAAAACTTCCAATTTTGTGGCTTTCGAAAGAAATAAAATAAATTGGATTCAGTACAGTGTGTAATTTCATAATAAATGATTTTAAATTGATATAATGATTATTTTAGCATCAAAAATGTTAATTATATGTGTTAATGTTATAGATTTTCAGTCAATACTTATGAAAAAATATTCTATCCTAGTTTTGTTACTCTTTATTACCACAATTATCCAGGCACAGGTACATAAATTCTCTAATCAGGAATTGACTACTTTATGTAAAGTATGGGGGGTAATGAAATATTATCAGCCGGCAGTATCACAGGGGGAATTAGATTGGGATGCTGTTTTAATTAAAACATTAGAAGATTCCGCAAACCAGAATGTTGATGATATTATTACCGACTGGTTTAGTCAGGTTGATAAAGTATCACATAAAACGATAGAACCGATAAAGTTTGATTGTGAAAGCGTTATGACATGCAATTATAATATGAATTGGATAACGAAGGATAAAAATATTAAGAAAAAGAATAAAGCAGAACTATTTAATCTTACACAAAATCCTAAAAATATAGGTGTTTATTATTCAAATTCGGGAACTGAGAATTTTAAATTTGAATCGAATAATGAAAAAACATATGCAATAAGTTCGAATACTTTAAGAGTATTAGATCTTTTTAGGATATGGAACGCTATAGAATACTTCTATCCTTATAAATACCTACTGGATCAAAAGTGGGAAAAAACTTTAGAAGAATATATTCCATTATTTAAAAATTGTTCCTCTGAATTGGAGTACAAGAAACTGATTATGCTATTATCTGCAGAAATCCAAGATACCCATGTAAGTTTTAAAGAAACCTATCAATATGATGTTTTAGGGAAATTAACAGCTCCTTTTGCTGTTCAGATTGTAGATAATGGAGCGGTAATTACGAAAATAAAAGATGATGGTATTGCAAAAGAATCTCATATTGAAGTAGGGGATTTCATCACTAAAATAGATAATGAATCCATTCAGGAAATTATAAAAAAAAGCAAAAAATATTTTTCTGTTTCTAATGAGTCGGTAACAAAACGTGAAGCGTATAATTATCTTTTTAGTTCGAATGCTGCCGTTTTTGAAATAGAAGGAAGAAAAATGAATGGTACAAAATTCAATACAGCAGTAAAGCGTATTGAACGCATCTTTAAAGACGAATGGGATGCAGATGGTATTCCAGATTATGACTTATTATATAAAGGGAAAGTATATGATTATTTGGTGTGGAACGAAAAAGAAAATAGACTGAATCCAGTATGCCAAATTGATGATAAGGCTTATGTTGAGTTTGCAAGTTTACAAGGCAAAGAAATTGACAGTATAATGACATCATTACAAAATGCGAAAGGGATTGTATTTGATTTAAGAGGCTATAATGGGGATGGGAATTTGATGAGGGTTTTTAATTATTTATTTCCTTCACCGCAATGGTATGGCATAAAAACATATTCAGATTTTAATCAACCAGGTAAATTTTGCTTTGTCGATTACATTATTAGTGAAAAATATAAATTAATAGGAAAGGACAATCCCAATTATTATAAAGGCCAAGTTGTAGTTTTGATTAATGAATATAGTCAAAGTGTAGCAGAATTATGGGCAATGATGTTTAAAAAGGTTTCTAATGTGATTTTTGTAGGAAGTCAGACAGCGGGTGCAGATGGAATAAAACTTATATAAAATTAACGACGGGTAATGAACTTTCTTTTTCAGGTCTTGGAATTTATTATCCTAATGGAGAAGAAACACAACGCATAGGGATTAAGCCTGATATTGTAGTGCGACCAACGGTAGAAAGTATTCGGAAAAGAGAAGATCTTTTATTGCTGAAAGCACTTCAAATAATTGATCAAAAATAACTATATATTTATAGAATGGTAAGGAATCTTAAAAATGGAGAATAGAACTTTTGCCTTTATTAAAACAGATAAGAGATTAATTAAACTCTTCTATGATGACATTACGGTCATTAAAGGATTGGGGAATTATGTTGAAATCCATATGATAGATACTAAAGTCCATGTTTATTATAAAGCCTTAAAAGATCTTATTGAAAGTTTGCCAAATGAATTTATGCGAGTTCATAATTCTTATATAGTCAATATGACAAATATTGAAGTGTTTGAAGATAATCAGATTGTTCTAAAAGATAAAAAAATTGCAGTTGCAAAAAGTTATAAAGAATGCTTTTTAAAAGCTTTGGATAAACGAATGCTTTAAGCTACACCAGAAAATTCACAAACTACATCAAGAATTGATCTAAGGATATAATACTTTTTTTGATCGATTTCATTCCATTTATTTTTGATTTATTAAAGCCCGTAAGAAATCAATCTTTAGGGTATATACAGAATTATTATGGAAGAAATTACAAAAGAATGGGTGTTGAACTTGATACAAACGAATAGCTTAACGGGAATAAAAGCAGGAGCAGAACGCACTACATTTCTTGAAATATGGATGGTGGTCGTAGAGGATAGGATTTTTGCTCGCTCTTGGGGACTTGCTGAAAAAAGTTGGTACAATACTTTTTTAATAGAAGCAAAAGGACAACTACAATGCAGAGAAAAAGAATTTGATATTGTTGCTAGTATTCCGCATGATATGAATACGATTACATCTAAAATTAATGCAGCTTATTTAGAGAAATACAAAGATAAAAAGTACGCACTCCCAATCACACAACAAAAGCATATTGAGAAAACGATGGAATTTAAATTAGCCTCACAATAAAAAGGTATGATTTATTTGAAAATCAAGAAGCTTTATTTTGTACTTCTATTGTTGTACTTTTTACTCAAAACAGCAGGAACTCCCATAATTATTGACTATTTTTGATAAAGCATTTATTGATTTAGAATTGAGATAGGATAAATTCAAGGTATAAAAGAATATAGAATGCTTTTATTCTGGATCAATAAGTATTTTAATTATTGAATAATAAGGACATAGATTATGTGGGAAAAAGTACAGGAAACAGTTAGTTACATTCAGAAGAAAACAAACTTTACACCAGAGTACGGTGTGATATTAGGATCAGGATTAGGTGGATTTACAAAGGATATTGAAGTAGCTTTTACTTTACCGTATAGTGAAATACCAAATTTTCCAGTATCAACTGTTCAGGGGCATGCAGGAGCATTAATTTTTGGAACTATTGGAGATAAGAAAGTAGTGGCTATGCAAGGGCGTTTTCATTATTATGAAGGCTATTCTATGCAGGAAGTTACTTTTCCAGTACGAGTAATGAAATATTTAGGAGTACAGAAATTGATTGTCTCTAATGCCTCAGGAGGAGTAAATCCAAATTATAAAGTAGGCGATGTAGTGATTATTAAAGACCACATCAATTTCATGCCAGAACATCCTTTGCGTGGTAAAAATGATGAACGATTTGGTCCTCGATTTGTGAATATGAGTGAGCCTTATAGTAAAGCCATGATTATCAAAGCAAAAGAAATTGCAAAAAACATCAATGTTGAAGTGAAAGATGGTATATATCTTGGATTACAAGGGCCTACTTTTGAAACCTTAGCAGAATACCGAATGGTGAAAATCGTAGGTGCTGACTGCGTAGGTATGTCGACAGTACCAGAAGTAATTGTAGCACGTCACATGGAATTAGAATGTTTTGGAGTATCTGTAATTACCGATATGGGTGATGAAGATAATATTGATTCAGTAAACCATGATGAGGTATTAGAAGCAGCGCGACAAGCGGAACCTCATGTTAGAAATTTAATCAAAGAATTGATTCTAAATTACTAATTGATATTAGCTCATATTCTGAGCCAGTACAGTATAAAAATCAGTTGGGTCAAAAGGTTTGGTAATGACATCATTCATACCAAAAGACAACAATAAATCCCGATTTTCATTCAAAGAAATAGCAGTAAGAGCAATAATAGGAGTTTTGGTATCAAAGCTCCTTATTTCTCGAGTTGCATGTGTTCCGTTAATCCCCGGTAGGTGAATATCCATCAGTACTAAGTCAAAAGTACGTTCCCGCAGGATAGCAATTGCATCCTCTCCATTCTCTGCAATTTCACACTTGATTTGCTTCTTTTCTAAAATCTTCTTGGTAATCATTTGGTTGATTTTATTGTCCTCAACCAGTAGGATGTTTTTGTCAACGAGTAATTTATCATTATGCAGTTGGCAAGGTGGATTAACCTCTTTTTGCCCTGTGGAAAAACTGAGTTGGAAATAGAAATTTGAACCTTTGTGTAAGGTACTGTCCAATTGTATTTTACCACCTAAAAGTTGGACGAGTCTTTTTACGATAGTTAAACCCAATCCCGTACCGCCATATTTCCGATTGATCTCTACAGAACCTTGCGCAAAACTATCAAATATAATTTGTTGGTTTTCAAGTGCTATACCAATACCATTATCGATAACTTCAAATAATAATGTATTTCGGTTATTGGTTTGGGATAATAATTTTACACGGACGACTACAGTTCCGTTTTTGGTGAATTTTAAAGCGTTATTCACCAAGTTCATGAAAATCTGAGCCAATTTTGTTGGATCGCCTACCAATATAGCTGGGATTTCCTCTTCCATTTCAATCATAAGTGTATTATGACTTCGAATGGCTGATTCTTTTAAGGTATTTTGAATATTAAATAAAAGACACTTTAAGCTGAAATTGATTTTTTCTACTTCTATGGTATTCGATTCAATTCGGTTAATTTCCAGGATTTCATTAATGAAAGTCGATAAATATTGACCAGAAAATTTTAATGAATTAAGATACTCCATCTGAGATTCTTTAGGATCTTCATTCAATAATAAATGAGTAATACCATTAATTGCATTGAGCGGGGTTCTGAGCTCATGACTTACAGTAGATAAAAATTCAGCTCTTGCTTTGGAAGCTTTTTCAGCCTTGTTTTTGGCAGTTATCAGTTCATGATTTTTTTTGCGAAGCAATTCATTTGATTTTTTCCGAATGATATTGTTCCGATATAAAGATAAACTTAATAAGGAAAGAATAGTAACGATAGCAATACTAAGGACCGTAATCAGTTTTGATAATTTAACGGCCTTTCTATGTCTTTTAGATTCTTGTTCCTTGTGTTTTAATTGAGTGAGAAGGTCAGCCTTTGAGACATTCTGCTCCGTGTTAGATATTAGATTAGGGCTACTTATCTTCGATGGAATAGTAATCTCCATTCCTTTACTTTTTGAAAAAGAAGGAATAATGTCAGTTTTATCGCTCAGGACAGAGTAATAAGCATGCGAAAATAATGTAGAAGCAAAGTAGATAAATATACAAAAGCGCATCAAAATTCACAGTGTATAAGCGCCATGACTCAATCTATTTTTTTGAAAGTAAGTGGACTAAATCTATTATTCTTGAAGAATAACCAATCTCATTATCATACCATCCGACAATTTTTACCATTTTATCAATGACAGAAGTAAGTTGTGCATCAAATACACAAGAATGTGTATTGCCAATTACATCTACCGATACAATAGGGTCTTCTGTGTAAGAAAGAATTCCTTTAAGATGTTGTTCCGAAGCTGTTTTAAATGCTTGATTGATTTCTTCAATAGAAACTTCTCTTTTTACATTAAAAGTAATATCCGTTAAGGAACCATCAGGAACAGGAACACGAATACCACAACCTCCAATTTTACCATCTAATTCAGGGAAAATTTTATTCAGTGCTTTGGCAGCCCCCGTTGTTGTAGGGACAATAGATTGCGCTGCGCCACGGGCTCTTCTTAAGTCTTTATGCGGCTGATCGTGTAAACTTTGATCTGTAGTGTATGAATGTACGGTTGTGATGTAAGCTTGTTCTACGGAACACAAATCCTGAATGACTTTAATCATTGGAGCAGCGTTATTTGTAGTGCAGCTAGCATTGGATATAATCAATTCTGAACCGTCCAAAATATGTTCATTAACCCCCAAAACAACAGTTTTAATGGTGTCTACTTCGGATGGAGCAGATAAAATTACTTTTTTAGCCCCAGAAAGTATATGTTGATTAATAGCTTCAAAGGTTTTATGTTTCCCAGTCGATTCAATTACAAAATCAATATCAAGGCTTGTCCAGTCTAGGTTTTCAATCTCTTTTTCGTGAAAAAATAAATAAGGCTTACCATCAACTATAATGGCCTGCTCATCAAAAGTGCTAGAATACGGAAGAACACCATGTATACTGTCATATTTTATAAGATGACTCATGGTTTTTTTATCAGCGATATCATTAATCGCAACAACTTCAATAGTAGGGTGATTTAATAATAAACGGAATAAATTACGCCCAATACGTCCAAAACCGTTGATAGCAATTTTGATTTTTTGATTCATTTATTTTGTAAAAGTAAAAAGTTGAATAATAAGTAATTCGACAACTTCAAGTTACGATTCTTCGCAGCAGGAAATTATAAAATATGCTTTTGTGCTTTATAAGAAGAACGTACTAACGCACCGCTCTCAACGTGACGGAAGCCTAATTCTAATCCTATTTTTTCGTATTTCTGAAATTGATCTGGCGTGATAAATTCTTTAACGGGTAAATGTTTTTTACTAGGCTGTAAATATTGACCAATAGTCACTACATCTACTTTTGCGTCGCGCAAATCTTTTAATGTTTGAATTACTTCTTCTTCAGTCTCACCAAGCCCTAACATGATACCCGATTTAGTTCTGTTGATACCTTGTTCTTTTAAGTATTTTAATACCGCAAGACTTTTGTCATATTTTGCTTGAATACGTACTTCACGAGTCAATCGACGTACTGTTTCCATGTTGTGAGAAACAACTTCAGGATTAGCCTGAACAATACGATCAATATTACGTTCGATACCTTGGAAATCAGGGATTAAAGTTTCAAGAGTTGTTTCAGGATTCATTCTTCGAATCGCTTTCACTGTTTCAATCCAGATGATAGAACCACCATCTTTTAAATCATCACGATCCACACTAGTGATAACAGCGTGTTTGATGTTCATGATTTTGATAGAACGCGCTACTTTTTCTGGTTCATCCCAATCCACAGTTTCTGGACGGCCTGTTTTTACACCACAAAAACCACAAGAACGCGTACAGATATTTCCTAAAATCATGAATGTAGCCGTTCCTTCACCCCAACATTCCCCCATATTCGGACAACTACCCGATGTACAGATGGTGTTAAGCTTATATTTGTCTACTAATCCGCGAAGTTCAGTATATTTTTTACCTGTAGGTAATTTTACTCGTAGCCATTTTGGTTTAGGAGTGGGTAATATATTGGTTTCTAAAACAGTTTCCATCTCTTGCAAATTTTGAAAGTACAAAGATACTGAATGTAGTTTATTTCAAGGATTGTTTAACGATTTTTTTAAATATCATACCGTTAGGGATAGAAAAATAGAAAATAATCTGTTTTTTGGTTAGAACAGTAATTTTAACTTAACGTTTTTGTTGAATGATACTCGCTAATAACTTTTTTGCGCGAAGCAATTTTATCTTCACATTACTAAGTGGTTCATCCAATTCTTGTGCAATTTCCTGATAACTTAATTCCTGAAAATAACGTAAGTTAATAATTTCCTGATATGGTGGTTTTAGTTCTTTAATATATTGGAGTAATTGCGATAAATTTTGTTCAGTAATCAATTCATCTTCAGCCGTAGGAGTAGTGTCGGCAACAGTATAGGCAATGTTGTTTTCTTCATCTGTTATTTCGACAAAAAGACTACTTTTCTTTTTGCGTAATAAATCGATATGTACATTTTTTGCAATAGCAATTAACCACGTGTTAAATGCAAATTCAGGATTGTATGTAATGATTTTATCAAAAGCTTTAGCAAAAGTTTCAATGGTAATATCTTCAGCATCCGTTTCATTTTCAGTACGTTTTAGCATAAAGCCGTACACCTCATTCCAATAGTGATCTAATAAAGCAGTGAACGCAACTTGATCTCCATTCTTAGCTTTCTCTATTTGTTGCTTTATTTCCAATGGCTCGGTTTTGAAAAGAGATTTGATGTAAACATATTCAATTGTATGAAGATAAGAATTATTTCTAAAATCGGATACCAGTATATAATGTCTTTCTCTTTAAATTTTTTAGCAGAAAATCCAAAAGTGATATACGTTACGATATAACGCAAAATTACTATAGGTAGTACAATCATCCAATTAAATTGAAATGCAAGTAAAACAATCGACAACAATAAGAATAAAGATTGTGAGCTGTTGAAGACAGTAAGTTGTACTTTGTCGAAATTGTTGTACAATGCAATCGTTGAAGTTTCTCTTTTTCTTTGCTCCAACCATTCTTTGAATTTTGTTTTGGGTTTAGAATAGGTAAAGCTTTCTGGAACAAAACAAATGGCAGTGTTTTTACGATTAGCAGCTTGATTGATAAATAAATCATCATCGCCAGTTCGAACTTTCATGTGACTAATAAAGCCATTTACATTAAACCATTCTTCTTTTTTGTATGCTAAATTTCGTCCCGTTCCCATGTAAGGGTTTCCGTTTTTAGCCCAAGAAAAATATTGCATGGCAGTACGCACATTCTCAAAACGAATGATTTTATTTAGAAATGAATTGGCAATTTTTTCATAACCACTATAGCCTAACACTATGGTTTTACTCATCGTGAATTGGGAACTCATCGATGTAATCCAATCCTTAGAGGTAGGGTAGCAATCGGCATTTGTAAATAATAAATACTCTTTTTTAGCAGCTTTAATTCCAAGTGTTAAAGCGTATTTTTTATTACCCCAAAAAGCTTCGTTGTTTATAACGTTTACCAATCGAACATTAGGATATTGCTTTTCAAAATCCTCAAAAATATCCAAAGTAGTATCGCTTGATGCGTCATTAATTAGAATAATTTCAAAATCAGGATAATTTTGTTCTGCTAAGAGTGGAATGTATTTTAGAACATTTTCTTCTTCATTTTTAGCGCATACAATTACAGAAATAGGAATTCTTTTAGCTGTTGATTTTTGCTCTTTCGCGAAAGCAAACTTGCCAAAAATGATTAAGTAGTAAAGGAGTTGTAAGATAACGATGCTTAAGAAAGCATAAAATAGGATTGCCAACATATGATTTAGTAAAGCAAATTAAAAAAATGGTTCATTTCGTAAACAATTTAAGATATTGTAGGAAATTGCAGGGCAAATATACAAATACAATTACCAATAAATCAATTATATCACATTTACTTCAGCCTCTATTGCAATGCCGAAATTTTTTAAAATAGTATCTTGAATATTTCTAGATAAGCTTAGTATCTCCTGACCAGTTGCTGTGCCATAATTTACCAAAACAAGCGCCTGGTCTTTGTGTACTCCAGCATCACCAAAACGTTTTCCTTTGAAACCAGATTGTTCAATAAGCCAACCTGCGGGTACTTTTACTTGCGTTTCCGAAACAGTGTAATGGGGCATATCTGGATGTAATGCTTGTATTTTTTCAAATTCGCTTTTGGAAACAATTGGATTTTTGAAAAAGCTACCACTATTACCGAGTACTTTTGGATCTGGAAGTTTACTTTGTCGGATAGCAATTACAGCATTACTCACATCTTTAATTGTAGGCGTAGTAATGTTGTTCTGCTCCAAAGCAGTATTGATTGCACCGTAGGAAGTATTTAGCTTGTGATCCTTTCGCGTCAGTTTAAAAATAACAGATGTGATAATGTATTGGTCTTTAGCCTCGTGTTTGAAAATAGATTCACGGTAGCCAAAATGACATTCAGCATTTGTGAAATCAGCTAATTGAAGATCTTTGATGGCTAATGCAGTACACGAAACAAAAGTATCTTTGATTTCCGTTCCATATGCGCCAATGTTTTGAATAGGAGTAGTACCTACATTTCCGGGAATTAGAGACATATTCTCTAGTCCACCGAAATCCTGATCAATACACCATAAAACGAATTCATGCCAGTTTTCTCCCGCTTGCGCTTCAACCCAAACGTAATTTTCATCCTCCTGGATGACTCTTTTACCTTTTAGGTTAACGTGGATTACGAGTGCATTGATGTCCTGTGTTAACAACATATTGCTTCCGCCGCCCAAAATGAATTTTGGCTCATCGGAATTTTCTTTTAAAACAGTTTTTAATTCATCAATTGATTGTATTGCTACAAATTTTTTGGCTTTAGCCTCAATACCAAAAGTGTTGAAGTTTTTTAAAGAAAAAGTAGTTTTAATTTCCATTGGATTGTAAAAACGGTTATGGGCGCAAAAGTACTATAATTATAAGGGGATATGAAACAAAGTCACTAAAATTATTCGGTAGTTAAGCCACGATTTAAATAATCAATTAATGGTTTTAGTGCAACTAAGTTCGTAACCATTGTTGAAACAAAATCTTTACTTGTGAGCAATTTGTCGTCAAACTGATGCGTGGCAGTAAAACTTTTTAATTTGAGATACTCAATCGCAGGATGATTTACATCATATCCTTTAGGTGCATTTTTCAGGGCGATGGCATCATTTCGGTCCAATGTGCCGTAGATTTTTTTGAAAGAAGGTTCATTCAGTATCTCTTCCAAATCCTCTGCAAAATAAGCTATTTCCTTGCGAACTTTTTTTAGTTCTTCTGCAGGAGGCATATAAAGTCCACCGCCAACAAAGGAAGCTCCTTTCTCCATGTGAATGTAATATCCAGCAAAAAGACCACTTTTTTTACCGATAGTCATCCAAACACCTAAATGTGTTTTATATGGTGTTTTATCTTTACTGAAACGAATATCACGATTGATTCTGAAAGCACAATCTTTAGGTTCCAATGCTTCTAAAGTAGAGTCATGTGGAACCATGGCTTCCAGAAGATCAGCGATTAATTGGTAATAATCTTTTTTAGCAGTTTCGTAACGAGATTTGTTTTCTTGAAACCACTCGCGATGGTTGTTTTTTTTAAGGTCTTCTAGGAAATCTAGAGTTTTGGTAGATAGCATGTCATTTTGGTTTGATATGCTAAATTTAATAAAATTATTGGAATTAAAGTTCAAATATTTTATAACTCTGGTGGGTCGATTTAACAATTGCCTCGGTTCGTTCTGGGTGCGTATCGGAAATAAATAACTGTCCAAAATTATCGTCATTTACCATTTCAACGATTTTTCCAACTCTGGTTTCATCCAATTTGTCAAAAATATCATCGAATAATAAAATTGGTTTTACGTCACTTTGCTTTTTGATGAATTCAAATTGTGCCAACTTTAAAGCAATTAAAAGGGACTTTTGTTGACCTTGTGAGCCGAATTTTTTAATTGGATAATGGTCAATTTCAAAAGCTAAATCATCTTTGTGAATCCCACTACTGGTGTATTGTAAAGCGCGATCTTTGGCTAGGTTGTCTTTTAATAAGGTAAGAAGGCTTTGGTCATGAAGTTGACTTTCGTAGACTAATGTTACTTCTTCGGCGCTATCCGTTATGGCTTGGTGATGCTTATTGAAAATAGGAATAAAGTTGTCAATAAAACTTTTTCGTTTCTCAAAAATATGATGCCCTAATTGATCCAACTGTTCATTGTAGATGGATAATGTATCAGGCTCAAAGACGTGATTGATGGCAAAATATTTTAATAAAGCATTACGCTGACTAATAATCTTTTGGTATTGGATTAATTCCTGAAGGTATAAGCTGTCAAGTTGTGAGATAACACTATCGATAAATTTGCGACGAGTTTCACTACCTTCGGTAATCAAATCACGATCGGCAGGAGAAATAATAACGAGAGGGATAAAACCAATATGATCGGAGAACTTATCATACGTTTTGCCATTTCGCTTAAGAATTTTTTTTAAACCTTTTTTTAAACTACAAACAATTTGCTCATTACGGCCATTCTTTTCAAATTCACCATCAATTACAAAAAAATCTTCTCCGTGCTTGATATTTTGTACAGCAAGTGGATTGAAATAACTTTTTCCGTAGGAAAGGTGATAAATGGCATCAAGGATGTTCGTTTTACCAATACCATTTTTGCCGACAAAGCAATTAATCTTGCTGTCGAAGTCAAAAGAAGCTTCGGTGAAATTTTTATAATTGAATAAGGATAATTTTTTTAAATACATCTACAAACGCTGGGCTGATAGTGAGAACTTTGTACTTTTTATAGTGGTTTTTCTAAAAGGGTGCAAATTATTGAAAAATATCGACAAAAGACCTTTTAGATTTGAATAAAAATTTTATTTTTGCCGTTCACTTAATTAATAATAAATGGCAACTTATAACAAAAGAGGATATAAAGCTCCAAAACCTAATGAGATTGATGAAACAGGGTTAGCGAATGAGGCTGATCAACACAGTACAACTGCTGAGGTATTCAGTACTTTGGATGCAGGTGTTTCAAGAACTGAGAATTGGGTAGCTAAAAATCAAAAATATATTTTCGGTATAGTTGGTGTTGTGGCTTTGGCTACAGCTGGTTATTTGTTATACGGTAAATTTGTGACTGAGCCTAAAGAAGAGGAAGCAGCAAATGAAATGTTTCAAGCACAACAATACTTCCAACAGGCAGTTAATGGTGTAGCAAGTGATTCTTTGTACAACTTGTCTTTAAAAGGAGGAGAAGGTAAATTTGGATTTATTGATATCGCAGATAAATATTCTGGAACAAATGCTGTAAACTTAGCGCATTACTATGCTGGAATGGCTTACTTAAATATTAACAAGTATAAAGAAGCTATTGCTGAATTGGATAAATTCCATTCTGATGATATGATTCTTAATGCTGTTGCAAAAGGAGCAATTGGAGATGCATTCTCTCAAAATAATCAATTAGATGAAGCTTTGGATTACTATGAAAAAGCAGCAAAATCTAATAAAAATGATTTAACAACACCAAGATATTTATTGAAAGCTGGTCAAGTAGCTTTATCATTAGGTAAAAAAGACAAAGCTTTACAGTACTTTAATGATATTAAAAATAATTATGACACTACTCCAGAAGCGGCATCAATTGACGCTTTGATTGGAATGGCGCAATAACAATATGGCAACAATCAATAAAAACTTATCTGATTACGACAAAAATGCAATCCCAAACGCGAAAAATTTTCGGTTTGGGATTGTTGTTTCAGAGTGGAATGAGAAAATTACAGAAGGGCTTTTTTCTGGAGCAAACGACACTTTATTAGAAAATGGAGTTCCTGCAGAAAATATCGTTCGTTGGGATGTACCTGGAAGTTATGAGTTAATTTACGGTTCTAAAAAAATGCTGCAAACACAAAATGTAGATGCAGTCATTGCTATAGGATGTGTAATACAAGGAGAAACGAAGCATTTCGATTTTGTTTGTGAAGCGGTAGCACAAGGAATTAAAGATTTGAATGTTCAAACGGATATTCCAGTTATTTTCTGTGTACTAACGGATAATACATTACAACAATCTATTGATAGAAGTGGTGGCATTCACGGAAATAAAGGAACTGAAGCAGCTGTAGTAGCTATAAAAATGGCAAACTTAAGACTTCAAGCCTCTTTATAAAATAAACAAGTACAAACGTAAAAGTTTGTGTTTCAGAAAAAACCTATAGGATTTTGAGGAATCCTATAGGTTTTTTGTTTTATGGCTATTTTCAAAAGGATTCATTTTTAAATTTCGACATTAAATGTGTAACTTTGGAAGTTAATCAAATTCACTGTAAAATCCACAAATGTCTAGTATAATTCAATTACTTCCTGATCATGTAGCGAACCAAATTGCAGCGGGTGAAGTCGTTCAGCGACCAGCCTCTGTGGTAAAAGAATTGCTTGAAAATGCTGTTGATGCAAAGGCTACTGAAATTAAATTAATTGTAAAGGATGCGGGGAAAACGCTCGTACAGGTAATTGATAATGGACAAGGAATGTCAGTGACAGATGCTCGTTTGTGTTTTGAACGTCATGCGACCTCAAAAATACGTCATGCAGAAGATTTATTCTCATTGCATACCAAAGGGTTTCGTGGAGAAGCATTAGCCTCTATTGCGGCAATTGCTCATGTGGAAATGAAAACCAAACAAGACCAAGAAGAATTAGGAACACATCTTATTATTGAAGGAAGCAAGTTTGTTTCTCAAGATGTTGCTGTTTTGCCGAAAGGAACTTCATTTGCAATTAAAAATTTATTCTTTAATATTCCTGCCCGTCGTAATTTCCTAAAATCGGATACAGTAGAGCAGCGTCATATTATGGATGAATTTCAACGCGTAGCTTTGGCACATCCTAATATTCACTTTGTGATGTACCACAATGGTAGTGAATCGTTCAACTTACCGGCTTCAAATTACAGACAACGTATTGTCAATATTTTTAGTGGTAAAACGAATGAGAAATTAGTCCCCATTCAGGAAACAACAGAGATTGTTACAATACAAGGTTTTGTAGGTAAACCAGAATTTGCGAAAAAGAATAGAGGAGAGCAATTTTTCTTTGTGAATGACCGATACATTCGCAGTGGTTATTTACACCATGCCATCATGTCTGCCTATGAAGGGATTTTGAAAGATGGTTCCCAACCGAGTTATTTTATTTACTTAGAGGTACCGCCGAATACGATTGATATTAACATTCATCCTACTAAAACAGAGATTAAGTTTGATGATGAGCATGCTTTATATGCTATTCTACGTTCTTCTGTGAAGCATAGTTTAGGGCAGTTTAATGTAGCACCCGTTTTGGATTTTGATCGAGATTCAAATTTAGATACACCATACAATTATCAAAATAAAGAAGCATCTACACCATTAATTCAGGTAGATTCAACCTATAATCCATTTATAGAAGAAAAAGAGAAGCCTGTTAAAAATTTCTCTTCAAATTACAGTTACAAAAAACCAGAAAGTACGTCTAATTGGGAAAGTCTATATGTTGGCTTAAAGCGCGATACAGAAGAAGTTACCGAAATGCAGTTTGAATCAGAGGAAGTGACAGGTTCTTTATTCAATGACAAGGAGATTGAAGAATCGATTAATAAGACGTATCAGATCCATAAAAAATATATTGTTAGTCCTATTAAATCTGGAATGGTGATAATGGATCAACAAAGGGCACATCAACGTATTTTATACGAACAGTTTTTGACAAACATGACTGTTTCACAAGCCAATAGTCAGCAATTGTTATTTCCATTGACATTATATTTTTCAAGGTTTGAAATGGATTTGATTACAGAGTTAAAAACATCATTGATTAATACCGGTTTTGTATTTGAGGAAGAACAAGGAGAAAATCTGGTAATATTAGGGTTACCCGTCAATGTGACAGAAAGTGAAGTGTCTATTTTATTGGAACAATTGTTGAATGATTTACAAGACGGAATTCCGGATAGTAGTTTCTGTCAGAATGATAGTATTGCGAAGTCCATGGCTAAAAGTTTGGCCGTGAAAACAGGAACCTTTTTAACAGAACTAGAACAGGAGAATTTAGTGAATGCTTTATTTGCTTGTAAAGAGCCAAATGTATCTCCTTTTCAAAAACCAACTTTCATCACTATGAGTGTGGAAGATATAGACAAAAAATTTACACTATGAGAAACATACCGGAAGCTGTAAAACAGCTGATCATTTTAAATGTTATCTTTTTTATTGGAACATTAGTAGTAGGTGATGTAGCCTATAAGCTTTTATCAATGTATTATCCTGAAAACGCAAATTTTCAATATTGGCAGGTTATTAGCCATATGTTTATGCACGGGAATTTTATGCATATTTTATTTAATATGTATGCCCTGTTTGCCTTTGGGTCAGCATTAGAACAGTTCTGGGGAAGTAAAAAGTTTTTGTTCTTTTAT
Organism: Flavobacterium aerium; assembly: GCF_030766725.1. GTDB lineage: Bacteria > Bacteroidota > Bacteroidia > Flavobacteriales > Flavobacteriaceae > Flavobacterium > Flavobacterium aerium. The sequence goes on along the minus strand of NZ_JARQWR010000007.1, from coordinate 247,610 downwards.
ATTTCTTGCGGACTGGGTGCTGCTTTAATCCATACGGGGGTAAACTATTATTATTTCCACGATGGATTGAATACATTGTTGAGTAATGGTTTTAATAAGACAGAGATTATTAGCATATTAAATGAAGGAAAGTTTGATACACGCTGGGAACAGGTTTTATCAACTTCAGATTTTCAGAATTTTATTAGTTCCTTTATGACTCCAGTTGTAGGAGCCTCTGGAGCTATTTATGGAGTGTTAGTTGCTTTTGCTTTTATGTTTCCAAATGCGGAGTTGATGCTACTATTTGTTCCATTCCCTATTAAAGCGAAGTACTTTGTACCAGGTTTAATAGCATTGGATTTATTCTCTGGAGTGACAGGATTTTCTGTTTTTGGAGGTGGAATCGCCCATTTTGCTCACGTAGGTGGCGCACTTTTCGGATTCCTGATTATGTGGTATTGGAAGAAAAACCAGTTCAATGATAATCGCTGGGATCGATAATATGAAGTAGTCTAGTACAATAAGAAAAAAGGTTAAAAAAGAGTACTCGAATAACAGAAAATCAGAATTTTTACGTTTAATAACATTGTATAAAAATGAATATACTTGATGATTTAAAATTGCAATATAAAATGGGTGGAATCGCGCAGCGACTCATCTTTTGGAATATTGGATTGTATATTGTTTCGTTGATCTTTTTTTATAGCTTCCAATTAGGGATATTTAATTTGCCAAATTGGTTAGCATTATCATCAGATCCTTTAGTGGTATTAGTACGACCTTGGACGCTGTTGACGTATGCTTTTTTTCATGCTGGATTTTTGCATTTGCTGTTTAATATGATGGTGCTTCATTTTGCCAGCAGGTTATTTCTAACCTATTTTACACAAAAGCAATTTTTAGGATTGTACTTACTGTCAGCCATATTTGCAGGAATTATATTTGTTTTAAGCTATGTAGTTCTGGGTAATGTGAATATAATTGTAGGAGCTTCGGGTGCTATCATGGCTATTTTAGTTGGTGTGGCTACGTATGCGCCTTATATGCAATTAAGATTATTGTTGATTGGTAATGTGAAATTATGGCATGTTGCTTTCGTTATTGTCCTTTTGGATTTAATTCAATTGCCAATGGGGAATACAGGAGGGCATATTGCGCATTTAGGCGGTGCATTTTTTGGATTCTTTTATATTAAGATGTTGCAAAATGGAACCGATTTGACAAAAGGAATTACGGCAGTACTAGATTGGGCAGTCACATTATTTAAGCCAAGAAAAAGTACACCTTTTAAAAAGGTACATAAAAATAAAACATCACCAAATTTCACTCCAACGAGTAGAGCAACGGTAACAAAAGATAAATCACAACAACAGATTGATGAGATTTTAGATAAAATCAGTCAATCAGGATATGATAGCCTGAGTAAAGAAGAAAAAGAATTTTTATTCAAAGCAGGAAAATAATAGTATATAGGTTGTGTAAGAAGACAGTCTATTTGTAATATAAGTTAATAATGAAAAACCTCTCATGGTTCAATAAAGTAATGTTTTCTCTTAATATAGTTCTTACTGTATTGACTTTTATTGCTTATATATTGCCTTTTTTAGCCCCGAAATTATTCCCGATTTTATCTGTATTTACGCTACTCATGCCGTTAATGCTGATTTTTAATTTGTTGTTTTTTATCTATTGGCTAATTCAGATTAAGAAACAAATGTTACTTTCAGGAATAGTACTTCTATTGGGAATAACATTCATTAATAAGTTCTATAAATTCCCTTCGGAAGAACTTCCGGTAGAGACTAAAGATTTTACTTTGATGAGTTATAATGTGCGTTTATTCAATTTGTATGAATGGATGCCAAACCATGATGTTCCAGAGCAGATTACCTCTTTTGTAAAAGAAGAAAATCCAGATATATTATGTATTCAGGAATTCACGCCACTGGATAAAGCCAACTTCAAGCAATACAAGCATAAATTTGTTTTTCTAAGAGGCGGTAAGAATAAGTACGGACAAGCTATTTTCTCTAAATTTCCGATAGTTCATAACGGTGATATTGAATTTCCTAATTCTGGAAATAATGTGATTTTTGCTGATATTAAAAAAGGAAAAGATACCATTAGAGTGTACAGTATGCACATGCAATCAATCAAGATTAGCCCAGATATTCATGAAGAGATTAATCAGGAGAAATCAGAGATGATTTTCAAGCGTATTAGTGAGGCTTTCAAGGAGCAACAGATGCAAGCCGAAATGATTAAGAATCATAAAAAAGATTGCCATTATCCTCAAATGATATGCGGAGATATGAATAATAGCGCATTTTCTTTTGTGTACCGTAATATTAAAGGAAACCTGAAAGATAGCTTTGAAGAAGCAGGTAGTGGAGTAGGGAAGTCTTATAATTACCGATATTATCCAGCCCGAATAGATTATATATTTGCCGATAAAACTATGAAAGTAAAGAGCTTTAAAAACTTTACATCCTTTGTAAATTCGGATCACTTTCCAATTATGGCTCGAATAGCCTTTGAAGATTAATCTTCTATTATTGCTTTACAATACTACAATTCCTAAGAAAAGTATTCGTTAAATTATTGGATGATTAACGGCTGATTTTTCAAATAGTCCAATGCATATCGACCTTCGTTAAAAAGTAGGTCTAAGATACTCAGATTGTTTATATAGCCATGTTTTTCTTCGAAAACCTGAGTATAAGGTTCAAATTGTGAGGCATCTTTTTTCCCATTAGCTAAATAACGAAAATCAGTTAAATCCTCTGCCTGGTGAAAATACTCGGTAGTTTGTTTGTAATCGAATTTCATTCCAAGACAATTCTTTAAAATCTCAATAATCTGTAAATTCAAGTCCAGTAGAAAAGTATGTTTTTTTTCGAAAACGGGCATTAAATCATCTTCAAAATATTCAAAAAATGGTGAGCTTCTATAAGCAGCTTCCAATGATTTGAAATGGATTTTTTGCCAATTAAAAGCATCTTCTATTTGGATTTCTTTGTATTTCTGATGTGCTGCACTGGAATGTTTAATAGGGATGTTCAATAACTGCGTCCCATTTGGGCTGTAGATGTACATTCTGTTTCTATTTGTTTGTTTCTGAAAGTGGTCTTCCATTTCAAAAGTAATCGTGTCAGATTGGGCGATAACAGCAAAATGACTAATAGAAGGGAAATAAGTAGGATGTAATATACTATTCATGCGTTATTGAATTTAATAATTAAAAGCTAAGCTCAAAATAATAATGAGCTTAGCTTTTTTAGGCCTGTTTTATGACAAGGCTATTTTGTATTTAGAAATCAACGTCAATTGATTTAAGCTTTATTTTTTTTTCTCTTTTTTACGAAGTAATCAACAACTACCCATCCCGCAACAAAGATTAAGAACAGCTTGAAGTACGATTGAGGTTCTCCATCACCACTTACGGTAGTAAACATTCTATCCCATCTGATTTTGTTGAATCCTTTTTCATACTGATCTAAACTTAACCAGATGAATACGGGCTTACCTACAATATGATTTGCAGGAACATAACCCCAGTAACGACTATCTTCTGAGTTGTGACGGTTATCTCCCATCATCCAGTAATAATCCTGTTTGAATGTGTAAGTTGTAGCAACCTGTCCGTTAATGCGGATTTCATTACCATTTACTTTTAAATCGTTTCCTTCATATTCTTGAATAATCATTTTATAGAAAGGTAAAGTAGCGGTATTTAAAGCTACAGTTTTTCCTGCTTCTGGAATATAGATAGGGCCAAAGTTATCGCCGTTCCATTTGTTAGTATAAGGGAATATACCTGCTTCAGGATCACGAGAAACATTTTTTTCTACACTTAGTATATTAGGGAAGTTTTTCAGACGATTTGCTGCATCTTCCGTCATAGACTGGAATAAGAATGTAGTATTATCTTGAGAAATATTAATTACGTTATCTGTAATTTTTAATTCTTTTTGAAGGTAAGCTCCATTCAATGGAGTACCATCTGTTTTTACAATATAAGACGTTTGAGGTTTTGCTCTATTGGACAGGATTAATTTAGTTCCGTTAATGTAAACATCACCATCTTTAATTGACAATGAATCACCAGGAGTACCTACACAACGTTTTACATAGTTTGATTTTTTGTCAATAGGCTTTCTGATTCCAACACTTTTAGTATCTCTAAAGTAACGGACTGTATCTACTGGCCAGTTGAAAACAACAATGTCATTTTTCTTTACTTTTTGAATACCTGGGAATCTGAAATAAGGATATTGGGGCTTGTTTAAATATGATTTTGTATTGATTACAGGAATTGTATCATGTACCATTGGGAATGCCACAGCTGTAGAAGGAATTCTAGCGCCATAATGGAATTTGCTTACAAATAGATAATCACCTACAAGTAATGTTTTTTCCAATGAAGAGGTAGGAATCGTAAACGGTTGCATAATGTACGTATGTACAATAGTAGCTACAACAACTGCAAAAAATAAAGAGCTAACTAAGTCAGAAGCTGGATTTTTTGGTTTTAAACTACGATCCTTAATGTGTGTTACATCCTGAGTATAGTTCACGTAGTAGATGTAAAAACCTAAAGTTACAACGCCTAGAATTGTATCCATTCGGGTGTTTTTACCAAAACTTCTCAATGTCTCTACCCATATAACGGGTAGCATGATCAGATTTACAATAGGAATAAACAATAAAATAACCCACCAAGTTGGACGGTTAATAATACGCATTAAAACAATTGCATTATGAATAGGAATGATTGCTTCCCATGCCTTTCGACCTGCTTTTACATACAATTTCCAAGTTCCTAAAAAGTGGATCACTTGAACGATCAAAAAGAATACAAACCATTGTGCTGTTGTCATATTTTCTTTATTTTATTAGTACTGCCAAGGCAGGTTAGTTTTATTTTAAGTTGAGTACATCTTTCATGGTGAAAACTCCTTTTTTACCAATGATCCATTCGGCTGCAACAACGGCACCTAAGGCAAATCCTTCACGACTGTGTGCTACGTGGTTAATTTCAATAGTATCAACAGCAGAATCATAATATACATTATGTGTTCCGGGAACATTATCTATACGTTGTGCATCAATGTGAATTTGATTTTCTTGCGCTGTATCCAAAGTCCAATCAGTGTATTCGCTGTTATTGATAATACCTTTGGCTAAAGAAATAGCAGTACCACTTGGTGCATCTAACTTTTGTGTGTGATGTACTTCAAGCATGCGCACTTTATACTGATCCAGTTGAGCCATCATTTTGGCTAAATATTCATTCAATTGAAAAAAGATATTTACACCCAAACTAAAATTTGAACCATAAATAAAAGCACCATTCTTTTCGACTGCCAATTTAACCATTTCATCATAGCGATCTAACCATCCTGTTGTTCCAGAAATGATAGGAACACCAGCATTAATAGCAGCTGTAATGTTGTTTATCGCGGCATCAGGTACACTGAAATCAATTGCTACATCAGCTTTTTCTAGACCATCATAGGAATCGTCACTGTCTTTACGCAGAACAATTTCATGTCCACGTTCCAAAGCAATTCGTTCAATCACTTTTCCCATTTTCCCATATCCTAGAAGTGCAATCTTCATACTATTATTTTTTAAGTGAGTAGTGTAGAAGCGGATGACTTTTACCTACTTATATATTTTATTAAAAATTATAACTTAATGTAAGCCCTATGTTGTGTTTGTAATCGATAGGGTTTTGATAAATTTCAGGTCGAAGCGTTAATCGTTCATCTACATTGAACTGGCGTAAGTGTGCACTTACATTGGCGTCTACAATGTTTAGAATGTATAAACCGGCTGTTACTAAGATAGATAAGTTACGATTTCGCTGATAGAATTTTTGTGCATCAATTAATCGGGCATCATCCAAGGCAGCAAATTCATCATCTCTAAAACCAGCAAGACGACGCTTGTAAGCATCGCGGTAACGATTGTACTCCTGATTATTAGTAGAATAAAAGTAAATTCCTGCACCAATTCCAATGTATACAATAGGAACTTTCCAATATTGTTTATTATAAATCTGACCTAAACCAGGTAAGACAGCCGAGTAAAACGAGGCCTTAGCAGGTGTAAGTGGATCTATAACAACACTTGGAATGGTATCATTAGCAATTAAAACATCTCCCAATTCTTCTTGAGCGAAAAGCGATCCGTTTCCTAAAAAGAAACAGATGATAAGAATGGAGACAGCTTTATTCACTATGCTTAATTAATTTTAAAATACGATTGAAATCTTCAACGGAATGAAAAGGGATTGTAATTTTTCCTTTTCCATTGTTGGCTACTTTTACATCAACTTTTGAACCAAAATAATTGACAAAAGATTTAGTTTCTTCTTCAGAAACAGCAAAACCACTTGTTTTTGCTTTGTTTGCAGCTTTTGGCTTTAAACTCTCCTGATAATTTTTAACTAAACTTTCTGTTTCTCTTACGGAAAGATTCTGGCTTACAATTTTTTGATAGATGTCAGTCTGAACATCTTGGTCTTCAATATTGATAATTGCACGGCCATGTCCCATTGTAATAAAACCGTCACGAATCCCTGTTTGGATGATTGGATCAAGTTTTAGCAGACGTAAATAGTTCGCAATAGTAGAGCGTTTTTTACCAACACGGTCACTCATTTGCTCTTGTGTCAATTGAATTTCATCAATTAAACGTTGGTACGATAATGCAATTTCAATAGGATCTAAATCTTGTCTTTGGATATTTTCTACCAAAGCCATTTCAAGAGATTCTTGATCGTTTGCAATACGAATATATGCAGGAACAGTTGTTAATCCAACTAATTTAGAAGCTCTAAATCTTCGTTCCCCAGAGATTAACTGGTATTTATTAAAATCTAATTTTCGAACCGTAATCGGTTGAATAACACCTAATTCTTTAATCGAAGTAGCTAATTCCTGAAGCGATTCTTCATTGAAATTAGTTCTCGGTTGATACGGGTTTATTTCAATAGCATCAATTTCAAGCTCAACAATATTCCCAACGACTTTATCCGCATTTTTATCATTAACCGACTGAATATCATTTTCAGGGTCTTTTAATAATGCAGACAATCCTCTTCCTAATGCTTGTTTTTTAATTGCTTTGGCCATAAATCTATTTGCTGTTTTTCTTTATTATTTCTTCTGCAAGGTGCAAATAATTAGTAGCACCTTTACTTGTTGCATCATAGTTGATAATGCTTTCGCCAAAACTAGGTGCTTCACTTAATTTTACGTTACGTTGGATTACAGTATCAAATACCATATCATTGAAGTGTTTTTGAACTTCTTCAACAACTTGATTGGACAAACGAAGTCTTGAATCGTACATCGTTAATAGTAAACCTTCAATATCTAACGCTGGATTGTGTATTTTTTGTACGCTCTTAATTGTATTTAACAATTTACCTAAACCTTCCAAAGCAAAATATTCACATTGGATTGGAATGACTACAGAGTCTGCAGCGGTTAATGCATTTAAAGTTAAAAGACCCAATGAAGGAGCACAGTCAATCAGAATATAATCGTATTGATCTCTAATGTTTTCTAATGCTTGTTTTAGCATGTATTCACGATTTTCCTTGTCGACCAATTCGATTTCGATGGCCACCAAGTCAATATGGGCAGGGATTACATCAACATTAGGTGCCGAGCATTTCATCACAGCCTCCTCTGGAGTGTGGCTGTGTTCTAATACTTGATAAGTACCTATTTCGATATTTTCGATATCAATACCTAAGCCAGAACTGGCGTTGGCTTGTGGGTCTGCGTCAATAAGTAATACTTTTTTTTCTAGCACACCTAAGGATGCAGCTAGGTTAACAGAAGTTGTTGTTTTACCAACCCCACCTTTTTGATTGGCAATAGCGATGATTTTACCCATTTAATTTTAAAAATTTTGAACTGTAAAAATACAATTATTTATGGGTTTAGAAAATCTAATTTGTTAACAATTGTTAAATGAAAAAGAGCACCGAAGTACTCTTTTTATATTTTATGTATAATATGATATTCTAATTATGTATGTGGTACATTTTTAGTGGTTTATCTTTTAGTGTGCTAGCGGGTAAGTACCCAGGCAGATATGATATTATTTATTTTTTTTAGCTTTAATCATAGCTTCTAGTTGATCCCAAAGTTCTTCTGGAATTGCTTCTAGTAAATTAAATTGACCAGCTCCTTTTAACCATTCACCACCATCAATTGTGATAACTTCACCATTTACATAGGCTGAAAAATCAGATACTAAATAGGCCGCTAAATTGGCTAATTCCTGATGATCTCCAACTCTTTTTAAAGGTACTTTTTGTGCTAAATCAAATTTTTCTTTTAAGTCACCTGGTAGTAATCGATCCCATGCTCCTTTTGTAGGGAATGGTCCTGGTGCAATAGCGTTAGAACGAATTCCGTATTTTGCCCATTCTACCGCTAAACTGCGTGTCATGGCTAATACGCCAGCTTTTGCAGTGGCAGATGGAACTACGTAAGCAGATCCTGTCCATGCATAAGTGGTAACGATATTTAATATAGTAGATTGTTTTTGTTTTGTATCAATCCAGTGCTTACCAAAGGCAAGAGTACAGTTTTTTGATCCTTTCAAAACGATATCAATTACAGTATCAAAAGCATTGGCAGATAAACGTTCTGTTGGAGAAATGAAGTTTCCAGCAGCATTATTCAATAGTACGTCTACTTTTCCAAAAGTAGCCAAAACACTTTGTAACATGCTTTCTACTTCTTCATAATGACGAACATCGCATTGTACAGGTAATACTTTTCCACCTGTTTCTGCTTCCAGTTCTTGTGCTGTAGTTTTTAACTTGTCCAAATCACGGGAAGTTATGGCTACATGAGCACCCAGTTGAAGAAAATATTTTGTCATGGACTTTCCAAGTCCGCTTCCTCCGCCAGTAACAACAATTACTTTGCCTTGTAAAGCGTCATCTCGAAGCATTTTATCTGTATAGCTCATAAAATAGGTATTTGATTTACGTAAAGATAATAAAAATAATATGCATGCATATTATTTTTATTCAAAACTATCGATTAATATGTCTAATATTTTAATGGCAGCTTCACTGATTTTAGTTCCAGGTCCAAAGACAGCAACAGCACCAGAATCAAATAAATATTGATAATCCTGTGCAGGAATAACACCGCCTACAATTACCATAATATCCTCACGTCCATATTTTTTTAGTTCTTCAATGACTTGAGGAACCAATGTTTTGTGTCCAGCAGCTAGGGAAGAGACACCTAAGATGTGTACGTCATTTTCTACGGCTTGTTTTGCAGCTTCGGCAGGTGTTTGAAATAACGGGCCTATGTCCACATCAAAACCAACATCAGCATAACCTGTTGCTACTACTTTTGCGCCGCGGTCATGACCATCTTGTCCCATTTTGGCAATCATGATTCTAGGACGACGACCTTCTAGTAAGGCGAATTGATCTGCAAGCTGTTTTGCTTTTTCAAAATTTTCGTCGTTTTTTATTTCTTTACTATACACGCCGCTAAAGGATTTAATTTGTGCTTTATAACGGCCGAAAACAGTTTCTAAAGCATCACTAATTTCACCTAATGTAGCTCTGTAACGAGCCGCATCAATAGCTAAAGCTAGTAAATTTCCTTCTCCTGAGCGCGCAGATTCTGTTAATTTTTCTAAAGCTTCGTTTACTTTTGCTTGATCACGCGTGGCTTTAATAGAATCTAATTGTGCGAGTTGTTGTTTACGTACCGTTTGGTTGTCTACTTCCAAAATATGTAAAGGATCCTCTTTTTCTAGTCGGTATTGATTAACACCTACTATAATATCTTGTCCACTGTCAATACGAGCTTGTTTGCGCGCAGCAGCTTCTTCAATTCTTAGTTTTGGTATTCCTGCTTCGATAGCCTTAGTCATACCGCCTAGTTCTTCTACTTCTTCAATAAGCTCCCATGCTTTTTGAGCAATTTCATTGGTTAGGCTTTCTACATAATAACTTCCTGCCCATGGGTCTACTGTTTTAGTAATTTTTGTTTCTTCTTGTAAGAAGATTTGAGTATTACGGGCAATTCGAGCAGAGAAATCGGTGGGTAAGGCAATGGCTTCATCTAAAGCATTGGTGTGTAATGACTGTGTGCCACCAAAAGCTGCTGCTGAAGCTTCAATACAAGTACGGGCTACATTGTTAAAAGGATCTTGTTCGGTTAAACTCCATCCACTCGTTTGACAATGTGTACGCAAAGCCAATGATTTTTCATCTTTAGGATTAAATTGTTTTAATAATTTAGCCCAAAGCATACGACCCGCTCTCATTTTGGCAATTTCCATGAAATGATTCATTCCAATGGCCCAAAAGAAGGATAGTCGAGGTGCAAATTCGTCAATTTCCATACCGGCAGCAAGACCAGTCCGGATGTATTCTAGTCCATCTGCAAGCGTGTAAGCTAATTCGATATCGGCTGTGGCACCTGCTTCCTGCATGTGGTAACCTGAAATACTGATTGAGTTGAATTTTGGCATTTTTCGGCTTGTAAATTCAAAAATATCAGCGATAATTTTCATGGATGGAGTAGGTGGGTAAATATATGTATTACGGACCATGAACTCCTTTAAAATATCATTTTGGATGGTTCCAGAAAGTAACTTAGGTTCGACACCTTGTTCTTCTGCTGCCACTATATAAAAAGCCATAATTGGTAAAACAGCACCGTTCATGGTCATTGAAACTGACATTTCATCCAGAGGAATTTGGTCAAACAATACTTTCATATCCTCAACACTGTCAATAGCAACTCCTGCTTTTCCTACGTCACCTACCACGCGCTCATGATCACTGTCATAACCACGATGTGTGGGTAAATCAAAAGCAATAGAAAGTCCTTTTTGACCTGCGGCAAGATTCCTTCTGTAAAAAGCATTACTTTCTTCTGCTGTAGAAAAACCAGCATATTGACGTACAGTCCAAGGACGACGTACATACATGGTGCTGTAAGGACCACGTAAATTTGGAGCAAATCCTGCTCCGAAATTCAAATGTTCTAAATCAGCAATTTCCTCTTTAGTGTAATTTGATTTAAGTTCGATTCTTTCTGCGGTCAGGAACTTGGTTTGCTCTTTGGTAGATTCAGTAGCTTGTACTGCATCTGTAAGACTGAGATGTTGAAGATTTTTTCTAGCCATTGTGATTATTTTTCGGTCTCCAATCGTTCTTGTTCTATTTTTTCTGCTAAACGTTTTTCAATAATAGGTGTGATTAACGTTTTTCGTGGTTTTATTTTTACAAAAGGAAATAATTCCAAATCGTGTTTCATACGATCTTCTTTATTGGGGTATTTGTTTGTCCCTAATAAAATTTCTTTTCCTTGATCGAAAAGTGCTTGTTCTTTGTCGGCACTTTCCTGAATTTTACGCTGAATTGTTCCGTCTTTCAGTTGTTTTAAAAACCCGCCAGTTGCTTCAATATCCTTGAAAATAAGTAAGGCTTTTTCAGCTAATTGTTGCGTTAAACTTTCAATGTAATACGCCCCGTCGGTTGGGTTGTTGACTTTATCAAAATAACTTTCGTATTTTAAAACTAAAAGTTGATTTCGAGCAATTCGATCGCCAAACTCATTGTCTTTATGATATAAAGCATCATACGGCATGTTCGTAATTGCATCTGCACCACCCAGAACAGCACTCATACATTCAGTAGTAGTACGTAACATATTCACGTTGTAATCGTAAATTGTTTTGTTTCTTTTAGTCGGCTTAGCGGTAATGTGACAATCGGTAGGATACTTGTATTCGGTAGCTACTAAATTGTATAATAATCGAAGCGCTTTCAGTTTTGCAATCTCAAAGAAATAGTTTGTACCTACAGCAACTTGAAAAACAAAAGGTTTTGTTGGGTTTTCAAGGCGATTAAAATATTCGTTTGCATGGGCTAAACTATAGGCTATTTGTTGTGCAATAGAAGCACCTGCATTTTGATACAAGGCACTGTCTATACTAATGATATTTGCTTTTTTGGTCTGACTCACTATAGCATTGAGTGTTTCAAAATCTTTTTCAAGATTATGGAACCAGTTTCCATCTTTGGCTAATTGTCCAATTGGGTCAATGTTACAATACAAAGCAGCATTGCGATCCATAGCAATCTGATCAATTTTTTTAACAAAATCAAGTGATAGGAAATTCAGATTGAAGTAAGTGGTAATCGTGTCTAACGGAAGATTTTCTACTAATTTTTTTACATCAGTTTTGTCATCCTGAATTGTAAAACGAATGCTTGTAGCACCACGTTTAATACTTTCCTGTGCACGATAGGCTGCTTTCTCAAGATCATGGACAAAGATGTTTTGACAAATTTTAAATTCGGAAGCTCTGGTGTTGACAGAAACGGCTTGAATATCTTCATCGGCATGGTAGAAAGGTCTGACCTTTATATCCTCTGGACTGTTCCATACTAAAGTTTCGTTGTAATCAGCTCCTTTAAGATCGAATTGGATTTGTTGTTTCCATTGTTTCGAAGTAACCGCTTCAAACTCGTCAAATAATCGATTGTTCATGTTTGCTTGCTTAAATTGCTTTGGAATCTTCTTTTGGAAGATCTTCCTCAAATTCGATAATGTAAATGTCTTCGCTATCGCGCTTCATATAGTACTTTTCGCGAGCGAATTTTTCTATTTGGTCAGGATTTTTTAGAAGTTTGATATTCTCCTGATCCTTTTTTATTTCGTCTTGGTAGTATTTTTTATTCGTTTCAAGTTCATCAATCTCATGATCTAAAACTCGATGTTGCAGATAAGAATAATTGTCTAAAAAAAGAATCCAAGCCCCGAAGAACAGTAATACCAGGACATACCTATTACTGAGGTATTTGAACCATGGATATTTCTGTTTCATATTTTGAAAAGCCTTTTTCATTGGATTATTTTGGAATAAAAATACGGAAAATTTATAAGATTCTTTGATTAATTACGGCACGAACTACATCGATAGCAACTGTGTTGTACTTATCATTAGGAATGATAATATCTGCAAAGGCTTTCGTTGGTTCAATAAATTGTTGGTGCATTGGCTTTAAAGTATCTTGATAACGGCTTAATACTTCTTCCATATCACGTCCTCTTTCGGCGATATCACGTTTTAATCTTCGGATTAATCGCTCGTCAGAATCTGCATGAACGAAAATCTTAATATCAAACATATCTCTTAGTTCAGGATTGGAAAGGATTAGAATTCCTTCTACAATCATTACTTTTCGAGGATGTGTAATTACGGTATCATCAGTACGATTGTGAGTAACGAATGAATAAACGGGTTGTTCAATAATCTCACCGGCTTTAAGTGCTTTAAGATGAGTTACAAGTAATTCAAAATCAATCGCTCTAGGGTGATCAAAATTGATTTTTGAACGCTCTTCATAACTTAATGTGTTTAGCGTTTCTTTGTAATATGAATCCTGAGAAATGATTCCCACTTCTGTTTCAGGCAGTTCATTCATAATTTGATGAACTACAGTTGTTTTCCCACTTCCAGTTCCACCGGCTATACCTATAATCAACATATTTCTTTGGAATATTTATTATTTGGGGCAAAAATAGGAATTTATAAAGCGTGGTTTTTATATTTTTTAAAATGTTTTTATGCTTTTTTTAAGACTATCGTGATAAAGCAGTACTTTTTAAATAGTTTCACTTTTTATAGATAGATTTATTTCATCATTCGCAATAAAGTCATTTTCGAATTTTGAAATTACAATGGTTGCCACTCCATTTCCAATGAAATTCGTTATAGTGCGGGCTTCATTCATAAATTTATCAATGCTGAATAAAAAAGCTAATCCTTCCATTGGAAAATTATGAAGGATGGAAAGGGTTGTAGCTAAAGCAATGAATCCTGATCCGGGTACGCCTGAGGCACTTTTTGAAGTAACAGTGATGATCAATATAATAGTAATAATGTCATAAAAGGAAAGAGGAATATTGTAGAGCTGGGCAATGAATAGGGTGGATATTGGTAGGAAAATAGAAGCACCTACAAGATTGAAAGAATAACCGAGAGGAATAACTAATCCTACTACGGGTTTGCTACAACCCAGTTTTTCCAGTTTTTTGACTATTAAAGGGAATGCGGTTCGAGAAGACGAGGTTCCGAAAATAATCAATAGTTCTTCTTTAATGTATAATAGGAATTTCCAAAGACTCATTTTGTAATAACGCAGTATCCCGCCTAAAATAACAAACACGAAAAATGCCATGGTGATGTAAGTTGTAGCCAGTAATTTCCCTAAAGGTAATAAGCTATTGATTCCGAATTTTGAAACAGCATAAGCCATTCCGCCGAAAGCAGCAATTGGGATCAGATAAAAAATATAAAATAAAATTTTATAGAGTAGATTTCTAATCTTTTCAAGGGTAAGGACTAGTTTTTCTCTGTGTTTAGAGGAGTTTAAAATACAACCAACAACAATAGCTAGGAGTAGAAATAATAGTGGACGATTTAGAATTAGGAAATTATACCAATCTCCACTAAGTGAAACCACCCGATTGTATTCGGGTTGATTATTCATCGTTAGGAAATTGCGGTCAATTTTTCCAGGCTGTAATAATACTGCGGCTAATGCTCCGGTGATTAGGGCTAGTGTAGTAATAATTTGAAAATAGATAATAGCTTTCAAACCAATACGGCCTACTTTTCTCAAATTTCCAACGCTACTGATTCCAATAATAATCGTCAGGAAAATAATGGGCTGAATAAAGGGTTCAATTAAATACAAGAATCCAAAACCTAAAAACTCCAATTGAATTCCTCTCTTAGGAAAATAGTGGCCTACAATAATACCGAGCACTAACGCTATAGCGACATATAAAGCAAGATTTCCAATAAATTTATTGGAAATAGGCTCTTTTTGTTTCGGTATTAAAAATGTAGAATCCGATTTGTTGTTTTCCATTCGTATTGTTGTCTACTTTTTTGAAAAGGAACTCTAAAATAAAGAATAATTGTAAGCAAATGTAACGACTAAAAATTAATTATACCCAAAGCCAAAGCGGCAATTAGCATTACAATTGTAGATCCGAATGCCCATTTTAAAGTGAATTTTAAATGATCGGAAAAATCTACCCCAGCTAATCCGACTAATAAATAAGTTGAAGGGACTAAAGGGCTTAGCAAATGCACGGGTTGACCTAATAAAGAAGCACATCCCATTTCTAATTTTGCAGCACCAAGATGCATTCCTGTTTCAGTGATTAAAGGTAGAATGCCGAAATAATAAGCATCATTACTTAAGAAGAATGTTAAAGGAGCACTGGTTAGAGCTGTAATAACCGGGAAGAAACAACCCCAAGTATCAGGCACAGTTGATATCATAGAGCTTGCCATCGCAGTCATCATTCCAGTTCCAGATAGTATTCCCGTAAATATTCCTGCTGCAAATATCATTGCTGCTACTGATAATGCATTTCCAGCATGGGTATTCAGTACTTTTTGTTGGTCTTTTAATTTGGGATAATTGACGAGTAATGCAATACAAAAACCAATCATAAAAGAAATAGCTAAGGGGATTACATTCAGCATCATGGTTACCAATAATGCTATGGTTAATGCTAGATTTAACCAGATGAGTTTAGGTCTTTTTAATTCTAATTCTTCTGCTGTAGGTACAATTGTTTCTGCAACGTATTCAATTGTTCTGTTTTCAGTGGCTATTTTCTTTTGTTCTTTCTTGCCTAACCAATAGGCTACAAATACAACCCAGCCAGCTCCGGCAATCATAATAGGAATCATTGGGACAAAAAGTTCAGAACTATCCATATGTAAAGTGCTCATTGCGCGGGCTGTGGGTCCTCCCCAAGGAAGGATATTCATGATTCCGCCGGCAAGCATTACAATTCCAGTAAGGACTAGCGGATTAATTCCTTGTTTTTTATAAAGAGGGAGCATGGCCGATACGACAATCAAATAGGTGGTAGCGCCATCACCATCTAAAGAAACTAATAGGGTTAGTATAGCAGTTCCTACAGTGATTTTTACAGGATTACCTTTCACAAGACTTAATATTTTGGCTACTAAGGGATCAAATAGTCCAACATCAATCATGACACTGAAAAATAATATACCGAAGATGAGCATAATACCTGTTGGGGCAATATTCTTCACTCCATCAATCATTAATGTACCTAGTTCGTTTGCAAAACCTCCAAAAAGAGCAAATAAAATAGGGATTAATATTAACGCAGTTAATGGGGATAAACGTTTGGTCATGATGAGATACATAAACGTTATAATCATGGCAAATCCTAGAATTGTAAGCATAATAAATATCTTTGAAATAATGAATTAGTTTTGTTTTGGTTCTTTTTTAGAGAAATCAAAAGTGTTTCGATAGGAGAATAAGGTGTAATTACTAGTGTCGTCTGGATTCAGTTGATTAACAAAAGAAACTTCTATTGCAGAACGTTTACTAAGATGGATTCCAATGCCAGCTGTAATTCTGTTGCTATCAAATTGTTCTTCTTTGACAACATTCATTCGAATTTCATTTTTAAATATTCCGTAGAATAAATCTTTCTTATTTTCGCCATTGAAAGGAATTCTTAGTGAGATTAAATACCGTAGTCGTAGAACAAAATCATCGGGATTCGTTAAAAAGCGTTCTTCTACTCTATAACGGTGTGAAATGGATACACGACCGATATTACTTTTTAAAGAAAGTTGTTGGAAAGCACGATTTTCATAACGTATTCTTTTTTCAGAAACTGAATTATAGGGTTCCAGTACTAAAAACATATATCCTGCACCTGGAGTAATGCCATTTTCAAAAGTGCGTTCTAGATAGGTGGCTACTAAAAAGAGTCTGGAATCCTGAACTAAATCGTAAGAACGATATTGTGATAAAGCAGTCACACTCCATTTGGGACTTAATTTTGCAGACATTGTATATTGAAACCAGTTGTTTAGGTTATCTTGTTGCGCATAGGATTGAAAACTAAATGCGGAGAAGAGTAAAAGAAGAAGTATAATTCGGATGCGCATTGCTTAAATGTATTTAATGGTGATATTTTTACTGAATTAAAAGTAGAAGAATAGATTTCATCTGTCTTTTTTATTCAATCAACAGCCTAAATTATAAGCGAACGACACAAATTGCGGATTTGAAAATAATCAATTACCTATTTTTAAAAGGATATTTTTAGAGAATGTGTAATTTTAAATTAAAATAATTATGGTATTATTAATAAACATACTGGTATTGTTAATTGCCTTTCGATTACTCTTTGAAAAAAAAGTAATTGACCGATTAATGATGAAAAGATGGAATAATTTAATTAATATTCAGCACATTATCTTTTTTGTACTGTATGGCATTGTGACCATTTATTCAGTATTGTATTTTATTGAGATGCCTTTTGCGCTATACAGAATTGTTTTTATTTTGTTATTGAATCTCGTGCTCTACTACATCTGTTATTCTCATTTGGTTCCAGCTTATTATGAAACGAATAAGTATTCAGAATATATATTGTACGCTCTAATTCTTTTTATTGTTTCTTCTTTACTACGAATGTTGATTGAGCCAGTATTACCGGGTGATTTTGATAGAGAAGAGCAAAACAATGCTATTTTCTTAATTAGCATTTATGGTTCACAAAGTATAATAATTCTGGTCGCATCGTTTTTAGGAATATCAAAGCACAAGTTTATTATCGAAAGTGAGTACAAAGATTTGGAGTACAAGAAAACGGAAACAGATTTGAATTTGATGAAATCAAAAGTGAATCCGCATTTCTTACTGAATACATTGAATAATATATATGCGAATAGTTATTCCGAAAACAGTGCTTCAGCAGAAGCAATCATGCAATTGAGCCAATTATTACAATATGTAATTTATGAAACGGATAAAAAACGAATTGCGATTAGTAAAGAGTTCCAAATGATAAAAGCATTGGCAGGATTATATCAATTAAAATATAATAATCAGCTTTCCATTGTGTTTGAAATAGAAGGAGATGATATTTTGGACCAAATTGAAATACCACCTTCCATTTATTTTACGTTGTTTGAAAATGCATTGAAACATTCTTCGATGGGAGATTATAAAGATGCATTCATCAAAATTATTTTTAAAACAGAAGGAGATGTAGTTATTTTTCAAACGATAAATTCAATTTCAGAGAAAGAAAAAGACAATGATGAGTATGGGTATAATGGAATGGGTATGGTGAGCTTGAAAAAGATTTTGACAATTGAGTATGCAAAAAATTATGAGTTGATTGTACAGGAATCGAATAAAACGTATTTTTCAACTTTAAAAATTAAGCTATGAATGAGTTGAACGTAATTGGTGTAGATGATGAATACTTGGCATTGGAACTAATTAAAAAGTATTGTGAGAAAACGGACGGCTTAAATTTAATAGCAACATTTCAAAAACCAGAAGAAGTATTACCTTTTTTGGAAAAAAATGAAGTTAATCTTTTGATTTCAGATATTAATATGCCTGAAGTAACGGGGATTGAATTATTACAGAAATTAAAAAAGAAGCCTTTGTGCATTTTTATAACAGCAGAAGAGCAGCATGCAGCGAAAGCTTTTGAATTGGATGTAATTGATTATCTGATTAAACCGGTGAGTTATGAGCGTTTTGAAAAAGCCATTACTAAAGCCAAAGAATATGCAAGATTTATTCAGAATAAAAAATCGGATGAAGCCTATATTATGTTCAAATCAGATTATATTATCAATAAGGTTAAATTGGCAGATATACTGTGGATTGAAGGATTTGGAGAATATATTAAGATCATCTGTAAGTTCAAAAAATATATGGTACTGCATCGCATGAGTAAATTTGAAGAAATGTACCAACATTTGGGATTTATTCGAATCCATAAATCATACCTCGTTTTAAAAAGTCACATTGCATCTTACAATTCCAGAACAGTTATTTTAAAAGACGAAAAGGAACTCCCAATTGGCAGATCCTATAAAGATAATTTGAAGAGTATATAATTGTAATTACTCTTTTTTCATGTCTTTTAATAAACTCAATGAAAAATAAAGAATAACTAATCCACCAATCCCAATACAAACCCAAAGAAACCAAGGTCTTTGCCAGAAATAACTTTCGATTGAAACCACTGGTTTTGCAAGACTAGTTATTTTTGAAAAAGTGGCTAATGGCAAATCATTGGCAATGCTCGATTCAAAATAAGAAAGGTCATATTGTGGCGCTTGTAAAGTATTATTCCCTGTCTTTAAAGTATATTTTTCACCTACTTTTAAATCGGCAATAAGGTAAACAGGTATTTGTTTAAACCCGATTGAATTGATTGTTAGCGGTTGATTATCTCCATTATCAATTAAAATATCAAAATCTTTTTTATTCAATTCAGAAATATTGAATTGTTTCGATTGATCCGCATTTAAAACAAAACGATACAACGTTTCAGTATATGGTTTCATTTTTCGTTTTACACGTCGTTCTCCGCTGAAAACGATGCTAGCATCTCTATTGTATAAAGCAGGATTAGTGATGTCAAATGTAATCTGATGAATTGCCTGTGGATTATCAAAATGAACACGAATACGCGTTTGTTTGCGATCTGTTAATTGGTCTGTTTTTATGGTAGTAGGAGTAACATTAATAAAGGTAATAGGGTAAGTCTCCTGTTTAAAAATCCCTATTTTTAGTACTTCAATCGGTAATGTTTTCACATCGTTAAAATCAACTTTTATATAACGATAAGTTGATAAAGGCAGTGGAATAGTTTGATAAACAAATGTTTTGGTATTACTGTTTAAATCGTATAATTGTTGATTATTAATTAATCCAAACCATTGCTTCTGATCATTACTACCACTAATACTATAGGTCTTGGTAACTTCCGAATTGGTAATAGCCAGAACAATTTCATTTAGAGGCTTGCTATTTACATTTTCCGCAATAATAGAAGAACTTTTTGCAGGAGCACTATTTCTGGAAACTATAGGAAAGGCATCAAAATGACTGCTGTTTTTTTGAGTATCGATGGTATTGATGAGGTAAGGAACCTCTGTTCCTTTGCTGTCATATAAACGAACATCCCTTTGGTCAGGACTAGATAACGATCGTATTTCGGGTGTAATCAAAATACGGTGTAAGCCATCTTGTTGTACTGCCTGAACGGCTGCTTTTGTCGAGAATTCTTGAGCAAAAGCAGCAGTAGTCAGTAATAAAAATAGGATAAATTTAAACTTTTTCATCCGGTTCAGTCTTTGAGTTTTTTGTTGGGTCATCGAGTACCAGAACTTTGATTTTCTGGTATACAAATGAAATGATTAAGATGAGTACTCCTAGTAATATAAAGGCTACTATTTTACCAGTTTCCGAAACATTTCTAATGTCATAAACGAATAGTTTAAATATTGTAATACCTAATAAAACTAAGGAAATGATGCGTAAACTTTTCCATTGTTTCTTTATTCCAATAATTAGGAAAAGGAAAGCAATTACTCCCCATAGAATAGGATAAGCTATTTTGATAATCTGTATTCTTGTGCTTGCAATTAATTTTTCTACAGCAATTTCCATTAGTACCTCTTTGTTGTAATCCATGCTTTGATACATAGGATCTGAAAGCGCTTGTTGGGTAGTCACAGGTTCTGTAGAAAGTACTAAACAATGTAACATTACTTCCGAACTAGCAATATATACAATAAAGAATGCTACAACCCAGATATATAGTTTGGCATTAAATACAGACGGTAGTAATCGTTTCTGATTAATGTTATACAATATATAGCCAAAGTAAATGATACACGCTAAAGAGATATAATGTAAAATAAAACCAATGCGTAAAGTAACAGTTGAGCTTAAGTAATCTTCTTGTTCTTTAAAGGCAAGTATTGTAAATGCAAAAGCATATACTATGATATTTATGGTTGATATCAAGGCTGCCAATTGCGTATTTGTATTGTTTTTACAATAGAAATGAACAAATACTACAGAGAATAATAGATGATACACAACCGAGAATGAAGCAGCAGAGTAATCATTAGTGATGTAATCATGTGCTTGATAACTGATTTCAAACATCCCGATAAAGTACAGCATTACGAGTGCTAAACCTTGAAGATAGTTGCTGTACGATTGTGGATTAAATCGAATACCCCACAAGTGACAGTTCTCCGTTTCTTTTGATAAGATGTAACGTACGGCAAATAATGAAATTAGAGATACAGCTCCTGAAATAAAAGCAGGATTTAATATGATATTTAAAACTTTATCACTGTTGTAAATATTACTCCAATCCATAATAAGGCTAATCAACATGAGCAGATGAACCAGTACGGAAGCAAAACGGAAATTGTTGATTTTAGATTTTTGTGCTAGCCACATTAATAATACAGCTTCTCCAGCCCAGAATAAAGTAATCTGATTTCCTTTAAATTGGATCGGAATTGCAAGCGTAATAAACGTTAATGTTAGCCCAATAAGCAGATAGATAACTGTTTTGTCGGCTCCAAATTTCTTATATAAAAACCAAGCGTATATTAAATTGAATAGTCCAAGTAAAGTGGTGAATAACCCATTTAATTCTGGATGATAACGGTTTAATATTGCCATGCCTATAGCATAATAAACAAAGGTATTACTGGTAAGAAGGACTAACTCCATAGTTGTAAAAAGACCTTTGGTTCTCATATTATTTATAAGCGTAATCAGAATAAAAATGAGATAGAAGCCAGTTGCAAAAAGCATTGCATTATAATAAGGCGCATTTTCTTTTCCTAAGATTGAGCTTAACCATCCGATGTATAATATACTCGTAAATATATAGGCAAGAAGCGTCAATAAATTCCATTTTCGATAGTAGGCTAATGCTAAGATTCCTACATCCAATATCATGATATATGTAAATAATACAATGTAGTTTCCTTGCCCTGTACTCACAATAAATGGGGCAGCAAATCCTCCAATTAGGGTGAGAATAGCAAGTTCAATGCGATTATACGATAATGAAATTAACGCACTAAACGCTGTAATGACAACCATGATTGAAAAGGCAACCGTCTGACTGAACAGATGGTAATCATGGAATGCAATAGAGATAGTAAAATAGAATATGGCAAAAGCACCCGCTACCAGAACGGAACTGAATGCAGCATAGTTTTTTCGAAGTTTATGTGCAACGGCCATAACAATACCACCACAAAGTATACCGATTCCCACACGGGCAGGTTCATTGATCCAATCTTTATCGATTGCATATTTTACAAAGTAGCTAATCCCTAACACCAAGATTAGAATACCAATTTTATTGATTAGATTTTCTCCAATGAATTTTTCTAAATCAGGATTTTTTTCTTTGAATTTTTCCCATGATGATTTATGAGGTACACGAGGTGTTACGACTGGTTTCGGTTTCGGAACTTCGTACGTGTCAACAGGCTTCTTGTCTGCTTGAATTGGAGCAGTTTTCTCCGCTGTTTTAATAATTTCTTTGACCTCTTTTGGAGGTTCTATAATAGGAGGTGGTACTACAGGAGTAACTTCAGGTTCTGGAATAGGTGGGGTAACGACAGGTTGTTTCGTTTGTATTGGAACTTTTTCAACAGATTCAATTTCTTTTTCAATACCCTGTTCTTTTCGTTTTAAGAATTCAAGATTTCGTTGTAAATCTCTTAGTCTACCTTCAATTTTATCAAGTTTAGAATTGGTGCTATTATTGATAATGAGTAACGTAATAAAAAGAACTATTATAAGACTTATCTCCATATTGATGATGTTAGTTTATATGTAAATATAGACTTTTTTGCAAAAAATGAATGATGATGTTAAAAATAAGGTTCTTTGGTAAAGAAAATGATTATCTCAGTGGGACAGAACAACGCATCAATTTTTTGACAATAGCAATTTGTTGTGTGGTAACCTTAGTTGTATCATAGGCTAAATATATCGTGTTGGTAATAGGTTTTAAACCTTTCCAAAGAATCTTTAGTTCTTGATTATCAAGATAAGTTTGGAGTAAATAAGCAGGAACAATTGTAAGTCCACCATTTTGATGAATGGCTTTCAGAATGGAACCAGAGAACGGAATATCAAACTTAGGTTTTGTACAAGGTCTCTTTTTGAAATTTTGCATCCAAAATTCACGCATGACATCCATGTCACTATTATTGATGAGCCAGTTTTGTTGTGCTAACCAACATTCTAATTCTTTGTACTCTTTTTTGCGGATAAATTCATCAATAAACTCCGTATTGAACTTTGTGTTTCCTACGAGAAAGTATTCTTCTGTGCAAATGGCTGTATAGGTTAGTGTAGGGATATCGATCTGTTGATTTACAATAACAAAATCCAATTTACCTTTAATCAATCGACTGGTAAGATATTCTGCAGTTCCAAATTCTACCGAAAGATTTCCTGGAGATTCATTAATGCGTGGGGCAATATAATGATCAAAATATTCCAGATTTGCTCCTAGGTTAATCTGTGGGCAATTTCGGGACAGCATAGTATATCTAAAATTGGTTTCAACCTGTTCTAGTTTTTCAATCGCTTCAATGACTTCGGAATAAAATTGCTTTCCGTAATCCGTTGGAACCATTTTACGAGGTTTTCGTTCGAATAGCTTTTGACCAATATGGGCCTCCAATGCTGATAAATGTTGGCTCACATTGGGCTGTGAAATAAATAATTCTTCGGCAGCACCAGTCAGTGTACCTTTTCGATAGATTGCCTTAAAAGTTCGATACCATTCTAAATTTACCATATACAAAGCTATAAAATAATTTATACAAATAGATAAATCATATTATTTTGTTTATGGTTATCATCTTCTGAACTTTGCTGTCAAAGTTTACAAGCGATAGGAGAAGCCTATTGTTATAACATAAAATAGTAGAGTGATATAAAAGATGAAAAAAACGGCATATATAGGATGTTTAGGAATGATTGGTGTAATAACCACCGAATTTGGAGTAATTGGTATTTTACCTCAAATAGCAGATTACTATAGTATTAGTATCGATCAGGCTGGATGGTTATTGAGTGCCTTTGCTTTAGTGATTGCAACAACTGGGCCTTTTATGACTTTATTTACTTCAGGAATAAATCGGAAGAAAATTATGATGGGAAGTATTGCTCTTTTTTTATTTACAGGAGTAATTTCAACCTTATCGCCACCCTTTTGGTTACTGATGACCGTTCGAATATTACCTGCATTTCTACAGCCTGTTTATATCTCTACGGCAATTGCAGCAGCGGTGAGTAATGTGGATAAGAAAAAAGAACATCAGTACATGGGAATTGTACTCGGTGGAATTGCAATATCGATGGTAACAACAGTTCCTTTTGCTACGTATATAGCAAGTATATACCAGTGGCAGGGCTCTTTTGTGGTTCAGACGATTGTAACGATTATTGCCTTGGTCGCTATTTTTAAAGGTTTACCATCGATGCCAGTAAAAGAGAAGAAATCATATGGCAACCAATTACGTATTCTGACAAAACCAGATTTTGTAATCAGCATTTTTATGAATTTCTTAATGATTGCCGCTTGGTTTTCGACCTATAGTTATTTTGCTGATTTTTTAGGGAAAGTAAAAGGAATGAACGAAGGTAAAATTAGTAGTATGATGCTATTGTTTGGGATTACTGGAATTGCAGGAAATTGGCTTGCAGGAAAATTATTGAGTAAAAGTGTTCCATTAACAACAGCAGCTTTTCTTTTAGGAACAATGTTAATTCCTTTTGGATTGTATTATTCGGGTTCAAATGCTACTCAAACTATAGTTTGTATTGCAGTATGGGGATTTTTGTATGCACCTTGTTTTTTAACGGCAGCCGCCTATTTAATATCTGCTGCGCCCGATGCCTTAGAGTTTGCGAATAGTTTAGCGGTATCCTCTGGGAATTTAGGGGTTGCATTGGGTACGGCTGTAAGTGGATGGTTCATTGCTCATCAAGGTATTCAGATTTCTCCATGGGTAGGGATGGCCTTTGGTTTTGCCTCCTTGTTGATGATTCTTTTAAGAAGTCAGATAGAAGCCCGCCAGAAAAAACAAGTCACCTTATGTAATTCATAAATTCAGAAAACGATTAATCAATTGACAGTAGGATGATACTGTTAATATAAAACGTATTGATAATCTAAAAAGACGATTCGGATGAATCGTCTTTTTAGTATAACATATAAATATTTAATCTTTTTTTGGCTAAACAATATTTTTTTCTTTGAAAAGGGTTTGCTAATTTGGGATATAATTTAAGAATCAATAGATGTCTTTTTAAGAAAGTGTAGTCTATTGAAATAATTGCCTTAAGATTTGATTATTTCAAACTTAAGAACTTAACCAAAATAAAAAGATTATATGTCAGATTCGGCAACATTACTAGGTGCCTTTAGGAATAATAATTTCGAAGAAGGAAGACTTATATTAAAAGAAAATAAAAACCTGTTAAAGAGTATGGACGATTACAATCGTTCGCAGATTTTTGAAAAAGCAATCAGAGAGCAATCAAGGGAAACACTTCAGTTTTTCATAGCAGAAGGAATCATCGAAACCGATATTTATGAATACGATGGTTTCAAAGGATCCATTTTTGAAAGTATAGTTAGAAATCAACAATTTGATGAAAGCTTTATTGCTTTCTTGGATGATTTTTTCTCCAAGTTGGACAGTCTCAATGATGAGGTCATGGGACATACACTATTGAGTTATGCTATAGAAGAAGGAGCAGATATTGAAGTAGTGAAAAGTTTGGTGAAAGCAGGATGTGATGTGAATTATACCAATAATTCCGATGATACATTTTTACACCGTATTGCCAGCAATAATAGAATGAGACCGGAGAAAGCATTAGCCTATTTAGAATTCTTCATCCAAGAAGGATTGGATATTAATGCAGAAAATGTGGTAAACAAAACGGCTTTGAGTTATTCCCTTTCCAGACAAAAAGAAGCTCAGATGGATTTGCTTTTACAACAAGGAGCAGACCCAAATCACCAAGACGATAAAGGCAAGTCTTCATTTTATGAAGTTGTTGTTGATTATTTAGACATCAAATTATATGATAAATTAAAAGAATACCAATCACCAGATTTAAATCAAGTCAACTCAGAACAAACTACAATTCTATTTGAATATGCTCGAAGAATACATGATTCTTCAGAAAGCACGATAAAATTGTTGGTGAAACTAATTGAAGATGGAGGAGATTTATTATTACCGTCAATTTATTATGGTAATGGAAAAACGCCTATAGAAGCTATTGCAGAAAAATCATTTGATGTATTCAAGGCCGTAATTGATCTCGATGTCATCGATATTAATCACATTGATAAGGATGGAAACAACTTATTGCATATTGTATGTGCTTTCAATGTAAATTATGACAATGAACAAGCGCGAGATACTTATAAAAAAGCAAAACTATTAATTGAAAAAGGAATAGACAGTAATCTTATCAATAGTAAGGAACAAACAGCTTTAATGCTAGCTTCAGATGATAATTTAAAATTAAAAACAGTAGAACTACTGTTGAAAAATAAATCCTAAAAAGTATAACAATGTCAATGTCATTTATAATAGCCTGCGAAGCAGGTAAACGAAAAATAGCAGAATTATTACTGAACAATAATGAAGTAGAGGTAGCCTATACCGATGAAAAAGGGAGAACAGCCTTACATTATGCTGCACACAGAGGTTATTTGGATATTGTAAAATCACTGATAGAAGCCGGTGCTGTTTTGGATTATGAAGATCATAATGGAGAAACACCGTTATTTTTTGCCTGTTTACAAAAACAGAAACAAACTGCTTTATACTTATTAGAAGCAGGAGCAAAAACAACAATCAATGATAATCAAGGCAATAGTTTATTACATCTTACAGCGGTAACCTCCCAAATCGAATTGGTTGAAAAATTATTAGCGATAGGAGATATTGAAGTCGATGCAGAAAATAATCGTGCAGAAACCCCACTGTTCTTAGCATCAGGTGTTCGAAATAAAGAAGTTGTACTGGTTTTTATTAATCATGGAGCCAATGTAAATGCTACAGATAAATTAGGAAATACACCACTTTTTTCAGCGATTGAGTCAAAAAACGTACCTGTGACAGAACTATTGTTGGAGAATGGTGCAAATGTAAATCACAGCAACCATGAAGGAGAAACAGCGCTATTGTTGGCCTGTTACCAAAACAATAATATGATGATTAAACTATTAGTAGAAAAAGGAGCTGATATTAAAGTATCTTCTTCCAATGGTTTATCACCAATATGGTATGCTTGTGGTAATAATCAAAAAGAAATTGTTAGCCTATTCCTCAATAATGGAATAGATGTGAATTACAGCAAACCAATATCAGGCCAAGATGAATCTATGAATTCTTACTTGGATTGGATTGAATCTGCTACAAATATTGCAGTAGATAGTAGTTTTACTTTGAATAATAATTATAATTACGGCGGAGAAAGTTTATTGCATGTAGCCACTAAAAAAGGACATCTTAGTTTAGTGAAATTGCTGATTGAAAATGAAGCCAAAGTCGATATTCAAGATGAAAGCGGTAATACAGCATTACATTATGCTGCTGCAAATGGAAAGAAGGATATCGTAAAATATTTATTAGAACACAAGGCAGACCCTGCAATTGTGAATGTAAAAGAGCAAAAAGCAATTGATTATTCGAATATCAAAGGATACAATGAAATAACAGAACTTTTATTGCAATACGGAAGTAAGAGCGCGATGACAACATCCGTTGAAAAAGTGACCGTTGAAGCCCCAGCAGAACAAGGTTTAAATGCAAAGAAGCAAGCATTAATGGATCTCAAAGAATTATTAGATGCGCAAATTCTGACACAAGATGAATTTAATGCAGAGAAAAGCAAAATTCTAAATGGATAAAGTAAAAAGGCTGTTGTATCATCAACAGCCTTTTTACTTTTATTTTGCTTTATTCTGAAGTGTAATGTCCTGTAAAGAATTGGAGTCAATCCCCGTTTTTTCTAAGATAGAAATAATGAAAGCTGTTTTACCTTCAACATATTGATCAATATCATTAGGGAATTTTTGAGCCAATCCCATCTTTAAGGTACTATATTCCTGAACAGCTTTAGGATTTGAACGAAGATAATTCCGAAAAGACAAATGATTTTTTAGGCTGATACTGTCTTCAAGACAAACATATAAATGATGTTGTGGCCATGGTGTACCTGAACCATTTTCAGGTGTTTTATTCGAATCCCTTCTGAATGCAAATCTTCCCGGAATACCCATTTCACCAACACTAGTATACCCTAGTTTTTGTAGTGTTCTGATACATTGTTCAAGTGTACTTTGATTGTGAATAATAATGTCAATATCCAAAACCGGTTTTGCCGCTAGTCCAACTACGGAGGTACTTCCAACATGTTCAATACTTGTGAAAAGCCCATTTAAATGAGATTCATAAATAGTTTTTAAAAGCTGAAAAGAGGGAGCCCAATCATTAGAATAGGGAACCACAACAATAGTATTATCAATCATAAGAATAACTTGTATAAAAGGGAAATGTAAAATTACTTTTTTAAAAGAGAGTAAAAAATACCTTTTTTCATTTTTTGACTTAAGTCAAGTTTTAAAGTTTTGAACTGTCGCACATTTGTCCGGTATTAATTTTAAAATGTATAAAAATGAAAAAGAAACGCTTTAAGTACATCAACACATTATTTGTAGTAATCCCAATCGAACGTGTGGCAACAAAATTATAGTTTGGTATTACTTTTCAATAAATGAAATGAGCATGCAGAATTAAAGTATTTGTGCAGATAATAATTTAACTTTGAGAGACATCTTTTTGAGTTATAGTCTTATTAATAAACAGATACCGATTTATGGGGATAAAAGTTATTATTACTGGAGCTACAGGCATGGTAGGTGAAGGAGTATTGCTAGAATGTTTAGCACATCCTGAAATAGAGAAAGTGCTCATTGTAAATCGGAAGCCATCGGGGTTTAGTCATGTCAAATTAAAAGAATGCATTGTTTCAGATTTCTTTAAGTTGGATGAAGTTACAGCAGAATTAACAGGATACGATGCCTGTTTCTATTGTGCAGGTATAAGTTCAAACGGAATGAAAGAGTCAGAATACAGTTATATTACTTATGACACAACAATGCATTTTGCAAACACTTTGGTTCATTTCAATTCCAATATGATTTTCAGTTTTGTGTCTGGCAGTCATACCGATAGTTCGGAAAAAGGGAAAGTTATGTGGGCTCGTGTTAAAGGAAAGACGGAGAATGCCTTACTGAAATTAGCCTTTAAAAAAGAATATAATTTCCGACCGGGATTTATGAAGCCAACAAAAGGACAAAAAAACGTAAAAGGATATTATAAAGTGATTAGTAGTATGACGCCCTTGTTGCGATTAATATTCCCCAATCAAATTAGCACAATGAAAGAAGTAGGACTAGCGATGATTAATAGTGCTTTGATCGGTTATCCCACACAAATTCTAGAAATAGAAGATATTAAGAAATTAGCAAAACAATAAAATGGAATAAAAAAAGGTAAAATAGATTTCACTCTATTTTACCTATGTTATTGTTATGATTAAACTAAATTAAACAGCAGTATTTCCCCCGTCAATAATTAGTTCTGTACCTGTAATAAAAGAGGATTCATCTGAAGCTAGAAAAATAACACCATAAGCAATTTCTTCTTCTTTACCAGCTCTACCTAAAGGAGTTCCGCCAACGGCCATCTGTTTAAATTCATTTGCGTTAGGCATGTTTTTATTCATTGGAGTATCAACAAATCCTGGATGAACAGAATTTACACGAATATTAAAAGGAGCTAATTCTATAGCAGCACCTTTTGACAATAATCGGGAACCACCTTTTGATGCAGTATAGGCAGTGCCTCCAGCAGATCCCATTATTCCTCCAATAGAAGAAATATTGACGATAGAACCTTTTTTTGCTTTTTTCATATAGGGTACAACAGATTTCATTCCTATAAATTGACTCGTTAAATTGATATTTAGAATTTTATTAAACTCTTCAACTGTACGATTTTCCATTGGTGAAGAAATATCACCTATAATAGCCGCATTATTTACTAGAATATCAATCTTACCATATAGTCGAATTACTTCTTTGATCACGGCATCCCATTGACTTTCATTACTAACATCATGAACCATATAGGAAACATCTCCTCCAAGTGCCTTAATTTCATTAGTAACTACTTTAAGCTTTTCTTCCTGCACATCAGTAAGCAGTACTTTTGCTCCTTCCATAGCCAACATTTTTGCTTCGACTGCACCCATTCCATTTGCTGCACCAGTGATGATAACCACTTTATCTAATAATCGGTTCATAGTATTTATATCTGTGGATTTGAATAATCCAGGTTTCTAATACTATAAAATTAGGACGATTTGGAAACGTTGCCAATAAGAAATCTTAAGGAATTATTTTTTTTCAATGAGCTTCTTTTTGAGAGCACTGAGCGATTCCGGAGCAATACCCAATAGGAAGCAATATATTTTTGTTTGGTTCTGGATTCTAGTTCAGGATACTTTTTGATGAACTGTTTATAACGTTTGACAGCAGATAATTCTTGAAATTCTTCGAGTCTTTTAATATGAGCGAGGTAACTATTTACACCTATAATTCGCCAGTAGCGTTCAAATTTTGGAATATCAATAAAAGACTGTTCGTAATCAGTGTGGCTAATGATGAATAATTCGGAATCTTCCAATACCTCAATGAATTTTTTGGAAGGCGTTTGTGTACAAAAACTTTCTAAATCATTGGCCCACCATCCTTCTAATGCAAAAAAAGAAATTATTTCATTCCCCTCTTTATTAATATGGTATATCCGCGCAAGACCTTTGTTAACAAAATAAGAATGTGTACTTATTGTTCCTTCCTTTAGGAGAAAAGTTCCTTTTTTTACAGTGACAACTCTTATTCGATTGATGAAAAGTTGTTTTTCTTCATCTGTTAAGGATATAAAAAGAGAAAATCTACTTAAAAAGAAATCAAATTTTGGATCTATCATAGTGAAATGAATTTTTAATTAAAGACTAATTTTTGATTAGAAATTACTTTAAAGGGGGAGAATATAATTTTCAGAAACTTTCTTAAAACCATATTTTTCAAAGAAATGATGCGCACCATGATTGTCAATACCACTTTCTAATAGCATCAAGCTAATGCCCCAGTGCTTCGATTCATCGATTGCGGTTTCTAATAATTTGCTACCAATAGATTGGCCTCGAATGGAGTGGTCTAAAAGCATGTCTTCTAAAACAGCGTAATTCTTAAAACCACTATTGATAATATGGAATACTACCATACCAATGATTGTACCATCATTTTTTTCGGCAATTAGAATTTTCAGTTTTGTGGTTGAATCCTCACTATTGAAATCCTCATTGAATTGTTTGCTTAATATGGATTCAAGGTTTGCGCTCCAGTGATGAGAGTCATCTGCTCTGCCCGATAATATTTCTCCATGTGAGATGTAGGAATCCGTTTTGTGGGTCATGAAAAAATCCACCAATTCTTTTAAACGAGTTTTGTCCTCTAGCCATTTAATTGTATATTCCATTGATTGTAAAATTTAATACGATTCTAAATTTTAGAACAGGTAATTGGGGGAGGAGGGATTTTTTCGGATATTCTATTGCTGATAAATTTACAAAATTAAAAGCTTAAAATAAGTTTGTAGATGGATATAAATGGAGGAAAGCAGTTAAAACATAAAAAAAAGACTGTTAGATAACAGTCTTTTTTTTTACCTCCTATTTTTTAAAAGATAGAATCCTATGATTTATTCCTTTTCAGAAAGGTTCTTTACATTTTGTAAGGCTGTATCCCAATACTGTTTCAACTTTGCCTGAATACTAGGATTAGTAACATTCACCATATCTACTTCTAATAAAGTGGCGCCATCTACTGTCGTTAATTTGAAGTTTTGTAAATCTATATCATCCGTTCTCATTATATAAACGATTTCTTCTCCATCCTTAATATCTCCAAGATCTCTAAGAGAGATGTATTCATTAGGGATTATTTCTTCAATAGTAGCCACTACACCATTATTAGTATTACTAATGTATTTTAATTTACTACCTCTTTTAAAATCACTTTCTAAACGAAGACGCTCACTAGAATGAGCATTCCAAGCAGAATAATTTCCCCATAGTATTTCCCAAACCCTTTCTCTTGAAGCATTAATAGTAGTACTGAATGTTTGTCTTTCCATAAAGATATTTTTATATAATAGTATTAAACTCTAACTTGTTGATTGATCAAATTCAAATATAATAATAATGAAGATAGAATTTTTTAATAAAAATAAAAAAATATGTTATCATTTATGTTAGTAAGGTATGTAATAGCTGAATTTATATTTAAAAAGGAGAGAATACAAAATTTTGAAAATTGATTTTGCCTATGAAATCTTTCATAGTATATTTACAGGTATAGTGTAAATGCAACCTGAAAAATTAAGCCGTTTTTATGAATAATAATACCATTGAACCAGCCATACAAAAATTAATCAACGAGACAGATGGGGTTAAATTTTCAAATCTGAAAGACAAATTGATTAAAACCTTTGGAGAAACAGAAAGAGAAAAGGTACTACAGGCCTTTATTCAATACACAAAAGAAGGGCAGTTATTGCACTGGAGGAATTATCTACTATCAGATATAATAAGATTAGTTCACGATAATGAAACAGCTTATGTCACCTATTTTGAATGGACACTTACTGAACCAGAACTAACCTATTGGGGAATCGATGGACTATTCAAAGTAAAGGGAAAAGAAGCCTATGATGCGGTGATTGGGATAATAAACAATGAAAATTTAAGCAAAGAAATTAGAGGGAAAGCTATAAAAAGCCTCTCGATTATAAGTAATCAAACCTTTGATCGAGGATTACCCAATGATCCGGGCTATTGGAACCCTGAAGATTTCAGAATTGCTGAAATTTTAGCATGGCAACAACAAGGAAAAAAAGATGGAGAAGGACATACAGCACCAAAAACACACCCATCCTTAGAAGACCCAAAAACGCCGCTTGAAAAACTAATAGTCAGATTGAATAAAAAGCTAATCGCTAAAAGAGGAAAAAATCAAGACCTGGTAAATCCTTTCAATTGGTTTGCAATCGCTGATGAGAACGATATACAAAAGATTGAACAACACTGGGCTTTACCAGAAAATTATTTGTTATTTCTAAAAAATTACTCACCGATTCGGGTTACCATAAATGGGAAAAAATACTTTCAAGGATTAGATCTATATGGTGCCTCAAAACTAATAAAGGCCCAAGAAGGCTATTCGGTTAATCCCACAACCCAAGAACCAATAAAAGATTGGCCAGCAAACTATGTTGTAATTGCCGATGCAGGAGCCGATCCCTATTGCATAGATTTGAATGCAATACATGAAAATGACGCCCCTATCTATACCAGTATGCATGGAGCTGGGAAATGGGAATTTGAATTGTATGCCTCAAGTTTTATGGAATTTCTAAAAGAATTAGGAACAAAATAAACACAACTAACGCATAAAATATAAATTGACATGGAAGAAAACGAAATGAAGAATATTTGGCAAGTACCCGCTTATTTATCCTATGTTCAACCCACACTAACAGAAGAAATGGTACTGGATGCTGAAAGAAGCCTTGGGTACAAATTACCAAAAGAATATATTGAACTATTAAATGTTCAAAATGGAGGTTATATCCGCTATACGATTGAAGGATTGCCACATGGACAGATTTTTGGGATAGGGCCACATTTTCCTTCCCTAACAGATTGTGACTTGTCAGACTATGAAAGTACTGTGAGTTTTGAACTGAATGGACTTATTCCCTTTGATGGTGATGGACATTGGAATATTTGCTTGGATTACAGAAAAAACAACGACGAACCTGAAATCACATTGATAGATACAGAATGTGATTCCGAAGAAAAAGTAGCAAATAATTTTAAAGAATATTTAAATCTACTCATCATAGACACAGAATACGAATATGTTATAGACACTGATGCTGCTCTGGAAGAAGTAGTACAAAAGATTTCAAAAGCATTGGATGTTCAATTTGAAGCACCCGATAGTTTAGATTACGGATATACGCTCTATAGAGGACAATACAAAGAATGTTGGATTTCTGTAAGCCCAAACAAATCCCCAAGCGGTTTTATTGAAGAAGAAGATGAGCGTTATAATGAATTACAATCACAAACAAAAACAACCGCTTTACGTTACCCTGAAATTTCAGAAAATGCCCTATTAATCAATATTTATGATGATACAATAAGAGCAGAATTGTTAGCTGAAATGACGAAAAATGAATTTAAAATAATAGCATTAGAACACATCATTTACGGTGTTTAAATTAATGGATGCAGGAATGAATTTGCAACGAAGCCATTACGGTAATAAATAGAGTAAAATAAAAACAAATGATTTTAGGCGTTTATTGGTATTTTGAATACCCCACAGATCTTTATACGTACGATTACTTTAAATTTGGGAAAGGTTATGGAGGTCATGCGGATAATCCTGCATCCTTAGAAACCATTGTAAAAACAGCACATCCAGAAAGAGTATTGGAAAAACTACAAGCAGTTGTGAATCAATATGAAGAAAGTTTCCTCTATGCTTATCAAGATGAGAATATATTAAAAATTGGGACAGGATCACATCAACTTTTCGATTATGATTTTTTGTTCATGAAAGAAGTAGAAAAAATTTTGAAAAAGGAGGAGGTTATTCTATGTGAAGATGAAAAGTTGAACCAGCCTAAGTTAATCCGATTTGAAAATAAAAATAAACCATTCATTTATCCGAAAAAGAAGTTTCTACAATTAGTAGGATCTTCTTTGAAAAAGCAAAATGCAGAAACCATGGCATTGCGAATGGATTGCAATATAGTAATTGCCGAGAAAAACAAGTTCATTTCAGCAATTAGTGCCACGGCAAAAGAAGAGAATATTGATGTACTCTATTATTTAGAAAAAGAAGTCGAAAGTCGGACGAACTTAATGTTGTTTTTTACCAATGGCAGACAAGGCAAAGCGTTACAGAAAAAGCAATACATTGATATTTTAAGTTTTGAGGATAAGATGGAATCGATATTGGAAAAATACCCCATAGCATTGGGGCATATTGGCGGATTTGATTATTATCCAAAAGGTAAACCAACCATTGTAATGAAGGTAGATGAAGAATACATAATTGGATAATTATTTCTAAAAACCTTATTTTTAAATATAAAATACTCCCCCGAAAATGACTTTAAATACTCAAACCATAAAAATTGTAATCAGCGTATTGCTTATAAGTAGTGGGCTCTTTTCCTGCAAATCAGGAAGTGAACATGACCGTATTGATACTGTGATGAAAAAATTTAATAAAGAAGGAGGATTTAATGGAGCAGTGCTAGTGGCTGAAAAAGGTAAAATAATTTACGATACAGCCATTGGATATGCCGATGTGAGAACGCACAGTCTTTTAGACAAAAACTCAACGTTTTATTTAGCATCCCTATCGAAACAATTTACTGCAATGGGTATTATGCTTTTGAAAAAGCAAAAAAAAATTGCGTACGATGATGCCATTGTAAAATACTTTCCACAGCTTCCCAGTTATGCCAAAAGAATTACAATTCGAAACTTACTCAATCATACCTCTGGACTAAAAGATTATTTAGAAGATGAGGTACAAATCATCCATGGTTTTTCAAATACAGAAGTATTGAACTGGTTGATGAATCAAAAAAAGTTAGATTTTAATCCAGGAGAAAAATACGAATATAGTAATACAGGTTACGTTCTATTATCATTAATCATTGAAAAAGTAAGTGAGAAACCATTCGCAGTGTTTATGGATCAAACGATTTTTAAACCGCTACAAATGACCCATACAAAAGTTATCGATACACCAACGTTAGACAATGACAATAGGGCTATAGGCTTTACTAAGAAAGGAGAATTAGATGATTATGCCATTCGCACGACTGGGGATGGTGGCATATTCTCTACAGCAGAAGATATGTTCTTATGGGATCAGGCACTGTATGAAAATAAGCTAATTGAAGAAAAAAGATTACAAGAAGCTTTTACAAAACCGAAGCTCAATAATGGTAAGCTATCAGAATATGGATTTGGATGGCTTATAGTAGATGATAATGAGAATAAAGTGGTCTTCCATACAGGCGAATTAAATGGATATCAAACGGTAATCTGGAGAGATTTGAAACGTGAAATCACAATCATCATGCTCACCAATATGGGGACATCATTTGAAATGTGGCCAGCAACCAATAGCATTTTGAAAATACTGAAGGCAAAACACTATGTAGAAGATTAAAATACTTTAAAATGATAATTTGTATTAATGGAGTAGTTAATTCTGGAAAAACCACTATTGGAAAGCTATTAGCCGAAAAGCTACCCAATGCGCTTTTTATAGACGGTGATGATAATGGTCTGGAAGATGAACATAGGTTGAAAGAACATATTCAAGCATCGATGACTTACATTCAGCAATCGATACAAAATATAAAAAAAGAATACCTTGTGGTGGCCTATCCGTTGCGACAAATAGATTATGATTTTATCCAATCCGAATGTGTGAAGACAGAACAAGAATTATATGTCATCACACTAAATACACCAGAAAGCATAGCTCTAACGAATAGAGGAGAACGAAAGCTGATGGCATGGGAGCGAAAACGAATCAAAGAGATGTACAAACAAGGCTATGCAACACGGTCGTTCAGTAATTGGTTTGTAGATAATGGTAGTTTAACACCCAATCAAACAGTGGATATATTGATTGATAAAATCAAAAAAAAGTAATGAAATTATCTATATGAATATTAAATTCTGCTCCGTAATTCCTAGAGAAAATGAGAATGTGCCAATTCTAATTTCAAGTAAAGAGACAATTCATTATCAAAAGAATGAATTTATAATAATAGATTTTCATGGAAATTATAATATTTATGAATTAAGATATGAATATAAGTGTAGTCCATTTAAAAAAGCTGTAATTGAAGGTAATTTACTTGCTGTTGGACATGAAATGTATTTCCATCTTTTTGATGTCAAGAAAAATCTTAATGTCCTTACTATGGAAATAAGTGGATATTTTTCTCACTTATATTATTATGATAATATATTTTATGTTGCAGGAGCCTATGGAGTTTATGCAATAAATAAAGGAGGGAAATTATTATGGAGTAATGAGTGTTTGGCAATTGATGGAGTATTAATTAATGATTTTTGTCAAAATTATATTAGAGGAATAGGAGAGCTAGATCCTCCAGGAGGTTGGGAAGAATTTATTCTTGACAGGAAGACCGGAATGAAAAAATAAATAGTATTTAAACAAATTCTAATAGAAGATAAATCATTTATATGGAACAAATTCGAAACTATTTTGATCAATTTTCGAAACTATCAGATGAAGATTGGGATCTATTCTCGTCCAAATTAACAAGAGTTGAATTCCCAAAGAAAACACAACTCTTAGAAATAGGTAAAGTAGAAAATTATCTGTCTTTTGTAGAAAAAGGGGTTGTTCGATATTACATTCCAGCAGTAGAAAATGACAGGACATTTGCTTTTTCTTTTGATAATGAATTTGTGAGTGCCTATGATTCTTTCCTTCGACAAGCCCCATCAACCTATCATATGGAAACATTAGCGGAGACTGTTCTTTGGCGTTTAACCTATGCAGATCTTCAGGATATTTATACAAATACGATAGTAGGAAATACGATAGGAAGATATGCCAGTGAAGAATTGTTTTTAAAGAAATCCAAAAGAGAACTATCTCTTTTAAATGAAACAGCAGAGGAACGCTATTTAAAACTATTTACAGAACAACCGCACTTAATTCAAAAAATCCCTCAAAAATATTTGGCCACCTATTTAGGAATCACTCCACAGGCACTAAGCCGGATCCGAAAACGAATTTCTTAACTTAGGTTCATTGTTTAGCAACAGCTATTGATAGAACTTTGCTAAAAAAATGGAAACAATAATAACGTTATTAGGAACCTTTATGCTCTCCATGATTCTCTTTAAAATCATACAGGGAGATTATAAAATCGCTTTATCGGGTAGAATTGCAATGTCAGCAATGCTAGTGTTAACTGCCGTTGGACACTTTATGTTTGCCAAAGGAATGGCAATGATGTTGCCTGATTTCATACCTTTTCGTATTGAAATAATTTACTTCACAGGCATTATAGAATTAACTGCAGCCATTGGTTTATTAGTACCACGAATGCAAATAAAAACTGCTTGGTGGTTGATTCTGTTTTTTATTCTATTACTACCAGCTAATATTTATGCAGCAATGAAACATGTCAATCTACAAGAAGCCAATTTTAATGGAGAAGGATTAAATTACCTCTGGTTTCGAATTCCATTACAATTATTCTTCATAGGATGGGTATATAGATTTGCCATACGACCATTTTCTAAAGACCAAACAAAATAAACTTTTGTATCTTTAATTTATGTTTACGGTGAATTAAAATCCTTAAGAAATGAGTGTAAAAAGAATAGTACCCAATATTTACTCCGATGATTTAGAGAAAAGTAAAATCTTTTATTGCGATTTTTTAGGATTAGAAATAGTGATGGATATGTCATGGATTATAACATTTGCATCAAAAGAAAATCCTACGGGACAAATTAATGTATTGGAAAATGATACAAACCAGATACTGAATAATAAAGCTGTTTTTCTTTCGATTGAAGTTCTAGATGTAGACACCTTTTATCAAAAGGCAATAGAATTAAATCTGAATATTGTATACCCGATTACTGATGAAAGTTGGGGTGTAAGACGTTTTTTTGTTAAGGAACCCAATGGTGGAACATTGAATATTGTATCCCATAAAAAGTAAATAAAGTATATTTACGTCGTCAATATGCAACTAAATCCCTCCATAGTATTATCAGGAATTATCAAACACTATCTTTTTCTGGATACTCAAGCAGAAGAAGTGAAAAAACTCCGCTTGTTTTCAGATGGGAATATGGGCCTGGTTTTTTCTTTTAAAAATAATCTCATTCAAGGATTCACAACACAGAACATTCCAGAATACTTACCCGATACTTTTGTGTACGGACAGCTGAATTCATTTAAAAACTTGTATTGTCAGGGAGATACCTCCTTACTAATTGTTGTTTTCCATGCCTATGGATTAAATAATGTCTTAAATATCGCCTCCAACGAATTGAAAGACAACATTATTCAAACGACCGATTTATTTGGGACCGATGCGACAAACCTACAAGAACAGTTGATGGAACAAATCACCATTCAGGGTAAAATTAATAGTGTTGAAGATTTTTTCAGAAAATTAGTAAGCCGAAAATCAACACCATCGCCCTCATTAGTAATAACATCAATAGATTTTATTGTGAAAAATAAAGGCATTGTTTCTATACCACAACTCACTGCATTTACAGGATGTAGCGAAAGAAAACTAGAACGTGTTTTTACAGAGAAAATAGGAGTAAGCCCTAAAAAATTCAGTGGAATTGTAAAACTACACACCTTCTTAAAATCCATAAAATCAAACAAAGAAAAACTGAATCTTACTTCCTTGGCTTATGAAACAGGCTATTACGATCAACCCAACCTAATTCGTGAATTTAAAAAATATACAGGACTAACCCCTTCACAATACCTACATAAAGTTGACCCTTTGGCGGTTAATTTCTTAGAACTTTCATAACTACTCATTTTAAAAACATGTCGGTTTTGTACATTTTTTAGACAAAACCATATTATAGTTTTGTCTAAAAATCAGATGAATTATGGACAAAATGAAAATATCAACAGCCCAATTTGAAAATAAAAGCGGAGATAAAAATTACAACCTTTCAATCATTGAAAAACTAGCAAAATCAGCAGCGGCAGAAGGATCAGACGTAATTGCTTTCCATGAATGTTCAATTACAGGATATACTTTTGCTAGGCATTTGACAAAAGAACAAATGTTAGATTTAGCAGAATACCTACCGGAAGGAGAAAGCATCATACGATTACAAGAAATAGCAAAGCAGTATAATATTGTAATTCTAGCAGGACTCTTTGAAAAAGACAAAGATGAGAATCTATATAAAGCCTATGTATGTGTAGATCAAAACGGATTAGTAGCAAAATACAGAAAACTACATCCCTTTATAAATCCATATTTAATAGCGGGAAATGCTTATTGTGTTTTTGAAATTAAAGGATGGAAATGTGGGATTTTAATCTGTTATGATAATAATATTATTGAAAATGTAAGAGCAACAGCCTTATTAGGAGCGGAAATTATTTTTATGCCTCACGTTACAATGTGTACACCATCCTCGCGACCAGGAGCAGGTTTTGTAGACCCACAACTATGGGAAAATCGAGAAGTAAACCCTACTTCACTACGTCTAGAGTTTGATGGAATGAAAGGGCGAGATTGGCTTATGAAATGGTTGCCATCCCGAGCCTATGATAATGCTGTATATGCCATTTTTTCAAACCCAATAGGAATGGATGATGACCAGTTAAAAAATGGATGTTCGATGATTATTGATCCTTTTGGCGATATTCTGGCAGAATGCCGTTCGTTCGATGATAGCTTTGTAACAAGTACGATAACGCGAGAAAAGTTGGATCAAGCAGGAGGAAGCCGATATATTAAAGCCCGTCGTCCTGATTTGTATCGAGAGATTATCGGAAAAGAACATGTACCCGAGCAAAAAGTAATTTGGCTGAATCCAGAAAAGAAGTAATTAGTAATAACGAAAGGTTTAATCAATGGTAATTAAACCTTTCCATTGTTCCAGATTAAATGGATTATCTCATCGACCGTATGTTCTGTATAATTTCCCTTTTGATCTTTAAAACTATGAAATAAGTTATGTTTGTACGATTTGAAATTTAGTTTCAAGAATTGATGGTAATAATCATCAAAGTAATATTTGAATTGATTTTCAAAATTGATTTCTACTTCATTGTTTCGAACAAACTCTATAGGCGTTTTGATTCGTTTTACTACTTCTGCTAATTCTTCCTGTGTAGTATTTGTTAGAGGAAGAGGATCAGGCAAACTGATTCTAAAAGCAAGAACTTCAGCGCCTTCTTCTTCCCACCATTCATAGAGATTAAACTTAGAAATGTCTTTCTGGGTAATTTTTTGAAGTTTAGTTTCTAGTATATGATATTCAATCAATTCCTCATCACCATGCTCATCACAAAAATCGGTATAATCCAAAATAGATTTCAGAATTTCGGGATACCTTTTTTCTGCAATCTCAACGTTAGGTTTTATTTCAATTCGAAGTTCCATATCTTTGGATGAATGTAATGGTTAAGGTTCCAAAAGTAATCACTTAAAGAATAAAGTAAATCATAACTTTAAAGAAATAAAAATTGAACAACGGTTAAGAATTATTTAAGAATAAATATAATGAATATTACAGTATCTAAGAATTTTAAAAAAATGACGAGTAAAGCAATTTTTTCAATTGTGATATTTGTTTTTGTATACATGATTTTATTATCGTTATCAGTTGGATTAACAGTATTATGTGTATTTGGAGGTGTTACATTAATTATTACAAAACCTATGATTCTTACAATCGGTCTAGGGTTAGGATTAGCAAGTTTAGGTTTTTTTATTATAACGTTTCTTTTCAAGTTTTTGTTTAAAAAACATGAAATTAATAGAGGTCATTTGGTTGAGATTTTTGAAAACGAAGAACCTAAATTATTTGAATTCATAAAAGA
This sequence comes from Flavobacterium aerium, assembly GCF_030766725.1. Classification (GTDB taxonomy): domain Bacteria; phylum Bacteroidota; class Bacteroidia; order Flavobacteriales; family Flavobacteriaceae; genus Flavobacterium; species Flavobacterium aerium. The sequence continues at coordinate 205,815 of NZ_JARQWR010000007.1, read as the reverse complement.
AATAGTTGACGAAGTTCAAACAGATTTTCCTAAAAAGATATATTTATCATCAGAAGTAAATGCGAGTGTATTCTATAATTCCAGTTTTTGGAGTATGTTTTTTCCAATAAAAAAAAATTTACATATTGGGTTTGGGTTAGTGAATACTGTTTCAGAACAGGAATTCAAAGCCATTTTAGCTCATGAATTTGGGCATTTTTCACAGCGTAGTATGAAAGTGGGAAGCTATGTTTACAATGTGAATCAGGTTATCTTCAACATGCTTTATGATAATGATTCATTTGAAAACATGATTCAAAAATGGGCTAATATTAGTGGATATTTTTCAGTTTTTGTTATTGTTGCCATGAAAATAATCCAGGGGATTCAATGGGTTTTAAGGAAAATGTATGAATTCATCAATTTGAGTTATATGGGATTGTCTAGAGAAATGGAGTTTCATGCAGACGAAGTAGCGGCTAATGTTGCGGGTTATATGCCGTTAAAAGAATCTCTTTTAAGAATGGAATTAGCGGATTATTCCTATAATTCTGTTTTGTTGTTTTATGATACTAAAGTGCCAGATGCTATTAAAAGTAATAATATATTTAAAGAGCAGCATATCGTAATGAATTTTCAAGCAAAAGAAAGTCAACTTTTATTTAAGAATGGTTTACCTGTAGTAACAGATTTAGATATAAATAAATATAATAAATCAAAATTAAACATTGAAGATCAATGGGCTTCACATCCAAGTACAGGAGAAAGAATAAAGGCGTTAGAAAAACTGAAAATTATTAAAGAAAATTTGAATGATAACCCAGCAAAGACATTGTTCACGAATCCACTCAAGATAGAAGAAGTCCTAACAGATAAAATATTTTCAAAGATTAATTATGAAGGGAATGTATCTTTCTTAGAAAATGAAAAATTTGAAGAAGAGTACTTTGAGTCCATTCAGAAAAATAGTTTTCATAAAAAATACAATGGCTATTATGATAATAAAAACCCAAATAAATTTGACTTAGAGATTGTAGATAATCATGTTAATTATACAGTTGAAGAGTTATATTCAAAAGAAAAAATTGATTTGGTATATGAGCATATTGCATTAGTTAAGGATAAAAATGTTATAATGGGTATTTCAAATAAGAAATATAAAATAAAATCATTTGATTATAATGGACAAAAATATACTATAAAAGAAGCAAATCATTTAATTGATAAACTTGAAATAGATATTAAAAATATCCAAGATGAAATAACAGAAAATGATAAAAATATTTATAATTACAGTTACAATAAAGCAAAAATAGTGAAGAGAGAAGATGAATTTAAAAATACATATTTTGATTGTTTTAATACTGATGCTGATTTTGATCGAAAACTTAAATTATACACTGATATTATTGAAGCGACTAATTTTGTCAGCGTGGTTACACGATTTGAAGATATTGAAATTAATTTTAGAACACTTCAAAAACTTGAAAAAAGCTTAAAAATTGAGATAAATATACTTTTGGAGAACAGTGTTTTAGAGGATGAAATAACAAAAGAAATGAAAGATAATTTTGTTGATTATTTATCACATGATTGGATATATTTTAGAAATCAAAACTATGTGGATGACAATTTAAATATTCTTTTTACTTCAGTTAATAATTATCAATATTTAATCTCAAGAGATTATTTTTTAATGAAAATGAACTTATTAAAGTTTCAGTCCGATTTAATGATTTAATATGTACGATTATTTTAATTCATTATCACTGCCCTCAATAGTACTACATTGCTTTTTAGCTAACGTAGGTATGTTTCTGTTGGCAATACTCGTGTTTAAAATATTCCACTATTTTCATGATCAATTTCGAAACCCTATAGAAAAGCATCCTGTCAGTAGAGAGGACATTGCATGGGCGATTGTTTCTGTTATTTCAAATACGTTGATTTTAATTCCAGGATGGTATTTGTGGAAAAATGGAACCATCGTTATTGTTGAGGATTCCTTATTGAGAACCATTGTTATGTTTTTGCTTATGGTCCTAAGCATAGATTTATTAATGTATATATTCCATCGTATTGCCCATTTCAAAATAGTATATAAAATAATACACAATCTCCACCACAATCATGAAAAACTAAATGCCATAAGCCTATACGTATTGAATCCCATTGAAGCACTATCCTTTGGTATATTCATCATTATTTTTATGATGCTGATTGATATTTCATTAAATACATTACTGTGTTTTCTGGTTTTTAATCTGGTTTGGGGGATTATGGGGCATTTAGGGTTGAGGTTTACAACTAAAAATGGAAGAGATAATTTTGTCACAAACATTGTTACGAATAGCTTCTTTCATGAGACCCATCACATTGATCAAGACTATAATTTTGGATTTTATACCCGTATTTGGGATAGGATATTTAAGACTGAGAAAAGTAATTAGAAATAGAAATCTATTTTGATTATTGATTATCAGTATGTTGTAGTGTGAAAGTCCTAAATGATAAATTTATAGTATAAAAAAAGGACAAAATGAAAATTCATTTTGTCCTTTTTGTCGGGGTGGCAGGATTCGAACCTGCGGCCTCCTGCTCCCAAAGCAGGCGCGATAACCGGGCTACGCTACACCCCGAAGGTTATCTGTCAATATTTCTAATTTAAGGAATAAATCGGTTAAGACGTTTTCTTCAAATGAGGTTGCAAATATATAATTAATTTTAATATTGTGCAATAGTTTTTTTTATGATAAATAAATTTTATTCAACCATAGTTAATTCTAACCTATTTTTAACTAATTTTTTTTAATTAAAACTTACATTTGTGCCTCTAAAACAAACAACAAATAGATTATGTCAGATACAATTGAAAGAATTAAATGTTTGATTATTGGTTCTGGACCTGCAGGTTATACAGCTGCAATTTATGCCGCTAGAGCCGATATGAAACCTATTTTATATACTGGAATGGAACCAGGAGGACAATTAACAACAACAACAGAAGTTGATAATTTCCCAGGATATCCTGAAGGAATTGATGGTCCTACAATGATGTTGCAGCTGGAAGCACAAGCAAAGCGTTTTGGCACAGAAGTACGCATTGGAATGGCTACAAAAGTTGAGTTTAGCAAAGTAGAAGGAGGATGGCATACCGTAACAATCGATAATAAGAAAGTTGTGGAAGCTCGTACAATCATTATTTCTACTGGAGCAACAGCAAAATATTTAGGATTACCAAGTGAACAAAAACTAAGAGGTGGTGGAGTTTCTGCTTGTGCAGTATGCGATGGTTTCTTTTACAAAGGACAAGATGTAGCAATTGTAGGAGCTGGAGATACTGCTGCGGAAGAAGCAACTTATTTATCACATATCTGTAAAACAGTAACAATGTTAGTGCGTAAAGATGCCATGAGAGCATCCAAAGCAATGCAACACCGCGTGGAGAACACACCAAACTTAACAGTATTGTATAATACAGAAGTAGAAGAGGTTGTGGGAGATCAGGTTGTAGAAGGATTGAAAATGATCAATAACGCTACAGGAGAAAAATCTGAATTAGCAATAACAGGATTATTTATCGCTATCGGACATAAACCAAATACTGATATTTTCAAAGGTCAGTTGAATATGGATGAAACAGGATACTTAATCACAGAAGGAAAATCTACAAGAACAAATATCCCAGGAGTTTTCGCTTCAGGAGATGTTCAAGATAATATCTACCGTCAGGCAATTACAGCTGCGGGAACAGGTTGTATGGCTGCATTGGATGCAGAACGTTACCTTACAACTTTAGAATAAACAAGAAATGCAAGTATATAAAAAAGGTCCAACATCAGTTAGACCTTTTTTTATGTTATAATTTTTATTTTTGTTTTTTATACAGAATGGCACTGTCAGCAAAATTTTTCATCTCAATCTTAGGGGCACCAAACAATTGAATTTCTGATTTTCCAGAAGCATCCATCGTTACTAATTCATTTACAAAAATACTACAGTAGGTATAAGCCTCAGTTGTTAATTCCAAACGTGTTGTTACAAAGTTTTTTCCAGCAAAATTAGCATTGTTATCCAAACGTAATTTTGCATCCGGAACATCTCCTTCGACAATAGCAGTAGATTTTTGATACATATCAAATTTAATAGAAGCAGAAGCAATTAAAGCTTTTAATTGTGCATTCTTACTTAATTCAATTGTTGAGGTTTCTGCTTTTAAATTCAATTCGATTTTAGATTTATCATCAGCGATTAAAGTGAAATTAGGAGATTTTACATTCAAGTATGATTTCGAGAAATCTAAATTCTTAACTGTAACTTGTTCCAGTTCTAAATCGGATAAAGTATAGATGCTGGCATCATTTTTTGCAGTAATCATTTTAAAACTATCTGTATAAGTTACCTTGACGATTAGTTTTTTATAACTAGTTACGGTCTTAGACGTTGAAAGATGTAAAGTACTTCCTGCTAATTCAAATTGTATTAATTCGTGTAGGTTCTCATCGGCTTCTATTTCTATAGCACTATTATCACCTTTTACTAAATATACTTCAATATTGTCTTCAACCTCAATTTGGTCAAAGTTCTCAATAGTTTTGCTTTCAATGGTTACTACTTTAGAACCTTTAATTCGTTCTTTTTTTTGCCCAAAAGCAAGAGTTGTCAGTAATAAAGTAAGGGATAAGGCAATAATTTTTTTCATGATTGTATTGTAGAATTGATTATGACGCAAATATAAAAAAAAAACATCCTGAATTAGTCAGGATGTTTAGTGTGTTTACTCTAAGGATATGCTTCCGCCGGAGCTCATTTTACGTTTAATCGTTTTGGGATTATTCACATATTGAATAGATCCTCCACTCGATGCTGTAGCAATCAGATTTTCAACAGGATTTATTCGCATTGAACCACCACTTGATGCTTCGGAAGTAATACTTTGTGCTTTAAAATCTTTAGCATCTAATGAACTGCCACTTGAAGAATCTACAAAATAATTTTGAGTTGCACCATTAATTTCCATTGAACTACCACTGCTCACCACAGTTTTTGTGTTGGTAGCTTTTAAAGTAATGTAGATTGAACTTCCGCTAGTTGATTTTAGATCTATGTTTTTAGATACAATTGTATTTTTCCCTCTTACATCTGCACCGCTTGAGGTTTGTAATTCTTTTAATTCTTTTATTTTTATGAATACTTTCTTTGAAGAAGCTTTTTTGATATTTACATCAGAAGTAACTTCTAAAACACCATTTTCAATTGAGGTTTTAATATGATCTTGTAAATTTTGATCTGCCTCTACAATGATTGCTTGTTTATCCGATTGCTCGATGATAATATCTAGACCATTACTTGCTTGAATACTATAGAAAGGAGCAGAAGCTGTTCTATTCTGAGTAACAACAGTACCGTCACCATTAACGCCTTTTGTGCCAAATGAACCTATATTACAACTTACAAATAGTAGAGAAAGAATAACACCAATTGTAAATTTTGCGATTAAAAGAATTGTTTTTACCATGACTATTTAGCTTTAATAATTACACCATTTTTATTGATTTCTAAAGACTCAACTTGTTTATTATTACTTCCTTTTTTGTTGTTTTTTATTTTAATACCACGATCATTGATGATAACATTTGTACCAGTAGTATCATTATCATTGATTTCTTCATGTTCACTGTATTCACCTGAATCGTCACTTGAATCGTCTACATTATCTTCTATTGGACAGGTTAAACATTTAATCTCATTTTTATCAACTTTATAATAGTTGTTTTCATTGCCATATTCAATATTTAAATTAGAATCTGAATAATAAGATCGGTGGTAATTTTGTATACTCTCGTCAGGATAAATAATCTGACCTTTTGGTAAGTATACAAATATTTTTACTTCTTGACTTCTATATTTATTACTAATGTTCGTTAGTAAGAAGTTGTCAAAAATCAAGTGATTGCCTTCAATTTTATAGCTATAATGAATTTGTTCTGCTCTTGATTTTGCTTCGGTCAACGATTTACCTTCTGCTATTTTCTCAATTTGGATAAAAGGCTGTTGTTCATCTGTAATTAAAAAGTGAAGCTCGATGTTGTTGGAATAGATCAAATCATTGTTTAATGAATCCTGTACAAATTTGAAATCACTTCTATGACTTACACTTTTAGAGTAGTAGTCACTATTTTTTATTTTTACAAATAATGTATCACTCTCGCTGATGTTGATGATTTCTTTATGCACTGTTTTTCCATCAAAAGCAACTTCCGTAGCCTGTTTTACTCCAAAGAATACTAATAATGCAATGGCAATTAACCATATCGCTAATAAGGTATACTTTGCGACATTTCCAATAGATTTCATATTCGTAACTAATAGTTTTAATCCTAAAATGAATAAGAAGAAAAATGGAATCCCAATAGCAAAGAAGAACAGTAAACCTATTGCCCACATTGGAGTATTTGTGTAATTTATCGTGTCATAATAGTCCATCCATGGTACATGAACTATTGAAGTAGACCCTAATGTAAACATACTGATGAATAAACCTACTAGAGTAACAGCGGCTGTGAAAATCAACATAATTCCAATTAGTTTTGAGAATATATTGAAGAAACTCATGAAGATTTCACCTAAAGATCCAAATAATCTCTCTAGTCCTGTTTTTGCTGAATTTCCCATTTTGTCATAATCAGCATTTTTGATTTTTTCAGAAACATTATCAAAACCCTCTTTTACTTTTTTCTCAATATTGGAAATATTAATAGGTTCCCCAGTCATTTCCAGTTTTTCAGTTGTTGTAAGGGCAGGTGGAATTAATATCCAAAGTAAAATGTAGATTAAAAATCCAGCCCCATACGAGAATAAAAGTATAATCATGATGATTCTAATCCATAGCGGGTCAATTCCGATGTAGTGACTAAAACCAGCCGATACACCACCAGCAATACCTTTCTCTTTATCACGGTATAATTTTTTTGAAATTCTACCTGTTGGAGTTTGATATCTAGGTTGCTCTTCTGGAGCAGTAGCATCATCAATTCTATAGTCTTCTGGTTGTCCCATAATACCAATGATTTGATCTACTTCTTTAATACTAACAACCTGCTTTTCATTTTTAAGCATTTCTGTCAATAATTCAGAAATTCGGATTTCAATATCATTCATAATTTCTTCCTGTCCATTAGAATCTGATAATGAACGTTTGATAGAATCAAAATAGAATGTCAATTTATGATAAGCATCCTCATCGATATGAAAGAACATGCCTCCTAAGTTAATATTTACGGTTTTATTCATGGCTATTAGTTTTGGCTAGTTATTATGTTTACTGCATCAGATAATTCTGTCCAGGTAAGATTTAATTCGTTTAAAAAGAGTTGACCATCTTCAGTTAAACCATAATATTTTCTAGGAGGTCCTGAAGTAGATTCTTCCCATCTATAATTGAGAAGACCGTCATTTTTTAATCTCGTTAATAGTGGGTATATTGTTCCTTCTACTACAAGTAATTTAGCGCTTTTTAAGGTGTCTAATATTTCAGAAGTATATGCATCTTTTTCTTTTAATACCGATAGGATACAGAATTCTAAAATACCTTTTCGCATCTGGGCTTTGGTATTTTCAATGTTCATAGAATTTCTTTTTTAAGATTAAATAACTGTTCATTTTTTGATTGATGATTGATGATGATGATTGATTTTTTATTTTATAAAATTGATGGTCAAAGGATATTTGTACATCTCATTATTAGAAGCCTTGATTGCGGCATAAATGATAAGGATGAATTCGGCTAGCTTTAGAAAGAAGAAAATCATAATGGCTAATACAGCTACTAAAACAATTCCACTGATGTTTCCTAAATTCATTTGGTCGATTTCAATGTCATTCCCATTTATTATAGTATACAAATCGATATTTTTCAAAATTGTAAAAGCCAATATTGGTAAAGCAATAAGTGTTAAAAGAATCGTATAAATTAACAAACTCAGCTGGAAATTTAAAGCTTGTTTTCCATGATGATTAACCAATTCTGAATCTTTTTTGTACATATTCCAGATAATAACTGGAAATATATAATTCCCAAAAGGAATGAAATATTGAGTTAACAAGCTTAATTGCAGTACTGCAGCTAAATTTTTATTGTTTGTAGTTTCCATATATTAAAAGTATATAATATTATCTTATGCAAATATATGGCTAAAAAAAGGTATTATGCAAAACATAGTACTTATATTTAACATATTTTTAACAAATATAATGAAGCTATTTTTGTGTTCATTGAGGTTGAAGTATTGTGAAATAAGAGAAAATGATTTGTAGTTGTAATTCTTAAAAAAATGAACTTTAATTAGGATTTAGAGTCTACTATAAGAGAAATGCTATTCCTTTATAATGAATAAGAGTTGTTATTTAGAAGGAAATTGATTAACAGTAAATTGAGAAGAGACAAGCCTATTTATATTTGATAATTCACTATATTCGAAAAAAAAACAGCATATAATGGAGTTTACAGCTAAAAATCTTAATAAATTTTTATTCTTCAAATTGCCCTCAGCATTTATTTGCGGAGTACGCGTAAAACATATTGATGAAAAAGAATGTCTAGTAAGTGTGAAACACAGATGGATCAATCAAAATCCTTTTAATTCAATGTATTTTGCTGTTCAGGCTATGGCAGCCGAACTTTCTACGGGAGCATTAGTAATGTCGCAAATTCAGAAAAGCGGTAAGAAGATTTCTATGCTAGTTGCAAATAATAAAGGGAATTTTACAAAAAAAGCAACAGGAAGAATCTCGTTTGTTTGTAAGGATGGATATTTGATAGAAGAAGCAATCAAGAGAACAATTGAAACAGGAGAAGGACAAACGTTTTGGATGAAATCGATTGGTACTGATGAAAAAGGAGTACAAGTTTCGGAAATGGAATTTGAATGGAGCGTTAGAATAAAATAATTTATATTTTATAAATAATTGATTGAAATAACCTTGATTTTAAGAATAATGTTTTCTAATAGTATTATATTAAGTTAAACCTTACTTAAATCTCTTTTATAGGTGATTTTCAAAGTGTAAATTTGAAATAAAAAAGTATGAAAATTTTAATTACAGGGGCCACCGGTTTGATTGGAGAAGAGTTAGTTTCCCTGTTATTACAAAATGGCGTCAATATACATTATCTTACTACTTCCAAGAAAAAAATAGAAGACGAACCACAATACAAAGGGTTTTATTGGGATCCACAACAAGGTATTATAGATGAAAATTGTTTAATGGGTGTTGATGCGATAATCCATTTAGCTGGAGCAAGCATTTCAAAACGATGGACACGCTCTTACAAGCAGGAAATTATCGAAAGTCGTATTCTGTCTACCAATTTGCTTTTTAAGGCCTTAAAAAGCTCCCCACACCAAGTTACGCAGATTGTTTCGGCATCTGCTATCGGAATATACAAAGACAGTCTTACTGAAGTATATGACGAGAATAGTAAATCAATTGACGATTCGTTTTTGGGAAGTGTAGTTTTGAAATGGGAAGAATCTGTAGACAAGTTTAAAGTACTAAATATTAATGTCTGCAAACTTCGCACTGGACTAGTGATGTCTAAAAAAGGTGGAGCATTAGAAGCGATGGTTAAGCCTATCAAAATGGGTATGGGCGCTGTATTTGGATCAGGAAAACAATTCCAGTCCTGGATCCACATCCATGACTTGGCAGCATTGTACTATTTTGCTGTAGAGAAAAAATGGAGTGGTACTTTTAATGCGGTTTCCCCACAACCTGTTACGAATGAAATTCTAACGGTAGATATCGCGAGAGTATTAGAGAAGCCTTTATTTCTGCCACATATTCCAAGGTTCATGATGAAACTTATTTTAGGAGAAATGCATATGCTTCTATTTACAAGCCAAAATGTAAGTGCACAGAAAGTACTAGACAATGGGTTTATATTCAAATACAAAACTATTAATAAAGCATTAGATCACTTACTAGTATAGAATAAAAAAAGCTCCATAAATAATAAAGGAGCTTTTTCTAATTAATAAACAGTAAGATGAATTAATAAACTATTTCGATGCTTTAATGCTAATTTTTAATTCGATTTCGTCGTTAATATATTTGTTTCCTAAATCATCAAAGATTGATTTAGAACCAAAGTTAACATTCCAAAGCGTTCTGTTGATTGTAAAAGTTTCACTTACAATAGATACGTTATTACCATCAATAGTTACAGTCGCTGGGAATTTTACATTCTTTGTAACACCTTTCAATGTTAGATTTCCTTCAAGAGTAGATTTGCCTGCTTCTGCAGTAACTTTTGTCAGTTCAAATTTTCCTTCTGGGAATTTTTTCACATCAAAGAAATGATCTTCTTTTCCTTCAACGTTCCCTTTAAGGTGGTTTTCAAGAGCAGTTTTGTCATCTCCAGTTAAGTCAGTATCAGTGATAGAATTCATGTCAATGGTAAAATTACCCGTTTCAAGAACTCCATTATTTACAGAAACATCACCTTTAGAAAGACGAAGCGTTCCAGTATGTTTTCCATTCAATTTAGAACCAGTCCAATCGATTACAGATTCAGCTGTATTTACCGTAAATTTTGCAGCTGCTTCAGATGAGGCTTGAGTTTCAGAGGCTTCAGAGGTCTCTGCTTCTTTCGCTTTGTCATTTTTACATGCAACTGTTAAGGTCAAAGTTGCTAAAACAAATAAACTTAAAATGCTTTTTTTCATGGTTTTAAAGTTTGGTTCTTACAAATCTATCAAATCAATACGATAATCTTCTTAAAATTATATTAAAATTAAAACGTGACAATTTGACATTTTAATATAAATGGCAATGAATTTGCATGGACAAAATCACGATAAGAATATAGTTTAAAAATAAATATATAAAACATGAGCAATACCAATTCTGATAATATCAAGAAAGATCCCGTTACAGATGAAATCATTATGGATAATAATGAAAATGTAGAAACGAATGATACTGTTGAACTTAGTGTTGAAGAACAATTAAAAGAGGATTTAGCAAAAGAAAAAGATAAGTACTTAAGACTATTTGCTGAATTTGAAAACTATAAAAAAAGAACTTCAAAAGAACGTTTGGATTTATTCAAATCTGCGAACCAAGAAGTTTTACAAGCTTTATTACCAGTATTAGATGATTTTGACAGAGCAATTATTCAAATTTCAAAAACTGAAGATGAAGTTTTAATGAAAGGTGTGGAATTAATCCATTTGAAATTGAAAGATACTTTAGTTTCAAAAGGATTAGAAGAAGTAGAAGTAAGAGCAGGAGATGCATTCAATGCTGATTTTGCAGAAGCTATTACTCAAATACCTGCTCCAACAGCAGCATTAAAAGGTAAAATTGTAGACGTAATAGAAAAAGGATATAAACTGGGAGATAAGATCATTAGATTTCCTAAAGTTGTAATTGGACAATAATCTTTGCCAATAAATAATTGAAATAAAATGAAGAAAGATTTTTACGAGATATTAGGCATAAGCAAAAGTGCAACTGCAGCTGAAATAAAAAAGGCTTACAGAAAAAAAGCAATTGAATACCATCCTGACAAGAATCCAGGAAATAAAGAAGCTGAAGAAAGTTTCAAAATGGCAGCTGAAGCTTATGAAATTTTAAGTGATACTGACAAAAAGGCTCGTTATGACCAATACGGTCATGCTGCATTTAATGGCGGTGGAGGCGGTGGTTTCAATGGCGGCGGAATGAATATGGATGATATTTTCAGCCAATTTGGAGATATTTTCGGAAGCGCTTTTGGCGGTGGATTTAATGGTTTCAATGGCGGAGGCGGAGGTCAACGTCGTATGAAAGGAAGCAATTTGAGAATTAAAGTTAAATTGACTTTAGAAGAAATTGCCAATGGAGTAGAGAAAAAAGTAAAAGTCAAAAGAAAAGTTCAGGCAGCAGGTGTTAACTATAAAACATGTTCTACTTGTAATGGTTCTGGTCAAGTTACACGAGTAACAAACACTATATTAGGTAGAATGCAAACAGCAACTACTTGTAATACATGTGGCGGTACAGGACAAATCATCGATTCAAAACCAAATAATGCTGATGCACATGGAATGATCATGGAAGATGAGACGGTTTCAATCAAAATTCCAGCTGGAGTTGTGGATGGAATGCAGTTGAAAGTTTCAGGAAAAGGAAATGATGCACCAGGAGCCAACAATATCTCAGGAGACTTAATTGTAGCTATTGAAGAAATAGAACATGAGACATTAAAAAGAGAAGGTGAAAATTTACATTTAGATTTATACATCAGTTTTGCAGAAGCAGCTTTAGGAACGTCAAAAGATATTGAAGCTGTAAATGGTAAAGTGAGAATTAAATTGGAAGATGGAATTCAATCTGGGAAAATACTGAGATTGAAAGGAAAAGGTATTCCAAATATTAATGGATATGGAAGTGGAGATTTATTAGTACATATTAATGTATGGACTCCAAAAAACCTTTCAAAAGATCAACGCAAATTTTTCGAAGAAGCCCTTACAGATACAAATTTTATCCCAAATCCAGAAAAGAGCGAAAAATCTTTTTTTGAGAAAGTTAAGGATATGTTTTCGTAATGGTCTAAATTTTTTATACATTTGAATATCACTAGTTAAGCTAGTGATATTCTTTTTCATAGCAATTTTTCCCATCCTTGTGCAAATAAGGATGGGTTTTTTCTTTAATACCCCGTAAGTGCATGCAATAATTTTTTACATTTACAAAAATCATGAAATAGAATGAGTAATATACTTGAAGTCAAAAATGTTGTAAAACAATATGGCAGTTATGTTGCGCTTAATGACGTCTCTTTAACCGTTCCCAAAGGAAGTATTTATGGATTATTAGGTCCAAACGGTGCAGGAAAAACGTCTTTAATCCGAATAATAAACCAAATTACAATGCCAGATAGTGGAGAGGTATTGTTAGACGGTGAAAAACTACAACCCCATCACGTTCAAAATATAGGATATCTTCCAGAAGAACGTGGACTATATAAAACAATGAAAGTAGGAGAGCAGGCATTATATCTTGCTCAAATGAAAGGAATGTCCAAAGCTGAAGCCAAAAAACAATTAGAATATTGGTTTGAACGCTTAGAAATTGGAGATTGGTGGAATAAAAAAATTCAGGAACTTTCTAAAGGAATGGCACAAAAAATACAATTTGTGGTAACCGTTTTACATAAACCAAAATTATTAATCTTTGATGAACCATTTAGTGGATTCGATCCTGTAAATGCAAATCTGATTAAAGATGAAATTTTATTTTTGAGAGATCAAGGAGCAACAATTATTTTTTCTACGCACCGAATGGAAAGTGTAGAAGAATTGTGTGATAATATTATGTTGATTCATAAATCCAATAAATTAATTGAAGGAAAGCTGGACGATGTAAAGAAGCAATACAGAACCAATAGTTTTGAAATTGGACTTCTTGCACTAAATAAAGAAAAGGTCATGCTAGATTTACAAGAGAAGTTTGCCGTAACACCCGCTAGTTTTAAATCCTTAAATGACGATTTAAAATTAAATGTACAATTGAATGATAGAGGTACGTCAAATGATTTATTACAGTATTTGACAAGCCAAGGTCAGGTTACTCATTTTGTTGAGAAAATCCCAAGTGTTAATGATATTTTTATTCAAACAGTAAGTAATAAATAATGAGTATATTAACTTTAATAATAAAGCGAGAATTTATTGCCAAAGTGCGTAATAAATCCTTTATCGTAATGACATTCCTAAGCCCGTTATTGATTGTAGCAATGTCTGTTTTGATTGGATATTTAGCACATATGAATGAAGGAAATGTAAAGCAAATTGCAGTACATGACGCCTCAGGATTTTTCAAAGGAGATTTTAAAAACACAAAAGAAATTGCCTACCATGATGTATCGAGTAGCTCATTAGAATCGATTAAAGATTCTGTTGCAAAAGAGAAATATGAAGGAGTGATATATGTACCAAAATCATCAGACGTAAAGGCACTAGCAAAAAATATTCAGTACATATCAAACGATAGCCCTAGTTTATCTTTTATAGGATCAGTAGAACACATTGTTGAAGAAAAACTAACAAGAATAAATTTTGCAAATTCAGGATTAGACTACGATTTGGTAGAAAAAACTAGAGCAGATGTAAACATCGGTTTAAGTAAAATTTCTGGTGAAGAAAGCATAAAAGGACTGAATGAAATAAAATTAGCCATTGGAGTTTTCTTCGGATATCTTATTATGATGTTTATCATTATATATGGTAATATGGTGATGAGAAGTGTGATTGAGGAAAAAACAAACCGTATTATTGAGATTATTATTTCTTCGGTGAAGCCATTTCAATTAATGATGGGTAAAATTATTGGAACATCATTAGCAGGAATACTTCAATTTACAATTTGGGCTATTGTTGGATTCGTTTTACTCATTGGATTGTCTACATTTTTCGGAATTCAGCCCGGTCAAACGGCTTTGGTACAACCTGAAATGATGGATGCTGCCAAAGAAGGAATGAATTCTACAGCACAAATGTATTTAGCGGAGTTATGGAACTTACCCATCGCAACAATCTTAGTAGCCTTTTTAATCTATTTTATTGGAGGATACTTTTTATATAGTTCTTTCTATGCAGCAATTGGAGCAGCAGTAGATAGTGAAACAGATACACAACAATTTTTGTTACCAATACTTTTACCTTTAATGCTTGCTGTATATGTAGGTTTCTTAACGGTATTGAACGACCCACATGGAACTATTGCAACAGTATTCTCAATCGTACCACTTACATCACCCATTGTAATGATGATGCGTATTCCTTTTAGAGTGCCATGGTGGCAGTTAGCACTTTCCATTACACTTTTATTTGGAACGTTCTTTGCTGTAGTATGGTTCGCTGCAAAAATTTATAGAATAGGTATTTTAATGTATGGTAAAAAACCGACCTATAAAGAGTTATTTAAGTGGTTGAAATACTAAAATAAACGAATATGGAAAATGATATTATTGACTTATTTAAAGACATAATAAGTTTCAAAGTTATTGATACAAAAAATGTAGATCTTACTTTTGGGATTATTATTACCGTTATTTTAGTATTCATTTTCACCAGTTATATACTGAAGATTATTAGAAAAATTATAACTAAGAATCTTCCAGTCACTGATAAAAACAAGTTTATAAGCATATTCCAGTTTGTAAAATACATTGTGTACATCACGGTAATTATGTTTACACTAAATGCATCAGGGATCAACATCAATGTGTTTTTAACGGCTTCAGCAGCTATCTTTGTCGGATTAGGATTTGCATTACAACAATTATTTCAAGATATCATATCAGGAATATTAATAATTTTGGATCAATCTTTACATGTCGGTGATATTATTGAAGTAGATGGAAAAGTAAGTCGGGTAACCGAAATAAAATTACGATCTACAAGAGCAGTAACACGCAATGATAGAGTGATGATTATTCCAAATCATAAGTTCATGAATGATGTATTATTCAATTGGACACAAAACAGTAGTGTAATTCGCGAAAGCGTTGAAATAGGCGTAGCATACGGTTCTGACGTAGATTTGGTGAAAAAATTATTGATTGATGCAGCACTCGCTCAGGATGCCGTATTGAAAACGCCAGAGCCAATCGTTAATTTTGAGAACTTTGGAGATTCATCGTTGGATTTTGCTGTATATTTCTTTTTACCCGATGGATTTGTGGCACAACGTATAAAGAGTGATATTCGCTTTGAAATAAATAAACAATTCAACGACAATAAAATTTCAATTCCATTTCCTCAAAGAGATGTATATTTATATAATAAAAACCAAGAATAATGCCGAAAATTTTAATTATTGAAGACGAAGCAGCTATCAGGAGAGTTTTATCAAAGATACTTGCTGAAGAAAATGATACCTACCAGGTAGAAGATGCTGAAGATGGAATTATTGGATTAGAGAAAGTTAAGAATGAAGACTACGATTTAGTACTTTGTGATATTAAGATGCCAAAAATGGACGGTCTTGAAGTATTGGAAGCGATAAAAAAAATAAAACCAGAAATACCAGTGGTAATGATATCAGGACATGGTGATTTGGAAACTGCTGTAAATACTATGCGTTTAGGGGCATTTGATTATATCTCAAAACCACCAGATTTAAATCGATTATTAAATACGGTGCGTAATGCCTTAGACCGTAAAGAATTAATTGTAGAGAATAAATTACTGAAAAAGAAAGTCAGTAAAAATTACGAAATGATAGGGTCAAGTGAGCCCATCAATCATATTAAAGAAATGATTGAGAAAGTAGCCCGAACAGAAGCCCGCGTTTTGATTACAGGACCTAATGGTACTGGAAAGGAACTTGTGGCACATTGGTTACATGAAAAAAGTGAACGTTCAGCAGCACCGTTAGTAGAGGTGAACTGTGCAGCAATACCATCAGAATTAATTGAAAGTGAATTGTTTGGACATGTGAAAGGAGCTTTTACATCGGCAGTAAAAGATAGAGCAGGAAAGTTTGAAACAGCACACAAAGGAACTATTTTCCTCGATGAGATTGGTGATATGAGTATGCCAGCACAAGCAAAAGTACTACGCGTTTTACAGGAAAATACAATTTCACGTGTTGGAGGAGACAAGGACATTAAAGTAGATGTACGAGTATTCGCGGCAACCAATAAAGATTTAAAGGTTGAAATAGCTGAAGGACGTTTTAGAGAAGATTTATACCATCGACTAGCGGTAATATTAATTAAAGTACCCGCATTAAACGATCGTAGAGAAGACATTCCATTATTAGTGAACCATTTTGCACAGAAAATTGCATCTGAGCAAGGAACAGGTGTGAAACGCTTTTCAGATGATGCTATTGCACTATTAAAAGAATACGATTGGACTGGAAATATAAGAGAATTACGTAATGTTGTAGAGCGATTAATAATATTAGGAAGTCAGGAAATTACGGAGAACGACGTTAAATTGTTCGCGAGCAAGTAAAGTTGAATTTTAATTTAAAATTCAGAACTCAAAAAAGATCAAAATGTTTATAAAAAAAATGAATGAAAAGCTTTCATTAGCTTTAGAAGATATTGGCTTAGAGAAAGCAAACCCATTACAAAAAGCAATTTTTGGTACTATAAAAAGTGGAGCAGACTGTGTTGTGATTGCTCCTAAGAAAAGTGGAAAAACGACTGCAATTGTATTATCTGTAATACAGCAATTAGGAGAAGCTTTTGAAGAATCACCAAGAGCATTGATTATTGTTCAGGATAAAGTCAAAATGTTGGAGATGAAAGAACTTTTTGATCGATTAGGAGGATATACAGATCTAAGAGTATATGGCGTTCATGATCAAGGGAATACAGATTATGATAAAAACCACATTTCGGTAGGAATCGATGTGTTGATTGGAACACCAAATAAACTAAGTGAAATGTTTTCAACAGCTGGATATAATGTCAATAAATTGAAAATGTTTATTTTGGAAGATGTAGACACACTGTTGAAAAGCCGATTTGAAACAAAAATTGCTCGTATTTCAGAGAGTATGAATAAAACACAAAGACTATTCTTTGGAGAGCAAACCTCAGAGCGCGTTGAAATATTAGCCGATAGAATCCTTATTGAACCCAATTGGTTTGAAATGGAAATAGATGAAGAAGAGGACGACGAAGAGCAAGAAGCATAAATTATAAATAATAAAAGCGCCCAAGAGTATAAACTTTTGGGCGCTTTTTTATTTTATAACCCTTGGATAATCTAACCCTCGAATAATCTATCTATATTTGCCACTTCAAAAAAATAAACGATGATTTCAATAGACGCAATTTCAGTACAATTTGGTGGTACTACGCTTTTTAGTGATGTTTCATTTTCAATAAATGAAACAGATAAAATCGCTTTAATGGGTAAAAATGGAGCAGGAAAATCAACACTGCTTAAAATTATTGCTGGAGAAACAAAACCTTCAACAGGAAATATTTCTGCACCCAAAGATGCTGTAATAGCTTATTTACCACAACACTTATTAACGACTGATGGCGCAACAGTTTTTGAAGAAACATCAAAAGCATTTGGGACAATATTCAAAATGAAAGCAGAAATTGATGCTTTGAATGAAGAATTAACGGTTCGTACCGATTATGAAAGTGATGAATACTATAAAATCATTGAAAAAGTTTCTGAATTAAGCGAGAAATTCTATGCCATAGAAGAGGTGAATTATGAAGCGGAAGTTGAAAAAATTCTATTTGGTTTAGGCTTCGTTCGTGAAGATTTTGCACGTCAAACATCAGAATTCAGTGGTGGATGGAGAATGCGTATCGAATTAGCTAAGATTCTTTTGAAAAAACCAGATTTAATTCTTCTAGATGAGCCTACAAACCATATGGATATTGAAAGTATTCAATGGTTAGAAGATTTCTTATTGAACAGTGCAAAAGCAGTCGTTGTAATTTCACACGATAGAGCATTTGTAGATAATATTACCAATCGTACCATTGAAGTAACAATGGGAAGAATATACGATTATAAAGCAAAATACTCGCATTATTTAGAGTTGCGTAAAGATCGTAGAGCACATCAACAAAAAGCATTTGATGAGCAACAAAGAATGATTGCCGACAATATGGAATTTATTGATCGTTTTAAAGGGACGTATTCTAAAACATTACAAGTACAATCCCGTGTAAAAATGCTAGAGAAATTAAAGATTGTCGAAATTGATGAAGTAGACAGTTCGGCTTTACGTTTAAAATTTCCACCAGCGGCCCGTTCTGGTCAATATCCAGTAGTGGTGAAAGACTTATCAAAAGCCTATGGAGATCATGTGGTTTTTAAAGATGCAAACATTGTTATTGAACGAGGGGACAAAGTCGCTTTTGTAGGTAAAAATGGTGAAGGGAAATCGACAATGATCAAAG
The DNA here is from genome assembly GCF_030766725.1 of Flavobacterium aerium. Lineage (GTDB taxonomy): Bacteria > Bacteroidota > Bacteroidia > Flavobacteriales > Flavobacteriaceae > Flavobacterium > Flavobacterium aerium. Next base: position 186,896 of record NZ_JARQWR010000007.1, on the reverse strand, counting down.
CGATCATGAATGAGATTGATTTTACAGGAAATCTAGAGATTGGACATAATGCACAGATTGGATATTTTGCCCAAAATCAAGCTGCATTATTGGATGAAAATCAAACAATATTTGAAACCATCGACTATATTGCTGTAGGTGACATTCGTACTAAAATAAAAGACATTTTAGGAGCATTTATGTTTCAAGGAGATGATGTAACGAAGAAGGTAAAAGTTCTTTCTGGAGGAGAAAAAACACGTTTAGCAATGATAAAATTATTGCTAGAGCCTGTGAATTTATTGATTCTGGATGAACCTTCAAATCACTTGGATATGAAAACAAAAGATATCATCAAAGATGCTTTAAAAGACTTTGATGGAACTTTAATTTTGGTATCGCACGATAGAGATTTCTTAGATGGATTGGCTACAAAAGTATTTGAGTTTGGGAACAAACGTGTGAAAGAACACTTTGAAGATATTAATGGTTTCTTGGCTCATAAGAAAATGGAAAACTTAAGAGAGATTGAGCGTAAAGCATAAACTCATTTCAACTATAAACAAAAAAGGCATTCTTAATGAATGCCTTTTTTTATTTGATCTCCAGATGCACAGGAATTTTAATTTTCTTTTTTAATCATACTATGATCTATGAGATGATAAAAATAAACGGTTTTTATCGTTCGGTAATTTATTTTTGTAAGGTTAATTTGTAAATAGAAGAATTCTGTGCGTCGGTATCATTATCCTCACAAAGAAGAAACTCCTTTTTGCCCTTTTCGTTTTTATAAAGTGTCAAACCCTCAAATTTATGTTCGCTGGTGATTTTTTGGGTAAAATCGATTTTCATTTTATCAATATCAATTGCACCAATAAAACTACCTAGAATTGCACCATCATCATATGTTGATTTTGTATCTTCAACAGTGGCCAGGAAATACAATTTATTATCCACTTTAATAGCATCAGTAAAAGTAGCTTCGACACCTTTTATCTTTGGCAATTTGAAATTTTTGTAGAGAACAGAATAATTAGTTTCTAAACTGGCTCCCTCAATTGTGAATACACCATTTTTACCTGTTCCGCCATTTCCACGTTGAAATAAATACCACGTTTCTCCTGTGAATACAGCCCCTTCAATATTAAAATCTTTAGGGTCAATAGAGCTGAAACTTTGTAATACAGCATATAAATCACTTAAGTCAGTGGAGGAAACAACAGCATTACTTTTTCGGTTATAATGAATTAGATTCGTTCGATTGGCTGTAGATCCCGAGCCAAAAAGATAAAGATCATCACCATAACTACAAAGTGCTTCAAAATCCGGTTTCAGGTTTTTAGGAATATTTTCGAAAACCAGATTTTCATTTTCTTCAAACAATAAGGTTTTATTCAAAGCCTTATCATCCATTTTATATTCATATAAATAGGCACTATTATCTGAAATTACATAAATAGAATTGTCCTTGTAGAAAAGTCCTGAAGCGGAGCCAATCCCTACAATTTGTACAAGAAGATCTAGGAAAAATTTATTCATTTCGTCTGTTACTTTTTTTAGATTTTAATTTCTGACTATAAATATATATATTTATAAATACAATTTCTTAAAAACAGGCGACTTATGAAAGCAATAAATCCAGATGATTTTAAAGTACACAATCCGATAGAACTTAAAAGAATTTCTACCAATTTAGAAATTGAAGCCTCTGAAAAAAAGAAGCAGAAATCATTAGAAAAAATATCGGATAAATTAAGTACACTGCAAGATAAAATGTATGCACATAATAAATACAGTGTTTTAGTATGCCTTCAAGGAATGGATACAGCAGGAAAAGACAGTCTGATTCGTGAAGTATTCAAAGAGTTTAATCCAAGAGGAGTAGTGGTTCATAGTTTCAAAACCCCTAATTCAACAGAACTGGAACACGATTACTTATGGCGCCATTACATTGCTTTGCCAGAAAGAGGGAAATTTGCTGTCTTTAATAGAACCCATTATGAAAATGTATTGGTAACAAGAGTACATCCAGAATATATTTTAAATGAAAATATACCCGAAATTAATACAGTAGAAGATATACCCGAAAATTTTTGGGAAAGAAGATACGAACAGATCAATAATTTTGAAAAGCATATTACTCAAAATGGAATGATTGTTTTGAAGTTCTTTTTACACTTAGGAAAAGAAGAACAAAGAGAACGATTAATTCGTCGTTTAGAAACAGAAAAACACAATTGGAAATTTTCACCCGGTGATTTGAAAGAAAGAGCATTATGGGATCAATACCAAGAGTATTATGAAGAAGCAATTAACAAGACCTCAAAACCACATGCTCCATGGTATATCATTCCAGCCGATAACAAAGAGACAGCCCGTTATATTGTAGCCAAAACAATTTATGAGGAATTGGCGAAATATACCGACATTAAAAATCCAGAGCTAGAGGAAGCTATAAAAGAAAATATTACAAAATATAGAAACAGTCTGAAAGAGGAAAAGTAAGAAAAGCGATTATTGAATTTCTTTTCTCATTAAAAAATTTGTCAGCATCACATCACCTATCTGAACCTGTTGCTCTTTGATGACGGTATAACCTGCACGATCAAAGAAAGGTCTTGCTGTAAGGCTAATATCAGACGTTATAGCGGTTATATTATGCTGTTTGGCATATTGTTCTGCTTCTGCCAACAAAAGCGAAGCAAGGCCTCTACGTTGGAAATTATAATGAACATACATAGAGTGTAAATATCCTTTTGCATTAATAGAAGTAAATCCGACCATTTCATGATGCTCATTCTCGGCAATGATAAAATCAAGGTCACTATGATATAGTTCTTCCCAACGGGCTAAATTGGCTTTTTGCTGCCAAGCCTGAATTTGTTGAGGAGTATAATCACGAATATTGACATGGCTTGTAGTTGCTATAAATAGAGCAAATAATTGAGGGATATCGGAGACTTCAGCCTTTCGGAGCGTAAACATTATAACGATTTTTTTGAAGGGGCAAGATATAAAAAAAGGCTGTCTTTTCAGACAACCTTTTTTTGGGAAGTATTAAAAATTATAATTTAAATCCATATGCTAGACGCAATGCCACTTGGCCTGCATCAAATTTCCCATAGTCTTCGTAACGTACACTGATGTCAATGTATTTCGTCGCAAAACCAAGACCTGGCGCCCATAAGAATGTAGTTTGGTTTGTGTTCGTTACACCGATACCGGCACCCACTTCACCAAATCCATAGAAACGGTCTCCAAAGAATGTTTTAAAACCTACTTTAGCTGGAATAAAACCTAAATCGGGAGTGTCTTTTTTTCCAAACAAATGAGTATAACCTGTAGTTCCAATTAACGACATTTTTTTAGTTAGGTCATATTGAACTCTACCATCAATTCCTAAACCTACGCTAAAATCATCTGATGTTGTTGCACCTACATTCGCACCGAATCCTAAACGGAATCCTTTTTCGTAATCTTGCGCTTTTACATTAGCTGTAAAAAAGATTGAAAAAGCTAATAATAATAAACCGGTAATTTTTCTTGTACTTGTCATTTTAAAATAGATTTAATGTTGTCCAAAAGTCTACTTTACAAAAACCTGACCACTTTTATTTTTTAGTACTAAAAAAATTATTGTGTAGAAAGGCAAATATTTTTTTTATCCATATAAAAGCCCCTAAGAACGTTTTAACATAGTTTAACGCCGGAAATTTGGAATCAGCTTCTCTGAGGTTATATTGTCCCTAATTAGTAATCAAAATTAAATTAAAATGACAACTATTCAAGAGTACACGCAACAAAAACAGATGCCTAAAGATTTACAAAAAGAGGTAGTCACTTTTTTGCATCGGAGTCTTCAAGAATACGGTGATCCTCAAAATGAGATTAATAAGGCAATTGACTATTCTTTAAATGTAACCAATACTACCGCAGGTGGATTTGTTCTGGTAGCAACCATTGAAGATAAAATAGTAGGTGCAGTAGTAGTAAATGAAACGGGAATGAAAGATTATATTCCTGAAAATATTCTAGTTTATATTGCTACTGATGAAGCCTATCGAGGGAAAGGGATTGGTAAAGCATTGATGCAGAAAGCAATGGATGTTTCACAAGGAAATATTGCATTACATGTTGAACCGAATAATCCAGCAATCAAATTATATGAAAAGCTAGGATTTACAAATAAGTATCTTGAAATGAGATATATAAAATAAAAAAAATGGCATTTATAACATTAGATAAAAACAAATTAAAAAACAATTTCAATTTCTTAAAGACTTTTTTTAGTGAACAAAAAATAGAATGGTCTATTGTGACTAAAATTTTATGTGGAAATAAAAAGTATTTAGAGGAATTACTCAATTTGGGGATTAAGCAATACTCGGATTCCCGTATTTCAAATCTGAAAACGATCAAGACACTAGATGCAAATGCAGAAACTATTTATATTAAACCACCTGCAAAAGGGGTAATTAAAGAAGTCGTACAATATGCAGATGTAAGTATGAATACCGATTTTAATACCATCAAAATGCTTTCGGAAGAAGCACAGAAACAAGGTAAAGTGCATCGTATCATTATTATGATTGATTTAGGAGAATTGAGAGAAGGTGTAATGCGAGAAGACTTTGTTGCCTTTTATTCCTCAGTATTCCAAATGAAAAATATAAAAGTAGAAGGATTGGGAACAAACCTTTCATGTTTGTATGGGATATTACCCAATAACGATAAGCTCATCCAATTAAGTTTGTATAAACAATTGGTAGAAGCGAAGTTTAATGTTGAGATTCCGTACATATCCGGAGGATCATCTGTAACGATTCCATTGATTTATCAGAATCTATTACCCAAAGGTATTAATCATTTCCGAGTAGGAGAGACCCTATTCATGGGTACCGATCCATATAATAATAAACCGTATAAATCCATGGAGAATGATGTGTTTAAGCTCTATGCAGAAATTATTGAACTCTATGAAAAACCTTTGGTTCCTTCGGGAGAATTAGGGAAGAATATGGAAGGTAACACCTATACATTTGATGAAGATAATATAGGGAAATCAACCTATAGAGCGATCATTGACTTAGGATTATTGGATATCGATATCGAACATTTTAATCCTACCGATAAACGTATTAAATATGCAGGAGCAACTTCAGATATGGTTGTTTTAGATCTAGGCGATAATGATCAAAAGTACAAAGTAGGTGGGCTGATTGAATTTACTATGGATTATATGGGAATTGTACGAATTATGAATTCGAAATACATAGAAAAGAAAATTATTAATTAATCTATAGGGACCATTTTAACCAAGACGAATAGCTACCTTTGCAGCTAAATTTTTTAAAAAGTGAGTTTAGCGCAATATACTAAGGAATTCTCCTATAATTTAAAACTTGCATATCCTGTAATTTTAGGAATGTTGGGGCACACATTAATTGGAGTAGTTGATAATATCATGGTGGGAAAACTAGGAACGACAGAACTGGCAGCAGTTTCATTAGGGAATAGTTTAATCTTTATTGCAATGTCTGTGGGAATAGGTTTTTCTACAGCGATTACTCCAATTGTAGCACAAGGCGATGCCGAAAAAGATACTGATAAAGTAAGAGCTGCTTTTCATCATGGTTTGTTACTTTGCACCATATTAGGGATTTTACTATTCTTGTTTGTTTTCCTCTCAAAACCATTAATGTATTTAATGGATCAGCCACAAGAGGTAATCGATTTAGCTTCCCCTTATATTGACTGGGTTGCCTTTTCACTAATACTGATGGTTATATTTCAAGGATATAAACAATTTGCCGATGGACTTTCTCAAACTAAATACTCCATGTATGCCGTAATATTTTCCAATGTAATCCACATTGGATTGAACTACTGTTTGATTTATGGGATATGGATATTCCCAAAAATGGGAATCATTGGAGCGGCATTAGGAACTGTAATTTCTAGAGTTTCTATGGTTATATACATGCATTATATTTTATCTAGAAATGAAAAACTAAAAATCTATTTTAAGAATTTCAGCTTTAGCCAAATTAAAAAGGAAATGCTTAGGAAGATCGTAGGCCTCGGTATTCCATCCTCAATGCAGATGTTCTTTGAAGTAGCTTTATTTACAGCAGCGATATGGTTGTCAGGATCTTTAGGTAAATCCAGCCAAGCCGCCAATCAGATTGCATTGAGCTATGCCTCAATGACTTTTATGTTTGCTATGGGATTGAGTGTAACTTCTATGATACGCGTAGGAAATCAAAAAGGATTGAAAGATTTTGTCAAATTAAGAACCGTAGCGCGATCTATTTTCCTTTTGGCACTTGTAATAGAAACCGTTTTTGCGATAATATTTATTTCATTCCATCAGTATTTACCACACTTCTTTTTGAATATGGAGAATATAGATTTAATACAGGACAATGAAGAAGTAATTCGTATCGCCTCACAGTTATTACTAGTTGCAGCTATCTTTCAATTATCCGATGGTATTCAGGTAGTTGTATTAGGTGCATTGAGAGGATTACAGGATGTTAAAATGCCTACTTTAATAACATTCGTTGCCTATTGGATTATTGGATTTCCTATTTCATTTTATTTAGGGAAATATACAGAACTAAAAGCAACAGGAATTTGGATTGGACTTTTAGCAGGATTAACAGCTGCGGCAATATTTTTGTATATTCGCTTTAATTTTTTGACAAAAAAATTAATTGAAAACAAAATAGAGATTGAAGCATAATAAACAAACGAATTAAACAACGATATGGAATTACCAAAATTTGTATTAGGAGACAATACGGATCATCCAGATGATATTTTTATCATTCACCTTGATTACCCAAGATTTATAATCAATCTAGCAGATGATGAGGTAGAATTTTTGGAAGAATTAGATGAAACAGAAGAAGATGAGTTAGAGTCTGAAATGGAGAAATTAATTACTGAAGCCAATGCATTCTACGATAGAGAAATGCTACGTTACGAAGAATAAAAAAAGGGCAATCATATTGATTGCCCTTTTTTTTTACCAAACTACTGCATCAGCAAGATCAGTGTCTTTTTGTGGAGCTAATCCGTATAAATAGGTTGCAATTTTCCATTTTCCTTCTTTATTTCTTTTTAGTAACCAGAATTCTCTAAATTTAGGAGCGGTAGTTTTTCCAGATTCAATCTCGGTAACAGAACCAGTAGATTCTTGAGATCTTACATAAGCTAAATCACCAACGGTGTAGGCATCAATAATATTAAAGAGATTACCCTCATTAAATCGAATAACTTTTACGAGTTCACCGTATACAGCTTCTATATTTTTAAGACCGCTAATCGCTTTTTGATTCTCAGGAACCAAAACTGAATCCTCGGTAAATACACTCATAAGTTCAGGTAAAGAACCTTTTTTTAGATAACTATTGTATGTTGAAACAAATTGTATTGCTTCTTGTACTTCAGGTGTTAAAGCAAAATTTGCTTCTTTTAAAATTTTATAATCCATGATATTCTATTTTAAATTATTTATTGAGTTTATTTTTAATATTCTTTTTTAATTTGATCGGCAATATATTCGGCTGCCATAATTACAGTAGGATTTGTAGCTACAGAGGGAACATCTGGGAATATTGAAGCATCAGCTACGTGCAATCCATTTATACCGTGTACACTTCCTTTTTTATTGACCACAGCCATGGGATTATTTTTTTCACCCATTGGAGCAGATGAAGTGATGTGTAAACAGGATTCGACATTTTTGCGAATTAATGCTTTGAGCTCTTCAATATTAGAAGGAAGTATACTGCCATCACTAAACATTACCGATACAACTTGATTCTTAATCGGTTCTTGTCCCAGTATCTTTTTAACCTGATGAATACTTTCCATTAGAATTTCTAATTCTTTTTCGTCAGAAAGAAGATTTAAACTTACCCTTGGAGAACCTAAAATGTTATCTGGATCAAGTTGTAATTTTCCTTTTGAAATCGGACGGCATCCACAAGCAATAATACCAAATGCTTTTCCAGTAGGAGATTTAGATACATCGGCAAAATGATTAAATCCTAGATAGTAATCAAGCTCATTACCTTCCGCAAGACTTGATTGTAGCCAAACATTTCCTCCAATAGGAGGCGAAGTTGCTCCATCACCATTAATATTGACTTGCAGATAAATTTGTGGTTGATCCATTACAAATTGACCTACGGGTAGGTCTGCAATTACTGGAATTTTGAGTGCTTCAAGTTGTTTTTTTGGACCAATGCCAGAACGAAGTAAAATACCTCCTGTACCAATAGTTCCAGCAGATACGATTACATTGTTAGCATGTATACTTTGACCATTATCTAAAAGAACACCTGTTGTATTTCCATTTTCAATGATGACTTTGTCAACAGTAGTATTTCCTATGATATGTAAATTTGGACGTTTACGGACCTTTTCTGATAGATATGCAATTCCAGTATTAATACGAACACCATCTTTTATATTAACAGAATACATTCCTACTCCTTTAGGGAAAGGGATGTTTAAATCTTCTTGATAAGGAATCCCCGCATTTATCGCTGCTGTTACAAAATCTTGAGCAGTTTTTGTAACTTCATCTTTTTCAAGAACACGCACTGGGATTGGGCCACTTCGTCCATGCCACTGATCATCACCAAAATTAGCATTTTCAGATTTTTTGTAATACGGTAGAACCTGTGCAAATTCCCATCCGATTAATCCATTTTTAGTCCAACGATCAAAATCAGATTCTGGCGCATGCATAAATGCAGCTGCATTTATAGTCGATCCACCACCAAGTACTTTAGCTCTAAACAAACCTTTTGTAGGAGTTTCAGAATTAATCTCTTTTGGAAGTTCCCATATAGAATTACTGTCCCCACCTACATTTTTTGCTAAAGCAAGGTGATCTGGATATGCATTTGGTACATGGTTTTTACCAGCCTCAATTAATAAAATAGACTTAGCACTTTCTTCACTTAGTCGACTAGCCATAACAGCTCCACCAGAGCCACCACCAACTATGATAATATCATAGGTAGATTGAATATTCTCTTTCATAATTTTTGTATTGATATTGAGTAGAAGATTTGTTGAGGTAAAATAGTTTCAAAATTCTGGCTTTAAAATGACTTCAGAATTAAGGGTTTTATTTGTATTATCTTTGTATCCAATAAGTTATATGTAAAATTAAGAAATAAGACTGTCTTAGGAAAGACCAATAAGTCGGTAAGAAATACCATTATGGTAACAAATTGATCAATTTATAGAGTAGAGAGGTCAAATTGAACCAAAATGAATCCACTTTCAAAATAAATATTGAGATTATTGTAAGATAAGGATGGCAGTATAGATAGATTAATCTATAGACTTGATGTTGTGTTCATAAAAAGTTAAATTTTATGAGACTATTGAAAAATATATTTTATACTTTTATATGGATTTAAAATACTTATCTAGTAAAAGATTAGCGGCAGAAAAGGGTGATATTTCATCGTTTTGTACCGCTTTTTTTTGTGAATCCAATAAACTCAGTACTTCAGGGTGATTATAGAAATGTAATTTGAGCTGTTCATTAATTGTTTCGACAAGCCAATATTGATTTTGCTCTTTTCTTTTTTGATCAAAATAATGATTCTCTTTCGTTAATTGGACAAAATCCTGAATGATACCCCAAATTTCATCAATTCCATCATGTGTTATTGAACTACACGTTGAGGTTCTAGGATTCCAACCTGATTTTTTTGCGGGGAAAAGATGCAAAGCTCTATTGAATTCAGTTTTAGCAAACCGTGCCTTTTTTATATTATCACCATCTGCTTTATTGATTACTATCGCATCGGCCATTTCCATGATTCCTCTTTTTATACCTTGTAATTCGTCACCTGCTCCAGCAAGTTTTAAAAGGAGAAAAAAATCAACCATGCTATGAACGGCAGTTTCACTTTGTCCAACTCCTACCGTTTCAATAATAATCATATCAAAACCACAAGCTTCACATAAAGTTATTGTTTCACGCGTTTTTCGAGTAACACCTCCAAGGGTTTCGCCAGAAGCAGATGGACGAATGTAAGCATTTTCATCTTTGACTAATTCTTCCATTCGGGTTTTATCCCCTAAAATACTTCCATGTGAAATAGTACTACTAGGATCTACAGCCAGTACAGCTACTTTTTTCCCTAAACCAGTAAGATATTTTCCAAAGGCTTCAATGAAAGTACTTTTACCAACACCTGGAACTCCCGTTATACCAATTCTTAATGATTTGCTGGCATATGGAAGACAAGCTTTGATAACCTGATTAGCTTTTTCTAAGTGCGTTGGATTTGTGCTTTCAACTAATGTGATTGCTCTGCTTAAAGCCGTTTTATCTCCTTGTAAAATTGCTTCAATAAGTTGTTCTGCTGAAGGTTGTTTATTTCGCAGTTTTTTTATTTGCGTAGCGGAAGATTCACTGACTATTTCAGGACGTGAAATACCATCTTTTTCATGCAAAGCACTTTTATTGAATTTAGAGTTTGTCACACGATTAGTTTAGAAATGTAAAATTAAATAAAAATGTCCAGTGTTCCATTTTCAACTCAAAATTAAGAATTAAATATGAAACACTGAACATTCAGGGCTAGACAATATGAATTATCAGCTTTAAGCTGCCAGTATAGTAAATTAATAAGCTGCTGTAAAACGTTGATGATGATGATTCGCCTGTTCTGCTTCATCAACAATTACTACAGCTAAATCTTCACCAGATAAAATACTTCTGTTATCAGCATCAAATACTGGCGTATCAAGACCTACTCTGTATTGACCAGTTCTACCAGTCGAAATACCAGGATGCATTTCTAATGCAGGACTAAAGAATACCCAATCAATTTCTTTTTCATTTTTAATTTCATTCAAATAATCACGAGCAGCTGTAGCACCTGCTTTATATTCTGCGGGAAATTCTGGAGTATCTACAAACTGTAAATTTGGAGCTGCAAATAAGCTTCCTGCACCACCAATAGTGATGAATCGTTTTACACCTGCTTTTTTTACAGCAGATTGAATTGCTCTTGAACCAGCAAGAAAGTCATTGTATAAGTTAGGGTTAGTCCATCCCGCATTAAAGGCGCTAATCACGACATCATTACCGGCTAATACTTTACTTAATTCTTCTACTTGCAATACGTCTGCTTTAACCCATTTTACTTGACTGTTTTGAGTTTTTGTCGCTTCTGGATTTCTTGCGATGGCAGTAATGTCATGATTTCTTGAAATCAATTCGTTTAAAATGTTTGAGCCTACAAATCCTGTTGCTCCAATAATTGCTACTTTCATAAATAATAAGTTTTTATATAATAAAAATTGTTACAGTTTAGAGTAAAAAAATAGATTAAAATTTTTCTACAAATTCTGCAAGACTGATGTTCTTTAAATGTGTACTAATACTTTGATTAATATCATCATACAAATGATCAAGGTTATTGTTTATTTGTTTACCAACTGGGCAAGCCGGGTTAGGTTCATTTTTTGAATAACCCAAAGTAACTTTGTCAAAAGTTATTTTAAAAATATCTTCTAAGGTAATATCTTTTGCAGATTTTATCAATTTTGTTCCTCCATTTTTCCCTTCCTTACTTTCAACTAGATGATTTTTTTTAAGATTACTTATCTCTTTTCGTACTAATACAGGATGAATGTTTAAGCTACCCGCAATATAATCTGATGCCAAATATTCGTTTGGAGTTTGCGCTAGTAAAGTAAGGATGTGGGTCGATATAGCAAATTTTCCTGAAATCATACTGTAATAAATTATGTTACAAAATTATAGTAAAAACTTAGATGGACAAACACTTTTTTAAAATTTAACTATTCTTTAGGGATGAAGGGTTCACGCCTTGGTGTTTCTTATAGTATTTGTTGAGATGACTTTCATCTACAAAACCGAATTCATTAGCAATCGTTTTTAAAGAGACATTGCTATGCAAAAGCCGCTGTTTGATGGCATTTATTTTATATTGAGCAATATAATCCCGTAGCGTAATATTCATTTTATTCTTGAATAAGATACCAAGATAATTAGGAGAATAGAAAAACTCATCTGCCATTTTTTTTAACGTAAGCTGTTCGGGCAATTGGATATTCTTCTCGATATAATATAATAAATCCTCCATATCGTAAGCATTTTTAGTCTCGTAAGGTTGATGAGGAGAAAGATTAAGTACATTTTTTTTAACCAATGTCAACAATATTTCAATCATTTGATAGACTAAAGTTTGACTATATACATCATGTTTTTCATGTTGAATTAAGATTTGATGAATTAAGGTAGAAAGTAACGTCAAATCCTCTTTTCCCTGAATTAAATTCCCATTTATTTGTTGGATATTATTCAGTAAATGATCCATTTCTTTACTCCATTCATTGTAATTTTCTTTACGAGTGAAATTTTTGAAGTATTGAGGTGTAAATTTTAAATAGATAAAATGAGTCTTAGTCGTAATATTGAATTCATGAAAGTCTTTTGGTCCTAGTAAATATAAATTTCCGGGCTCATAATCTTCAGATTGATTATTCAAATTATGAAAGCCAGTTCCTTTATTTATATAAATGATTTCATAATAGTTATGATTATGAACGGGTAAAACCCATTGATCAGTCTCAAAAGACAGTAGTTTAAGAGGCTCAAATTGAATAAATCTTTTCATAGGAAATAACAGGAATATTTCTTAATCGTTTTGTACAAGTATCTGATAGAATAGTACAAATATAGTTGATTGTATCCGTTCTAAATTTGCATCAGCAAAAAAGCTTTATAATGTCAATAAAACAAAAATATACAATTCTCTTTATTTTAGGTGGTTTATCAGCATTGGCTCCTTTTAGCATAGATATGTATCTCCCTGCTTTTCCATCAATTTCTAAAAGTTTGAATACCGATATCTCCCAAGTAGGACTGTCTTTGACAGCTTATTTTATAGGAATTAGTATTGGTCAACTTTTTTATGGACCAATTACCGATAAATACGGACGAAAAAAACCATTACTTTTCGGATTATCAATCTTTCTTTTAGCTTCAATAGGTTGTGCATTATCCCCATCCATAAATTGGTTGATTGGTATGCGTGTAGTATTGGCATTAGGTGGATGTGTTGGTATGGTAGTAAGTAGGGCAATAGTAAGAGATTTATTTCCAGTAACAGAGATTGCAAAAATATTTTCAATTCTAATGCTGATTGTTGGAGTAGCACCTGTACTAGCGCCTACCATTGGAGGATGGGTTTTGAGCGTTTCAACATGGCGTACAATATTTTATTTCCTTACAGGATTCAGTTTATTACTTATTGCAGCAGTATATTTTTTCCTACCCGAGAGTAAACAACCCGATACCAGTAAGTCCTTGTCATTTCAGAATGTACTACAGGAGTATAAAACAGTATTAGAAGATAAATCATTTCTATTTTATGCCCTAGCAGGAGGAATTGCTATGGCAGGAATGTTTGCCTATATTAGTGGATCACCATTTGTTTTTATGAAATATTTCAATAGCACAGAAACAGAATACAGTTGGATTTTTGGAGCCAATGCCTGTGGTTTAATTATAGGATCGCAAATAAATAGATTGTTGTTAATGAAATGGAATACGGTTCAAGTTGCTGCAACAGTTTCTGTATTATTATGTTGTATCGCGTTAATATTGTTGAGTTTATATCATCTTGAAATGCTTGATAAAAAGATATTAATAGTATTACTATTCTGTTTTTTACTCTGCTTAGGAATGTTTGTTCCTAATGCTACTGCCTTGGCCTTAGCACCATTTACGAAGAATGCAGGAAGTGCATCAGCATTACTAGGGTTTTTACAGATGCTATGTAGTGCAACCATTTCAGGATTAGTAAGCTTCTTACATGATGAAACGATGTTCCCAATGGTATTCTGCATGTTTCTATGTGGAGCAATCAGCTTTATGACCATCAGTTTCTTTCATCTGAGACAGAAAGTATTAAAATTTCAAAATATATAAGTAAAAATAAAAATGGACAATCTACTATTGATCTTCCTCTGTTTAGCTATTGGTTTGGTTTTGCAAAAAGTAAAATCATTTCCAACCAATAGTTATCATGTACTGAATCAATTTGTGATTTGTATTTCGTTACCTGCCATAGCTTTTTATTTTATTCCAGAAATCAAAGTAGATCAAAGTCTGTTATTTCCATTAGCAGTCGCCTGGATTACATTTGTAGGATCATTTATCTTTTTTAATATACTGGGAAAATGTTTTGGATGGTCCAGAAAACTAATAGGCTGTTTGATTTTGACAGCTGGATTAGGAAATACTGCCTTTGTAGGATTTCCAGTTATTGAAGCCTTATATGGAAAAGAAGGAATAAAAACGGCCATTATTATAGACCAACCGGGAACGTTTGTGATTCTATCCACATTAGGAATTGCAACTGCCGCAATCTATTCCAAAGGCAAGCCTAATTTTTCTGATATTCTGAAAAAAGTTTTTTTATTTCCGCCATTCGTAGCATTCCTATTGGCATCCATTATGAATCTGATGGATTTACACTTTATAGATACCTTTCAATCCGTATTTCAAAAATTAGGAAGCACTGTCACACCATTGGCATTAATCTCTGTGGGGCTTCAACTGAGAGTAGAAAGAAAAAGCAAACATTGGCAATTTCTATTTTTAGGACTAGGTTATAAATTAATGTTATTGCCTGCCCTAATTTATCTGCTATACGTTAAAGTCTTTGAAGCAAAAGGTATTCCAATACAAATATCGATTATAGAAGCCGCAATGGCACCTATGATTACAGCAGCAATAGTATCAGCATCCTACGGGCTTAAGCCGAGATTAAGTAGTATGATGATTGGTTTTGGAATTCCAATATCCTTCATTACACTAGCCTTCTGGTATAGTATTGTGCGGTATATATAACAATAATTAAAAGAATCATCAATACACAAAATAAATTAAAGTAATTCAATGAAAGAAGAATCTACAATTAGTGCTACAGCACAGAATCCAGTAGTACAAAAAACGGTATATTCGATACTGTTCTCAATAGCATTTGCACATCTAATGAACGACATGCTGCAATCTATTATTCCTTCGGTTTATCCAATAATTAAAGAATCCTACAATCTAACCTTTACTCAAATTGGTATGATTACGTTTGCCTATCAAATGGCAGCTTCAATCCTACAACCATTTGTGGGGATTTATACCGATAAAAAACCACAACCTTTTTCGCAGATAATAGGAATGATATTTACCACAGGAGGAATTGTTGTATTATCCTTTGCGGCAAATTTCCATATGATATTGGTTTCCGTAATTTTGGTAGGAATTGGATCTTCAATTTTTCATCCAGAATCATCCCGTGTTTCCTATTTAGCTTCAGGAGGAAAAAGAGGTTTAGCACAATCGATCTTTCAGTTAGGAGGTAATGCAGGAAGTGCAATTGGCCCCTTATTAGTTGCTTGGATTGTTGTACCACATGGACAAAGACATATTCTATGGTTTATTATTGTTTCCATTATTGCTCTATGTATTTTAAGTATAGTAGCAGTATGGTATCAAAATCATTTAAGACTTAAAGCCGAAAAGAAAGCAATTGAATTACCAGATTTGTCAAAATCTCAAATCGTTTGGTCTATAGTAATCTTATTAGTTCTGATTTTTTCAAAATATTTCTACATGGCCAGTATGTCTAGCTATTTTACTTTTTACTTAATTGAGAAATTTGGATTGTCAGTACAAGACGCGCAGTTCCATTTATTCCTGTTTTTGGGAGCAGTAGCAGCAGGAACATTAATTGGTGGCCCATTAGGAGATAAATTTGGTAGAAAATACATTATTTGGTTCTCCATTCTTGGAGCAGCACCTTTTACATTAATGTTACCTTATGCTAATTTATTTTGGACAGGTATACTATCAGTAATTATCGGGGTAATTATTGCCTCGGCATTCTCAGCGATACTTGTATATGCACAAGAGTTATTACCAAAGAAAGTAGGAATGGTTTCAGGGCTATTTTTTGGATTCGCTTTTGGTATGGGAGGTCTTGGATCAGCTTTATTAGGATATTTGGCCGATAAAACAAGCATTGAATATGTATATCATTTGTGTGCATTCCTACCATTAATAGGTATTATAGCAGTATTCTTACCAAATTTGAAAAAGAAAAAAGCCTAAGCAGAAAGCATATATAACAGTAGTTTAAGAAATAATGCAGTCATTTATTGGGACATTTTAGTTAAATTTATAGTCTATTAACTATTAAACCCCAATATATGTCAAGTACAAAATGGACTATTGATCCAGCACATTCAGAAATTCAATTTAAAGTTAAACATTTAGTAATATCTACTGTAACAGGATCTTTCCAGCATTTTACTGGTGAAGCAGTAACCGATGGTGATTCCTTTGATCAGGCAGAAATAAAGGTTTCAATTGAAACAAAAAGTGTTGATACAAATAATGAACAGAGAGATGGGCATTTAAATTCACCTGATTTTTTTGATACGGCAAAATTTCCTGTATTGAATATTAAAACAAGTTCAGTAAAACAAAAAGGAGAAGACCTTAAGATTGTAGCAGATTTTACGATTAGAGATGTTACAAAATCAATTGAACTAGAAGGAGAATTTGGAGGAATAGCAAAAGATGGATACGGAAATGTAAAAGCAGGATTAGAAGTGACCGGAACACTTAATCGTAAAGATTTTGGACTGAATTGGAATGCTGTTATTGAAGGTGGGGGATTGACTGTTAGTGAAAAAGTAAAAGTGATTGCACATTTACAGTTTGTGAAGCAAGCATAATAGAATAAGCTTAATATTTAAAAGATGAAAAGATTATTTAAAACAGCGCCGAACAAATATTTTTACAATATTATGATCTTAGTTGTTCGAGTGACGATAGCGCTATTTATGTTGACTCATGGGCTTGGAAAACTAAATTTATGGATGTCAGGAGAGCCCATTGTTTTTCCAGACCCATTAGGAGTAGGAGATACATTTTCATTAGCATTGGCTATTTTTGCCGAAGTGATATGTTCTGTATTGTTATTAATTGGTTTAGGAACAAGACTGGTAGTAATTCCATTAATTATCACAATGATTATTGCTGTATTTGTTATACATAGCGCAGATGGGTTTGAAAAACAAGAACTGGGAGGACACTATTTATTGGCCTACCTTTTATTATTAGTTACTGGAGGAGGGAAATATTCTATAGATCACTTTATATCCAGAAAAATGAATCCAAGACATCATTATAACTTATAATCATATGAAACTTAAACCAAAAGAATCAGCACTCGTTCTAATTGAATTTCAACATGATTTTACCTCAGAAGGAGGAGTATTCTATCCAGCTGTAAAAGCAGTTATGGAAGCAAATAATATGTTGGAAAATACAGTGAAAACAGTTAGAGAAGCCCGAAGAGCAGGGATTCATATTGTACACGTTCCTATTTCTTTTACAGAAGATTATCATGAACTAACTCCAAATCCTTATGGGATTCTGAAAGGAGTAGTAGATAATGGAGCCTTCAAAAAAAATAAGTGGGGATCCGAAATTGTAGGAGTATTAAAACCTCATGATACAGATATTGTTATTGAAGGAAAAAGAGGATTGTGTGGCTTTGCCAGTACAAATTTGGATTTCATATTGAGAAGTATGGGGATTAAAAACATTATGCTAGCTGGTTTTTTGACGAACTGTTGTGTAGAATCAACGATGCGTACGGCCTATGAAAAAGGGTATAATGTAATTACACTTACCGATTGCTGTGCAACTTTAAGTCAGGAGGAACATGACAATGCTTTGGAAAAAGATTTCCCTATGTTTAGTCAACCGATGCAACACTCCGATTTTATTCAAACAATAAAGGAGAATACAGAAGTGAAATTAGAAGGTAAAGCTTACGAATAAAGATTAATATATACTAAAATATAGCTTAGATGAATGCTACTATAGCTCCAGAAATGATTGCTCAACTTCAAGAAATTGTAGGGCAATCATTTCTTT
The DNA here is from genome assembly GCF_030766725.1 of Flavobacterium aerium. Classification (GTDB taxonomy): domain Bacteria; phylum Bacteroidota; class Bacteroidia; order Flavobacteriales; family Flavobacteriaceae; genus Flavobacterium; species Flavobacterium aerium. Next base: position 168,889 of record NZ_JARQWR010000007.1, on the reverse strand, counting down.
TTACAGACGAGGAAACTCGAAAAAAATATGGACACGATGAAACTGAAGACTATTCTTTTCCACCCCATGTGGTCATAAAGCCAAGAACAGCACAAGAAATATCAAAAGTATTAATCCTTGCTAATCAACATAATATTCCGGTGATTCCTATTGGAGCTAGAACAGGCTTGAGTGGAGGAGCTTTAAGTATCTTTGGAGGAATAGGATTGTCGATGGAAAGATTTAATGAAATTTTGGATATTGATGAAAAAAACCTTCAAGTAACGGTAGAACCAGGTGTAGTAACACAAGTATTACAGGAAACCGTTATGGAGAAAAGCTTATTTTATCCACCCGATCCGAGTAGTCGAGGATCTTGTTTTATTGGAGGAAATGTAGCTGAAAATGCAGGAGGTGCCCGTGCTGTAAAATATGGTGTTACAAAAGATTATGTATTGAATTTGGAAGTAGTTTTACCAACAGGTGAAATAATTTGGACGGGTGCCAATACCTTGAAAAATTCAACTGGATATAATTTAACCCAACTAATGGTGGGTAGTGAAGGAACTTTGGGAGTGATTACAAAAATTGTAATGAAGTTAGCGCCTTATCCTACACAGAATGTATTGATGTTAGTGCCATTTTATTCGTCATATAAAGCCTGTGAAGCAGTTTCTGCGGTTTTTAGAGCAGGAATTACCCCATCAGCATTAGAGTTCATGGAGCGCGATGCAATTGATTGGACATTGAAATTTATTGATGGAATTAGTATTCCAATTAAAGAAGAAATCCAAGCCCACTTACTAATAGAAGTTGATGGAAATGATTTAGATATACTTTTTGCAGAAGCAGAAAAAATAAGCCAAATTATGGAGAATTTTGAATGCGATGAGATTTTATTTGCTGATACAGCTGACCAAAAGAATGCCCTTTGGAAATTAAGAAGAAATGTGGCAGAAGCAGTCAAATCCAATTCAGTATATAAAGAAGAAGATACGGTAGTTCCAAGATATGAATTACCCCAATTATTAGAAGGAATTAAAACGATTGGAAATAAATACGGATTCAAATCCATTTGTTATGGACATGCTGGAGATGGAAATCTACATGTCAATATCATAAAAAGTACAATGACAGATGAAGAATGGAAAACGGAAGTGCCAAAAGGTATTCGGGAAATATTTGAATTGACTGTAAGTTTAAAAGGAACACTTTCTGGAGAACATGGAATAGGATTAGTACAGAAAAATTATATGGATATTGCTTTCAATGAAACGCAATTACAACTGATGAGAGGAATTAAAAACCTTTTTGATCCTAATGGAATATTAAACCCAGGGAAGATTTTCCCAGATAAAAAATAGAGTAGAATAAGCATGAAGTTTAAGTTAGATAAATTTGTACTAGCAATTATTGCAACAGTATGTATAGCCTATTTATTTCCAAATTTTGGAGCAGATGATAGTTGGTTTCCTATAGATACAATCAGTGGATATGGAATCTCTTTAATTTTCTTTTTTTATGGATTAAAATTAAGCCCAGATAAGATAAAGAGCGGATTAAAAAATTGGAAATTACATATCTTAGTACAGTCTGCCACCTTTATAATTTTTCCTCTGGTAGTTTTACTGTTTTATCCATTGATGAAGAATGAAGAGCAACACACAATGTGGTTGGCCGTGTTCTTCTTAGCGGCATTACCGTCTACGGTATCATCTTCTGTAGTAATGGTTTCTATTGCCAAAGGGAATATTCCAGCAGCAATCTTTAATGCAAGCTTATCAGGTATTATAGGAATCCTGTTAACGCCTTTGTGGATGAAGCCTTTTTTGGAACAACAACAAGCCGATTTTAATTTTGAAAAGGTTTACACACAATTGATTTTTCAAATCATAATCCCGGTTATTCTAGGGATAATATTACAACGCTTTGGAAGCAAATGGGCACAGAAATACAATAGCCAATTAAGTTTCTTTGATAAGGCAATTATTCTCTTAATTGTATATAAAAGCTTTGCTGAATCATTTATATCCGGAATCTTTAAAACATTACAATGGTATGATATGTTTATATTATTGATTATTGTATCTGTTTTATTTTGGGTTGTGTATGGGTTGATTAATTGGATTGCAAAACGATTAGGATTTAATAGAGAAGATAGAATTACGGCGAGTTTCTGCGGATCAAAAAAATCATTAGTACATGGGACTGTAATGTCAAAAGTATTGTTTACTAATGCGGCAACCATTGGAATTATTTTATTACCGCTAATGTTGTATCATGCCATGCAGATTTTGGTAATTAGTATTATTGCTGGAAAATTAGCAAAAGAAGTTGAAGTATAAAAAAAGCGTTCCTTACGGGAACGCTTTTTTTATATATAATATATCGGAAATTAATTATGCTTTTGGTAATACTTTATTGGCTAGCTTTCCAATGGTAAGACCTTGTACTACAATTGAAAAGACAACCACAAAATAAGTAATAGCTAATATAAGCTGCTTGTTTGGACCTTCTTCAATAGACAGGGCTAAAGCGATGGATACACCACCACGTAAACCTCCCCAAACTAATATTTTAATAGTTCCACGATTGAATTTTTCTTTAAAAGGAATAATAAGAGTTGGTAACCAAATGGATAAAAATCTTGAAAACAATACGATTATAATACATAATAAACCACTCAGCCAGTAACTACCAATGTTTGGAATTAATAATAATTCGAAACCAATAAAAAGGAATAAAATTGCATTTAGAATTTCATCGATTAATTCCCAGAATTTATTCAGATAATCTTTCGTAATAGGTGACATAGCAGTTTTTTTTCCATAATTACCGATCATTAATCCTGCTGCAACCATGGTTAGAGGACCAGAAATATGCATAGCATGCGCAATTAGATAACCACCCATCACTACCGACAGTGTAATTAATACAGAACCTTTGTAGTCATCTATTTTACGCATTGCATTGGATGCACCCAAACCTAGTAAAATACCTAAAAGGAAACCACCAAAAGCCTCTTTGACAATCAGCCAGGAAATATTTCCTAAAGAAATATCCGTGCTGCTCCCTTGAGCTAGTTGTAATATTACGGCAAATACCACTACAGCGACACCATCATTAAAGAGCGATTCACCGGCAACTTTTGTTTCCAAGGACTTAGGAACTTTGGCTTGTTTTAAGATGCCAAGTACAGCAATAGGGTCAGTTGGGGATATTAAGGAACCAAATAACAAACAATAGATAAAGGGTACTTCTATATTGATAAAAGGAAAGACATAGAATAATATTGTCCCGACAATGAAAGTAGAAATAATTACACTGGCGGTTGAAAAGACAATAATAGGCAATCGTTGTTCTCGAAGATCAATAAGATTAATATGAATTGCTCCTGCAAATAATAAGAAATTAAGCATGGCACCCATTAGTACTTCAGTAAAATCAACTTCGGCTATTAATTTTGAAAAATCGGTTAACGTATTTGGGAAAATATTACCACCAACAACTAGTAATATAGAAGAGGCCATAGCAATTAGCATTACACCAATAGTAGAGGGTAATTTTAGAAAACGAATATTCAAATAAGAAAAAAAAGAAGCGAGTACGATAAGTACAGAGAATGAGTAGTATAACTCCATAAAACAATTTTTATAATTTCAAAAAAACAAATGTCAATCAGACAAAGTTAAAAAAGCAGAGAAAAAATGCGAAAAAATTAAGAAAGCTTTAATAAAAAAAATAGCACTTAATAAGATGCTATAAGAAAGCTAAAATGGAGGGATTTATTGGTTGAATTTAATGTTGGTTACTTAAAAAGCCTTTCGTCAAAAGGAAAATCCTCTTGAGAAGTAATTTTAATTAAATCAAATTCGGGATGGTAGGGGTTTATCAAAACATTGTAATCGCCTTTTACAACTGCCGATGGAACGCGGATAATTGCATGAGTCTGATTATTGATAAAAATATCACCTAAATGTTGCGTGTAGGTTGTGTGAGGAAATGTATTCCATCCAATGGATAATTCGGAACTATTAAGCTGAGTTTGAGTAATATCATCTGGGATGGTGATTTCGAGCATTACAAAATCAGAAGGTAATGTTGCGATTGTTAAATGTACAGCAACCTCTGCCATCGCCAAAGCTCTGCTTTCGGCAGTATAGATGATTTCAATTCCTTGGGAATTCCATCTGTTGCCGTACACAGCTGCGCCTTTACCCGAGAGTGCAATGGGGTATTTCTTTCTTGCCAGTCGATAAACTTTCATTATGCAAATATTCCTTGATCGATATTATGTAGTTCTTTAATTACTAAGTCTTTCCCGTATGAATCTCTTAAAAGTTCTGTAGGTTTCAAATTCCCCAAGCCATAATTAGGCGTGTTTAACCAAAGGTAGAATTTTTCTACATCATCAAACACTTCTTTTCCTAGATTAGTAACTTCGGCAAGTTCAAATATTTTTTCAGAGTGAATTGGTTTAAATATATAACCATCTGCATCTCTATAACGTTGTAAAGATTTTTTAGAAATATTTAAAAAGTTAGCCCAATCATCTTCGCTAAAAGGAGTTACTTGTTTTATTAATTTAAAAAGATTAAAGGGCACACCTTCGCGAATTGAGTGAACAATTAACATGGGACTTGATAGTAGCTCATTATATGTAATATTGTTATTTATTACTTTGTAGTCTCTATCTTTCTCTACTTTTCGAACAAAGACTCTAACGGCTTTGTCTAAATCGCTGTTTGATTTTTGAATTGCGTGTACCATAATGTTGACATTTGTCTACAAATATAAGACTTTTGTTTTGGTCTTTCAAATTTTCTCTTCATTATTTTGACATTTGTCTATAAATATTAGACAGGTGTATTGCGTGATGTTTGCTAATTTAATTTTTTGCTATAAAAAAACCCCAAACTATTGTTTGAGGTTTTAATAATATTAAATTTAAAAAGAGATTAGTCAATTAGAACCCATTCTCCTGAATGAAGTAATGCTTCTGCTTTTTTAAATTTCATCTCTTCCGTTTTTCCACTAATCACATGTTTGATTGTAACAGTGTCATTACGGTTAATTTTTGGAGCATCTCTTACTACTGTTTCAGTAACAGCAGGTCTTTGTGTTTGAGAAGCTTCTCTATTTTTTGCAGCAACTTCATCTGTATTAGGGATTTCGTCTTTGCTTGTTTGATAATTTTCTTTTTGACGTACCTGTTTAGCCTCTTGAATATTGCTTTCAGGATTTTGAGCCGGTAAATCACCTTTAAATAAGAAAGAGATAACTTCTTTATTCACGCTGTCTAACATTGCTTTGAATAATTTGAAAGCTTCAAATTTGTAAATAAGTAATGGATCTTTTTGTTCGTGAACAGCTAATTGAACAGACTGTTTCAATTCATCCATTTTTCTTAAATGTTTTTTCCAAGCCTCATCAACGATTGCTAAAGTGATGTTTTTCTCAAAATCAGCAACTAATTGTTTACCATTAGTACTATATGCTTTTTCAAGATCAGTAACAACATTCAATGTTTTAATACCATCTGTGAAAGGAACAACAATACGTTCAAATTGGTTACCATTGTTTTCGTAAACATTTTTGATGATAGGGAAAGCATCATTTGCATTTCTTTCCGTTTTCTCTGTATAATGTTGTAATGCTGCTTTGTATATTTTACCAGTTAATTCAATATCAGAAAGTCTTGCAAAGTCACTTTCAGTAATTGGAGAACTGATAGAGAAATAACGGATTAATTCAAATTCAAAGTTTTTGAAGTCATTTGCAGGTTTGTTTGTTTCAACGATGTTTTCACAAGTGTCATACATCATATTTGCAATATCTACTTTAAGACGCTCTCCAAATAATGCATGGTGGCGACGTTTGTAAACTACCTCACGTTGTGCATTCATGACGTCATCATATTCTAATAAACGTTTACGAACGCCAAAGTTATTCTCTTCTACTTTTTTCTGAGCGCGCTCGATAGACTTAGTCATCATAGAATGTTGAATTACTTCACCTTCTTTTAATCCCATTCTATCCATAACTTTAGCTACTCTTTCAGAACCGAATAAACGCATTAAGTTATCCTCAAGAGAAACGTAGAACTGAGAGCTTCCTGGATCACCTTGACGACCAGCACGACCACGTAACTGTCTGTCAACACGTCTAGAATCATGTCTTTCAGTACCGATAATTGCTAAACCTCCAGCAGCCTTAACTTCTGCAGAAAGTTTAATATCCGTACCACGACCAGCCATATTCGTTGCAATAGTTACAACACCAGCTTTACCCGCTTCTTCAACAATCTCAGCCTCTTTTTTATGCATTTTAGCATTCAATACATTATGAGGAATATTTCTCATTTTCAGCATTCGGCTCAATAATTCTGAGATCTCAACTGAAGTAGTACCAATAAGCACTGGTCTTCCTGATAATGATAATTGAGTAACATCCTCAATTACAGCATTGAATTTTTCACGAGTTGTTTTGTAGATTAAATCTTCTTTATCTAATCTAGCCATTCCACGGTTAGTAGGAATTTCAACAACGTCTAATTTATAGATTTCCCAGAACTCACCAGCTTCTGTTACAGCAGTACCAGTCATACCAGCTAACTTACTGTACATTCTAAAATAGTTCTGTAATGTTACAGTTGCAAATGTTTGAGTAGCAGCTTCAATTTTTACATTTTCTTTTGCTTCAATTGCTTGGTGTAAACCATCAGAGTAACGACGACCATCCATGATACGTCCTGTTTGCTCATCAACAATCATAATTTTGTTGTCCATGATTACATACTCAACATCTTTTTCAAATAAAGTATATGCTTTCAATAACTGAGTAAGAGTGTGGATACGCTCGCTTTTTACTCCAAAATCTTGGAATAATTGGTCTTTTTGTTCCGCTTCCTCTTCTTTCGTTAATTTTTGTTTTTCAATATTAGCGATCTCAGTACCAATGTCTGGTAACACGAAGAAATCACTGTCAGTATCAGTTGAAAGGAATTTAATTCCATTGTCAGTTAGTTCAACTTGATTATTTTTTTCTTCAATCACAAAATATAGAACTTCATCTATTTTATGCATTTCGCGATTGTTATCCTGCATATACTGATTTTCGGTTTTTTGAAGAATTTGTCTAACACCTTCTTCACTCAAAAATTTAATTAATGCTTTGTTTTTAGGTAAACCTCTGTAAACTCTTAATAATAAGAATCCACCTTCTTTAGTATTACCTTCTTTGATTAATTTTTTCGCTTCAGCCAAAACACCGTTAAGCATTTGTCTTTGAAGAGTAACTAAATGGTCAATTTTTGGTTTTAATTCGTTAAATTCATGACGATCCCCTTGAGGAACTGGTCCAGAAATAATTAAAGGAGTTCTAGCATCATCAATTAATACTGAATCGACCTCATCGACAATAGCATAATTGTGTTTACGTTGAACTAGCTCAGCAGGAGTGTGAGCCATATTATCTCTTAAGTAGTCAAAACCAAATTCATTATTCGTTCCGTAAGTAATATCTGCTTCGTAAGCTTTTCTTCTTCCAGGAGAGTTTGGCTGATGATTGTCAATACAATCAACGGTCATACCGTGGAATTCGAATAAAGGAGCTTTCCAAGTACTATCTCTTTTGGCAAGGTAGTCATTCACGGTAACTAAGTGAACACCATTTCCTGTTAAAGCATTTAAGTATAAAGGTAGAGTTGCAACTAATGTTTTACCCTCACCCGTTTGCATCTCAGCAATTTTACCTTGATGTAAAACCATACCACCAACTAACTGAACATCATAATGAATCATGTCCCAAGTAATTTCTTTCCCGGCAGCATTCCATTTGTTAGCCCAAGTTGCTTGATCACCATTCAATTGGATATACTCTTTAGATCCAGATAATTCACGGTCTTTTGCCGTTGCAGTAACTGTGATCTGTGCATTGTCTTTGAATCTTCTAGCTGTTTCTTTTACAACAGCAAAAGCATCAGGAAGAATTTCCATTAAAGTTTTTTCAGAAATATCATAAGCTTCTTTTTCTAAAGCATCAATAGCAAGATAAATTTCTTCTCTTTTATCAATATCTTCAGTAGTTTCAACTTCTTGCTTTTTTGAAGCAATAGCAGCATCTTTTTCAGCACGCGCTTGTTGGATTTTCTCTTTGAAGAAAGCAGTTTTAGCTCTTAATTCATCATGTGATAAAGCAGAAAGTTCACTTTCTAAGGCTTTAATTTTTGCTATGATAGGTTGAGAAGCTTTAACATCTTTTTCAGACTTATCCCCCACAAAAGCTTTGATTATGCTATTTAAAAAACTCATAATTTGGTTGTTATTTCTAATTCTTAATATAATGTGTAAAATTAAACAAAAAAAAAGCCTCATTTTGAGACTTTTTCCTTGAATTTATTTTTTAATATTCATCCTCATTCCAAAGATAATCTTCGTCTGTTGGATAATCAGGCCAAATTTCTTCCATTGATTCATATATCTCACCCTCGTCTTCTATAGATTGAAGGTTTTCAACCACCTCTAGTGGCGCTCCAGTTCTGATAGCGTAGTCGATAAGTTCATCTTTGGTAGCAGGCCAAGGAGCATCACTCAAATAAGATGCTAATTCTAAAGTCCAATACATATCTTTTATCGATTTAATATTTATGCAAAAATAATTTTTCTACTGATATAGTCAAGTAAAATTCTATTTATTTTATAAAAAGTTAAGAACGTTTTATTGTTTTTTACTCTAAAAAGAATAAAAAGAGCTAAAAATGACTTTTTGGACTGCTAATTTTTCTCAGGAATCCATTTTGCCTCTTCCGCTTTCAAGTCAAATGTCAACTTCCGTGCCAACATAAAAAGGTAGTCAGAAAGTCGGTTTAAGTACTGTAATACCATTACGTCAGTAGGTTCTAATTCATTCAAATGGGCAGATAATCGCTCTGCTCTGCGACAAACGCAACGTGCAATATGACAATATGACACAGTGGTATGTCCGCCTGGTAACACAAAATGTGTCATAGGCGGAAGTTCTTTGTTCATTTCATCCATTTCATCCTCTAATAGAAGAACATCTTTTTCGGTGATTTTCGGGATATTAAGACGTTCTTTTCCACTCTTCAAAATGGCTTTTTCTGGATCAGTAGCTAAAATGGCTCCTACAGTAAAAAGACGATCCTGAATAATGATTAGAATGTCTTTATAATGTTGATTCATGTCTTGATCTCTAATTAAACCGATATGAGAGTTTAATTCATCAACAGTTCCGTAACTGTCAATGCGAATATGATGTTTTGGGACACGTGTACCACCAAATAAGGCAGTAGTGCCTTTATCTCCTGTTTTAGTATATATTTTCATAAGACAAAAAATTGTAGGTTTTGAATATTAACGATTTTTGTTATCGCTTTCAATAATGCCATCTCGTAAGCGTATTATACGATGAGCATAAGCAGCAATATCCTCTTCGTGAGTAACTAATATAACGGTGTTACCATTAGCATGAATATCATTGAATAAATTCATGATTTCAATGGAAGTTTTAGAATCTAAATTTCCAGTAGGTTCATCAGCAAGAATAATAGACGGTTTATTGACTAAAGCTCTGGCAACAGCAACTCTTTGACGTTGTCCTCCCGAAAGTTGATTCGGTTCGTGATCCATTCTATCGGACAAACCTACTTGTGTAAGTACTTCTTCTGCGCGCTTAGTTCGGTCTGTTTTGGAATAACCTGCATAAATCATTGGCAGAGCGACATTATTTAAGGCGGTAGTACGCGGAAGAAGGTTGAAGGTTTGAAAAACAAAACCAATTTCTTTATTTCTAATTTCTGCCAGTTCATCATCGGTCATTTTACTGACATCTTTACCGTTTAGAATATACTGACCAGAAGTAGGAGTGTCTAAGCATCCTAGTAAATTCATTAATGTAGATTTTCCAGAACCAGAAGGACCCATTAAAGCAACATATTCTCCTTTGTTGATTTGAATATCAATACCTTTTAAAACTTTTACAATTTCATTACCCAGAACGAAATCTCTTTTTATATCAGTAATTTTAATAAGTGGATCTGTCATACAATTAATTTGAGTTTAAAAGTAAGGAAAAAAACAAATACGATTAGGTTATCAAATTAATTTTAAGAAATAGAATTTAAAATGAACTATTAGAAGTTTGAAATGATATTTAATGTTATTTGTTAATAAAATACTAATAATTTAAATCAAAATTGGCTGTATAAGTGATATTTGTGTAATTTTAAAGAACGATTTCTAACCAATAAAACCAAAAATTATGAAGACTAAAAATGCATTATTAGTAGTAGCTGTGATTACATTGGGATTTACGGCTTGTAAAAGTGAAACAGAAGCAAAAGCAGAAAAAACAATTGATACCTATGCTGTATATGTAGATTCAATTACAAATGTGGCAACAGCAGACATGAAAACACATTGGGAATCTATTGAAACTGGATTTGAAAAGAAAACTGCAGAAGCAGAAGCTGCGATTGTTAATTTGAAAGACAAAGTAAAAACAGATGCAGAAGCTAAGTTAGCTGCCAGTAAAGCAAAATATGCCGAATTGAAAGCAAAACTAGAAAAAGAAAAAGAAGCGGAAAAGAAAGCAGCTGAAGTAGATAAAATACAAGTGCTAAGAAATAGCTTGTTTGGACAAGGTAAAATAGGAGCAGATATGAAATTTGACTGGGTGAATAAAGATAATATCCTCAGTGTTTATGAGCAATTTGTAAATACTGCTGCGGAGAATAAAGATAAATATTCTCGTGAAGATTGGGATGAAGTAAAAGCAATGTATGAAGCGTTAGATAGTAGAAAAAATACTGTAGAAAAAGAAGGATTAACCTCTAAAGATAATTTTGCAATTGCAAAACTGAAATTAAAGTTTGCCCCAATGTATACTGTGAATAGAATGGGAGCTAAAGCAGAAGAAAATGCAGAAGCTAAAAAGTAATGAAAAAGAATTTTTTAAAAAAAAGACTGTCTGAGAAGGCAGTCTTTTTTTTGTGTTTTTAACCCCGAAAACAATTAAAATTCACTTCATTTTAATTGTTTTCGGGGTAGGTTAATTTTTATGGTTTTTAGCGTTGCTATATTTTTGTATTAAAATTATTTTAATATAAAAAGACACGTTATTATGAAAATATTGAAGTTTTTCCTTTTATCGATTTGCTTAATTATCCTATTTGGATGTTCAAATGATGACCAGAAGTATTTGGATATTAAGAAGCAGGAAAATGAAATTTTAATTAAAGTAAAAGATTGGGTAAGATATAATAATGTTAGTTTAGAGGATAAGATAGTTATAGGCTCACCTCGATTTTTACAGCGAGGTTCAAGTTTGTCTTCTGTAATAGTATTATCATTAAAAGGTGAAAGTGATAAGACGTTTGAAAGATTACTAGTTAGTATAAATGGAAATCTAATTAAAGCGAAATTATGGACTTTTAAATTTAATGAGGCTCAAGATAGTTATGCATTTGAAAATCTTACTGTACATCAGATATTAAGGAATTTTACGGGTACTTTAATAATAAATGATTTAGAGATCAATAGCCTAAGTGCTATTAGTTATATAAATGGAAATCCTCAAGAAGGCGAAAGTGCTCGAGGAGGAAATGGAAATCCACATTGTAGTAGATGTCATAATGGTATTTTGGATGAAGTAGTTGTCGTGGGTGGTGGTGGGAGTTCTAATGGAGGCTGGCCATCTAATCCGACTAATGGACCAATGATAAATCCTGGAGTGCCAACTATACCAATACCTATATTTGGAGGTGGAGAGACTATGCCCACTGAACCTAATATAGATGATAGTTATCCAGATTGTAATAGTTTTAATTATATAAAAAAAACTAATTTACCATGGCAAGAAGCAGCAGTTAAAAACATTAATTTTAATATTATAGTAGTTGAAACACTAACTCCTTTAAGGTTTCGTGTAGTGCATATTGCAATACCTCAAGCAGTATCTTTTCAAATGCCAACTAATTTAGCGATTGGAAATACAAATATTACTCCTGGGGCTGCAGCATTGTCTACAGCAAACTCTCTAGAAAGCGCAATGAATATAACAAAAAATTATTTTAAAAGTAATATTGCTTCTGATACACAAATTTACTATTATTTTGCGGAGACATTAAAAAATGAATTTGAAATGAGTAATCCAGGGGCTAGATTTCAATTAAATCCTGCGAATACTGTAACGCCTACAGAATATAAAACAAATTGGTTTGGACCAGGAGACTGTAATTAATTATGATAGAGACAATTTTAAGCAATATAGCAAAATGTTATTATCCATCTAGAATTGAAGAGATTATAAATATGGAGGAATATAATAACACTATTGAGTCTAAAAATCTTCGGCTTGTTCAAAATACTTTTGATCATATTTTGAGAAGTAAAGAACAATGGGAAGATTATGCCGTTAATTTTAAGAATATCAGATCAGATTTTAACTATCATGATGTAACTTTGTTTAGTTCAGGAGATAGGGCATTGAATTTCCAATTAACAACAATGCTAGGAAATAAACTTCACAGTATTTGTATGAATATTAGTATACTAATACCATATTATACTTATTATGTTTTGGAAGCTGAAGTAGATGTAGATAAATTGAAATGGATTAAAAAACCTATTATAAGAAAAGATCTTGAAGCATTGTATTCTGATGAGATTGAGAAGATGTGTATCCTGACTGAAAATAAATTTAGATTCTCGAAATTTCCAATAGAATTACTGGATTATAAATTACCTGAAATAAATAAAAGTTTTATTCCTTTTGGGGATTTTACTTTTTTTAATGCTTTCTTTTTAGACGAATATTATACTAGATTATGAGAAAAATGATTGTTTTATTATTTAGTTTAGGGTTAATATTGATAATTTATGGGTATACTAGTGATAATGTGTATGTTATAAATATTAAGGATACCTATTGTGCTATGTCGTCTATTTTTATAGGTCAATGGCTAGCTGTAATTTCAGCTATGTTTTATGGTTTAGTTTTTATTTTTAGTAAAAAAAAGACTAAAGAATCTTCATTTTTTTAAGACAAATATTACACTGGGTTCCATGAAAAAACTAATATATTTAGTATTATTTGCGAGTATTATTCTCATCCTTTTTGGGTGTATTTATCCAGAGAAAACATTAATAGATATTGGAGTGCATGATGTTTATCTTCTAATTGGATATCAGCCTATTGGCGCTTTATTACTTGTGTTATCAATTATTTTATGCTTGATTTTCTTTGCTAGAAGGAAAAAGAATTAAATAAAATCAAATTAGACCCTAACAGTAAAATGTTCAGTTTCTTGTTCTTTCCGAAAAAATAATAATCCCAAAGCATAAGTATTTATGCTAACCTTGACGAACGGAATAGTTAAGATAGAATTCCAAATATCTTGTTGGAAAGCAAACTTATTTATTGGGTTCAGTATTATAAAACTATCATTGTGAATTCGGGCTGACAATGAATTAACAACTGTTAGTAAATTATCTTTTGAAAGGTTATTTTCGATATAAACGAAATCAAAAATTTCAATATTAGATTGTGTATCATTGAAATAAGTAGGAGTGTCGGTTTGATTGAGTAATACGATTTTAGCATCAGGACAAGCAAGCTGTATTGTTGAAGCAATAGAATTATCTGAGCCGATAAGAAGTATTTTCTTAGGATTGAAATAATGTGTTATCCGATACAATAGTTTTATGTTTTTCAAAACCATTGAATTACTCGCCTTTAAGTCAGAATATTTAGGTTTAATCGTCTGATCATAAAAACACCGGGTAACCAATGTGTATACAAAAGGAGAATGAATACCGTGTTGGTTAGAGGAATGCCATAAAAACTGTAGGTATGATTTTATTTGAAATAACATAATGATAATTACAAAGTGGGCACAAAGATACTAAGATAATAGTCAAAAGTCAAAAGTAGAAAGATGAGACTTCATCCTGCCCAACTTTGAACCTTTCTGATACTAAAAAGACTATATTTGCGACCTTAAAATTTAAGCGAACAATAATATACATTTTATAGGATGGGGAAGGAAGAAATGGTGGTTAAGCAGGTAATAACTTCAGCAGAAATAGACCGATGTATTGCTGTTTTAGCACAACTAAATACTGATACAGATCAAATATTTGATATCCCAAAAGAGCAGAGAATAGCTTTGATCAAAGAAGCAGGGATGTTTTCTAGACCAGATAGAGATGAGTTTTCCAGAAGAGTTAAGGATGGTAAGCAAGCTGCCAAACGTAAAATGGAAAAGAAGGACAAAACAGCTCGTAAAGAAACTGGGATTCGTCATGCGCGTGAGGCAAGTGTATTTGTTGCACCAAAATTATTGGCCTTTAATGAGCTTGCCTATAAAGAGCAATTGGAATTAGAAACCCCTAGAAACTGTTATGTATGTAAAACCAAATTCACCAAAATGCATCACTTTTATGATACGATGTGTACAGAATGTGGTGATTTTAATTATGTCAAACGTTTTCAAACTGCCAATGTAAAAGGACAAGTAGCAGTCGTTACGGGTTCTCGATTAAAAATTGGCTATTATATTACTTTAATGCTTTTGCGTGGTGGTGCAACAGTTATTGCAACGACACGTTTCCCTGTAGATTCGGCACTACGCTTTTCTAAAGAAGCTGATTTTATGGAATGGGGGCATCGCTTAAAAATTCATGGATTAGATTTACGCCATATACCGAGTGTAGAAATTTTTTGCAATTTTATTGAGCAGAAGTATGATAGACTAGATATTCTTATTAATAATGCTGCGCAGACAGTTAGACGCCCAGCGGGATTCTATAGCCATTTAATGAAAAATGAAGAGTCTGCAATAAGTACCCTGCCTAAAGAAGCACAAGAATTATTGAGGGATCATACGAGCTGTCTAGATGAATTAAAAGTATTGACTCTGGGAGCTTCTTCGAATGAGAATATGCCAGTAACTTGGCATGGGCCCGAACCAGGAATTGGATTGCGTGCTTCGGCTAAATTATCTCAGATTCCATATTCTTTTGACAATGCATTGGTGGCAAATGAAGTTTTTCCAGAAGGAGAACTGGATGCCGATTTGCAACAAATAGATTTACGAAAAACAAATAGTTGGCGCTTAAGATTAGGGCAAATTGAAACAACAGAAATGATAGAAGTACAACTTGTGAATTCTGTTGCACCTTTTGTATTGTGCAATCGTCTTTCAGAAGTAATGAAAAAAGATAATACTGGACAAAAACACATTATTAATGTTTCGGCAATGGAAGGGAAATTCCATCGTTTTTTCAAAGAAGACCGCCATCCTCATACCAATATGGCTAAAGCAGCTTTAAATATGCTAACACATACTTCATCTGGAACTTTGGCAAAACATGGGATTTTTATGAATGCAGTGGACACAGGGTGGGTAACCGATGAAGATCCTGCAGAATTGGCTAAAAAGAAACAAGACCTAGAAGATTTTCAGCCACCACTTGATATTATTGATGGTGCTGCACGTGTCATGGATCCTTTATTCGATGGAATTAATACTGGAAAACATTGGTGTGGGAAGTTCTTAAAAGATTATAACCCTATTCCGTGGTAGATATTCATAGTCAGTTTTCAGTTGTTTTGAGAAAATGATATTTGATTTTATGTTTCTAGTGAAAAATAAAAAAACCACAACAGAATCTAATTTTGTTGTGGTTTTTAATTGAATTGATTTGAAAGATTTTACCCTTCAATCTTTGCGCTTAGTTCAAACCAACGCTCTTCTTTCTGATTTATTTTATCAATGATATTTTGCAACTCATTGGCTTTTTTCTCAATATCAGCATCCGCTACTTTTCCATCAGAGAATAATTGCTCAATTTTAGTTTTATCTATTTCTAAATCTTTGATTTCTCTTTCTAGTTTTTGATATTCTTTTTGTTCATTGAAAGTTAGATTTCCGGTAGGATTATTTTGTTTCCAATCTTTCTTTTCTGCTTTGTTTTCTTCTTTCTGAGCTACATCAGCACTATCCTCATAAGCTCTAAAGTCAGAGTAATTTCCAGGAAAATCTTCAACAACACCTTGACCTCTAAAGATAAATAAGTGATCTACAATTTTATCCATAAAGTATCTATCGTGAGAAACCACTAATAAACATCCTGGGTAATCCAAAAGGAAACTTTCAAGAACATTTAATGTTACGATATCCAAATCATTTGTTGGCTCATCCAGAATCAAAAAGTTAGGATTCTGAATCAAAACCGTACATAAATACAAACGTTTTAATTCCCCACCACTCAATCGGTCAACAAAATCATATTGTTTTTTTGAATCAAAAAGGAAACGCTCCAATAATTGTGAAGCTGAAATAATTTTTCCTTTCATCAATGGAATGTATTCTCCGTATTCCTTAATAACATCGATAACACGTTGTCCAGGTTTTGGATTAATTCCGCTTTGTGTATAATATCCTATTTTTATTGTCTCACCAACAATTACTTTTCCTGCATCTAACGGAATTGTTCCAGTCAATAAATTCAAGAAGGTTGATTTTCCAGTTCCATTTTTACCAATAATTCCAATGCGCTCTCCACGTTGGAAATCAAAACTGAAATTATCTAGAATAACATGGTCATTGAATTTTTTAGAAATTTTGTGAAGCTCAATAATTTTGCTTCCCATACGTTCCATATTAATTTCAAGCTCCACCTTGTTTTCGCGACGACGACTCTGTGCTTTTTCTTTGATTACATAAAAGTCATCCTGTCTAGATTTAGACTTCGTAGTACGTGCTTTTGGTTGGCGACGCATCCATTCTAATTCTTTTACGAATAAGTTCTGTGCTTTATCAACACTAGAATTTTCAGAAGCAATTCGTTCTTCTTTTTTCTCTAGATAATAAGAGTAGTTTCCTTTGTATTGGTATAGTTTTCCGTTGTCTAATTCAATGATTTCATTACATACACGCTCTAAGAAGAAACGGTCGTGCGTGACCATGAATAAGGTAATGTTTTCTTTAGCAAAATAACTTTCTAACCACTCAATCATTTCAAGATCCAAGTGATTCGTAGGTTCATCCAGAATCAATAAATCAGGACGATTGATCAGGATAATGGCTAATGACAAACGTTTTTTCTGTCCACCAGAAAGACTTTTTACTTTTAATTTAAAGTTCTCTAGTTTTAATTTAAATAAAATCTGCTTGTATTGTGTTTCAAAATCCCAAGCATTGTGTTGATCCATTCCGTCAAAAGCTTTTTGATAAGCTTCTTCATCTTCTGGATTTTCTAATGCTTTTTCATAAGCTTCAATAACTTTTAAGATTTCATTATCCGAAGCAAAGATGCTTTCTTCAATGGTTAGTTCCTCTTGCAAATTATTGTTTTGTGAAAGGAAAGCCATTCGGATTCCTTTTCTTAATACTACTTGACCAGTATCAGGTTCTTCCAAACCATTAATAATGCTCATGATAGTTGTTTTTCCAGAGCCATTTTTGGCAATGAAAGCAATTTTTTGATCCTTATTGATTCCAAAAGAGATGTTGTCAAATAAGGTTCTTTCGCCAAATGACTTGGATATATTTTCTACAGAAAGGTAATTCACAATACTATATTTTTTGCAAAAATAGGTTTTATTTATAAAAGCACCGTGATAATAGTGTAGTTCAAAATTTTAAAGAGCGATAAAAGAAAGGAGAATGAAGCAGATCCTCAATTTTAACAAGGATGAAAAGCATAGGATGTAGTGAGAATTAAAAAGAGATTTATATTTTTGAAGCCCATAGAGTAATGCCTTATCTTTGAAAAATGAAGTTATCAGTTATCATTCTTAATTACAATGTCCGTTATTTTTTAGAGCAATGTGTACAAAGCGTACAGAAAGCTCTAGTAGATATTGAAGGCGAAATTATTGTAATAGATAATAATTCTTCAGATGATAGCTGTGCAATGATGAAGAAGCAATTTCCTGAAGTAATATTGATTGAAAACAAAGAAAACTCAGGATTTTCAAAAGGAAATAATATTGGAGTTGAAAAAGCAAAAGGAGAATATCTTTGCATCTTAAATCCTGATACAGTAGTGGCAGAAGACACTTTTAGTAAAGTATTAGCTTTTGCAGAAAAACAAACTGATTTAGGAATTGTCGGAGTGAAGTTAATTGATGGAACAGGCCATTTTTTACCAGAGTGTAAAAGAGGAATACCCACACCATGGGTTGCTTTTACGAAGATTTTTAGTTTGTATAAACTATTTCCTAAAACTGAAATATTCGGAAAATACTATGCGCAGCATTTATCAGAAAATGAGACAGGAAAAGTAGATATTCTGGTAGGTGCTTTCATGATAATGAAAACAGAATTATATCGTAAAGTAGGCGGTTTTGATGAGGCTTGCTTTATGTATAGTGATGATATCGATTTGTCTTATACAATATTACAGGAAAATAAGCAGAATTATTATTTTCATGAAACCACCGTAATACACTATAAGGGAGAAAGTACCGTTAAAGATGGTACCTATATGAAGCGATTTCAGGAAGCGATGCGTTTCTTTTATAAAAAACATTTTAAAGGATCCGCATTTTTTGAACTTTTTATGTCATTAGGAATTGTATTCTTCTCGATTTTAAAGAAGTTTCAAGGGAAGCCAAAAGCAAAGACCAATTGTGACTCTTATATATTGATATCAGAATCGGAAAAATTGCTTTCAGAATTGAAGGAGATTTTACAAAAAAACGTGGTAGTCCATAAAATAAAATCAGAAAAAAACGTAATTTCGCAACAAATTAAAGATGGGGGTAATGTTGAAATTATTTTTGATAATAATTTTATAAACTATAAAACCATCATCGGAGATATGCAAAGGCTGAGAATTAAAGGAATAACCTTTAAAATTAAGCCTGAAAATACACACTATATTATAGGGAGTAACAGCAGTAATGACAGAGGAGAAGTAATTAATATAGAGAACAATATTGCATAATTATCTGAATAATTTTATTTTTTTTAGTAATATTGCAAAGAGATAATAAAAATTCACCTTTAGGTTAATAATATGGCAAGATTTGAATTGAAATTACCCAAAATGGGTGAAAGCGTTGCAGAAGCAACCATTACAAATTGGTTAAAAGAAGTGGGAGACACTATCGATGCTGATGAGGCAGTACTTGAGATCGCTACCGATAAAGTAGATTCTGAAGTGCCATCTGAGGTAAAAGGTATTCTTGTGGAACAACTTTTTCAAAAAGATGATTTAGTTCAGGTTGGACAAACGATTGCTATTATTGAAACGGAAGGTGGAGAAACGACAGAAGCAACTCCAAAACAAGAAGTTGTTCAAGCCGTTGAAAAAACAGTTGAATCAGCAAAAGATCATACAGCAGCACCAGTAGATTTTTCAAATTCTGAAAAATTCTTTTCTCCATTAGTGAAAAATATTGCAAAAGAAGAAGGAGTTTCAGTAGCAGAATTAGAAGCGATCAATGGAACTGGGAAAGATGGTAGAGTTACGAAAAATGATATACTAGGATATGTTGCTAATAGAGGAACTCAAGCTCCTGTTGCAACTCCAGTAGTTGCACCAGTACAACCAAAAGTAGCAACTCCAGTAGCACAAAAAGCAGCTCCAGTATCCGTAAATGGACAAGACGAAATTGTAGAAATGGATCGTATGAGAAAATTAATCTCAGGATACATGGTACAATCGGTTCAAACTTCAGCACACGTTCAGTCATTTATTGAGGTAGATGTAACGAACATTTGGAAATGGAGAGAGAAAAATAAAAATGCTTTCGAAAAAAGAGAAGGAGAGAAATTAACGTTCACGCCAATCTTTATGGAAGCCGTTGCAAAAGCATTAAAAGATTTCCCTGGAATGAATATTTCTGTAGATGGCGAATACATCATCAAGAAGAAAAATATCAATTTAGGTATGGCAGCTGCTTTACCAAACGGAAATTTAATTGTACCTGTAATTAAAAATGCAGACCAATTGAACTTAGTTGGAATGGCAAAAGCTGTAAATGATTTAGGAAATCGTGCAAAAGCAGGAAAACTAAAACCAGACGATACACAAGGAGGAACCTATACTGTAACAAATGTTGGTACATTTGGAAGTGTATTTGGAACTCCAATTATTAATCAGCCCCAAGTAGGGATCTTAGCTTTAGGAGCAATCCGTAAGATGCCAGCAGTTATTGAGACACCAGATGGAGATTTCATTGGAATCCGTCATAAAATGTTTTTATCACACAGTTATGATCATAGAGTTGTAGATGGAGCATTAGGTGGATCATTTGTAAAACGAGTAGCAGATTATTTAGAAGCTTTTGATGTAAATAGAGACTTTTAATAAAAGTATACCAATAAAAAAAAACAGCCTCAATATTGAGGCTGTTTTTTTTTGAATTCTATTTTTTGCAGTAAATACTTTTTAGCTTTTGATTATTGTTCATCATTGTATTGTTTGGTCGCTTTTTGTAATCTTCGGAGAATGTTTTTACGAAGCATTTTTGGGCCAAGTACTTTTACAGATTCTCCAAAACCCAAAATTTCACGCTCCAACTCAAAATTTAATACAACATCAATACAAACGACGATACCATTTTCATCCTCTTTTAATACAGTTTGTGAGCTGTGTAAAGGTTTTGTTAACACATAAGGAGCATTCTGTTTATTGAATTGAAGGATGACTTTTTGTGGACGATCATGCTCAGTTTTAGTAACACCTAGTAAATCATCAAAGTAACGGTCAAAGTCAATACCGGTATATTCAATAAAAATATCTTTTGGTAAGGCATGAAACTCAATAATACGATCCAATGCCAGTGTGATAAGACTTCCTTTTTTAGGTTTTGCTAAAAGAAACCATCTATTGCGGTATTCTTTTAATAAATAAGGATGATAAATATCTTGGTTAGATTTAATAGCCTTGAAAGACTGATATTCAATCAGTAAAGGAGTTTTGTTTAAAATAGATTGATATATTGGATTGATGTGTTCTAATCCTTTTAGTTGTGCATTATTTTCAAATTGAATATAGTTTTTTTTATCCCCAGATGATTTATGTAGATTGTTTTCCAGCTTAGCGATCATATCACTCATTTCATCAAAGTAGTTAAAACCATTCAGATGCTTTAGAATACTCACAATCTCTTTCATTTTCTCCATATCCGAATTGTTAATAGGAGAATTAGTAATACTGTAATTTGGGTCATCATAGATATAAAACTTACGGTCGACTACTTCAATAGGAGCATTATAACCAAGTTTATCACTACGCATCATCTGGATGTCCCCTTGAATTGTACGTTTGCTTACACCCGAACTTATTCCTTCATATTCGTACAATGCATCAGATACTTGTTCAATTAAATCATCCAAGCTCCATTTACGAAAACGGTTTTTTAAACAGTTATCAATTGTTTTATAGCGTATTAATGCCAATTTGTTCGTAGCCATATAATAAAGTTTTATGGGGCGTGACCCTTCAGGTCAGGCTGTTCACTATATCTTTTTCTCTTGGATGAAGAGAAAAAGGATGCCGTTTCCATCCTTCACGCAGACCAAATATAGTGAAATGGATTATGTTACGCAGTATATGTACGCAGTTGATGCTATTTTATTTTTTATTTCAATTTTATTTGGATAAAACACCTTGATTTTATTAGACTTTAGAAAATAGTTTAAAATTAATTATCACTGCGCATTTACTATGCGCGATTCAACGATCATCTTTGCAATGTAGGAATGAAACAAAACCTTGTAGCTTAAAAGGAAAAGCTGCGGTAAAATACGAAACCGTGGAGTGTATGGATATTCCGGTTAGACCTGAGCGGACTAATGGGTAGAGTTTACAGTTGCACCGAAAGTTATGGTAATAAGTAGGGAAGCGTATTTACAGCCATATTGCCTGAGAAGGAATGTGAGTTCGAATCTCATCAAGGTTGCTATAGAATATTGAAAAACAAGAAAAATGAAAACAACAATTACAGGAACAGATTTATTATCTGTAGGATATAAAGCCAATGAGATTTTAGGATTCGCCTTAATATTGGCGAATAAAAACTGTGAAATATCAGAGAGAGAAGAAGTGATTGCTTTATTTAAAAAAGTAAAAGATAATCCAGAGAATTTTCTAGATGATGTTGTATTGGAAGATTTAGCTACAAAACTAATTGAAGAATCAAATGCTCCAATTGATGAAACGATAGTATTGAAAACATCAGTATTAGAGTATGCGGTATATGGTGAAGAAAATATTGATGAAGGAGCAAAAAGACAAATGAATATTGCAATGAAGCTTCCTGTTACTATTGGAGGAGCTTTAATGCCAGATGCACATCAAGGATATGGATTGCCAATTGGCGGTGTGTTAGCAACCAAAAATGCAATTATTCCGTATGGTGTAGGTGTTGATATTGGATGTAGAATGGCTTTGTCTATTTATGATATTCCAGAAGCCTATTTGGAGGAAAACAGCGTAAAGTTTAAAAGAGAACTGATTGCTCATACAAGGTTTGGAGCAGGCCATGGTTTTCATGGGCAATATAAGTCAACACACGATGTTTTGGATCGAAATGAATTTAACTTGACACCATTTATTAAAAACCTACAAGATAAAGCATGGTCACAATTAGGTACGTCGGGAGGAGGAAATCATTTTGTTGAATTTGGAATCATTGAATTTGAACAAAAAGATGAAATTTTAAACATTGAAAAAGGGAAATATGTAGCCTTATTAACGCACTCAGGATCTCGAGGAATGGGAGCAACCATTGCGGGATATTATACTCGATTAGCAAAGGAAAAAACAAAACTCCCAAAAGAAGCTTCAAACTTGGCGTATTTAGATATGAATAGCCAAGAAGGGCAGGAATATTGGTTCGCTATGAATTTAGCAGGTGATTATGCTTCAGCATGCCATCAGGTTATTCATGATAAGATGGAAAAAGCTTTAGGAGGAGTTGTTTTAGCCAGAATAGAAAATCATCATAATTTTGCCTGGAAAGAGATCTGGAATGGTGAAGAAGTAATTGTACATCGAAAAGGAGCAACCCCTGCTGGAAAAGATGTAATGGGGATTATTCCAGGATCTATGACAGCACCAGGATTCTTGGTTAGAGGAAAAGGAGAAGTACAGGCAATTAACTCAGCGTCACATGGGGCGGGAAGACAAATGAGTAGAACACAAGCGGTCAAAAGTATTACAAAAGTTCAAATGAGAGAAGTACTGAAAGAACATGGAGTGACATTAATTGGAGCGGGACGCGATGAAGCACCAATGGCCTATAAGGATATTAATATGGTGATGAATTCGCAGAAAGAATTGATAGATGTAATTGCAAAATTCACACCCAAAATTGTTCGAATGGCAGATGATGGAAGTAGAGAAGATTAGAATTGATAAGGCTTTAAATATTATTTAAAGCCTTTTTTTATTGAACATTTTTGCTTCAAGATGATTGGATTTCTATCAATACCGTATATTTGTAGTAACAGAAAAAGAAAAAATGGAACTTAAATTAAATAAGCCAATCTGCTTTTTCGATTTAGAAACTACAGGTATCGAAGTCGCTAGAGATAGAATTGTTGAAATATCGATTTTTAAAGTATATCCTAACGGAAACAAAGAAAGCAAAACATGGTTAGTCAACCCTGAAATGCCAATTCCTCCACAATCCACTGAAATTCATGGTATTTCCGATGAAAAAGTAGCCAACGAACCGACCTTCAAAGAACTGTCTTCTCAAGTATATGGAATGATTAAAGACTCCGATTTGGCTGGATTTAATTCAGATCGATTTGATATTCCATTGTTGGCGGAAGAATTATTAAGAGCAGGAGTTGATTTCGATATGAAAAACAGAGTCTCAGTAGATATTCAGACAATATTTCATAAAAAAGAAGAAAGAACACTTAGTGCAGCCTATAAATTTTACTGTGGAAAAAGTTTGGAAAATGCACATAGCGCAGAAGCCGACACTATGGCGACATATGAAATTTTAAAAGCACAATTAGAACGCTATGAAGAGTTGGATAATGATATGAAATTATTGTCGGAATACACAACTCGAAAAAAATCAGCTGATTTTGCAGGATTTATCACTTTTGATAAAGACAATGAAGAAGTATTCTCGTTTGGAAAACATAAAGGAGTAAAAGTGGATAAGGTATTAGAAACAGAGCCAGGTTATTTTGGTTGGATTCAAAATGCAGATTTTCCATTGTATACTAAAAAAGTTTTGACTGCAATTAAATTGCGAAAACTGAATAACAAACTAAATTAAAGATTCGTTTAATACTTAAATTTTTAGATTAATATGAAAATCATCTGTATTGGAAGAAACTATGTAAAACATATTGAAGAATTAGACAATGAAAGACCAGACGAACCAGTCGTTTTTTTAAAGCCAGATTCAGCGATATTGATAAAACAAACTCCTTTTTATATACCTGAATTTACAAATGATGTACATCATGAGTTAGAGATTTTGGTGAAAATTACAAAAGTTGGAAAATATATTGATCCTAAATTTGCTCATAAATATTATGATGAAATAGGATTAGGGATTGATTTTACAGCCCGTGACCTACAAAGTAAACTAAAAGAAAAAGGATTGCCTTGGGAAAAATCCAAAGCCTTTGATGGCTCAGCAGTTATCGGTGAATTTTTACCAAAATCTCAATTTAGTTCTTTGGAAAATATTACATTTGAATTAAAGAATAATGGGGAGACAGTTCAAAAAGGAAACACAAGTCATATGTTGTGGAAAATAGATGAATTGATTGCCTATGTATCACAATTTTTTACATTAAAAATTGGAGATATTTTATTTACAGGAACTCCAGAAGGTGTAGCAGCAGTGAAACCAGGAGATGTCCTCGAGGGATATATTGAAGGACAAAAACTATATAGAATTCAAGTGAAATAATGGCATTACATTATAATTTATCAAAAGTGTACGCTATCTCCGATAATGACCAAGATTTTGCAATGCAAATTATCTCGGTCTTTGCTTCAGAGGTGCCTCTAGATTTAGAGGAAATTAAAGAAGGAATTAAAGCAAAAGACCACAGTCTTGTGTATAGTTTTGCACATAAAATAAAACCGACTTTAGATCTGTTAGGTATGGATGCAGCCTTTGAAGAAATAATATATATTGAAAATTGGACTAAGCTTAAAGGCAAGAAAAAAGAAATTAAAGAAACCTATAAGAGTCTGAAAAAACACATTAATAAAGCTTTGAAAGAAGTGAAAAAAGACTTCAATCTACAGGTGTAATTTCTCAAAAACAACTTTAATGAAAGCAACTATTGTTACAATTGGGGATGAAATCCTGATTGGTCAGATTGTAGATACAAATTCAGGGTATATTGCTAAGGCACTGAATAATATAGGGATAGATGTTCATGAAATGATCTCTATTCAGGACGACAAACAGCATATCCTAGATACACTGGCAAGTCTTCAAAATAATGTTGAAGTGGTGATCATTACAGGAGGACTTGGCCCTACAAAAGACGATATTACTAAGAAAACATTTTGTGATTATTTTGAAGATACCCTGGTGGTAAATCCAGAAGTGTTAGAACATGTGATTGAGTTGATTGAGAAAGCGTTAAAGCGCCCAGCTTCACAATTGAATAAAGATCAAGCCTTAGTACCATCAAAATGTACTGTGCTAACGAATCGATTTGGGACCGCTCCAGGAATGTGGATTCAAAAAGAAAATACAATTTTTATTTCGCTACCAGGAGTGCCTTATGAAATGAAAGGTATCGTGGATTTTGAAATTATTCCAAGATTAATTGAGCAGTTCAAAAGACCCTATATTATCCATCAAACTATATTGACCTATGGACAAGGCGAGAGCATTGTAGCAGAGCGTATTGAGCAATGGGAGAATGATTTACCAGCTTTTATTAAGCTGGCCTATTTACCTAATCCCGGACGTGTAAGATTACGTCTTTCGGCTAGAGGTACTGATAAAGAAGTTTTAGAAAAAGCATTAGAATCGAATGTAAATTCGCTGAAAAATATAATCGGAGATATTATCGTCGGATATGGCGAAGAAGATACTCTGGAAGTCGTTTTGGGACGATTACTAGTAAAACAAGATAAGACCATCGCTACAGCAGAAAGTTGTACTGGAGGGAAGATTGCTCAAATGTTTACCTCTGTTGCAGGAGCTTCAGCGTATTTTAGAGGAGGAGTAGTGACTTATGCAACGGATACTAAAACAACAGTTTTGGGAGTTTCTGAAGCCAGTATTGAGGAACATACAGTAGTAAGTTCGGTTGTAGCCGAACAAATGGCATTGAGTGTAAAACGATTAATGAACACCGATTATGCGATAGCGACGACGGGAAATGCAGGACCAATTAAAGGTGATTCAGATGCCGAATTAGGAACTGTTTTTATCGCTTTAGCGACTCCAGAAGGTGTTTATGTTGAAGAATTTAACTTTGGACAACCCAGAGAAAAAGTCATTGATAGAGCGGTAAATAAGGCTTTAGAGATGTTGCAGAAAGAAATTTTAAAAAACTAGTAGATTTTTTTTGTAAAATAGGTTTATTTTATGTTTCTTTGCACCCTGATTTTGAATAACGATAAAAGATAAGCATAATGTCAAGAGTTTGTGACCTTACAGGTAAAAGAGCGATGGTAGGAAACAATGTTTCTCACGCGATGAACAAGACTAAGAGAAAATTTTCTGTTAACTTAGTTAAAAAACGTTTTTATCTTCCTGAAGAGGATAGATGGATTACTCTTAGAGTAGCTGCATCTACTATAAAAACAATAAATAAAAATGGAATTGCTGCTGTTTTGAAAGAAGCTAAAGCAAATGGATTTATTAAATAATAGTCCAAATCCTATTAAATATACATCAAGATGGCAAAAAAAGGCAATAGAATTCAAGTGATTTTAGAGTGTACTGAGCACAAAACAAGTGGTCAACCAGGTACTTCTAGATATATTACAACGAAGAACAAGAAAAACACTCCAGACAGATTAGAGATTAAGAAATTTAATCCAATCTTGAAAAAAGTGACTATTCATAAAGAAATTAAATAATAATTAGTCATGGCAAAGAAAACCGTAGCATCCTTACAGACAGCTTCTAAGAGATTATCGAAAGCTATCAAAATGGTGAAATCTCCAAAAACTGGTGCATATACTTTCGTAGAAAGTGTTATGGCTCCTGAATTAGTTGATGAATTTCTTAAGAAGAAATAATTAATTGACAATATATATAGAAAAGCTACTTTCAGTAATGAAAGTAGCTTTTTTATTTTCTATATTTACCTTTTAAATATAAGTTGATACTTATTTTGTAATCTATTGAATATGAGTTTCTTTAAAAAAATATTTTCGTCTGAGAAGAAAGAAAGCTTGGACAAAGGTCTAGAAAAAACGAAATCTACCTTTTTTTCTAAATTAACAAAAGCAATTGCCGGAAAATCTAAAGTCGACGATGAAGTACTGGATAATCTTGAAGAGATACTAGTATCGTCAGATGTGGGAGTTGAAACAACACTAAAAGTAATCACAAGAATTGAAGCCCGCGTTTCCAAAGACAAGTTCGTTGGGACAGAAGAGCTGAACAAAATTCTGAGAGAAGAAATTGCAGGACTGTTATCTGAAACCAATATCGGTGAAGCAACAGAATTTGTAACTCCAGCCCATACAAAACCATATGTGATTATGGTAGTAGGTGTAAATGGAGTTGGTAAAACAACAACCATTGGGAAGTTAGCCTACCAATTCAATAAAGCAGGAAAAAAAGTAGTTCTTGGAGCAGCCGATACATTTAGAGCTGCAGCAATCGATCAATTACAGGTGTGGGCAGATAGAGTAGGTGTACCAATCGTAAAACAACAAATGGGGAGTGATCCTGCATCCGTTGCTTTTGATACTTTACAGTCTGCAGTAAGCCAAAATGCCGATGTTGTAATCATTGATACAGCAGGACGTTTGCATAATAAGGTAAACCTAATGAACGAGCTCACGAAAGTGAAACGTGTCATGCAAAAAGTAGTAGAAGATGCACCACACGATGTACTATTAGTTTTAGATGGTTCTACAGGACAAAATGCATTTGAGCAAGCAAAGCAATTTACTGCTGCAACAGAAGTAACCTCATTAGCTGTAACAAAATTAGATGGAACAGCAAAAGGAGGCGTTGTAATTGGTATATCAGATCAATTTAAAATTCCAGTAAAATATATCGGTGTAGGAGAAGGAATTGAAGACTTGCAAGTTTTCAATAAATACGAATTTGTAGATTCATTCTTTAAGTAATGGCTAATATAAATCCACGTGCAAAAGATGTAGTAGCATTTACGAAGATCATTGCCTATTTTTCATTGTTTTATGCAGTAGTGCTATTTTGTCAGATTATCGTAAATGTATACCGTTATTTTACAAACGATAATCCAATGATTTCACCACAATTTTACTTAAAAAGTAATTACACATATTACGTATTATTAGCAGGAGCAATATTGCTTTGTGGGCTTAATTTTTATGCTATAAAAAAAGAAAAATGCAATTGGATATTAGTTGTTTTTTCTATTGCAGCCATAGGAATAGTGCGATTTAATTTTGAGTTAATACATACCTATTTTAGTCAATTATAACATGAAAGCTATTATACGAATAATGCCATTATTTTTGATGTTAATGGCCTGTCAGTCTAAAGTCAGCCTACAAGACGTTTCAAAAATAAATGGATATTGGGAAATTGAAAAAGTGATTTTGCCAGATGGAAAAGAAAAAGATTATAAAGTCAATTTAACCTACGATTATATAGAAATTAATAAAGACAATAAAGGATTTAGAAAAAAAGTAAGTCCACAATTAGACGGTACATTTGTAGTAGATGAAGAGCAATCAGAATCACTAGAAGCGATTGTTGAAAATGAAGTGGTGTATTTGAAATACAAAACACCCTATGCAACATGGAAAGAAGAATTGAAATCAATTTCAGCAGAAGAAATGGTGATTGTCAATGAAACAAAAAATGAATACCACTATAAAAAAGCAGCTGCAATCAATTTAAAATAATTATGGCAAAAAGATCCAATGATAATAGCCCTATAGGCGATGTCCTTAGAGAAATTATTCAGATAAATAAACTTCAGCCGGGCATGGATCAGATATCTGTGAAAGAGGCTTGGGTAAATTTAATGGGGAATGGAGTGAATAGTTATACGCAGAATGTTGTATTACGTGGAAGTACCTTATATGTAGAGTTAACATCATCGGTGTTGCGAGAAGAGCTCACCCATGGAAAACAAAAAATCATTACAATGATAAATGAAGAATTACGACGAGATATTGTAAAAGATGTTGTACTTCGTTAAAAAAATAAAGACATAAAAAAAGTCCCGATCATCATGATCGGGACTTTTTTTATATAAGAATGCGGGATTAGAATTGCTCTCTTCCTGCAAAGTGGAATGCAGATTCGATTGCAGCGTTCTCATCACTATCAGAACCGTGAACAGCATTTTCTCCAATAGAAGTAGCATAAGCCTTTCTGATTGTTCCATCTGCTGCGTCAGCTGGGTTTGTAGCTCCGATTAAAGTTCTGAAATCTTCTACTGCGTTGTCTTTTTCTAAGATAGCAGAAACGATTGGTCCTCTAGACATGAATTCAACTAATTCTCCGTAAAAAGGTCTTTCACTGTGTACTGAGTAAAATGCTTTAGCATCAGCAACAGTTAATTGAGTTAATTTCAAAGAAACGATTTTGAAACCTGCTTTAGTAATCATTGATAAAATTCCTCCGATGTGTCCTTTTTCAACTGCATCAGGCTTAATCATTGTAAATGTTCTATTCGTAGCCATTGTTTATTTTTTAAATTTTTGCAAAACTAGTGTTTTTCGTTGGAATATTAACATTAATGTACGTTATATTATTGAATTACGATGCTAAAATTATTTTCTAGCGGTTTTAATTCTTTCATTAAGTTCTCGATTAAAAGAGGGCCAGTTTCAAGATAGTATTCTGAGAAATTATCTTTTCTTTCCTGTAAACTTTGTCCAGGAAATAATTCATTCTGTAACTCCGTAATGCGATTTAATTCATCGGAAAGCTTTCTTTTCTGTGCTCGTAATAGCCGTTTTTCCAAATGCTCTAAACCTTTTATCTGTTTTACTTCCTGAGCGTTAACTGCCCCTAAAAAAGAAGCATCCGTTTTCTTTGCAATTTCATGTAAAGCTTCAAACTGTTTTTTAAGAAACTCTTTTTGAGCACTAAAATCAATTGGGAATTCAGATAATTCCTTTGTTTTTCGATTCAATAAAATTTGCTGTTTAGAAAACAAATCAGACCAAGATAAATCTAATTTATCTGCTTTTAAAGCTTGCTTAGCCGTTGCAATTAATACAGAATTTCGTAACAATAAAATAGGAAAAGGAATATCCGAATGATTAAAATAAGATTTCAATTCGAGCCAATAAGCTAATTCTCCACCACCACCAATGTAGCATAAATTAGGAAGAATTATTTCCTGATAAAGAGGACGCATAATAACATTAGGACTGAACTTTTCAGGATGCTGCTCAACCAATTCAAGGATTTCTTCTCTTGAAAAACGAAGCTCGGTATTGTTGACAAGATAATGATCTCCTTCTAAAATAATTCGCTCCCGAAGCGTATCTTCAATATAAAATAAGTTGATTTCACGAGGGTTTACCTGAATATTGTAATTCTGTAATTTTTCAGTTGTTGCTAATACTAATGGACTAGCACTTTGATGCAATAATTCCTCTTTGATATACGGGATAAATTCACGTTTTAAATCACTTGAATCTGCATCCAGTATCACCAAGCCATATTGACCAAAAAGAGCATTAGCCAAATGTCTTGTTGCATCGGCAAGAGAATCATGTGCAAGATAAGCCTCTTCAAACATTCGTTTGATATCATCAGCATTTTTGCCAACTCCCAATTCCTGCGTAAAAACTTCAAAAACATCTTCCAATCCTTTTGTAGATAAACGACCTACAGGACCTGTGCTATTTTTGTTCCAACGAATTTTTTTGCCTTTAAAAGTGAAATAATTAATTTCTTCAAAATCATGATCTTCAGTGGCCATCCAATAAATTGGGACAAAATTTGATTCAGGATATTGAACTTTTAATTGTTCGGTTAAATTAATTGTGGAAATGATTTTATATAAAAAATACAAAGGACCCGTGAATAAGTTCAATTGGTGACCCGTTGTAATAGTAAAAGTATTGTTCTTTAATAAAGCATCAATGTTTTGTTGTGTTGAAGCCGATGTTTCAATGGATTTGTACTGTTTCTGTAAAGCAGAAACTAAAACACCACGAAAGCTAACAGGATAATTCTGTTGTTTCTCTATAATTTGTTCTTTAAAGTTTTCAAGGGAAGGGAAACGATTATAAAGAGACTGAATGTTAGGTTTTTGATCTAAATAATCATTCATTAACGGAGTGAAATACCCAGATTCTTGGTAGCTAATACAGTCAGATGGCATGTTATCAAGTTTAAAATTTGTGCTAATTTAACGAAAATTAATGGTTTGAAAGTAGCTTTAACACTAGGTTATGAATCACAACCTTTAAAAGAGAAGTCTGAGAAATATCGAGCAAAATGTCCTCGTCGTAATGTTCAAGAAGAATAGAAACCAAAAATTAGAAAGGTTTTATAAAACACGAAAGAACATGATAGATTAGTAACCGATCAATGGTATAATTTACCACGTTGGTTTCAAAAAGAAGTAGAAGTTTTTTTTGGCTTATAAACCAGAACATATAGAATATCTATAACACTATATCACAGCAGATTTGCGAGAGCGAAATTTAAAAATAAATCATGGATCAAATTTAGTTACTCGTTTGCCAAAATTTGTAAGAGAGGCAAAAAATAGAAAAAAGCTATCCAAAATAATAAAAACAGAAAAAATAATTCAAATAACAGTGGGAGAGAACCAGCAGAATATACTTGGGTCGTGGTGCAAGTATTAAAAATGAAATCGAGGAAAACAATACCAAGTGATGCGAAGTTCGGGAGCAGTAAGACAATGCATAAATAAGGTAAATTCTGCGATTTGAGCAACACATATTTCTACTGGAATAGCTACTATAGCAATGGATTTCAGATCACAACATCAAAATAAAAAGCTCGCTAAAGAAAGATTAATTAAGAAACGAGAAGAAGAAATCATTCAGAGTCTTAAAAATCAGTTAAATAAACAAAGGAGAATCAATTAAATGTTGAACGTGGCAATCCAGTGCGTACCTTTGCAGGCTTGAATTTCAAAAAGCAAAAAGAAGGGAAAGCCTATAAGGGAACTCGTCAACAATTAAAAAACAATTTACACAAAGAATTAAGATAATGGGAACAAATATTCACGATACACATTTATTTGAAGCTTTAGAAGCATATCCTTACAATTTATCTGAAGCCATAGAATCCTTAAATTACGCCTTATCATACGACGATAAAAATACATTAGCACTGTGCTTGAAAGGTCGAATATATGCAGAACAATTAAAAGACTACGAAGAAGCTAAAACCTGTTATGAAGAAGCATTAGCTGTAGATATTCATGCTTTGGATGTTTATCCAAATTTCATTCTAACCTTAATTTGGAATGAAGATTATGAGCAGGCACAAAAACTGATTGATTTTGCAATGCAAATTAAAGGAATGGACAAAGCTTTAATTCATATGAAACAAGCTACGCTTTATGAAAGCCAACACCTGTTTAAAGAAGCATCAAAAGCAATCAAATTGGCGAAGTTAAGCAACTATGAAACAGATTTACAAGCAGATATCATAGAACAGCAAAACCGAATTAAAGATAAGCTGAGAATGATTTCAGATAAAAAAACAAAAAAAAATAAGCCAACAAATAAGAAAAAGGCAGAGAAGAAGAAAAAATAATTATAATAAAAAAGGTGTGGAGTAATCCATGCCTTTTTTAGTTTAGAGGAACAAAATTAAAATTATCACTATAAAACATGACTCTTTGAGAAATTAGAGATAATTTTGCAGTTAAATTTCAGGTCTTGAGCTCAACAGTTTTCTTAATTACTCCACCTTTTACACAGCTGAATACGCCCTATCCGGCCACAGCCTATATAAAAGGATTTCTAAACACAAAAGATATTACTTCCTATCAATCCGATTTAGGGATAGAAGTAATATTGGAATTATTTTCAAAAGGAGGATTACAGAATTTATTTGATACAATCACTCAAAAAGTTGAAGAAACAGACTTAAAGCTTAGTGATAATGCACAACGTATTCTTGCATTACAAGAAGACTATATCCATACGATTGATTCAGTAATATTATTTCTGCAAGGAAAGAATCCAACACTTTCCCATTTAATTTGCCAAGAAGATTTTTTACCAGAAGCATCCCGATTTTCTACTTTAGAAGAATTGGATTGGGCTTTTGGAACAATGGGAACTCAGGATAAAGCAAAACATTTGGCTACTCTATACTTGGAAGACATTTCCGATTTAATTGTAGAATGTATTGACGATAATTTTGGATTTAGCAGGTATGCAGAACGTTTGGGTCGATCAGCCAATAGCTTTGACGAACTGTATACAGCTTTACAACAAGAATATACCTATATCGATCAAATTCTAATTGGAATATTAGAATATAAAATGTCAATGGTTCAACCTAAAATGGTTGCCTTATCAGTTCCTTTTCCGGGTAATTTATATGCCTCATTTCGTTGTGGACAATGGATCAAAAAACACTACCCAGAAGTGAAAATTGCAATGGGAGGAGGATTTGCTAATACCGAATTACGCTCACTTTCTGATGCAAGAGTTTTTGAATTTTTTGATTTCATTCCATTAGATGATGGAGAAGCACCGATTGAAAACTTAATTGATTATATAGAAGGTAGAAAAACGATTGACGAACTGAAAAGAACGTTCACTTTAGTCGATGGAAAAGTAACCTATATCAATAACAATAGCTGTAAAGATTATAAACAATCAGAAGTAGGAACACCAGATTATAATGATTTGTTATTGGATCAATATATTTCAGTTATTGAAATTGTAAATCCAATGCACCGCATGTGGAGCGATGGGCGATGGAATAAATTGACGATGGCACATGGATGTTATTGGGGGAAATGTACGTTCTGTGATATCTCATTAGATTATATAAAATTATACGAACCTGTAGCAGCAAAATTGCTCTGCGATCGTATGGAAGAACTAATCGAACAAACAGGGCAGAATGGATTCCACTTTGTAGATGAAGCTGCACCACCGGCTTTAATGCGAGCTTTGGCATTAGAAATTCTGAGAAGAAAACTTAGTGTTACGTGGTGGACGAATATTCGTTTTGAAAAAAGCTTTACAAGAGACTTATGTTTGTTGCTTAAAGCATCGGGTTGTATTGCCATTTCTGGAGGATTGGAAGTAGCCTCCGACCGATTACTAGAACTGATTCAGAAAGGAGTTACCGTAGCACAAGTAGCGCGCGTAACACGAAATTTTACAGAAGCAGGCGTAATGGTACATGCCTATTTGATGTATGGTTTCCCTACACAAACGGCACAGGAAACGATTGATTCCCTGGAAATGATTCGTCAAATGTTTGAAGTTGGAATCTTACAATCAGGTTTTTGGCATCAGTTTGCAATGACCGCGCATAGTCCAGTAGGAATGTATCCGGAAAAATTTGGTGTTTTAAAGGAGACTGAAGCTATCGGAACCTTTGCAAATAATGATATTGTCCATATTGACAATACCGGTACCGATCACGATCAGTTTAGTTTCGGATTAAAGAAATCATTATTCAATTTCATGCATGGAATCTGTTTTGATTACCCATTACAAGACTGGTTTGAATTTAAAATACCACGTACAAAAATTCCAAATGATTATATATTTAATGCAATCAGTGAGGAAGATGAATTACTGATTAAATCATCAGCAAAAATTGTTTGGCTAGGGAATAAACCAACAGTAAACTATTTTACGAAAAGCAAGAAAGGGAATCAATGGGAAATGGCAACATTAACATTCCATGATAAAAAAGAAAGCTTTAGTATTCAGACCAATAAAGAAGAAGCAGAATGGTTATTATCCATTTTGGCCCTTATTTCAGTATCAAATGCTAAGATTCATACCTTTCAAGAAGTAAAAGCAAATGCAGAAACTGCCGGAATTGAAGATTTTGAATTATTTTGGTACAGTAAACCAGTGAATACACTACGAGAATCAGGATTATTAGTATTGTAGTTTTTAAGTAAAAATACCCAATCATTCGCTTTGATATATAGAATAAAAAATGGGATAATAAATATCCCATGTAATGATGTCTTTATCTCTTTTATATATTGTGTAAAAAGGAAGAGTAGATTATTTGACTAAATATCATGTTGTTTTAAAACTTTTTCGAAAGCTTTACGAGGACAACCTCGAAACGTAACCTTTCCACAGTATTGATAACCTGTTTTTTCAAAAAGAGCCAACATTGCAGCATTATCAAAATTGGTATCAGCTTTTACGCTTGAAATTTGGTTTTCCATAGCAAAAGCGTCAATGTATTGTAGCATAATCTTTGAAAATCCTTGTTTCAAATATTTTTCGGATACTGCCACTCTATGAAAAACAACAAAATCTCCATCGGTTAGCCATTGTCCTTTTAAGTTAGCATATTCTGGCTCATCATTAATCATTAGTGCACAATAACCTATAATATCTTCTTCATTGGATATCACATACCCATAACCATTTTCAATATCTCTTTTTAGAACCGTAGGGTTAGGATATCCATCTTGCCATTGTTCACTTCCATCTTGTTTTCTACGCTCGATTGCATGAATAAAAATTTCCCAGATTTCATTAATTTGACCAGATTCGGCCTTTTCAAATTTGTAGTTCATAACTTTTTGTTTTTATTTTATCTTAAATATGATTTTACCATTAAAACAGATAGGATATAGAGTATTGATAATAACAGCAAGAATAGAAGAAACCCATTAATACCAAATTGTTGAATGAATATGCCTCCGATAACGGGTGTTACCGCTTGTGCTATTAATGGAAGACGGGCAAGTTTACCAATAATCAAGCTATAATTTTTACTTCCAAAAATAGATAATGGTAAAGTTCCTCTTAATATCGACCTCATGCCATTTCCCATTCCAAAAAGCAAGACTCCTAAACCCGCAATTCTGGAATCAAGCATTAGGAATAATGTACCAATAAAAAGTGCACTAGACGAAATAATTGCAGACAATATAACGGACCTTTTAGGAAGTAAAAGTTCTATAACTCTAACTGCTGCCTGACTCGGTCCAAGTATAGCTGCGATGGTTATTATTGAGGTTTTTGTCAAATTCTTATCGTTTAATATGTCGATTAAATGGATCACCAATCCAGTAGTAATCACCGCACCCAAAGTAAAATTGATCAAAATCCAGTTATAGAGTGGTTTTGAGACATTGGCTACATCTGTAGTATCTATCATCAAAGATTGATCTGGATAGGTTTGCTTTGTCGTATTTTTTTCTGTAAATAACCAATAATGAAGTGGTAAAATGGTAACAATTAGAATAATAGCATAGAATATACAGGTCAAACGCCATCCATAGGCTGTGTTTAAAAAAGTTAGAAATGCCCAAGAGATACTGGGTGCTAAGCTCGAAATCAAAGTAACCTGTACAATTGAAATACTCGCATTGTTACCATGTTTTTTGCCCAATGAAGCAAATAGAGCATCATATAAACCCATTCCCATTGCAATACCAATGATGAACCAACCAATCAGAAAAATGGAGAATGACCTACTACCCGCTATGACAAATAAACCACAAGCCATCACTACTCCCGTAAATAATAGCGGGATGTTCTTATCCATGCGTTGGATATAATAGCCAATTTTGGGCATTATTAATCCAGATACAAGTAATGATAAAGAAAGTGCTCCATAGATTGATTGATACGACCATCCAGTATCTTTCATTATTGAACCTGAAAGAACTGATAACAAAAAATATGAACCACCCCACAAAATAATTTGCCCTATTCCTAATGCTAAATTAGAAGTAATGGTAGTATGTTTTTCTCTTAGAGCACTCAATGTTTTATCCATAATATGATGCAAAATTGCAATTATTTAATATATTAGCAAAAATGTATTTTTCGATATAATCAATCGGTTTTAACGATTTGAAATGGAACTCAGGCAACTTAAATATTTTCTAAAAGCAAAAGAACTACTCAATTTTACTGAAGCAGCTCGTGCAGTATTCGTGACCCAAAGTACCCTCTCACAACAGATTAAACAGTTAGAAGAGGAACTCGGGACACCATTATTCAACCGTATTGGAAGAAGAATTACACTAACAGAAGCGGGGACATTATTTGCAAGCTATGCTTCAAAAAGTTTACGTCTGGCAGAAGATGGACGTTTGGCTTTAAAGGAACTTGATCAACT
Organism: Flavobacterium aerium; assembly: GCF_030766725.1. Lineage (GTDB taxonomy): Bacteria > Bacteroidota > Bacteroidia > Flavobacteriales > Flavobacteriaceae > Flavobacterium > Flavobacterium aerium. Next base: position 131,452 of record NZ_JARQWR010000007.1, on the reverse strand, counting down.
TCAAACAGGAGAAATATCAATTGGGGTTTCTTTTGGCCTTCAAGCGCTATTTAATGACGTTCTTAAAGTTTTTGCTTCTAAATACAAGGATATTCGGATAAAAGTAATTTATGGAGCTGCCCTGGAATTGTTCCAGAAATTAGAAAATCTTGAATTAGATTTTATTTTAGCTTTCCATGAAACAGAAGAATTGGAGAGCCTAAAGTATGAAATGATGTTTGTATCACCATTGGTATTTGTTTGTAATAAAAATTCCAAATTTGCAGACCGATCTTCAATAGAAGTTAATGAAATAGCAAATGAATCACTTGTTTTGGCATCCAGAGGCTATAGTGTTGATCATATTATTAGTAGAGAGTTTCAGAAATACCATCTTATGCCAAAATTCTCACTAGAGATAAATGACATTCCTACAGTTATTTCATTAGTTGAATCGGGAGAATGGAGTACTATATTAGTGAAATCGAGTTTTTCAAATGATAACTTAATCGCGATCCCAATTAATGGGGGAAATTTTTCTAGAACGGCAAAGTTCGTAACAGTTAAGGATATTTATGAAAAAAAAGCAGTTCGGACATTTATTTTGCTTTTTACCGACCTTTTATCAAAAAAAAGATTCTAAAAAGAATAGCTCCTTCTTAGAATCTTAATTTATGAAATTATAGAATAATTTTAATCTACTAAAAGTTTAGTAACAGCAGCACTGTTTAAAGCCCATTCCATAGAATATACTTCATCGGCATCTTCTGTTTCAATACTTTTCAGATTTTGCGCTTCTGCTTTTAAAAGCAAAAGATTTCCAATGTTTAATTTAGTATTCAATTTTGAAATCAAACCTTTTACAGCTTCAAAATCCAAATTTTGAACCACTTGTCCTCCAAAAGCCATTTCAAGCCAGATGATTTCATTATTCCAAACATCCAATACACCAAAGACAATTCCTTTGGCAGCATTTTGAACTACTCTCACCTGATGCTGAACACAAGAAGGATCATAAGCAACACCTGTTTTCTCTGAGATTTTCATTTTATGTTTACTGTTCATCCATCCAATCACTAAATTTGGGCTGATGGCTCCCGTACTAAAGGCATTACAAGTAAAGGTTACATATTGTGCCTTGGCCTGTTTTAAGGCATTAATATCCAATTCAATATATTCAGCGGTTCCTATTTTATCAGGAATACTTCTAATATCTCCGCTATGTTGAGCGCCAGTCGCTGTTAAATGAGAATAAGAACAAATCTCATGTTTCCCATCACTATATGCTATTTGACAACTTAAATCCATATCCAAATGTTGAGCAGGTAAATCTTTACCCCATTGCATAAATAGACGGACAGCATCTCCTTCTACTTGAAATTTTGTTCCCGGTAATGCTGCTGGCAAATCTTGTACAGTATCACTTCGATCTCCTATTGCTACTGGAATATTGAATAACATCGGATCAATGTATATAGTTTTATTTTCATTTGGAATAGCAGCAAAACGTTTCTTCATGACAGTGATTGATAAACCTTCAACCAAAGCTTTCATTTCGTTTAATTGCTCCTCCGTATACAATCCTAAAAATTTGTTTGCAGGAATTCTTTTGATAGTTCCACCTAATGGTTTTACTATTCGATCATTATCCTTATCAAAATAATTTTGTGCATACATATTTAATGTAAATATTAAACGGGCTGGAACTTGATCAATTATTGCTGTAAATTCTTTTATAGTTTCTTCTGCTCCATACCATAACATAGTTGAGAATAATGAACGAGCAAATAAACCAGGTCTTTGTTTTAAAAGAACAAATGTATTAATAGCATCCGATTTCAAACGGTACTGGTTCACACGACCTTGCCATACGGTATAGATTTCATTATAGAAAACATCTAGTAAATCTTTTAACTTTTCGAATCCTTCTTTTTTGCTGTATTCTGCTAAACGTAAGGCACGGATAAATCGAACCCACATTTCTCTTTTTGGATGCATCATTTCACAAGTTTTTTCAATATCCAATTCTAGATTATTGATCCAAACAGCGACCATTTTACATTCCTGACGGTTGTATTTTAGTTTTAATTCTAATTTTTTAGACAAAGTAGCTTGAGCACTTTGATTTAAGTTTGATTGGAAATGTCCACTATTTTTTGCGGCTTGTTTAATAATGGTTTTAGGCTCCATGATTTGTAAAACTCCCGTCTTTTTATACCATAAATAACGCAGTATATCTGTAGGGGAAGTAAAGTAGATTTCGGCTTTTTCACCCGCTCCTTTTTCTACCAAAGCATCAACTATAATCATCAATGTTTCTTTCATTCCAACAGTTACTTTTGGCAATGGAAAAACATCAACTAGTATTTTCAAACTATCAATTTGAGTAGCATCCAAGGCTGTTTTAGACAGTAGTAAATCTGCGAAATAAGACTGTATAGCGTCTTCAGTCCATAGATTTAATAGTTTTGTTTTACTTCCTTGACCATATTTTTCAATTTTTCCAAATTGGAATGGTGTTCCGCAAAAAGGGCAACCGTTATAACGCTCTATTGGAAAAGTTCCGTATGGAATGATATGGCCACATTCTAGTGGAGTACCATCTTTAGAATTAAAGATTGTAGCCAGAAAAGTTTCAAAATGGTCCAATTCAGTTTCACCTGTTGGAGTATTCCATCCTTTTACTAAAGGAGTCCAGTTTTTATCTGTCCCTAATATTTTAGACAATGTTTCATAAATCTCCAACTTATAAGCAGGAGAAACGGTATTCATAGCGTGTAGTAATTCTTCTGATAAAGAAAATCCTATTTTAGCTAGATTAGCGACTAACATGGCTGTTGTTCGTGTTATTTTTTTTCCTGGAGCAACAATTTGTTCCTTAGGAATAAAGATTGCACTTTGACGGACTGAAACCTGAATTAAATTTTTCATTTTTTTAATCTTTATAATTAGATAATCTTGTTTCTGTTTTACCTTAAAAAATTGAAGTAAGAAACAATTGACCTTATTACTATATTTATTTTATTACTAACCCTTACATTATGTAAAGGCTTAATTTATATGGTAATCAAAAGACTAGTTTTTGGAATATCTTGAAGTAAGTCTTTTTTGACCATTTTTTGAGAAACAGATCGGATTCGAACCGATGACCCGGACATTAAAAGTGTGGGAGTAAGTTTTGATTGACCATCTTTTGATAATTTCAAAACTACCTGCTCTACCGCTGAGCTACTGCTTCATATAAAGCAGGTAATCACATAAGTTTATACATTTAGGAGTGTTGGAAGTAACTTATATTTGACCTGCTTTTTTATCAATGAACTTTTGTTGCTTAATTACATTGCAAATATAAATAAGCAAGTGCGCAATCGTTTTGCGTAGATTAAAATAATTCAAAAATAAATTTTAATGTTCTGTTTTTGATGTTGTTAGGTTTTGTTTTTTTAATGAAATAATTGAATAATCTATTCTGCGTTTTTAAAAGAGCAACTTTTAGACCTAAAAAAATTAAAAGATATAATATTATTAGAAGTACTAAAGATAGATTAGAAGAGGATTATTCTCATAATGATATATTAAATAAATGTAAAAATCATTTGTTTGTGTACTTCATGCATAAAATATTTATTACAGATTCATAAAGTTGTGTATCTTTAATAATCAATAAAAAAAGAAACTAGTTTTAATTAGAAATATAAAAGATAAGATGGGAATATTTGATAAACTTAGGAATGAATTAATTGATATTATTGAGTTTCTTGATAATAGCAACAATACCATTATTCATCGTTTTGATCGCTATCAAAATGAGATCAAGAATGAAGCAAAATTAATTGTAAGAGAAGGGCAACAGGCCGTTTTTATTAATGAAGGGAAAATAGCAGATATTTTTAATCCCGGTACTTACACTTTAAATACTCAGAATTTACCAATTCTGACAACATTAAAAGGATGGAAATATGGATTTAATAGCCCCTTTAAAGCAGAAGTTTATTTTGTAAACACGAAAAACTTTATTGATCAGAAATGGGGAACAAAAAGTCCAATCATTGTTAATGATGGAAGATTTGGAATGTTGGAGATTCGAGCATTTGGATCCTATACTTTCAGAATAACAGATGCTGGTAAGTTCATTACAGAAATTGTAGGAACGAATGGAACTTTTACAACAGACGATATTGATGCACAGTTAAAGAGTATTATCGTTACGCGTTTTTCAGATGCAATAGGCGAAGCAAATTTACCTGTTGAGACTTACGCAGCCAATCTGAATGAATTGTCAACGGCAATTTTTGGTTATATGCAAGATGATTTTACGGTATATGGAATTGATGTGACCAAGTTCTTGATTGAAAATGTTTCAATGCCAGAGGAAATCAAGAAAGAAATCTTCGAATTAAGCCGATTGAACGTAATTGATTTGAATAAGTTAACGCAGTTTAAAGCGGCAAAAGCGATAGAAGTAGCTGCAGCAAATCCTTCAGGTGTAGCAGGAGCAGGAGTAGGGATGGGAGCAGGTTTTGCAATGGCGAATCAAATGACACAAGCCTATACGCAAGGCCAATCAAATAATAGTGCTCCGCAAAGTACGCCGCCGCCGATTCCTTCGGGAATAAGTTATTTTGTAGCGATTAATGGCCAACAAGCAGGTCCATTCAATCAGACACAGTTAGAAGAACTGGTGAAAAAAGGAGAGTTCAGTAGAGAGAATTTAGTATGGAAACAAGGTTTGTCCGGATGGGATAAAGCAGAAAATCAAACAGATTTACAGATACTATGGACAAATACACCACCACCATTACCTACAGTATAATAAGAAATTCATAATGGATTTGACAGAAGAAAAAGAGAGAATATCTGAAAGTTATGCTTGTACAAACTGTGGTGCAGCTTTAAAATACAAACCAGGGACCGATACTTTAATTTGTAATTATTGTGGTGGAGTAAATAAAATAAAACCTTCGGACAGTATTCTGATAGAGGAGTTGGATTTTAAAAGCTATATGGAGTCACTTGGAAAGGAAGATATAGCAGTGGAGAAAGTAATTGAATGTAAAAATTGTGGTGCATCTTCCTGTGTTCAAGGAAATATAAAATCATTATTTTGCCCCAATTGCAGTTCACCCTTAATTGAATCCGATATTCATGAAGAACGACTCATTAGGCCAGCAGCTTTACTGCCTTTTACTATAGGGGATAAGGAAGTATATAAAATATTATCAAAATGGGTTGGTGATTTATGGTTTGCACCCAATAATTTATCGAAAGCAGCTTTATCACCTATTGGGTTACAAGGTGTGTATATTCCGTATTGGACGTATGATGCGCAGTCTGTTTCTGATTATTCAGGAGAGCGCGGAGTAGACTATACCGTAACGGTAGGTAGTGGTGAAAATAAACGTGAAGAAACCCGAACACGATGGAGTAGTGTTAGTGGAACATTAGATTCCTATTTTGATGATATTATGGTTCCTGCATCAGGTAATATAAGTGGAGCAACCTTATATCAATTGGAACCATGGGATAAAGAAAAACTAATCTCTATCAGTAATGAATACTTAAGCGGATTCATCACGGAGAAGTATATGATTAATCTGGAGCAAGGATTTAAGAATGCAAAATCCATCATGGGAGAGAGAATCCGAATTAAAATTGGATATCAAATTGGAGGAGATAGGCAAAGAATTCATGAAGTGACCTCACAGTATAGTGATATTACCTTTAAGCATATTCTAGTTCCTATATATACAAGTTCTTATTTGTATAATAATAAACGATATCATTTCTATGTAAATGGACGAAATGGTAAATTAATTGGAGATAGACCTTATAGCACAACAAAAATTGTCCTACTTGTAGTTTTTATCTTTATTGTATTTGCTTTGATTGCTTATTTTTTTTAATAGTAATAATGCATGACTATTGTATGCAAATAAGAATGTTAAACAATAAAACCTTTAAAAATAAAAAAAGCCAAACATTAATATGTTTGGCTTTTTAGTATAGTAAAGAAATTCTTTTAAGAAGGATTAGCTTCTAAAGGAATACCATATAAATCAAATTCTGTAGCATCCGTAATAGTAACATTTACGAAATCTCCTGTTTTTACGTAATACTGTGTAGCATCAATTAATACTTCATTATCAACATCAGGGGAGTCAAATTCAGTTCTACCTACAAAATGACCACCTTCTTTTCGGTCAATAATACAACGGTATGTTTTTCCAATTTTCTCTTGATTTAAATCCCAAGAAATTTGTGCCTGAATATCCATGATTTCAATAGCACGTTGTTGTTTTACTTCTTGAGGAACATCATCCTCCAATAAGTAAGCATGTGTATTTTCTTCATGAGAATAAGCAAAACAACCTAGTCTTTCAAAACGCATTTCTTCAACCCAGTCTTTTAGGATTTTGAAATCTTCTTCAGTTTCACCAGGATAACCTACAATTAAAGTAGTACGGATAGCCATTCCAGGAACAGCAGCCCTAAACTCTTTTAATAGTTTTGTTGTTTTCTCTTGTGTAGTTCCACGACGCATTGATTTTAGAATGCTGTCTGAGATATGTTGTAATGGAATATCAATATAATTACAGATTTTTGGCTCACGTTTCATGATTTCCAAAACATCCATTGGGAAACCTGTAGGGAAAGCATAGTGTAAACGAATCCACTCAATACCTTCAACTTTTACTAAGGCTTCCAATAATTCACCTAAGTTACGTTTCTTGTATAAATCTAAACCGTAGTACGTTAAATCCTGTGCAATTAGGATTAATTCTTTAACGCCATTTTTAGCTAAACCTTCTGCTTCTTTCACTAATTTCTCAATAGATTGAGAAACGTGTTTACCACGCATAATTGGAATAGCACAAAAACTACAAGGACGATCACAACCTTCGGCAATTTTTAGGTAAGCATAATTTTTTGGAGTTGTTGTTAAACGTTCTCCTAAAAGCTCATGTTTGTAATCTGCACCCAACGCTTTCAATAATTGTGGTAACTCAGTAGTACCAAAATATTGATCCACATTAGGAATTTCTTTTTCAAGATCCGGTCTATAACGCTCCGATAGACAGCCAGTAACAAATACTTTGTCTACTAAACCTTGTTCTTTTTTGTCAACATACTCTAAAATGGTATTAACAGACTCTTCTTTAGCATTATTAATAAACCCACAAGTATTGATTACAATAATGTTTCCTTCTTCACTTTTAGGTGCTTCATGAGTAACATCTTTCCCGCTGGCACGTAATTGTCCCATTAGTACTTCACTATCATATACATTTTTAGAGCACCCCAAGGTGATCACGTTGATTTTGTTCTTTTTTAAAGACTTGGTTCTCATAGCATTATAAATTGGAGTGCAAAATTACTGTTTTTATTAATAGAAGCACTATGGTTTTGGTATTTTTATTCATTCTAGTTCCCGCTTTCCGTTATATCTTCTGAGATTTTATGCACTATCATCCCGCATAAAATCCCAGAAGGATACCACTACAATCGGGGCTAGTAGAAAGTAAGGGTTTGTTCTATAAAAAGAAAACCATCCTAAACTAGGATGGTTTTCTTTAAATTATGTATCGTTTTACTATAGTTCAAAACCTAAAGTAAGTGTGATATTATTATTTACAGATTTGATGTTAGATACATCTGTTAATCCTTGGCTAAAAGCTTGTAAGTCATAATCTCTTTTGAAATAGGAATAAGCAATATCCAATTTAGTTGAACCGAAGTTATAACCTAAACCACCAGAGAAACCTTGTAAGTCACCAATTGTTTTCCCGTTTTTATAAGGACTTTGTTCAAAACGGTAACCACCTCTTAAGCTTAATTCTTTAATACGATATTCAGCACCTACACGAACTTCAGAAGTTACATCCAGAATATTAGCCATTTGAGTATTATAATTGCTTAATACAGGATCATTAGAAGGTCTGTATTTAGTGCTACTATAATCTTTTAAGCTATAATCCACACTGATTAAAGCATTTTTACCAAATACATAAGCCATACTTCCAGTGTATTTACCAGGTGTTTGTAATTTATACGGTTGATAAATTGTAACAATATTAGGGTCAACCACAGCTCTTAAGTAACTACCTGGATTAGGGTTACTTGGGCTAGCGTCATAACGATAAGTAATCATTCGTTGAGATAACTCATCGTTTAATTTATACCAAGTTGGAGATTCGTAAGCTAAACCTACGCGAAATTCATTCGTTACTTTTGCAATAGCACCTACTTGGAAAGAAAAACCATTTCCATAAGTATATAACTCATTGTTAAATTGTAACTCTTGAACACTCACTCCACCAGGGTTTGTATTATTGTTTGATTCATAGAAAGAAGAAGATCTTTTATAATCAGTAAAATGTGTGTTCAGATTTAAGCCAAAATAGAAACGATCTTGATATTGTGTTGCAATATTGAAAGACAATTTACCATTGTAACCAGAAGTAACAATTCTATTATCTTGATAATAATTACCACCTGCAGGAACCTGAGAGAAGTAAGTGTTACCAGCATCATTGTTTGATTCAATCAAATAACTGTCATAGGCTAAGAAGGCTTGTTGTCCACCATAACCTAACGATCCCCATGAAGGATTTGATAAAGCTCCCGGAGGAACACCATTAGCATAATGCAAGAAATATTGCGAAATAGAATTTGTTGGATTTGTACCTGCTGTAAATATAGAGTTGTCAAAATCTCCCATATTATCATAATTCACTCCTAAAGTGAATTTTTTCCAATCACTATCCGGATTTTGATTGTTAAATACAAATACAGCACCTAATTGATTTAAATCAAAAGCACTTTCAGAATCGGATGTTTTCGTACCAAAATAAGATGCTTTATTCTTAATGTTATAATTACTAACAGTAATAGCCATTTGGTTGTTTGCAAAAACTGCCGATCCAGCAGGGTTTACTGATAAGGAGGATAAATCACCGCCCAATGCCCCAAAGGCTCCACTCATCGCTCTAAATCGAGCTGTACCAGTTAGATTGCTCTGCGAATAACGCATAGCATCTGATATATCTTGTGCTTGTACCGAATAAAAGGACAATCCAATTGCAACGGTCAATAAATACTTTTTCATTTTACTTGAATTTTTGAATATAAAATACCAAAAAAGAATAGGGTTAGTTAACTAATGGGTATTCTGTATTATGCTATTAATTATCGTCTACCACCACCAGATGAACGGCCTCCGCCACCTCCGCCACCACTGTATCCACCACCTCCAGATGATCTACCTCCTCCACTAGAGTAGTTAGAATTTGAAGATCTAGATGGGCTACTGTAGTTAGAGTTGTTGTTGCTTCTAGTACTATTGTAATTACTGTTATAATTAGTATTGTTAGACTCAGATCTACGCGTTGTGTTATAATTGTTATTACTTCTAGTAGTATTATAATTATTATTCGATTCAGATCTTCTAGTGCTGTTATAGTTGTAATTATTATTACTTCTTGTTGCGTTGTAATTGTTATTACTTCTAGTACTGTTATAGTTTGTATTATTATTAGAACGTGTAACGTTGTATTGAGAACCGTTGTTTCTTCTACTTACATTATAGTTAGCATTGTCACTTCTAGATCCATTAGTGTAGTATCTGTTGTAACCACCGTCATAATAACCGCCACGTCTTCCGCTGCTGTATACATAATTGTTATTCCAGTAATTGTGATGGTTATTCCATCCCCATCCCCAACCAAAGCTAGGTCCGTACCAAGAGTTCCATCCTAATCCCCAACCACCACCGTAGTAGTTGTTCCAACCGAATCCACCGCCATACCAAGAATTCCAACCTAATCCCCAGCCGCCACCGTACCAAGAGTTCCATCCCCAGTTCGGGCTACTGTAAATATTTATTGAAACATTGTCAGGATCACGACCCCATCCAGTGTAACCACTAGTGTATTCGATACCTTGATTTGGATCTATGTCAGGTGTGTCACCATAATAAGTATCTACGTCAGTAAAAATGTCAACAGGCTTGTCCGAACTATATTGACTAGATAATGAACTAAAGTACTCTTTGTATTTATTGTTGTTTCCTTGACCGGAATTACTTTGACGATAATTGTCATTGTATCTATTGTTTGAGTTACTTCCATAGATACCGTCATTTTCATAATAAGAGCTGTTTTGGTAAGAACCACAAGAGCTCACTAATATGCTCAGAAATCCAATTACAGAATAAAAGGAGATTTTCTTCGATGTGAGGTAATAAGTTTTCATATATCTGTATTTTAATTGTTGGACAATACAAAAATAGTTAGTTTTGTCAAACTATTTAGTTAAATTAAGTTAAACAATATTTGTGCCAAATAATACAATATGAGCAAGAACCTAACAAAAAGAGAAGAAGATTATTCGAAATGGTATAACGAGCTGGTTGTCAAGGCAGATCTCGCTGAAAATTCAGCGGTTAGAGGGTGTATGGTCATTAAACCATACGGCTATGCAATCTGGGAAAAAATGCAAGCAGAATTGGATAGAATGTTTAAAGAAACAGGACATCAAAATGCTTATTTTCCATTGTTCGTACCCAAGAGTATGTTCGAGGCAGAGGAAAAAAATGCAGAGGGTTTTGCAAAAGAATGTGCAGTAGTTACGCATTACCGACTAAAAAATGATCCAGACAAACCTGGGAAGTTGATGGTTGATCCTAATGCTAAGCTGGAAGAAGAGTTGATTGTAAGACCAACAAGTGAAGCAATTATTTGGAGTACATATAAAGGGTGGGTACAATCGTATAGAGATTTACCTCTTTTAATTAATCAATGGGCAAATGTTGTTCGTTGGGAAATGAGAACCCGTTTGTTTTTAAGAACAGCAGAGTTTTTATGGCAGGAAGGACATACAGCACATGCAACCCGATCTGAAGCAATTGCAGAATCAGAACAAATGATGAATGTATATGCAGAGTTTGCTGAGAATTTTATGGCTATTCCAGTTGTAAAAGGAATTAAAACGGAAACGGAGCGATTTGCAGGAGCAGAGGAGACGTATTGTATTGAAGCTTTAATGCAGGATGGAAAAGCACTTCAAGCAGGAACATCACATTTCCTAGGGCAAAATTTTGCAAAAGCATTTGATGTGAAATTTTCAAATGCCGAAGGGAAGCAAGATTATGTGTGGGGAACTTCATGGGGAGTATCAACTCGTTTAATGGGAGCTTTAGTTATGACGCACTCAGATGACAATGGATTAGTTTTACCGCCAAGTTTAGCGCCAATTCAAGTCGTGATTGTTCCAATCCATAAAACAGATGAGCAATTAGACGAAATTACAGCAGAAGTAAAAGAATTGGTAGCACAATTAAGAAAACTGAAGATATCGGTTAAATACGACGATAGAACGACGCATAAGCCAGGATTCAAGTTTAATGAGTATGAATTAAAAGGTGTGCCAGTTCGAATCGCTATTGGACCGAAAGATTTAGAAAGTGGAACTTTTGAGGTTGCTAGACGAGATACATTGTCAAAAGAAGTAATTCGAAAAGAAGAAATAGTAAATTATGTTCAAGGTCTTTTAGAGCAGATTCAAAACGATTTATTTGCAAAAGCATTGGACTACAGAAACAGTCATATTACGGAAGTAAGTAATTTTGAGGAGTTTAAGGATGTTTTGGAGAATAAGGGTGGATTTGTGTCTGCACATTGGGACGGAACTGCAGCTACAGAAGAGAAGATAAAAGAGCTCACAAAAGCAACAATTCGTTGTATTGCATTAGATAGAGTAGAAGAGGCGGGAAGCTGTGTGTTTACTGGGAATCCGTCTACAGGAAGAGTGCTTTTTGCGAAGGCATATTAAAAAAAAATAAAAAAAAATGCATTAGCTATTGTACGATTGAAAAAATGTTGTATTTTTGCATCCGCAATAGAGAAGCATGGTCCGTTCGTCTATCGGTTAGGACGCCAGGTTTTCATCCTGGTAAGGGGGGTTCGATTCCCCCACGGACTACAAGTTTCAGTTTTATTGAAGAATGAAACTGTATAAGCTTAGTGAGATTTTGGTCCGTTCGTCTAGGGGTTAGGACGCCAGGTTTTCATCCTGGTAACAGGGGTTCGATTCCCCTACGGACTACAAAAAATATATTAAAAATATTTAATTATCAAAGAAAATGGCAAATCATAAGTCAGCATTAAAGAGAATCAGAAGTAACGAAAAGAGAAGAGTGTTGAATAAATATCAACATAAAACTACTCGTAACGCTATTAAAGCATTGCGTTTAGCAACTGACAAAAGTGAAGCTTCAGAAAAATTATCAAGCGTAATTTCTATGATTGATAAATTAGCTAAGAAAAATATCATTCATGATAATAAAGCTTCTAACTTAAAATCTAAGTTAACGAAACACGTTTCGGCTTTATAATCTATACAGTGTTCAAACAAAAAAAAACTCTCGATACTAATCGAGAGTTTTTTTTTTGCTCTATACTGAATAAATAGAATTTGTAACTAATAATAAATAGAATAAAGGATAGCTGTTAAAAGCTATCCTTTAATTGTTCTAGCATACCCTTTGTAATAGGTTTCGATAGGAAATCAAGAACCATAGGATATTGCTTTGATTTTTTGATGTCTTCTGGGTCTATCGTGGAGGAAAGGATAATAACCTTTGTATCGATAAAATGAGGGTAAATATGTGTTGTGAAATGGTCTAGGAATTCCCATCCACTCATAATAGGCATATTGAGATCTAAGAATATTAAAGAAGGATATGTGATTGTGTTTCCCTCTGTTTTGGCCTCAATAAGTTTATTATAGTAGTTTAAGGCTTCTTGCCCATTAGAAGCTGAAATGATTTCTTTAGCAAATGTAGCTTTAACAATGACCATTTTGTATAACATCAAAGTAATGGTGTCATCATCAATGCAAAAAACTTTATCCAGCATTTTATCTTTTTTTAAACTTTAGTACAAATTTAGTGCCTTTGTCTACCTCACTCTTGATGTCTATTTTGCCACCCATACTTTCTACCTGAGACTTGACAAGGTATAATCCCAGACCTTTGCTGTCGGGATAGTTATGGAATCTTTGGTAAAGGCCAAAAATTTTGTCTTTGTATCGTTCTACATCCAGTCCTATTCCGTTATCTTGGAAAATAAGTTTGATGTAATCTTTGTGGTCTTCAGTCTGTATTAATAGCTCTAGTTTTCGAAGCGGTGATTTGTATTTTATGGCATTTGTAAGTAAATTTAGTAAAATACTTTCAAGATAACTCTTGTTAATTTTTAATTTTGGTGCTTTGTCTAAATTAATTGTAATAATAGGCTCGTGCTGGTCTAGCAGTATATTTACTTGACTAAATACATTTTTTAAAACATCATCAATGTAGACTTCTTCTTTTTTAATGGAAGGATTGTCTTTTATGATAACGACTTTTGCTAAATCATTGATTGTATCATTTAGTAAATGAGTAGATTTCTTAAAACCATTTAATATTTCACTTACTTCTTGGTTTTCAATAGGGATTTCATCTAATAAATATAGTAATCCAGTGAGATTGGATAGTGGTGCTCTAAGATTATGCGAAGTGATATAAGAAAACTGTCTTAAATCCTTATTGTTTTGTGTCAATTCCTGGATAAGTTGTTCCTTCTCTTGCTCTTGTCTTTTTCGTTCTGTAACATCTCTTTGTATTGAAATCCAATGACTAAATTTCCCTTCACTATCCGTAATTGGGACCATAGAGAAATTAACCCAGTAGGCTTCCCCATTCTTTTTGTAGCTAATGGTTTCAATTTGACATTCTTTTTTATCCTGGATACACTGAGTTAGCTTCTTTAATTCTTGTTTGTCAGCATCTGGACCATTAAAAATTAATGGGCTTTTTCCAATTAATTCTTTTAAGGTATAGCCAGACATCGTTGAAAAAGCTTCATTAATGTATACTATTTTTGGAATAGCATACTCTGAAGTGTCGGATTCGGTAATCATAACAGAATCTTTGGCATGTGTAATTACGGATTCTAGTAATTTTAATCGATGTTCTTCTTGCTTTTGTTTGGTGATGTCCTGCATGGCACCAATCATTCTTACGGGCATACCATTGTCATCAAAAACAAGAAAGCCCCTGTCATAAACATATTTGTATGATCCGTCTGCACATCTAAAACGGTATTCATCCTGCCATTTTTCAACTTTCTTTTCTAAGAAAGCATAGAGTTTGACCGACATTTTTAAGCTATCTTCAGGATGAATTCGGTCGAACCACCATTTAGAAATATTTTTTACATCAGATTTTTTATAACCGTATATTTTTTGAATTCCTTTATTCCAAGTGAATTCATCGTGTTGGATTTTCCAATCCCAAATGGTATCGCTTGTAGCTTTTGCAACAATGTCATAGCGTTCCTTAGCTTGTTTTATCTCTTCCGCCGATTTTCTATTTTCAAAGACAACTCCAATAAGATTAGAGACACGCTCAAGAATATTGATTTCATCGGGTTTAGGGAATCGTTCAATAGGGAAAAAATTGACCAATGTGGCAATTGTTTTACCGTTGCTTTTTTTGATTGGGAAAGTCCAACAGGATTTAATATTAGATTGTATTGCTATATCTCTGTGGTTTTCCCAGTTCTTCTCTTTATAGATATTTGACGTGATTACTTTTTTGTTCGTGAAAAGAGCTTTTATGAAAGCTTTCCCCTCGGTATTTGTTTTGATGGAACTAATTTGTTCGTGAATGTTTTGGGATAATGTCTTACCCGTTAAGAATTTCAAGTTATTGTTGCCTTGAAATTCATAGATGGAACAAATTGAATGATCGATTATTTTTTCGATATTGTCTATAATATGATTTAAAAGATAATCAAAGTTGATAGAAGGGTTCGCATTCAACTCGTAGATTTCTTTTTCAAAGGCAAGAATCGTTTCGTGGTATTTACGAGTAGAAATATCATGAAGCGCACCAATCTTCTTTATGGCTTTGCCATTTTCCCAAATAATATCAAATTTATCGAGGACATAAGCATAACTTCCATTCGATTTTCGCAAGCGATATTCAAATTCAAAATGTTTTTTTTTAGAATTCTTAGCAGCGGCTTTAATTTTGTTTTTAACTTCTTTGCTTTCGTCAGGATGTAAATTCGATTTCCAAAATTCAAGATCAATAAATTCTTTATTAAACTGATGTCCAAAGAGATTTTTATAGACAAAACCAGCGATATAAATTTTTTGGGTAGAAAAATCATATTCGTAGATAGCGTCATTGGTCGCTTTTGCTACGGCTTCATAGCGCTCGGTACTTTCTTTAATTTTAATTTCGCCTTCAATTCTTTCAGTAACATCACGTGTATTGGCTACTAAACCATTCACGGCTGGGTTGTTTGTCATGTTAATCATGATGGTTTCAAACCAACGCCATTTTTTATTTACACTTTTGTATCGAAAAGGAGTAGTGGTAGTTCTTTTTTCAATTTGTAATTTTTCAAACTCTTTCCATACTCGTTCGCGATCATCTCTATGGATGTAATCGAAAACATTTTTTCCGATAAGGCGTTTTGGATCAATCCCAAATTGATTTTGAATATTAGAACTAACATATAGATAATTCCCTTTTGAATCCAAAATAGAGATTAAATTTGAACCTTCCTGAACAAGTGCCTTGAAACGTTGTTCGGTTAGTTCTTTTTCTTTTTCAGATTTTAGCTTCTCCGTAATATTAGTTGTGACGACAAGTCTAGATTTTCGAGAATTAAATAGAATCTCGTTACTTTGTAAAAGTACATCGATGGTTTCACCATTCTTTTTGATGATTTTATAGATGCCTTCAGAGTATTCATTGTGTTTTTTGTAATGCTGAATCCGTTGGTATACATCATTAAACTCGGGCATGGGTACAATATCCTTTACCGTTAGTTTAGAGAACTCTTCTCGGGTATAACCATATTCTCGAGTTACAGCTTCGTTTACATCAAGAAAATATAAAGTTTCTATGTCGTATACAAATTTTGGTATCGGGCTATTTTCAAATAACTTTTTGTATTTTTCTTCAGAAGATTGTAGCTGATCAATTATTTTTTTACGCTCAATGCTATAGCAAATGCTTTTAAATAATTGATGACTGTTAATTTCTTCTTTTAATAGATAGTCGTAAATACCTAAGGAAAGAGAATTTATACTGAGCTCTTTGTTGTTGATATTTGTAAGTATGATGATTGGGATAGATGAGGCAATTTGCATCATTTCGCTAATAATAGCAATTTCATCATTATCTGGCGTTGCTAAGTCCAGTAGTATAATATCTAGTTCTGGCTTAGTATTTAAAAATGCTTTTGTTTCATCAAAGTGGTGAGTTCGATGAATTATAGGGTTAGAAAACTCCTCGATGAGATAGTCCTTAATTAAAAAGAAATCATCATTATTGTTCTCAATAATTAATATTTTCAATACGCTTGGCTCTAAATGCATCTAGTTATTTTTAAGTAATTTAACAATTGAGAATTGAAATTTACTTGTAGATACAGTGGTTTTAGAATGATTTTGGGTATATACAGGTTTTGGAATGTAATAACTTACACATTGTTTATAGCCTTTAATACTATCGATTTCAAAAGACGAAGTCGCAATCATAATATTTAGAATAGATTTAGGTTGGGTACGATATCGGATTTGATAAGGTACTGTCCTACTATTAAATTCCGGAAGATTATTGCATGAAAAAAATAAATCTTGAAAAGATTTATTTTTAGACGGTCTTTTTTTCTTTAATAATAAAGCTTCCCAGTTCGTTGTTTTACCTGTAATAGCATTTCTAATTTTAGCATCATTTATGACGGTGGTCGCAGGCGGAATTTCACCTTCATTGATTTCAATGAGTAAAATGCTATTCGGTTTCATGTACAGTAAGGTTTGGGGTAGACAAATATAGCAAAAAAGTATTTTCATATTGAAAAATAAAAAGTACTTCACATAGGATATTAAATGTTAAAAATAGAGCATCCTTTGTTTTTCATATTTTTTTTTGCATAGTTGTTAATGTTTTGATTGTTTTACCTTTATTTTTCGTGATGGTCTGCTTTTTACAAAATTGGTGTTATAATACAATTTTGTTTCGTTTTTTATTCTTAATATTTATTTTTTCAACACTATAATTTAAGAATTATTCTTCAACTTTTGTAATAAAATAATGATAAATTATAGGGCTATAAATACGATTAAAAAGTATGATTATTATGAATTAATAAACTGCAATTAAAGCCATTTTATTCTCTATTGTTCAAAATTTGTATTTGACTTTAATGTTTAGGTATTATTAATAAGGTGTATTAAATTAAAAAATCGATTCAATATGTTATAAAAAGCATTAGAAATGAGAGATTTTGGGTGAGAAAGTGGAATATTTTTAGAAAAAATAACGAAATCTATATTAATGTATTGATAACTAATTATTAAGAGATTAATCTACTGCTAAAAAATATTTCATATCTAAAAATAAAGTGTACCTTTGCACCCACAAAAAAATACAAATGACATCAATAAGAAACATAGCAATTATTGCTCACGTCGATCACGGTAAAACTACATTGGTTGACAAAATTATGTACCATTGTCAGTTATTTCGTGAAAACGAAAACACAGGGGATTTAATCCTTGACAATAATGACTTAGAGCGTGAAAGAGGTATTACCATTACTTCTAAGAACGTTTCAGTTATCTATAAAGACACTAAAATTAATATTATTGATACTCCTGGTCACGCCGATTTCGGTGGTGAGGTAGAACGTGTATTGAATATGGCTGATGGTGTTTGTTTACTTGTTGATGCTTTTGAAGGTCCTATGCCTCAAACTCGTTTCGTTTTACAAAAAGCGATTGATTTAGGATTGAAACCTTGTGTAGTTATTAATAAGGTAGATAAAGAAAACTGTACTCCGGAAGAAGTTCACGAAAAAGTTTTCGACTTAATGTTTGAATTAGGTGCTACTGAAGAGCAGTTGGATTTCCCAGCAGTTTACGGTTCAGCTAAGAATAACTGGATGTCTGATGACTGGAGAAACCAAACGGAAAACATCGAGCCATTATTAGACATGGTTATCAAGCATGTACCAGCTCCTAAAGTATCTGAAGGTACTCCTCAAATGTTGATTACATCTTTAGATTTCTCTTCATTTACAGGTCGTATTGCTATCGGACGTTTAGAAAGAGGTAGATTGGCAGAAGGAATGAACATCTCATTAGTAAAAAGAGATGGTACCATTATAAAATCAAAAATTAAAGAACTTCATACTTTCGAAGGTTTAGGTCGTAAGAAAGTTGCTGAAGTAATTGCAGGTGATATTTGCGCACTTATAGGAATTGAAGGATTTGAGATTGGTGATACTATTGCTGATTTTGAAAACCCAGAAGGTTTAGCATCTATTGCTATTGATGAGCCTACAATGAGTATGTTATTTACAATTAATGACTCACCTTTCTTTGGTAAAGAAGGTAAATTTGTAACTTCTCGTCATATTAGAGAAAGATTGACAAAAGAATTAGAGAAAAACTTAGCGATGAAGTTAGGTGAAACTGATTCTGCTGATAAATTCATGGTTTTTGGTCGTGGAGTACTTCACTTATCTGTTCTTATTGAAACAATGAGAAGAGAAGGGTATGAGTTGCAAATCGGTCAGCCACAAGTTATCATCAAAGAAATTGATGGTAAAAAATGTGAGCCTATTGAAGAATTGACAATCGATTTACCAGAAACACTTTCTGGAAGAGCGGTAGAGTTCGTTACGCAACGTAAAGGAGAAATGTTGAGTATGGAAACTAAAGGGGAGCGTATGATTATAAAATTTAATATTCCATCACGTGGAATTATTGGATTGCGTAACCAATTACTTACTGCAACAGCTGGTGAGGCTATTATGGCACACCGTTTTATTGGATATGAGCCTTACAAAGGAGAAATTTCTGGACGTAATAAAGGTTCATTAATTTCTATGGAAAAAGGAAAAGCTATTCCTTATTCTATTGATAAATTACAAGATCGTGGTAAGTTTTTTGTTGAGCCAAATGCCGAAATCTACGAAGGTCAGGTAATTGGGGAAAACTCTCGTGGTGATGACATGTGTGTCAACGTAACTAAAGAGAAAAAACAATCTAACGTTCGTTCTTCTGGAAATGATGAAAAAGCAAGAATTATTCCTCCAATCATTTTCTCTTTAGAGGAAGCTTTGGAATACATTCAAAAAGATGAATATGTAGAGGTAACTCCAAAATCTATTCGTTTGAGAAAAATCTATTTGACAGAAACGGATAGAAAAAGATACAAAATCTAATCATTCATTTGATATTATAAAAAAAGGCGACCCGTATAGGTCGCCTTTTTTGTTTTCTATTTTTTAGTTTTTGATTTTCCTTTATTGCTTTATCTTTGAAAATAGTAGAATGTTTATATAAGAAATAATGGCTGTAAAAATAGAAGATTGGGCAAAACTTGTTCCGGAATTAGTAGTGAGGGATTTATCGTTAAGTTTGGCTTTTTGGTGTGATACCATTGGTTTTTCAGTGGCCTATGATCGTCCAGAAGAAAAATTTGCCTATCTCAATCTCAATGGCGCTCAGATTATGTTAGAGCAATACAATGAGCAGGAGCGCGAATGGGAAACAGCAAAATTAGAAACACCATTTGGACGAGGAATCAATTTTCAGATTGAAGTAGAGAACATGGATGCTATTGTGGATAGATTGGCTCAATCGAATTGGCCTTTATTTATTCCAATGGAAGTGCGTTGGTATGCGGCAGATGATGTGGAGTTTGGACAACGTCAATTTTTAGTGAAAGATCCAGATGGTTATCTTTTGCGCCTAATAGAAGATTTGGGTGAACGTCCTTTAGTTAAAGAGATATAACAATATCAATTTTCACAATCTAGCTTTTTGCTAACAAATTAATGGTTGTAGCTTTTGGGATTGCCATTCCCACTATATTGAATCAAGTCTTAATTCGATATAAATCTCTTGCCAATGCTGATAGTCTGTCAAGTAAGTAAAAAAATATTTATCTAAATTTATCCTATGCAAAAATCAAAAAAGAATAACTTTATTTTCGTAGCGTTGCTACTTATACCACAAATTATATTCGCTCAACAGAGCAAATCAACTTTAGAATTACAAGAAAAGATTAAATATATTATCGATACTACCGGAGGGAAAATAGGTGTCGGAGTAAAAGGACTAGATTTCAAAAGTGGTTTTGTCCTTAACGGTAAGCATGGGTATCCGATGATGAGTGTTTTCAAATTCCCACTTGCATTTGCCATATTGCAAAAGGTAGATAAAGGAGAATTAAAGCTCAGCCAAAAGTTTCATATCCCTAAAGAGAAATTGGATACGGCTACTTGGAGTCCAATGATAAAGGATTTTCCAAATCAGGATCTCGATATGACCTTAGCAGATTTGCTAACCTATACGGTTTCAAAAAGTGATAACAATGCTTGTGATTTTCTATATAATGAGGTTGCAGGTGGACCAGCTGTAGTAAATGATTATCTTCATACGGTAGGGGTAAAAGATATTTCTATTGTTCATACAGAAGGTGAAATGGAAAAAGATTGGGCTTTACAATATGACAACTGGTGTAAACCGGGTGCAGGACTACAATTATTAGAACTTTTATATAATGGCAAATTACTCTCAAAATCAAGTAATGATTT
This sequence comes from Flavobacterium aerium, assembly GCF_030766725.1. GTDB lineage: Bacteria > Bacteroidota > Bacteroidia > Flavobacteriales > Flavobacteriaceae > Flavobacterium > Flavobacterium aerium. The sequence continues at coordinate 110,807 of NZ_JARQWR010000007.1, read as the reverse complement.
TTTAATTCAGATTATGAGAGAATTACCAGATTGGGGCAAAAGAATTACGGTTCTCTTACCTGCTAAGACCGAATTAATCCATAAAACGGGTTCCTCTGGAGTAAATAAACAAGGAATGATGGCGGCTTTCAACGATATGGGCATTCTCACTTTACCTAATGGAAAACATCTTGCTGTTTCTGTATTTATGTCGGATTTTAAAGGACCTAAGGAAAGAGGTATTAAGGTGATTGCTGCAATTTCAAAAGTGATTTGGGATCATTACTCGATAAATCATTAATTAAATTGATGGGGGATTACACCTCTAATGTTAGAAATATCGTGCTACGAAAGGCGATTTCGAAAAATTAGGTAACGTAAAAATGGAGTAAGTTTATTTTCTAATTTAGGAGATAAGCTTATTTTTTTTATAAGAACTAAAATAGTATTTTTAGCCTCTATCTTTTGGGTAATGAATGGAATATATTCTAGGATAGCAATATTTAAATGATAGCCAATATGTATAAACTAATAGTATTAGGAGTGATTTGTTTGACGATGGGTTGTAAAACGCAGAGCAGTCGTGAAACTATCGATTTGACTAAAATGGGTTATAGTTTGGATGCTCATGAACCAAAGGCGAAGATTTCAAAATTACCCGATACCATTAGAATTATAAAGGGTAAAGTAGTTCCAATAGAAAACATAACAAAATAATTTATGAATACAGAGAATAAAGAGAATATAGGATTTACAAAGGAGTTGTTGTATAAAATTGCATTTGCATTTTTTATTATAGCCTATTTTCCTCCTTCGGAAGCAGACAGTGCATATAAAGCAATACCTACTACGGTGCTTTTGATATTGCTTACTTTCGATTTTTTGATTACTTTGATAACAATGTTTAAAAAGATATTTTCGGATACTAAAGCATTAAAGGAATCTACTTCAAAATAAAAAAGAACGTCGACAGACGTTCTTTTTGTTTCTAGCCCCGATAGCGCCGATATCCTCGCAACGGAGTGAAGAGATAAAGGTAATAGCGGGAAATGGCTTCTAATGGTTTAATGAACCTGAATTGTTAGTTGTGGGTAATAATTTTTCGGTAAGTTCCAATACATTGGCAACATCGAGGCAGTTGTCGTTTATTTCTGAGTAATCACTCCGATGTTCGTGCCGTAAGGAATTTTTGCAGGTGTTGACTAGACTTCGTACAATAACCAATACTTCGGCATAGTTGTCAAAGGACACTTCTAGCGTTTGGATTTTGTTTTCTTGAATGTTCTTTTGTGCATTCATAATCTTTGGATTTAGGAAATAAGAACCCGCATGGGTTAGATGTCCTACGCCCCAAAGAGCGTTACAGTTGTTTCCAATACTGTCATCATACCATACGGGTAAATCTTTTCTTGTGTTCATAATCTTTGGGTTTTAGGAATAACAAAGTTACCTAAGATTGTAGATTATGATTGTATCTTATTTCTAGTTGTAGTCTAGAAATAGCTAATTTATGTATTATTTTTCGGACTAGCGAACTAATGCAAAATGTCCTTTTATGGTTCTGCCATCTTCTAGCTCTACCATAAACCAATAGTCGCTGGATGGAAGCTGGTGTCCATTGTATTGTCCATTCCAGTTGAGGCCGCTACTCTTGTTAGCATGCACTATTTTGCCATAGCGATCCATGATAATAATTTGTGCATTGGGGTATTGCTGACGCAAAAATGGGATAGACCATGTTTCGTGGTATCCATCGCCGTTTGGTGTAAAGAACTTTGGATAGTCGAGTACATAAATCACTTTTGGCGTGATTCCGCAACCATTTTTATCTTTTACATATACCGTGTATTTACCCGGTACAAGTCCTGTAAAGGTAGGCGAATCTTGATAGGTGAAACCATCTATTGAGAATTGGTAATTGCCTAATCCTGTGTAATGGATTGTAATAGAGTTTAGATTTCCTGCAAAGTCGTCTATGTCTACACTTGTAATTACGGCTCTTCCTGAGGCTTGAACCGTGAATATTTTGTTGGCAGTACAGCCAAAATTATTCGTTAGTGTTACAGTGTATACGCCTGCTGTATTTACAATAAGGTTTTGAGTGGTTGCTCCCGTAGACCATAAATAGGTGAATCCTGAGGGCGCAGATAGTGTTACGGTGCTTCTCTCACAGATTGGGATGGCAACATTGGTAATGTTTTGTCCAAAGGTGTGTACAACAAGCTTTAGTGGTACGATACCATAGCATTCCATTTGAGCATTATTGAGTTTTGCATAAATGGTTTGGTTAAAAGCTGTTTCGTTGGTGTATTGTGGTCCTATGGGATTGATGCTGGATAGAGCATCAGCCATTGTTTTGTAATATACGATGTTTCCTGCGGGTAGATTAACTAGGATTTCAGCATTTTTTTCGGTAAGATCAAAATTGAAAAATCCATCCTGTACCGCATCATCACATTTTTCCAAAGGCGTTGGTGCGACCAATGTATTATTGGAAACAACAAGCGTAAGTGTTGTGATACCATAACATCCATATTGGTTTTGAGCTCTTAGATAAAGCGTATTTCCAGTGGTGTTTTGGTAGGTAGTAGGGTTTGTAATTGGATTGCTAAAGCTTTGGGCTTCGGCGAGTGTTCGAAAAAAACTTGGCGAACCTAAATCTGGATTTGTTCCTGCTAGTGATAGATTTACAAGGTTTAGATTAAAGGTGCTGATACCGTCATTATCATCATCACATTGTACTAAAGTGAGTGGTTGAATAACGGGTTTTGCCGAATATTCAATCGTGATTTCACCATCGGAAACACAGGTTGCCGATATTGGGATTACAACTTTGTATTTTCCTGCTGCAGTTACCGTATAGGTTGGGTTTGTTTCTCCCGTTAGTAGGATGTTGTCCTTGTACCATTGGTAACTTTGAGCATTGGCATCTGTCGCATCTAGCGTTAGAGTTTCATTCTCACAGAGTGGATTGCCGGTAGCAAATAATCGATCGTTTCCTAGATTAGCTTCTACTTTGAAGCTTCCGCCGCCTAAGAATATTGCAGAATCGTAACGAATGTTTGCCTCATCGGCAATTACTAATTTGATGTGGTATAATGTTCCTGGTATTACAGCCGATTGGGCTGTCATTACTACCGTTTGTCCATTGTAATTCGTTGGGTGTTCAAAACCATTGAAGGCATCAAAATATTGTTCATTTTGTGCCGAGCATGCTCCCGGTATATCGGGATGTACACTGGTTACTTTTACCGGAATATTAGAATTGGGTAGTACGGCTAGATTTTGATAAGGATCGGTCGTATTTGCTCTTTTTAATAAAAAAGCAAATCCATCCGAATAACGGCATGGAGCATCTCCATGATATTCTTCGGATGAAAATATATAATCAAAACTGATTTTACTGGTTAAGGGTAAAAAGTCAAATTCTAAAACAGTGGCATTAATCGAGTTACTGATGTTTAATGCTTGTCCTAAATCCGAATCGCCTCCCCATGAAGTAGGTCCATCATCGAGTAACGAGTTGTTGGGTCCTTGTGCACCACTTGCTTTTCCGGTAGTTAATACGATTCCATTTTGAAAAGGAAAATTACTCGTCCCTTTGCTAAAATAGCCATAACTTCTTTCTCCATTCCCAAAGTCCCATCCGTTTACTGTAACATTTGAAACTTGTGCACAAGTACTGTTTACGAGCACATCCTTAACTAATTGTTCTACAGTATAAGTAGTTTCATCAACCTGAATGTATTGTGCCGATACACTGATTGAAAAACAGTAAAACAGGATAACTAAATAGTGCTTTTTTATTCTCTTCATAGCACCGGCAAAGATACTATAAATCTCGTTTTTTCAATAATTTGTATGATAATATAACAAATATTGCTGTCCATGCTAATACAATTAATATATGGAAGTAGTTCACGCTATAATCTATGGTAGATGCCGATCCTGTAATTTGTGTTTCAATGTTTTGTACTGCAGACAGTCTTCGGAAGGGTTGAAGGATAAGGTTACTCATCGATTCCAATGGTAAAAACTGGCCTACCTTCGCATATAATTGGCTTTCCGCAGGCATAGTCACTTTTAGAACCAGCATAATAATTCCTTCCAGAATATTCCAAAGGAAAAGAAATCCTAAGGCAAAAGCCGATCTTTTTACTAATATTCCTAAGAATAAACAGAAAGAGAAAAAGGCAACTAGTTTTACAAAATAGGCTAATAGATAATCTAAATCGGAGAATATTATGCCTACTTCTGTATAGGATGAAAAGCATAGTCCCAAGATTAATGACATAATGAAGACAAAAATTGTCGAAACAAGGGCCAACATAACAGCAGTTATGAATTTTGAAAGAATGAATTCTTTCTTGCTCATTCCATCAATAAGATTTTGTTTTAGGGTTCCGTAGCTGTATTCGTTTGCCATCATCGAAACGATTACTATCGCAAGGAATAATTTTAATATGGCTGCGATATAGGTATTAAAATGCCAGATGTATGGGAAATTGAAAATTCCTTGTTCTGCCAAATGAAATTGTATTGGACCAATGTCAAATTTTATAGAGGCAATTAATGCAATAAAGGAAAGTAATATGAAGTAACATAGGATCAAAACTCTACTAGCTTTGTTTTTCCATAATTTTTGAAGTTCTATTTGAAAGAGACGGTTCATTGTTTCTGTGTATTAAAATGAAAATTAATGTTTGTTTGGGCTTTAATTTTTTATTGTTGATTGGCAACGATTTGAATGAATTGCTCTTCCAAACTTGTTTTACGTTTTACAAGATGACTTAGATAAATTCCTTTTTCGGCCAAATAACGATTGAGATCTTCTGGCTCAACATTGTTTTTAAAGTAAACGGTTAGTTTTCCATCTTTATCATCAATCTTGTCTAAATCGGAATGTGATTTTAAAGCATTTTGTAAAGCGTCTTGATCTTTCGATCTTAATTCAAAGAAACCTTCACTAGCAACCATTCCGTCCACTGTTCCAGTATATAATATTTGTCCTTTGCGTAATACAACTACATGGCTACATACTTTTTCTACCTCATCCAATAGGTGAGAGGCTAATAATATAGTAGTTCCTTGTGAAGCAATATGGGTAATAATATCTCGTATCTGGCGAATTCCTTGTGGATCTAATCCATTAGTAGGTTCGTCTAAAATTAGAATTTCCGGATCATTCAATAACGCAGAAGCAATAGCCAGTCGTTGTTTCATCCCAAGTGAGAAAGCACTGAATCTACTGTCTTTTCGTTCTAGAAGTCCAACGATTTCTAATTTTTCATCAATTTTAGAATAGTTGATGTTTTTGATTTTACAAACTAATTTTAAATTCTCATATGCACTCATATAAGGGTAAAAATTAGGTCTTTCGATGATTGCACCTACTTTTTTTAAGGCTTCATGCGTTTGCATATTTCCTCCAAACCAACTGTATTCACCAGAAGTCTTATTGACTACATTTAGGATAATTCCTAAAGTAGTAGATTTTCCACTTCCGTTAGGGCCTAGAATTCCGTATACATTTCCTTTTTGGATCTCGAATGAAACGTTCTTAACCGCTTGTAGTAAACCAAAATTTTTATTGAGATTCGTGATTGATAGTATATTTTCCAAAATTGTATATTTTTATTTTATAGTATGACGAACAATTTAAGCATTTGTTACTAAAAAAAGTCAATTAATTGTAAATTTGAGAAAATTGCCTGTTATGGATGAACCAATAATGTTGAATAAAAAGCCTTCTTATCCTATTGATGATACTCTCTTCGATTATTTGGAGCGTTATAATCGTACTACCGAAATTCCAATTTTCTATGATGATCTATTGCGTTTTTCTGGTTCGGTTGTAGTGTATGACAAGGATGATCAAGATACACTGTGGTTACGGGTTTATTACTCAGAATATGAACGTCAGGATATTGAACTGAATTTGAAAAAAGTCTATACTTTATTGCATTCGGATGGTAATGAAGATACAATTCCTTACCTCAACGTGGATTCGATTGACTACTGTACTTTTGGGAACTCGAAACCATTTCGGGTAAAAATCCGAAATATCTTAAATGATAATTACACTAATTTTTATATTAAAAAAGCAGATGCTTCCCGTATTTACGGGTTGGAATTGGAACATTTATTATCCCCAGATAAAATCAATTTTCTAGTATTTAATAAAACATTGATTGAAGAACACATTATTGGCATTGCTGGCGATGTATTCATCAAAACATTATTGCCCGATTGTACACCTCATGAAAAGGCACAAATTGCCAAAGAGTTTGTGAAGTTCAATGAACGTTGTATGATTCGATTATTGGGAGATATGCGTTCGTACAATTATGTGATTATCCCGATTCATGATTTTGACCACGTGGTATATAAAATTCGCGCAATTGATTTTGATCAGCAGTGTTTTGAAGGGAATTTTAGAGTATACCTACCACAGTTTTTCAAAGAAAATTATACGATGGTGAAAATGGTTTCCGAAAAATTACAGGAAAGTTCCATTGAGCAATATAAAAATGAAGAACGATCGGCTATTGCCAAACGTATCCTTTCTTCCGAGAGTAGAATAAAACGTTTGCTTGTCGCCATGAAAAACGATTATTTAGCACCCGAAGAAAACGTCAATCAACTCAAAGCAGCTTTGTATGACTATACGCAGGACAAGGATTTTAAATCTTGTACAACGATGGGGCAGATTGTAAATGTTGCCTTGGAGTTTGTCCTACGGAATTATAAAAAGTACTAAGCTTATTGATAAGGAACCGGATTTGGTTTTCCAAATTCAAAGCTATGCAAGGAATAATCAGATGTTTTAATCGAATTGGTTTTAAATATATTATTACCATTACCCGGTATAGTAGGATAGAAGGCAAAGGAGAATTGGAATGTATTGAATATTAAGAATTTATTATTGATTAATACCCCTACACCGAATTCTGAATAGAGTTGGCTTTTTGAAAATCCAGTATCTTCATTTCCTAGCATCCCAAAGGTACAGGTGAGAAAAGGGCCAAAACGGAAGCCCGCCACATCCCATGGAGCATAGGATTGCGTTTGAAATGTAAGTAAAACTTTCTTGGTTCCTTCCAGTCGTATCGCATCAAATCCTGGAATTCCATAATTATCATTAATCGAGATTCGATCATAAGGCTTACGGTTAATTCCTATGATGACTTTCGGTTGGATAAACTGTCTAAATTTCCAATTTCCCCATTCAATAAGACTCGTGAAGTAATTGGCTTCTAGGGAGGCTACTCCCTGCTCTAAATTGGAATTATTGAGGAATGTTCCATATTCTGCACTAACACTCAAATAACCCCATTTATGATAGTTTCCAGTGGATAATTTTGCTCCTACGTAATTCCGTATGGTATCATTTCGAATCTGTCGCCCTAATGTGATTCCAAAAATTCTGCCTGTGGGTATATCTTCAATGATGTCATAGTTGAATACAAATCGATCCTGTACGAATCGTCGGGAGGAAATACCTACACCCACCATATAGAAGTTTTCTTTCTGGTATTGGTTGTAAGGATTGTATTGTGGGTCTGGTAATTCGGAATAACGAATGCGTAACACCCGCGCCGATGCAATCAAGTTTGTAGAGCGGTCTTTGTTATTGGCATTTTTGAAAATAGGGAAGGAATATCCACCCCATGCATCTTGAGTGCCGTATCGGTATCCTTGAAGACTATAATTATTGCTGATGTCTTTTAACGAATCCAATCGGTATTTCTGATCAATATAGATACCTCCAGCCCACCGGGTTAAAGGGGAGAAGAAAGGGCGTTCTACATTGATGCTTTTCGTATAATTTTGATCCAAGTCTATATCGTAAGCAATAGTTGTATTGATATAGGTATTGGCAATATTTGGAATGAAATAGCTTGTGTTGAAGGCACTGTTGTTTCCTGATATTCGTTTTTTATATTGATTCTTAAATGTATGTCCCATTCCTAGGAAATTCCGATCCGTAAGTTCAAAATTCACACGGGAACCTGATATGGATCCTTTGGGAATAATACTCCATGTATCCAGTACTCGGATATTTATATCTACAGAATCGCCATCGGTACTTACCATTTCTGGAGTTATCAATATTTCACGGGTATATCTTTGAGAACGGATTAAACGAGCCGATTCTTTAACTTGGATAGAATCGAAGGTATCTCCTTTATCGAATAATAATAAATTTCGTATTGTGACTTCTCGCGTTTTGATATGAATTTTGTTTCCCGCTCTTCCTAGAAACTGCTGACTTCGAGGAACTGTATCATGAACGGAGTATCCAAAAGGATCTAGCGTAACAATATTGATTTTACGAATAATTTTACCTTCATACGGTTTTGATGGGATAGGAATTACCTCGGCATTTTTTGTTTTTCGAGGAACTCGTTCATGTTCCGATCTAAAAATCAATTTATGGATGAATTTCGTAAAACCTCTCTTTTTAGAATAGTTCTCAATATTCTTGTAAAATTGAATACTATCCTTTTTTGTTTTTACTTCTTGTGATGTAACTATTTGACATACAAAAAGTAATAAAAAGGTAAGTAGGATTTTATTTTTTATGACTTTCTGCATTGGTATCTTTTCGAGGATAAATCTGAATTAAATTTAAGCTTATTTCAGCAAAATAAAATATTTTTAAAGAGTTGGTTTGTTAAATTCAGTTAAAATTTTTTCCAGATCTGATTTTAGTATGGGCTTGATGATAAACTTTGAAATGCGTTTATATTCCAGCGCTTTTTCATGATCATGAGAATCAATGGATGAGCTTACAATAAAAATAGTAATGCTGTTGGCGGGTTCGATTTTAATGATCTCATCTAGAAATTGCCATCCATCCATGATGGGCATATTTAAATCTAGTAAAAGTACTTCGGGTAAAGTTTCTTTATTATTAATCAAAACTTTAATATGTTGGATAGCATCCAAGCCATTGTGAAATACTAGGATTCGTTCACAGAAATTAGAAATTTCCATCAGTTTTTTTACCCCATAGGTAAATATACTATCATCGTCAACGATACAGGCTGTATCAATTTTTTTCATTGATGTTGATTTTTATTGTTTTTTCAAGAATATACTGAATGTAGTACCTATTCCTACAGTACTACTTACTTCAATTTTACCTTCGAGTGCCTCAATTTGGTTTTTAGTAATAAACAATCCGATGCCTCTGGCATCTTTATTTTGGTGGAAAGTTTTGTACATACCAAACAGTTTATGTCGATTTTGTTCCAAATCGATTCCGAGTCCATTATCTTCAACGGTGATGATAATGTAATTAGGGTCATCAATAAGTTTAACTTCTATTTTAGGGTCCCGATTTGGGTCTTTATATTTTATGGCATTAGATAGAACGTTCAATAATATACTTTCCATATAGGCTGGATTGTATTTTAACGTAAGGTTTTTCGGAACGACTATGCTTATTTGTGCATTAGTGTCTGATATTGGGCCGTTTACCGTGAGAATTGCTTTTTGAATTTCATCAAATAGATTTAATTCTTTTAATTGCTGTTTAATGTCAATTTGAATTTTTACGACTTCATTTAAATTTTCGACGGTTTCCTGGAGATTATTGGCATTTGTAATGAGCAAATCAACCAATTCAACTTTCTCATCCTCATTAATTTCTTCCTTCAATAGATTTAATAAAAGCTCAAAATTTCCGGCGTGTGAACGTAGATTATGGGATACAATATGTGCAAAGTTGAGTAAGCGTTTGTTCTGTTCACTCACTAAATCTAATGTGCTACGGAGCTCAATTTCTTTATCAATTCGATCTGTTATATTCTCTACAGTTGAGTATATGTAACTACCATTATTATGACGGGTTATTTTTACACCATTTAAAGAAACAGAAATCAATTGCCCAGATTTATGAATGTACTCTTTTACAAATGGGCCATACTTGCCTGTAAGTTTCAATTGATCCAAATGATGATTGGCCTCGTCACGATATTTTTCAGGGGATATTTCCCAAAAGCTTAATTTTTTGATTTCCTCTTCAGAGTAGCCCACCATATCTAGAAAAGCAGAGTTGACATCAATATATCGTCCTGTTTCTATATCAATTAGAATAATGCCTATAGGAGATAATTCATAAAATGTGCGATAGTGTTTTTCGCTGTCCTCAAGTGCTTTTTTTGTTGTTCTGGTTTCAATCAGAGTGCTCACCCATTTCCCAAGCATTCGAATAAATTCTAGATCATTCTCTGCGAAGTTTTTAGATTTTATTTGGGTTGAAATAAAAGTCAGCGTTCCATAAAACTTCCCATTTACCCGAAGTGGGATTCCAATATAAGATTCTACCTGAATACTACGATAATAAGGATGTAATTTTAGCTTAGACATACTTACATGATTTATCGTAAATACATCTTTCTTTTTAAGTGTAAAATCACAAAAAGAGCCTTCCAGATTAAAAAAATCACCTGGCTTTACGGGGTGTGCAGTAGGGTAATTATGAAGGATTTTATAGGTGTTTTCTATGTTTTCAGATATAAAACCAGCTTCCATTCCTAATAATTCAGTTCCTGTTTTTAAGGTATTAAAGAGGCTTTGAGTAATACTATCTTTGGATTCAGCCATAATGAGATAGAGCTGACGCATTTTATCGGCCGAAGCTTTTTGTTGTGTTATATCTCTTCCTTCGGGAATTAATAAGTATACTTCTCCTTGATCATTGAATACTGGTTTTATAGAGAAATCGACCCAAATGTATACGCCTTTAATGCCTTTGATTTGAACATTATAACGTATAAATTCTCCTTTGGCAGCTTTCTTGATGTTTTCCTTTAATAGTTTTTCTGTTTCGGGCGCTTTATTCCACCAATTGATTTTCCAGAATTTTTTTCCGATAATCTCTTTTTGCTTGATGCCTGCAAAATTTAAAGCGGTTTCATTTACATCAATTAGAGTCCCATCTGTGGTGAGTAATCCTGTGAATTGAAATGTTGAATTGAATACAGCAGAATATCTTTTTTCTTTTTCTTTGCGTTCTGTAATATCGGTATGCGTACCAAGCATTAAAATAGGTTCATTTGTAGGAGACCAATTCACCACTTTTCCACGGTGTTGTATCCATACCCAATGTCCATTTTTATGTTTCATTCTAGACTCATTGTCTAGATGAGTTATTTCCTTTGTAAAGCATTTTTGCAACTGAATATTAGAGTTTTTCAAATCTTCAGGATGCATAAGATTGGCCCAAGTTTCAAAATTAATAGGATAAAGTTCTTCCAGTTTGTATCCGAGCATATTGGCCCAACGTTCGTTGAGGATAGTTTTTCCAGTTTGAACTTCCCACTCCCAAGTACCTACATTGGTTGCTTCGATAATTCCAGCGAGTCGGATACGCTCTTCGTTAAGGGCTTCAGAAACAAATTTACTTTCCGTAATGTCTTTAATTTGACAGATAAAATACAAGGGTGTTTCATCCTCTTTCCATACTAAAGAGACACTTAGATGTGCCCAAACAATTTGCCCGTTTTTATGGAAATATCTTTTTTCCATTTGGTAATTTTCAATCTCCCTACGAATCATTTGATTGCTAAAGTTGAGATCTAGATCTAAATCATCTGGATGGGTTATTTCCTGAAATGTAATTCCAGATAGTTCTTCTTCGGTGTAACCAAACGTATTGCAAAGGCTTTTGTTGGCTTTTAACCAATTTCCTCGAATGGAAACTAATGCCATTCCAATAGAAGCATATTCAAAGGCCTGATGAAATTTTTCTACATTTAGCTCAAGTTCATTAATAAGATTGTGTTCTGTTGTAATATCCTGAAAAGTTCCTACAAGTAATACACATTGATCATCTTCATAAACAGCCTGACAATTTACCTCAACATGCTTTAAATTTCCTCTGTAAGAGATGATTCTGAACTTTTCGCTGAATGGAGTACCTTCTTTAATACTTTCAGAAATAAGCTTTGCGATTAAGCTTTGGTCACGTCCTTCGGGATAAAAACTTAGGGTATTGTCTGGTGAGGGCGTAAAATTACTTGGGACCTCATGAATACTTCTCGTAACCATGTCCCAGTATATGGTATTCTCTTTTAAATCAATTTCCCATATACCAATTTTAGCAGACTGAGCCGCTTTAAGGTATAGTTTCAGTTTGTTTGCCATGCATTTTGGTCTGTTTTGGTCGATTTGGGGTCGCTATTCTCTATCAAATGTAGGAAATTATACTTTATGTAGTTAGGCTATTTGTAAACAAAAAAAAAGCATTTTATAACAGAGATAAAATGCTTTTTTTTGAAGAACAGTTAAGATTTAGCTTTTTTGCTCTTTATTAAAATACACTAGATAATAGTACATTTGTTTTTCTTCATCCCATCCTTTTTCTACAAATTTCTCTGCACTTTCTGGATTAATGAAATCTAACTTTATTTGAATATTAGTATCAAGACTAATTACATTTTTCATTTTCTTTCTTGCATCACTTACTGCAGTATTTGCAATTGGGAAATTTGTAATATCTTCAATACTGTACTTTTCTCCTTTATCTACTTTGTAACTTTTGAATTCTGGAATTAAATCAGGGTTGTCAATTACTTCATTCAAGAAGTTTGTTTCTTCAAACTGATCATTCTTTGCAAAATAATTTACAGAACGATTCATGAACATTACCTCTTCTTTTTTGTCTTCTGCAGGAAGTACAACATCCTTAGCAAAATCCTGACAGAATTTTAAATATTTCTTCGTGATGAAGTTTTCATCTTGGAATGCATCTACCGAAAGGAAATGCTCTAACCAATAACGAGCATCGTAACGGTTACTATCAATTGTCAATATTTTATATCCTTCTTCTTTCTTGTAATTGAAGATGATACATCCTTTGTCCAATTTGTTTAAACTTACTCCTTGTTGAAGAATCATTTCAAGGGTTGTCTCTTTTTCTTCGAACTGAAGGAAATCATTTTTTAATTCACTTTTGAAAATACCAATAGCATCAACCACATTGTTATCAATACTCAAGTTTGTTAAGTAAGTAACATACACTTCTCCATTTTTAATGTGAGGATGATTTGATTGCTCAAACAAGTGTTTTGTTATTTTTTTAGAAACTTCATGTAATGTTGCAGGAGCGTTAAAAATCTCAGTAGCAAGGTTATACATGTCGTGATAATCTAAATGTACATCATGAGCAAATTGGAAATAGTTTTCCTCTTTATCTCTAAAAGGTTTAAAGAAAAATTCTTTTATCAATGGGGTAATCTCATCATTTAAGTTATAAGGCTGCTCTGATAAGAAAATGGCTTCATTTCTACTTTTGTTTCCTACTCTGTGAATAGAAAGTGTTTCAATGTGGGTATTGTATAAGTTAATCATTGTATATTTTGAGTTATTGATAAAAGAACTATGAAAAAGAACGTTTTTTATGTCTTGAAAGTATAGTATTTAAATACTTTCGGTTTATAGATATACTCTATTAATTCCAGTTTTCTTCAAAACCGAAATCTTCAAAAGAATCATTATTATCACCAAACATGTCCATATCATCTTCATCGAAATCATCTTCGAAGTCACCATAGATATCATCTTTTGAAACCGTAGTGTCATTGAAATCTTTTTCTGGAGCTTCTATAGGTAATTCACCATGAGAGAAAAGTAGGTGAGGATAACGTTCACCTGGTTCTGGTGTTTCTTCAATAGCAGCAAGTTCAATTAGGAACGTCCACATATTCAAGAAATCATACACATAAATTAATTTAGTGTTGTCTTCATTTAATAAATCCGAAAGCGCATAATCACTCATTATTTTTTGTTCACCAGCAACATCTCCTGTGTCAAAAAGTGAAATTTCATCTTCCTGCGTCCATGTTTCATCACACGTGTAAAAAGAAGCAATCTCCATTCCATCAAAACCAAAAGCATTCACAATAGCGTTGTGGAAATCTTCTAAAGTTGCGTTGTCCATAATCGCGATGTCTCTAAAAATATCTTCTTCAGCATCGAGAATTACTCTGAATTTATATACCATATTCTGTTTTTTTATTGAGGAGGTAAAGGTACGTTATAATCCTTTTTCTTTTTATCGGATCGTATAAGTTTTTTGAACATTGATTTTATTATGGTTAATAAAATCACGAGAGAATAGGATAAATATTATCTAATCAAGGGGATATAATAGATTTGAAAAAGATATTATTTTTCGTAGAATTCAATCGGTAGTAGATCGGGATCACTAATGAAGGTAAATCTTTTCTGTGTAACGTCATCTATTCGGATTGGTTCTGATATGATGTGATGGGTATTCAAATAATCTATGGTAGTCGTTATACTATCTACTTCAAAAGCAAGGTGACGTAAACCTGTTGCTTCAGGTCTTGAAATACGATGCGGTGGATTTGGAAAAGAAAATAATTCAAGGCTATAATGCCCATTTAAGGCTAAATCTAGTTTATAGGATTGTCGCTCTTTTCGGTATTCTTCTCGTAGTATTGTAAAACCTAATACCTCTGTATAAAACTTTTTGGATGTTTCATAATCAGAACAGATAATAGCAATATGATGAATTTTGTTAATCTGTAGCATATAGATGATGTATTAGATAGGTTTACTAAACTACAAAATGAATCCTACTTTAGGACGATCTTTTGGTTATATGATACCAACGGCGACCATTGCGTGTAAATCTTTTATCCGTAGGGTAGTGACGATTTGAAGTCATGTTATTGAAAATTAAAGCTACAACCAATAAGATTAAAGCTCCACTCAATACAGGAGATACAACATACCAATAGCCTAAGTTTTTTATTTCCTGAGAACCCGTTACCGCAATCAACGCAGTAGCACCTCCAGGTGGATGCAAGGTTTTGGTAATTTGCATCATCACAATTGATAATGATACAGCCAGAGGAGCGCTAATCCAGATAAGGTCTGGAATTAATTTTTGTATCGTTACTCCAATTATAGCCGAAACGACATGACCGCCTATAAGATTACGCGGCTGTGCCAAAGGACTTTGTATTACACCATATACCAAAACACAAGAGGCACCAAATGATCCAATTAAAAAGACTAAATCAGATTCTGGGAAAACTCTATATTCTAAAAAAGTAATAATACCTAAGCCAATGAATGATCCTAAAAATGCCCAAAAGTGCTCTTTATAATCAACAAGAGTCTCCTTGTATAAAATGTATCGGGCTTTACGGTAATTCTTTTTTATCTTTTTAATGGGCATGGTACTAAGAACCTTTTGATTATTTCGTTATTATGGGTGAAAAAGTATATACGGTATATGGATATATTTTTTTTGCGGTATATTTTGAAATTAAACACACTACAAGTATTGGAAAGAATAATGTATAATCATTAATCAGTCCGCAAATCAAGAATAATGCTGTAAATGGAGCATGTATACTGGCACTAAGCATGGCTGCCATTCCAATAATCATAAAGTTAATCGGAATAACATTGACATGGAAAAACGTATTCAACACTATGGCAACAAATAATCCTAGAAAGGCACCAATGAAAATACTAGGTGCAAAAACACCACCATCTCCACCAGAAGCTAAGGTTACAGATGTAACGATCGGTTTTAGTAATAAAATTCCAAGTAATGTAAGAGCAAAGGAAAACGTCAAAGTAATATCAGCAGAATTATGTATGATATCTTTTATTGCATGATATCCTTCGCCGTATAATTGAGGTAAAAGAATAAGTGAAATACTCAATATGATGGAACCAATGACAATTTTTGTATAATGTGTTTTGATTTTTGAAAATTGTGCTTTAATAAGCATAACCGTTCGGGTAAGATAAACGGAATTTAATCCTGCTAAAACTCCCAATAAAATAAAATAAGGAATTGCATGATAATGCCATGTTGCAATGGATACAGCAAATAAAGGTTTTTCATCCAATATGAAGATGAAACCAAAGGCTACCGCTACTGCAATGATATTCGTAATAAGAAAAGCTTTTGTTATTTTTCTAGAAATTACTTCAAAAGCAAAAAGAATACCAGCAAATGGACTACTGAATAAAGCGGTAATTCCTGCGGCAACACCAGCACAGATAAGTTCTGTTTTGTATTTTTTAAATAAATTTTCTTTTTGCTGTGCAACCGAACCAATAGCAGCTGATGCTACAACGGTTGAAACTTCAATACCTGTTGAACCTCCAAATATCACGGTAATTAAACCATTAATAAAATGAGAGGGGATTTTGTATACCGGAATGTTTTTATTAGGTGTACTAACGCTTTCAAAAATCTCTTTAATTCCTTTATTTTCTTTCTTCTTGAAAAGATACTGTCTTAAAATATAAATGACAGATAATCCGAATATAGGGAAGAGTACAAAGTAGAGTACATAAACAGAAGTGAGATGGAAAAATATTTCCTCATAATATTCCGTCATACGTTTCAAGGTCAAAGCTAACAAAGCACAGAGGAATCCTATAAGAATGGATACAACAACTAATTTTTGAATTTTAATCCATTCATAATTCTTCTTAATTTTGCCTATTTTGTTCATGGTTTTATTATTTTTTTGAAGGCTAATTTCCAAATGAATGAGGCGATAGTTTGAAAACGAGTGTTCTATGTGGTAAAAAGTGATACAAAAATAATCAATAGAAAAATTTAATAAGGCAAATATGGAAAAGACTTTACGTTAAAAGTTTATTAATATTCTTTTAGATGTGAATATACTTTACATCCAACAATGGTTTTTCAAGGAATCGAGCGTAACGTTCTGCTTCTTTATGGATTGTGCTTTTTTGTCGTTCATTGAGCGGGATAAAAGGAGTAGCCTCAATCTGTATAGCCTCTTTTTGGTTGATGCGTTTCCATGTTCCTATAATTTTCCCATCTATTATGATAGAAGATTTAAAGAGGCCATTTTTGAGAATAACATCTTTTTGATTTTTGGAATCAAGGAAAAAGCTACGATCACGATAACCCATTAAGTATTCATCAAAACTAGGTAGCAAAAAAGTAGTAGAATGATCTTGTAGTGGTGAAATTGTAGTAGACATCCAATATGTTTGATCCTTATCTTTTATTTCCTGTAGATTTACTTTTGCTAATTCGATTGCAATTTTAGCTTTACTTCGGCTTAGTCCAGACCACCATGTGAAATCTTCTAAAGTTGCTGGACCATGACTATTGAAGAAGCGATAGGCCATGTGGGCAGCAGCTTCATCTATTTCGAAAGAAGTACTTTGAAGAGGTAATGAATGATAGAGGCTATAGGTGAATTCAGCATCTCTTTTAGTTCCAAAATGAATGAGTTTGCTTAATCCTGCATGAGTCAAAATACAAGATAATCGTACTTTATCGGCTTCAATTCCTTTTTGTTTTAGACCCAGAGACAATTCTTCTCGGGTCAATTCTTTTTTATTCTCCAATAGTTGCTGTAATACATCATTGGATTTTAATAAGATTGCTTCATTTAAGTTTTGTTCCCGAAAAACGGATGCATGAATGCGCAATATATGTGGTTTTAAAAGGTCAAACATCCAATGTACATCCGCTGCAGCAATGATATGGATCGTTCCCCGCATAGGCCATGTTCTAATTATTTTCCGTTCCAAGAGTGCCTTTTCCACTTCGGCTTCAGTAGTATTAGATAAACGCATCCCAATAGCCCATTTAGAACTAGTGAAGTCCTGTGCTTGAAATCCCAATTGCCATGCTACAATTTCTTCGGGTGTTTTGAAGTTTCTTGCAGAAATCTGTTGGTTTAAGAGTCTGGTTTTGATGATGTCAGTAGGTGTCATGTGGGTATTTTTAATGATTAAAGATAGAAATAATTGGTTTACAATTCATCCTTGATATTGTACAACTCAGTACTCTTTTTTATGGTAAGGATTCCCGTTGTCGCACATTTGCTATAACCAAAATCAATAGTATGAAAACGATAATTACTTTCTTTTGCCTATTCAGTTTAATAATAGTAGAGGCGCAAACTAAACTTTCGGGTAAAGTTGTGGATGAACAAGGTATTCCATTGGGAAATGCCAATGTGTACATTGACGGAACTTATGATGGCACTTCAACAGATACGGATGGAGAATTTACTTTTATGACTACTGCAAAAGGAGAGCAAATCTTAATTATTAGCTTTTTGACTTTTGAAACATTGAAATTAAAGGTAGTGGTGGAGTCTTTTCAATCCAAAACGTTTAAACTCAAATCATCCATTAACGGATTAGATGCGGTTATGATTAATGCAGGAACTTTTGAATCTGGAGATAATGCTAAGGTAGCAGCTCTGAAACCATTAGATATTGTGACGACTGCAGGTTCGGCAGGGAATATTATTGCAGCGTTGCAAACATTACCAGGAACACAAACCGTAGGGGAAAGTGGGAAATTATTCGTTCGCGGAGGAGAAGCTGACGAAACACAAACATTTATTGATGGTATACGGGTAGCACAACCTTATGGAGCAAGCACTAATAACTTACCGACTAGAGGACGTTTTTCGCCTTTCTTATTTGATGGGATTAGTTTTTCTACAGGTGGTTATTCGGCAGAATATGGGGAAGCATTATCCAGTGTATTATTACTCAGTACAATTGATGAACCGGTTCAGGAAAAAACTGATATTGCTTTTATGACCGTAGGTTTAGGTTTAGGAAATACGCAGAAATGGGATAAATCTTCTTTGAGTGTGAATATGGCATATACCGATTTAACACCGTATCAAAAATTGATTCCTCAAAATATTAGTTGGAATAAGCCCTATCAATCGCTATCGGGAGAAGCAGTTTACCGAAGACAGTTTGAGAATGGATTATTAAAATTATATACAGCCTTTAATCATGCTACATTCGATTTAGATCAGAACGATGTAAATCACGATGATCCTATTCGTGTCGATATGAATAATAATAATTTTTATCTGAATGGATCTTACAAAGGATATTTTGGTGAAAACTGGCAAATAGTAACGGGATTAAGCTACGGATATGATCAAAATAAAATTGGTTTAGGGCTCAACAATGTTAAGAATGGGGAACATGCTTCTCACCTAAAATTAAAATTACGAAAAAATATTTCAGATCGAATGAAATTAACTTTTGGAGGGGATTATTTCATTACAAAATTTGATGAAGACTACAGAGAGCCTAACATAAATACCGTGAGTAGTGGATACCAAAGTAATATTGCAGCGGTATATAGTGAAATGGATATTTTTCTATCTAAAAAATTAGCAGGGAAGATCGGTGTGAGAGCTTCACAAAACGGTTTGCTCGACCAGTTTTCGGTTTCTCCAAGAGCTTCTATAGCCTATAAAATGAATAAAAATGCACAAGTATCTTTTGCATACGGAGACTTTGTCCAAGCCCCAAGACAAGACTATTTGAAATATACAACCAACTTAGAGAATGAAAAAACACAACATTATATATTGAATTATCAATATAATGTAAGAGGGAGAATTTTTCGAGCAGAAGCATATTACAAGAAATACGATAATTTGGTGAAATACGATACACCCTCATCCCAATACAATTCGGTATTTAATAATTCAGGAAAAGGATATGCGCAAGGATTAGATCTTTTCTGGAGAGATAGTAAGACAATAAAAAATCTGGAATATTGGATTTCATATTCTTATATCAATACGGAAAGGGATTTTAAAAATTATCCAACGAAAGTAACCCCAAATTTTGTTGCCGATCATACATTTTCTATTGTGACCAAATACTGGATTGATGATTTACGCTCTCAAGTAGGGGTAACGCATACGTTTACTTCAGGGAGACCGTATAATAACCCTAATGAGGCAACTTTTATGAATGGAAAGACTAAGGCATATAATAATTTAAGTTTGAGTTGGGCGTATTTATTAAGCCCTCAAAAGATTCTTTATTTTTCTATTTCCAATGTATTAGGATTCCGAAATATATATGGATATGATTATTCTACGAGACCTGATTTAAATGGAGTTTTTAAAAGTCAGGCAGTTACACCTACAGCCGATCGTTTCTTTTTTGTTGGTTTCTTCTGGACTATAAGCGATGATAAGAAGAGTAACCAATTGGAAAATCTTAATTAAAGCTGTTTTTTACAGTTCATCCTTTGTTTTTTACAATTGAGTAAGACTCTTTTTTATAGTGATGACTTTCTACTGAAATTTGTATAGAAATTAATAATAACCATTAAGCTTATAGATATGATAAAAATTACAACAATGCTCGTATTATTCATTTGCAGTATGTTAACAGCACAAACGCAATATGAACAAGGAATGCAAAAAGGTTTTGCATTATGGGGAGAAGGAAAAACTACGGAAGCTTCCTCACAGTTTGAACGTATTGCTTCAGTAGAAAAAGACAATTGGTTACCGAATTATTATGTAGCAATGGTTAACACAACTGCTGCCTTTGTAACCAAAGATAAAAATCAGATTGATGCTTTATTGAACAAAGCACAGGATGCATTAGATGTTGAATTAATCAAAGATCAAAAAAATGCAGAGTTATTAGTTGTTCAAGCCTTAATTTATACTGCTTGGATTGTATCCGATCCACAGACGAATGGAATGAGATATTCTGCAAAAGTAATGGAAGTTTATGGTAAAGCAGAAGCCATAGCGCCAGATAATCCAAGAGTTGTTTTCTCTAAAGCGGAATTTGAAATAGGAGGAGCGAAATATTTTGGACAAGATACACAACCAATGTGTGCTCAAATTAAAAAAGCAATTGGACTTTTTGCTACATTTAAACCTGAAAATACCTTTTCTCCTAAATGGGGATTAGAAAGAGCTGAGGAAATTGCAAAAACCTGTAAATAAGCTGTTAGAATTATTAAAAGAGTAAGTGATGATGAAATTTCTATATAAAACTTTAATCAAAGGAATCGTAATAAGTTTTGTTATTGCTACTGTAATTATTTTTATCCAAATTGTTTACGGCAGACAATTAGTATTTGATACGGCTTTTTTAGAAGAACTAGGCTTGTATTGCTTATTTGGAAGTACACTTACCATGATTAATGTCCTTTATTTTGATTATCTAAATAATCGAGTAGTATGGGATCGATATAAAAAGTACAGATTAGTTATAGGAGTAGCAGGAAGTATATCATTGACGATGGCAGGTATATTTCTGTTGAGAACAATGGTTCACGTTGGGTTTAAAGGAATTCCTTTTCAAACTTTTTTACAGGAAGAAAAAGCGAAGGAATATATAGTTTCGTTATTCATTACATTGGTTATTTCTTTATTCTTTCATTCCCTATATTTCTATAAAAAATCACAAGAAAATAAAGTCAAAGAACAGAAGATTATAGCGGGTACGGCATCGGCTCAATTTGAGAGTTTGAAAAATCAGATTGATCCACATTTCCTCTTTAATAGTTTGAATGTATTGGCTTCATTAATAGAAGAAAATCCAGATAATGCATCAAAATTCACAACCTCTTTGTCTAAAATTTACCGATATGTTTTAGAACAAAAAGATAAAGAATTGGTCACTGTAGCAGAAGAATTGGCCTTTGCCAAGACGTATATGAATCTTTTGAAAATGCGTTTTGAAGAGAGCTTATATTATGAAGTACCGGAAATAATCTTAAATCCAGAAGGAAAAGTAGCCCCGTTATCATTACAACTATTACTAGAGAATACAGTAAAGCATAATGTAGTGAGTGAAGAACACCCTTTACACATTCGCATTTTTGAACAAAATAATTATTTGGTCATTGAAAATGATTACCAAAAGAAAGAAGTACTACAAGATGGAGGCGGTGTTGGGCTTCAAAATATTATTAATCGATATGCTATTTTGACGGATAGAAAAGTGATTATTGAATCGAATGCAAAAATATTTTCAGTTAAAATACCAATCTTAACGAAACAAGTCATGAAAACAGAGATTCCACAACACAATATAAATGAATCCTATATTAAAGCACAAAAGCAAGTAAAGGCGATTAAAGCATTTTACAGCAGTCTAATTTCGTATTGCTTTGTTATACCCTTTTTGGCCTTTATCAATTACCAGACGGCATGGGGATTTAAATGGTTTTTCTTCCCAATGTTTGGGTGGGGATTTGGATTAACGATTCATGCGTTCAATGTATTTGGATACGGAGCGCGATGGGAGGAAAGAAAGATTAAAGAATTGATGAAAAAGGATGATGATCAACAAATCTGGAAATAAGTAAAATTATGGAACGTAATTATCAAAATGAAGAACGCTATTTAAAAGCGCAAGAGCAAGTGAAAAAAATACGTGGTTTCTATACGCATTTTGTGGTATACTTGGTTGTTAATGCATTTATCGTTGTATATAATATAAACCACTTGGAACCGGGCGAATCGTATTTTAAGTATAGTAATTTTATTACTGCTTTTTGCTGGGGCATTGGTCTTGTGATTCATGCAGCGACTACCTTTATTCCGAATATGATTTTTGGAAAAAATTGGGAGGAGAAGAAAATTAAAAAATTGATGGAAGAAGAAAAGAGAGAAAAGTGGGAGTAATTTGAGATCCATTTGAAAAGAAATTAATCCATTTTTAATTTATAAATAAAGCAATGAATATTATCATTATTGAAGATGAAAAACCAGCAGCCCGTTTGCTTCAAAGAAAATTATCTAAACTTTCTCTGGATGTAAGTGTGATGTTGCATTCTGTTGAACAAGCCATTACTTGGTTTAAAAATAATGCACATCCTGATTTGATTTTTTTAGATATACAATTATCCGATGGATTGTCTTTTGAAATTTTTGAAAATGTAGAAATTAAAAGCGCCATTATCTTTACTACAGCTTATGATGAATATGCATTAAAAGCATTCAAATTAAATAGTATTGATTACCTGTTAAAACCTATTGATGATGAAGACTTGGAAATAGCGATACAGAAATATCAAGAAAGATTGCCGAAAGCTGCGGTACCATTCAACTTTGATTTTGATCAGATCAAAAAGATGTTGAATAATACTTTGGATAAAGAATATAAAAAACGATTTACCATTAAAGTAGGACAACACTTGAAGGTAATCATGATTGAAGAAATTGAGTGTTTCTATAGCGAGAATAAAGGAACCTATATTCATACGATTGATAACCGAAATTATCTCATTGAAAACACATTAGAACAGTTGGAATGTGAATTAAATCCGAAATCATTTTTCCGAATTAGTCGGAAATTCATCATTCCTTTGCAAGCCATACGAGAAATAGTACTCTATAGTAATTCCAGATTGAAAGTAATTTTGCCAACCTACAAAGAAGATGAGGTGATTGTGAGTCGGGAAAAGGTTAATGCTTTTAAAAGCTGGATCGAATAAATACAAAAAGAAAGGCGGTATTCTAATAAAAGAATAACGCCTTATTTATATAGATGAGTTTACTGTTTTTTAGTGTGCAGCAACAAATTTCAATCCGATGATGGAGCAAATTAATGTACTGATGAAAAATACTCTCCAGAAATCTGCAGGCTCCTTAAAAATCAGAATCCCCATTAATACTGTTCCCACTGCACCAATTCCAGTCCATACTGCATAGGCAGTCCCGATAGGAAGAGTCTGCGAGGCACGATATAATAATATCATACTAATTGTTAAACAGACAAAAAAGCCTGCAAACCATAAGGTTGCTGTTGTTCCTGTTGCTTCTTTTGTTTTTCCTAAACAAGTAGCAAATCCTACTTCAAATAGCCCTGCTATTATTAACATTATCCAGTTCATATCTTGATTATTTATGAGGACAAAGGTCTTTATAAATTAGCAGACTGAATTTAACATTTGATAAAAAATGATTTTATTTTTGAACGGCGCGAATACGGCTTAGAGAAACCTGAGTAATCCCCAAGTATGAAGCAATATAACCTAATTGTACTCTTTTTAAAATATCAGGAGTTGTGTTGATTAATTCGGTATAACGTGTAGTTGCATTTTTTGATTGACTAGAAATAAAGCGATCTTCTGTTTTGATTAATTCTTGCTCAGCAAATTTCCGACCCCAATTGGCAATATGAATATCTTCATTATATAGGGCTTGAAGAGTCGCTGATTTTAAAACAAATAATTCTGAATTTTCTAATAATTCAATATTCTCATAGCCTGGTTTTAGGCTGATATAACTATTGTAGGAAAGAACAATATCACCTTCCATACCAAACCAGAATGTTACTTCATTATCAACCTCATGACAGAAAGCGCGTGCAATCCCTTTTTTAATAAAATAGATATTGGTTGCGATTTTATCAGCTTTAAAGAGTAAATGCCCTTTGGGTAAGGTAACAAGATCAATGGTTTCAGTTAGTTTGGCTAACGATTGCTCAGGCAGTGGATAGATGGATTGTATTATTGTGTTAATCATCCAAATGTTTTTATTTTCTTCTTGTTTCCAAAATTAAATAAAATTGAACTCCAAATAGGATGGAAGCGATTACTAAATGTATGGCTTGTAATCCAAATGGAAAATCAAAATAGTACATTCCAACACCAGAAATTACCTCAATAATAAGAAGTAATAACACCCAGTTTATTTTTTGGTATCCTAATTTCAATTTCTTATTCTGAAGATATAAGAATAAATTTATACCCAATACGATAAAAGAGAAAGTACGATGAATATAGAACGTAACGGTTGGATTGTCGAGCCATAAAGCAGGATTGTATCCTACTGCTTTTACTTGCTCATCTACTAATTGACGCACTTGAGTTCCTAATACAACCTGTATAAGAGTAAGTATTATTGAAATCACTACTACGTTTTGAAATAGTCGATTTTTGACGAAGGTAATCGGTTTACGATTTGCTAAATGCAAAATGTATAATATCACCGCTACAATCAGTAAAGCCATCACCATGTGTACCGTAATGCGTACAGGAGCAAGTACAGAGTATACTACTGTTGCTCCAAGCCATGCCTGAAATCCCATCATAAATACAGCGAGCCAAGATAGGAGTACAATTGCTTTTTTCTCTTTCCAAAAAGAAAAAGAAAATATAGCCATGGCAAATGTTGCCATACCGGCTAGTGCACCACACAATCGATTGATGTACTCAATCCAGGTATGCATTGCATTAAAAGAAGCATAATCATGTTTGGTATAAGGTTCCCAATGTACATCCTCAAAGGTAGTTGAGGTTGTAAAGGTTTCTTTGGCTACTACCAGTTTTTCTTCATGAATAATAATCTGGCCTTTTTTAAATTCATGATTTGGGCTCCATTCAATTTCTGAAATATCGGTTGGCGGAATATAGTATCCAAAGCATTTTGGCCAGTCTGGACATCCCATTCCAGAGCCAGTCATACGAACTAAAGCTCCAGCAACGATTACTAAATACACTAATATTAATGTAGTTTTTGCAGCAGAATTGAAATATTTTTTCATTATAATTTTTTTATTTTGAGTTGCCGATGGTTAAGCCTAATTTTTGAGCTTTTTTCATCATGAATGCATAAGCTGCTTCATATTCATTTGGGATTTCTCCTTCCAGAATGGCTTCTTTAATCGCTTCTTTAATCACTCCAATTTCACGAGAAGGTGGAATATTAAAAATTGCCATGATTTCTTCCCCTGTTATGGGTGGTTGGAATTTACGAACAT
The DNA here is from genome assembly GCF_030766725.1 of Flavobacterium aerium. Taxonomy (GTDB): domain Bacteria; phylum Bacteroidota; class Bacteroidia; order Flavobacteriales; family Flavobacteriaceae; genus Flavobacterium; species Flavobacterium aerium. The sequence continues at coordinate 85,265 of NZ_JARQWR010000007.1, read as the reverse complement.
GATCGCGCTCTTCTACCTCAACAATTTTTTGACGTACAATTTTGAAGTTATGATGGTATTTTTTGAATTTTGTTGGATTCTTTGTCGTGATATCTGCTTCACATAATGTCATCAAATCTTCTACATCTTCTCCTGCATCAAAAATTAATCGTCGCACAGCAGAATCCGTTACAATATCATCCGCAAGAACAATAGGCCTAGAACTTAGTGTAACCATCTTTTGAACGAACTTCATTTTTTGATTTAAAGGCATGTGCAAACGCTCAAATAATTTTTTGACCATTTTACCCCCTAAAAATTCATGACCATGGAAGGTCCATCCAATTTTTTTATGGAAACGTTTTGTAGGCGCTTTACCAATATCATGTAGTAATGCTGACCAACGTAACCATACATCATCAGTATTTTGTGAAATATTATCGACAACTTCGAGTGTATGGTAGAAATTATCTTTATGGGTTTGTCCTTCTACCTCTTCAACTCCTTGTAAGTTTGTTAACTCAGGAATGATGAGGTGGAGTAAACCTGTTTTATGTAATAATATGAAGCCAACAGACGGTTTTGGTGTAGAAAGAATTTTGTTTAATTCATCTACAATACGTTCTCCTGAAATAATAGCAATACGTTCTTTATTTCGGGTAATAGCATCTAAGGATTCTGTTTCAATTCTAAAATTCAATTGCGTGGCAAAACGAATGGCTCTCATCATACGCAATGGATCATCAGAGTAAGTAATGTCTGGATCTAATGGTGTACGGATTATTTTGTTGTTTAAATCTTCAATACCATTGAAAGGATCTAAAAGAGCACCGTAATTATCTTTATTTAAAGAGATGGCTAGTGCGTTGATGGTGAAATCACGACGGTTTTGATCGTCTTGTAATGTTCCATTTTCAACAACAGGATTCCTACTGTCAAAATGATAGGATTCTTTACGCGCTCCAACAAATTCTACTTCAACATCCTCATAGCGCAACATGGCAGTTCCATAGGTTTTGAAAACTTGAACCTTAGGTTTCTTGGGTAATAATTCAGAAACTTTTAAAGCCAATTCAATACCACTTCCTACCGCAACAATATCAATATCTTTAGCCGTATTTCTTTGTAAAATATGATCTCTAACAAATCCACCAATTACATAACAGTCAACATTTAGTTCACTTGCTGCTTGTGAAATTATTTCAAAAATTGTATTGCTTAAAGCTTCTTTATAGTTTAGGTCTTTCTTCATTAACGTCGTATCACTTTTACCTGCGAATCATTGCCCAACTTTATGATGGTTGATGGTTTACCCGCAATTCTATCGTGATGCAAATTTACAACATAGTCTACGCCTTCCAAAATCTCTTTGCTTATTTCTTTGAAAGATTTCGGTGTAGGTTGTCCGCTAATATTGGCTGAAGTTGAAACTAATGGTTTTTTTAATCGTTCCAGTAATTTGAAACAGAATGGTTCTTTTACAATTCGGATGCCTAATGTATTATCGGGTGCGATAACATTTTTGGCTACATTTCGTGGAGCATCCAATATTAAAGTTGTTGGATTTTCAGATAAATCGATGATTTGCCAAGCTACTTCTGGAATGTCTTTGAAAATAGAATACATCATTTTTTCGCCATTGGCCAAAACAATCATACTTTTACTTTCTTCTCTTTGCTTTAGTTTATATATTTTGGCAACCGCTTCTTCATTAGTCGCATCACAGCCAATTCCCCAAACAGTATCAGTAGGATAAAGAATAATACCTCCGTTTTGGAGTACTTCAAAGGCTTTGTGGATTTCTTCGTTCATGGTATGTATATTTTATAATCATCTATTTCTAAACTATTGTTTTTTGTAGATGAAGAATTTTTTATCATTTAACGTTAGTGGCGTTTTGATTGCCTGCTGCAAAAATACATCATATTGGCTTTGATGTTCCTCACTTACGATTAAATATGCTCCCGAATTCATATTATTTATGATAGTTTCGGGATAAAAGTAGCCTGGAAATGTAAAACCTATTTTTTTTAATTGAATAGATTTAAAATCACAGAGATAATATAGTGCTGGCGAAACTCCATCCAAGTAGACTTCGGATTGTTCTGGAACTAGTGCTTTGATAATTTGAACTTCTTTTTTCTGAGTATTAAATTCAATCTCATTATTTCTGAATTGCTTATATCCCATACTCATAATTCGAATGGTGGTGAAAATAAGTATAAGTAGAATAATTAAATTCCATTTCTTTTTATCGATGATGGATATTGCATAGACGAAAAGTAACAGGTAATAAGGAATTATATATTGGAAATAATGATCGTATGCAGCCAATAGAAGCACACTGAATGAGGCAATGGGAAGAAGAATTATAAAATAGTTCTCTTTGGTTATTTTTTTATAATTAAAAAAGAAAAGAATAGGGACCAGTAGAATGTATGGATTCCTATAAATTGTGTGTTTGAAAGTGGAGAAGCTAAGTTTTTGATCCACTCCTGTACCTACGCCAACATCAAAATGAACTCCTTTACCCAGAATATAATGTATAAATTCTGATAGACTTACTCCTTTAGTGATATAATATATCCAAAGTAAAAGTATTGGTAACAGTAATGTAATACCAATTGAGAATGTTTCTTTAAGAATGTGTTTTTTTCGAAGGAGAATATCAACCCCAATCGGTAATAGAATGAATAATCCATATTGCTTTGCTAAAAAGGATAAACCGATACAAAAACCAGTAATCCATAAATTTTGAAATCGAGCTGTATTTCGATACTGTAAATAGAAAAGTAACCCAAGCAGCTGAAAGAAGATCGATAAAGGTTCTAGCATCAAATGGTTTCCATCCAATGTCAAGCTGATTGCAACGTACAGCAGACTAAATATGGTTTTTAAGCGCCAATCCTTATTGTAATAACCTAATATTTTATAGAATATACCTGCCGAAGCAATTATCGTTATAATGTTGACGAGCAGGTGAAATCGAAAGTCAGGATGTTCTGAAAATAATTGTGGAATACCAATCAGAAGAATAGACAAAGGATTATAGGGAATGGCTATATCGGTAAAATAGACTTTCCCATGATAAACTTCTCGGATGATTGATAAATAATACCCAGAATCATACCCTACAAAGGGATATAAAGTGAAATTGACTAAGAAAGCTACTATGGTTATAGATAGTAAAATTATTAGCCCAGTATTCAAATGGATGTTTTTTATCATTGCGTGTTTACTATAGTGTATGAATCACTTTTGTAATATTCATTACATCTTCAACAGATAATTCATAGAACATAGGAAGACGTACTAGACAATCGGTGAAATGATCACAATTTGCCAATACTCTTCCATCATGTTTTTCATGATAATAAGGGCTACTGTGCAAAGATATATAGTGAAAAACGGCATGGTAACCATTTTCTTTAAGACGATTAATGATTTGCGTACGGTGCTCAATGTTTTCGGCAACGATATAAAACATGTGACCATTCTTTGTAGCATAGTCAGGTGTTGTAGGCAAACCAATATTAGCAATATTCATTTGGGTAAATTGATTATAGTAAGCTTCCCAAAGCATTTTTCTTTTGGTTTGAATATCGTCAAGGTTTTCTAATTGTGCCCATAAAAAGGCTGCAATTACTTCAGACGGTAAGAACGACGATCCAGTATCAACCCAGCCATATTTATTTACTTCTCCTCTAAAGAATTCTGCTCTATTGGTTCCTTTTTCCCAAATAATCTCAGCTCTTTGAATAAAACGCTCGTCATTTATCGTAAGCATTCCGCCTTCTCCAGAAACAATGTTTTTTGTTTCATGAAATGAGAATGCTGCCAAATGACCTATTGCTCCTAAGGCTTTCCCTTTGTAAAAAGAATCAATTCCTTGTGCTGCATCTTCAATAACGATCAAGTCGTATTTTGCTGCCAAAGCCATGATGGCATCCATATCACAAGCGACACCTGCATAATGAACCGGCACAATCGCTTTCGTTTTAGGAGTAATTAGTGCTTCAATTTTATCTACATCCATATTTGGGTTATCCCCATATGAATCAGCAAAGACTATTTTGGCTCCTTGGCGTACAAAAGCTAAGGCTGTTGATACAAAAGTATAGCTAGGAATAATAACTTCATCACCCACTTCAATGTTTGCCAGGATAGCACACATTTCCAAAGCATCGGTACAAGATGTTGTTAGTAAAGCTTTTTTAAAGCCATATTTTTGTTCAAAAAAGGCTTGACATTTCTGAGTAAACATCCCATTCCCAGAGATTTTACCAGAATTTACAGCCTGATAGATATAATGGGTTTCTTTTCCGGTAAGATAGGGCTTGTTGAAAGGAATCATAGAGGTATTATTTTTTATAGAATGGGGTTATTATAATAACTTAAATATTGAGAATCACTTTAGTTTGCTACAGATTAAACTACGTTTAATGAAGTTTATTTTGATTCATCAAAAATATAAAATTTAACGTTCTATTAATCTTGTATTTCTAATTTAAAAATGAATTAAATAGGCTCAATTTTATAGTAAGAATAAAGATTGTTGGATTTAATTAAAACCAATTTTTTGTTCTCTGTTGCTAAATATTTTTTTAATGGTATAAGGATAGAAGAATCATTAGTCATTAATCGATAAGCTACTTTTTTATTTATCTCATTATTATCAATTAATGAGATTGGAACTGTGGCTGTAATTCCTAGAGATTTTAATTTTTCAATTTGTAAAGGCGAGTTATTTAACCACCCCGAATAGATGGGTGTATTTACTTTTAATTGATTCAGTTTAAAAGGATGATTGGTGGTGAAATGATAATCAACAGTGATATAATTGTCGATATCATAGAAAGCGTTATTTTCAGTTGGAGCAGGTTCATGAATCATTTTTTTGTTAAGGTAACAAAGGAAATAACTAATGGCTGTAGACAATAATAACGTTAGTATTTTAAAATTTGCTTCGGCTAATTTATAGAAACTAAAAAGGAAAATGCAAAACATTAAAGGTAAGACAACCCGGTCCTTAGGAATCAGATTAATGGCAATGTAAGCAGTGATTACCATGAAGGAAAGTATTGGAATCCAATACATTCTTTTGTCAATTATATAAAAAGCAAACATGATGACCAATAAATAAATCCATAAAGGTTTATTGTTTAAGAGAGTATGGTATACTGTTGAGAAATATTCCTTTGCAGTAGGTATGCTATGTTCTCTATACAATTGTTTCACATAGTCTAAGTTGTATTTACTGGTATATTGAAAAGCCAGAAGGAATCTTAAAGTATTATCTCGGTCTGCTTCATTAATAGCAAATTCTGTAAAGTGAGGATTATCATTTAAAAGACTTCTATATTTATTGAATTCAGTATAATATTTCCATTCTTTACTAGAATATTCCTGCGTGTGAAAATAGTAGGAGTAACCTAAAAGGAAAGCTAATGCAATTCCGAAAATATAATTTTTTCGATTATATAGAATTGGAACTCTTTTTTCTCGGTATTCTAAAAGAATATACATAATACCTATTGCCATTGTAAACAGGAACATTTCTAATCGTAATAGAATTGCTGCTGAAAATAAAAAGAACGGTAAAATGAAAGAAGCAAAAGGGCTTTTTTCATGCAATTGCATTACAAGACTAATCCCTGCTATACTCAGTAACCCTGTAATGGAGGTAAATTGTATATTAATAATGAAATAGGATAAAAAACAGAGCGTAAAAAGAATTACATACCATTTTCTGATTTTTTTTAGTACAAAAAATACAATTACAACAGCAGATAGTGATTGTAAAGCAACCATTATTATGCTATACCAATAAATATCGTTATTGTATTCGTATAAAAATTTAAGGAAGTAACCTGTAATAGAATTAATAAAAACTAAATGACTATCTGGCTTCCCTGTTATTGTACCATTTGCAATTTGTTGCATTACAATATCATCACCATGTTGAAAAGTAATGTCAAAGAATAAATAACAAATAGCATAAAGCAATACAACAAGAATGATAGAATTTGTTTTGTTGTATTGTAAAATGGATTTAAAATTAGAATTCAAAAAAATCATTTTTTATAATAATGTTTAATATGCGTTTGTTGCATGATTTCATATCCCTTTTTACTATAAAATCGACAAGCACTTTCATTGATTTGTTGCGTAGGAATTCTTAATTCATGGACGTTTTGACGAATCAATAAGTCCTCAACAAAATCTATAAGTTGCCCGCCAATTCCTTTGCCTTGTGCCTCAGGTGATACAGCAATTAAACCAATTACAGCGTGATTATCATGTATTTTATATGTGACGAAACCCTGAACAGTTTGCTCTTCTTTATAAACTAATAAGTCCGTAGCAAATTTTTTATTTAACGAATTGGTGATCCAGATTTGATATAACCTTTCAAAATCCTTCTTTTTGAAATGTTGATCCAAATTAAAACGACTGAACTTTCCGCTTTCATAAGCAAGATTGTAGAGTAAATCAAGTTCAACATTTTCTTCGTTAGAAGAATAGATATTTTTGTTGGATTCTTTTAAAGGATTAAATTCTTTTTTGTGAAAGACGATTTTTACTTCTTCAAAACCAGGTATAAAATTTTTAATTTCAAGCGTATGGTCAAAATCACTTTGAACATACAACATATCAAAAGATTCTTCTAATGAGTAGGCAGTATTCAATGTATCGGCTAGCGTAAGCATACCAATCTTTTTATTAAAGAATTCCGAGTCCCATTGTAAAGTTTCTATTTTCATAGTATTTCATCAATTATAAAAGAAGGACGATCTTTCGTTTGGTCAAATATTTTACCTACATAAATTCCCGTAATTCCTATTGTTGTAATGATAATTCCAGACAAGAACCAGATGGATACAATGATAGAAGTGTATCCTAGAACCAGTATTTTTCCAGAGAATGCACGGTATATATCATATACACCTACCATGAAGGATATCATTGAAATTAATAATCCAAACTTAACGAAGAGCTTTAAAGGCTTATTAGAGAATGAAATTATAGTATTGAATGCTAGGCTTAATAATTTTGAAAGATTATAACTTGAGCTTCCAGAATCTCTTTCTGCATGTTCCACAGCAATAGAGGTTGAGTTATAACCCACCCATTTTGAGAATAAAGGAAATGATTTAATATAATCTCCCATAGCTAGTACGGAAACAATACTCTTTTTACTATAAATACCAAAGTTTGCAATTTCACTATCATATACCGTATCGGTCAGATAGCTGTAAACTTTTGAATATACTTTTGATGATAATTTTTTAAGAAAATGGTCTTGACGATCAATTCTTCGAGCTAGAACAATGTCGTACCCTTCTTGTGCCTTGTTGTATAAGTTGATTATTTCTTTAGGCTGATCCTGTAAATCACAATCCATGACAACACACCATTCGCCTTTGGCAAGAGATAAACCAGCAATAATTGCGGGATGTTGACCGAAATTTCGACTCAAACGTACCGATTTGACTTCTGGAAATTGAGAGGAAAGACGTTTCATCGCTTCCCAAGATTGATCTGGACTGCGATCATCTACCAAAATTATTTCATAAGATTGATTGACTTCCAGCATTACCTTTTGTATTTCAGCAACAAGTTTTGCTACAATTTTCTCGGCTCTATAAACTGGGCTTATAATCGAAATATGGGGTGTATTTTCCATACTTTAAAATTTTACAGTTACAATGGTTCCAATAATAATAAGTGCTAATCCAATAACTTTTCCAATGGTAAATGTCTCTCCTAAAAATAGAATACCGATTATGAAAACCAATGCAGGTGCTAAACTCATAAAAGGATATGCTTTTGTAATCTCAAATTGAGTCATAGCAGCCATCCAGAATAATGAGGCAAGAAATGCAGCAACAAAACCAGAGAAAATAAAAGGATCAAAAATAGTTTTAAATAGGAATATGATTTTTTCTTTTAAGGCCTCAGGTAAACTTCCTAATTGGTTTAATCTCCATTTTAAAATAATCTGACCGTAAACGGTGAAAAAAAGTGTACCTAAAATATAAAAGTAGGGATTCATTGTCTATAAATAATTATAATTTTGATTAATATATGTAGCTTGGTAAATGTTACTACCTCTATGATACATGTTCTTTTCTATGGTTGCGTTGTTTTTTTTATCAAAAAAAGATTTTAAAAAAACTACAACAATTCTGAAATGTGTAATTTGATGCAAATCAACTTTTTAAATAAAAAAATAAATTTATTTTAACATAGTTAACGTTAAAATAAGGTAAATATTTGGTTAATAAAATGATTTTTGCAAATTAAAGGGTTTCCTCATTTTTTTCAAATGAGTTTATGGTTTTATTATAATATTGAAGGGTATTTTCTACTGTTTTATCGAGTGAAAACTGATTGATTACTTTTTGACGTGCATTTACTCCAATTTTTGTAGCCAGATCAGGATTATTAAATAAGTTTAATATCGTTTGCACAAACTCTTCATTTGAATTAACGATATAACCATCCTGTCCATGATTAATGATTTCAGGTGCAACATCAATATTAGAAATAACGACAGGTTTTTCCATAGCCATCGATTCAATCACAACCAAAGGTAGGTTTTCACCAAAAGTTGCAAAGACTAGTACATTGGCCTGAGAAATCATATTTGGGAGGTCTACATATTGTACAGAATCCGTATAGAAAACTTTATCCTTTTCTTGAATAACATCTTCATATAGATATTCCCAATATTTTTTGCCTTTCCCTATAAAATGTAAAGTAGCTTTTGGTTGGATTTTAACGACCTCATTAAAAACTTCACATAGAATTTTAGATCCTTTCTGTTCCGATAAGGTTCCATAATAAAAAATAGAGTAGGGGATTGTATTGGACGCTTCTTTTGGAGAAAATAAATTAGTATCGATTCCATTGTAGATGACATCAATTTTCCCAGTATTAAAAATTTTAGCTGTATTAATGGCGCTAAAGTTAGAAACGGCCACAATATTTTTAACGTTTTTGAAAGCCATAGTCTCGATCTCTTCAATAATCGGACTCAATTGATATCCGTTATAACAAGTGTTCAGGAATTTCACAGATCCATGACAACGCACTACAAGTGGAGCAATGCCCTTAACTTTTAAAAATAAACCTTGGTTGTCATTCGCTTCAATCAAGTCAATTTTTTTCCCAGATTGTTTAATGAAATTTTTCAAACGACGCGCCAAGTATATCCTTTCTAATTTAGCCGATAAAGTAACTAAGCCAATTCTTTTGAATATAGAATTAAGATGTTTTGCAAAGGGTTTATAATACAGCTTATGACTTTTAATCATTTTTACTTCAATGGTGCCATCAAAAAAATGCTGCTCTTCTTCACATAAGGCAAATATGATTACCTGATGTCCTTTTTTAGTGAGTTCAGTCGCCATACTTTTAATAAACGAACCAATACCACCTGTAGGTGGGAAGTTTGGATGATTGTATTCGTCTGTAAGAAATAATATGGTCATGGATTAATTTTATAAATTGTATAAACGTATTATGGGATTATTATATCGTTTTTTGTGTAATTATTTTTTGATAATAGTCAATGCTTTCATCGACCATTCGGTCATTTGAAAATTTAGCAACTACTTTTTCTCGTGCTTTTTGTCCAATAGATTGTGCTAAATCAGGATTGTTGAATAGGTCCAGGATTGTTTGAACATATTCTCCTTGATTATTTGCAATATAACCATCAATACCATGTTCGATGATTTCTTGTGAAACCCCAATGTTCGACATGACAACGGGTTTTTCCATTGCCATAGCCTCAAGAATTACCAATGGGAGATTTTCTCCAAAACTTGGAAATAAGGCAACATTAGCCTGAGAAATCACTTTAGGCAATTGAGTATACTCTATGGAATCGTAATAAAAAGCACTGTCTGGATGCGTTAAAACATGTTCACGGAGGTAATTCCAATACTTTTTTCCTCTTCCAATGAGATGTAAGGTTGCTTTAGGCTGTGCCTTAATTATTTCATTGAAAACTTCACATATAATTTTGACACCCTTTTGTTCTATTAAATTACCATGAAAAAAGATGGAATAAGGAATTATAGGTGAACTATCTTTTGGATTAAAAATGTTTGTGTCAATTCCGTTATAAATTACATCAATCTTCGCTTTATCAAAAACAGTAGCGGTACTCGAAGCACTAAATTTAGATACGGCAATAATATCATCAACCATTTTAAACGATTGCTTTTCTAATTGCTCAATAATCGGGCTAAATCGGTAGCTGAAATAAGTATTAAATAATGTAGCAGAGCCATGGCAGCGGATAATGAGTGGAATTTCATTTCCTAATTCTATAAAGTAACCTCCAAAATCATTAGCTTCAATTAAATCAACTTTCTTGTCAGAAGACGAAATAAATTTATGAAACTCACGCGCTATATATTTTCGTTCTCGCATCGGTAGGAATAAACCAAAACCAATTCTTTTTAAAATGGAATTAATATGTTTTGCAAATGGAATATTCTTTCTATAATCCTGAATCATTTTTACTTCAATTTGCTCATCGAAAAAATGAATTCCATTTTTTTTACTTTGACCAAAAATAATCACCTGATGCCCTCTTTTAGTTAATTCAGTCGAAAGCGTTTTTATAAATGTCCCAAGACCACCAACCGGAGGTAATTTGGGATGATTATATTCATTTGTAAAAAATAAAACTGTCATTGATTTATTGCTAAGTAAAATGCTATGTTAAAATTTTGATAGCGCAAATGTAGTGTTATATTCGAAATTATTAATTAACCAACAGTGTGATTATATCAATTAGTAGGAAAATACACTTTAATAAATTAAAGAAATGCGTTGATGTAAAGTTTTATTCTAATTTCTCAATCCATTGACATAAATAGAATGAACTTTTTGAATTAGCTATTGGACGTTTTATTAAGTAGCGATTTGTAGATTTTAATGTAACTATCGGCCATCATCTTAACGTTGAACTTCTGATTTAAAATGTTCTTAGCATTGTTGATAATTTCATTTCTTAAATCGTTATCTGAGAGTAAACGAAGTATGTTTTTGCCAAGTCCTTCGTGATCCGATGTTTCAGAAGATAATCCCGTTTCATTATGAATGATAGATTCTTGTAAACCTCCTGTTTTCGTACTAACAGCTGGAACTTCTGAGGCAAAAGCTTCTAAAGTAGCAACACCCAATCCTTCAATTTCTGAAGTAATAAGCATGATATTGAATTCCGGAATTAGTTTTGGAACATCACAACGGAAACCAGTAAATATTATGTCGTCTTGTAGGTTTTTTGAATGTGCAAAGTTTTTTAATTCTCTCTCCAGTGGACCTTTACCAATAATGACGAATTTGAATTTCTGCTCAGAATTGTTTTTTAGGTATTCAGCCGTTTTAATAAAGGTGAATAAACCTTTCTCAAGACTTAATGAAGATATATTTCCGATGATGATGTAATCATCTGGGATATTGTATTCTTTACGCAAAATGCCCGAAGACTGATTCGTGAAATTACCTAAATTAATACCATCATAAACCGTAATAATTCTGTCTTTTTTACGAACTACTTTTAGTAATTCATCTTTAACAGCATTGGAAACACAAGTATATAAATCAATATTACGGTGGTTATATTTCCAAATATTAAGTGCTTTTTGCTTAATAGCATTATTACTCTTACGCGTATAGATTATTTTTTTTCCTTTCAGTAAATTGCTGACAACTAAAGTCAATGTCAAAGCAGTTGAGTCATGGATATGGATAATATCAATGTTCAATCGATTAACTAGATGTACTATTTTTATGGAATAACGAATGTCGAAATTAACAGCGCAGTCCGAAGAATAAACATTAATTCCTTGTTTTTTCATCATCCCATATAGTTCAGAATCTGTTTTGGTCAAGACATAGTGTTCAACATCAGAATTTTCCGATGTGTTCTGTATAAGTTCATACATTTGTATGTCTCCGCCTCTCAGTTCTTTAATTGTGGTGAGATGTAAAACTTTCATTAAAGGCTTAAATTAATTTTAAATATAACTTGAAATATATTTTGCGCAAATTTAGATTGTTTTTTTTAATATGTAGCATCTTAACATTTAATTTGCATATAGAAGTTTATATATGTGCTACTATTTCTCTGAAAATTATTTGAAGAAAACCCTATCAACCCAAAACGGTAATCTATATTGGTTTAGTATAATATCATCAATAATTTCGTAATCGGATTTAATAAAATCTTCAGGAATTTCAATTATTGGATTTTTGTCATCAATAACATAGATGTTTTTAGGATTGTAAAAGTTGTAGTTTACAATATCTATGTTGGTTGTAATCAGCTTTTTATTATTCCCAAGCGCTTCAAATACTCTAAATGTAAGACCCAGTTGGCCTTCTCTTTGAATATCAATAATGATTTTTGCTTTTTTGATTTCATCTAGAACTTCACTAATTGCCATATGATTGTGGAAGAAATCTATAAGAGAATCTTCCTTCTCATTCGGAGTGTATAATCGGAATTTGAAACTGATTTTTTTATTATCTAGGAAAACAGCTATTTTTTTCAAAATTCCAAAACGCTCGTCGAATGTAGCAATGTTGTACAAAAGATATTCAAAAGTATCACTCTTATAATTTTCTGTGGTAATGTAATTCGTGGCAAATTCTAACTGATACTTTGCACAATCCTCTTTCTCATAAGAGAATACTTTATCAAAAAAAGGAAGAATATGAGCTTGTTTAGGCATCCTTTTGAAATTGTCAAAAAGATAGGTGATATAATAATTGGAATTCTTCTTTAACATTCTATGGATACTGTCGGACAACATATCAGGGCGAATAACAAAAATGGTATCATAATGCCCTTTCATTTTAGAACGGATATCCTGTTCTAACCATTGGTCTTTGAGATTTTTTTTCAAGAAAGTTTTGGAGAAAAAATTCTCTATTTTTTGAAAAAAAGATTTGTATTTATATTTTTTCACACCAAAATAGAAGAAATCAACTTCAATGTTTTCTCTACTTTTCAATTCTTCAATAATATAATCGATATACCCATAAGCATAATGAGCAACGATGAATATTTTTTGTTTTTGCATAAAAAAAGATATGATATTACTCTATAAAATAGAGGTTCAAAGGTATTATTTTAAAAAATCAAATTCAAGCATGGTTTTATTATTCTATAGTATTATCAAAAAAATCATATAATCTTCGTTATAATTTAGTAAAGTCTGAACTTCATTAATAATTCATTTTAGAATATTTAATTTTGCTGAAATATATTCGCAAGACTTTCATTACTTTTGTTGTTTAATTAAATGCAGAATGTTAGTGGGTTACTTTATTTTTTTCATTGTCATATTTATACTGTTGTTTGTACTTAACTTACAGTATAAATGGATATATCCTTCCCATAAAAAATTAAGAATTCTAGAATATCACTCTATATCTATTGACGGTTTTGAAGATCAGGTGACTATTTCAAAAGAGAAAATTATTCAACAATTTGAGTACTTAAAAAAGCATAATTATAAAACTTTTTGGTTCTCTGAGATTGATGAAATGATTAAGAATAAAGTCAAATTACCAGCTAAAAGTGTTGTTTTGACCTTTGATGATGGTTATTTGGATAATTATACGGAACTATATCCATTACTTCAAAAATATAATTTTAAGGCAGTGTGCTTTATGGTATTGGGTCGAATAGGGCAACAAACAGATTGGTCTGGAGAATTTGCAAATCATTCCATGCAATTGATGAATGAAGAACAAATGAAAGAAGTGAAAGACCATATTGAATTTGGATACCATAGTTACAAACATGATAATTATGCTTTTATGAATCTTCAGGAAGTAGAAGAAGATATAGAAAAGTGTAAAGCAATTATTAGAGAAAAAAAACTGACAATATTTCCCGCCTTAGCCTATACCTATGGTGGATATTATAGGAAAAAAGACTTGAATCAAATTGAGTTTTTCAAAGTTCTGGAGAGGACGGGGATTAAGTATGCTCTTCGTATAGGGAATAGAATAAATACTTTTCCATTTAAAAATAATTATGAAATTCAAAGAATCGATATACGGGGATATGAACCGTTATCCGTTTTTAAGATTAAAATTTTACTAGGGAGAACCCTACCGTTTTAATCTTCATACATCCCTCTTTAATACAAGATTATAATTCCTGCTCTTTTATGACTATATGCAATGCTAACTATACTATAATTGAGATTCAAAATATCATTGATAATTTTGAATCCAATCCTTCGATTTTTGTAAAAGGAGATAGAAATGTAATTAAACTAGCGAAAATCAAAGAAGAAACGATTAATATCAAATCGTTTAAGATTCCAATAATATTAAATCAGTTCATCTATAAATATTTCCGTAAATCTAAAGCAAGACGTTCATATGAATATGCTACGGCATTGCTTAAAAATGGGATAAAAACGCCGATGCCTATTGCTTACTCCGAAGAATTTAATTGGATAGGCTTACAGCATAGTTTTTATATTAGTGAGCATTTAACAACGGAATTGACTTATAGAGAATTGGTTACAAACCGCAATTATCCTGATCGTGACACAATTTTAAAACAGTTTGTTCAATTTTCATTTCAGCTACATGAAAAAGGAATTGAATTTTTAGATCATTCACCAGGAAATACTTTAATCAAGAAGATTGGAGAAGGTCAATACGAATTTTACTTGGTCGATTTGAACCGAATGAATTTTCATGAATCGATGGATTTCGATATGAGGATGAAAAACTTAAGTCATCTTACACCCGATAAAGACATGGTTTATGAAATGAGTGAAGAATATGCTCGTCTGTATCAAAAACCAGTAGATGAAGTTTTTGAAAAGATGTGGCATTATACGCATTCCTTCAGTGTCCGATTTGACCGCAAAAGAAGAATGAAAAAGAAATTAAAGTTTTGGAAAAAATAGTCTTTGTTTAAAAAGACTATTTTTCTAATAACGATCGATATACTTCAATATATTTTTTTGCTGCAGTATCCCAACTAAAGCTCAAAGCCCTTTCGATATACTTTTGACTATAGAAAGCAAAGTCAGTATTGTATTTCTGTAACCCTTCAAGAAATGTTGCAGCCATATATTCAGGATTAAACTCTTTCCAATAGAATGAATATTCTCCACCTATTTCAGGTAAAGAGGTCTTATCCGATAAAAATATTGGTTTGCCAAAACGCATGGCTTCAATAGGCGGTAATCCAAATCCTTCGCGTATGGATGGGAATACAAAAGCGGCACAGTTTTTCATGTAATACTGCTTGCCTGTGTCATCCACTTTACCGGTTAAGAAAACTTGATTTTCTAACTGATTCTCTTGAATGAATTTTTCAATGATTCGCCCGTATGATTTATTGTTATTCCCTGAAAGTACCAAATTATAATCAGGTAAATAGGGCATCATCTCTACCAAAGATAAAAAATTCTTACGCTCTAAGAAATCACCTATTGAATATAAAAAAGGTTTTTCTATAGGGACAGAAGGAGTATAGTTTTTAGTATCTAATAAATCAGTAATAGGATTTCCATTATGAATTACATACTCCGGAATATTCGGTACTTTAAAGTGTTGATGCGTCTGCTTTTTTGCGAACTCAGAAATATAGGTAATTGCATTAGCTCTATTTAGTTTTTCAATAAAGAGCTTGTTTTTAGGATGATTAATATCAGAAGAAATCTCTTCAAAAAAGTTTACATCATGTACTGTAAGCAAATATTTACTCACCCTATGAGGTTCTATTTTTGTATTTTGATTTACAGAATGCCATAAATCATGCTTTCTTCTTATTCTGAAAAATGGATACCGATTAAGGGTATAACATTTATGATATTTGAATTTAGTTCCGAATTCTTCCGATACAACTTTGGGGTCTACAACATTCAAATAAAGGTCTAGATTCCCTAATGATTGGTGACTCAAACCTTTAATTAACTCATGATTAAATGTGCCTAATCCAGAAGCTTTATTTTTTAGATTGTGGGTTTCTAAAAATATTCTATAATTCATTTTGTAATAAATTTACAGTAAATGTATTGTATAAATTGTTATAATAAAAAGCATTAACTACATTTGTTCATTCATACTAAATTTTGATGAAAATCAATATACATCCTAATCATATTCAAAATAAGTCCTCAATAATTTCGATTATTGAAGATTTTAATGAGAATGGTAAAATCTTCGGTAACGGAGATCGTAATACTATTAAGTTATTTGAATATAATGATAGGATTGTGAATGTGAAGTCTTTTAAGATTCCAAATTTAATTAATAAAGTAGCTTATAAGTATTTCCGTAAATCAAAAGCCAAGCGCTCTTATGAGTTTGCAAATTATTTATTGGCAAATGAAATTGGCACACCAGACCCCATAGCTTATTTTGAGAAGTTTAATTTTTTAGGATTAAATAAAAGCTTTTATGTGAGTAATCACCTCGAAACAGAACTTACGTTTCGGGAATTAGTATTGTTTCCTGAGTATCCCGATAATGAAAATATATTAAGGCAATTTATCCAATTTTCATTTTTACTTCATGAGAAAGGAATCGAGTTTTTAGACCATTCACCAGGGAATACATTGATTAAAAAAACGGAAGAAGGAAAGTATGATTTTTTTCTTGTAGATCTAAATAGAATGCGTTTTCATTCAGAACTTAGTTTTGAACAAAGAATGAAAAATTTAAGTAAACTTACCTCAAAAAAAGATATGGTTATCGTGATGAGTGATGAGTATGCAAAGTTGTGTGGAAAAGAAAAAGAAGAGGTTTTTGAAAAAATGTGGTACTACACAAACAATTTTCAGGCAAAGTTTCAGTTTAAAAAGAAGATAAAGAAGAAATTTAAATTTTGGTAGAAACAAAAAATCTAAGTTTATGTTGAAAGCATCGGTCATAATGAGTACTTATAATTCGGAGGAATGGTTAGAGAAAGTGATTTGGGGCTTTAGTATTCAAACTGAAACTAATTTCGAAATAATAATCGCAGATGATGGTTCCCGAGACGAAACAAAACAATTAATAGATAAACTACGAGAAGAAGTCTCAATACCTATTATACACGTTTGGCACCACGATCATGGATTCCAAAAAACAAAAATCCTAAACAAAGCCATAGTGGCATCCAATACAGAATACTTAATATTTACAGACGGAGATTGTATTCCTAGAAAAGATTTTGTTTCTGTACATATGAGAAATAAAGAACCCGGTTATTTCCTTTCTGGTGGGTATTATAAATTGCCCATGTCGATTTCTAAAATGATTACCAAAGAGAATATTTTAAAACAAAGTTGTTTTAAGCTCAGGTGGCTTTATTCAAATGGACTTCCCATTAAATTCAAAAATATTAAACTAGTAAATAATAGGACTATTTCTAGTATTATGAACATAATTACGCCGACAAAGGCTTCGTGGAATGGACATAATGCTTCGGGATGGAAAAAAGACTTATTAGCGGTAAATGGCTTTAATGAATTAATGAAGTATGGAGGAGAGGACCGCGAATTAGGAGAGCGCTTAGAACATATGGATATAAAATCAAAGCAAGTCAGGTACCGTGCCATTTGCATTCACTTAGATCATGAACGAGGCTATGTAAATGAGGAAGCTAAGAATAAGAATAATGAAATACGAGATTACTCGAGGTTACATAAGATAATAAAAACCCCCAATGGCATTAGCCAAGCTGATTCTTAAGAAACTCATTTAAAGAAGGAAATATCAATTCAGGAGTGAATTGCTGATAAAGTTCAAAAGTTTCTTTTCTTAGTTCTTTCGTCTTTTTGTTTTCAAATAATTGAGGCATAAAATCATTCAAGTGAATGGACATATGATTAATGCCATCTTCAAAAGTTGCCCAAGCTTTTTTCTCAATCCAAGGAGAAAATATAATATAAGAAGGTTTCCCTAATGCTTTGGCCATATTAATTGCTCCACCATCATTTCCAATAATAAGATCACATTGATTCATGAGCGCAATAAACGATCTTAAATCACTTCCTAATAGATTGAAATAGATTTTATTTTGTGTATCCTTTGTACAATAATCAAATACTTTTTGAGCCTCAGTAATTTGCTTTGGAAAATAATTGAAAAGAATATTTACATCATACTTAGAAGCAATCCCATCAACAATCTGTGACATGTATTCTAGCGGATAGGTTTTTAGAGATTCACTACCTAAAAGACTAATCATTACTGTTTTTCTTGCTGGATTAACCTGATGCTCTTTGAAAAGAAGTTGAGCAACTGAATTTTCTTTTTCAGTAACAAAAAGCTTCGGATGAGGATCAATCTCAATGTTTAGATTTAATGGATCTAGTAAAGAAAGTCTTCTCTCAATTGCTAATCCTTGATTAGTTTTGGGAGAATTCTCTAATTTTACATTGTCGGTATATAAAAAAGCACGTCCAGGTTTTTTATAAGAAATACGTCTTTTAGCACCACTCAATGAAACTAAAAGCCAACTTTCAAGTTTAGAATATGCATCAATTAAAAGATCATACTTTTCTTTTTTAATACGTGAACCTAATTTTAAAAAAGCCATTGTACTTTTTCGATGTTCCTCTTTAAATAAAATGATATTATCAATACTAGGATTTCCTTCTAAGACAGGTGTTGTAGACTCATATACTAAATAATCAATCTGTGCATTTGGATAAGCCTTACGGAGATTGTTGCATAGAATACTACTGACTAATACATCACCAATCATTTTTTGTTGAATCACTAATATTTTCATATTATATCTAGTTTTAAAGCTTATGACTTATGGGTTGCTTCTTCGTTAAGCACAATTTGTCATTGATAACAGCATCATTAAAGGTTTGGATATAAGCTTTTAGAAAACGTTCCATAGCGTAAGCTTTATCTTTTTGCTTTTCAATGAGATTGTTTTTTAATGAAGGATCTGTTTTCCAATTGTATAAACTGATGCTTTTATTACCATCAAAAGCCAAATATAAATCATTATCGACTAAGTGGTATATGTTATCCAGATAGTATACAACAAAATTATCTTTGGATTTATAACTCTTACCGAAACTAATCATATCCGTTTTCATATTAAGATAATCCAGAATACTCGGCATTATATCAATCTGTTGTAAGTTCTTTTCACTAACACCCTTTAGCTCAGGATTAGAGGGATCAAAGAAAATAATTGGAATAGAAAATTTCCCGATGTTATTCGAAAAGTTTCCTTCTGAAAATGGGGAAGTATGATCGGCAGTAATGACAAATAAAGTATTGTTATACCAATCTTTCTTCTTTGCTTCATCAAAGAATCTTTTTAGGGCATAATCAGCGTAACCAATTGTTTCATGGATAGGCGTAGTTCCCTTTGGAAATTTATTGGTGTATTTTTCAGGCATAATATAAGGGTTATGCGATGAAATAGTGAAAATTGAAGTAAAAAAAGGCTGTTTGAACGTACTAATTTCTGTACAGAAGTATTGTAAAAATTCCTCATCAAAAATTCCCCATCGTCCATCAAATGCTCCTTCAAGCGGATATTGATCTTTACCGTAGTACTTATCAAACCCAGCAACCTCAGTATATACATTAAAGTTTTGACTACCATTGAAAGCCCCATGAAAGAAGGAGGTATTATAACCATGTTCTTCCATGATTTTTGGTAAACCATTTATTTTATTCAGTGAATAACTAGAAGAGATGAAAGAGTTATTCATCAAACTAGGAATACTGGATAATACAGAAGGAACAGCATCAATGGATACTTTTCCGTTTGCAAAACCATTTTTAAAATAATACGATTGTGTAATTAATGAATCCAGAAAAGGAGTATAACCCTTTCCGCCATTAGAATACCCAATATTTTCATCTCCAAAACTTTCCAGAATAATGATAACAACATTTTTCTTTTGTATTGGACCTTCAGGATTGATAGAAACCACTGGTGAATAAATGGAAGCTAATTCCTCAGGTTTATAGTAATGTGCTACGGTAATACTTCCCTTTTTTTCTATCGATTTTATAATAGTAAAAGGAGTGTTTAATACCAAAGCAGTACTAGATAAATCGGCATACTCAATAGCATCAACAATACGAAGTGGTTTTTTTTGAAACCCTCCACGTCCCATAACCAATAGAATGGCTATTGAAAATAAAAAGATAGGATATTGTTTGAAATACTCTTTTTTTGAGAGCTTTTCTCCACGCACAGGAATAATTCTCAAGTTTGGAATAGCTTTCCAGAATAGATAACAAATGATCAGGAATAATACACCAACGTACCAGAACTCAGCTAGAAAGGAAGGGATTAATCCCATAATTTCATGCTCCATTCCTTTGGCTGTAATCAAATTTATATTACTTCTGCGACCTGTGAATTTATAGTATTCTAAATCGACAAAATTGGTTGTAATAAATATAAGATTGACCGTGTAAAAAAGCACTTTTAATACTTTTTGATACTTTACAGTATATTTAAAATTGCCTGGAATAAGATGCGCTAAACCAAAGACAAGATTGATCAAAGCTATTATTGATAAGTCATAACGCATACCTCCAAAAAAGGAGGTAGCGGTAGCGTTTTCAAATGCAGAGGCGTTAAAAAAATAAAATAAAATTCGACAGATCTGGTATATAATAAATAGTAACGTTAGTCTTTTTATAAATAAAAGTAGACTGTTTTTATAATTTGTCATTTAAGGCACTCGCAGGTTAAGTTTGAAAACGAATTTTAGAACAATGTATTAAACGGCAACATCATATTCTCTTAATGCATTGTTCAGAGAAGTTTTTAAATCAGTTGAAGGTTTACGTTTACCGATGATTAATGCACATGGAACTTGGAATTCTCCTGCAGCAAATTTCTTAGTATAAGTACCTGGAATAACGACTGAACGTGCTGGTACAACACCTTTCATTTCCACTGGCGTATCTCCAGTTACATCAATTATTTTTGTAGAAGCAGTCAAGCATACATTAGCTCCTAGAACAGCCTCTTTTTCTACACGAACACCTTCTACAACAATACAACGAGATCCGATGAAAGCACCGTCTTCAATAATTACTGGAGCAGCTTGTAATGGCTCTAATACACCACCAATTCCAACACCACCACTCAAGTGTACATTTTTACCAATCTGAGCACAACTACCTACTGTAGCCCATGTATCAACCATAGTACCTTCATCAACATAAGCACCAATGTTTACATAACTAGGCATTAAGATAACACCGCTTGAAATATAAGCACCATATCGAGCCACAGCATTCGGAACAACACGAATTCCTTTTTCAGCAAAATTTCTTTTTAATAACATCTTATCATGGTATTCAAAGATACCAGCTTCTAATGTTTCCATTTTTTGAATAGGAAAATACAATACGACCGCTTTTTTTACCCATTCGTTTACTTGCCACCCAGTATCAGTAGGTTCTGCAACACGTAATTTACCAGAATCGATTAATTCAATAACCTCTCTGATGGCAGTTGTCGTTTTTTCTTCAGTTAGTAAAGCTCTGTTTTCCCAAGCTTGTTCTACGATAGATTGTAAATTGTTCATTATAGTGTGATTTTCGACAAAGATAGAAGCAATTTTTTTAAAAAAAAGCCGTTTTTAAATTCCTAACATTATAAACTGTAATTTTGCAAAAAAAATAATCATTTATGGCTAGTATTTTAGCAATTGACTACGGATTTAAGCGAACCGGGATTGCAATTACAGACCAGATGCAAATTATAGCTTCTGGACTCACAACAATACCTTCTGAAACTACAATACCATTTTTAAAAGATTATTTCTCAAAAGAAAAAGTGGAACGTGTTTTGATTGGTGAGCCAAAGCAAATGAATAATGAACCATCTGAAAGCGCTCCAATCATTGAAGCATTCGTGTTAAAGTTTAAAGAATCTTTTCCTGATATGCCTGTGGAACGCGTAGATGAACGATTTACTTCAAAAATGGCTTTTCAAACCATGATTGATAGTGGCTTAAAAAAGAAACAACGCCAAAATAAGGCCTTGATTGATGAAATTTCAGCAACTATTATGCTACAAGATTTCTTATTGAGAAAACAATAGAAAATGCCTCAATATTGAATTGCCTAAAAAATGATAATTAATTAAAATTAAGATACGAATTTGACCAATTTTTGTAAATTTTCAATTTATCTTTGTACTTTAAATCTTTGTGATGACTACTAATAATAATCAGAAATCCAATCCAGACGTTGTACTTATAGGCGCTGGAATCATGAGCGCCACGCTCGGAATGTTTTTAAAAGAGTTACAACCCGATATTAATATTGCTATTTACGAAAGGCTTGACGGCGCAGCTTCTGAAAGTTCAGACGCTTGGAATAATGCTGGAACAGGACATTCTGCTTTTTGTGAGCTGAATTATACACCAGAATTAGCCGATGGTAGTATTGAAACCATAAAAGCCGTAAAAATTGCAGAATCATTTGAAGTATCAAAGCAATTTTGGAGTTACTTGATTGAAAAAGGACTAATTGCTGCTCCCGAAGATTTTATTAGAAGTATTCCACATATGAGTTTTGTTTGGGGTGATACAAATGTAGAATATCTTAAAAAGAGATATGAAGCCTTAATAAAACACAGCCTTTTTAAAGAAATGGAATATTCAGAAGATTTTACAAAACTAAAATCTTGGATGCCATTAGTAATGGAAGGTCGAAAAGAAGGAGAGAAGTTAGCTGCGACACATATGGACTTAGGAACAGACGTGAATTTTGGAGCGTTAACACGAAGTATGTTTGCTCATTTAATGCAACAAGAGGGTGTAACAATTCATTATAATCATGAAGTTCGTAAGCTAAAACAAAGAGAAGATAAATCTTGGTCTATTGTAGTAAAAGATTTGGCTTCGAATGAAAAGACAAAAGTGAAAACAAAATTTGTTTTCATTGGTGCCGGTGGAGGTTCATTACCCTTGTTAGAAAAAGCCGATATTCCAGAAGGAAAAGGTTTTGGAGGTTTCCCTGTGAGTGGGCAATGGCTGAAATGCATCAATAAAGAAATTATAGAGAAACATAATGCAAAAGTATATGGTAAAGCAGGTGTAGGTTCACCTCCAATGTCAGTACCGCATATGGATTCTAGAATGATAAATGGAGAAAAAGCATTGTTGTTTGGGCCTTATGCAGGATTTTCAACAAAGTTCCTTAAAAACGGTTCATATTTAGATTTACCCTTATCAATTAAATTTGATAACATCCGTCCAATGCTAGCAGCTGGATACCACAATATGGCATTGACAAAATACCTAATTGAACAAGTAAGACAATCCCCTGAAGATAGACTGGATGCATTACGCGAATATCTACCAACAGCAGATATGAAAGACTGGGTATTGGAAACAGCTGGACAACGTGTACAAGTGATTAAGAAAGATGAAGAAGTAGGTGGTGTTTTAGAATTTGGTACTGAGGTAGTAAGTGCATCAGACGGTTCTTTGGCAGTATTGCTTGGAGCTTCTCCAGGAGCATCAACAGCAGTTTCAATTATGCTTGATTTATTAAACCGTTGTTTTGCCGATAAAATGTTAAGTGCAGATTGGCAAACGAGATTAAAAGGAATGATTCCTTCTTATGGTCAGGCATTAAATAAAAATCCTGAATTGTGTGACGAAACCAGAGCAAGAACATCAAAAATTTTAAAATTAAATACAAAGTAATTTTAGATTCTAATTCATATAAAAGCCATCAGTAGTGATGGTTTTTTTTTGCCGTTGCGATACTTTGCTTTTAAGATTTGTAGCTATATTTGAGTAACAAACATAATGTATATGAAACACAATGATATACAGCTTTATAATACAAGGTGGATAACGATTATTATCTGCTTGGTTCTATTTTTATCAAACTCAGCAAGATCTCAAGAGTTTGAAGGCACTTGGAAATTTATACACAAACCCAATCCAAGTTCATCACCAATATATGTTGAAATGCAAATAGGTAAAGCAACCGAAGGTATGCTTTATCCTGCAAACCTAAAAATCAATTATAATTCCTTTTCATCAAGCTATGAGTTTTTATTGGTGAAGAAAAATGATACCCAATTGGGGATAGGACGCAATAAATATCCAATTTTGGAAACCCCTTTTAAAATTGGACAATGGATGCCTTATTTGAATGGTGTTTTTACATTTAGTAAAGATGCAAAAGGAAAAGCCCAGTTAGAATTGAAACGGATGTGGATTGATAATTTTGGTTTTTTTATGCGTGGATTGTATGATGGAGATGAAATTTACCTGAGTATGAAAGATAACTTGAGGAATCTGTTGTGTCAGGAAAAAATTACTTTTCAGAAAGCAAATTCTATTCCTTGGAGTGATCCTAATATCAAACGAATTGTTAGTCCCACTGAAAAAGATAGTATTTACTATGGGGTCTATGATCCTATAACATTGAAAGATAGTATTATTTATTTAACGATTCAAGATGAAGAATTGATGGATGCCGATACGATTACTTTAGTGCAAAACGGGAAGATAATTTTGAATAAGCATGCCATTGATGAAAAAGAGTTTTCATATGCGTTACCACTAAAGAAAGGAATGAATACCTTAGCTCTTTTTGCAGAAAATTATGGAAGGCTCCCGCCCAATACAGGAAATCTGATTGTAAAGACAAAAGACAATATGTATTCTTTTGATTTTACACATCGTGCCAATGCATTTGCCACTTTTTTAGTGGGGAAATTTTACAGAGAAACCCCCGATTCTAAAGAAATTCCATTAAAGCAAACGAAAAAAGAATCACCTCCGAAAAAGAATGATCGTTACTCTGATTATGTAGCTGAAATGGAGGTTAAAAACGATAAAATTAGCTTAGAGATATGGGATGGTCAGGTAGAAGATGGGGATATTATATCCTTGAAATTAAATGACGAATGGATTGAGCAAAACATCAAAGTTCAAAAGAAAGGAAAAAAGATTGAGGTATTACTCAAACCAGGAAAGAATATACTCTTATTCCGGGCCGAAAATTTAGGAACAATACCACCTAATACAGCTGTACTCCGAATATATTATGGAGATAAAACTCGGTATGTTTATTTAAGTACCGATATGAAAAAAGATAATCTAATTGAAATTGATTATAAAAATTGATTTATTTAATGATGTAACGTAGATTTATACCTAAGCCATGTAAAGTATTTTTTACATGGCTTAGGTATATAACATCGAATTTGAAATCTAAAAGTAAAAATAGGATAAATAAATTTATTCAGTATTTTTTTAAGCTTTCGTAATTTGTATTAATTATGTCCTTTTTTGAATGCTTTATAGTAGACGTAATAATGTTATTTGTAATTTGCTGTGAAAGTCTGTGAAGTAATTTTCCCATTCTTAACAACAAAAGTATCGGTAGTAAAGTCTGTAGTAGAAGATGTCCATGTTACATAGGCCATTTCTCCAATGATAGTAACTGTTAAGACCTGCATGTTAGTGGTTGCTGGAGGGAAGAATGTTGTATATACAGAATTGAAATTAGCTCTTATCTCGGCTAACCCTTTAATATAACCTCTAGAATTAATTCCTTTAGAAATTATAACGGAATCATCAGTATAATCTTTTAATGTTTCTTCTACATCACCATTGCTAAAAGCTTCCATATGATGTTCAAATACTTTCTTTGTTTGTAATGTAATCGCTTCATTGTCTGGTGAAACTCCTTGAGCATTTACATTTATATAAGATAAAGTGATCAGAGTGATTAGTAATATTTTATTTAATTTTTTCATGACTATTTTATTTTTTGTATGGTTGTTATTGTTTGTACTTTGCTGCAAATGTTTGGGCTACAATTTTGCCATTTCGAACTACAAATGTATCTGTAGTATAATCTGTTGTGGCGGATGTCCAAGTTATATGTGCAGTTTCACCACTTACAGTCATTGTTTCTAGTGTGAAATTTGTCGTTGTAGGCGGGAAGTAATTTGCATAAACATTTTCAAAATTGGCTCTAATTTGAGCTAATCCTTTTACGTATCCTTGTTCGTTAATTCCTTCACTAATAAGTACTGAATCATCAGTGTAATCTTCAAGTGTTTTATCTACATCTCCTTGTATAAAAGCCTCCAAATGGTGCTCAACAACTTTTTTCGTTTCCTGTGAAAGAAGTGCTATTTCATCTGAATTTTGTGATGAATTTTTATCATCATTATTATTACAACCAATAAGTACAAGAAAGAAAAGGCTACTCAATAATGGTATTTTTTTTAGTTTATTCATGATTAGAAATGTTAAAGATTAATTTAATAAATTTAGATGTGTGTATCAATATTGATTATTAATAATTTTATTACAAATCTAGTATGGAAAGAGAACTAAAAAAATAAGAAATATTAAGAAATCATTCTTGAGCGTAGTTTGCTCTTACCTATAGATGAAATTTTTAACTACAGGCAAGGAATGATAAATCATAGATAGGCGATGTTTATTTACATATGAATTTTAGAAATAAAAGTCCATATATGACCTTATGCTACTATAGATTGTTTATAGTAGTAAAAAAGATAAAATAGAGTACGCTTTGTCTAAATTAGGAGATGCTAAATAGTATTGAAATATTAAATGACTTGAAACTCATGTGAAGCGAATTCCTGTCCATTGATTAAAATTGTGATCCTATGGGCGCCCAGATAATGTTTGCGAGTGGTCATATCACGAAAAGTTTGAGTACGATTAAAAGTATATACTTTATTCGGTTCATAGGTATTCTCAGTAATCTTGAATAGCTTTCTGTTTTGTTTCCCATTTGCCTTCATATAATCGATGCCATATTCCAGACGAAGTTTGACTGGTTGGGTATTTTTATTGATTAATTCAAAGGAAAACAAAAGACTGTCACCAATTGATATTTGATCATTTTGTAATGCTAAAGCGGAAATTTCAACATCTTTGACCTTTTCTAAACCAAAAAAGGCCAATACTTCTGGATGTGCTTTTTTAAGTAAAGTACGACTACCATGTTTGATAACCCAATCTGTATTTGATGAAGTACCTTTCCATGCGATAATAGTAGCAAGGACAACATCTGGATGATCTTTGGCGATGTCGTTAAGATTATTGGCAACACTTCTTCGTACAAATTCCGAAGCGTCATCTTTCAAATTGTCAAGAATAGGAAGTATATCGGTAGGATCTTTTTTTAATGCTGGCAAAGCCATAGCCCACGG
Organism: Flavobacterium aerium; assembly: GCF_030766725.1. GTDB lineage: Bacteria > Bacteroidota > Bacteroidia > Flavobacteriales > Flavobacteriaceae > Flavobacterium > Flavobacterium aerium. The sequence continues at coordinate 58,069 of NZ_JARQWR010000007.1, read as the reverse complement.
TAATCTTGGGCGAGCTCCTTCACTCGAAAAACGACGAACCAAATGACTTTCATGCTTTGACCATTTTGTCATTTGTACAATCATATCATCATGGTATTGAATCATGAAAGGACGAACGGCAAATTCACAACTTGTAAACTGAGTAACAAACTCTAAAGCATCTACGGATGTATTGAAATGATTAATACCAAAGATTTCAATATACTCAGGGAAAAACATATATTCCAAACTCATCTCTTTAGTTCCTCTTTTTCGAATCGCAGTAATAATTTGCTTAATGCTCGAAATGGCACCATCATACGTATTCGGGAGAAACTCGTGAAGAGTAGCAGCGATATGTTTCATTCGTTGTTTCAATTCACGTTGTTCCCAACTAGAATCATAAATTTTAGCTAAGAATAAAGTTTTATCAAAATCGACAATGACATCCGATACAGCATCGGTAAAACGATCAAAGAAAATAGGAGTATAGATATTCTTAAGTAGATTTTCCATGACTATAGATTGTAAATGAAATGGTATTAGTTCTTTTTAAGTTCTTTGGTTGCTTTTACAATACTTTCAGAAATGTTGGTTAACCAAATTAATTGTTCAATAACCAATTGTGCTTCCTGCATTTTTTGATGAAAAGCTTCACGATCAATTTCTTCAAATCCTTCTTTTAATTCTTTTTCTCGAAGAGCTTTTAGCTCCGTAAAACGTAAGGCTAAATCTTCCTGTACAGTACTGTCAAGCGCTTGATTAATAGGGATTTCATCTTTTAAAATGCCAATAGCATAATCTAAGTTCTTGATTACAGCATTTACAACGACATTAAAAGCTTCCGATGCTTTTGTCGTTTTATACGATTGTACAAAAGTACCTAATGATGCAGAAGACGATAATAGAGTATGATTGAGGACCACAAATTTATAGGCTTGTGGCATTTTCTTTTGTTTCGATTTTGGTTCTTGTACCATACGTTGGAAAGAAGCCATTAAGTTTCCTATTTCAATCAGCGCATTTTTACGACTTATTTTATAAGCCGTCGTTACTTCTCCTTTATTATTATAGAAAATAGAAATCTGATTCAGATAATTCCGATTGGCTTCAATAGATTTTTCCATATACAATGGAAGACTGAGAAATTCCCAAGACGGCCAGAGTAGATAGTTTGCAAAGAAAGCCAATCCAGCACCTACTAAGGTATCCAATATTCTAAACTGAACAACATCTTGAACATTAGGCGTTAGCATTCCATAAATAAAAATCACATAAATCGTAACAAAGGTGGCGCTAATTTTATAGTTGATCTGTGTAAAAGATAATCCCAGTAACATGGATAAAATGACCATGATAGCCAAAATGGTATTGTCATGTACAAATGAAATAATTCCAAAAGCAATTAATCCACCCAATACAGTTCCAAAAGCCCGTTCGAAAGAACGCTTTTTTGTAAGTCCGTAACCAGGACGCATAATTACAACGATAGTTAATAAAATCCAGTATACATTCTGGAAAGGGAGAAATTTACCAATAATAAAACCAATCAGCATGGTTATCGTTAGACGCAATGAATGTCTGAAAATAGTGGAAGAAAAACTAAGATTCTGTGTTAATAAGCTTAATGGATAATATAAAGGAGTCAGGAATTTTTCTAAGTCCTTATCATCTTTTTTATAGTCTTGTGGATTGATAGCCTCTGTAAAAGCGCGCTCAATAATTCTAATTTTCTCAATTTGTTTTTCAGCATAGTTGTGCATATTGGTCAATATCAATACGCCTTCTGTAGCTTCAGGTTCACCAACTTCGTCTTTATAGTGATTTATGGCTGCTTTTAGTGCTTCTAAATCACGGTATAAATTATGATTAGAAACATATTTAGAACGGCTTTCTACACTTTTAGAAAGCTTTTTGAGTGTAGCAGCTAAATTATAAGCTAGATTTTGATAAGTATTCAGAACGTGATGATGATGATAAAACTTCTTGTTCAGTTTTGCATGATCAAAAGAAGTTGACATGGCCAATTCGAGGACTTCTACTAAAGCAGAAAATACAATCATCATTTTTCGATTTTGATTGGATGTGCCTGAATTCGCTCGATTACGGAAAAGAACCTCTCTTAATGTTTCGTGTATCGTATTGATTTCTACTTGAAGATGCAGTTGTTTTTCGGTAATCTTAGTTCTATTGGCCTCTGGATGCCATAAATCTCCTCTTAATTTTAAATACTTAGAGGTTAGTTTAATGCATTCAGCAGTTTTTAATTCGGCAAAACGATAAGGTTGAATGTAATAAAAAATCAAAGAAACCAATAAATAGAATAAACCTCCAGCGACAAGTAATCCACCGTGCATTAATAGCTCCCAACCTTTGTAAATATTGCTAAATACTAACGCAATAGAAACTAAACTTGAAAATGAAATCATTGAAGCTCGTTGACCATAGACTGATATCATCGAGATGAAAAATATCATAATTGCCAAAGTAGGATACAATACCCAGGGACTCAAAGCAGCAAGACTAATCAATAAAGCACTACCCGCAGCAATAAGTATCGCTACAATCAGTCCTTTTATTTTATGAGGAAGATTACTTGGGATATCACTTGGGTATGTTAAAAATGCACCCAAAGCAATGGTAAATCCAATATGAAACTGACCCATATTAGCCAATATAATCACAGGTACCGCTGCGGATATTGTGACTTTAAGAGCATTTGTGAACTCAGTACTATCGGTAAAACTTCGGACTTTATTAATCATTGTGAATCGGTTGCTTACAAAGATAATAATTGAGGGAATATTTAGATAAAAAAGATGCTGTGATTTCTCACAATTTTCTGCTAAAGTTAAAAGAGTCCTTCTTGCATATTTTAAGAGTTATCTAATTTTATTTTTTACTATTTTTGCGGTTTGTATTATAGCGTGAGTTACTCATGTTAAAAATAATGCAGCAATTTTAAATATTTAAAAATATGATTTTACCTATTGTAGGATATGGTGATCCGGTTTTAAGAAAAGTAGGCGTAGAGATTTTACCAGATGATCCTAAATTAAAAGATCTAATCCAGAATATGTACGATACAATGTATAATGCATATGGTGTAGGTTTGGCTGCTCCACAAGTAGGTCAAGCTATACGATTGTTTGTTATTGATACATCACCATTTGGTGAAGATGAAGACCTATCAAAAGAAGAGCAGGATTTATTGAAAAGTTTCAAGAAAACATTCATTAATGCTACGATTTTGAAAGAAGAAGGGGAGGAATGGGGTTTTAACGAAGGTTGCTTGAGTATTCCGGATGTACGTGAAGATGTATACAGAAATGAAAAAATTACCATCGAATATTTTGATGAAGATTTCAATAAGAAAACAGAAGTTTATGATGGATTAATCGCTCGTGTAATTCAACACGAGTACGATCATATTGAAGGAATTCTGTTTACCGATAAAATTTCATCATTAAAAAAGCGTTTAATCCAGAAGAAGTTGCAAAACATCATGGAAGGTAAAGCACGACCAGATTATAAAATGAAATTTATTGCCAAAAAAGGCAGATAATTTTGAAATTCAAATGAAACAATAGATATTTGTTACCCTATAAAAAATTATAAAATGAGTTTAGAAAAAATATTAGCCATTTCTGGAAAACCAGGTTTATATGCATTAAAAGTTCAAACACGCTCAGGATTTGTAGCGGAATCTTTAATCGATGGCAAAAAAGTAACAGTGGGATTGAGAAGTAATGTAAGTTTGTTATCTGAGATTTCAATCTATACTTATGATGAAGAGAAACCATTGGCAGAAGTAATGAGAGCTATTGCTGAAAAAGAAGACAATGGACCTGCATTATCGCACAAAGAAGACAAAGAAAAGTTAGAAGCTTACTTCAAAGAAGTATTGCCAGACTATGATGAAGATAGAGTATATCCATCGGATATTAAAAAAGTATTAAACTGGTACAACATGTTACAAGCTAAAGGTTTAGTAACAAAAGATATGAGTGTGAAAGCCGCTGCTGAACCAACGGAAACGGTTGCTTCTACAGAAGAATAAATATTCCTTAAATTTTAATTAAATCCTGTGATCCATTTCTTTTGGATGACAGGATTTCTTATTTTTACATAAATCTGTTTTTTATGAATTCTAGAGAAATACAACTGAAAGCATTTGGTCGATTATTGGATATAATGGATGACTTGCGTGAAAAATGCCCGTGGGATAAAAAACAAACCCTAGAAAGCTTACGTCACCTAACAATTGAGGAAACATACGAGTTAGGGGATGCTATTTTAGATAATGATTTACCGGAGATCAAAAAAGAGCTAGGAGATGTATTATTGCATATTGTATTTTACGCCAAAATAGCGAGTGAAACGAATGAATTTGATATTGCAGATGTAATTCATAGTATTTGTGAAAAATTGATTCATCGTCATCCTCATATATATGGTGATGTAGTAGTACAAAATGAAGAAGAAGTAAAACAAAACTGGGAAAAGCTAAAATTAAAAGAAGGAAAAAAATCAGTTTTGGAAGGTGTACCCAATAGTTTACCAGCATTAGTTAAAGCAAGCCGCATTCAGGAAAAAGTAAAAGCAGTAGGATTTGATTGGGAAGAACCAAATCAAGTATGGGAGAAAGTACAGGAAGAAATGAATGAATTGCATGCGGAAGTAGAAAAAGGTAATCTAGGCGAAATGGAGGCTGAATTTGGAGATGTATTGTTTTCGATGATTAATTACGCCCGATTCTTAAAGATCAATCCTGAGGACGCTTTAGAACGAACAAATAAGAAATTTATTAAACGCTTTAAATATTTAGAATCTAAAGCTGAAACATTAGGGAAATCATTAGCAGATATGACCTTAGCCGAAATGGATGTTTTTTGGGAAGAAGCTAAAAAGATATAAATACGAAGAATAAAAAAAGCGAAATCAATTGATTTCGCTTTTTTGTATCTAGTAACAAATAATTTTATTTTAAGTTTCGAACTTGTTTAAGTTTTGCTTTCCAAGTTTCTAGAGATTCTTTGTGTTTCTCTATATTTTTGCGCACTTCAAGAATAAAAGGATTGTCTTTTTTTGCACTAGTGATGAATTGAATGTTATTCTCTAATTGGAATATTTCACTTTGAACTTCATCAATCTTACGCATCAAGAAGATTTTTTCATTCTCTAATTTACGGGTATCGTCCATTTCAACCAAATGATCCATTCTGTTTGAGAATTTCACCATTTCAGTATCTTTCTTACTCAAGCTTAATTTGTCAAATAATGCATCTAGAATTTTATTGAATTTCCCTTCAATATGTCTTCTTGCAAATGGAACTTTACCAAATGTTTTCCAAGTTTCAATATGTGCTTTTATAGCGTCAAGATCCGTTTTATGATCCCCTACAAGTTGGAATTCTCTCAGTGTTTCAAGATAAGCTTTCTTCTTTTCAAACGCTTCAATTTCTTCTGAATTAACCTCGTTCTTTTGAGCGTGTAATTTGTCGAAATAATGATTACAAGCCGTTTTGAATTCTTTCCAGATTTTATCAGAATATTTTCTAGGAACATGGCCAATATTTTTCCATTCTTCCTGAATTTGCTTCATAACCGGTGTTGTAGCGGCAAAATCTTCACTGTCTTGTAATGATTTCGCTTTCTCGATTAAAGCAGTTTTAAGGTTTAAATTATCCTGTTGTTCTTTTTTGATGTCTTTATAGAAAGAGTTTTTAAGTGTATTGAAGTTCTTTACAGCATTTTTAAAGGCTAACCATGTTTCTTCGTTAACTTCAATAGGCACTTTTCCTGCATTAAAGAAATCATTTCGTAAAGCTTCTACTTTTTCGATTTGGCCTTTCCATAATGCATGCACTTCTACTTTTTCAGTAGCAAGGGCTTCAATTTTAGTAATGATTTCTTTTTTCTTTTCTAAGTTCACTACTTCGCCTTCACGTTGCTTTTCAAAAAGAACTTCTCTTTTATCATGCATTTGTTTAGTTAACGCACTAAATTTATTCCAGATTTCATTACGGTGGTCTTTTGAAACAGGACCAATTTCTTCTTTCCAGATTTTATGTAAAATCTGTAATTCTCTGAAAGCTTTATTTACATCCTCTTCCTGAAGAAGTTCTTCTACACGGTCAATGATTTTGTTTTTAAGCTCTAAGTTGTGTTTAAAGTCTAAATCACGTGCTTCGCGATCTAAGTGTAAATAATCGTAAAAGTTCTCTACGTGAAAATGATAATTATTCCAAACGTGGTTGTATTTATCTCTAGGAATAGGACCAGCCGTTTTCCAACGCTCTCTTAAGTCATTAAAATGCTTAAGCGTATCTTTGATATTCTCTTCAGGATTAATTAAGTTTTTTAACTCCTCAATAATTGTTAATCTATTTTCTAGATTACTTTTTAAATTGGTTTGTAAACTTTTAAAGTGAATATTTTTTTTGTCTTTATATTGATTGTATATGTTGTCGAACTTGTTCTTTTCAGGTAAATGATATTCAAATTCTGTAGTGTCTCCATCATTTTCATTAGCATGCTCTTCTTTTTTCTCATCAATAAAGTGATGGTATTTAGAAGTGAACTCTTTGCGTATTTCCTCAACATGTTCTTTAATCGACATTACTTTCTCGTTTGTAACTAGTTTTTCTAGTTCCTCAACGAGTTGTGCCATATCCATTGCCTCATAATTTTGCATAGGAATAGTGTGACGATCCTGTAATGAATCATCTTCACTTTCTTCAGCATTTGAATCTTCAATAGATTCAATAGCTTTCTGATGCTCATTTTGAGAGTTGTCTTGTACTTCGTTTAATTGACCTCCGTCTGCATCTTGCAGGTTATCATTCTTTTCTTCTAACATCTTTGAAATGTTTAAGGTTTATACTACTTTAATGTTGGAAAGATAATAAAGGCTAATCAAAATTCAAAGAAAAAGAAATGATTAAATCAATATTTACCGTTAATAACTGCCTATTTCTGAATTAGAAACATCATTTTTTTAAGGTTTTGGAATTTTACTATTCCAAATTGACCATGCTTTTTCTGCTTGAAAAATAAGCATGTCGTACCCATTTTTAATTTGTGCTCCATGTGCTTTCGCCTGCTTTAAAAAAGACGTTTCTTCAGGATTATAGATTAAATCATAAGCAATATGCTTCGTCGTGAAGAGTTCATAAGGAAGCGGTGGGCATTCTTCGGTATTTGGGAAAGTTCCAACAGGTGTGCAATTGATGATGATTTGATATTCATCAAAAATTTCTGAATTGATACTATCATAGCTGAATTCATATTCAGAAGGGTTTCGGGATACAAAATCATATTCTATTTTTAGCTTTTTTAAAGCATAGGCAACAGCTTTGGAAGCTCCGCCAGTACCGAGAATAAGAGCTCTATTGTGGTACTTTTTTAATAAAGGTTTTAATGATTTTCTGAAACCATGGAAATCGGTATTATAGCCGACTAAAGTGCCTTTTTTTGTTACTTTAATAGTATTGACTGCCCCAATTTTTTTGGCGTTTTTTGAAACTTTATCTAAGTAGGGAATGATGGCTTCTTTGTATGGAATCGTAACATTTAGACCTCTAAGTGTAGGGTCATTTTGGATCACAGTTGGAAACTCTTCAATGCTTTGAAAATCAAAATTATTATAGCTGTACTGCTCTAATCCTTGTTCTTCAAATTTTTCAGAAAAATATTTTTTGGAAAAAGAATAATTTATATTTCTTCCAATTAAACCAAAGTGTTTTGCTTTTTTTGTTTTGTTTTTCATCGCGTACAAAAATTTAAATACTAAGCCCTGCTTATTGTTAAAAAAATGCGGTCAAACCTTTTATTAGAAGGTGAGACCGCAAAGTAATCATTATTTTAGAATAGTTTCTAAAAATATAGGTTAAGATTTTCTATGCTTTTCAATACAGTTCTGAACCATTTTGCGTTCCCATACAATAGGGAATAACTCTTCAATTATAGTGTGATTTTCAAAGTTAATTCTCAACCCATTGCTCAGGTGAAATTTACCTTTTGTATCTTCTTGTACCATGAAATTTAATCCCGCCAAACGGTATTCAATCTCATCATTATCGGTGAAATACTCTGATGCTTGTAAAAGCGTTTGAATCGCACTTTCAAATTCACCTAAGAATTGTAAAATATCGGTCCAAAACATCCAAGTGTCTAACTGATAGTCTCCAAATTCTACTGCTTTTCTAAAACCATATTCAGCTTCTTCAAAAAAGTTTAAAGCTTGATTGATTGTTGCATAGCGTTTCCAATATAATTTATTCTCATTGTCAATACCCAATGCTTTGTTTACATAGTACAATGCTTTTTGGAAGTTTTTTTGACGAATATAAAAATCGGTAATTGCAATCCAAGCTTTGTCCAATAAAGGATCTTCATGAACTGTTTTATGGTAATATTTTAAAGCCAATACTTTGTTACCAAGGCGCTCATAACATTTTCCAATACGCAATAAGGCAAACGACGTAGGGTCGTCTAACTCAATGGTTGTATTGTAACTTGCAATAGCCTCTTCATAAAGCTTTAGTTTTTCTAGTGATTTGGCTTTTTCTAAGAATGCACCTAAGAATGATTCATCTATTAATGTAGCATAATCAAAGGCTCTTAATGCATTTTCATAATCTTTTAGGGTATAATATTGTCTCCCTAATTGATGCCATGCCACTTCACTATAAGGATTCTTGTCGATGAAAGAATTTAAGAAGTCTATGGCTTCTTGATTCTGATCTAGAAAATCGAAACAGTAAACTACGTTATATAATGCGGAATGATCTTCTGTGTCTTCTTCTAAACATTTGATGAAATTATCTTTGGCATATTCTAAATTATCCATGAATAGGTACTCCATCCCAATGAGTGAATATACATCAGCATAATCATCCGTGTATTTTAAAGCAATTTTTAATAATTCAACTGCTTTTTCATGATTGTCTTTTTTTGAAAAAATGTTCGCTTTTTGGATATAGATTTCTTCATTTGTAGGCTCAATAGCATACAATTCATTTAGCATCTTTTCTGCGATTTCAAGTTTATCTTCATAAACTAGCATTTCAATTTGGACCAACTTCAATCCCGTCGATTTAGGGTGTTGTTCCAAGGCTAATTTTAATGCTTTCTTCGCTAAATTGTTTTTACCAATGTCTAAGTAGTGTAGGATAATGTCTTCAAACTCTTCAGAGTCGAAAAACAATACCTTATTGGTTTTCAACATTGATTCAAATTTCGATAAGGATAAATTGTGTTCTTCTTCTTCGTGGCTCAAATTCATACTCAATTATTTTTAAAATTACCCTTAATAAAATTAGGGAACGATATTCGTAAAAGCAGTTAAATTCATAATTGTTGTGAACAATTTAATTAACAATTCTAGGGTTAATTTTCACTCATTACTTCATTCATCACTTCTAACATGATCTCGCATCCTTCTTTAATTTCATTTTCAGAAATAGTTAATGGGGGAGTGATTCGGATAGCGCAACCTTCAAAAAGTAACCAAAACAGAATTAAGCCTCTATCTTGGCATTTTAAAATGATCTGGTTTGTTATTTCAGCACTTTCAGTCATTGCAGCTAACATTAAACCTTCTCCTCTTACTTCTTTAATCAAAGGATGTACCAAAAGTGATCGGAATAGCTTTTCTTTAACGAATGTCTGCGACATAAGGTCCGTTTCAGTGATTTCCTGTAAAGTAGCTAAGCAAGCTGCCGCAATGACAGGGTGACCGCCAAAAGTGGTTACATGCCCAAGTTTTGGATTATTACTTAATAAATCCATTTTTTCGGCAGATGCTGTAAATGCTCCAACAGGCATTCCACCACCCATTCCTTTACCCATTACAACAATATCAGGAACAACATCATAGTTTTGGAAACCGAATAATTTTCCAGTTCTACCAAATCCAGGTTGTATTTCATCCAAAATCATCATAGCGCCCACTTCATCACAACGTTTTCTTACTTTCTGTAAAAATCCATCGTGAGGTTGAATAAATCCAGCACCACCTTGAATAGTTTCTAGTATTATTCCAGCAGTTTTGGTTGTTATTTTTTGTAGATCGGCTTCGTTATTGAATGTAATAAAACGAACATCTGGAATAAGAGGTCTGAAAATTTGTTTACGTTCTTCAAATCCCATTACACTCATAGATCCCATCGTATTCCCATGGTAGGCATTGTGGCAGGAAATTAATTCACTTCGGCCTGTTACTCTACGGGCTAATTTTAAGGCACCTTCTGTAGCTTCTGTACCCGAATTCGTTAAATAGGTCTTATTTAATGGTTTCGGTAGGTGAGAAGCTAGTAGTTTGCAAAATAATACGGCTGGGTCTTGGGCATATTCGCCATAAACCATAACGTGTAAGTATTTGTCTAGTTGATCTTTTATAGCATTGACCACTCTTGGGTGGCGATGCCCTAAACTGCAGGCAGATACTCCTGCAACAAAATCAAGGTATTTTTTATTATTAGTGTCGTATATATAACTCCCTTCAGCGTGAGAAATTTCTAATCCAAGTGGGTGAGGAGAGGTTTGTGCCTGGTATTCGTAAAAATCAGTATTCATATTGAATAGGGTAATCGTTTATTTTATTATTGGAAATCAAAGAAGCTTATTTTGCTTTTTTGGTTTTCGTTTTGTCTTTGTTTTTTGCCTTTTCTGCAGGCTTATTTTTGTCTCTGTCGTAATTTAAAGTTTCAGGTCTAATTTCCATTGGAACACTAATCGCATCTGCATTAATTTTGCTTTGCTTGACAATCGCTTCATGCATTGCATTTTCCTCTGGGGAAAAGAGGTCGTCTTTACTTTTTATTCTTTCATCACCGCGCCATATAAATCCTCGGAGTTTCCGAGCATTTTCGGGCAAATCTTTTTCGGGATAAATATCTCCGTCTACTTTTTTGTAAAAAGTAATGGTACTAATCTGATTGTCTTCTAGTATGATGTTTATTTTGCTACTTACGTTTTTCTCGATACCGTACAGTTCTTGATTGTCGGTATAGGTATAGTAAATTACTTCGGTATTTTTTATAATATCGGCTTCGTGCAATTTGTTGTCCTTGAATTTGCCGTAGAGATTTTGCCCTTTAATCTGATTATAACCTGTGCCTATGGTGTCCTTCTGGACTATAAAGGCATTGTTGAGTACTTTGAGGGAATCTAGTTTTTCTGTTTTTTTATCTGCAATTAAATGCATTATATCACCTGTCATTTGACTTTCTCCATTCCAGATAATTGGTCTACCAATCATTTGGGTTAATCCATTGACTTGATTGGAGTGAATTGAATCACACTTGCCACTCATGTCAATTTTATAGAAACGAGCATTGTCAAAACCACGAATAATTCTGTTTTCAGGTTTACCCGTAACCATCAATACTTTGGCATGGATATATACGGAATCTTTTTCCATTAGATTAATTGCAACAGCTCTTTTCGTGATGTACAATGAATCTTGATTTCTAAAAACTTCTGCATAATGACCTTTTACAATTCCTTTGTTGATGGAATCGGTAATCTTTACATTGTTGGTCGCAGAGGCGAATTCTCTATTTTTGTCATAATACAAGCTATCTCCTTCAATGAGTCGGTTGTTGTATTTTATAAATGATTTTTTGACAAAATGAGCGAAGTTTTTCTTTGTGTCGTAAAATCCTTTTTCAGTATAAATATAATTCTCTTTACTAGTAATGGTTGATGGGCCAAATAGATAGGCATGTCCGGAATTTGTGAAATAATCCAAATGATTGGTCTTAATTACATTCGTAGGATTTGTTACTGTTACCGCTGTAAGGAATTGAAATTTCTTTTGATTGATATAGTATCTTCCGGATTTACTCGTTAAGACATTTTCTTTGTCGCGAATTGTTCCAAAAGAGTTATAATAAGCTTCCTGAATGTTTCGATCAAAATGAATAGTATCAGTGGTTAATGTCATTTGAGGATCTCTCATCACAACACTACCAGATCCTACGGCTTGTTTTGTATCGCCACTATATTCAGCATATTTACTATTCATGAACAGAGTGTCTCCTTGAACCATTTGTACATTTCCAAAGGCTCTGATGTAGTTTTGATTCTTAAAGTAATAAGCTTTATTACAAGTAAGTACAATTCCATCATGTATTGCTCTTACATTTCCATCTAAAACATAGGCATCAGGGATTTCTGTTTGGTTTAAATCCGCAAAGTCAGAATGTTCAATAATAATAGGTTTCTTCTCTTGTGCCAAAAGTGATGGTACATTTAGAAAAAATAGGCAGCAGATAATAAAAAAAGATAGTCTCTTCAATGTAAAAAAAATTTGGTTCAAATTTAGTTAAAAACTTAGCAAAAAGGTTTTAATTAAGAATTATTTATACATCATTTTATGATTGTAGTGCATAAAAAAAGGCCTTAACTAAGTTAAGGCCTTTTTATTGAAAACAATATTTTTATGATTTGATTATTGTTTGAGTTCTATCTGGTCCTACAGAAACAATTGTAATAGGCACTTCAAGTTCTTTTTCAATATAATCGATATATTCTTTAAATTCTGATGGAAGAGCATCATAAGATGTAATTCCAGTTAAATCAGCATGCCATCCTTTTTTCTCAATGAATAGTGGAGTTACATTTTCTGGTTCGATGTTGTACGGTAAGTGAGAAATTTTTTCTCCTTTGTATAGATATTCTGTACAGATTTTTAAAGTATCAAAACCTGACAATACATCGCCCTTCATCATCATTAATTTGGTAACACCATTCACTTGAACAGCATATTTTAAAGCAACTAAGTCAAGCCATCCACAACGACGTGCTCTTCCAGTAACTGCTCCAAATTCATTTCCTACTCTTGCCATAGTTTCTCCATCTTTGTCAAAAAGCTCCGTAGGGAATGGTCCGCTACCTACACGAGTTGTATAGGCTTTGAAAATTCCGTACACTTCTTTAACTCTATTTGGAGCAATACCTAAACCAGTACAAGCACCAGCAGCAGTTGTATTTGAAGACGTAACAAATGGATAAGTTCCAAAATCAATATCTAGCAAAGAACCTTGAGCTCCTTCTGCAAGAATTGTTTTTCCTTCTTTCATAGCGTTGTTTAAATATTCTTCGCTATCGATAAAAGTTAATGTTTTTAATTCTTCAATTGCTTCAAAGAATTCAGTTTCTAATTCTTTAAGGTCGTATTGTAAATCAACATCATAGAATTTAATCATGGCTTCATGTTTATCAGCCAATGCTCTATAACGTTCTTTGAAATCTTCTAGTTCTGTATCACCTACACGAATTCCGTTTCTACCTGTTTTATCCATATATGTTGGACCAATACCTTTTAAAGTAGATCCAATTTTCGCTTTTCCTTTTGAAGCTTCAGAAGCAGCATCTAGTAAGCGGTGTGTTGGTAAAATAAGGTGAGCTTTTCTTGAAATAATTAATCTTGATTTAACATCAATATTAAATTTTAGAAGACCTTCAAGTTCTTTTTGAAAAACAACTGGATCAATTACAACACCATTTCCGATAACGTTAATAGAGTTTTTATGAAAAATTCCAGAAGGAATAGTTCTCAAAACATGCTTGATTCCATCAAATTCTAGTGTGTGTCCAGCATTAGGTCCGCCTTGGAAACGGGCAATAATGTCATATTTTGCAGTAAGCACGTCAACAATTTTTCCTTTGCCTTCGTCGCCCCACTGCAATCCGAGTAGTAAGTCTACGGTCATTATATTTTAATTATTAGTTGGTTGTTTTTTGTTGCCGTAAAGGTATAAAGAATGATTGTGAATTTCAATATCAAAAATCTCTTCTATTGTTTTTTTGATAATTTGTATGCGAGGATCACAGAATTCTATCACTTCTCCAGTATCAGTCATAATTATATGATCATGTTGCTTATCAAAGTAAGATTTCTCATAATGAGCTTGATTTTGTCCAAACTGATGTTTTCTTACTAAAGCGCATTCAAGAAGTAATTCAATCGTATTGTATAAAGTCGCACGACTTACACGATAGTTCTTGTTTTTCATTTTGATGTATAATGATTCAATATCAAAATGATCTTCATTATCATAGATCTCTTGAAGGATAGCAAAGCGTTCAGGCGTTTTACGATGTCCTTTGTTCTCAAGATATTTAGTAAAAACGTTTTTTACAATCTCTTGATTTTTGTTGTTGTCTGTTGTAATAAGTGTCATAATTACCGCAAAGATAAAGTTAATTTTTATAAACTCGTGTTACTTTATCAATTCCATCTATTTTTTTTATGTTTTCGATCAGTCTCTTTAATATTGTGTTATTCTGTACGATAACAACAATTTGGCCATTAAAAATACCTGCATCTCCACTCAACGATATACTTTGGATGTTCACATTCATGTTGTTTGAAATGACTTTTGTCAATTCATTTGTCAAACCTAAAGTATCCATTCCGGTTATGTTTAGAATGGCTTTGAAATCTTGTTGAGACGAGTCAATCCATTTTGCTTGTATAATACGATAAGCATAATTAGATTGTAAACTGATTGCATTTGGGCAATCTTTTTTGTGGACTTTGATTCCTTCATTGATAGTTACAAAACCAAAAACGTCATCACCTGGAATAGGATTACAACAACTGGATAATTTATAATCCAACTTGTCTTGTTCTTTTCCAAAAACCAGCATGTCATAATTGTTACTGATTTCTTCTTTTTGAATATGCTCAGTAGTTGTATTTGGACTGCGTTTAATCTTATTTTTGAAGAAATTGATAAATGTATTGCTCTTTTGAGCAGCGTAATCTTTTAATTGTTGATTGTCTATTGTTCCAACACCTACGCGATAAAATAAATCCAAACTGGTTTTTAATTTGAAAAAATTAACCAGTTCGTTGATTGTACTCTCGTTAAGTGTAACTTTTAAATGTCTTAATTTACGCGTTAGTAGTTCTTTACCATCCTCCGCGATTTTCTTGGTATTTTCATTAAGAACATTTTTAATCTTATTTTTTGCACGGGCAGTCGTTACATAATCGAACCAGTTTGCCGATGGTTTTTGGTTGGGCGAGGTGATGACTTCAATCTGATCTCCGCTTTTCAGTTCGTAGTTTAAAGGAACTAGTTTACCATTTACACGGGTACCTCGAGTATGAACTCCAATTTCGGAATGTATACTGAAAGCAAAATCTAATGATGTGGCTCCTTTTGGGAGTGATTTAATTTCACCTTTTGGGGTGAAAACATAAATTTCCTTTGCATATAAATTCAACTTAAAGTCTTCAACAAAATCCACTGCATTTGCTTCAGAATTTTCTAGTGCTTCTTTCAATAAGTTAAGCCAAGTTTCCATACCGTTTTCTTCCGTATTTCCACCTTGTTTGTATTTGTAGTGTGCGGCGTATCCTTTTTCTGCAATTTCATCCATACGCTCACTACGAACCTGAATTTCAACCCATCTTCCTTTTGGTCCCATTACAGTGATGTGTAAAGCTTCGTATCCTGTAGATTTAGGAGAGGAAATCCAGTCTCTTAATCGACTTGGATTGGGTCTGAAATGATCCGTTACTATGGAGTAAATTTTCCAAGCAATGAATTTTTCTTCATTTTGAGGCGCATTATAAATAATACGAAGGGCAAATTTATCATAGACTTCATCGAAGCTGACACCTTGAACGCGCATTTTTCTACGAATAGAGTAAATGGATTTTGGTCTTCCTTTGATGGTGTAACTGATGCCTTCCGCATCCAAAGATTCTTTCAAAATATCAGAAATATCTTTGATGTATTTATCTTGTTCTTCTTTGGTTTCTTTTATTTTACTAACAATATCATTGTATACTTCTGGTTCAGTATATTTTAAACCTAAGTCTTCCAGTTGCGTTTTAATATTGTAGAGTCCTAAACGGTGTGCTAGTGGAGCATAGATGTATAAAGTTTCAGAAGCAATTTTAGTTTGCTTATAATCCACCATCGAGTCCATCGTCTGCATATTGTGAAGACGGTCGGCAATTTTTATTAGAATTACACGAACATCATCATTTAAGGTCAATAACATTTTGCGGAAATTTTCCGCTTGCATGGATATGTTTTGATCGGTTTTAACTTGGGCTATTTTAGTAAGACCATCAACAATTTGTGCGATTTTTGGGTTGAACATCTTTTCGATGTCTTCTACCGTTATATCAGTATCTTCTACAACGTCATGCATTAATGCAGCGGCAATAGAAGTGGATCCCAAACCGATTTCTGAAGCTACAATTTTGGCTACAGCAATGGGATGGAAAATATAAGCTTCCCCGGATTTACGGCGTTGATCTTTGTGGGCATCAACAGCAATATCGAATGCTTTACGGATTAGTTTTTTATCCTCGTCGGTTAGAGTTTGGTAACTTATGCGCAGTAATTCTTTATATTCACGGGCAATGGCCTTGTTTTCTAATTCAATATCAATATCTGTCATAAGCGTATTCTATCATTTATTAAAGTTAAAACAAAGAATTGGATTTTGCAAGTACATTAACGGTTTGTTGAATCCACTTAGAATTTCATTATTTTTAATGCATTTCATGATGTTATATTGATTTTATCGCAATAAAAAACCTCCAAAAGAGCTAACTTTTGAAGGTTGTAAATAAGTTTAATCGGAGGTGTTAAATTACATCATGTTGTTTGATGAACTTATCATACTATTGAATGCTTCCAGTATTTTAGCCGGTGTACCATCGGGTACAATAAGTCCACGATGAAATTCATGGGTTTCGATTGCAGCTTTCAGTTTTTTAGGATCACTTAATAACTGTTGTAAGGATCTACACTGTGAGACATAACTTTGTGCATTCGATTTAAAAGAATCAATTCGGTACGATGTGTTTCCAAATTCTTTTTCTACTAATTTTTTATCGCCTGCTTTTTCTGTAAAAGCTGAAAAATCGGCACTTACTTTATTGGCCATTGTTTTCACTTTTTCAGGATCCATTTTATTAATTCCATAAATATCTTCGGTGCTTACGTAGTCTAAAAAGTCTCTGGAAGAATTAATAAACATTGTTTTTGCATAGGAGATGTCATAGCCCATTTTTTTGAAATGTTCTAATTCGGCATCTCTTACTTTATTTTGATAGACAATGGTTTCTTCTTCTATAATCAAGTCTAGCTCTTCGAATTTTTTATAGTCTGCAAGAATTAAAGGATATAGCTCTTTTGCTTTGGCATAATCGTCAGATAAAAATTCCTTGATTGCATTATATTCGTATAACTTGTTTACGTTCACTTGTAGTGCT
Source organism: Flavobacterium aerium (assembly GCF_030766725.1). GTDB lineage: Bacteria > Bacteroidota > Bacteroidia > Flavobacteriales > Flavobacteriaceae > Flavobacterium > Flavobacterium aerium. The sequence goes on along the minus strand of NZ_JARQWR010000007.1, from coordinate 40,833 downwards.
TCGTAGGTTTTTATAAGTTCTTTGGTTGTTTTATCTAATTTTTCAAAACTAGGAGCAGCATCAACTTTCTCGCTTATTTTTTGAACAACATAAGGATGTAATTGAGAAATATATAAACCTCTTTCTTTATCGACAGGTGCCCCTGTTTTATCAACCGATTTTAGATATCCATCTAAGTTGGTGTAGATACTGTTTTTCTGATTGAAAAAATCGATATAGGCGTTGAATTTATCGATTCCGTCATCGGACATTAAAGGATTGTCTGAAGTTTCATTTTTGGTCTCGCTATCGGTATTTTTATTTTCTGTTTTTGAATTACAAGAAAAAAGAAATAAACTGGTTAAGGCAAAAAATAATATTCGTTTCATAAACTATAAATGTTAGAATTTAAGTAAAAATAAAATTATTATCCAGTAAACACAAGGGTTTGCGCCCTAAAAATTTACGATAGTACTTTTTGAGATTATTTTTAGTTGTTCACACGAGTGAAATCTAAATCTTGAAAATCATAACTAAAATCCGTTAAAGGAGAAATTGGTTTCATTTTGATGGTACTTCCATTTCCTTTTTCATCAAAAGTAAATTCCATATAAGCATCAGCATCATAGCTTCGATTAGTCCATTTAACGATGTAGGTATTGTCTTTGTAAAAGAATACTTCACCACTTAAACGAGGTGATTTTTTGGCATCAAACCAAAGTTTTCCTTTTTTGTTACTGATTGTAATCTCGCCCAACCAATTATCCTTGTAGGTTCCTATAATCTTAGTATTATCTGTTTTTTTAGTATTGTTTTTGCGCTCTTTTTCAATGGTTTCCCAAACTTCCTTTGTTATTTTGTTGGCTTCATCAGTATTCGTTTTTACTCTGGATGCATAAAGAGTCACATAGTCAATAGGATCGATTCCTAAATAACCATTTTTAATGGTGTTTGTAACAGCATTGAATGCAGCGCCCACTTGTTGATTTGTGAGTACAATGATTCCTAATTTTAATTCAGGAATAAGAGTCACTTGCGTTACCATTCCTTCTAGTCCTCCCGTATGAGTTACTTGTTTGTATCCTTTTACATCACTTAAGAACCATCCTAAACCATATGCGCTAAAGTGAGTGTTATAAGGTGGAGTAGTGTAGGAAGGCATAATTGTTTGAGGAGCCCACATTTCATAGTGTTCTTTTTTACTGAATAATTGTTTTTCCAATTGATCTCCGTATTTACCATCGTTCATTTGTAGAATTGCCCATTTGCTTAAATCGGCTACACTAGAATAAATGCCTCCAGCAGCATCAATAATTGGATTTTTGTAACGTTCTATTACCTGAACTTTTCCATCAATAGGAGCATGGGCATCAATTAAATTGGAAGTGTTTTTTACTCTGTTTAGAGAAGCACGGCTATTGTCCATTTGTAAAGGTTGGAAGATACGCTCTTCAATAAATTGATCCCAATTCTTTCCACTCACTTTATGAACAACTTCTCCTGCTACGATATACAAAAGGTTGTCATAATCAAATTTTGTACGGAAATCGGAAACGGGTTTTAAGTATCTTAAATTATGAATAATATCATCAATACTAAACTGACTCTGATCTGGCCATAACATTAAATCGCCGGCACCTAAACCTAATCCACTGCGGTGGGTTAATAAGTCACGTATTGTAAATTCTTCCGTTACATATGTATTGTACATTTTAAAATCAGGAATGTACTGGATGACTTTATCATCCCATTTTATTTTTCCTTCATCAACAAGGATGGCTAATGCAGCACAAGTAAAAGCTTTACTGTTTGATGCAATACCAAATAATGTATTCTCATCTACTTTTTTATGTGTGGTTAAAGAGCTCACTCCGTATCCTTTTGCATGGAATATTTTACCATCTTTCACTACAGCCACAGCTATACCGGGAACATCAAAGGTTTTGAGTGTACGTTCTGTCAAATCATCAATTTGTGCAGAAGTTAATACTTGAGCTTTGAGTAGGGTAAGATTACTCATAAAGCAAACTAAAATAATTCCGAGCTTGTAACCTGTAGATTTTTTCATAATGGTTTATCTTTTAGTTGAATCCTCTTTGACGTTTTGCTTCAAAAATTAATATGGCTGCGGCAACTGAAACATTCATAGAGTCAATCTCGCCTTGCATAGGAATAATAATATTTTGTGTGCTTGCTACTCGCCAAGTATCGCTTAAACCTGTTGCTTCAGTACCGACAACTAATGCCGTAGGGGTAGTGAAGTTTTGGGTATGATAGGAAGTAGAATCTTGCAATGTTGCGCAGTAAATAGAAATATTGCGTTCTTTTAAGAAAGCAATAACCTCTTCGGTTGTACCTGTTGCAATAGTATTGGTGAAAATGCATCCTACACTAGACCGAACAATATTTGGATTGTATAAATCACCTTTTGGATTTGCTATAATTACGGCGTCCACATTGGCCGCATCGGCTGTACGTAATATTGCACCGATATTACCTGGTTTTTCAGGAGCTTCGGCGATTACAATTAAAGGATTGTCTCCAAGATTTAAGTCGGATAGATTCAAGCTCTTACTTTTTGCAATAGCAATAACACCTTCGGTAGTATCACGGTAAGCTAATTTCTGATAGATTTCTTGATTAATTTCTATAAGGTCAGCGCTTCTGGATAATGTATGTGCTTGTTTTTCAGTGTATATTGGTGGGTAGAATAATATTGTTTCAATAGTATAACCGCCTTTAATGGCCATAGCAATTTCTCTTTGGCCTTCAATTAGAAAGGTACCACTTTGTTTTCTTGCTTTGGCTTTTTCCTGTAGTTGTACAAGAGATTTAATAAAAGGATTCTGTATACTGGTAATTTGTTTTATCATAATAATAGAAAGTCATAAGAAGCTACAAAGTTAATAGATTCAACTTTGGATTTATAATATTCCTCGGGCTTTGATTTCTAAATATTTATTAATGGTATCTAAAGTCAGATTTTCAGGTTGTGTTAATACAGAATGGATACCATATTTTTTAAGTTCATTGACGATTAAACGTTTCTCAAAGGCAAATTTTTCAGCAATAATTTTGTCATATACTTCTTGAATATTTTCTGCTTTTTTATGAATGAATTCATTCAATTCAGTATTATTAAAGAAAACGACAATTAATAAATGCGTTTTTGCGATGGCTTTTAAATAGGGTAGTTGACGGTTTAGATTATCGATGGTTTCAAAATTGGTATATAATAAGATCAAGCTACGCTGATTAATATTCTTTTTGACATCAACATATAATCGACTAAAATCAGACTCGAAATAATCTGTTTTGATATTGTATAAGCTTTCAAGAATCTTTTGCATTTGAGAAGATCTCTTTTCGGCAACTACACGATTCTCTACTTTTTTTGAAAAAGTAAACATTCCAGCTTTATCTTGTTTTTTTAGGATAACATTGGATAATACTAATGTTGCATTGATGGCATAATCGAGTAAGCTAAGACCATTAAAAGGCATTTTCATTACACGGCCCTTATCAATAACCATATAAACGGATTGTGATTTTTCATCTTGAAACTGATTTACCATTAAGCGATTGCTTTTGGCAGTTGCTTTCCAGTTTAAGGTTCTAATATCGTCGCCTTGCACATATTCTTTAATCTGTTCAAATTCCATCGTGTGTCCTATACGACGTATTTTTTTAATACCATATTGAAACAAATTGTTTGAAAAAGCAATCAGATCGTATTTTCGTAATTGAATATAAGATGGATAGGTTGGTACCATTTGATCTTTATTGAACGTAAATCGCCTGGCAGCTAAACGTAAAGGAGAAGAAACATAGATGTTTAAATTCCCAAAGAAGTATTCTCCTCGTTCAGTTGGTCTCAATAAATAATTGATTTCATCTTCCGAAGAAGCTTTAATCTTTCTGTCGATTTCAAAGTTTCTAACTTGAAATTGAAATGGGATTTCATCGATTATCTTTGCTGTAACAGGGAAAGTATAATAATTCCGAATACTCACATTAATGGGGTTTTCATCTCCATTGGATAATTTTTCTGGAGTGATACGAGTGGCTTCAATGCCGTTTTTTGCCAAGAAAAGGATTAAAATATCTAAGAACAAGAAGATACAAGCAATTAATAGTAATAGCCATGCGACATTGTACAATGCTGGGAAAACAAAAGCAAATCCAAAGGCTGCTATTACACCCAGTAGTGTATAGAAGAATAGATTGTTGATATAGAGTTTTCTAAATAATTGCATTATCGAGGTATTTCTACCGTTTCAATGATTTGTTTAATAATTTCGGTGCTGTTGATGCCTTCCATTTCTCGCTCTGGTGTTACAATTACACGATGTTGTAATACTGGAATGGCAGATTCCTTAATGTCTTCTGGAGTAACAAAATCACGTCCTCTTATGGCTGCATATCCTTTGGCTGCATTTAAAATTGCGATAGAAGCTCTAGGTGATGCTCCTAAATATAAAAAGGCATTTTCTCGTGTGTTTACTACAATTTTAGCAATGTATTCTAATAATTGTGGCTCAACAATTACTTGTTTTACTAAGGATTGATATTGCTTAATATCACTAGCAGATAGAATGGCTTGAATGTTTTCTAGTTTTCCTTTGTCTTGTAATACGTGTTCTCTTTGAAGGATAATAACTTCCTCTGATAGGTTAGGGTAATCGATATTAATTTTGAATAAAAATCGATCTAACTGTGCTTCAGGTAAGCGATAGGTTCCTTCTTGTTCAATAGGATTCTGTGTTGCCAATACTAGAAATGGTGTTTCTAAGGTATAAGTAGTTCCATCCATAGTAATTTGTCTTTCTTCCATTACCTCAAATAATGCTGCCTGTGTTTTTGCAGGAGCACGATTGATTTCATCAATTAAGATTAGGTTGGAAAAAATAGGTCCTTTTTTAAATTCAAATTCTGATTTTTTCAAATCATAAACGGAAGTTCCCAAAATATCTGAAGGCATTAAATCAGGCGTAAACTGAATACGGCTAAACCCAATATTTAAAGTTTTGGCTAATAATTTTGCTGTAATTGTTTTAGCAACACCTGGTACACCTTCGATTAGTACGTGACCATTAGAAAGGATTGCAACAAGGAGTTGGTCAATCATTTTTTCTTGCCCAACGATTACGGTTTCAAGCTCATTTTTAATGGCTTGAATACTTTCTTGTAGTTTCGTTAAGTCTATGCGAGATTGAAAATTTACATTTTCATTCATATGCGGTTCTGGATTATTCGGATCTAAAGTATTCATTAGCTCAATAAATTTTCTATAGTGTTGTTAATTTCTATCAGGTCACTTTCGACACTGGTAAAGTTTCCTTTTTTATGCTGATTAATCAAAAGTACAATTCTTTGTATGAGAAGTATATCTTTCCCTGTTTTTTGGTGTAATTTTTTAATAAAATTATTGTCCAGTACAGTAGTGTCCATTAGATAATCATGTCTTATTTTTTCTAGGAAATAAATAATTTTTTTATCAATCATAGTGTCATGATCGCCTTCCTGTGCATACAGGTTTCCAATGGTTTTCGTGAATTCTATAGTTGTATTTGATAAAGGTGTAATAATCGGTATAATGCGTTGTCTTCTTTTGGCATTGAAAATCATGAAAATCACCATACCAATTAAAAAGATGTACCAGGCCCATTTTAATGCGGGTTGAGTTAATATATAACGCATTGGTGAAGATGACATCTCATTGTTTGCCGCAGATTTTATATACCAGTATATTTCTGGTTGATTGATATAGGATAATACTTTTTGGGCATATTCATAATTCTTTTCATTTAATAAATGAAAGTTGGTAAAAGCATTAGGTTGTAAATGCAGATAGAAATTCCCAGCCTTATAGGGAACTTTAATGAAATTGGTGAATTTCTGACTGCCAACAGTTTGGTAACCTAATACAGAGGTCGTTAGTGTGTCAATTTTTGAGAAATAATTAGTGGAAGATCCTTCTACAATTTTATATTTCTGGTTTCCTAAATTGGGATTTACTAATGAGCTGTATAAACTATCATTGCTATTGAAGCTACTTTTGTAATCAATTTTAAGACTGTCCATTAATTGTTGCGAAAAGGATTGCATGCTTAAGAAAACATCATTTCCATGTTCTGCAAAGTAGAGTAGTTCATTAGTAGATTCTGGATCAATCTCATAATTTTGCGCAATTGCTAAAAATGTACCTTTTGCATCATATGAATTGGTTTCATAAGTGTATTTAGGATCAAAGTATTCATAGGCCGTTTTGGTCAAACGATGAATATTTTGTCCTTTAAAAAGGCTGTCTAATTCCTTGTTGAATACATACATACCAAAAGGGATTTTATCCTTTATGCCATACGTAGGTGTCCAGTTGATAGGTTTAGGTCTATTGGCATCAATAACAGTTATTCCGATGATTACCAGAACAAGAAAAAAGATATATATTTTAAGTGTTCTATTCATTATCGTACAGTTTGAATTGCTTTTTCAAAGGCTATTTTTGCTTTTTCGAAAGCAGGCTCATCCAGATCAAATTCACCATACCAAATGTAATTATACAGATAGGAGAGGTATGAGAATTCACTTTTTAGGGCCTCATTCTTTATTTCATATAGGTAATCTGAATTTGTTTTTTCGGGATCCCATTCAATGATTTCTTTTTCTGCCATCTTTTTTAGGAGCCATAAATAGTAATATCGAATGGATAGACGTCGTTCGCCAGATTGTAACGAGTTTTGAATCAATTTTTCAAAATCAATCAAATGAATTTGTTTTTCAATCTCATCATAGCGAATTATTTTTTTATCGGATGATCGGCCAAAAATCCATTGTCCTTCCTTATTCATAATGGCTTTTACAATCAGATAAATAACAAAGATGATAACTATTACAGCTAAGACTTTCAGTGTTATTTCGATTACTTTACCCGATGGACCATCTCCTCCAAAACTGAATAATTTTGAAAGTGTATTTTTAAGCCATGTAACAAAGCGTTGCCACATGTTTTGTTCTACAGCTCTAGGCTTATATTGGAAGTCATCGTCTGTATATTTTTGTTGGAAGTTCTTCTCAAATTTTTGCAGCTTAACCGCACTATGGTCTAAAATAATATCTTTTTCAGTAAAGACAATAGTATCTTTCTTGACTGCTGCCAATGAATCTTGCGCCCATGATGGAGCTGCACAAAGTAAAAATAGATATAAGAGTAGTTTATTCACTATGAGAGGTTCCGATCAATTCAATATCGCTTTGAGGTGTGTTATTTTCATTTATTTCTCTAATACTATAGTAGATTATACCTTGATTCGTTATTAATAAGTTATTCATGATATAATTAGCAAGCGTGGAGACAACCATAGCAATAATCATCATAGTAGCAAAGAAACCAGTTTGTTCAGGATCTACGGCTGATTTCCCACTCGTTGTACTGGTAAAAAGACTTATCATTCCAATTACATATGGAACCAATGCTACAATCGTTACTATTGCCTGGATGATTAAATAGCAAATGATAGTTGAACCTACTGTTGGCCAAAATTGTTCTTTTACAAGCTGAAATCCTTTTCTTAAAGCACTGAAAAATCCTTTGTCATTATTAATATGTTCGTAGAAACTCAATGTAATCCAGCTTACATAGGCGGGAACTCCAATGATAATTAATGGAATTCCAATAATAATAAAAATGGATAAGATTAATAATCCAAAAACTAGTATTGTTAGCGGGAAAAGTATGAAAAAACCACCAATGCTAAAGGAGATTATTCGTCCTGCTTTTAGCTTAATTTGTTTCGCAATATCTCTTATTGTGAAGTTATTCCCCTTGTTTTGCTCATATAATTCCAAGTATACTGCTGGATAAGCAAAATTCAATAATGTTAATGTAAATAGCATCACTACAAAGACAATTAGTGTCCCTATAATTAAGCCCATGTTGTTATTAAAATAACCTGAAAATATATTAAAATCAGGTTCGGCATTTATTGAACCACCAAAGAGAATTTCAAAGTATACTTTGAAGATAAAATAAATCAAAACAGTAATAACCAGTAATGGAATACCATTCATGATTAAATAGTTCTTGAAAAAGTGTTTTCCATTTTGCTTAAAAAATGAAAAAGTATCGCTTACGAATTCACTAAATCCTCTTTTTTTAAATAATATGAACATTATGATTTTTAAATTTTTTGTTAATAATGAAAGGGTAAATCAAGAAATAGTATGAAATTAATGAAAGGGTGGAAAGTATGATGAATACACTAAGCCAATGCGGCATACTTACAGAGTAACGTGTAATAAAACCTTCCAGAAACCCAGCAGCAATCGTAAAAGGAATGGTGCTTAGAAATATTTTTAATGAATTTTTGAAGCCAATTTTAAAGGAATTCATTCGAGAATAGGTTTTTGGAAACAATATACTTGCTCCTAAGATAAAACCAGCTGCACATTCAATTACAATGGCAAAAATTTCCATTGATCCATGAATCCAGATTCCGCGTACACTTTCCCAGAATACCCCTTCTTGGTAAAAGAAATATTGGAAAGCACCTATCATCAGGCTATTTTGTAGCATGACATAAAATGTACCCACACCACCAAAAACGCCAAAAATAAAACAGCGTGCACCTACATAAAGGTTATTCATGGTAATCGCAATAAAACCACCCCAATTACTTCCGGTGGTATAGATTGCAACGGGATTACCGTTTTTGATGTTTTCTAAAGTCTCATTAACATAATCATCTCCGAGTATAAGTCTTACAAAAGTATCATCATATTTAGCCGATAAAACGCCAAATGATACGGTAGCGAAGAATAAAATAAAAGCATATACCAAATAACGGCGATATTGATAAACAATTAGCGGTACTTCAGTTGTGAAGAAGTATTGAATTCTATTCGTTTTTGTTCTTTTGGTTTTGTAAATTCTTTGATAGATTTGCGACGCCAAATAATTAAGGTAAACAACCGTTTTACTTTTGGAGTAATAGGTCTGTGCGTAGGATAAATCGTTGACTAATTGTATATATAAACTAGCCATTTCATCAGGATTTTTTTTAGCTTTACCGAAAATAGCTTCTTCAAATGAAAGCCATTTTTCTTTATTTTGTTTAATGAAGGCTATTTCTCTCATAAAATGAGGATCAAATGAATTTAGTATTAATGAAAGTAAGCTTTAGTATATTAACAAATATACAATAATCATGAAGCTAAAATATAAAATATGTCAGAACTATCAATAAATACGACTCAAAATGTTATGATTAATTTTACCGCCGCTTCTGTGGGGGATAGAATTTTTGCCTTCCTTTTGGATTATGTGATTAAAATCGCATATATAATTTTTGTCTTTTATATTTTCTTTTACACATTTGGAATTAGTGATGTTATTGGACGAATGGATATGTGGTCTAGGATGGCTGTAATTGTAATGTTCTATTCTCCCGCATTATTCTATTCTTTAATTCTAGAAAGTTTCCTAGAAGGGCAAACTTTTGGGAAGAGAATATTGAAAATTAAAGTAGTGAAAATTGAAGGTTATCAAGCCTCTTTTGGCGATTATTTGATGCGTTGGTTATTTCGAATTATAGATGTTAATTCTAACTTTGGAGTAATTGGATTGATTAGCATGATTATGAGTGAAAAAACGCAGCGATTGGGCGATATGACTGCTGGAACAGCAGTTATCACTTTGAAAAATAATATCAATATTAATCATACCATATTAGAGGAAATAGGAGATCAATATGTGCCCATCTATCCTTTGGTAATAAAGTTAAGTGATAATGATGTTCGTATTGTAAAAGAAACCTACCATACTGCAATGCAGAATAGAGATTTGATAGTGTTATCCAAGCTACGAGATAAAATTGAAACAGTTACCGGAATTAAAAATCAATCTGGAAACGATGAAGATTTTATCAAAACAATTTTAAAAGATTATAACTTTTATACCCAGAACATGTAATGTTTTATATAATAGAAATTTTAGGTACAATGGCATTTGCCATTTCAGGTGTACTAACGGGTATGAGTAAAAAGATGGATCCATTTGGTGTATTTATCATAGGTCTATTTACCGCAGTAGGAGGAGGAACACTACGTGATGTATTAATTGGTCGTACTCCAGTAGGTTGGATGAGGGATTTAAATTCATTGTATGTTATTATCTTAGGCTTCTTTTTAGCGTTAGTTTTTAGAAAAAAACTTGATTCATTCCGAAAGTCATTACTATTGTTTGACACGATTGGATTAGGTGTTTTTACGATTGTTGGTATAGAAAAAGGACTTGAAATTAATTTAAATCCAGTTATCTGTATTGCTCTAGGTACAATGACGGCATGCTTTGGTGGTGTATCCAGGGATATTTTATGTAATGAGATTCCTGTTATTTTCAGAAAAGAAATATATGCAACAATTTGTATTGTTGGAGGAGCTATCTTTTTCGGATTGCGTGCTATGGGTATGACAGAAGATGTGCTTTATGTTGTAACAACTGGAATTATTATTGCCATTCGATTAATGGCTGTAAAATATAGATGGTCATTGCCTGCTTTTGAACACCATGAAGATTCATAATTATCGAGTAAGATAAAGCCATCCCACTAATGCCTTTGGGTAATCAGGATCATTTAATTCGAGTACATAATAATAAGTTGATTCCGGAACAAGATTCCCGTGTACAGTAGCGCCTTTATTAGCCGTGCCATCCCAATCAGGATCATTATGGTTGCCTTGCCATACTAAAGTCCCCCAACGAGAATAAATAAACAATTCATAATTCGTGAATATATTACGTAAACCATCGATGAAGAAAAAATCATTCATTCCATCGTGATTGGGAGAAAAACCATTATAAACCTTAGGAGGACAATTTTTGGTGCTAAGCAAAAAGGAGGTAATACTAAAACAATTTTCATCTTCTATACGTACAAAAATCTCTGTAGGACTGCTTTGAGTAATATAATTTGTTGTATTGTTAATCGCGTTAACATTCTGTATTGCATCTTCGTGACTATTGAAAAATGAAACCAGATCTTCGGTGTTTACTTTTACAAACTGTTCATAATGCGAAAAATTAAAAATACCTCTTCCTAATCCTAAATTACAAGTTTTTATTTCCTCTAAAGGATTAAATTTTGGTTGAAATAACAGTGCAATAGTTGTAATGAAAGTATTGTTCGTTTCATTAATCTCGGTAACGATACCAGTCCCATTTCCTGTATCATCCACTACAAGTTTTAATTGAAAATTAGCCACAATATTTTCTGGAATAGTGAGTGTTGTTGCAAAGTTTTCCGACCCATCTATTGGGATAATGGTCTGCGTTGCTAGAGTTGAAACAAGTTGATTATTAATATAAATTGCAATCGGAGTACCGGCGGGTAAAGGATTGGTACTTTCTATATTATAAACGGAGAATTCAATATCAATTTTTTTGATTCTGCAATCTAAAGTATAATCCGTAAGCGCAATAGTAGCATCGGGTAGCTGACTGTTTAATTTTGTTAGTATTGTATTAATCATTACGAAATCCTGCCCAGAGGTTAGCGAAATTTCAGCAGAATCATCCCCGATCGCTATGTTATCCTGAATAGAATAAAAATCCATATCCATGTTGAATAATTGATCTGATCCGGTGAAACTATTAGTCCCATTAAAAGCATTATTGGCAGGATTTAGAGGAGGATTACTAATGATATTTCCATTGATGCGGAGTGTTTCATTGACACTGATATTACGATCACCTTCCCAAGCCAAAAAACCAATTTTTGCATCCTGATCATCGATTACATTAAGGTTCGTTAGTGTAATGTTGATAGCATCAGGAACGTATTGTAAACCATCATATAAATTCAATTGATTCAGTGGGAGATTATCATTTTTGTAGATGATAATAATGGACCAACCGCCAAAATTGGTTCCATTAGGACAATAATCAGCAATAATATTGGTGAGATCTAAATCAGAAAAAGTATAAAGTCCATTTCCTGTAGTTTGTACAAACGCAGTGATATCCTTAAAAGCACTAAAGAAAATGAGTTCAGTATTGTTTTGTACGACGTTAAAAGTTCGTTCGGCAATAATATCCTGATTGTTCAATTTTACTTTAAAATCACCAGGACCAGAACCCGCCCAATAAAGGTATGCTTTTTCAATCTGATCATCGGAATTCAAGGTCAATGTTGCCGAAGAAGTCGTTAAAATAGTACAAGGAATCCCAATTCCATTTTCTCTTAAATTTAGCGTATTGCCAATAAAAGTAAAATCATAACGACCGTTAAATTGTTTATATAATGCAATATCCTGTCCAAAAAAGGAGAAGGAAGGTAATACGATAAACACAAAATAGAAGAAGAGTAGTTTTTTATTCATTAAAATCTATTTACGGCTGTACGAATTAAAATTAGTAAATATTTATCAAACAATGGTTTAATTTTTAAAATTGATAAGTTTTGATGTTTATTTTAACAGTATTGTTGTTTAATGTTGTGTTTCGGTGAGAATTTTGTTCTTGGAATTAAAAAAGAAACATAGGGTAAATTGATAAAAAAGCAGTAATTTTCCGAAGTTTAAATTTTGGAAGTGAGTTATACTGTTAGACCATACAAAGCCAGTGATAGCATGAATTGGAATACTTTTATAAGTAGAGCCAAAAATGCTACTTTTCTTTTTCATCGCGATTTTATGGAATATCATGATGATCGATTTCAAGACCATTCCTTAATTGTTTTAGAAAAAGATAAATGGATTGCTGTTTTACCAGCCAATAGAGTAGATGAACTGGTATATTCACATCAGGGACTTACTTATGGTGGGCTAGTATATGATGAAAAGTTAAAGCTGTTTTCGGTTATTGAAATAGTAAAATCAATAATGATTCATTTACAGGAAAATGGAATTACAAAGCTTCATTTAAAATTAATACCTTCTATTTATTGTGATATTCCTTCAGAGGAACTTCACTATGCGCTTTTTTTAGCTGATGCAAAATTGGTTCGTCGGGATACTTTAGCCGTTATTGATTTAACTCAGAATTATGCTATCGCTAAAGGGAGAATTGAAGGAGTGAAAAAAGGGGAGAAGCATTCTTTAATTGTAAAAGAAGAAGAAGATTTTAAATCCTTTTGGGAAATAATACTAATGCCAACGCTAGAAAGAAAACATCAGGCTAAGCCAGTACATTCTTTAGTAGAAATAGAACAATTAAAACAAAAATTTCCTAAATCCATCCGTCAGTTCAATGTTTATTATAAAGATAGAATTGTGGCTGGAACGACAATTTTTGAAAGTAAAAATGTATTTCATGCGCAATACATTGCGGCCGATGAAGATAAAAATGAATTAGGAAGTTTAGACTTTCTATACTATACTTTATTAAAAACGATTTTTAAAAACAAACATTATTTTGATTTTGGGATATCAAATGAAGACCAAGGTAGAAAACTAAACCAAGGTTTATCATTTTGGAAAGAAAGTTTCGGAGCCCGAACGATAGTGCAGGATTTTTACGAAATAGATACAACACAATTTTTTAAACTTGATAATGTAATCCTATGATTTCTTTTTTGAATTTACAGAAAATCAATAAACCTTATGAAGAAGCATTCAAACAAAAAATGGATGTTTTCTTAGAGAAAGGATGGTATGTGCTAGGAGATGAGGTTAAAATATTCGAGAAAGATTTTGCGCACTATTGTGGAGTACAGCACTGCATTGGTGTAGCCAATGGTTTGGATGCATTGACTTTAATTTTTAAAGCGTATATACAACTGGGTAAATTAGTAAAAGGAGATGAAATCATTGTACCCGCAAATACATATATTGCCAGTATTTTGGCTATTCTTGAGGCAGATTTAATTCCTGTTCTTGTGGAACCAACTATAGAAACATACAATATCAATCCTCAAGAAATTGAACGTTATATAACCCCAAAAACAAAAGCGATTTTGGCTGTTCATTTATATGGACAATTGGCTGATATGCAATCCATCATTGCGATTGGGAAAAAACATGCTGTGTTAGTTATTGAAGATGCTGCTCAAGCTCATGGTGCTACAACAGAGTTAGGTACAAAAGCAGGAAATCTATCGGATGCAGCTGGATTTAGTTTTTACCCAGGGAAAAATTTAGGTGCTTTAGGTGATGCAGGTGCTATTACAACGAATGATGCCGAGTTAGCCAAAATGGTAATTTCTATTCGGAATTATGGATCTGAGGTGAAATATTATAACGACTACATAGGTGTGAATAGCCGATTAGATGAACTACAAGCTGCTTTTCTGAATGTAAAATTGCCAGATCTGGATTATGTAAATACTAAAAGAAGAAGTATTGCGAAGGAATATTTGAAAGGTATAAAAAATGATAAAATAAACTTGCCTTACTATACTAATGAAGAAGACCATGTTTTTCATGTATTTGTCATTAGAACACAAAATAGAGAAGATTTGAAACGTTATTTGGAAGAACATAAAATTCAAAGCCTCATTCATTATCCAATACCACCACATAAGCAGAAGGCTTTGCCTTCTTTTGCTACATTATCGTTCCCTATTACAGAGAGAATTCATCGCGAAATATTGAGTATTCCCATAAGTTCTGTGATGACTCCAGAAGAAGTTCAAACAGTAATTACAGTATTAAATCAATATTGATTTGAATTTTATAAAATCCATAGTGCAAACGCCCTTATTCAAGATAACTTCCTTGAATAGTCTGAGTGTGGTAATTCGCATAGCTATAGGATTAGTAACGTCAAAAGTTGTTGCATTTTTTATTGGGCCCAATGGTATGGCTTTAATGGGGAATATGCGGAATTTTTTAGCTTCAATGGAAACCATTTCAACATTGGGATTTCAAAATGGAATTGTGAAATATGTAGCCGAAAATGAAAAAAAACAAACGGAATTAAAAGCCATTATTTCTACTGTTTTTTGGAGTTTATTAGTTGTAACCTTACTACTGAGTAGCGGTCTATTCTTTTTTGCAGATTTTTGGAACAAAGAAGTCTTCGGATTACGTTATAATTACGGAATTATATTTAAAGCCTTGGCTATTGCCTTACCGTTCTATGCATTCAATGTTTTTATAATTGCAATTATCAATGGGTTAAGTCAGTTTAAAAAAGTTATATACATTAATATTTTCGGTAATATCTTCGGATTTATTATGTCGGTTCTGTTTATCTATCAATATAAAATAGAAGGTGCTTTATTTGCAATTGTAGTAACGCCGGGATTAATGCTATTTGTCTCCTTTTTTATGATAAATAAAGACTTCAAACTAAGAGAATATGTAACATGGAATGCCTTTGATTTTGCTATAATCAAAAACCTATCTTCCTATTCGTTGATGGCCTTTGTTTCGGCCTTTATTGGGCCACTATTGTTTTTAGTCATTCGGAATAATGTAATAGATCGTATTGGCGTTAGTGAAGCTGGATATTGGGAGGCAATTAGCAGGATAGCAACCTATTATATGATGTTTATTTCAACAATTTTGACGGTATATTTTTTTCCGAAGTTAGCACAAGCAAAGAATAATGTTGAAACACAATCGGTATTTGTGAATTATTATAAAACAATTATGCCCCTTTTATTATTGGGAATGATTGGTCTATTCCTATTCCGTTCATGGATTGTGAAAATACTTTTCACTACAGAATTTTTACCCGTAATTCACTTGTTTTTTTGGCAGCTATTGGGTGATTTTTTTAAAGCAGCATCGCTAATTTTAGGCTATCAGTTTTTTGCTAAAAAAATGACAACAGCTTTTATTATTACAGAAGTAGGATCACTTGCCGTATTGTATATATCCAGTAATTATTTATTGAATTATTACCAGTTAGAAGGAATTGTAATGGCGCATGCTTTTACGTATGTATTGTATTTTATTGTGCTGGTAACCTACTTTAGAAAGAGTTTGTTTTTGAAAAAGTCTACTGAGCCAACTTCCAAGTAGATAGATATTTTTCGGCTACCTTTAGATAATCATGTTCCTGTTCTACAAAAGCTCTTGCGCGATGGCTTATGGTTACAATTTCAGTAGGATTTTCAATTAGATAACTAAGCTCAGCAACAATTTGGTTTACATCGGGTAAAGCATTAATGGCGACTCGCTTAGTTAGAGTATAATGGTCCATAAATTCCGTTTCTGCCCCTGTGAAAACTACTTTTCCTTTGGCCATAGCTTCAAGTGCATTATAGCCTTGATCATACGCATAGATTTGGTCTAATAGTATATGAGCTTCATCATAAAGCTTGATGTATTGCTGATAAGGAATATTTTCAGTGATAATGACTTGAACTTTTGTTGGATATTTTTGCTCAATAATTGCCAACGCTTTTTCAAAAAATGGAATTCCTTTTTTATGATAATTCAAACGATTAATTCCCATGAAAATAATGATCTTCTGTTCAATGTTCGGAACTTTATAAGGAAGTAATCCAATATTAATAGGATTAGAGATTAGACCCAAAAACTTTGGGTTTTCACGTAGAGGAATCGCATAATCCATATCGGAAGCAATGACACCATTTATTCTTTGATAGACAAAATTATGTAGTTTTCGATGTGATTCATTAACATACTTCAAGACATAATCATATTCATAAATCAGCGACGAATCCTTAAAATAAGGATCTAATAAAGAATAACGAAACTGACGTTGCATCATGTAATGAAGACAAGCATAATCAATCCCACAAGAAAGCAGAAAAACCGTTTTATTATGTTGAAATAGTTTTTTTAAGAGATACTTTTCAAGAGGAAGTACTGTTTGAATCGGAGCTTCATTAATCAGTTGTACTAGATCGTAATTCTGAAACCTTTTGTGAATAAAATAAAATCGGATGCCACGCTCTAAAAAATCTAAATTAAGCCTGAAAATACGATTTGTAAATTTATTAATAAATCTTAGAAAAGGTTTCTGTGACCATTGAGCCTCAAAATTATAATCTACTGGGAAATTTTTAAAACCATCACCACTACCTGCTATTTCAACCTCATGTCCTAGAAGGATTAGAGCTTCTTTTAGCGTGTTGTGCAAGCGGCTGTATTCACCCACCAATAGAATCTTCATAATTGTTTATATTTGTTTCTAAAATTAATTAAAAAGCTAATATAGCAAATGAAGTCCTATAAAATATGTTTACTTGGAAATTGTCTGTCATCCGGTGGCGCAGAAAAGATGCATGCTGTTTTGTCTCAGTATTTTGCAAGTAAAAATATAGAAGTACACAATGTTATATTAATAGATCGAGTATATTATTCCTATTCGGGGACATTACTGAATTTAGGTGCTATAAAAAACGAACGAAATGATATTTTCAATCAGCTGAAAAGATTAAACGTACTCCGTAGATTTTTTAAAGACAATACCTTCGATTATATTATTGATTTTAGATACCGGGAACATCAATTACAAGAATTTTTATTTTCCAAAGTTATTTTTAATGCTCCTTATGTACCCATAATACATAGCTACATGACCTATTTGTATTTTCCATCAAATAAGTTTTTAGCCGAAAAAATCTACAGTAACTCCTATGGAATTGTAGCGGTATGTGATGCTGTAGCAGAAAAAATAAAAGTAGAATATAATTATGAAAATGTACATAAAGTATACAACCCAATTGAGTTTGATAAAATAATAACCTTATCCCAAGAAAAACTAGAGATCAGTTATCAATACGTATTAGGTGTTGGGAGAATGGCACTCGATAATATCAAGCAATTTGATAAGATGATTGAAGCCTATGAGCAATCAGTTTTACCGGTAAATGATGTTAAGCTAGTTTTGATTGGTGATGGTCCACAAAGAACACAATTAGAAGAATTAGTGCGCAAGAAAAACTTAACTGATAAAATCTACTTTCTTGGATTTCAGGAAAACCCATTTGTATACATGAGAAAAGCTTTGTTTATGCTTCTAACCAGCAGAAATGAAGGATTTCCAAATGTAATCAATGAATCACTAGCTTGTGGAGCACCAGTTGTTTCCTTTGATTGTCTGTCTGGACCAAGTGAGATGATTATAGATCAAGAAAATGGACTCTTAGTAGAGAATCAAAATGTAGCACAATTTATTCTCGCGATGAATAGGCTGTATGAAGATAAAGCATTGTATGAAAATTGTAAGAAACACGCGGTAAGCAGTGCAGAACGATTTTCTTTGGAAAATATTGGACACAAATGGTTGGATTTTCTGAAAATTAAAGTAAGTTAGTCACATGAATGTATCGATAATTGAAATCCCCAAAATTGAGGATTACCGTGGTAATATTGCTGTAGTTGAAAATGAGTGTGTACCTTTTGAAATCAAAAGAGTATACTATTTATACGATGTGCCCAGTACTTCACATAGAGGAGGACATGCACATAAAAACTTACAACAGCTATTGATTCCGTTATCAGGAAGTTTCGATGTATTATTGAAAGACGGAAAAGAAGAACAGATTATTACTTTAAATAAGCCAGATAAAGGATTATTGATTAATGCCAGTATTTGGCGTGAACTAGAAAACTTTTCTTCAGGAGCAGTTTGTTTAGTAATTGCTTCAGCTGTTTATAACGAAGAAGATTACATCCGAGAATACGATGAATTTATTGATTACGTTCAATCGAATCAATTATAGATATTTACAGTCAAACCTTTGTCGGTTAGCCATTGCTTAAAGTTATATAATGCCCTTAAAAGAGGAGTAGGAAGTCTCAGCAAGAACCATGTTTTACGAGAAATGTTATTTTTTGAAATCCCATTCTTGTAAAAATTAAACCTTTCAATGTTATAGTCCAACTTATGCTTTAATGCAAATTCAGCGCGATAACGATCCAAGAATTTTTTTAAAGAAAGATTTTCCTGTTCTTGAACCAGAAATTTATCCAATGTATCAAAAGAACGCTTAGAAGTATTTACATTCGATACACGATTACTCCCATTCAGTTGATAGCGCGCTGTAACTTCAGTATCAAAAGCGACAGGATATTGCAAAGCAATTCGCGTCCATAAATCAGTGTCCTCACCAGCAGCTCCAAAAGAAATTGAAGCATCAAACGTTCCTACGGTATCCAAAACTTTTTTAGGAATTGCTAGTGCTGAGGTCCAGGCTAATCGATAATCTAAACTAGAAAGGAAAAAATCAGCCACGATTCCTTGCCAAGGATGTGCTGGGATACCTTCATAATGCGGAGTAATAATCTGATTAGGGCTGTAATAAAATGTATAATTTGTAGCGAATATTCCACTCGAAGGAAATGCTGTATAAAGAAGGTAAAGTCGTTCAAGATGATTGGAATACCAATAATCATCAGCATCAAGAAAAGCAATTAAAGTTCCAGTAGCTTTATTAATTCCTTCGTTTCGAGCTTGGGAAATTCCTTGATTAACCGTTTTATAATATTTAATTCGAGGATCATCAACCTTTGCTACTTCTGCTGCACTATCATCTGTTGAACCATCATTGATAATAATAATTTCAAAATCTACAAACGACTGCTGTGTTACACTTAAAAGTGTATTTGCAATGTCATTTTGCTTGTTGTATAATGGAATTATTACAGAGAAAATAGGCATTTAGCGGTTTTTTATACTACAAAAATAGCCTAATTTATATAAATCAAAAATGAATAAAGAAGGATTTTTAGATAATAGATTTTTCTTCAATAAAGGCTGACTTATTTTAAAAAATGGAATAATGAGATACTGTAATTTGAATTTTGAAATCTTGTTATAAAACTGGGTCAGTGAAGTATCTTCAAAATTGATAATGCCTTTTTCAGTAATGAAATTAAGATTATTAAGTGAATGATGAGTCTTCTCCAAAAAAACAGAAGAAGGTTCTATATTTAAATGATAAGAACTATTTTCAATATGCGTAATCGGAATGCCATTCTTTTTTAATTCCATAACAAATACTAAATCCTCAAAACCATAGTTTGTAATCTCGCCATGAAAAGAATGCTCTAGCATGATTTTCTTTTTTATCAAGATATTGGAAGTTAAAGCATAATGATGCGGTTTTGTGATTCTAATCTGTAATGGAATTGCCTCTCTTTTTTTGCCATAAACCCAACGAAATAAATGATCATCAGTAGGTCTTTCATCTTGATAAACAATACCACCAAAATAAACATCACTTTGATTCGAATGTATAGCATTCAGATAATTTTCTATGTATTTAGTATCTTGAGGAAAAGTGTCGCAATCCATAAACAATAACCAATCATAAGATGCCTTTGAGGCTAATAGATTACGAATTTTTGAACGCCCAATGTTCTTCTCCAAGATAATGTATTGACAGAATAATAAGTCAGAAATAGAAGCATTCTGAGCTGAAATTTCAGAATTTGTAGAAGCATCATCAATGACAATAATTTCAAAAGAAACTTTTGAGTCTAATGCATATTGATGTAAAACTGTGATCAGTTTTGATGCATTATAATTATATATAGGAATTAATATTGAAAGCATTCGTTTTTTTGAAATTTCAATAACAAAAATAACAAAGTAAAATGGGTTTTAGAGATAAAATACACAATGATTAAACGAGAAAAATATTTATTTCACTTCTTTAATTTTGAAGTACAATTTGAAATTTTAGTATAAGTTCAATGAATAGAGAATAGCCAATCTCTCGAATTAAATCAATCCTAATATAATTAGAGCTATCCAGTTCATAAAACGTCATTTGGAATAAATACCGGTACTACTATCTATGACAATCTGGGATATATCAAATAATCCGTTAGAAAACAGATATGGTTTTTTGAAAAAATGTAGTGTTGTTTTTTAAACAGTACGCTGTACCACTTCAAAAATCATGTTGTCATCACATTTTAAAGTCTTGGCAGGGAATTTCATCAATAAAGCATAATCATGTGTAGCCATGATAATCGTTTTGCCATTTTGATTAATCTCTTTCAACAACTGTAATACTTCAGCGCTCGTTTGAGGATCTAAATTTCCTGTAGGCTCATCCGCTAAAATAAGATCTGGATCATTCAATAAGGCACGAGCAATAGCAATTCGCTGTTGTTCTCCACCAGAAAGTTGATGTGGCATTTTGGAAGCTTTAGATTTCATTCCAACTTTATCCAATACTTCATCAATTTTAAGTTGCATTTCAGATTTATCAGTCCATCCTGTAGCTTTCAATACAAATTCAAGGTTGTTGTTGATATTACGATCTGGTAATAATTTGAAATCTTGGAAAACAATTCCAATCTTTCTTCTCAAATAAGGGATGTTAGCTTCCTTTAATGTAGCCAAGTCAAAGTCAACAATACTACCTTGCCCTTCAGTTAAAGGTAAGTCAGCATAAAGCGTTTTCATAAAACTACTTTTTCCGGAGCCCGTTTTTCCAATCAGATAAATAAAATCACCTTGATTGACTTCAATATTAACATTTGACAAAACTAAATTTTGCTCTTGGTAAATATTTACATTTCTTAAAAATAATACGGGTTGCGACATAAGTAAGTGATTTATTTCGTAAAAGTACTAAGTTAACGTACTACATCAAAATTTTATTTTGCAAATAAGTAAGAATAGAATTGAAATCCAAAGATTTGTATTCTACTAGAACTATAGAATATTCCTCAAAGAATTAAAATTTATCGTGATAATCAAGAATTGTTAATACTAAAATCCGTTTTATAGGCGTTATAAACAGTAAGAATTTGATATATTTGATTTTTTTAAAACCCATAAAACAATGCGTAAATTTTCTTGGCTAATTATTTTGCTACTTTGTATTGGAACAAAACATGTTTCGGCGCAACAATCAGCTATCTATACACACGACTTAAAGGATTATGACAGAGCAGTTTTGCTTTATAATAGTAAACAATATCAGTCAGCTCAAATTATTTTTGACCGAGTAAGAACAGAAAATTCAAACCAAGAAGTACAAGCGGATTGTGCGTATTATATTGCAAATTGTGCAATACGTTTGAATCAGATGAATGCTGATCTATTGATGGAGAATTTTGTAGAAAACTATCCTACAAGTACAAAACAAAATCAAGCTTTTCTTGAAGTTGCTCATTTTTATTTCGAACAAGGAAAATATCCTTCGGCATTAAAATGGTTTGATAAAGTGGATGAAGCGAGTATGTCGAATGACGATCGCGATAGTTATAACTTTCAAATGGGATACAGCTATTTTAAAGCAAATAAAGGAAAAGAAGCACAAAAGTATTTTGAAAAAGTAGTGAATTCAAAAGAATACGGATCACAAGCAAAATACTATTTAGGTTTCATGGCCTATGAAGGAGATAACTACAAAGAAGCCAACCAATACTTTGATCAAGTAGCAGGAGAAGAAAAGTACAAAGAAAAGATGTCCTATTTCCAGGCAGATATGAACTTTAAACTTGGAAAGTTTCAAAAAGCAATCGATCTTGGAATTGAGCAAATGCCGAAATCTGATGCCAATGAAAAGTCTGAATTGTCTAAAATCATTGGAGAAAGCTATTTCAATTTAAAAGAATATGATAAAGCAATTCCTTATTTAGTACAATACAAAGGGAAAAAAGGAAAATGGAGTAACACCGACTTTTATATGTTAGGTTATGCCTACTATAAACAAGGAGATTATGAAAATGCAATCGCTCAGTTCAATAAAATTATTGATGGTAGAGATGGAGTGGCACAAAATGCATACTATCATTTAGGAGAAAGTTACCTGAAAACAGATAAAAAACAACAAGCTTTAAATGCATTTAAAAATGCATCGGAAATGGAATTTGATTTAAAAATTCAAGAAGATGCGTATTTAAATTATGCTAAATTGAGCTATGAAATTGGAAATTCATACCAAAGTGTACCACAAGTACTATCATCTTATTTGAATAAATATCCAAATTCGGCTTTTAAAGCAGAAGTAGAGACCCTTTTGATTAACTCTTATATTACCTCTAAAAACTACAAAGAAGCTTTAGTCCTATTAGAGAAAAATAAAAGTTTCGAAAACAAACAAGCCTACCAAAAAGTTACTTTTTACCGCGGTTTAGAATTGTTTACCGATGGAGATTACCAAGAAGCTTTAGGATTGTTTAAAAAATCAATCGCTGAGCCAAGAGATGCTAAATTTACTGCTAGAGCAACGTTCTGGAAAGGAGAAACAGAATATGTTTTGAGTAATTTCCAAGAAGCCTTAATTAGTTTTAAACAGTTCATAGGTTTTGCAGAAGCGAAAAATACACCAGAAAACAAAAATATCAACTATAATCTAGCGTACACATATTTCAAACTAAAAGAGTACGATCAAGCAGCAACCTACTTCCAGAATTATGTAGCAGCAGCAAAAGACGATAAAGTACGTTTGAATGATGCTTATTTAAGATTAGGAGATAGTTATTTCGTTACTACGAAATACTGGCCAGCAATGGATGCTTATAATAAAGCCATTGACATGAAAGGAATTGATGCAGACTATGCCTTTTTCCAAAAAGCAATCAGTTATGGATATGTATCAAGAAATGATAATAAAATTACAGAACTAAATAAATTCGTTCAGAATTTTCCAAAATCAAAATTGAGAGATGATGCACTATTTGAATTAGGAAATACTTACGTAACGGAGAAAAAAACAGAAAATGCATTGAAAGTGTACGATCAGTTAATCTCAGAATACAAAGAAAGCTCGTATGCATCAAAAGCAATATTAAGACAAGGACTAGTCTATTATAATGCTGAAAAAGATCAACAAGCATTAACGAAATTTAAGCAAGTTGTAGCAACTTACCCAAATACACCAGAAGCCATTGAAGCTGTATCAACAGCCCGTTTAATCTATGTTGATTCCGGTAAAGTAGATGAATATGCAACATGGGTAAAAACATTAGATTTCGTAGAAGTATCCGATGCCGATTTAGATAATGCAACTTTTGAATCAGCAGAAAAACAATACCTACAAAACAATACAAAACAAGCGATAGCAGGTTTCACAGGATATGTATCAAAATTCCCGAATGGAATTAGCGCATTAAAAGCAAACTTCTATTTAGCACAATCCTATTTTGCGGATGGATTGGAAAATCTAGCAGTTCCAAACTATGAGTTTGTAATAGCAAAACCTAAAAATGAATTTACAGAACAATCATTAGCAAGACTAGCGCAAATTCATTTGAAAAAGAACGATTATGAAAAAGCCGTTCCTGTATTGAAAAGATTAGAGACCGAAGCAGATTACCCACAAAACGTAACTTTTGCTCAGTCCAATTTGATGAAATCATATTACAATCAAAAAGATTATCCTAACGCAGTAGTCTATGCAGATAAAGTATTGAACAATGCTAAAATGGATGATAAAGTAAAAAGTGATGCACAGATTATCGTAGCCCGTTCTGCCATGCAATCAGGAGATGAAGCAAAAGCTAAAACAGCTTACGCAAAATTATTAACCATTGCAAAAGGAGAATTAGCTGCAGAAGCATTGTATTATGATGCCTATTTCAAAAATAAAGATGGGAAATTTGAAGCATCAAATACCGCTATTCAGAAATTAGCAAAAGACTATTCAGGATATAAGTATTTTGGAGCAAAAGGATTAGTAGTAATGGCAAAGAATTTTTATGGATTAAAAGATGCTTTTCAGGCCAATTATATTTTGGAAAGTGTACTTAAAAACTTTGGAGATTATACAGACGTAGTTGAAGAAGCGAAAAAAGAGTTAGAAGTTATTAAGGCAGAAGAAGCAAAACGTAACTCATCGATTCATCAATAATTTAAAGATTAATTTTTAGCGTATTTAGGAATACGAATTATCCAATACTGATACAATTATGACAATCAAATTTCAATATATATTCACAATAGCTTTCTTTACAATCAGCTTGCAAACTGCATGGGCGCAAAAGAAAGATGAAAACTTAGGTACAGAGGTAATTAATGTTGTTAAGCCTTACACACCAACAATTTCGGATGCGTTTAAGGTGAAAGAAACACCATCATTAGACGATGAAGACAATACAAAGAAAGAAGAAATAAAATATAATATTTTCTCATTCCCCGTAGCTTCAACGTTTACACCAGCTAAAGGAAAAGCAGCCAATGTAGACAAAAGCAAACAGGAAAAACTGTTTAATAATTTTGCCAGCATTGGAATTGGAAATTACGGGACATTAAATGCAGAGCTTTTTGTTACAGAGAACTTAAACCGTAACGAATATGTTGGAGGAATGCTACGCCATCAATCATCACAAGGTGGAATCAAAGAAGTTGATTTGAATGACAAATTCTATAATACTCAACTGGATTTAACCTATGGTAACCAACAACAAAATATGAGTTGGAACGCCGATTTAGGATACCAACATCAAATTTACAACTGGTATGGACTTCCAAAAGAATTTGTAACATTTGATCCAGCAACAGTAGATGCAATTGCACCAGAGCAAACGTACCATACGTTTTATGTTGGTGGGCGATTAGAGACAAAAGAAAGCCTTTTTAATGAAGTGACTTTACAGTATAAGAGATTTTGGGATGCAAAAGGATCTGCAGAAAATAGATTTTTTGTAAAACCATCTTTAGAATTTGATATATTAGGAGAGAAAATCAAAACACTATTTGTGGTAGATTATGTGGGTGGTACATTTGAAAGAAACTACTTTACGGCAGAGGCATTAAAATATGGATATACAAATATTGGAATTCAACCAAGTTTTGTGATTCAAAGAGATGATTTATCGATCAATCTAGGAGCAGGAATTTTCTATAGTATGGACAACCAAAACAGTAGAAATAAATTCTACGTTTACCCACAAGTAACAGCATCCTATAAAGTCGTAGGTGATTTGATGATTGCATACGCTGGTGCAGAAGGAAAGTTACGTCAGAATTCATACCGTGATTTGATGACCGAGAATCAATTTATTTCACCAACAATTGGGATTGCTCCAACAGATCAACAATATGATTTATATGTAGGTCTAAAAGGGAAATTAGCGAATAATATTGGCTATAACGTAAGAGGATCATTGTTGAATGAAAAAAATAAAGCACTGTTCATGAGTAATACCTATGCTATAGGGGCAGCTCCATTAGAAGAAGGATATATGTATGGAAACTCCTTTAATGTGGTGTACGATGATGTAAGAACAGTTAGTTTATTTGGAGAGCTAAAATTCGATATGTCAAAAGCCTTTTCATTAGGTGTAAACGGTACATTCAATAGTTTTAAAACAGATCGATTAGAAGAAGCGTATAATTTACCAGAGTTTAAATTTGGTGCAAACATGGATGTAAAGATTACAGAAAAATGGTTTGCTGGGGCAAATGTATTTTTTGTAGGAGAACGTAAAGATATGTTCTCAACCAGTACATCAATTTCTCAAATGGCACAAACCGTTACTTTAGATAGTTATTTTGATGCAAATCTACATGTAGGTTATCAATACAATGAAAGACTAACAGCCTTTTTAAGAGCAAACAATTTAGCAAATCAAGCGTACCAAAAATGGATGAATTATCCAGTACAACAATTTCAAATCGTAGTAGGAGCATCCTATAAATTCGATTTCTAGAATGATAAGAATCAAACAATAGACCTACAAGCATCATAAGCTTGTAGGTTTTTTATTTTATACGACTCAAAAAATGACTTTTAAAGAAAAGGTATTAAAATACTATAATCAATCCGTACAGGATAAAATAGATGTGTTTAGAGATATGATTTTGGCATTGACAGAAGATGCACAAAACGATGCGAAAGGTTCTGCCGGAGATAAGCATGAAACAGCTTTGTCTATGATGCACCTTGAGCAAGAGAAAATTAATCATAAACTAAAAGAAGTTTTAGGACAAAAAGCAATTTTAGAAAAGATTGATCCAACAACTACAACATCAAAAATTATTTTAGGAAGCCTAGTCAAGGCCAATGGTATTTTATTATTTATGAGTACAGCCTTACCTAAAATTAAGATTGATGAAGTAAATGTAATCGCATTATCACCTCAATCCCCATTAGGAGGTAAAATGTTAGGGATGGAAGTGGGACATATGTTTGAGATTAATGGCACTACTTATGTGATTGAAAGTATCGAATAATTTTAAGAGTGAATTTTGAAATAATAAGCTGTTCTGTTTTAGAGCAGCTTTTTTTATGTCTAAAAATGAACCCTTGAATTTAGAATTTGAAAGCGTGATAAGGAGAAATACTTTGTGTGAGTTTATTATTTAATTTAAAAATGTAATTTTTGTTTCAAATTATAACTAATATGTTATTTTGTGTTTTGTAATTGTAACTGATAATGCAATTTTGCCTTGTTGAAAATAATTAAACAAGTGTATTATGTGTGGAATATTAGCCATTATTGGAAAAGGATTAGATGAAGCTTTAGTAAAGCAAATGTCAAAACGCATGTCCCATAGAGGACCAGATGAAAGCGACTTACAGAGAACAGAGAAAGGACATATTCTATGTCATGAACGTTTATCGATAGTCGATTTATATACTGGAAAACAACCTATTCAAGGAACAAATCAAGCGTTTATGATTCATAATGGCGAAATATACAATCACAAACATTTACGTGAAACTATCTTGAAAGAACATACATTTAGAACCACTTCCGATTCAGAAGTTATTGTGCATCTATACGAAGAGTTCGGATATGATTTTTGCGAGAAGCTAGATGGAATTTTTGCCTTTGTTGTAATTGATGGAGACGACTTTATTGCAGGAAGAGATCCGCTAGGTGTGAAACCATTGTATTACGGAATTGATGCAAGAGGTCGCATTTATTTTGCATCAGAAATGAAAGCAATTTCAGAAGAATGTAAAACATTTTCAACATTCCCTCCAGGACATTATTATACGCCTAAAACGGGGTTTGTGAAATACTATAACCCACAATGGGTAGATGCAGAGAAAGCAATAGAAATATTGGACTTAGATAAAATTAGAGAGACATTGACGGAAGCAACCCGCAAACGCTTAATGAGTGATGTTCCTATTGGAGTTTTGCTTTCAGGAGGATTAGATTCATCGTTAACTTCTTCGATAGCAGCAAGGCTTTTGGCAGAAGAAGGGAAGAAGCTACATTCTTTTTCTATCGGTTTAACAGCAGATGCGCCAGATGCTGTAGCAGCTCGAAAAGTGGCGGATTTTATTGGTACAGAACACCATGAGATTCACTTTACAGTAGCGGAAGGAATTTCAATTTTAGAAAAACTAATATGGCATTTAGAAACCTATGATGTTACATCTATTAGGGCAAGTACACCGATGTACTTTTTGTCTAAAGCAATTTCAGATTTAGGGATTAAGGTTGTTTTGTCAGGCGAAGGAGCTGATGAAATTTTTGGAGGCTACCTCTATTTCCGAAATGCGCCAACAGTAGAGGAATTTCAAAAAGAAACAATTGAACGTGTGCAGAAATTATTTACCGCAGACTTGTTAAGAGCAGATAAATCGACTATGGCTCACGGACTCGAGGCACGAGTGCCATTTTTAGATAAAGCCTTTTTGGAATTAGCGATAAAGATTAAACCAGAAGAAAAACAACCAAAAACTTATAAGGGTATAGAAAAGTATATTTTGAGAAAAGCATTCGATACACCAGAAAGTCCCTATCTACCTGATGAAGTTTTATGGAGGCAAAAAGAGCAATTTTCAGATGGAGTAGGATACAGTTGGATCGATAATTTAATTGAATACTGTTCAAGTCAAGTAACCGATGATGAGCTTAGTAAAGCATCGGAACTATTTCCATACAATACGCCAACATCAAAGGAAGCATATTTCTATAGAAGCTTATTCCATAAGCATTTTCCGCAGAAAAGTGCTGCGCAAACCGTTAGAAAGTGGATTCCGAAATGGCAAGAAAATACAGACCCAAGCGGAAGAGCAAATGCTGCACATGTCATGGCCGACACAGCAATAGCAAAGAAGCCTGTGGCTGTTGAGTTTTAGTATAATTTAGTTGTTTGTTTAGTTAAGCGTTGCTATGGCAACGCTTTTTCTGTTTTTAGTTGCGAATAATGAACAAATGTTGATAACTTGACGGCTAAAAACGTCATTTATACCAGATTATCCCTAGGATTTTTGTATATTTGTTCGTTAATCAAAAAATATATTTAGAATATAATTATATGAGCGAAGAAATCAATAAAAACAATTATTCAGCAGATAGTATTCAGGCTTTAGAAGGAATGGAGCACGTAAGAATGCGTCCTTCGATGTATATTGGAGATGTAGGTGTTAGAGGTCTTCATCACTTAGTTTATGAAGTGGTAGATAACTCTATCGATGAGGCGATGGGAGGACATTGCGATACTATTTATGTTGCTATTAATGATGATAACTCGGTAACGGTTGAAGATAATGGTCGTGGTATTCCGGTAGATATACATAAAAAAGAAGGTGTTTCCGCACTTGAGGTTGTAATGACTAAAATTGGTGCCGGAGGTAAATTTGATAAAGATTCATATAAAGTTTCTGGAGGTCTTCACGGTGTTGGGGTATCTGTAGTAAACGCTTTATCAAACCACTTGAAAGCAACAGTTCACAGAGAAGGAAAAATATACGAACAAGAATACGAAAAGGGAAAAGCAATTTATCCTGTAAAACAAGTTGGTGAAACAGAAAAAAGAGGTACTGTAGTAACTTTTAAACCTGATAATAGCATCTTTACACAGACAGTTGAATATTCTTATGATACTTTGGCTGCCCGTATGCGTGAATTGTCTTTCTTGAACAAAGGAATTACAATTACACTTACAGACAAAAGAGAAGTTGATAAAGATGGAAATTTTGTTTCTGAAACATTCCATAGTGATGAAGGTTTAAAAGAATACATCCGTTTTCTAGATGGAAATCGTGAACCAATCATTAGCCATGTAATTAGCATGGAGAGTGAAAAAGGTGAAATCCCAGTTGAGGTTGCTTTAATCTACAACACAAGTTACACAGAGAATATCTTCTCTTACGTGAATAATATTAATACGCACGAAGGAGGAACACACTTGTCTGGTTTCAGAAGAGGTTTGACTAATACCTTGAAAAAGTATGCAGATGCTTCTGGTTTATTAGATAAATTGAAATTTGAAATTTCTGGAGATGACTTCCGTGAAGGATTAACAGCAATTATTTCTGTAAAAGTTCAAGAACCACAATTCGAAGGGCAAACAAAAACGAAACTAGGAAACCGTGAGGTTGTAGCGCCAGTTAGTCAAGCTGTTTCGGAGATGCTAGAAAATTATTTGGAAGAAAATCCAAACGATGCTAGAATTATTGTGCAAAAAGTAATCTTGGCGGCTCAGGCACGTCATGCTGCGAAAAAAGCACGTGAAATGGTTCAAAGAAAAACCGTAATGGGTGGCGGTGGACTACCTGGGAAACTGTCAGATTGTTCTGAACAAGATCCAGTAAAATGTGAAATCTACCTTGTCGAGGGAGATTCTGCAGGTGGAACAGCAAAACAAGGGCGTGACCGTAATTTCCAAGCAATTCTACCTTTAAGAGGTAAGATTTTGAATGTGGAAAAAGCAATGCACCATAAAGTTTTTGAAAACGAAGAGATCAAAAATATATTTACAGCTTTAGGAGTTACTATTGGTACTGCTGAAGACAGTAAAGCTTTGAATTTAGAAAAATTACGTTACCATAAAATTGTTATTATGTGTGATGCCGATGTCGATGGTAGCCACATTTCTACATTAATTTTGACGTTCTTCTTCCGATTCATGAGAGAGTTAATTGAGAATGGACACGTATACATTGCAGCACCACCTTTATATTTAGTGAAAAAAGGAAATAAAAAGGAATATGCATGGAACGATGATCAACGTGATATTGCAAATGAGAAAATGGGTGGTAATGCAACCATTCAACGATATAAAGGTCTTGGAGAGATGAATGCAGAGCAATTGTGGGATACTACAATGAATCCAGAATTCAGAACATTTAGACGAGTTTCAATTGATAGTTTAGCAGAAGCAGATCGTATTTTCTCAATGTTGATGGGGGATGAAGTTCCACCACGTAGAGAATTTATAGAGAAGAATGCAGTTTATGCAAAAATTGATGCATAAGTAAGATATAATGGTTTTTGTTATTATATTTGAGAATATCAATTTTGATATGAAACTAATCAACAACTAAAAAAAATTATAGAATGAAAGTAACTATTGTAGGAGCCGGTAACGTAGGCGCAACATGTGCTGATGCAATTGCATTTAGAAGAATTGCGAGCGAGATAGTTTTAATTGACATCAAAGAAAATTTTGCAGAAGGAAAAGCATTGGATATTTCTCAGACAGCAACCACTTTAGGATTTAATACTAAAGTTTCAGGAAGCACGAACGATTATTCAAAAACAGCTGGAAGCGATGTTGTCGTTATAACTTCAGGTATCCCTAGAAAACCAGGAATGACTCGTGAGGAATTAATTGGTATCAATGCAGGTATTGTGAAAACAGTGGCAGAAAGCGTACTGAAATATTCGCCAGAGGCAATAATTGTTGTCGTTTCAAATCCAATGGATACAATGGCTTACTTAGTTCAAAAAGCAACAGGCCTTCCTAAAAACCGTGTAATCGGTATGGGAGGTATCTTAGATAGTTCAAGATTTAGATATTATTTAGCACAAGCTTTAGGGAAACCTGCAAATGATGTTCATGGAATGGTAATTGGAGGTCATGGAGATACAACGATGATTCCTTTAACGCGTTTAGCAACCTATAATGGTATACCAGTTTCTGAATTTTTATCAGAAGAAGCTTTAGCAAAAGTAGCAGAAGATACAATGGTTGGGGGTAAAACTTTAACCGGTATGTTAGGCACTTCGGCATGGTATGCTCCTGGAGCATCAGTAGCTTATCTAGTAGATAGTATTTTGAACGATCAAAAGAAAATTATTCCTTGCTCTACTTTATTGGAAGGTGAATATGGACAAAAAGATATTTTTGTAGGTGTACCTTGTATTATAGGAAAAAATGGAATCGAAGAGATTGTAAATATTGAGTTAAATGCGGTTGAAAAAGATTTATTTGTGAAGAGTGCAGATGCAGTTCGTAACATGAATGAAGATTTAAAATCAGTTTTATCTTAAGCAAATCATAAATTATCAAAAAAAAGACTGCTATATGCAGTCTTTTTTTATATATTAATCGATAAATAAATTGGTTAATCTTTTGGTAAATTATATATTTGCTCGTTTTAAAAAAAATAGTGAAGATTTGAAGACCTTTATAAATGTAGTAAAGGATATTTTAATTTTGATTTTTTGCGAAACAACTTAAATAACAAAAATTAATTAATTACTTGTAATAATGCAGAATAGAGGACTCGTTAAATTTTTTGCAATTTTATTTGCATTGGTAAGTATTTACCAACTTTCATTCACATTTGTTGCCGACCGAGTAGAAAACAACGCGAAAAAATTTGCTAATGGAGATTCGGCTAAAGAATTTTCTTATTTAGATTCTATTGGTAAAGAATCTGTTTTCAATCTAGGTTTCACGAAATTTACTTATAATGAAGTAAAAGACAAAAAGATTAATAAAGGTCTTGATTTAGAGGGTGGAATCAACGTAATTCTTCAAGTGTCTATTAAAGACGTATTGAAAGGATTATCGAACAACTCAAAAAATCCGGTTTTTAATAAAGCTTTAGCAGATGCAACAAAAAACAGAGAAGGTAATCAAAGTTATTTAGATGCTTTCTTTATTGCTTTTGAAAAAGAGTCTGCTGGTAAAGTGAAATTAGCTTCACCTGATATTTTTGCAAATAGAAACTTAAGTGATGAAATCAACTTTCAAATGACTGATAAAGCTGTACAAGCTGTATTGAAAAAGAAAGTAGAAGAGTCAACGGCTAGTGCATTTGAAGTAGTAAGAAAACGTATCGATAAATTTGGTGTAACACAACCTAATATTCAACCATTAGGAGAAACAGGAAGAATCTTAGTAGAGCTTCCAGGTGCAAAAGATGTTGACCGTATTAAGAATTTATTACAAAGTACAGCTCAATTAGAATTTTGGGATGTATATAAAGGAGAAGAAATTAGCCAGTTTTTAATGACAGCTAACGAAGCTTTGAAAAAAACAGAGAAAGCTGAAGTTGTAACGAAAGAAACAAAAAAATCAGATATCGATTCATTATTGACAGATGTATCTAAAGATTCAGCTGCAGTAACAAAAGGAAATAACCCGTTATTTGATAAAATCATCGGTGGTGGTGGTGGACCAATCATTGCTTACTTCTCACCAAAAGATACAGCAGTAATCAACGGTTACTTAAAAAGAGAAGATATTAAAGCATTATTACCAGCAGAACAACGTTATGTGAAATTTGCTTGGGGTAAAGTAACTTCTATACAAGATAAAGACAAAAAAGATATTTCTGCGGTAGAGTTATATGCTTTAAAAGGAAATAGAGATAATCACCCACCATTAAGTGGAAGTGTTGTTGTAGATGCAAAAGCTGATTTTGACCAATTTGGTAAACCATCGGTTTCTATGAGAATGAGCCCAAGTGGATCTAAAAAATGGGAAGAACTTACAACGGAAGTTTCAAGAAATAAAGGAGCTATTGCAATTGTATTAGATAACATCGTATACTCTGCGCCAAATGTTAATGAGCCAATCACTGGAGGTAGTTCAGTAATCTCAGGTAAATTTACATTATCAGAAACAAAAGATTTAGAAAACGTATTAAGAGCAGGTAAATTACCAGCTTCTGCAGATATCGTTCAATCAGAAGTAGTAGGACCATCATTAGGGCAAGAAGCTATTGATAATGGTATTATGTCATCGATCATCGGTTTATTAATCGTATCGTTATGGATGGTTGTTTATTATGGTAAAGCAGGTTGGTATGCTAACGTGGCTTTAGGGGTGAACCTTTTATTCTTATTTGGAGTTTTAGCAAGCTTAGGTGCTGTACTTACATTACCAGGTATTGCAGGTATTATCTTGACAATGGGTACTGCGGTAGATGCGAACATTATTATATATGAACGATCGAAAGAAGAGTTAAGAGCTGGTAAAACATTGCCTGAAGCAATTAAAACATCTTTCAGCTGGAGAGGAGCAATGTCTTCTATTACAGATGCAAACGTTACACACATCTTAACAGGTATTGTATTGTTGATTTTTGGTACAGGTCCAATTAAAGGATTTGCTACAACATTATTAATTGGTATTGGAACTTCATTGTTTACATCAATTTTTATTACAAGAATTCTTTTAGACTGGAGCGTAAGCAGAAAAAACAATTTGACATTCGTTACAAAATTCTCTAAGAATATGTTTACGAACTTCCATTTTGATTTCTTAGGAAAAAAGAAAATCACTTACGTGATATCAGGAATTGTAGTTATTGTTAGTATTATTTCATTAGCAACAAACGGATTGAATCAAGGTGTAGATTTCGTTGGAGGAAGAACATTCCAAGTACGTTTTGAAAAACCAGTTGAAGCATCAGCTGTTGCAGAAGACTTATCTAAAGTATTCGGAAGTGCTGAGGCTAAAATTTTCGGAGATGCTAGTCAATTGAAAATTACAACAAAATATAAAGTTGCAGATCACGGAGTTGAAGCAGATAAGGAAGTAAATAAATTAATGTATGATAACCTTAAGAAATATTATACAACAGATTTATCCTATGAGAAATTTGTAAACACGTACGAAGGTAAGAAAGTAGGTATTTTACAAGCTTCTAAAGTAGGTCCTGCAGTTGCAGAAGATATTAAAACAAATTCTTACTGGGCAGTATTAGGTTCTATGGCTATTGTATTCATCTATTTGATGATCAGTTTTAGAAAATGGCAATATAGTTTAGGTGCAATTGCAGCAGTAGCGCATGACGTTATATTTGTATTAGGTATCTATTCTTTATTCTGGAAATATGCTCCATTCCACATGGAGATTGACCAACACTTTATTGCAGCTATTCTAACAGTAATTGGATACTCGATGAATGATACTGTAATTGTATTTGATAGAGTTAGAGAATACTTAGCAGGTAAAACTAAAGGTAACTTTAATGATATCGTAAACCAATCTATTAATACAACAATGTCAAGAACAATTAATACATCATTAACAATGTTAATCGTATTATTGATTATGTTCATCTTTGGTGGTGAATCAATCAGAGGATTTGTATTCGCGATGTTAATTGGTATTGGTGTTGGTACATACTCTTCTTTATTCATTGCAACTCCAGTATTATGTGATACAGTTTCAAGAAAAGAAAGAGAATTAATTGAAAAAAGACACGCAGAAAGCGCTGAATAATTAAAGAATTATTTAGATTATAAAGCAATATTTTAGTTCAAAATAAAAGTAAAAAGTCCCGATAATTATCGGGACTTTTTTTTAGGACTATAATTTAATCTTCAATATAAAATAAAAGGATCCTAAGAAAGATTAAGCGATGATTGTGTGGAGACTTAGTCTTAATCAGATTTTGAGTATAATGGCCGTGTATAGGGGTTGTTTTAGATTTTAAGTTGTTGTTGTATTACTGCTCTAGAGTAATTGCAATTAGATTAAGATAGTAGATACAATAATGCTAAAATAGATGTATATAAAAAAAGCCTGAGGAATTCCTCAGGCTTTTTTTATATACTATAATAAGATGTTTAATTATGCTTCTGCTTTGGTAGGTCTGAACATGAAATATAAACCAACAAGGATAAAAGGAATACTTAACCATTGTCCAGTAAGTAATATCGGCTCTTTGCCTTCAAATCCACCTTGACTCTCTTTGATGAATTCTACAATAAAACGAACACTCCATAGTAAAACTAAAAATACTCCAAATAAGTAACCCAATTTCTTGCGTGCCTCAGTTTTCCAGTACATAAAGAATAATATAAAGAATACAAAGACATAACCAATCGCTTCGTATAATTGAGCAGGATGTTTTACAGGTACAGCTTGTAATAAGTTTGCAAACTGAGGATCGGTAACAATTGCTTTATAAGCGGCTTTGGGTGGGGTGATGTGTGTTAATTGAACGACTTCATTCGGAGAATATGCATCGTGTAAAAATTTAATTCCAAAAGCAGAATTTGTTTCCTTACCTAATATCTCAGAATTAAAGAAATTACCCAGACGAACAAAAATAGCGCCACTAGCAACAGGAATTACGACACGGTCTAAAGTCCATAATAATGGTTTTTTGATTACTTTTTTACTATAGAAATACATTGTAATGATGATAGCAATGGCTGCTCCATGGCTAGCTAAACCAGCGAAACCTGTAATCTCAAATTTTGGTTCAAATTTAAAAGGTAAGAAGATTTCAAGTAAATGATGTTGAAAATATTCCCAATCATAAAATAAAACATGTCCTAATCGAGCACCAACTAAGGTAGCTACAACTGAATAGATGAATAAAGAATCAAGTTTTTCAATAGATTCGTTTTCACGTTCGAAAATTTTCTTCATGATGTACCAACCTAAAGAGAAAGCTACAACAAACATTAAGCTGTAATATCGAATTACGAAAAAACCTAAGTCAATTCCTTCAGATGGATTCCAGACTATATTCAATGGGTGTGTCATAAGTAATAAATATATTTTACGTTAAAATTAAAAATTTGATTTAAACCAATTGTAATGATTAAGATTATTTTTTGATAATATCTTTTTCAGGAACAGGATCATAACCACTGCCGCCCCAAGGATGACAACTTGCAATACGTTTAATTGCTAACCAACCTCCTTTAAATAGACCATGCTTTTGCAAAGCTTCTGCACTGTAATGTGAACAGGTAGGAGTGTAGCGACAAGCTGCAGGTGTATAAGGAGAAATGGCCCCTTGATAAAAACGGATTAATAATATGAATGGGAATATGAGAATTTTTTTAAGGCTCATATTATTGGTTTAAAAACAATGGGCATTTGAAATAGAATATCATTTGCCCATTGTTATATTAGTTTACTGAAAAAGTAGTTCCGTCTTTTCCGTCTTTTAGTTGTATTCCTAAGGTGATCAATTGATCGCGAATCTGATCTGACAAAGCAAAATCCTTATTAGCTCTAGCCTCATTACGCATTGTGATTAACATATTTACAATGCCTTCCAGTTTTTCATTTTGATTATTAGAAGATTTTTCATTTACCAAACCTAAAACATCAAAAACAAACACATTTAAAGCATTTTGTAATGTTTTTAGATCTTCGGCAGTTAATGTTTCTTTGCCTTCTTTTAATAGGTTGATATATTTTACAGCTTCAAAAAGTTGTGCAATTAATATAGGACTATTAAAATCATCATTCATAGCATCGTAACAAGATTGTTTCCAACTTGCTATATCCAAAGAAGAAGTAGGACTAGAATTAAGATCTTTACTATTGTCAATGGCTTCCATCAATCGATTAAATCCTTTTTCTGCAGCAAGAATAGCATCATTAGAAAAATCTAATATACTTCTGTAATGCGCCTGTAACATGAAAAATCGAGTTACAGCAGGTGAAAAAGGTTTACTTAATATTGGGTTATTTCCTGTGAAAATTTCCTTTGGTAGAATGTTGTTACCAGTCGATTTAGCCATTTTTTTACCATTCAATGTTAGCATATTAGCGTGCATCCAGTAATTCACTGGAGCATGACCTGTACAAGCTTCATTTTGTGCAATTTCACATTCGTGATGTGGAAACTTTAAATCCATTCCACCACCATGAATATCGAACTTATCACCTAAATATTTTGTGCTCATTGCAGTACACTCAAGGTGCCATCCTGGAAAACCATCACTCCAAGGTGAAGGCCATCGCATGATATGTTGCGGTTCAGCTTTTTTCCAAAGTGCAAAATCCTGTGGATTTCTTTTCTCTGACTGCCCAGCAAGTTCACGAGTGTTAGCTAGCATTTCATCAATGTTTCTACCGCTAAGTATTCCGTAATGATGTT
Source organism: Flavobacterium aerium (assembly GCF_030766725.1). GTDB lineage: Bacteria > Bacteroidota > Bacteroidia > Flavobacteriales > Flavobacteriaceae > Flavobacterium > Flavobacterium aerium. Next base: position 2,974 of record NZ_JARQWR010000007.1, on the reverse strand, counting down.
TCTCATTGAATTTAGCAATATCAAAATAAACAGATCCATCCACAACATAAGCAAAACCATTGTCGATGATTTGTTTGATGATATTGATTTGTTCTATGATATGACCAGTAGCCGTAGGTTCAATGCTTGGCGGAATTGTATTAAATAGTTCCAATATCTGATGAAAGTCCACAGTATAACGCTGTACGACTTCCATAGGTTCAAGTTGTTCTAAACGAGCTTTTTTAGCAATTTTATCCTCACCTTCATCTTCATCATCAACAATATGTCCCACATCAGTAATATTTCGAACATAGCGTACTTTGTATTCTAAATGTTTTAAATATCTGAAGATTAAATCAAATGACATAAAAGTTCTAACATTTCCTAAATGAACATTGCTGTAAACCGTTGGGCCGCAAACATACATTCCAACATTCCCCTCATGAATAGGTGTGAAAACTTCTTTTTCTCCGCTTAAGGAGTTGTATAATTTTAATGTCTGATGTTGATATAAAGGCATTTGGCTTAAATGGATTAAAAGATTTTTTTGAATTAAATTTTAAAATAATTCAAATCAATTTATGGTATTAAAACTGAGTATCTAATTTAATGTAGTCTAAAAATTCTCTTCTTACTTTATCTTCTTTAAACTGTCCACCAAATTCAGCTGTAACAGTGCTACTTTCGATATCTCTAATTCCTCTTGAATTAACGCATAAGTGTTTTGCATCAATTACGCAGGCAACATCTTGAGTATTTAATACTTTTTGTAATTCCTGTACAATTTGAATCGTTAGACGTTCTTGTACTTGTGGTCTTTTTGAAAAATAATCGACAATTCTATTCATTTTAGAAAGACCAACTACAGTTCCATTGGAAATATAAGCAACATGAGCACGTCCAACAATAGGAAGTAAGTGATGTTCACAAGTTGAATAAACAGTAATGTTTTTTTCAACAAGCATTTCATTGTATTTATATTTGTTTTCAAAAGTTGATGCACTTGGCTTTTTGGCAGGATTTAAACCTCCAAAAATCTCTTTCACAAACATTTTAGCGACACGATTAGGAGTACCTTTTAGACTGTCATCTGTAAGGTCCATTCCTAATGTATTTAGGATGCTTTCAACATCTTTTTTTATCAGTTCTATTTTTTTATCATCAGATAGATCAAAAGCATTTTCTCTTAAAGGGGTAAAAGCGCTTGTAGCAATATGATTATCTCCAATTTCGTCTAAAAAATCTTCGTTTGGAATCATTATAAAATAATTGTTTTTTTGATTAAAATTTAAGAGAACAAAGATAATTAATTAAACCTAATTATACTGTAAAAATAATTTCAACTGTTAATATTTAAAAATTTTAATACAAAACCTTAAAAGTTTCTTAAAATTATGTAAATTTCGAACCTTAAACAGTTTAATAAAAATGAGAAAGAAATACTTCCTATTGATTTTGTTCAGTTTGATGTGTATTAATGTCTTTGGACAAGGGGCAACTTGTGCTACAGCTCAGCCCTTTTGTGCAGGCGGTAGTACAATGGTTTTTCCAAATACCACAGGAGTGCCAAGTGCTGGATCAGTTTCATGTTTAGCAACAACACCAAACCCTGTTTGGTATTATTTGCAAATTGCAACTCCAGGAGATCTTAACTTCCATATTGTGCAAAATACACAGTTTGATGGACAAGGAAATCCAATTGGAAATCCACTAGATGTCGATTTTATTGCTTACGGACCCTTTACTTCTCCTGCACAAGCGTGTGGAAATTTAGGAGCAGGGACACAAGTAGGTTGTAGTTATTCTGCAGCACCAGAAGAAGATTTTACAATTACAGGTGCTCAGGTAGGTCAAATCTATATGGTTATGATTACCAACTTCAATGGACAATCTGGGTTTATCAGTTTTGGACAATCTGGAGGTACAGGTTCTACAAACTGTGATATTGTTTGTCCTATATCTTTAGGTCCGGATGTACCTCTTTGTGAAGGACAATCTTATACACTTAATTCAAATATTTCTGGAGCGACATCTTATGTATGGACTCATGATGGAGGTATAGTACCAGGAGCTAATGGACAAACATTAACAGTTTCTGCTGCAGGTGTTTATACAGTTGTAGTGACTAAGCCAGGATGTTCTAATAATGCAACAGATTCGGTTACAGTTACTGTAACACCAGGTATTCAGACGAATCCCCCTTCAGATCTCACAGTCTGTGATAATGGGACGCCAATGCAAACCTATAATTTGAATACAAATGATTTAACCGCTTTAGGTTTAAATGCAAATTATGAATTAACTTATTTTGCTACTTTAGGAAATTTAAATACAGGTTCTCCTTTTATTCCAACAGCTGATTTGGGAAGTTACCAAAGTCCAGGGAATGGAGAAACCATATATATAAGAATTGAAGATTTATCAGGAGCAGGATGTAATACAGTTAAAACCTTTACATTAAATAAGGTTACTGTTGTTTTAGGACAACCGGGTAATCTTGAAAAATGTGAGCTACCGGCAGGTTCAGGTACTTCTACTTTTGATTTAACAACACAAGAAGATATTATTCTAGATGGCGCAGGTCCTGTAGGATATACAATTACCTACCATACAAATGCTGCCGATGGAGCTACTGGAGCCAATCCAATACCAACCCCATCAGTTTACACAGGTCCTAGTGGAACAATTTATGTTCACGTGGTTAACACAGCAGCTGGCGGATGTTTTGCAAACACAAGCTTTACTGTAACGGTTCACCCGCAACCTGTTGTTGCACCAGTTGCCGATGTATCAGGATGTGGAAGTTATGTTTTACCAGCTTTAACAGTAGGAGGATACTTTACTGGAACAGGAGGAACAGGAACACCATTAGCAGCAGGAGCAACACTCACTACTACGCAAACCGTGTATGTTTATGCTCAATCTGGGACTACCCCAAATTGTACAGACGAGAAAAGTTTTGTAGTAACAATTAATGCGATTCCAGTTGTTG
>NZ_JARQWR010000006.1 GCF_030766725.1 Flavobacterium aerium | reverse complement strand
TGTATTGCGTATAATGTGGGTCTTGTTGTGCTTGGACATCCACTAAGGCGGTCATAGCGATCAAGGCTGTCAGATATAATTTCTTCATGTGTAACTTTATAGTTTTATGGTGTAAAATACCTCTCTGTCCTTTAGGACAGAAAGGCTTTACTTCCCTTTTTGATTAGTTTCTTTCTCTATTAATGTAAATCCATCCCGTTTTTGAAGGTTGACCATCAAGTTCTATTACATAATAGTAGGTTGCCGTTGGTAAGTCATTTCCTTTATCAGACTGTCCATACCATTGATTAGAATAATTTGAATAGCTGTAAACCTTTGTACCGTATCGGTTAAAGATTGTCAGGTGCTTCACATTCAATCCCACTAAATCAAAGAAATCATTTTTACCATCATTATTTGGTGAAATCCCTTTTTGAATTGAACAAAATGTACTTAAAACCTCAACATTTTTGGTTTCTGTACATCCTTGTGAAGTCGTAATTGTCAAAGTAAACGTCATTGGAAACACTGGAGTAACTGAAGAAGAACTTAATACGTCAGTTACATTCAAAGTAGCATCATTTGACCCTACTACATTTCCTTGGCTGTTTTTCCATACATAATCCACATCATTTGAATTATATGAACTTGCATTAGGAGTTGCTTCAATAACATAGTCTCCATTAACACAATTATCATTTAAGGTAAAATCTATTTTCGTCACTGTAACTGCAAAAGTGAAAGTCGTAGCACATTGACCTGTATTGGGTGTAAATATATAATTACCACTTGTTGTATTGTTTACAACTGCTGGGCTCCAAGTACCTGTGATTCCATTTGGTGAAGTCGTTGCTAAAGCAGGTGCAGTAGCTCCGTTACACAAAGTTAAAGTAGTTACAAAATTTGGTGTAATACTATTTGTAATTGTAACAACTAACGTAGTAGATGTAGCGCATTGTCCTGCATTCGGTGTAAACACATAATTTCCACTTGTAGTCGTACTTATCGTTGCTGGACTCCAAGTTCCTGCAATTCCATTTGGTGAAGTCAAAGCTAAAGTTGGAGCAATAGCACTACTACAAAGCGTTAATGCTGTTGCAAAATTTGGTGTAATACTATTTGAAATTGTAACGACCAAAGTCATGGCAGTAGCGCATTGTCCTGCATTGGGTGTAAACACATAATTTCCACCAGTAGTCGTATTAATTACTGCTGGATTCCAAGTTCCTGTGATTCCATTTGGTGAAGTCGTTGCTAAAGCAGGTGCGGCAGCTCCATTACATAATGTTAGTGTTGTTGCAAAATTTGGTGTAATGCTGTTTGAAATCGTAACGTTTAAAGTTACCGAAACAGCACATTGACCTGCATTTGGTGTAAACACATAACTTCCACTTGTTGTATTACTGATTACTGCTGGGTTCCACGTTCCTGTTATTCCATTCGGTGAAGTCGTTGCTAAAGCAGGTGCAGTAGCGCCATTACATAATGCTAAAGTCGTTGCAAAATTTGGCGTAATACTATTTGCTACTGTAACGACCAAAGTTACTGCAGTAGCACATTGTCCTGCGTTGGGTGTAAACACATAATTACCACTTGTTGTATTACTAATTACTGCTGGATTCCATGTTCCTGTAATTCCATTCGGTGAAGTAGTCGCTAAAGTTGGTGCTGTTGCATTACTACAAAGCGCCAATGTTGTTGCAAAATTCGGTGTAATACTATTCGTTATCGTTACTGCTAGTGTTACTGCTGTAGCGCATTGTCCTGCATTCGGTGTAAATACATAGTTACCACTTGTTGTATTATTGATGGTTGCTGGACTCCAAGTCCCTGTAATACCATTCGGTGAAGTTGCAGCTAAAACTGGAGCTGTTGCTCCATTACACAAGGTTAAAGTAGTAGCAAAATTTGGTGTAATACTATTCGTTACTGTTACTGCCAATGTTACTGATGTAGCACATTGTCCTGCATTCGGTGTAAATACATAGTTACCACTTGTAGTATTATTGATGGTTGCCGGGCTCCAAGTCCCCGTAATTCCATTTGGTGAAGTCGTTGCTAAAGCAGGAGCTGTTGCTCCATTACACAAAGTTAAAGTAGTAGCAAAATTTGGTGTAATACTATTCCCAACGGTTACATTCAATGTAACTGGAACAGCACATTGTCCTGCATTGGGTGTAAATACATAACTTCCACTTGTTGTATTATTGATCGTTGCCGGATTCCATGTTCCTGTAATCCCATTTGGCGAAGTGGTTGCTAAAGCAGGAGCAGTAGCTCCATTACACAGTGTTAAAGCCGTAGCAAAATTTGGTGTTACACTGTTTGAAACCGTTACATTAATAGTATCAGTTTTTGTAGCGCCGCAACTATTTGTTGCTGTTAATGTCAATACTATTGTTCCCGTTGCAGTAGGGCTAATTGTATACGTTGTTGACAAGGCACTTGCAGTTGAAAATGTTCCACTTGGTGCTGACCAAAGTACCGATTGTTGTCCTTGAGCACTTCCGTTTAAATTAATGGTCGCTCCGGCACAAGCTGTCATCGTTTGTGGACCCGCATCTACAGTAAATGGTGGTACAGGTGCTGCACAACCATTATTAATGTAAGAAGCTACGCCCGCAGATGTAAACAATACGGTAGATCCATCGGCTGCTCCAGGCGTACCATTTGTATCTACTAATAAAGCTCTATTATACGTTACCGTATCAACACAACTATTAAATAGCATTGTCAAAGTTCGTACTCCAGCTCCAAAATTGGCAAAATGTCCTGAAACGGTGTTGGGATTATTTTGAAATATAATATATATTGTTTCTGTCAATGCCCCAAAAGAATTCAAAGCAGTATCCATGTTATAACTCGTTACCAAAATCACTCTGGCATTGGCAGGAAGAACTCCTCCAGTAGGCTCTAACAATTGTCCACACCCCCCAGCTGCAACAATATCTGCATTGAGTTGTGTGACTTTAGCGGCTGTAACAGCATTTTTAATCAATCCTTTCCAAGAATTGTTTGGCCAACTTACTACCAAATCGTTCGTATTTATGTTGGCATTTCCAACTTTAAACCGGACCATTTCGTTGAGACCTTCATCTGCCCCACAGGCATCTACTAAAATACTTTCTATCTCAAAACATTGAGAAAACGCTTGTTGATACGACAACAGCGAAAAAAGAATTAGAAAGATAATTTGCTTTAACTGAGTTTTTAATTTCATTTGATAAAAATTTAATCGTGAAAAGTGAACCAGAATCTGTAAATGGAATGGCTATATGTTTTATATTATTTAAAATCCCCTTTTTATTTTATACATAACATGTTTATAAACACAGCATTCTTAACTTCTTTTGGTTTTTCTTTTCTTTTTTAATTACATAATTTAATTGAGCTTTTTTTTGAAAAAAAATCGTCTAAAAAGTGTTCTTTTTTAGACGATATACTAATACTATCTTGATTTTACTTTACTGTTTGAGTTATCTTTTTAAAGAGAAATGTGCTTGAAATTCTTTATCCGCTCCTTCTCTATTCTTATATAGTAATTTAAACCAGTAATCTGTTGATGGTAGTTCATGACCATTATACATTCCATCCCAACCTTTTGCTTGGGCTGGTTTTATCATTGTAATTAATTTACCATAGCGATCAAAAATGTAAATCTTCGCCAAGGGTTGATGTGCAAGACTATGAATATTCCAATAGTCATTATATCCATCCCCATTTGGAGTAAAGAAATGTGGGTAATTTATCGCATAAACACTCAAAATTATTTCCTGACATCCATTTTTATCCCAAATTGTAATTTGATATTCTCCTTCTTCTGAAATTGTAAATTGATTACTTTCTTGTGGTACTCCATTATCCAATTGGAATAAATAAGAACCTGATCCGCCTGTAACATTTACAGTAATAATCTGATTGTTATTAAAATCTTCACCCACTGTTGCTGTTGCAACCGCTGATGATGAAATACCTACTGTTGCTGTAGCAGTAGCACTACAACCCGTATTTGTATTCGTTGCAGTGACCGTATATACTCCTACTTGATTTGCAATATGTGTATTTGTCGTTGTCGGTAATACCGCATTATTAAAGGTCCAAACAAAAGTATGATTGGCGTTTGGTAACTGAGCATTCAAACTCACTGTTGATAATGGTGTTCCTGTCTTTGGATCAACACAAATAAATTTATTACTTAAAATTGGTTTCGGTAATGGGTATACAGTAATCGTTTTAGTAACCGAGGCAGGGCAATTTGAATTTATCTTATAGACAATTGTAACCGTACCGCTTGATACTCCTGTTACTACTCCTAGATTATTTACGGTAGCAATAGCTGGATTATTACTTGTCCAAACTCCACTTGGTGTAGCATTCAACAAAGGAATTGTACTTCCTACGCATACACTATTGGGTCCCGTTATTGGAGCTACAACAGTAGCAGTCTGAATATCAATTGTAAATACATTCGTCCCTATAGTCGTACAATTTGTATCATTGGCCGCAATAAAATAGGTTATTGTATGACTTCCTAAAGTACTGGTTGCTATATTAATTGTACCTGTTGTTGGATTTATAACCAAACCTGCATCGGAAGAAAACGATCCTCCTGTTACAAATCCAGCTGTTAATTGTGGCGAAACTGGTGTACTATTTGCACAAATCGGTGTGGGATATGTAAATGTCGTAATTGGTGTTGTTCGAGGTGTTACCGTAACATTCAGTGTCACTGTATTAGCACATGCCCCAGCATTTGGTGTAAATATATAAGTCCCATTTGCCGTATTACTTACTATTGCTGGATTCCATGTTCCTATAATTCCATTTGGTGAAGTAGTTGCTAAAGTTGGTGCCGTTGTTCCATTACAGAATACCAATGCCGTTGCAAAATTTGGTGTAACCTTACTTGTTACGGTTACAGCTAAAGTAATTGAAGTAGCGCACTGCCCTGCATTGGGTGTAAACACATAATTCCCACTGGTTGTATTACTCACCGTTGCTGGATTCCATGTTCCTACTACTCCATTTGGCGATGTTGTTGCCAAAACGGGTGCTGTTGTTCCATTGCAAAATGTTGCTGTTGTAGCAAAATCGGGTGTTATGGTTGTAGTAATAGTTACATTCAACGTTACTGATACAGCACATTGGCCTGTATTAGGCGTAAATACATAACTTCCATTTGCCGTCATATTGATTGTCGATGGATTCCATGTTCCGACAATTCCGTTTGGTGAAGTCGTTGCCAAAACGGGTGCTGTAGCTCCACTGCATAAAGCCATTGTTGTAGCAAAATTTGGTGTAATATTATTGTTTACAGTAACATTTAAAGTTACTGATGTTGCACATTGACCTGCATTGGGTGTAAATACATAACTTCCGTTAGCAGTATTACTCACTACTGATGGATTCCATGTTCCTACAATTCCATTTGGTGAAGTCGTTGCCAAAACGGGTGCGGTAGCTCCATTACAGAATGTTGCTGTTGTAGCAAAATCGGGGGTGATACTTGGTGTAATTGTAACACTCAACGTAATTGAAGTAGCACATTGGCCTGTATTAGGTGTAAACACATAGTTTCCACTGGTTGTATTACTTACGGTTGATGGATTCCATGTTCCCACCACTCCATTTGGAGAAGTTGTAGCCAAAACGGGGGCTGTAGTTCCATTACAAAATGTTGCTGTTGTAGCTAAATCGGGTGTGATACTATTTGATATTGTAACATTTAGAGTTACTGCAGTAGCACACTGTCCTGCATTAGGTGTAAACACATAAGCACCGCTTGTTGTTGTATTTATTGTTGATGGGTTCCATGTTCCAGCAACTCCATTTGGTGAAGTTGTAGCCAAAACTGGTGCCGTAGCTCCTGTACAAAGAGCTAGTGTTGTAGCAAAATCAGGTGTTACATTTGGTGTTACCGTAACAGTCAATGTCACAGCAGTAGCACATTGGCCTGCATTAGGTGTAAACACATAACTTCCATTGGCTGTATTGCTTACTGTTGATGGATTCCATGTACCCGCTACTCCATTCGGCGAAGTCGTTCCTAAAACTGGTGCGGTAGCTCCATTACAGAATGTTGCTGTCGTGGCAAAATCAGGGGTTATAGTTGGAGTAACTGTAACCGCTAACGTCACAGCAGTAGCACATTGACCTGCATTGGGTGTAAACACATAGTTTCCACTGGTTGTATTACTCACTACTGATGGATTCCAAGTTCCTACAATTCCATTTGGCGATGTGGTTGCCAAAACGGGTGCTGTAGCTCCACTACAAAATGTCGCTGTTGTAGCAAAATCAGGGGTTATTGAGTTATTTACAGTAACAGTCAATGTCACCGAAGTAGCACATTGGCCTGCATTAGGTGTAAACACATAACTTCCACTTGTTGTATTACTAATCGTAGACGGACTCCAAGTTCCTACTACTCCATTCGGGGAAGTATTAGCCAAACCAGGTACTGGATTGCCGTTGCAAACCGTCATTGTTGTTTGGAAATTAGGGGTTACTGCATTTGACACTGTTACGGCTAATGTAACTGAAACAGCACATTGCCCCGCATTGGGTGTAAACACATAATTCCCTCCCGTTGTAGTATTAACTGTAGAAGGGTTCCAAGTTCCAACAATACCGTTTGGCGATGTTGTTGCCAAAACAGGTGCTGTAGCACCTGTACATACTGTTAATGTTGTAGCAAAATCAGGAGTTATACTATTCGAAATTGTAACATTTAAGGTAATTGGTACAGCACATTGGCCTGCATTCGGTGTAAATACATAGCTCCCGTTTGTTGTATTATTGATTGTAGAAGGATTCCAAGTTCCCACTACTCCATTTGGTGAAGTTGTAGCTAAAGAAGGTACTGTCGCTCCTGTACAAAAGGCTAGTGCTGTTGGAAAATTTGGTGTTACACTATTAGTAACCGTCAAATTAATAGTATCCGTTTTTGTAACTCCACAACTATTTGTTGCAGTTAAAGTAAGAACTACTGTCGTTCCAGCTGCTGTAGGGCTGATGGTATAGGTTGTGGATAAATTACTTGGTGTAGCAAAAGTACCACTTGGTGCTGTCCAAAGTACGGATTGATGTCCTTGAGCAGTTCCATTTAAAGTTATTGTTGATCCTGCACAAGCCGTAAGTGTAGGTGGCCCTGCATCGACTTTAAAAGGTTTCACTGGAGCAGAACATCCATTATTGATATAGGTTGCTACACCTGCTGGTGTATATTCAACGGTCGCACCATCTTGTGCTCCTGGAGCACCACTTTGATTAATCAATAAGGTACGATTATATACGACAGTATCAGAGCATGTTCCGAATGTTATCGTTAATACCCTCAAACTGGTTCCTGTAGTTCCGTAATTGGCAAAATGTCCCGTGCTGGTCGTTGGATTATTTTGAAATAGAATATAAATCGTATCGGATAAAGCTCCAAAGGAGTTTAAAGCGGTATCCATATTATAACTGGTTACTAAAATAACGGTTGCATTGGCCGGTAATACACCTCCAACAGGTTCTATGATTTGTCCACATCCACCAGCTGCAATTATATCTGCATTTAATTGGGCTACTTTAGTTGCGGTAACTGTATTTTTTATTAGCCCTTTCCATGTATTATTAGGCCAACTCACAGACATATTGCTCGTATTTATAGCAGCATTTCCTACTTTAAAACGAACCATCTCATTAAATCCCTCATCACTAGCGTTGCTACATGCATCCACTAAAATACTTTCGATTTCGAAGCATTGAGAAAAGGTATTTTGATAAGAAAGGAATAGTAGAGTTATTAATAGTAACGTATGTTTTAGTTGTTTTATTAACTTCATTTATCGTAAAAATTTAGCCTGTGAAAAGTAGGTCAATTATGTGAATTGATTTTTTTTTCTAATTTATCAAAACGTTATCATAAGGTATATTTTTTGTATATTTTAAGACAAATTTATATTAATTTTAAGAATATCTGAAAAATGAGAACACATTTAACTATAATTTTTAACAGCAAATTTTAATTTATCTTTTTTATTAGATAAAAAAACCGCTTAAATATTTATTATTTAAGCGGTTTAATCAATAATCTATCAACCTTTTATGCTTTTACAGCTTTATGGTTATCTAAAATCTTTTTCTTAATTTTTTATAAAATTTTCGTTCATAAATCCCGAAATTTTATGCGTACAATACATAATTCAATTGCTTTTAATTCTTAATTATTTTTATTGTTTTTGAAGTTGCCCCAGAAACTATTTTTATAAAATAAGTTCCTCCTCTATATTCCGACATATTCAATTCAATTTCTTTTGCATTTATAGTTTTTGGACTATTTACTTGTTGCCCTATCATATTGAATAGTGTAATAGTATCTATATTTTCAGCATAGCTAATATGTAAAATATTATTTACTGGATTAGGATAATACTTCAGGTTCTTCGCATCAAAGTTTGGAGTTCCTAGGGTTATTGATACTGTAATTGCTAATGGTTCACTTTCACAAGTTCCAATTGTTTGGGTTACATAATAAGTTGTTCCATCGACCAATAATTGCGTTACATTAAGCGTTGTTCCTTGTCCAACTAGAGCAAGTGAGGCATACCAATTTAAATTTGTTCCTGTTACTTCTAAGTTACTGATGTTTTCTCCTGCTACAAATGTTTGATTTTCAGAACCAACGGGTTTAGGTACTTCAGAAATTGTAACAGCTGTTTGTACTCTTGTACTTTCACAACCTGCAACGGTTGATGTAGCAAAATAATTCCCTGTTACCAAAGTTGTTGTTGCGCTCAAAGCTGTACCGCCTGTTGAAGCCAAATACCATTTAATTCCTGTTCCTGTTGCAACTAAATTCGCAACAGTACCTGCTCCACAAAATGTTTGTGCTTGCGTTGTAGGTACTGGAGTTACATTGACTGTAACGGCTGTTTGTACTCTTGTACTTTCGCATCCTGCAACGGTTGATGTAGCAAAATAATTTCCTGTTACCAAAGCTGTTGTTGCGCTCAAAGCTGTACCGCCTGTTGAAGCCAAATACCATTGAATTCCTGTTCCCGTTGCTACTAAATTCGCAACAGTACCTGTTCCACAAAATGTTTGTGCTTGCGTTGTAGGTACTGGAGTTACATTGACTGTAACGGCTGTTTGTACTCTTGTACTTTCGCATCCTGCAACGGTTGATGTAGCAAAATAATTTCCTGTTACCAAAGCTGTTGTTGCGCTCAAAGCTGTACCGCCTGTTGAAGCCAAATACCATTGAATTCCTGTTCCCGTTGCTACTAAATTCGCAACAGTACCTGTTCCACAAAATGTTTGTGCTTGCGTTGTAGGTACTGGAGTTACATTGACTGTAACGGCTGTTTGTACTCTAGTACTTTCGCATCCTGCAACGGTTGATGTAGCAAAATAATTTCCTGTTACCAAAGTTGTTGTTGCGCTCAAAGCTGTACCGCCTGTTGAAGCCAAATACCATTGAATTCCTGTTCCTGTTGCTACTAAATCTGCAACAGTACCTGTTCCACAAAATGTTTGTGCTTGTGTTGTTGGCACAGGTGTTACGTTAACTGTAACGGCTGTTTGTACTCTTGTACTTTCGCATCCTGCAATGGTTGACGTAGCAAAATAATCTCCAGTAACTAAAGTTGTTGTTGCGCTCAAAGCTGTACCGCCTGTTGAAGCCAAATACCATTGAATTCCTGTTCCCGTTGCTACTAAATCTGCAACAGTTCCTGCTCCACAAAATGTTTGTACTTGGGCTGTAGGCACTGGTGTTACATTGACTGTAATAGTAGCACTACCATTCATATCACTTGCTATTGCTGTACAAATTGCATCTTGTAAAGCCGTAACAGTATACGTTTTTGTTTCAGAGGTTGTAACTGAAAATGAATAAGGACTTGTTTGAATATTAGTTACCTCTACTGGAGTTGTACCATCGGTATAGGTTAAATTCCATGGGCCAGTTCCAGTTAATGTAATATTTACATTTGATGGTGTTACACCTAAACAGATGGTCTGATCGCCATCAATCACAGCTGTTGGTCTTGTGTTAACTACTAATGGTACACTAATTAATAATGCTGTAGTACAATTTGGTGTTACATCGGTTCTTGTAATGGAAACAACCTCTAAATTTTGGCCATTATCTAATAATGTTGGAGCAAATGAAAAGCTTCCTTCTCCTGTTGCTGATGCCGTTACTGCCATTGCAATTTGGATGTTTCCTCCTCCAACAGTGTAAAAAATATTGGAAGTACTATTAGGTAATAAACCTACTAAGGAAATTGTTGTTTGTGCTCCTTGCCCACATACCGCTAAACTAGTTGCCGAAGTTAATGTAGGAGCTGGATTCACAGCTAAGGTAACCGAATTGTTAGTAGTCAATACAGCAGGACAGGATGGTGTAACATCTGTTCTTTCAATACTATCGATTACTAAATTTTGACCATTATTTGAAGTTGATAATACAATAGGGAAACTAGCATTTCCAGTTGCACCAACAACAATACCTGCAACAGTTTGTGGAGCAGCTCCATTAATTGTATAATGAATTTTGATTGTGCTATTTGCCAATAATCCCGTTAAATTTATAATCGCTTCATTACCACTACACACTGTTTCAGCTTGTGTAATTCCTGATAATGTTGGTCCACCATTGATTATTATATTCTGATTGTTATCATTAATACTGAAAGTCAATGGGTCTTGATTGAAAACACGAACTCTATATAGAGTTCCTACTGGTGTATTTGCTGGAATTGTAACGTTAACTGGACTTCCAGTAGCCATTCCTACAATATTTGTCGCAGTAGTTGGAAAACTTCCATCTACATTTGATAATTGTGCATAAAAATTAGTTCCATTAAATGCTCCAACGGGTGTAAAATCTAAATCAAAAGAATTACTTGTCGCATTACAATATGGTCCATAAGGTTCATCATCTGTTATGATTTTGCTTGGTTCTAAAACTTTCCCAGATACAGTAAAAGTTTTACTAGCATTACCTCCTGTAAGATTTATGGTTTCTAAGGCAACATCTCCAACAGCCAAGCCTGCTTTTAAGCGTACAAATATTGTTGGATTATTGATATTATTATCTGCAGCTGTATAAGCAAATAATGAGGTTGTTCCCCACGTAGTTCCATCTGTTGAAACTTCATAATTTGAAGTCGATCCTAGTACTGGTGCAATCGTTATTGATCCCGTAGCAGGCGTTAAATTTGTACTAGAGAAATTTGTCAACTGAACACTCGCTGAAGGTCCATTGTTCACGATATAACTTAATGTTGTAATTGCTGTTGGAGTAACAGAAATTGATGAAGCTGGCTTTCCAACTCCTGAAACGGTTACTTTTTTATTTACTGCACCTGATGAGGATAATACTATATCTCCAGAAATTGGTCCCACAGTTGTAGGGCTAAAACGTACCCAAACTGTACTATTATTTATCGATCCTGATACAGCATTTCTTATTATCTGATTTGACCATGCTGTATTATCGCCACTCACTTGAAAACCCGTTGGCGCAGTAACTGTTACATTTCCTGTTAAATCTGTACCATTGAAAGTAAAGCTATTCGAGCTTGAATTATTCCCTATAATTACATCGCCAAAAGAAGCTAATGTATTTGTAGATGGTGTGATTAGTGGTGTTGCAGTATTCGCAGGAACTACTGTTCCTTCAATTCTTAAACTATTTGCAGATCCTGTAAGATAATAGGTTCCCGTTGATCCTTGTGGTATAATTCTAAACTTTACCACTACTCCTGCTCCAATATTTTGCAGAGCAGTAATACTACTCAATGAAGTTGTATTACCTGTACCTGTAGTTCCAGAAGTAGATGTTGTATTCCAATCGTCTAATTCAACAAAAGCTCCTCCATTCACAGAATACCAAACGGTACTTCCTGAAGGTCCTGCATTTGATCTTCTGGTTCTACTCGATATTTCATTTAAACTAACTTTATATCCTGGTAGTGCTTTAAAAGTAAAATAAAAACTATTATTATCACTTTCTGCTGTGGAAGACCATCCACCAGATCCACCCCAACATCCACCAGCTGGTGAACCACCTGTTCCGATGCTTGAACCACGAATTAAACCTGATGTTTCCAGATTTGAATTTAATGTTTCTGGTGTCCATGGGCTTGCTCCAAAACCTCCCCCGTTTGAAGCTGCATTCCATCCGATAATCTGCCCCCAACTACTTTGTAGTGGTGCAATAAAAAATAGAGCTGCCAATAGAAATGCTCTAAAAATTCTTTTTGGTAAAATTTTAATCATAATCTTTTTTTTGAGTTATTATCTGAATGTTATTAATTCATTTTCAGACAAATACAAATATTGAGATTATATTCATAGAACAGTTTATGTACATGTTTTATTACTGTAAAATCATGATTATGAAGTGTATTCGTTTATTATCTTTTTTTTATCTTATGTGGTATACTATGTTAATTATCATATTGTAAAGACACTTTTATATCTTATTACACTACAAAAAAGCAGCCTCAATTCTGGGCTGCTTTTTTTATACGATTTTAAAAACAAGAACTTATTCTGGGAATCCAGTTGTTGTTGCTACTGCTTTCCATGCTTCCATATCATCATGTATAGCGGTATCTTTTGCCTTGACAAGGTCATATGCATCTTGTCCTAGAAATAGATGTAGTGGAGGATTCGCTTCTGACGCTACTTTAAGTATAACTTCAATTGCTTTTTCTGGATCTCCAGTTTGATTTCCATCTATATTGAATTGATGTGCATTTACTGTCGCTCTTACTTCTTCATATTCTGCAATTGGATGTAATGGTAAAACTATTGAACCTTCAGATAAGAAATTGGTTCGGAAATAACCGGGATAAACTACAGTGGCATGAATACCAAAAGATTTCCCTTCTGCTGATAAGGCTTCTGTCAACCCAGCTACTGCAAATTTTGTTGCACAATATATCCCCACTCCTGGAAAATTCCCTGTATAACCTCCTATTGATGCTATATTGAATATGTGTCCAGAGCGTTGCTTACGAAAATGTGGCATTATTTGGCGAATTACATTTAGTAATCCAAATACATTTACATCAAAATTTTGACGTGATTCTTTGTCACTCAATTCTTCTATAGCTCCAAAATGCCCATATCCTGCATTGTTCACAACAACATCTATCGTCCCAAATGTTTGTAACGTTAATTCGACTGCTTTCTGGATACTTTTTTCATCTAATAAATCAACTTCAAGTGGTAATAGGTTATCATTTACACTACCTAAACTATCCGTTAATGCTTTAATTGTTCTTGTTGTTGCTGCTACTTTATTTCCAGCAGCTAATAATTGTTTTACAAACACTAGTCCTAGCCCTTTTGAAGCACCTGTAATAAGCCATACTTTTTTGCTTTCCATATTTTTTACTTTTTATATTGAAGCAAAGGTAGAATGTCAGCAATCTTTAGGCATTACATGATTCAAACGAATAGTTACGAAAATCAAACAATTTAGATTGATCGATAAGAAGTGGGTGTGAGTTCTGTTCTTTTCTTAAAAAAGTTTATAAAATGGGAGAGTTCCTCAAATCCAAGACAACGAGCAATCTCTCCGATATTCCAATCGGTATGTTTCAATAAAACCTTAGCTTCTTGTGTAAGACGTTCCGTTATAACTTGTGAAGTTGTTTTACCTGTAGTTTCTTTCAATGCTCGATTAAGATGGTTTACATGTATTGCTAATTGATTAGCAAATTCTGTAGGAGATTTAAAAACAATCTGTTGTATTGGAGTTTCAATTGGGAATTGCCTTTCTAATAATTCCATGAATAAGGAGGAAATTCTTGTGGATGCATTTGAACTTTCGTAGATTGTAGTAGTGGCTGGCCGCATCTTTAATGCATTGTGTATCAAATCAAAAACCAAATTACGAAGTACATCATATTTATAGGTATAATCAGAATTTATTTCTTCCATCATCCTACTAAAAATACGATGTATTGAAACTACTTGTTCATCAGATAAAATAAAGATTGGATTACCACCAGGTTGAAAAATAGGGTATTCTTTTATGTTCCCGTATTGATTAAAAAATGCTTCTGTAAAAACACAAAAAAAGCCTGTTTGCTCATCTTCCAAAGATTCCCAACTATACGGAATGTGTGGATTAGCAAATAATAGTCCTTGTTTTTCAATTTCTATTACCTTATCGGCATAGTTTACTCTGTTTTTTCCCAGAATAAGGCTAATTTTAAAATATTCTTTGCGACTATAAGGAGCTGGTTTTGCACTGCATCCAACAAATTCATCTAATTTAAAAACATTAAAATGCCCAATCTCTTTTTTAAGATTATCTGGCATCCAATTGAGTTTAGTCAAATAAAATTCTTCTATGCTTTCTACTTTTTTCATCGCACAAAGTTATACAAATCAAACAAAACAATTTATTTTGAGTGTTTTTTTTAATTGATATTCAGAGAATATGAAGTTTATTCTGCCTCTTTCACAATGATAATAGTTGCTTTAAATCCTGTCGCTAAATCCCAACGGTTTGCTGCAATAATATTTCCTTTATCATCATACACTTGAAACTCGGCTGTATTGGGACCCGAACTTCCTTGATTTAATGCTTCAAAGTCGATTTTATTGAAACCTGGATTCAATTCTAAATCAAATCCCTGAAATTCACTATCTAATATAATTCTGGATTTTAATACTACATCATTCACGGATACTTTTATCGCATCGCCATCTACTGCCTGATGATCGCGATATCGTACTCTTACCCTATCGGCTTTACTTTTAAAATCACCTAAATATTGGTTTCTGCGGAATACAATTTCATCTTCAGATGTTTCTCCTGTCCCTTTTCTATTCAATCGGTCTTCATACATGATTCCCGGATTTACAAATTCATTGGTCTTTTTTGGCATTGCATATCCTTCTTCTTTTCCGACTTGTAGTGAGCTTTTTGATTTTTTGGTAGCATTCATTGCATTCGGACTATATAAAGGAGGGATTTCTGATGAAGGTGGTGTAACACTTTTCTTTGGTTCAATTGTAGTATTATTGGCCCGTGGAAAAGCCATTGATTTATTATTAACATCAAATTGAGCATATACGTTTGACGATACACTAATTACAAGTATTAATAACAAGATAAATCTCATGCTTTTTCTTTTTGTTGAAGTCTCTTTTTAGTCTTTGGGTTAAAAATAGCAAAAAAACGATGATTTAAAATGTTCCTGCTAACATTTATGATTTTGTATAGTTAATTTTTATATTTCATTATCAAATAGTAAATATATGCCTTCAATATTGAATTGCATTTCGTCAATTCAATGTACTTTTACAATCTATTTTTATAACATCGTACTTTTTTGTACTTTGATATCCATAATGATAATCTTATGAGCAATAAACTTAATTTACGCACTGTAAATGTAACGCGTTATATAACGCCATTACGTGAAGGTGGTTCATTACCAGCCCTTGCTGAAGCTGATGATGATTTTAAATATGTACTTAAATTTAAAGGGGCCGGGCATGGGGTAAAAGCACTCATCGCTGAATTAATTGGTGGAGAAATTGCACGGGCATTGGGTTTACAATTACCTGAAATTGTTTTTGCAAATCTTGATGAAGCCTTTGGCCGTACAGAAGCAGATGAGGAAATTCAGGACTTACTACAAGGTAGTCAAGGTTTAAATTTAGCTTTACATTTTTTATCTGGTGCTATTAATTTTGATCCCGTAGTAACTGTTGTTGACCCTAAATTAGCTTCACAAATAGTTTGGTTGGATGCACTAATAACGAATGTTGATCGTACTTTCAGAAATACAAACATGCTTATTTGGCATAAAGAATTATGGCTTATTGATCATGGAGCTTCACTATACTTCCATCATTCATGGGTCAACTGGGAGAATCATACAAAGAGTCCTTTTTCTTTAATTAAAGATCACGTGTTATTACCACAGGCATCTGAATTAGAAGAGGTAGATGTAGCTTTTAAGGTTTTACTAACCGAGGATAAAATACGCCAAATTGTAGATCTTATTCCCGATGAATGGTTACAATGGGAAGATACAACAGAATCACCAGAAGAACTTCGATCTGTTTATTATAAGTTCCTAACCGTTAGAATGGCTCATTCCGATATTTTTATTAAAGAAGCTCAAAATGCAAGACAAACACTTATATGAATATGCCGTGATTCGTGTACTACCTAGGGTTGAACGCGAGGAATTTTTGAATGTCGGTGTTGTCCTCTTTTGTAAAAAGGAACGATTCATCCGATTCAAATACACGATGGATGTTAATAAACTTAAGCTATTCTCAGATGATTTAGACCTTGAGCAATTACAACTCAACTTAGAATCTTTTGAAAAAATTAGCCATGGTGCCAAAGATGGTGGCCCTATAGCACAATTGGATATTCCTTCTCGTTTCAGATGGTTGACAGCTGTTCGCAGTTCTGTGATACAAACTTCAAGACCACACCCTGGTTTAAGTGAGAATCTGGAAGCAACCATCAATCGATTATTTATCGAATTAGTTTTATAATACTATCTATTTTTTATTCCCAGTTTGTCTTACGATCAAGCTGGGAATTTTTAATTTTTATACCTTCTTAAGAATATTCCCTATCAAAAATGGTATTTCTTATCCATTCTATAGCTCCAAAAAGGGGTTAAAAGCCAACAAATCGCATTGTATTTATCGTAATTAATATCGCTTAGTCTATTCCTTAAACACTTCCTTAGCACCTTATTTCACTGAAATAATTAAATTATTAAATAATCTAACAGCGTTAAATTATTCTAAATTTATGATGTTAAAAGTATTTATATCCAAATTTGTATTACTTTTGCTTAACGATGTTAAATCATTTAATGTGTAGGACGGATGGCAAGTAAAGATAGAATTCAACGTTTAAAAGAAGAGACCAGATCTAATATATTAGATGCTGCATGCTATATCGTAAAAGAAGAAGGATGGCAAGGGCTTAGTATGCGTAAAATTGCCGACCGAATAGAATATACTGCTCCAATTATTTATGAATATTTTGCTAATAAAGAAGCAATACTTCAAGAGTTAACAACCAAAGGGTTTGTTTTATTAACGAAAGATCTTGAAAAAGCTAAAGCCTCAGCAGAAACTGCTCCTGAACAACTAGAAGCGATGTGGTTAGCCTATTGGGATTTTGCTTTTGCCAACAGAGAAATGTATCAACTTATGTATGGCGTTGAAATGACTTGTTGTAATCAAAAGACACCTGAAGTTGAAGCTCCTTTTAAATTATTTACTTCTGTAATCACAGAATTATTACAAAAAAATAATCCTGAGGAATGTACAGATTCAAATATTAAACAAAAGCACTTCACCTTTTTTGCAGTAATTCATGGATTAATTTCGATTAATATGGTTGGAAACGGATTATCTAAAACAATTAATAACCAAATACTTAAAGATGCAATTGGCGGAATAATCAAATCACTGTAGGTCGCTTTTTTTTGACTACTTACTTAACGCTGTTAAATTAAATAACAAGCGTATAATACAAACTTAACTTTAACCTTTTATAAACATGAATACAGTACAAAATGCTGGTATTTTTTTAATCATTACTTAACACCATTAAATAATTTAACAACGATATGAGAAATATTATTTTAAGTTCAATCATTATCCTATTCATTTACGGATGTGCCGGAGATCAAGCTAAAAATGCTACACCTCCACCCCCATCATTACCAGTATTAAGTATTGGAAATGTATCTGCCACTACGACTAACGAATTTCCAGCAGCGATTCAAGGAAGAGTTGACATTGAAGTTCGTCCACAGGTAGATGGATATTTAGATAAAGTATTAGTGGATGAAGGAGCCTATGTTACAAAAGGGCAAGCTTTATTCAAAATCAATGAGTTACCCTACCGCGAATTATTAAATACTGCTTTGGGTAATTTCCATGCAGCTGAAGCGGCATTAGTTAACGCACAATTGGAAGTGGACAAATTAACTCCTTTAGTAGAGAACAAAGTAGTTTCTGATTATCAATTGAAAGCAGCAAAAGCCAATTATAGAATTGCAAAAGCTAATACAGAACAAACAAGAGCTATGGTTAATAGTGCTGAGATTAATTTAGGATATACTTTAATTAAAGCGACTGTAAACGGTTACATTGGGCGATTACCTAAAAAACAAGGTAGTTTAGTTTCCCGTACAGATGTTGAAGCATTAACTCAACTTACAGATGTACAAGAAGTATATGCTTATTTCTCTCTTGGAGAAAATGACTTCATTAACTTCAAAACAAAATACGAAGGAAATACAATTGATGAAAAAATCAAAAAATTACCTCCTGTATCATTAATCTTAGCCGATGGAACTCCATATACTCAAACTGGTAAAATCGATATGGTCGATGGACAATTTGATAAAAACACGGGAGCAATAACATTACGTGCAACTTTCCCTAATGCAAAAGGATTACTTCGTTCTGGTAATACAGGAAAAATTCAATTGGGATTACAACATGACGCTGCTATTTTGATTCCACAATCTGCTACGATAGAAATTCAAGATAAAACGTTTGTTTATGCAGTAGGTAAAGACAATAAAGTAAGCAAAATGCCTATAACGATTGGTGGTATTTCTGGAACTGACTACTTAATCACTGATGGTGTAAAAGCTGGAGATCGTATCGTATCAAAAGGATTTGAGAATTTGCAAGAAGGAACAGTTATCACTCCACAAGCGGAACAAAAAACAATAGCTAAAAACTAATTTATTTTAAGTTTAAAAATATGTTTAAAAAATTCATAGACAGACCCGTACTGGCGACTGTTATTTCCATCTTACTGGTTATTGTAGGTATTTTGGGGTTATTCAAACTCCCACTGCAACAATTCCCAGATATTGCACCTCCTGCCGTACAGGTTACAGCGCTCTATCCTGGAGCAAATGCTGAAACCGTATTGCGTTCGGTAGCTCCTTCTCTGGAAGAATCGATTAATGGTGTTGAAAACATGAGTTACATGAGTTCAACAGCCAGTAATGATGGTTCCTTAGTTATTACCGTATATTTCAAATTAGGCACTGATCCTGACCAAGCTGCGGTGAATGTTCAAAATCGTGTTGCCCAAGCAACAAGTCAACTTCCTGCAGAGGTTGTACAAGCTGGGGTTACTACAGCTAAGCAACAGAACAGTTTGATTATGGTTGTCGATTTATATACTGAAAATGAAAAGTTATATGATCAGACTTTCTTAACGAATTATGCTCAAATTAATATTATTCCTGAAATAAAAAGGATTCCAGGTGTAGGTCAAGCGAGTGTTTTTGGTGGTAGTAAAGATTACTCGATGCGTGTTTGGTTAGATCCAAGTAAAATGGCTTCTTACAACCTAACACCGAATGAGGTAATGGTCGCTATTCAGGATAAAAACTTAGAAGCGGCTCCTGGTAAATTCGGAGAAAGCAGTACTGAGTCTTTTGAATATGTTGTCAAATACAAAGGAAAATTAAATAAGCCTGCCGAATATGAAAACATTATTATTCGTGCGAATGCTGACGGTTCTATTTTACGTTTAAAAGATGTAGCGCGTATTGAGTTCGGTGCTTATACTTATGGTAGTCAAACGCGTATCAATGGAAAATCAGGATTGAATATTGGTATTGTACAATTAGCAGGATCTAACTCTAATGAGATTCAGATTGCTATTGCCAAATTGATGAAAAAAGCAGAGAAAGATTTCCCAAAAGGTGTAAAACAATTAA
This sequence comes from Flavobacterium aerium, assembly GCF_030766725.1. Taxonomy (GTDB): domain Bacteria; phylum Bacteroidota; class Bacteroidia; order Flavobacteriales; family Flavobacteriaceae; genus Flavobacterium; species Flavobacterium aerium. The sequence continues at coordinate 253,799 of NZ_JARQWR010000006.1, read as the reverse complement.
TCCTTTATAACACTAAAGATGCTCTAGATCAATCGATTAACCAAGTTAAAACAACTTTAATAGAAGCCTTTATTCTTGTATTTATTGTAGTATTTATCTTTTTACAAGATTTTCGTTCTACGTTAATCCCCGCCATTGCAGTTCCGGTTGCAATACTAGGTACGTTCTTTTTCATGTCATTATTTGGTTTCTCAATCAACTTACTGACCTTATTCGCCTTAGTACTTGCCATTGGTATTGTCGTCGATGATGCAATTGTCGTCGTCGAGGCGGTGCATGCAAAAATGGAACATAAACATATGGACCCAAAAACGGCTACAACCTCAGCAATGAGTGAGATTACGGGAGCGATTATTTCGATTACCTTAGTGATGTCAGCGGTATTCTTGCCCGTTGGATTTATGGAAGGTTCTACAGGTGTATTCTACAGACAGTTTGCTTTTACATTAGCGATTGCAATTGTTATATCAGCAGTTAATGCCTTAACATTGAGTCCTGCATTGGCGGCTTTATTCTTAAAAGAGAATCATTCGCATAAAGGAGATCCACAGGCTAAAAAAGGTTTTAAAGAGAAATTCTTTATTGGTTTTAACTCTGGTTTTGACAAATTAACTAATAAATATGTAGGAAGTCTACGTTTCTTAATCCGTCATAAATGGGTTGGATTAACAGGATTAGCAGCCGTAATTGTTGCAACGGTATGGATGGTAAACAGAACTCCTTCTGGATTTATTCCTTCTGAGGATCAAGGTTTTATTGCTATTGCGTTGTCTATGCCTCCTGGAGCTTCATTACACCGTACTTCTGAAGTAATGCTTGAAGCAGAAAAATTATTACAACCAATGCCTTCTAATAAAATTCTGAATGTACTTTCTGGTTTTAATATTTTAACTCAATCAACGAGTCCATCTGCGGGTGTTGCTTTTGTACTTTTAAAACCAACCAAAGAAAGAGGTGATATTAAAGATATTAATGGCATCATGGATGATATTCGTGGAAAATTAGCAACTATTAAAGGAGCCAATTTCTTCGTATTCACCTTCCCTACTGTTCCTGGTTTTAGTAATGTGGATGGTTTGGATTTAGTACTACAAGATCGTAGTGGTGGAAAATTAGATAAGTTCAGTGGTGTTTCTACAAACTTCATTGGGGAATTAATGAAACGTCCAGAGATTGCTTTTGCATTCTCAACATTCAGAGCCGATTATCCACAATTGGAAATGGAAGTAGATGAAGTAAAAGCAGCACAATTGAGCGTCAATAACAAAGATATTTTGCAAACTATGCAGGCGTATTTTGGTAGTGCTCAGGCATCCGATTTCAACCGTTTTGGTAAATATTATCGTGTTATGCTTCAAGCAGACAAAACGGATCGTACGAATCCTGCAGCAATGGATGCCATTTTTGTAAAAAACAGATTGGGAGATCGTGTGCCGATTAACACTTTAGTAAAACTAAAACGTGTGTATGGTCCTGAAACGGCTTCTCGTTACAATTTGTTTAACTCTATTGGAATCAATGCCATTGCAAAACCAGGATATAGTTCTGGGGATGCTATCCGAGCTGTTGAAGAAGTAGCTGCACAGCAATTACCTTCTGGATATTCTTATGAATTTTCTGGTATGACAAAAGAAGAGATTACTTCAGGTGGTCAATCGGCTATTATTTTTGGATTGAGTTTACTCTTTATTTATTTCTTATTAGCGGCTCAATACGAGAGTTACATTCTTCCGATAGCCGTAATCTTATCTATTCCAACAGGTATATTTGGAGTATTCTTAGCCATTGGATTAACTGGAATTGAGAATAATATCTATGTACAAGTTGCCTTAGTCATGCTGATTGGATTACTCGCCAAGAATGCAATTCTGATTGTCGAATTTGCGGTACAGCGAAGACGTGCAGGTAAAACATTATTAGCCGCGTCTCTAGAAGCAGCCAAATTACGTTTACGTCCTATTATCATGACTTCATTAGCATTTGTTGTGGGATTAATCCCAATGATGCGTGCTACTGGACCATCTGCTCTAGGTAACCACTCTATTAGTATTGGTGCTGCCGGAGGTATGTTATCCGGAGTAATCCTTGGATTATTCATTATTCCTGTATTGTTCATTATTTTCCAATACTTACAAGAAAAGGTCGGAAAAAAACCAATTGCAGTGATCCACAACGAAGAGACTTTATCGGATAGACAATAATCATTCAAAAAAAATTATAGAGTTCCTCCTACATGGAGGAACTCTATAACACAAATGATACACAATGAAAAAAAATATAACTAAATACATTGTACTCTTCTTAGTTGTTACAGTTTTTAATGCTTGTAAAGTGTCAAAAGATATTGCCACTCCTCAAGCAGAATTACCAACCAACTTTAGAAATACAACCGTAAGTGATACGAGTAGTATTGCTGATATAAAATGGAAAAGTTTCTTTACTGAAACTACGCTTCAAAAATTGATTGATAGTGCTATTGTACGTAATTATGATATGCAGATTGCATTAAAAAATATTGAGGCTTCAGAATTACAGTTCAAACAAACAAAATGGGGAAATGTTCCTGAATTGAGATTGGGTGTTACAGCCAACTCAAATAGTCCTTCTGAAAATAGTTTGAATGGATTAAGTACAAGTCAGTTTCTAGGTAAAAGCCATGTGGAAGATTACAATGCAAATCTAACGCTTTCATGGGAAGCTGACATTTGGGGTAAAATCCGTAACCAGAAAAAAGGAGCTTTAGCGACTTATTTACAAACTACGGAAGCACGAAAAGTAATACAGACTAATATCGTTTCTCAAGTTTCACAAGGGTATTATAACTTATTGATGCTAGATGCTCAGTTGGCAATTGCAAAGAAAAACTTGGCTTTAAACACCAACACTTTGTTCATCATTAAATTACAATATGATGCAGGTCAGGTTACTTCATTATCCGTTCAACAAGCAGAAGCACAACAATTAGTAGCAGCTCAGTTGGTTCCTCTATTGGAACAAAATATTATTATTCAAGAAAATGCATTGAGTATTCTAGCAGGTTCATTGCCTACTGCGGTGGAACGTACTACGGATTTGGATGGAATTAAAATTCCTGAAAATTTATCTACTGGTTTACCTTCTGCCATTGTAAGTCGCAGACCTGATGTAAGAAGTCATGAATTGGCTTTAAATATTGCTAATGCAAAAGTAGGAATTACTAAGGCTTCTATGTATCCTTCTTTGAATATTACGGCTTCTGGTGGTGTGAATTCATTTGAGTCTAGTAATTGGTTTAATATTCCTGCTTCTTTATTTGGAACGGTTGCCGGCGCTGTGGCACAGCCATTATTACAACGTAAACAATTGCGTACTCAATATGAGATTGCAAAAGTGGAACGTGAAAAAACGGTATTACAATTCCGACAATCTGTACTAATTGCAGTTGGAGAAGTTTCGGATGCTTTGGCTAAAGTCGAGAAATTAAAATCTCAACTAGATTTTGCCCAAACGCGTACTACTACTTTACAGAAAGCAACCACAAATGCCGATTTGCTTTTCAAAAATGGTATGGCTAATTATCTTGAAGTTATCACAGCACAAAGTAATGTGTTGCAAAGCGAACTTGATTTGGCTTCCTTAAAAAAACAACAACTTAACGCTGTCGTAGACTTGTACCGCTCTTTAGGTGGTGGATGGCAATAACAACAGCTTATTTTAAAATTATAATTAGACTTCAATACGTAAAAACATTGGAGTCTAATTTCATTTAGAAACAAAAAACATTAATTATTATCGGTGTTTATTTTTTACTTTTATAAGACAATAACTTCACTTAATCCATAAAATCTATGAAAGAAACATTTCTTTTTCAGGCTATGATTTACTTAGCTGCTGCCGTTATTATGGTTCCAATAGCTAAAAAAATGGCATTAGGGTCGGTTTTAGGTTATTTAATTGCCGGAATATTGATTGGGCCCTTTTGTCTTGAATTTATCGGTGTAGAAGGACATGATATTATGCATTTTGCTGAATTTGGTGTAGTCATGATGTTATTTGTGATTGGACTGGAATTACAGCCTGCTCGTTTATGGAAAATACGAAAAACAATATTGGGAATGGGTGGTTTACAAGTATTAACCACAACTTTGATCATTAGTAGTATTGCTTTATTCTTTAACATCGAATGGAAGCAAGCTCTTGCGCTAGGGATGATTGTTTCAATCTCTTCTACCGCCATTGTGATGCAGTCTCTTCATGAAAAAGGACTAATGAAATCCGAAGCTGGGCAAAGTTCATTTGCTGTATTACTGTTTCAAGATATTGCCGTAATCCCAATGCTTGCAATATTCCCGTTATTAACTAATAAGGTTCAAGTGGGGCAAGCAGTTACAAGTGCTTCCAATTTTTCAATCAATGCATTTGCTCCTTGGATTCAAACTTTGATTGTATTTGCTTCCGTTACCTTAGTGGTTATCATTGGGAAATATCTTGTACGTCCTATTTTCCGAATTATGGCAAAAACAGGGATGCGAGAAATGTTTACCGCAGCAGCCCTATTGTTGATTATTGGAATAACCATATTAATGTCTGCCGTTGGTCTAAGTCCTGCTTTAGGGGCATTCTTAGCGGGTGTTGTATTAGCCAATAGTGAATACCGACATGAATTGGAAAGTGCTATTGATCCTTTCAAAGGGTTGCTATTAGGATTATTCTTTATTGCTGTAGGTGCTTCCATCGATTTCCAATTAATTTTAACCAAACCTTTATTAATACTGGGTTTAGTAGCGGGTTTAATGCTTATTAAAGCGCTCGTTTTATTTGGTATTGGTAGAATATTTAAGATTCGAAATGCCCAAAATTCTATTTTTAGTTTTGGTTTATCTCAAATAGGAGAATTTGCTTTTGTATTATTGAGTTTCTCCTCACAACAGGAAATTTTGTCGAAAGAGATAACCGATAGTTTAATTGCAGTAGTGGCTATTAGTATGGCTTTCACCCCACTGATTATGATGTTGAATGACAAATTAATCCTACCGCGATTGTGTCAGCAAAAAAAGGTAGTAACGATAGAACGAGAAAGCGATATAGAAGAAGAAGATAATCCCGTTATTATTGCTGGTTATGGTCATTTTGGAACTACAGTGGGTCGTTTTTTAAGAGCCAATAATATTGGAACTACGGTATTGGATATCGATAGTGACAATGTAGACTTTCTACGTCGCATGGGATTAAAAGTATATTATGGTGATGCCACTCGTTTTGATTTATTAGAAATTGCAGGAGCGCATAAAGCACAAATTATTGTTATTGCTATTAGTGATGAAGAAAAACGTTTATCGATGATTGAAACCGTTAAGAAACATTTTCCTCATCTCTATATTTTGGTTCGCTCCACCAATAGAAATGACGCTTATAATTTGATGAATGCCGGAATAATGCACATCTACCGAGAAACTTTTGATACGAGTTTGCGTTTGGGAATAGATGCCTTAAAAATATTGGGGCATCCTACGCAAGCAATTGCAAAATCGGCAGAAACATTTTTCATTCATGATGAGCGTACATTAAAATATCTTTCCAGTATACGGGACAATGACGAATACATCAATGCAGCGCGTAAGAATATTGAAGAATTGGAACGAATTATGCAAGCCGATAGAGAAGTTACAAATGAAAATTTATATTTGAATCCTTCAGAAGAGCAATTGAATTTAAACGTTTCATAATCTTCAAATAAGCTAAAATTGACATAATAAAATAGATTTTTAACCCAGATGCTGTAAATTTGCACCATGAATTTATCCGATATAAAACTAGTAGCCTCCGATATGGATGGTACCTTATTGAATTCCAACGGTGAATTAACCGCCGATTTCTTCCCTCTATTTGAGCGAATGAATGCACAAGGAATTACTTTTGCAGCGGCAAGCGGACGTCAATTATTTAGTCTTCTAAAACAATTTGAATCCATCAAAAATGAAATGGTTTTTGTTGCTGAAAATGGAAGTTATATTCTTTACAAAGGAGAAGAACTTTTAATGCAGTCTTTGGATCCAATTACAGTGGTTAAGTTGCTTAAAAAAACGAAACAGATTCCCGGAATTTATACTATTCTTTGCGGAAAAAAGAATGCTTATATTGAAAGTACTGATAAAGATTTTGTTCATAGCTTGAATCAACATTATAGAAAATTTGAAATATTGGAAGATCTTACTGTTCTTCCGGATGATGATTTTTTAAAAATTACAATTTGTGATTTAGAAGGTTCAGAAAAAAACAGTTATACCTATTTCAAGGAGATGGAAAACGAAATACAGGTTAAAGTTTCGGGAGACATCTGGTTGGACTTATCGCATAAATTAGCGAATAAAGGAACTGCTTTGAGGGTATTACAAGAAAAATTAGACCTTACTGCGGATCAAACCATGGTTTTTGGTGATTATCTAAATGACTTGGAAATGATGGGAGAAGCCTATTACAGTTATGCCATGGAGAATGCGCATCCTGCTATTATCGAAGCGGCTCGATTTGTCACAAAATCAAATGATGAGAATGGTGTAGTTGTAGTACTAGAAGAGATGATTGAAACCGTAGAATCTACGGCTACTTTAAGAAAAAGTGCGATATAATATTTTTATATACAAACAAAAAACGGGGCTAATGCCCCGTTTTTCTTTCCACTCCATTTTGATTGTATTCACAATCTTTGTGCGCGCTTCCCTTGCTTATTTAGTTTTTATTTTTGTTCCGTCTCGAATTTCTTCAGTTGCTAAAGTAACCAATTGGTCGTTTAAAGCAATTGGTCCATAAATCTCTACTTTATCTTCTATCGTTCTTCCCAATTGAACCATTACTCTTTTGGTTTCATTATTCTGAACTTGAATTACAAATACTCCTTCTGCCGAATTGACTACGGCTGTTCTTGGTACAACAAAGGCACTATCTTTTGCCGTTAAAGGTAATTTAACTTCTGCTACCATTCCTGGTAATAAGTTGTTATCTTTATTTAATACATCCATTTCTACACGTTCAGAGCGTAGTTTAAGATCTAATGCACCTGCCATACGTTGGATTACTGCTTTAAACACTACATTTTGAACAGATTTCACGGTGAAACTCATCTCTTGTCCTTGTGCTAAATATCCTGTATAAATTTCTGGAATAGATACCGCTAATCTTAATTTCTTCTGATCCTGAACTTTTAATAATGGAAGTACAGATCCATTGCCTGATGGTCCAACAAAAGCACCTAGATTTACATTTCTTGCGGTTACGATTCCATCAAATGGTGCTCTGATTTCAAGATAACTCTTCACATTTGTAATTTCTTTGTAATTCGCTTTGGCTGCTTCATATTGTGCTAAATCCGAATTTTTTCGAGCAATTGCCTGATCAATATCATTTTTTGCAACTGTTCCCTCTACCTTACTCGTTTCGAATAAACGGTCATAGTTACTTTTACTTGCTGTATACACCGCCTCTTGTGATTTCAAGCGGGATGCTGCCGCGGCTAATTGCGAACTAATCTCTGGGGCTTCCAAAGCAATTAACAATTGACCTTTCGTTACCTTTGATCCAATATCTACTTTTAGATCTTTTACATAGCTACTTACTTTCGCATATAAATCTACTTCCTGAAAACTAATTAGTTCCGCAGGCATACTTAGTTCTGATGATAATTTTTCTTTTTGTAATGAAAAGGTTTCAATAACAACTGGCGCATCGTCCTGAACTTTTTCTTCTTTCTTTTCTGAAGAATGACAACTACTTAAAAGAATGATTAGCAGTGTTGAAATGGTAAATGTGAATGTTTTGAATAAATTATTTTTCATTGTATAATTATAAAGATGAGATATAGTGTTTGCTTTCTTGATCTTCTGGATCTAAGGATACTGAATCGGTTGAAGTATTTCCTTGCACCCAAGCGAATATTAAAGGTAAAATAATTAATACAGTAAAGGTTGAGAATAATAAACCTCCAATAACAGCTCTTCCTAATGGTGATACTTGATCTCCTCCTTCACCGTGTCCAATAGCCATAGGTAACATTCCTGCAATCATTGCCACACTGGTCATAATAATGGGACGAATACGTAATCCTGCTGCTTCTCGCGCCGATTGTAATGCATTTCCATTGTGTTTCCGTAATTGTTCCGCATTGGTAATTAATAATACAGCATTAGCAATTGAAACCCCTACCGACATAATAATTCCCATATAGGATTGTAAATTTAAAGTTGATCCTGTAATTAATAACATTAATAATGCACCTAGTACTACTGCTGGAACTGTTGTTAAAATAACCAATGAGACTTTAAATGATTGGAAATTTGCTGCTAGCATTAGGAAAATAACCACTACAGCAACTAATAAGCCTGATTCTAGACTTCCCATCGTTTCTTTGAGTACTTTACTTAACCCAATTGGTTCTACAAATAAACCACGTGGTAATTCGCCTAGTGATGCAATACTTTTGCTCACATCATTGGACGCTTTTCCTAAGTCGGTTTGATGAATATTTGCCGTTACGGTTAGATATGGTAAAGCCCCCAGATTATCATTTTCTCCATGTGTTGTAGAAGGTGTAACCGTAGCCACATCTCCTAATACTGGACGGATTGTATTTCTCAATAATGGAACGCTTTCAATATCACTTTTACTATTCATCTGGTTCAAAGGCACTTGAACTTGTACACTGTAAGAGTATCCAATTTTTTCATCAATCCAAGTGTTTTTCTCTGTATATCTTGAGGAGGAAGTGGATGCAATTAGTGAGCGAGAAATATCATTCATGTCTACCCCCAACTGGGCTGCTTTTACACGATCAATGTTAATATTCATGGATGGATATTTTATTGATTGCCCAATTTGAACATCACGCATGTAATCAATCTTATTTAACTTCTCTACCAGTTTATTTGCATAAACTTCATTTTGTATTTTATTCTTACCAACAATTCTTATTTCAATTGGTGTTGGTGAACCTTGACTCAACACTTTATCAGCCAATTCTATAGGTTCAAAAGAAAGCTTTACTTCGGGCATTGCTTTTTTCACACGGGCTCTCAATTGATCTTTAAACTCATCCATATCGGCTTCATACTCTTTCAAACTGATTTGAAAAACAGCTTCATGTGGTCCTGCCGTAAATAAATAAATTGGACTAATCGAATATAAAGAAGGGTGTTGTCCCACATATACCGAAGAAATACCAATATGCTCCTTCCCGACCATATTCTCAAGTTCTTTCAATACTTTGATTGCTTTTACTTCTGTTCGCTCAATACGTGTTCCATCAGGAGCTCTCATTCGCAATTGAAACTGACTGGAGTTCACCTTAGGGAATACATCTTGTCCGATTGTATTCAATAGTAAAACAGCTAATCCTGTGATGATTACTAAATAAGCAATCGTAACTCCTTTGCGGTGAATAAAAAGACGGTCTAATAGTTTCATAAAACGATTTCTGAATCGTTCGAATCGACTGATTTTTCCATCATTATTAAAGTCTTCTCTTTCTACTAAAATCTTCTTTTGGACAAAAGCATCTTCCGCTGATTCCGGTGTTAAGCCTGAAGCAATAAATACCGCTTCGTCTGTCGTGATTTCTTTTTTATGTTTAATGTGTTTATCCTCATGTCCTTTCATTAACCAGTTAGCCATAACAGGTACAAAGGTTTGTGATAATAAAAATGAAATAATCATTGAAAAACCAATAGCTAAAGCCAAAGGCAAAAACAAAGATCCTGGTATCCCTGTCATTGTAAAGGCAGGAGCAAACACGGCCAAAATACAGAATAGGATCAATAATTTTGGTAATGCAATCTCTTTACATGCATCCCATATAGCAAGTGCCTTGGGTTTACCCATATCAAGATGCTGGTGTATATTTTCAATGGTCACCGTACTCTCATCGACCAGAATACCAATCGCTAAGGCTAGTCCGCTCAACGACATTAAATTGATGGTTTGCCCAAATAATTTCAAAAATAATACTCCTGAAATAATTGATATCGGAATAGTCAAGATTACAATTAATGCAGCTCTTTTATCGCCTAAGAATAATAATACCATAAGCCCTGTTAATACTGCTCCTATGATTCCCTCAGTAATCAAACTTTTTACAGCATTGATAACATAGACAGATTGGTCAAATTCATAGGATAATTTTACATCTTCGGGTAATGTACTTTGTATTTTAGGAAGTTCAGCTTTTAATTTTTTTACAATCTCCCAAGTGGATGCATCAGCAGCTTTCGCAATACTCACGTAAACAGATCGTTTTCCATTTACTAAGGCATAACCTGCTGTAACATCTCCTCCATCTTTTACAACGGCAACATCTTTTAAATATAAGTTTTGGACTGCTCCTTTGAACAATGGAATGTTTTCAAAATCTTTAACTGCTTTAATTGTATTGTTTGTTGGCGTAATATAATTCTGATCTCCAATTCTGACATTTCCAGATGGTGCAGTAAGGTTATTCAATTTTATTGCCTCAACAACCTGATCTGCAGTAAGATTATGTGAACGTAATAAATCTGGATTTACATTAATCTCTATGGTTCTTGGGCTTCCTCCAAATGGTGCTGGCGAAAGTAATCCCGGAATAGATGTAAAAGAGGAACGGACATAAATATCTGCTAGATTTTGTAATTCATTATTCGAACGTATTGGACTACTCAAAACCAACTGTCCAATTGGTAGTGAAGAGGCATCAAATCGGATAACAAAAGGAGGTTGCGTTCCGGGTGGAAAAGCCGCTTGAATCCTATTAGACAATGCACTAATTTCTGCTGCTGCCTGTGCCATGTTCGTTCCTTCATAATATGAAACTTTCATAATCATCAGACCTTGTATGTTTTTGGTTTCAATCGATTTTACTCCATTGGCAAATAATAAGATATTTGTATAACTTTTGGCAAAATAAGACTCCATTTGATCGGGTGTATATCCACCAAAAGGATGAGCAATATAAATTACGGGTAAATTCATCTTCGGAAGAATATCTACTTTTACATCGCGAATGGCACCTACTCCAAAAAAGAATAGCCCAGCCACTAAAACTAATATTGATATTGGCTTACGAAGAGCGAAACGTATTAAATTCATTAGTCAAAAAAATTAAAATTCATTAATAAATAAGTTGAAATCACCCGTTGCAGCTGCTTTTAATAAAAGGGACTGCCATACATTATTATTGACAATATCTCGGTCAATTTCTGCTCGATTTAAAGTGTATAATGTTTGTGTAATATCGACCATCGTTGCAAGTCCATTTTTATACATGGCGTTCTTTTGCCTATAGGCTTGTGACGCAGCATTTACTTGTATGGGTGCTTCATTATAATTGTCCATCGCAAATTGTATTTTAGCATTTGCTACATCCAATTGTGCTTTTAATTCCTGATTCACCACTTCATATTCTTGTTGTAATCCTTCTGAAACTAACTTTTGTGCATGAACTTGTTTACTAACTCTGAATGGAGCAGTCAGATTCCAAACAACTCCTACTCCAACCAAATAGTTGCTTCGGCTTGGGTCTATTCCATCAAAATAATTTCGGGTATAAGCATGTTGATCCACCGCATACTGAGAATCAAATCCTGAGGCTCTCGTTTGAAAAACGCCAAATAAATTGAACGTTGGGTAATAATTTCTTTTGAATAATTTTACTTGCTGGTTGCTATAATCCACTCTATTTTTATAAAATTCTAATACTGGGTGATTTGCTGTAGCCGATGATTCGAGTGTCAATACAGAAGCAGGAATTCGATAGACTAATGTTGTATCCAAAACAAAATCTTGAACTGTGGTTCCCATTAAGAAACTTAATTTATTATTCTGTTCTTTGACTGCTTCTTTAGCTTGATTCAATAAGATCTTCGCTTTGGAAACTTCGGCAGTTGCTAAAACAGAGTCTACTCCTGCTAACAGTCCATTTTTAACCCGTTGGGTTGCAATATTTTTAAAAACTTCTGCCCGATCTAAATTTTTACGTTGCGATAATAATAATCGTTGGGTTGCCAATAAATTTAAATAGGCTGCTGAAACTTTAATTTTATGCTGAAATTTTTCTTGTTCTAAGTCACTTTTATTTTGCTCTGCTGCAACTTTTGAAAGATTAATCTTTTCTTGGATTCTTCCAAAAGTAAAAAAGTCCCAATTGACATTGGCTAAGTATAAAGCTCCAAAAGCAGCATTCCAATTTTGTTCGGGTAACGGAAGTCCTGATGATGCAACTCCTAATCCGCCCAAACCATACAATGGTCCATTTTGACCATTAATTGTTCCATAGGTTTGTTGTGCTGAAATGTTTAAATTCGGTAAATATTCTCTTTTTGCTTGTTTTACTGTTTCTTGTGCGGCATCAACATAATAATTTTTTGCCTTAATCGTTCCATAATTTTCAAGTGAGGTATTTACAGCTTCTTTTAATGTTAGTATTTGTTTTTGTGCAAAAGTGCCAAATGACACTAGAAGTATTAAAAGTATAGTGCTATTTTTTTTTGAATTCATTGCCGAGATGATTGTGAATTATTCTCACAAAATTATTTCTTTAACGGGCTATTTTTGCCATATAAATGATGAATACGAATCGTAAATGACGAATTGAATACATCATTTATATCCTTGAAGTATGTAAAAAAAGAATGATCTTTGTAGTAATTGACTTAAATTTTATAGTCTGATATTGAACTAATTGTTCATCATACTAAAATCATAATGACTCCCTTATAAGAATTCCCCCGAGATGAAAATTCGATATAAATATATTTTGGAAAACAAATGGTGGCATGAATTAATCATCTTACTGTTCTCATTCATCCTTTTCACTTTAAATGATTGGATATTTATGATTTCAGCCGATGGACTTGGAAAAGCTTTTTGCTATTTCTTACTGCTTTATGCTCATGCGCAGCTGAATCGTTTCTTTATTTTACCAATTCTATTAAAAGCACATCGCCCATTTCTTTATTTACTTTCTAGTACTGTCTTGGTACTTCTTTTCTCTATTGTACTCTATGAGATAACAAACCAATGGCTTTATAAAGATTGTTTTTTATACAAGTCCGTGAAACAAAATAGTTATCTTTTTCAGCTTACTGTGCTTATAGCAACACTAATCTGTATTATGTGTCCGATTCTCTTGCTTAAATTTTACAGAGAAGAAAAAAAGAAAACGGTTGAATCTCTTCTTAATAAAGAAATTCAATTGAAAGCATTGAGAAATCAACTGAATCCTCATTTTCTATTTAATACATTCAATACGCTTTATGGAATTAGCCTACAAGATCCTAAACGTACTCCTGATTTAATTATGCAAGTATCTCAATTGATGCGTTATCAATTGGAAACCAATACAAAAAGATGTGTGACTATGGATGATGAACTTATCTTTATTAATAGTTACATCAACTTAGAAAAAGAGCGTTTGGGCTACCGTTGCGAAATCAAATATAATTTTAATATTGAGAATCCCGCAATCTATAAAATTTCTCCAATGTTGCTAATCACTTTCATTGAAAATGCTTTTAAACATGGAACCTGTGCTATTGAATCTTGCTTCGTTCATATTTCTGCTCATATTGAAGAGGACCGTTTATTTTTTAAGGTGGTGAACTCTATTCCTAAAAAGAAAACGAATATTGTTTCAACCAAGATTGGAATAAAGAATGTAATGGAACGTCTTAATATTATTTATGCGAATAATTATAATTTAGATATTCAGAAAAAAGATAATATTTATACCGTAAATTTAGATTTGCAATTGAAAAGGGTTTCAGATGAATAAAATTATAAAATGTATTATAGTTGATGATGAACCTGCAGCACATTATGTGTTAACGAATTACATCAAAACGCAGTTCCCTCAACTGGAACTTGTTGCGCAATGTTATAACGGTATTGAGGCATTAAACTACCTTAGAGAGAATACTGTTGATTTAATGTTTTTGGATATTGATATGCCTGAAATCACTGGCTTAGAATTGCTAAAGATGTTGACAAAACCACCTAAAACAATTCTTACTACTGCATATTCTGAATTTGCATTGGAAAGTTATGAATATGGTGTAATTGATTACTTGTTGAAGCCCATTTATTTTCCCCGTTTTTTAAAAGCAATCGACCGTCTTATTACTTCTGTATCAGCACAGGATGTAACAAAAGATCTACCGGGGAAAACAATTAGTATTAAAGTGGATGGCGCCCAAATCGAGATTGAGCTTGACAAAATACTTTATGCCCAGAGTTTTGGAAATTATGTCAAATTGCATACGGTAAAAAGAAATTATCTCGCTTCTATTACTACGAATGAATTGGAAAAAATGCTTCCAAAATCAATATTCATGCGCGTACACAAATCTTATATTATTGCCTTGGATCATATTAAATGTTTTAAGAAAGAGATTATTAAAATTAATGATACCATTATCCCGATTGGAATTACCTACAAACGAGAATTATTTAATATTCTGAATAGTAAAGTTCCTAATTAATTACAGTAAATCGCTCCTCGATTAGTTCTTTATTTAGCATTGCTCCTGCCAAATTTCCGGATGCAACAGCTCCAGGCACACTTCTTAATAGTGTTGTACAATCTCCTATAGCATATACTCCTGGAACAGATGTTCGTTTAAAATCATCTACCTGAATTAATCCTTGTTCAGTAATAGCACAGCCTAGTATTTCTGGAATAATACATTTTTGTTTGTACTCTGCTTTGGTATATAATGCTTTTATATTTTTGGAAGTTTGATCTACAAATTCAACGCGTTCTATATGACCATTGTTCTGTTTTATTGCTTTTATTTCTTTAGTATTGACCAAAATCCCATTCTTATCTAATATCGCAAACTGCTCATCGCTTATTCCTTTTTTTCCATTGGTAAATAAGGTTAGTTTAGTGGTCCAATTGCTAATCATTTTAGTAAATTCGAAAGCAATATCACCTTGTGCTAATACTCCTGTTTCTTCATTTCTCACCTCATATCCATGACAATATGGACAATGTAATATTGAGATTCCCCAGCTTTCCGCAAAACCATCAATAGGAGGCATTATATCTTTAACTCCTGTCGCAAATATAATTTTCTTGGCGGTATACACTTCTTCAAAAGCTGTTTTCACCTTAAAATGATTTTCAAATTTATGCACTTCCAAAACGGTATCAATTTTGAATTTTACTGTTGAATAGTTCTTCAACTCTGCCCTAGCTACTTCTGCTATTGCTGCGGGTGCCTTACCGTCATTCGTAATAAAATTATGTGAATGTGGCGTTTGTTTATTACAAGGGTCTTGATTATCAATAATTAATACGTTACGTAAGGCTCTACCCAAAGCCATTGCTGCGGAAAGTCCTGCATAACTTCCACCTATAATTATTGCGTCTAAAGGATTGTTATTTTTCATTGTGTAAAAATATAAAAATTTCAATTAATTGCAATATTGTTGCGTTTAATTTATTTCTATTTTGATACTTTTTTCTTATCTTGTACGCTGAAATTTTAGTTGAAACTAAAACAATCAAGCTATAAAAGAATAGAATCAATCAATAAAAAATTAATGACTATGGAAATTCAACATGAAGATAACGGCAAAAAAGGTATGTTTTTCGTTAAAGATGAAGCAGGCAAAATTATTGCTGAAATGAGTTATGTTTGGGCTGGAGATGCAAGCATCATCATTGATCAT
Organism: Flavobacterium aerium; assembly: GCF_030766725.1. GTDB lineage: Bacteria > Bacteroidota > Bacteroidia > Flavobacteriales > Flavobacteriaceae > Flavobacterium > Flavobacterium aerium. Next base: position 238,124 of record NZ_JARQWR010000006.1, on the reverse strand, counting down.
ACTGAAGTAGATCCTGTATTGAAAGGAAAAGGAATTGGAAAACAATTGGTCAGTAAATCTGTAGATTTAGCAAGAGAGAAAAAAGTTAAAATTATTCCTTTATGTCCATTTGCCAAAAGTGTATTTGAAAAAGTAGAAACTTTTCAAGACGTATTATAATAAAAAAGCGGGATAATATCCCGCTTTTTTATTTATTTCAATTCCTGTCTTGGCGTTGTTAATAGGTGTACCATTCGGTTTAATCTATTTTTACTCATTTCAGAAAAATGCCCGTGTTCTATATCTTTAAACAAATCTGACTTAATAATTGGCACACTATATGGGTGTACCCATGCGCGTAATGATTTAGCTACGCTTTCCATTCCATTGATTCCGTTTAGTGCATAACCTCCATCTGCCCAACAGATCAAACCAATCAATTTATCGGTTAAATACGGATTCGTATTCTTACTGGTTATTTCTAACCAATCCAGACAATTTTTCATAATTCCAGGCATTCCTCCGTGATACAAAGGGGCAAGCCAAATATGAACATCTGCTTTTAAAAATGCATCACACATAGACTGAACTTCTGTAGGTATTTCTGGATTTGTAAAATCTAGAAATGGTATTGCTGTTGTTCCTACATTGAACTGAACAACTTCATGACCTAGTGCACGAAATTGTTCTTCTAAATAATCTGAAAGCTTGAAGGCTGCTGTATGTGGACGGATATCAATTGAACCGTTAAATAATAGTATATTCATAATATATTGAGTGTCATTAAAATTCCATTTTACGCAAAATTAAATGCTTTTATGAATAAATAAAGATTTAATTTGCTTTACGTTTAAATTATCCTACTGTCGTAATTTGATAAGCGCATCGTCGTGCTCCTAAAACAATATGGTCTATCCTTTTTACTTCGACTTCATTTCCTAAAACTTTCTGAAAAGTATTAATTTCTGTACGGCAAAATCCTTGACAAACTGTTGCTGCAACACATATAGGACAATGGTTTTCAATTAATAAATAGTTATTTTCCTCTTTTTTCCATTCGGCCATATAACCCTCTTCATTACGTATGGCAACTAAACAGTTTAATTTCCCTTCTATAGTACTCTCTGCTTGATTGATTCGTTCAAAATAACGCAAATCAATCTCCTTGGCTCTGGCGTCAATAATGTCATCTAATGCATTATTACCCAATACTTTTTGGATTGTTTCTATTAATTGAACTGTGAGTTCAGCATGGGTATCGGGGAAGTGTTGATTACTTTTTTCTAATAAACTATAGTATTGTTGTGGACGGCCTACTCCTTGTGTAATTGAGGTACTACTAACCAAATCTTGTTGTCCTAGTTTATTAAGCTGTTGACGCACTGCTTCTCCTGTAATGTTGAATTCAGTCGCAATCTCCTTTGCAGTTAAAGGGCCTTTCTTTTTTAAGAGTATTAAAAATCGATCAGTCGTCATCATAATATTCCAAGCAATTGCTTGTTTTATTATTCAAAAATAAGACTTTTTAATGAATTAACGTTATTGGATATTATTTTTTGTACTCTATAATTTGAACTAAACAGTTTTAAGGGCTTCAATCAATAAATCAATATCTTCTTTGGTATTGTAATGACTGAATGATATTCGCAGGGAAGGTCTTTTCGTATCATACTCAGAAAGGATTTCTTTTAGTACATGAGAGGGTTTACTACTTCCCGATTGGCACGCACTGCCTCTGGAAACGGCAATTCCCTTCATATCCAAATGAAATAAAATCATCGCAGTTTTCTCTTCTGAAAAAGGCAATAGTATGTTTGCTATAGTGTAGAAACTATTCGAACTATTACCATTAATTTTAAATTCAGGGAAGTTTATTTTTAATTGATCTAACAAGTAATTTTTTAAATCAAGGATATATTCTTTTTCTTCTAATAAATGAGCATACGAAGTCTCTAGCGCCGTTGCAAGGCCTACAATATTGTGAACTGATTCTGTTCCTGCACGTAATCCTTTTTCTTGTTCTCCACCATGAATCATAGGACGTACAAATATATTTTTCTTAATGTATGCAAAACCAATTCCTTTTGGTCCATGGAATTTATGCGCACTTGCGACTAAGAAATCTATAGAAAGCTGTTGTAAATCAAATGGTAATTTTCCAATTGACTGTACTGTATCGGAATGAAAATAAGCATTATGTTGTTTTATAATTCTTCCTACACGTTCTAAATCTAATATATTACCGGTTTCATTATTCACATGCATCAAACTAACCAATGTTGGTATATTGGCAGACAATAATTCTACCAAATGATTTATATCAATATCACCATTTGGCAATAGTTTGACATAATCAACCTGAACTTTATATTGTTTTTCTAGATTTTCTGTCGTATGTAGAACTGCATGATGTTCTATCTTACTTGTAATAATACGTTCTACTTTTAAATCTCTTACAGCACTTTCTAGAATCCAGTTATTGGCCTCTGTACCTCCAGAAGTAAAAATAATCTCTTGTGGTGTAGCATTGATTGCTTTCGCAACTGTTTTTCGTGCCGTTTCAATCAATCCTTTAGCGCTCCTTCCAAAACTGTGGATAGAAGAAGGATTCCCATATTCATTCTGAAGGGCATTAGTGATTGCTACTATTACTTCTGCTCGAACAGCAGAAGTGGAAGCGTTATCTAAATATACTTTTTTCATTGGTGCAAAGTTACACATTTCCTTTTGAGATTGCTTATTTTTTGTTTTTGAAGTCCTTCGTCAAAAAATACAATAAAAGCATAAAAAAAGCCCATCAACTTTTAAATGATGGGCTTTTTTTATTAAGGTTAATGGCTCGATTCCATTCCAACAGCGTCTATGTCTATATTTTGTTTCTTCAAAATCTTTTTCACATACACCGCAAAGAATACTAAATAGGCAAAACAAGCAATAGGAATTATATAAGAATTATGGATTCCAATGATGTCTGATAATTTCCCTTGGATTGGTGGAATAATTCCTCCTCCAAGTATCATCATAACTAAAAAGGCGGATCCTTGTGCGGTATGTTTTCCTAATCCAATAATAGATAATGTAAAAATTGCTGGCCACATAATACTACAAGCCAATCCACCTGCCAAGAAAGCATAAATCGCTACTGTTCCTTCAGAGAAAATTCCGATTAACATTGCAATTACTCCCAAAGTAGCAAAAATGGTTAAGGTTCTTGCTGGCTTATCTTTACTGATAAAGAAAGCTATGATTTGAATAAAAATGCATACTATATAATAATATAGCGGAGTCATATCTTTTTTAGCCAATGTATTTACTCCAATAATAATAGAAAAGGCAATCAATGGAACAATGATTAATGCAATTGTTTTTGCATTATTTTTTAAATTGAAAGCACTGATGGCTCCTGCCCATCTTCCGATCATTAAACTTCCCCAATACATGGAAATATAAGGGGCAATCTGGGAAGATTGGTGTGACCCAAATTCTTTTAATTTTAATAGTTCCCCCAGGTTACTACCTATTGCTACTTCTACTCCAACGTAAGTGAAAATCCCTAACATTCCCAAAACCAATTGTGGATACTTCATTGCCCCCCAACCTTTTTCGTTTCTAATCGCACTTTTATTTGCATACAATAAACCTCCAACAACTACTGCTAAAGCGCCGAAAAGCCAATACATTCTTTGTTTTTCCAAAGGGTGCTTTAGGACTAAAACTTCGGCTTCTTTGGCTGCCATTTGTTCTTTAATCTTCGTTACATATCCCGGAACCGCATCTGCAGTAAGGGACAAACTTGATTCTAAGCCTTCTATTTCTTTTTTTAAGGATTCAATCTTTATCGCTGATTCACTTTTATAACTATTAAAAACAGGTACAAACATTATGGCTAATAAAACGGTCATTACCACAAGGGTATTCAATGCTTTATTTGCTTTTTCTGTTGGCTCATGCGAAACACCTACCGGAACTTTTTTTGAGAAAAAAAACAATCCTGCTGCTGCAATAAATAATAGCCCTACAAAGACATATAATAGTATTACTTTGTCTAAACTAAGGTGTTTGATTTGTTCGTCTGTGATGGCTGCCGCACTACCAAATAAAGCTAATCCAACAATGATGGGACCAATAGTAGTTCCGAATGAATTAATTCCACCCGCTAAATTTTGTCTACTTGTTCCTGTTTTGGGATCTCCCAGTAATACTGCAAATGGGTTTGCTGCTGTTTGTTGCAACGAAAACCCTAGAGCCACAATAAACAATCCTACCAACATACCTACATATAGATTTGATTGTACCGCAATAATCATTGCTGCGGCTCCTAAAGCCGAAAAAAGCAATCCATAAACAATACTTTTCTTAAATCCCCATTGTCCTACAATATCTTTGCCTCGCATCGCGCCAAAAGCAAATAGCAATAAGGCACCCACATAATATGCTGTATAAAAAGCAAAATCAATTAATTGGGATTGGAATTGATCCAAACTGAAATAATTTTTACAAAAAGGAATAAAAACGCTATTACCAGCAGCAATAAATCCCCAGAAGAAAAACACTGTTATTAGTGTATAAAGTGCTGGATAATTTGTTTTTGTTGTGTGTGTGTTCATAGAAGTTTATGGGTTAACTAATGATATTCAGTTCGGAAGATAATGAATTTTAGAATTATTTAACAAATTGATATTTATTTTTTAATGGGCACGAAAGTATAAAAATTAATTTTACCCATCAATAGCATTTATTTATCAGTTCATTATCCTATTTACAAAGCAATAATTGCTATTATCCAACCATTATTTTACCTGATTTATAACTTAAGGCTTTTGTTAACAATTAAAAATCTTATTTTTGTTTAAAATTTTAAAACATGAAACAATTTCTTGGCTTAATGCTTTGTTTGCTATTTTTAAATGGGTGTGATGATGGTAATATGACATTCACAGCATTAAACTTCCCTACGAATAATATTCAAAAGTGTGATGCTTCTAACCCTGATTTATTATTTAAAATCAATGGTAGTGAGGCCTTGATGTTAAATTTCCCAGTGCGAAACTTTCCATATCAGGCAACAACTCCTGGAGCTCCATTAGAATATACTATAGGAAATAATGGTATTACGTTAACCTATCGTTTGTACAATAGTACTTTAACAGCAAGTAACCTTTGTTCGCCTACTACAGCGGGATCTCCGAATGTAACTGAACAATGGACAGCTGCTGCTGGTGGTAAAGTTTATGTTTCTACAACGGTTAATCCTTATATACCGACAACACCACCTGATTTAACGCTTATTAATCCACAACCTGCTTCTTATACTCAGCATATTGTATTAAAAAACGTTACACTAACAAAGGGAGATGAAACAATGATATTACCCGAATATATACTAGGTGATTATATTATTACTAATCCATTTCAATTTAGATTTCGTCCTACTATATCCGTTCAAAAATGCACTACAAATAATTCCATCTATAGTAATGTCCTTAATGAAGCTGTAGTATTACAATTACCAGCGGCAGCAGAGGCTACCTTATTTGCAAATCAAGAAACTGCTACTGGAACTTCTAGACAACTATTAATCAGCGATGCTACTATTGTTCGCTACCGTTTATTTGATGCTAATATTACAAATAATTATTTCTGTTCAACTTTACCACCTTCTAGCCCAATATTAATTCAGGAATTAACCCCTGTAAATGGAACTATTGTTGGTGGAGTTAATACTACAGGTATTATTAATGTTACAACAGTAAAAGTCGTAAATCCTTCTAACGGCGTTATAACCTACGAGCATACCGTTACGCTTCAAGAAGTAACTTTTGTTAGTACAGGTCCTAATATTAATAATATAATATCAAGATACTTTGCCTCATTACCTTTAGGAGTATATACTGTAACGCCACCAGTAACTCCATAAAGAAAATTTATGCTACAAAAAAAGCGCTAAATAATTTAGCGCTTTTTTTGTTTTATATAGTCTTATTTTTAAGGTCTATCTTACATTTTGCTTGATATATACTTCCGTCGCTCCCAATCCATACTTCTGATAGTTTGCATCTTGGAAGCTAATGTTTTCATATCTTCCTAATAAAAAATCTAATTCTGCTTTCAAAACCCCTTCACCTATACCGTGAATGAAAACAACTTTTGGCATTCTGTTTTTTATTGCAAATTCCAGTTGTCTTTTTGCTGTTTCAGCTTGAAGCGTTAGAATATCATAATTTGACATTCCTCTTTTACTCGGTACGAGTTTCTCAATATGTAAATCAACTTCCAGTACAAATTCTTCTTTCTTTGATTTTTTCTCTTTGACAAAGCTTCTACGCTTTGGCAATTCTTTTTCTTGGGCTACATCAAATAAATTTGCCCTAGCCACACTGTATTTCAAATCACTTGTATCTTGAATCTTAATGAGTTCTTTTTCCGTAAAAGTAAGTTCAAAGCCATCTTCGGTCTCAATGGTAACAGCATTGTTCTTTACAGAAAGTACTACTCCATTAATATCATCATCTAATACAGTTACTTTATCTCCTTTATTCAACATGGTCTTCTGAGTTTTCATCATTCTTACTTGGCGTTGCTGCACTTAAGCGCATCATCCCATACATAAAAAACACCAGTGCACCAATCATAATCCATAAATTTGATTGTTCTTGGCTCTTTTCATAAAGGGCAATAATTCCTGCCACAACCATTAATGGAATTATAATTTTTTTATTTTTCATCTGAGTTAAATTGAATTCCAAAAATAGGAAACTTTAAAATAATAAATGGAATCTTTAGTATATCTTTCTTTTTTTTGTATAATTGTATGGTAAATCTATTTAATTACAGCATTATGGAGGAATATATGATTCCCTGCATGAATAAAAAATTGTTTGGTGTAGAATGCTTAGGTTGTGGTACTCAACGTGCTATAGCATTAATTCTAAAAGGTGAATTTTCTGCAGCCTTTCATATGTATCCTGCGATATATACTATGATTCTTTTCTTTGGTTTTTTATTTCTAAATTTTTTCGATAAATCCAGAGATTACCACAAAATCATTATTGGACTCGGTATTTTAAATGCCATTATTATGGTCACCTCTTATTTTTATAAAGTATTCAATCATTAACCAATAAAATCATTAAATCGTATGGAAAAACAAAAATTACCTAACAGTACTACTGTAATTATCACAGGTGTCTTATCTATTTTAACTTGTTGTTGTTATGGTATAGTTGGAATTATTTTGGGTGTTGTTACTGTTATCTTAGCTAACAAAGACACAAAATTATACCAAGAAAACCCTGATCTTTATACAGGAGAAAAAAATCTTAAAACAGGAAAAATACTAGGGATAATAGGTATTGTCTTAGGGGTTATCTATTTGATTTATACTATTTATCTGTATGCCGTAGTAGGTTCAGATGGTATCATGCAAATGCAACAAGATCTATTAAAGAAATATCAATAATCGATTAATCTATATAAAAAAAGTCGCTTTAGTAATTACTAAAGCGACTTTCTTATTCTTATGATTCTTTACTATTTCTCAAACTGTTTTAAGGTTTTAATAATAATCGAAGTACAATCTAATAGTTGTTCTTCATTCATTACTAATGGTGGTGCAAAACGAATAATGTTACCATGTGTTGGTTTTGCAAGTAATCCATTATCACGTAAAGCTATACAAATATCCCAAGCTGTAGAACTATCTTCTGTATCGTTGATTACAATAGCATTCAATAATCCTTTTCCTCTTACTAAAGTAGCAATTGTACTAGTTTGAATGTATTCATTTATCTTAGATCTGAATAGGATTCCAAGTTTTTCTGCATTTTCTTCCAAATTCTCTTCCTGTACTACTTCTAAAGCTGCAATAGCAACTGCTGCTGCAATAGGATTTCCTCCAAATGTAGAACCGTGCTGACCTGGCTTAATTACATTCATAATATAATCATCTGCCAATACTGCAGAAACTGGGTAAGCTCCTCCTGATAATGCTTTTCCTAATATCAAGATATCTGGTTGAACATTTTCATGATTTACAGCTAATAATTTACCTGTACGTGCAATTCCTGTTTGAACTTCATCGGCAATAAATAATACATTATGTTTTTCACACAATGCTTTTGCTTTGGCCAAATAACCTTCAGCTGGTACATATACTCCTGCTTCACCTTGAATAGGCTCAACTAAGAATCCTGCAATGTTTGTCGTTGAATTCAATACTTTTTCCAAAGCTTCAATATTATCATATGGAATTTGAATGAATCCTTCTGTATAAGGTCCAAAACTTTTACGTGCATTTTCATCATTTGAAAATGAGATAATTGTTGTTGTTCTACCGTGGAAATTGTTTTCACAAACTATAATTTGTGCCGCTTGTTCAGGAATTCCTTTTTTCTCATAAGCCCATTTTCTACAGATTTTGATTGCTGTTTCTACAGCCTCAGCCCCTGTATTCATAGGTAACACTTTATCGAAACCAAAATATTTCGTCACATATTCTTCATACTTTCCTAATTTATCATTGTAGAAAGCTCTTGAAGTTAATGTTAATGTCTTTGCTTGTTCGATCATTGCATTAACGATCTTTGGGTGGCAATGACCTTGATTAACTGCTGAATATGCTGAAAGAAAATCGTAGTATTTCTTACCATCAACATCCCATACATAAACACCTTCTCCTCTATTTAAAACTACTGGTAGTGGATGGTAATTATGTGCTCCATATTTATCTTCTAGAGCGATTGCAACTGATGGGGTAATGTTTTCAATAACTGACATTGTAATTGTTTTTTATTCAATATTAACAATTCCTTCTTTGTGGAGAGAAATCACCCAATAAGGCCTGCAAATTACTAAATCTGATGTAATTAATGAAGAATCTTAACACTATCTTTTAAAACCATAAATCTAAAATCAATTATTTTTTCATCCTACTCAGGATATCATTCATCATTTCTAGTTGGACATTCTGAATTTCGATAAGTTCTTGTTGTTGATGTAAAATCATGTGATCTATTTTTTCATGAAGCATTCTAATCTCCATTTCTGATTTCAAATTAATCATATAATCTTTTTTTGCTCGATCACGGTCTTTTTCTTCTTGCCTATTTTGGCTCATCATAATTACAGGAGCCTGTAGTGCTGCCAGACAAGAAAGAATTAAGTTTAATAAAATAAAAGGATAAGGATCAAATCCTTTGTCTAAAAGTAAATATACATTTGATGCAATCCAGATCAGAATAAAGACAGTGAATAGTATAATAAAAGTCCAACTTCCTCCAAAAGTTGCTACTTTGTCGGCTATACGTTGTCCAAAAGTAAACGTGTTAGGTTCATCTTCAACCTTACTCACTAATAAATCTTCTGAATTCAAGGAGGACATTACTTTGTCTTCCAAAGTATTCAACTCGCCTAATTCTTTTGATAGATATTTACCAATGTATTTTTCTCTATAAAGGTTGACTTCAGAAACAGAAACATATTGATCTTCGTCAAAATTAGGATGATCTTCTTTAATCAGACATAGGATCGCATTTCTGATTGCTTTTCCAGATACTTTATCACGTTCGGGAAATTTAGCGCCAGATATTGCACTAATAAATGTAGGTTCATTTTTCACGTATGGGGTTTTTATATATACGCTAATGTATCACATTTTATTGATTTTATAAAAGGAAAAAGTCTTCTTCTAGGTAATCCTAAAAGAAGACTTTTTCATCTTCAATATGACATTCTTCCAAGGTTTAACTTTGTACTAAAGTCGCATCTGAAGTAATTTCAGTATTTAATAATCTCGAAATTGGACAGTTTTTCTCTGCTTTCTCCACCAATTCATCGAACTTAGCTTGTGTAATTTCTCTGATTTTTGCTACAACAGCTAAATGTGATCCTACGATGGACCCATCTCTAAAATCAATATCACATTTTGTTTCGATATGATCAACTGCAAAACCTGCTTCATTGATATATGCTGTAAGCTGCATGGTAAAACATCCAGCATGTGCTGCTCCTACTAATTCTTCTGGATTTGTTCCATTACCTTGTTCAAATCTAGTTTTAAAAGAATATTGTGTTCTATTTAAAACATTACTCTGCGTTGTTAAGCTTCCACTTCCTTCTTTAAGGGAACCTTCCCAAATAGCGATTGCATGTCTTTTCATAATACTATTAATTTAGGGTTATTGTTAATATTGAACTCAATGATAATCATATTTTAAACTTCTTAAAAGTAAGGATTTCAGATTTTAAAGACTTTATATCAGTATTAATTTTAACAAAATTAAAACGTTTGAACCGTTGAAATCGAACATAATCCAGTTGTTATTAAAAATATTTCGAAATTTGAATTCATAAATCTATACAAACCCTTATTTTTGCGCCATGGCAAGAAAAAATACAAACAAAATCGTTTTTGATAACGTTAAGGTACTCGATGCGGGTGCTAAGGGAGTATCAGTAGCAAAAGCGCCTGATGGAAAAGTGGTTTTTATACCTAATGTTGTACCGGGTGATGTCGTTGACGTGCAAACTTTTAAAAAACGTAAGTCCTACTATGAAGGAAAAGCAATACGTTTTCATGAATATTCTGAGCATCGTGTAACACCTGTATGTGACCATTTTGGTGTATGTGGTGGATGCAAATGGCAAAATATGAACTATGCTCAACAGCTATTTTATAAACATCAAGAAGTTGAAAATAATCTAAAACGCATCGGTAAAGTTGATTTACCTGTATTCGAACCTATTTTAGGTTCTGAAAAACAGTTTTTTTACCGTAATAAAATGGAATTCTCTTTTTCTGATAGCCGTTGGTTAACCGAAAATGAAATCGGAGCTGCCGATGATATTATGGACCGTAATGCCTTAGGTTTCCATATCCCAAAAATGTGGGACAAAATTCTTGATTTAAAAAAATGTCATTTACAGGAAGATCCTTCCAATGCCATTCGTAATGAGGTTAAGAAATTCGCTACCGAAAATGATATGCCTTTCTTTAATGCTCGTAATCATGGTGGTCTTTTGCGTACGCTAATGATTCGTACTGCTTCTACAGGAGAAATAATGGTATTAATCCAGTTTTTCCAAGAAGATAAAGAGAAAAGAGAATTACTACTTGATTTTATCGCTAATCGATTCCCTGAAATTACTTCATTACAGTATGTAATTAATGGGAAAGCAAATGATACTTTATACGATCAAAATATAATTCTATACAAAGGTCGCGACTATATCCTAGAAGAAATGGAAGGTCTTAAATTTAGCATCAATGCTAAATCTTTTTACCAGACAAATTCAGATCAAGCTTATGAACTCTACAAAGTAACTCGTGATTTTGCTGGATTAACAGGAAATGAAGTTGTTTACGATTTATATACCGGAACGGGTACTATTGCTCAATTTGTTTCAAAACAAGCAAAAAAAGTTATTGGTGTAGAAGCCGTACCAGAAGCTATTGCTGATGCTAAAGAAAATGCAAAACGTAATAATATTGCCAATACATCCTTCTTTGTTGGGGATATGAAGGTTGTATTTAATGAAGCTTTCATTGCACAGCATGGGAAACCAGATGTAATTATTACTGATCCTCCTAGAGATGGAATGCACAAAGATGTAATTGCTCAGATTCTGAAAATTTCCCCTGAAAAAGTCGTTTATGTAAGTTGTAATTCAGCTACACAGGCTAGAGATTTGGCTTTAATGGACGAAATGTACAAGGTAACAAAAGTACGTCCAGTAGATATGTTTCCACAAACGCATCATGTGGAAAATGTTGTACTTTTGGAAAGAAGATAATACAAAATGGTTTTAGCCGTTTTTATAAATTCGCTAATCGAATAATAAAACATGAGAAAAATAGTACCATTATCCCTTATTGTCCTTCTGGCAATTCTTGTATCGAATTGTGAGAAAGATGATATCTGTGATGCCAATACGGCTACAACGCCTAAAGTAGTAATTGATTTTTATGAAGATGGAAATCCTTCTGCCCGAAAAACATTTGTAAAGCTTGAAATTGCTCTAGAAGATGCCCCTACTAAAAAAATGCAGTTTTTAAATACAAATGCAATTAAATTGCCTTTAAAAACGAATGCTGATATTAGTAAATATAATTTTGTATTGTATGCTAGTACGGATGCTAATTCAACGAGTAACGAAGATAAACTTGAATTCAAATACAATCACAATGAAATTTATGTTTCAAGAGCTTGTGGTTTTAAATCCGTATTCAATTTGACTGGCACCCCAGTAATAACGGATAATACACCGCTTACGTGGATTAAAAGTATTATTGTTGAAAAACCTAACATTATAAACGAAAATGAAGTTCATGTCAAAATATATTTTTAGTCTTTATATTCTTTTGGCTTCATTTTCTACATTGCAAGCACAAGAAACAAAAAAAGATACTGTAACTCTAATTCCTAAAACGGATCGCTATGGTTTACGTTTAGGCGTTGATGTATCAAAACTGGCTCGCACCTTGTATGAGAAAGATTATAAAGGTTTTGAGGTGGTGGGAGATTATCGTTTAAACCGTAGTTTTTATATCGCTGGTGAAATTGGAAATGAAAATAAAACTAGAGATGAGCCTAATTTAAACTTCACTACTAAAGGAACTTACTTTAAAGTAGGATTTGATTATAATGCTTATGAAAACTGGCTCAACATGGAGAATATTATCTTCATTGGATTACGTTACGGTGTGAGTAGCTTTAGTCAAACTTTAAATCGTTATTCCATCTATTATAATACTTCTTATACTAATCCTGGAGCTCTTCCTAGTTCTAACTTCCTGGATATTACACAGGTATATCCTAATCAGGAATTCAGCGGATTATCTGCGCATTGGGTAGAAGTTGTAGGGGGTGTAAAAACAGAAATATTTGACAATTTATACATCGGATTCAGTGTAAGATTAAATCGATTAGTTTCTAATAAGAAGCCTGGTGATTTTGACAACCTTTATATTCCTGGTTTTAATCGTACTTACGATGGTGATTTCGGAATTGGTTATAATTATTCCATTTCTTATTTCATTCCTATCTTTAAGAAAAAGGTACTTCCTAAAGCAGTTAAAGAAGAAAAAAAGGAAGACAAGAAAAAAGTAGAAGCATCAAAAAAGAAAAAATAAAAGGATATTCTATTTTATCCGTTCATAAAAAAAGCGAGTTGAATTCAACTCGCTTTTTTTTATACTTTAAATTGGGCTTATTTAATCTCTTTAATTCCTTTTATAAAAATCCATTTCATAAACATTCTATCGCCATCATTAGTACGAACCACTTGAAATTTTGGTGCCAATAGAGTTGCTGCCACTGCTGCAGTCACCGGAATCCAAAATCCTTGAAGATGAGTGAAAGTAATAATTAAAAAATAAATAGACATATACAATGCCGCAAAACAAGCGAAGTTATAAAGGAATGCTTTAGTTTTTATACTCATGATTGAAATTTTTAAAATAGCCTTATTCAGGCTGTAAATTCTTTATTCTATTACTCTTGATCAACTTGAAATTTAGTTCTTTTACTTCCTTCGTACATTTCATACTTTACAAGTCTTGCTTCTAAACTTCCGTTAAATAATTTAATTTTTCTTGATGGTCTTAAACCTACAAATTTCAATGCATCCAAATTTGCAGTGATAAACCAAGCACTTGTTCCTGGATAATTTTTCTTCAAAGTATCTCCAATACTTTTATAAAACTCTTCCATTTCTATATCCAATCGTTCCCCATAAGGTGGGTTGAATACCATATGTAATGGTCCTTGCGTCATCTTTTCTGTTTTGAAAAAGTTAGCTTCAGAAATCGTAACATACTCATCTAAATTTGCATTCTTGATGTTATCTTGTGCTTTTCTAACTGCAGATGGGGCTTTATCGTATCCTTTGATGGTATAATGAAACTCTCTTATTTTTTTCATTAAGGAATCAACAATCATATCAAACAAATCATTATCCCAGTCATTCCATTTTTCAAAAGCAAATTCTTTACGATTCAAATTAGCTGGAATATTACAAGCAATCATTGCTGCTTCAGCTAAGATTGTACCACTACCACACATAGGATCCAAGAAATCTCCTTGTCCATCCCAACCTGATAATAAAAGCATTCCTGCTGCTAATACTTCATTAATTGGTGCTATATTAGTTGCCGTTCTATATCCTCTTTGGTGTAATGAATTACCCGAAGTATCTAATGCTACAGAACATTGATCGTTTTGAATATGAATATTAATTCTTAAATCTGGGTAATCTTTATCAATACTAGGTCTTTGTCCAGATTTATTTCTGAACTGATCTACGATTGCATCTTTACATTTTAATGAAACGTATTGTGAATGATTAAAGTGATCAGAGTGAATTGTGGTATCAATCACAAAAGTTTGATTGGCATTTAAATATTTGGACCAATCAATTCCCATAATCCCTTTATAGAGACTCTCTTCGTTATAGGTTTTGAAATAATAAATCGGTTTCAAGATTTTAAGCGCTGTACGCAACGATAAGTTTGCTTTGTACATAAAACCTTTGTCTCCTACAAAACTTACCATCCTTACCCCCTGCTCAACATCTTGTGCACCTAACATCATTAACTCTTTGGCTAAGATCTCTTCAAAACCAAAAAAGGTTTTGGCAACCATTTTAAAATTATTTCCCATTGTAAAATCTACTATTCGATGCAAAAATACACTAAATTTGTCGGCTTAATAAATGAACATGCAAAAAGAAATAAAAAATTGGTCTGCCTTTTGGCTTTCTACCCTCTAATTATCATATCCTTTACAAAGACCATAATTACATTAAAACATAACTATTCATTGATAACATCTCACATTATCTTAATCTCCCCTAAATGCAAAAAGAAATAAAAAACTGGTATGCCTCTTGGTTTGACACTCCTTATTACCATATACTTTACAAAGACCGTGATTATGCTGAAGCACAATTATTCATTGATAATATTGCTCATTATCTTAATCTCCCTGAAAATGCAAAAATTCTAGATTTAGCCTGTGGAAAAGGTAGACATTCAATTTACTTAAACCAATTGGGTTATGATGTTACTGGTGCTGATTTATCTGAAAACAGTATAAAAGAAGCTAGTAAGTCTGCCAATGATACATTACATTTCAAAGTGCACGATATGCGAGTGCCTTTTGAAGAAAAATTTGATGCTATATTAAATTTATTTACTAGCTTCGGGTATTTCGAAAATGATGATGACAATCTTACAACGCTAAAAGCGATTAAAGAGAGTTTAACGGAATACGGTTTTGCTGTAATCGATTTCATGAATGTAAACCGTGTAATCAATAATCTTGTTCCAACAGAAGTAAAAACTGTTGATGGAATCGATTTCCACATCAAACGATATGAAAAAGATGGACATATCATTAAAGAAATTGACTTTAACGATAAAGGCGAAGACTATCATTTTACAGAGAAAGTAAAGGCTCTTACTTTACAGGACTTTGAGAATATAATGGCAGAAGCTGAAATCGATTTATTAGATATTTTTGGTGATTATAAATTAAAGAAATTCCACAAGGAAGATTCAGAAAGACTAATAATGATTTTCAAATAATATGGAATACCTTTTACCTTTATTTTCTGTTTTAATAGGTTATGGCATTGCGCTGTTCTTTAAACCAAAAAAGAAAACAAATCTAAAATTGCTTTTGGCTTTTAGCGGTTCCTTTTTATTAGCATTGACCGTTTTACATTTATTACCAGAAGTATATCATAATCCTGTGCATGATAACCATGACCATGGAGGAGAACCTCCTATTGGTATTTTTATTATGATAGGAATTCTATTTCAGATTATTTTAGAATTCTTTTCAAAAGGTGCAGAACATGGACATGTTCATGTTCATCCTAACGAAGAAATTAATCATATTCCATGGTTACTCTTCCTTAGTTTATGTATTCATGCTTTATTAGAAGGTTTCCCTGTAAGCCATCATAATCATTTAGCTTGGGGAATTGCTATTCATCATTTACCTATTGCAATTATTCTAACCGTATTCTTCTTGAATGCAAATCTGAATAAAACTGCAATCTTTATCTTCATGCTTACTTTTGCAATCATGACGCCATTAGGAACCATTATATCAGAATATCTTCCTATTCTAAATCAATACTACACTGAAATATCAGCTGTTGTAGTCGGTATTTTATTTCATATATCATCGACTATCATCTTTGAAAGTAGTGAAGGGCATAAATTTAATATTGCCAAAGTATCTATGATTGTTTTAGGAATAATCTTAGCTTATATCGTGTAATAACTTACTCCCCTTTCTCATCCTATAGAAAAAGGGGAGTTTTTTTATTTACTAATATTGGTTTTAAAACAACCTTGTTCTTTAATGAACTCGGACGGATAAAATCCTGTTTTCTTATGGAAAGCTTTCGTAAAAGATTCTACATTATTAAAACCTACTTCTGCTGAGATCGCACTAATTTTGAATAAACTAAATATAGGATCTGTTTTTATTTTATAAAGGGTATATTCTATCCGCATCTGATTAATATAAGTTATAAAATTACATCGCTTCGTCGTATTAATTATTTTAGATAAATAAGTTGTATTTGTTTCCAACATTATTGACACTTCATTTATACCACATTTATTGGATAAAAAGAATAAGTCTTTTTCCAAAGTTTCTAGTTTTGAAAGAATCTCCTCTACTGTCTTTTTAGACAATCCAATTTCTAAATATAGTACCGTTGTATTTTCTAATGAATATTCTTTTTGCATACTGATATATTAAAGATTAAATTATTGAAAAAACAAGTTACGGCATATCTCCGTTGGGTCTTATTCGTTTAATACATAATGGCTTTTTTCTTTCATTTTTTTTTATTTTTTTTCAATCAGTAGAAAACATTTTCCTTTAAATTCATACTTACCCCATAGAAATCCTTAACTTTGACATTGACTTTTATACCGCACAATCATGTCATTTACAAAGACCACAGAACAAGATTCTAAACACCAACATTTGGAACAAATGTCTGTTTCAGATTTGTTATTAAACATTAACAAAGAAGATCAAACTGTACCATTAGCTGTTGCAAAAGCTTTACCTCAAATAGAAGCTTTAATTCATAAAATTGTCGCTCAAATGAAAGATGGTGGACGATTATTTTATATTGGAGCCGGTACAAGTGGACGATTAGGAATTGTAGATGCATCGGAGTGCCCTCCTACTTTTGGTGTTCCTCAGGATTGGGTCAATGGAATTATTGCAGGCGGTGATATTGCAATCCGTAAAGCAGTTGAATTTGCTGAAGATGATACATTACAAGCCTGGAAAGACCTTCAAAAACATAATATTTCAGAAAAAGATGTAGTTATTGGAATTGCTGCTTCAGGAACAACTCCCTACGTTATTGGTGGTCTTGAAAACTGTATCAAAAATGGCATTACTACTGGCTCTATAACCTGTAATGCAGGAAGTCCATTAGCTCAACTAGCGGATTATCCTATTGTGGTAGTGGTGGGTCCAGAATTCGTTACTGGAAGTTCCCGTATGAAAGCAGGAACTGCTCAAAAATTAGTATTGAATATGATCTCAACTTCTACTATGATTCAATTGGGTCGGGTAAAAGGCAATAAGATGGTGGACATGCAACTAAGCAATCATAAACTGGTTGATCGTGCTGTTCGCATGATTGTAGCCGAATTGAATATCACGGAAAGTGAAGCTGCTTCTCTTTTAGAAAAACATAAAAATGTAAGAGCTTCAATAGAACATTATAAAAGTTCTCTATAAACAAACACCTCTCACACATTAATCATAAAATAAGCCTATGCCTACAGATAAGAAAATTTTAGCCAAAGGAATCAAATATTTAGGATGGGCGTTACCTCTTCTTTTTATTGGGCCTGTTGTCATACATAGTGCTTTTAAAAACCAAGGAAACACATTATACTGGATTGTTTTATGTGTTGGTATCGCTATTTGTATTACATCTGCCTCTTTACTTTTCTACGGAGTTAGAACTGTCGTTAAAAGTATGTTTGATTCAAAATAAAACGCTCATTTCTCATATAAAATTATATCTATGGAAGCTACAGAATATTATTTAGAAAGTGTTCGAAAACAATTTTTATACTATAAAACGTTGGGCGAAAAAGCCATGAATCAATTGGAACCAGAACAATTATTTATTTCAAGCAATGAAGACACGAATAGCATAGCGATTATCGTAAAACATTTATGGGGAAATATGCGTTCTCGATGGACCGATTTTCTTACTTCTGATGGAGAAAAAGAATGGAGGCATCGCGATGAAGAATTTGAGGTTCCTTTTGCAACAAAAGAAGAATTATTTGAAAAATGGAACGAAGGCTGGGAATGTCTTTTTTCTGCTATAAATTCACTACAGAAAGAACAACTATCTACAATCGTTTATATCCGAAATGAAGGCCATAGTGTAATTGAGGCAATCAATCGACAATTAGCACACTATCCTTATCATATAGGTCAGATTGTTTTTTATGCCAAACAATTAAAAACATCGGAATGGAGTAGCTTATCCATTCCCCGTAATAAATCTAACGATTACAATACTGAAAAATTCTCAAAAGAGAAAAGCATCAGAAATTTTACTAACGACGAATTAGATCGAATTAATAAATAATTAAATGAAAAAATTACTAATCATCCCTGCTCTTCTATTTCTTTTTACTTCTTGTTACGACAGAGAACGCAAGTGTGCTGATTTTAAAACTGGAAAATTCAAGTTTGATTTTGAAGTAGATGGCAAAAAAAAGACAACTATTTTCGAACGTACTGAAAACATGGAAATTGATTATTTTGAAGGAAAACAAGATACTTCTTCGATCCGTTGGATTAATAATTGCGAATATATCCTTCAAAAAATGCATCCTAAAAACAGACATGAAAAAAGAGCTATTCATATGAAAATTTTGACAACCAAAGAAAATTCATATACATTTGAATTCTCTAATGTTGGCGACACACAAAAACAACGAGGAACTGTTTATAAAATTAACTAAACCTGAATCTTAAATGGAAATATTCTTGAATCCAGATGCATGGATTGCTTTATTAACGTTGACTTTTCTAGAAATTATTCTCGGAATTGATAACATTATTTTTATTTCAATTGTTACTGGAAAACTTCCAGAAGAACATCGTAAAAAAGCAACTCGCGTAGGTTTGTTTTTAGCCATGTTCATGCGTATTGCTTTACTACTTGGTATTTCACATTTAATTGCGATGAAAGAACCTTGGTTCTCGGTTCATTTATCATGGTTCTCTTCTCAGGTTACAGGACAAAGTATTATTCTATTTCTCGGAGGTTTATTCCTAATTTATAAGAGTACCAAAGAAATTCATGAAAAAGTAGATCATAAAGGGGAAGAAGAAAAACACATGAAAACTTCCAGTTCAAAATCATTTGGAAGTGTAATCATCCAAATCATCTTGATAGACATCATATTCTCTATCGATTCGATTCTTACAGCTGTTGGTATGACAAATAGTATTGGAGATCCACAAGGTGCCTTATACATCATGATTACAGCCGTTGTAATCTCTGTAGGTATTATGATGCTCTTTGCTGTACCCGTTGGAAATTTTGTAAACGCAAATCCATCGATTCAAATTCTTGGTTTAGCTTTCTTAATCTTAATTGGATTTATGCTTATTACAGAAAGTGCCCACCTATCACATGCTGAAATATGGGGTCAAGGTGTATCGGCTGTTCCTAAAGGATATTTATATTTTGCTATAGCATTCTCTTTAGCCGTTGAATTCATTAATATGAAAATGCGCAAAAGAAAATAAAACGATATACTCTATAAAAAAAGCGACTAGTACTAGTCGCTTTTTTTTATTCTTAATTCTTTAGTCTAATGATAATGTGATTTGTCCGTCATCATCTAAACTAACATCAGTATCACCTTCTACTTCCATTTCCTCTGGAAGCTCCTCTACAGGTGGTTCATAAGGTAATGATTCTAATAAATTTACTTGTTTTAATTTATCCGTTGTCAATTGATTCCCTAATGCTTTAATTCCTTTTACAGCTATAAAACTTTCCAAATCAATTACTATATTTTCTTTCTGTACTCCTTTTGCTTTTGCAAAAACAACCTCAACTACAGGTCTATAATCTGTTGCAATAATTTCTAACTGAGAGTTTGGATGTTCCGTAATAAATACTTCTTCTTTATTCTCATTTTCAATTAGGAAACGTTTCACATAATAGCGTTCCTTTTCCCCATCAAAATACAATACTGAAATTGGTTTTTTAGGCATCCATTTTTCCAAAACAACCATATCTTCATCAAAATGAGTGGTTAGTTCCGGGCTAATTACCTTTAATTTACCTGATTGACTAGCAATCAATAATTTATCATGTCCTCGGAATTCTCCTAAAAGCTCTCCTCTTCCATCTACATTCAATCGCTGAACGGTATCATCAAACCATATTTTACGTGGTTTCAATGTTGAGATACCTTTCTCTTTTAATTCGATTTTCTTAATTGGATATTTCGATACCAAATTCCCTTTCGATGTTCTTCCTTTAATGAGCAATGAAGCAAAATCAATATCAAATTTTAGTTTCTTAATACTTCCTACTTGACGTAATAAAATGGTTACCACCTCAGCTTCTCCATTTGGATTACAAGAGAAATATACTACTTGAGACCCAGAACTTCCAGCTGTTAGGTCATACGCTTTATCACGGGTTACTCCAGAAACATTAAAACGCTTTATATACGAAGGACCTGATTTTCCATCACGGTAAATCATGTTGTAAATTGTGCGTTTATCGCTTTTATCAAAAATAGCTACATGAATAATATCTTTCCCGACGAAGGTTTTCGCGTCGACTTTTGTAATGATCATTTTACCATCGCGTAAAAACACAATTACATCATCAATATCCGAACAATCCGTTAAGTATTCATCTTTTTTCAAGCTGGTTCCGATAAAACCTTCTTCTCTGTTGACATACAATTTGGTATTTCTTAAAACTACTTTGGTAGCTTCAATATCATCAAAAATACGTAACTCAGTTTGGCGTTCACGATTTTTACCATACTTCTCTTTTAGTTTGGTAAAATATGCAATTGCAAAATCTGTCAGGTGTTCCAAGTTATGTTCTACTTCTTTCATTTCATCTTCTAACCTAGCGATGACATCATCAGCTTTGTCAGAATCAAAACGAGTAATACGAATCATTGGAATTTGTGTTAATCGCTGTAAATCATCATCGTTAATCTCTCTAACGAATGATTTCTTGAATGGCTCAAATCGATCATACATATATTTGTATAATTCTTCTCTGTCTCCGTACAGTTTGAAATCAATATACATTTCTTCACGAATGAAGATTTTTTCTAACGTAGAGAAATGCCATTTATTTTTTAATTCTTCTAATTGAATTTCTAATTCTTGTCGAAGTAAATCAACTGTTCTACTTGTTGAGATTTTCAACATTGCAGATACCCCAATAAACAATGGTTTATTATCTTCAATCACACAACCTAAAGGGGCAACTGAAGTTTCGCAAGCTGTAAAAGCAAACAGGGCATCAATCGTTTTATCTGGAGAAACTCCAGGAAAAAGATGAATCAAAATTTCTACATCGGCCGCCGTATTATCTTCAATTTTCTTGATTTTGATTTTACCTTTATCATTGGCTTTCAAAATACTATCGATTAAAGTAGTCGTATTCGTCGAAAATGGAATTTGTGTAATGACCAGTGTATTCTTATCTAATTGACCAATTTTGGCACGCACACGCACACGTCCGCCACGCATTCCATCATTGTAATTCGAGACATCGGCAATACCCTGAGTCATAAAATCAGGATATAATGTAAATGGTTTTCCTTTAAGAATCTTTATCGAAGCGTCGATTAATTCATTAAAGTTATGTGGTAATACTTTGGTAGAAAGTCCTACTGCAATACCTTCCGCTCCTTGAGCCAAAAGCAAAGGGAATTTTACAGGAAGATTATTAGGTTCAGCTCTACGTCCATCGTATGAAACTCCCCAATCAGTAATTTTTGGAGAATACAAAACCTCTAAGGCAAATTTGGATAAACGAGCCTCAATATAACGTGAAGCTGCTGCACCATCACCTGTAAGGATGTTACCCCAGTTTCCCTGACAATCTATTAATAATTCTTTTTGACCTATTTGTACCATAGCATCACCAATACTCGCATCACCGTGTGGGTGATATTGCATGGTGTGACCTACAACATTGGCTACTTTATTATATCGACCATCATCCAATTCTTTTAGAGAGTGCATGATACGACGTTGTACCGGTTTAAATCCGTCCTCGATAGCCGGAACTGCACGCTCCAAAATTACGTATGAAGCATAATCCAAAAACCAGTCTTTATACATTCCGGTAACTTTGGTGATAGTATCACCTCCCTCTTCGTTATTTTCGTAAAAATGCTGTCCTTCAAAATGTCTAGCATCTACTTCAATAACATCATCAGAGTCATCTTCTTCCTGATTTTCATCAATAGAATTATTCTCTTCAGAATTATTCTCTTCGTTATTTGGAATTATGTTATCGTCTTCTTCGTCTTTCATATTCTTTTGTACTCTATAACTACTAAGCTTCCTCTATTGTGTCTAATTCTACTTTTAAATTCTTAATAATAAACTCTTGTCTATCGGGTGTATTTTTACCCATATAGAAAGATAACAATTGTTCTATCGATGTATTTTTATCCATCATAATAGGGTCAAGACGAATGGTATCTCCAATAAAGTTCTTGAACTCATCTGGTGAAATCTCTCCTAAACCTTTAAATCGTGTAATTTCTGGCTTTGGCTTTAATTTTTCAATCGCATCTTTTCTTTCTTCCTCAGAATAACAATAGATGGTTTCTTTTTTATTTCTAACCCTGAAAAGGGGTGTCTGCAAAATATATAAATGTCCTTCTTTTATTAATTCAGGAAAAAATTGAAGAAAGAAAGTGATCAACAACAAACGAATGTGCATTCCATCGACATCGGCATCGGTTGCGATTACAATATTGTTATATCGCAATTTTTCTAATCCGTCTTCAATATCCAAAGCGGCTTGCAGTAAATTGAATTCTTCATTTTCATACACAATTTTCTTCGTCATTCCGTATGAATTTAACGGCTTACCACGCAAACTAAAAACAGCTTGTGTATTTACGTCTCTTGACTTAGTAATCGATCCAGAAGCCGAATCTCCCTCGGTAATAAAAAGTGTACTTTCTAAATTCCTAGGATTCTTTGTATCGGGAAGATGTGCACGACAGTCCCTTAATTTTTTATTATGAAGATTGGCTTTCTTAGCACGGTCTGTTGCTAGTTTTCGAATTCCTGATAATTCTTTACGTTCTCTTTCGGCTTGCAAAATTTTACGGAGTAAAGCTTCTGCCGTTGGAGGGTTTTTATGTAAATAATTATCTAATTTGGTTTTAACGAAATCATTAACAAAAGTACGAACTGATACCGCAGGCGTTCCATCATCAGATCCCATATCCATTGACCCTAATTTGGTCTTGGTTTGGGATTCAAATACAGGTTCCATTACCTTGATGCTAATGGCACTTACTATCGATTTACGAACATCTGATGCTTCGAAACTCTTATTGTAAAATTCACGTATGGTTTTTACAATCGCTTCTCTATAGGCTGCTAAGTGTGTTCCTCCTTGTGTGGTATTCTGACCGTTTACAAAAGAGTGGTATTCTTCGCTATATTGTGTTTTACTATGCGTTAAAGCAACCTCAATATCTGTATCTTTTAAATGGATGATCGGGTATTCTAAATCATCCGAACTGATTGTTTCTTCTAATAAATCTCGAAGTCCGTTTTCAGAAATGTATTTTTCTCCATTGAATAAAATTGTCAAACCGTTGTTTAAGTAACAATAGTTTTTAACCATTTTAATCACATATTCTAATCGGAATTTATAATTCTTAAATATGGCTTCATCTGGAATAAAAGTAACTTTCGTTCCTTTTCGTTTTGTAGTCTCCACTACATCTTCTTCAAGAACCAAATTACCAGCTGAAAATTCAGCTACTTTTTGTTGGTTATCACGAACAGATTCTACACGAAAATAATTAGAAAGTGCATTCACGGCTTTTGTTCCAACTCCATTTAAACCAACAGATTTCTGGAACGCTTTGGAGTCATATTTTCCTCCCGTATTCATTTTCGAAACTACATCGACTACTTTTCCAAGAGGAATTCCACGGCCGTAATCACGAACCGAAACGGATTTATCCTTGATCGTTACCTCAATAGTTTTCCCTGCTCCCATAACGAACTCATCGATACAGTTGTCTAAAACCTCTTTTAAAAGAATATAAATACCATCATCTGGCGAAGATCCATCTCCCAATTTACCAATGTACATTCCAGGACGCATACGGATATGCTCTTTCCAATCGAGTGAACGTATGTTGTCTTCGGTGTACTGATTTTGTTCTGACATGTATTTTTCTGGATTTTCAGCTAAGGTACTATATATCCTCAAAAAATGAAAGTGAGTGATTAAAATTTTATTAAAAGAAAATTATTACAATACTCTTAATCGGCTCATGCCCAATAAAATAAGAAAAACCTGCTTTTTTTAATAAAAAGCAGGTTTTTAAAACACCCGAAAAGAACTTTTCTTGGTGTAAAATTTAATTAGCATCCATCTTAATCGATTTCTAAAAGTTCTTTTGCCAAATGAATCATTCTTGGTGTTCCGGTATGTTTTCCTTTTTCATCGGATAATTTTACAACATCTGTCCAATGTGCTCCTTCTGGAAAGGCTTCTACCATTTTGATTACAATATTCATCGATTGTAAACCTACATCATTGGTAAAGTTTGTTCCAATACCAAATGATATTCCTATTTTGCCTTGGCAATAATTCGCGATACGTTCTACTTTTTCATAGTTCAAACTATCTGAAAAAATAATCGTTTTTGACATTGGGTTAATTCCAAATTTCTGATAGTGTCGAATTGTTTTATCAGCAAACTCCAATGGATCTCCACTATCATGACGAACTCCATCAAATAGCTTTGCAAATTTTTTATCGAATTGCTCAAAAAACACTTCTGTTGTATAGGTATCTGTTAATGCAATTCCTAAATCGCCTCGGTAAATATCCGACCAATGTTCTAATCCTAATGAATTAGACATTTTAAAGCCATATTTTGCCGCATGAAACATAAACCATTCGTGGGCGTGAGTTCCTATGGGTTTTGTATTGTAACGCATTGCCAAATGGACATTGCTTGTCCCAATGAAACTTCCATTTCCATATTCCGACAAAGCTTTTACTACTAAATTATGTACTTGGTAGGAGTGTCGACGACGGGTTCCAAATTCTGCGATAGTAATATTGAGTGCTTTATACTTTTCTATTTTCTCTCGAGTAACCGCTACAACTGCTTCATCATCTATCCGTTTCTTCCCTTGCATTTGATAATATAATTCGCAAATCAAGGACATTAACGGCACTTCCCATAATATGGTTCGATACCAATTTCCCTCAACAGTAACGGTCAATTCTCCATCTTCTTGAACTATAGTCACTTCATCTGGATCATAGCGATAGCCTTGTAGAAAATCCAAATAAGTAGGATCTAAATAAGGGCAATTAACCGCTAGATATTCTTTTTCCTGTTTGGTTAGCTTCAAGTCTGCCATTACATCAACGGCTCTTCGCAAGGCTACTGCAAATCC
The DNA here is from genome assembly GCF_030766725.1 of Flavobacterium aerium. GTDB lineage: Bacteria > Bacteroidota > Bacteroidia > Flavobacteriales > Flavobacteriaceae > Flavobacterium > Flavobacterium aerium. The sequence goes on along the minus strand of NZ_JARQWR010000006.1, from coordinate 212,406 downwards.
ATCCGGAAACTCATGCTTCCCTCTATTGATGAATGCATATCTTCCTTTTGCATTCGGGAACAATTTAATAACAGCATGCTGCATCGTGAATTTATAAAAATCATTATCCAGCAATGATGGCAAAACTATTGTATTTAATGCCTCCATAAAATTTGTTTTTTATAATTGCTTTTGAATACCTTGAACTATTTCTTTCAAATAGTTATTGTATTCTTCACTGCTTATTATTCCTTTTGCTTCATCAAAGTTTTGATAAAACTCTGGTAAAGAGTAAGTTCCTTTAATATTACCACCATAAAAAGCTAAGCTTTTTTCTGCAAGTTCTAAAACACTTTTACCACCTCTACCACCGGGTGAAGTTGCCATTAAAAGCATTGGTTTATGTTGAAAAACTTCTTTCTTTAATCGGGTACTCCAATCAAATACGTTCTTAAATGCTGCTGAGTAGTTTCCATTATTTTCTGCCAAAGACAGTATTAAAAAATCGGCTTCTGCAATTTTATCTAAAAATGCTTGTGCTTCTTTTGGCTGACCTGATTCTTTTTCATCATCAATGCTAAATATCGGCATTTCATAGTCATTCAAATCTAGGACTTCTACATCTGCATTATCAAACAGACTTGCTGCATAAGTTGCTAATTGCTTATTAATTGATTTTTTGCTGTTACTTCCTGCAAAAGCTACTATTTTCATAAATCGAGGTATTTGAGTTTACTATGTTCTTATTTTACGCTAATGTACTATTTATCGTTAAAAAGTAGACTTTTCTGACTGACTTTTTTAGTGTTATCGAAACAGCACTCCATAAAAAAAGGAACCAATAAGGTTCCTTTTTTTAATATTCTATATTTGATTATACATTAAATCTGAAATGCATTACATCACCATCTTTAACGATATATTCTTTTCCTTCAACACGTAATTTACCTGCTTCTTTTACTTTAGCCTCAGAACCAAAGCTTACGAAATCATTGTAAGCAATAACTTCTGCACGGATAAATCCTTTTTCAAAATCAGTATGGATTACTCCAGCAGCTTGTGGTGCTGTAGACCCAACATTAATAGTCCAAGCACGCACTTCTTTTACACCTGCTGTAAAATAAGTTTGTTGGTTTAATAATTTATAAGCAGAACGGATTAAAACAGATGCTCCTGGTTCTTGAAGACCTAAATCTTCTAAAAACATTTTACGTTCTTCATATGTTTCTAATTCTGTAATATCAGCTTCTGTTCCAACTGCCAAGATAATAACCTCAGCATCTTCATCTTTCACTAATTCTTTAATCTGATCTACATATTTATTTCCAGTTGCAGCAGATTCTTCATCCACGTTACATACATATAATACTGGCTTAGAAGTAATCAATTGGAAACTTTCCATTAATACTTCTTCGTCATTATTCAATACTTCAACTGTTCTAGCAGATTTAGCTTGTAATAAAGTTCCTTTGATACGTTCTAATAAAGCTTCTTCAACTTGTGCTTCTTTATTTCCTGTTTTTGCAGCCCTTTTTACTTTTTCCAAACGTTTCTCAACAGTATCTAAATCTTTCAGTTGCAATTCGATATCGATTGTTTCTTTATCGCGAATTGGATTTACATTTCCATCTACGTGAACAATGTTATCATTATCAAAACAACGCAATACGTGAATAATCGCATTACACTCTCTAATATTTCCTAAGAATTGATTTCCTAAACCTTCTCCTTTACTTGCACCTTTTACTAGTCCGGCAATATCAACTATATCAACAGTAGCAGGCTGAACACGTTCTGGGTTTACTAATTCTTCCAATTTCTCCAATCTTGGATCTGGAACATTGACCACTCCAATGTTGGGTTCAATAGTACAAAAAGGGAAGTTAGCACTTTGTGCTTTTGCATTCGATAAACAATTGAATAACGTTGATTTTCCAACATTCGGCAATCCTACAATTCCTGCTTTCATTATATAAATTATATTCCCATTACTGACTGTTATTGTACAAAACAGCTCTGGTTTGTTAATTATTCTTTTTAATTCCTATTTTTTCAGGCTGCAAATATAAGCTTTTGGTTTCAAAAAATTTAATACCTTCAAAAAACAATGTAAAACTTGATTTGTGACAAATTCGGGTAAATTTTATTTTTATTTAAGATTATGTTAATAGTTATTTTAACATTTTTTAGTTAAATTTACTAGACTAACCTTTAAAATAATTGTTATGAAAAAGATCGCCCTAAGTATTCTTACACTGTTTCTTACGATTGGATTAAGTGCCCAAAACAAAAATGTTCAGAAAGAAACTAAGACAACAATTCTAAAAGTGAATAATGGAACACCGGAAACCATCATCAAAACGGAAGAAATAGATCAAGTACAGAGCCTACAGTTAAAAGACAAAACCATATCACCAAACAAAAAAAGTGATCGTGATATGCAAAAAACACCTGTAGAAGTAACTAAAACTACCACAGTGGTAGCGAATGGACAAACTGTAGAGCGTAAAGTAAATAAGTTTGATTATTATATGCTGAATGGCAAAAAATATGCCTTTGAAGCGGATCAAAATGGATATATCGTTTCTACTCCAGAAGCAGGAAAATTGGGTGTATTAAGAAAAACATCGAATAACAACTGGATTTACAAAGCTAAAAACGGTACTACTTCTTTTGGATATTTTGATGGAAATGGAAATTTCTTATTGGAAACGTATGATGAAAAATCAGATGGTATAAAAGTAGAAACCTACACTTTTATGCCACAATAAAGCAGAATAAAATAATTGCCTCAAAACAAAAAACCTCAAGAATCATCTTGAGGTTTTTTTTATGTATAGAAAATCTACAATTTATTCTCCGTGTAAAAAAGCTTGTCTGTTCAACAATAGCTCTTCACTTTCTACATGATTATCATCAGGAACACAACAATCTACTGGACATACTGCCGCACATTGAGGTTCGTCATGAAACCCTTTACATTCTGTACATTTACCTGGAACAATATAGTAAACATCATCAGATATAGGAGTTTGGGCATCATTAGCATCAACTTCTTCACCATTTGGAAGAACGATTTTGCCACTTAGCTTCGTCCCATCTTTATATCTCCAATCATCAGCCCCTTCATAGATAGCTGTATTGGGGCATTCTGGCTCGCAAGCGCCACAATTTATACATTCGTCTGTTATTATGATTGCCATAGCTAATTTTTATTTTATAAACCTTAAATTTGCACAAAATTACGTCCAAAACAATTCATAAGCAAATCAATATGACCTTAGCACAAAAAAAATCTATTTTCATTCATTTAGGTGAATTTTTAAGCCAGTTTTCATTAGATAATAATGTTAAGAACCCAGCTGTTTTGCACAATGATCCCTTTTATGAGGATTTCATTGCCTTGATTGAATTGTCACAATCTCACAATGGTTGGTATACGCAAGAGCAGGTTTATTTTGCTCTCCAATCTTGGGCTGAAGCACTTACTGAAAGTAACATCAATGAGTGGTTATCAAAGTATACTATTTCTGATGTAATACAACCCAAAACGGTAGGACTTATATTAGCGGGAAACATTCCATTAGTAGGGTTTCATGATTTTATATCTGTATTGATTTCCGGTCACAAAGCATTGGTTAAAACTTCTTCTAATGATCAACATTTATTACCATTCTTAGCAAAATACATTATTGCTGTAGAACCAAAAATGGCTGATTACATCACTTTTACAAAAGGGAAGCTTGAAAATTTTGATGCTGTAATAGCTACTGGAAGTAATAATACAGCTCGTTATTTCGAATATTACTTTAAAGATAAACCTGCCATTATTCGAAAAAACAGAAATTCTGTTGCAGTATTGAATGGTTCGGAATCCAAAGAAGATCTTATCGCCTTAGGGGAAGACATTTTCCGTTATTTTGGTTTAGGGTGTCGTAATGTCTCTAAATTATTTGTTCCTAAGGGCTATGATTTCAAAAACTTTTTTGAAGCTATTTTTGAATATCAGGATGTAATCCATTATGAAAAATATGCTAATAATTACGATTACAACAAAGCCGTTTTTCTAATGAGCAATTACAAATTATTAGACAATGGTTTCTTAACTATTAAGGAAGATGCAAGCTATGCCTCTCCTATCTCGAGTATTTTTTATGAGTTTTATGATTCGGCTGATGCTATAACAGAGCGTCTGACTACTGAAAGTGAGCAAATACAATGTATTGTGAGTAATGGATTTATAGCTCAAAGTATTCCTTTTGGTCATACACAAAAACCAAATTTATGGGATTACGCAGATAACGTTGATACAATTGCATTTTTAACAAAAATATAATTGAATTATTAGCAATATTCAGCGGTCTATTTCGGTATAATTTAGGAAATTTACATTTCAATTTTTTAGGTCAATACAACAACACAAATGAAAAAACACAACTACAGCGCTGGACCTTGCATTTTACCCCAAGAAGTTTTTGAAAAAGCTTCTCAAGCAGTCCTTAATTTTAATAACTCTGGTTTATCTATTTTAGAGATTTCACACCGCAGCAAAGATTTTGTTGCCGTGATGGAGGAAGTACGATCGCTAGCCTTAGAGTTATTGGGCTTACAAGGAAAAGGATACCAAGCTTTATTTCTACAAGGTGGAGCGAGTCTTGAATTTTTACGCGTTCCCTACAATTTAATGAAAGAAAATGGTAAAGCGGCTTATTTAGATACGGGTACATGGGCAAGTGGCGCTATTAAAGAGGCGAAGGCTTTTGGAGAAACAATTGTTGTAGGTTCATCAAAACCGGACAATTATAATTATATCCCTAAGAATTATGAAGTTCCTTCTGATGCTTCTTATTTTCACTGTACAAGTAATAACACCATTTTTGGTACACAAATGAAAAGTTTCCCAGAACTGAATGTCCCAATTGTATGTGACATGAGTTCTGATATATTCTCCCGTCAATTGGATTTCTCAAAATTTGATTTAATCTATGCCGGTGCTCAAAAAAATATGGGTCCTGCCGGAACAACATTGATTGTCGTTAAGGAATCTATTTTAGGGAATACAGGAAGAAGTATTCCAGGAATTCTGGATTACAAACAACATATTGATAAAGAGAGTATGTATAATACACCTGCTGTATTTGCAATTTACACCTCTCTACTTACCTTACAATGGTTAAAGAATCTTGGTGGTATTCCTGCTATTGAGAAAATAAATAATGCCAAAGCGGCTTTATTGTATACAGAGATTGATCGAAATCCATTGTTCACAGGTACTGCTCATGTTGAGGATCGCTCAACAATGAATGCAACATTCTTACTGAAAGATGAAACGCATACGTCTTTGTTTGATTTTCTTTGGAAAGAAGCTGGTATCAGTGGTCTTAATGGTCATCGTTCTGTAGGTGGATATAGAGCTTCCATGTACAACGCGTTGCCACTTGAAAGTGTTCAAGTATTGGTAGATGTCATGAAAGCATTAGAACAGAAAGTATAACATTTCACTCAATTGACATTATATAAATTGTAATACAATTGAATAGTCAAATCATAACAAAGAATATAAAATGAAAGTATTAGCAAATGACGGAATTTCTAAAAGTGGTATTAAAGCTTTAGAAAAAGGTGGATTTGAAGTTATTACAACAAAAGTAGCCCAAGAACAGGTGGCTAATTATGTCAATACGCATAAGATTAGTGTGCTTTTAGTACGTAGCGCTACAAAGGTTCAAAAAGATATTATTGACAATTGCCCTAGCCTGAAAATCATTGGTCGCGGTGGGGTTGGTATGGATAACATTGATGTGGAATATGCAAGAGAAAAAGGAATTCATGTAATCAATACTCCAGCTTCTTCTTCGGAATCTGTTGCCGAATTGGTATTTGCTCATTTATTCTCTGGGGTTCGTTTTTTACACGATTCTAATAGAAATATGCCTCTTGAAGGTGATACAAACTTCAATAGCTTAAAAAAGGCTTATGCGAATGGTATTGAATTACGTGGTAAAACGTTAGGTATTATTGGTTTTGGAAGAATTGGTCGTGAAGTTGCCAAAATTGCTTTGGGGTTAGGAATGAAAGTTATTGCAGCAGATAAATTTGTTGGGAATGCTGAAATCAAAGTTGATTTTTACAATGGTCAATTCATTAATGTTGAAATCATTACAGAGCCTATTGATGATGTTTTCAAGCATGCTGATTTCATTACATTACATGTTCCTTCACAAGAAGGTTATGTTATTGATGCAGAAGAAATCGCTTTAATGAAGGACAATGTAGGAATTATTAATGCTGCTCGTGGTGGAATTATTAATGAAGTTGCTTTAGTAGAAGCATTAGATAGTGGTAAAGTTCTATTTGCTGGTTTGGATGTATTTGAAGAAGAACCGACTCCTGCTGTACAAATATTGATGAACCCAAAAATATCATTAACACCTCATATTGGTGCTGCTACAGAAGAAGCACAGGACCGAATTGGGACTGAGCTTGCAGAACAAATTATCAGTTTATTAAAAATAGATCTTTCAAAATAAATCAAACTTAATTCTGTAGTATTATTTTTAGATTAAAAAAGCTAACTTATTCATTTTGAATCTCTTTTTTCTCTAAATTTACTAATAAAAACAAAATTTATGGCTGGAATATTAGACTTAGTAAACAGTGATTTAGGAAAACAAATCATTGATGGCGTAAGCCAAAAAGCAGGAACGGATCCACAAGAAACCTCTTCTGTTTTAACCTCTGCGTTACCGGCATTAATGGGCGCAATGAAAAATAACGTGGCCAGTCCTGGAGGAGCAGAAAGTTTATTATCTGCATTGAAAGGCAAACATGATGGAAGTATTCTAGATAATTTATCTGGTTTCCTAGGTGGTGATTCACAAGATGATACTGATGGAAATGGTATACTAGGTCATATTTTAGGCGAAAAACAAGGATTAGTTGAAAATGCTGTAAGTGAAAAGACAGGTGTTTCTTCTGATAAGGTTTCTCAAATATTAAAAATGGCAGCTCCAATTCTGATGGGATATCTAGGTAAGAAAACACAAGAAAATAACGTTGATAGCCCTAGTGGTTTAGATGGTATTTTAGGTGGTTTACTTGGAGGAAAATCGGGTGGTTCAAATTCCATCATTTCTATGCTAGATCAAAACGGTGATGGTGACATCAAAGATGATGTAATGAATATGGGAAAATCGTTATTGGGAAAATTATTCAATAAGTAAAAAACTACTTCATAAAATAAAAAGGGCACCTCAATGAGGTGTCTTTTTTGTATCTTTAATAGCGTATAGTATTTCTATTGATAGAATCATTATCCTAATACAAACTACGGCTTTACCGTAATCTACTATATTTAAACACTATAAATCAGTAAATTTTCATTAAATATTCTTTTTTATTACTAATTTGGGAACATATAAAGGATTTTAAAAATTAACATAATGAAAAAATCAGCCTTATTTACAATTCTATTTTTAACTTTATTATTAATAAATATTATAACTATTTCATGTTCAAACGAGCAAGAAAAAAATGAGATAGCAAATCAAAATTCTATTACTTCTGTTAGTATTGACGAAGCAAAAGCCTATTTAAATAAAATAGGGTTACTTAAACCTAAAGAAGAACTAAAAGGAGAACCTACTTCTTCCTCTAACGAATATGTAACGGTATTTCAAGACTACACAAAACAAGAACCAATAAATGATTCAAAAGAAAAAATGACAGTAATCCCTGCTTTTACTATTCATCCAGAATATTATAGCAGAGTAATAATTTTTAAAGTTGATGGAGAAGTTATAAGTCGTGTTTTTAGTATGGAATGGGATGAAAGTATGGGGAGCAAACATTACACTGGACGAATTATTGTAACTGATTTAAAAGGTAATTATGTTAATGGATTTAAAATAGACAAAGGCTTGATTACACATTATTTAGTTCCAAAAGACAATACACAATCAATTTATTTTGGAAAAGACAAACCTATTGATGGAGGATGGTTAGATGAAGTTACTGTTGGTGGTGGTGGTGGTGGTAATTTTAATGCATTAATACCATATTTATTATTAAACAATACCTATAATGGCAATGGTGGTCAGCAAAGTGGAGGGTGGGGTTTCGGTGGTTCAGGTGGTGGTAGTGGAATAAATAATTATAGTAATTCTTTAGTTGAAAAACTTTTACAGAATTTGCCAACTACAGTCCCAAAACAGGAATATGGAGGTGCATGTGTTCCCACTAGTGCTTCTTTTGTGGCTAGTTATTTTGGATCTACACAATCTCCTGAGTTTATGATGAATGAATATGCTGTAGCACATAATATGAACCAATTACAAGAAGCTGTGGCATTATTTGATGGACTTGGGCATGATCAACAAGTATCTTTTTTAATACAACAATTTAATATGAGTGGAGTAAATACAATTGAACAGATGACTTCTGCAATAGATAATGGTTATCCTGTTCTAACAACTATAGTTGATGAAAATTCAATACCATATCATGAGGTAACAATTGTAGGATATAACAGTGTAACAAATCAATTTACTATAGCCAATACAGTACCAGGTAGTTATCAAATTATCCCATATACTAATGTTGATTTAAGCTTACAATCTTGGCAAATAACAGGCGTTAAATGATGAATTTAAAATTAATTTTCACAGTGATTATAATACAATTTGCAGGAGTTTCTGTTGCACAAACGGAAGATCAAAAGCAAATGATGTATGAATATATCAATCAGGATTCTAAAGTTAATAGTAAAATTATTCCTAAGATTGAATCAATCAACAATAAGGAAGATTTATTTAAGAAAGCTTTGATTTTGCCTGTTTATAGGGTTGAATTTGATGAAAAAAAAGAACCAAAATTAGTTCAAAATAAAAACTATTATATGGTTTTTTATGTTGATCGTTTATATACTTTTCTCAATGGAAAAAACTCTCGTTTATTTGAAAATAGACCAGAAATTACTTCCATTACAAAATTACTAAATGACAGTAAACAATTTTCAATTGTCTATTTTACTGATAGTTTTTCTCCTTTAGGCATATTTCTAGATTTCAAGATAACAGATAATGCTTTTAGCTATTTAATTGATAAAGAGATTCAATTCAATACTGTTTATGATTATGTAAATCAAAAATATGGTACTATGGAGAAATATGAAGAAAATATATCTATTGATAAAAAACGTTCCGAAATTAATTTGGATAAAATAAAAGAATCTAATAAAAACAATTATCATAAATACGAGTACTACTGTCCAAAAGACACATCTTTAGTGATAAAGACTTTTATGAATCAAATAAAGTTAGCAACATTAAGTTTCACAGAGGAACAAGAAACTAAACTGGGTAATATGATAAGAGTTAAAATCAATCCTTTTCTCTTTCTGCAAAATAAAATGGGAAAATTCTCGAATGAAAAAAATGCAAAAGATTTAATTGAAAAGAGTAAAAAAGAGAATGAAGAAGCTTTAAATAAAGTCATAAAATTTAAAGGCGACTATGATTTTAGTATTTATGGAGTAAGTGTTCTGAACGAATTATTAGAAGTTTTGAGTAATAAACAATTTCAAGATTACAAGGACTTTCAGGATATTTATTTTCCTATAGTAGAATTAAATAATCCATTTTCTAGCACTAGATACTCTTATGCTATGGAGGTATTAGAGAGGGAAGGATATAAAGATTATAATAACTATGTTGAAAACATTCTGAATCAATGTGGTTGCCCTTATGACGAATCAATAAAAAGAGAAATTAAATTCCGATAGTATTTGAACTTCATTATTCAATTTTAACTTCAAGGTCATGAAAAAGTATATATTATTAATCAGTTTAACTTTTGCTATGGTAAGTTGCGGTTCTTCGCATTCTACCATCGCTTCCAAAAATGACCCAACAGCTCCAAAGGATACGATTCGTATTGCTAATGATGAAATAGGCTATGAAATTATCATTTTGGACTCTGGATTCAATAGTTATATTAATTCGATTGCAAAACCTCGAAATTTTCACTCACAAAATTATCTAGAAAACAAGAACTTAATGTGGGTCAATGAGTGGAATAATAGAGTAAATCAACCTTTCCGTTACAGCGCAAGTTTATATGAGTTTCCGATTAACTATGACTTTTCAATTAACTACGGATATGAGGTCAATTATATGCTTTATAATTATTTAGTCTATTTCCAAAATAAGTACAACCAAAGGCTTTCAGGTTTTGTTCCACGATTTTAAATCACCTATATTTGTTTCTTTTAAAGATTTATGGAGAAATTAAAACAACGTTGGGGAATAAAATCCAATTTTCAATTGGTCATCATTTTTATCGTCTTTGCAATTACAGGTTCTTCTGCAGCATATATCTCTAAACCCGTTACCAATTGGATGGGGATTACCAAAGATAATCTTACTTTATGGCTTTACTGGCCCATCCGATTAATCGTTATCTTCCCTGCTTATCAGGTATTACTAGTGTTTTTTGGGTTTATATTTGGTCAATTTAAATTTTTCTGGGAATTTGAAAAGAAAATGCTCCGTAGTATGGGGCTTGGTTTTTTATTCAAATCATAAAAAAAGAGGTATTTGGAGTTTCTTCAAAAGTTCCATCCAACTCAAATTTACTATTTTTAAGGCAACAATTTTGTCTCTTCATTTTCACGAAACCGCTTTCTTCAAATCGGCTTAATTTCCCTGAAATTTTAAAATTATTTTGTGTATTTGCCAATAAGCACAATAGAATCATTTCTCTCAAATATAGTTCAAACTACTTTTATACAAATAATTAATCCTTATTATCTGAAATTTTCACCTCATTGGGATTGATAATAGAAATAGGCTTAAAAGAAGGATAAGATAATATTTTTTTCATAAAATCATCACTATCATAATCACACATAAAATTAATATCGTTCTCATAAACCCCTTTGTATTTTGAAGCTTTAATTATGTTTCCATTGTCATCGTACATAAACGTAGTCAGAATATTTCCGTAACCTACAATACCATAAAAATTTATGTAATCGGAATAATCTAAGTTATTTACTTCATTAAAATAAACATTTTGATACCTCACAATAATTAATCTGTCTAACTTATCATAACATTCGATAACCCAAGCATAATTTTTGCGAAAACTTTGATTAAAAGAATAGAAAACAACCTTTAAATCATCATATATAAATTCACTTATTTCAAAATGCTTTGTATTGTATTTTTTTAGCGGTTCTTGCATTCCAATATGGGAGAAATAATATAAAATTAAATCCACAGGTTCTATTAATAATGGATTTTGGAAATTTGGATTAGTATTATTTCTATATACTTCTTTCGCTTTTTCTTTTCGGTCTAAAAATCTATATGGATCTAAAAGTGTCAGATATGTTGCTTTGAAAGAGAATTTATCAACATTATCAATAGGGGAAATCTTATTACCATCTTTATCGGTTTCTGTTTGGCTTATAATCTTAGAATTTCCTTTTTCATAGTTTTTCTTATAAATGTTATTTGAGTAAATTCCTCTAATTACGGTTTCTCCTACAATTTCACCGTTTTCAAAATGACAATGGGAAATTAATTCCTTTGAACTTAAAACAGATATAGTACCAACTCCTTGAATTAAACCATTAACGTAATCCGCTTGAAAAATTATTTTTATGCCTTTACTTTCATAATATGGCTTACCATACAACATACCACGTGCCACAGGAGGAGTATAATTTATATCCAATGTATCAAGAATTTTCCCTGAATATTTTTTTCCATCTCTATACCTATAAAACACAAAATTTGTGTCATAACTTTCTTTGTTAAAGCCTACATATTCGCCTTGTGATGAAACATAAGGATTCTTATAAATTTCCTTATTAAATCCTCCATTAATGGTGTCTTTTCTCCAACCGTCTACAAGGGTATAGCCAGCAATGGTTTCCCCTACATATTGATTGTAAGTTCGTCCATCATCTTTTGGATAAATAGTTTTTGAATAGTCGGGTCCGTGAGGTTTGTGAATTTTTAGGCTGTCGAATTGTCCATAAACAACAACTTGACAAAAAGTAAATAACAAAAACAGTAGATTTTTCATCGTATTTAGTTTTTCGTGCGTTATTTCTGTACAATGACCGCTAATTTGTATATGGCCCTCATAAAATGTCACCAATATAACTAAATATGGTTGACTTTAAGCAATTGACGTGAGGGTTTATTTTTTTGTCGCTTCCATACTCACAATTCTTAATGATAAAATTAAATCTATATGAGCTAAGAAACAACATGAAAAACTATGTAAAAAACTAAAAAACAATACTTTAATGTTTATTTTCTTGTTTTTAAAAGTAACGTTTCAGTAACCTTACTTTTATTAATTACTGCTTTTTACAATATTATCAGAACATAAAAAAACGGCAGTAAAGTCTTTATTTACAACCGTTTTATCTGTTTTTAATCCTTGATGTATATTTATTGAGAATTTATTTTATTATACTCTATTTTTCTTTTTTAATCCAATAGGTATAAATCCAAGTTAATGTAAAGGTTGGGATAATATCCAAACCAGGTGTGAGTTCTTCAATAAATGAGATTGCACCCCCTACTTTACCAACTGTACCTTTATACATTCGGGCTAAAATAAAACCTGATATCGGTGCCCATACAAGATCTGTAATTTCTGCTACACCAGGAATAAGATAAGACAGCATACCAACCGCATCAAATAACAATCCAAGAAATAAATTCGTTGTTTTTGCCGATGTTTTTGTTTCTGCTGCTAATTGAATTTGCTCTGCCATTTTCAAAAATTTTATTTACTAAAAATAGATTAACAACTTTGATGCCAAATAATTAGAATTTATTTTTTAAGCTTCGTTTGAAACTTCTTTTTCAATTTTTCTAGCTTTGGACTTATAACCATCTGACAATACGGCTGATTTGAATTTTGGCTGTAATAGTTTTGATGGTAATCTTCTGCTTTATAAAAAGCTACAGCTGGAGATAATTTGGTCACAATCTTTTTTCCAAAAATATTCTGATCATCCATACTTTTTATTGCTGCCTCTGCTTCTTCTTTTTGCTTGGCACTATGATAAAAAATCTCACTTCTGTATTGTGTACCTACATCTGCTCCCTGGCGATTCAATGAAGTAGGATCGTGTGTTGCAAAAAAGATATCCAATAAATCAGTGTATTTAATAACTTTAGGATCGAATGTGATTTCTATAGCTTCAGCATGTCCTGTTGAACCTGTAGATATTTCCTTATAAGAAGGATTTTTTATTGTTCCACCCGTATATCCTGAAACTACTTTTTGAACGCCTTCTAATTGTAAAAAGACTGCCTCAGTACACCAAAAACAACCTCCTGCAAAAGTGGCTACTTCATAATCTTTAGCATTACTGCTTACTGTTTCTGATTGATTCTCTACCATTTCTTTACTTTCTTTTTCTTTAGATTGACAGGAGAATGTCAACATGATTAGCGATAAACCTATTATTTTTCTCATAACTCCTTATTTTGTTTACCAAATTTAATTAATAATTAAACAGCGATAAAGTCAGTTAACTAAACTTTATAATTCAATATACGAAAGAATGCATGCTAATAGATTTATTATTCGTCAAAATCTTTGTTTCTTTGTAAAAATGCTTTACGGATGATACAGGTTAAAAACATACATAAATATTACGAGCAATTACACGTTCTTAAGGGAGTGGATTTACACATTCAAAAAGGCGAAATTGTTTCCATTGTAGGTGCTTCTGGTGCTGGTAAAACTACCTTATTACAAATTTTAGGAACATTAGACCAACCTACTATTGAAGGTGATACTGCATTAACCATCAATGGAGAGGATATTTTGAAAATGAATGATAAAACATTATCCAAATTCAGAAATTCTCATTTGGGTTTCATCTTTCAATTTCATCAGTTGTTACCTGAGTTCACCGCATTGGAGAATGTATGTATTCCCGCTTTTATTGCAGGAAAAACAGAAAAAGAAGTAGAAACTGAAGCGAAACGTTTGCTTGAATATCTAGGATTATCGCATCGTATTAATCATAAGCCGGGGGAACTTTCTGGCGGAGAACAACAACGTGTTGCTGTTGCTCGTGCTTTAATTAATAAACCTGCAATTATTTTTGCTGATGAGCCTTCTGGAAATCTGGATACAACCTCAGCAGAAAACTTACATCAATTATTTTTTAAGCTACGTGATGAAATGGGACAAACTTTTGTTATTGTAACACATAATGAAGAATTGGCTAATATGGCAGACCGCAAACTCGTAATGGTAGATGGTAGAATCCATGCCTAATAAATCAAATACAAAATGAATACCCTTGAATTCAAATCCTTTTTGGATGAAAAAGTGATTTTATACAATAATCCAGATTTTATTGAGAGTGATCCTGTTCAGATTCCACATTTGTTTTCTACCAAAGAAGATATTGAAATTGCTGGCTTTTTAAGTGCAACCATTGCTTGGGGAAATCGTAAGATGATTATCAATAATTCCCATAAAATGATGAATTTAATGGGTAATTCTCCTTATGATTTTGTAATGTCTCATAATGACGAGCAGGAAGAAAGATTGTCGCAATTTGTACACCGTACCTTTAATGGTGGTGATTTTCACAGTTTCATCAAAGGATTACAAAATATCTATACAAATCATGGAGGACTTGAAGCGGTATTTACAAAATACCAAGAAAAGGATAGTCTTCAGAAAAGCATACATGAGTTTAAAAAAGTATTTTTTGAAATAGAGCATCAAAACCGTACCCAAAAGCACATTTCCGATCCATTAAATGGCTCTGCAGCCAAGCGTATAAATATGTTTTTGCGTTGGATGGTTCGTAAAGATAATGCAGGTGTAGACTTAGGGATTTGGGAAAATATTTCTCCGGCTCTATTGTCTTGCCCATTAGATGTCCATTCGGGAAATGTAGCTCGTAAATTGGAATTACTGACCCGAAAACAAAATGATGCTAAGGCGCTTTTTGAATTGGATACTAACTTACGCGCTTTAGACCCTACTGATCCTGTAAAATATGATTTTGCATTATTCGGATTGGGGGTTTTTGAAAAATTTTGATCTGATTATTCCTTGAAAAATAAAGGATACATTAGATTTGTTGAAGAAACAATTTATTCTAATAAAAAAGAGGATCATTGGTAACTAGACCAACGACAATGCCATTCCATAGGATGGGAAAAGGCATATTTGTAGTCTACAATATCCACCCTACTTTTTTACGCCATTCATTATACTGAGGATCATCACCTAAAGTATCTTTTTCATTAATTCGTTCAATAGAAATGGGTTTTAATTGCACTCTTGCTCTATTAGCATTTACTTGGTCTTTATCCTCTACAGGGCAAAATGAACCGTCTTTATTATATTGCGTACCATAACGTTGTAATCTGCCTTGGTAACAGCAAATTCTATCGTGCATATACGCTATATTTTGAGGATTAATCTGCTCTATATTCGCCTCCATTAAGGATAAACACTGTTTCATAAATTGTGGATCTCCTATGGAGTGTTGTGCGATTAACCATGCCGAATCACTGGCTTCTACTCCTACTTTATCAATTGTTGGCCATCCTATTAATGCAATAATATTTTTAAGTTTGGTAGCGTTCTCTATATGTACTGCTTCCATTTCAGGATTATAGCCGTCCATTAGCTTCCCCTCTTGATAAAGTCGTTCTCGCACGGCTAGATCATATTGTGCCAATGCTATCAATTCTTTTGCTATCTCATTATTCATCAACTAATAGGCTTATTTGATTTAATAATTCTTTTATAGCAGGTTCTTTTTTCTTTGCAAGTTTATCGATATCCGCTTTTTCCCCGAAAATACCAAAAACAATACTCATACATTCATGCTCTTTGTAACTTTTCAAATTGTCTAAGAGTAATTGAATGCTTTCAGTGGTTTGAAAATATTTCACCATTTTAGATCGTTTTACAATTTCACCACAAGTCAATAAGGTTTTGGTTATGACTCCTATACTATCTGGGCTCACTCCATACTTTTCAATAAATACCTCAATAAAATGAACTTGATTCGACTGATGTTCGTAATCTATTAGCGTCATAAATTGCTCTACTAACGGGAAATATTTTTTATCCAACAAGGCCAAACCGTATACTGCATAGGTTCCGGGCATTGCACATAATTCGTTTTCTATATCGTTATACCATCCAAAATCTTTCATTGTCAATTGTGCATATTGCGCTATTGCTTCATGTAGTGATGGATATTGTAATGCATTGGCAAAAAAACGATGTGTTGGTGCTTTTCCTAAATTATTGATGGGTAAATAGTTTTTTACTTTTGACTTCAATATGATACTATAAGTATCCGCAAAATCCATCTTTAGCAGATTATTGATAAAACTTAAAGCCTTGCCGTAATTCTCTGCTGTTTCTTCTTTTATAGATATGGTAAAGGTGGAGAGTATGTCATTTGCTGTAAATTCTACAGCAACATCTTTAAAATGAATATCTTTAAAATCATAGTGTCCAGTTCCTATTTTCAAAATAGATTTTGCTTCAGCATAACCTAATTTTTCAGCATATTTTAAAAACTCAACTCCGTCATCTCTTCTATAGTGATCTGCTCCTCCCTTCATGATTAGGATTGCCGTATAGGCTAATAGTTCAACCCCAACAATTTCTTGTGTGTTATTCTCTTTTAATACCCATTGTTTCTCACCCCATTCATTTTGATTTAAATCGAAATATTGAGGAAGAAATACTTTTTTTATCCAGTCTGCCAGTATTAATACAATGTTTTCTATATGCTCTTTTAATGCTTCTTTTCGGTTTTTATTTAATTCTAAAATCTTATCTAGAATTTGGATGACTTGATCCGAATCAACGATTGGATATAGTTTTGGATCTAGCAAATGAGTACATAAAAAGAACGTATCTAGTTTTTTTGTCGGAAATTTTCCTTGAAGGATTTTCTGATCAATGTACGCTACTACCCTTTCTTGCAGTTGCTCTTTCTTAATTTCATTTACATAGGATATAATTGTCGATCTAATTACTCCTTTGGCAGTTGTTTTAAAATTGACTGTTATTTCATATTTATAATCAAAAAAAGAATCGTCTTTTCTTTCTTCAATAAGCTTTAATAATCGAGCTGTTAATTGAGGGATCAACTCCTTATTAAGCTGATCTTCTGTAAAAGGATGTTCTAATGCTCCAATATTTGTTTCAAAATCAGAATCAAAAAATTCATGTGAGGCTAAATCTACTTTCCCATTGGGTGCATATCCAATGATTAAAGTATCTTCTATACCAACATATAGTGTTTTACCATCTACTATTCCTTTTATATCGTCTTTGCGTCTTGTTACTGCATCTTCAATGTATGTTTCTATAAAATGGATGATAGCTTTTGATACTTTTTCTATAGTATTACTCATTTGTAGTGTAGGATTATATGTATTGCAAAATACAAAATATACCATTTATTCAAAATAAAAAATCCCCAGTAAATTACTGAGGATTTTCATAAATGCATGAGGCTTTATTTCTTAACGATTATCTTATTAATCGTTTCATTATTATTTTGAAGTTTAACAAAATAGCTTCCTCCTTCAAATTTACTTAAATCTATCTGATTTGTATTTTGTGGTGTAACTACTCCTTGATAAATCAATTGTCCTAAAGCATTATGAATTGTCATATCAAACTTCTCATACTCATAACCTTTGAAATCTATATTAAAAACTCCTTCACTTGGATTGGGATAAATTGCAATCGAATTTTTTTGTATGAAATTGATATCCATCTCTGGGTTAATTTCTCTCGATTGAGAACCTGGAATACCAGGTGCAATTCTAGTTATATTGCCTGCTGCTATACCATTGTATGTCGTAAACTGTCCTCCTACAATTACTTTCCCATCGAATGGTTGTCTTGTAAGTGTCCATACTCGTCCAGCAGGTCCCGTTCCCGTATCAAAAGTACTGTCATAAACTCCATTTGTATTTAATCGTACAATTGAATTTACGGAAGTTCCATTTAAAGTTGTAAAATCTCCACCAATGTACATTTGCCCATTTGGTGTAAGCGCCACTGTACGTATTAAACCATTATAAACTCCAGGAACAAAAGTGTTATCCATAGCTCCATTAGAAAGTAATCTTATTATACCTCTACGCGAAACATTATTATAAGCTGTAAAATCTCCAATAACAATAATTTTACCATCAGGTTGTAAAAATACTTTCATAGCATCATAACCATAGGTTCCTGAACTTCCGGTAAGCCCAGTTCCAGTTTGACCTAAAAAGTTTGAATCAATACTTCCATCAATATTTAGTCGTATAATTCCATTAGCCAATACACCTTGATAATAACCAAATGTCCCTACCACAACAATTTTCCCATCAGGCTGTATAACCATTGAGTTAGGAGTACCTATAAACCCTGTAGATGAGCCAAAAGACATATCAATACCACCTGTAGAATTTAACCGAGCAATATTATTCTTTGTAACGCCATTATACGTTGTAAACTTGCCTGCTATAAGAATTTTACCATCATTTTGTAAACATGTAGTGTAAATTACTCCTTCTCCACCAGCACCAGCACCACTATTATTAAATTGCGGGTCCAAATCTCCATCCTTTGTCAATCTAGTGATTCCTTTTCCAGTAGTCCCACCACTAAATCCAGTAAACTGTCCTACTACTACTATTTTGTTATCCGGTTGGATTTTAAAATCATACACTGTAGTATTATTAGGAACTGGACCTATTGCATTAAATGAAGTATCCAATGTTAAATTGGGATTTAATCGGGCAATACGCATAGTACTAATATTATTGTATGTTGTAAAATATCCTGCAATAATAATATCACTTGTACTTTGTAATCCAGAAAGTCTAACAAGTTCGTTAGCTCGAATACCATTTACTAACTCCGAACTAAGTATGGTGATCGTTACTGTAGCAGAATCGCAGTTTGCAGAATTATTTTTATTACAAATCTGATAGGTAAAAGTATATGTACCGACAGGTGCTGTTGCTAAAACACTTATATCGCCGTACACTGAACTTCCACCAATTGTTGTTGTAAATTTTAACCAAGGTGGTAGTATTGTTTGCGAAATTATTGAAACATTCAATCCATTCGCACTACCATTATTAAAACTGTCGTTTGCCAATACATTTAATACATTGGTTGCTGAACCAGCATATGCACTACCACTATCGTCATTTGCTATAATTGGGACTATTGGAGCTTTAACTACAATTGTCACAGTAGCAGTTGCACAGTTACAATTTGAATTTTTTGGACATATTTTATAGTTAATTACATAAGTTCCAGCTAATACACTTGATTCAACTTTAACAGCTCCTGTGAAAGGATCCAAACTTATACCTGCAGGATATAGTCCATCTTGGCTGATTGTAACATTAAATATAGATGCTTGGATTCCATTATAAAAATCATTTACTAATACATTTGGCACAGCAGTCACTGTTGTTGTTCCTTTGGTTACTGTAGCTGTATCTGGGTTAGCAACTAATACAGTATTAGCTCTCAATTTTAGAATTGAATTCGGATTTACAGTAATTCCATTAAATGTATCAAATGCACCCGTTATGAGTAAGTTCTCTTTTGAATCCAATTGAGCAAATTCAATAGAAGATGATTCAAGTCCATATTTAGGACCCGTTCCGGGATCAAAGCAGGTATCTAATGAACCATCAATATTTAATCGGGCAATCCCTGGTCGTGGTACACCCCCAATGGATTGAAAAGATCCCATTATGAGCACTTTTCCAGAAGATAACACCAATACTTTTTGTATTGCTGTGTAAATACCATTTAATTGTGGGTTAAAACTAGTATCTAAACTACCGTCACTTTTTATCCGCAGTAAATTTTTTCTACCAGTTGGGGTATGGGTAAAATCACCTCCTACTACAATATCACCGCTACTCATATGCACCCCTACAGATTGAAAAAGTCCATTCGAATTCTTTCCTAAAAAAGTAAACGGCTGTAATGATCCATCTTGGTTTATCTTCGCAATACCATCTCGCTGTGCACCATTATAATGTGAAAAATTCCCCGCTATGATGGTGGTATTATTCTGATCTCTTGTCATATTCCATACACTAGCAATAGTACTAATTCCATTCGATCCATTGTTAAAGGTAGGATCTATTGCTCCCGTTGTTTGATTCAGACAGAAAAAGCTTTTAGATATTGTTGGTCCTGCTATCCCAAACGCCATAGCACCTACTAATAAACGTCCATTTGGCAGTTGTGATATGCTTACTACCTGAGTATTAATCGGTAAAGCAGCAGTAAAACCTGCGACTAAAGCTCCTGTTGCCGCATTAAATTTCAATACATAGTTTTTGCCTGTCCCATTGTAGTTTACAAATGGGCCACCCACAAATACACTTCCTTCATCATGGTAAAATATACGATTGGTATACTCAATATAAGATGGTGAAATAAAACCTGGTGCAGCGGCACCATTCGGCAAAACTTTGCTAACTGTTGAGTTTGCAACGTAAATATTACCATTGGGATCTTGGACAAAATCCCATGAACCAACAGTCGTACTCCAAGAAGTGTCTAGACTTCCATCTTGACCAAAGGCCGAGTACATGGTTAATACTAATAATAAAGCATAAATTTTTTTCATATAAAATATGTTTAGGGTTTCCATAAATGTATGTTAAATAATCATAATTAAGTTAAAAAATAAATTATATTATAGTTATTACGTTAAAAAACAAAACATGTATTAACACCCTCTATTTTTCATTTTTAAAATAAAGAACCGAATCCATAAATATTACTTTACTTTTGTCCAAAATTCAGATTCTTAATTCTCAAACATTATTATGATTGCAACAATAAAAATTTCAGAAAACGGTACTTCAAAAATTGAATTTTCTGAAGTTGATATATTTGAGGTATTAAAAAACACTCTAGGTTTTGGTTACATCACCATTGATAAAAAAGGTTATTATCTAAAAAAAGAAAATGACTTATATAAAGTTGTCAGCTTCCTGAACTTGAATCAAAGCTTTAGAGAATATCTGAAAACTGATTTTAGCTCCCTTCAATTGGATTCTACTATTACTTATGAAGATCTATTGAGTGCTTTTTACAAAAAGAGTCCTATTAAAAATGCGAGTTTTGCTCGAAAATTCTTGAGTAAGGATATTCTTATTACAGAAGAAAATAGACATCATATTTTACTAAAAACCAATCCAGAATATAAAAACGAAGAGAAACGAAATGAAATTCAGGCTTTCCTAACTTCAGAAGAGTTTACTGAAACCGTGGATTACATTGGAAATTTTTATAAAAATGAACCCGTTTTCTATAAAAAAGTAAAAGGCAAAAAATTCGTCATCATCAGTAAATTTCCCGTTTTGAAAAATGCAAAGCAAGATATCTATGATTTATGGACTATAGCAGCTACTTCATCCAATGACTTTTTAAAAAGACCTACAAAAAAATTAACTATTGTAAAAAAAGGGTTTAATCTGCAACGTGATTTGGACTTGTATACAACAGAACGCGATTCTTAAATAAAAGTCATTTAGCGTTTTTTGCCCCTTGAAAAGGGTCCTAAAACATCGTGTTAAATTTATACTTTAAAAAAGCGTATCTTTGCCGAAATATTGACTTTATGAGCACTTTCGAACAATTTAATCTTCCAAAATCCGTACAAAAAGCACTGAATGACTTGGGATTAACAACTCCTACTCCTATTCAGGAAAAATCATTCTCTGTAATTATGTCGGGTCGAGATATGATGGGAATTGCGCAAACGGGTACAGGTAAGACTTTTGCCTATTTATTACCGTTATTAAAACTTTACAAATTTACACCTACTGAAACGCCAAAAATTGTAATCATTGTTCCTACACGTGAACTAGTAGTACAGGTAGTGGAAGAAGTTGAAAAACTAACAAAATACATGTCTGTACGTACTGTAGGTATCTACGGAGGTGTGAATATCAATACACAGAAAACAAAAGTATACCAAGGAATTGACCTTCTAGTAGGTACACCAGGTCGTATTATGGATTTGGCTTTGGACAATGTAATTCGTTTTGATGAAACACAGAAGCTTGTCATTGATGAGTTTGATGAAATGCTGAATTTAGGATTCCGTTTCCAAGTGACTTCCATCTTAGCGATGATGAAACCAAAACGTCAGAATATCTTATTCTCTGCTACTATGACGGATGAAGTAGATGAAATCTTAAATGATTTCTTCGATTTCCCAGAAGAAGTTTCATTAGCACCTTCAGGAACTCCGCTAGAAAACATCAATCAAATATCATATCACGTTCCTAATTTCAATACCAAGATTAATTTATTGAAACGTTTATTGGCTACGGATGATACTTTTGAAAGAATCTTAGTTTTCGTAAACAATAAAAAGATTGCCGATATGCTTCACGATCGTATCGCAGAAGATTTTCCAGATCAATTTGGCGTAATCCATTCTAATAAATCTCAAAATTACCGTTTAAATACAATGGCTTCTTTTCAAGAAGGTCAATTGAGAGGTCTTATTACAACAGATATTATGGCCAGAGGTTTGGATATTTCTAACATCTCACATGTTATAAACTTTGAGTCTCCAGAAGAACCAGAATTATACATGCACAGAATTGGTCGAACTGGTCGTGCAGATGCAACTGGAACTGCTATTAGCTTTATTGCTCCACGTGAAGAAGATTTAAAAATCGAAGTGGAACTATTAATGAATCAAGAAATTAAAATTCTTCCTATTCCAGAAGAAGTAGAAATTTCGACGGTATTAATTGAAGCAGAAAAAGATAGGCAGAAAATCAAATTCTTAATGAAAAAAGTCAAAAAAGGAGATGGTGCTTTTCATGAAAAGAAAGAGAAAAACAAGAAAGTAAATCTTGGTGGTCCTGGAAAAACGAAGCCTAGAAAAACAAAACCTAGAAATCGTGGTGTTGAAAAAACCAGAGCGCTAAAGAAAAAAAATAAAGATAAAGAATAAGATAAAAGACGGTTTGTAGCCGTCTTTTTTTATTAATAGACTTTTGAAAAAACTAATCTTGTTCAATTCACGAATAAATTGTATTTTTGACAAACTTTGATTGGAATGCATTTTAAACACCCAGAAATCCTATACTTTCTTTTCTTACTGGTTATTCCAATTCTGGTTCATTTATTTCAACTTCGTCGTTTCCAAAAACAATATTTCACTAACGTTCGTTTCCTACAGGAACTGAGTATTCAGACGCGAAAAAGTTCTAAACTAAAAAAATGGTTACTCCTTTGCACCCGACTATTCATTTTAGCTTGTATTGTTATTGCTTTTGCTCAGCCTTTTTTTGAAGCAAAGGATCATAAAAATGCGACTAACGAATTATTCATTGTGCTTGATAATTCATTCAGTATGCAGGCGAAAGGACAAAAAGGTGAATTATTAAAAAGAGCCGTTCAGGATTTACTGGAAAGTGTTCCCGAAAACCAAAGCTTTTCATTAATCACCAATACAGATACCTATTGGAATACAGATATTAAATCGGTTCACAAAGAATTACAAGATCTTAACTATAGTGCTTCTCCTTTCCAATTAGATCATCTTATTGCCAAAATTAAAGCCAAAAAATCACCCTATAAAAAAGACATTGTCATCATAACTGACGGGATTGATTTAAATGAAAAACAATTAAAAAGTATTGATAGTTCTACTACTACTTACTTTGTTATTCCGAAAGCAGAAAATAAAAATAATGTTTCTATTGATAGTGTTTATCTACATCAAACACTGGATAATTTCTATGAAATAAAAGTAAAAGCCTCTGCCTACGGAGAACTTCCAAAGTCTATTCCTGTGGCGCTATACAATCAGAAAAAGCTAATTGCTAAAACGGTTCTTTCTTTTGATAAAAAAGAACAGGAAATTGCGTTTACAATTCCAAAAGAAGATTTTCATGGCTATGTAAGTATTACTGATAATGCTTTGGATTATGACAATCAACTGTTTTTTAGTATTTCAAAACCACAAAAAACGAATGTCATTAGTATTGGGACAGCCGATAAAAGTTCTTTTCTAAGTCGTATCTATACGGAGCCAGAATTTGAATATTCTAATTCCGAATTAAACACCTTAGATTACAATATTCTTGAAAAACAAGATGCAATTATTCTGAATGAATTAAAAGAAATTCCACAAGCATTACAAACTACTTTAAAGTCTTTTGCAACAAAAGGCGAAAATATTGTACTGATTCCTTCTATAGAAAGTAATCTTTCAAATCTCAATGGATTTATTGGGAGTTATGGAGCCATTCAATTTCAAGCTTTAAAAAATACTGAGCGATTAATTACGAAGATAGCATTCAACAATCCATTATATCAATCTGTTTTTGAGAAGAAAATTGATAATTTTCAATACCCAAAAGCAAAAGCTTCCTTTGATGTTCGTAGCTCTTTACCTTCTATTTTAACCTTTGAAGATCAAAATACCTTTTTAACGGGAATACAAAACCCAATTCAAGCTGTTTATGTATTTACAGCTCCTATTAATACAGAAAATAGTAATTTTCAGAACTCACCACTGATTGTTCCAACATTTTATAATATGGCACAAAACAATCAGAAATCAGGAGTTACTGCTTTATACATTGGAGATAACAAACCTTATTTCATTGATGCTTTACTTACAAAAGATGAAATTGTTTCCATAAAAAACGATACGGAACAATTTATTCCGGTACAACAAATATTAAACAACAAAGTAAAACTAACGTTCAATGATTATCCTGAACAGGCTGGAAACTTCAGCATTTACAAACAGGATAACATCATACAAAACATCAGTTTCAATTATAACCGAACAGAAAGTGATATTGCAAAAGCAAGCAATCCTTCTCTTTCAAACTATACTACAATTGATCGCATTGACGCTGTTTTTGACACATTACAATCCGATCGAACTAATAACGAAATATGGCGTTGGTTCGTAGTATTGACATTATTATTTTTAGCCACTGAAATATTCATACAAAAATTTGTAAAATGAACTTAATCATCAGAGAAGCCAAAATAATCGATTCTAAAAGTCCTTTTCACAATCAAGTGAAGGATATTAGAATTGAAAAAGGCATCATTAAAGAAATTGGTGAAAATCTTAGCAATTCACAAAATGTAAAGGAATTAAAACTGGATAATCTTCATGTATCTAATGGATGGTTTGACAGTAGTTGTTCACTAGGAGAACCCGGATTTGAAGATCGTGAAACTATTGCAAATGGATTAACTGTAGCTGCAAAAAGCGGATTTACTGCTGTAGCTTCACAACCGAATACATTTCCAATTATCGATAATCAATCTGCTGTTCATTTTGTACTTACAAAGGCTACAGGTTTTGCAACAAAAGTATACCCTATTGGTGCATTAACAAAAGAAAGTGAAGGCAAGGATATGGCAGAGCTTTTTGACATGAAAAATGCAGGTGCTGTCGCTTTTGGTGATTATACAAAATCACTATCCGATGCTAATCTTCTGAAGATTGCTTTACAATACGTACAAGATTTTGATGGTTTGGTAATCACATATTGCCAAGATGAAAAAATCAAAGGAAATGGTGTTGCCAATGAAGGTATTGCTAGTACAAAACTAGGTTTAAAAGGTATACCTGCTTTAGCCGAAACACTTACAATTGCTCGTAATTTATTTGTTTTAGAATATACAGGAGGTAAATTACACATTCCAACAATATCAACGGCAAAGTCCGCTCAACTTATTAAAGAAGCTAAAGCAAAAGGATTACAAGTAACCTGTAGTGTTGCTGTTCATCACCTTACACTAACAGAAGATGCTTTGGAAGGTTTTGATACTCGATTTAAAGTTACACCTCCATTACGAGAGGAAGCAGATCGTAAAGCTTTAGTAAAAGCTGTAAAAGAGGGCATCATTGATGCTATTACAACCGATCATAACCCTATCGATATAGAACATAAAAAAATGGAATTTGATATGGCCAAAAATGGTACTATTGGATTAGAAAGTGCTTTTGGAGCATTGTCTACCATATTGCCAACAGAGTTAATTGTAGAAAAATTAACTGCTGGAAAAACTATTTTTGGAATACCGGTATCCACTATTTCAGAAGGTGAGAAAGCGAATCTTTCTTTCTTTAATCCAGAAGGAAACAGCCATTTCACGAAACAAAACATACTATCAAAATCTAAAAACTCAGCATTCCTTGGAAGTAAAACTAAAGGAAATGTCTATGGAGTTTATAATGAAAATCAGTTGATTTTAAAATAATTCTCATGAATAAAGAAGTTATCGAAGCTGGGAAAAACCATGCTATAATTAGTTATTTCACCATTATTGGAACCATTATTGCCTTAGTACAAAATAATGATCTTAAAAACCCTTTTGCTGCTTTTCATATTCGTCAAGCTTTGGGTGTATCCTTATCCTTTTTTGCCTTAGGCTATATTGTTGGATATTTTGACAGTTGGATGGTTTCCTCCGCCTTTTATGTATTCTTCATTGTCCTATGGGCATTTGGTTTCATCAATGCATTACAAGGGGAATATAGACCAATTCCATTAGTAGGTGAATTGTTTCAAAAAGTATTTAAAAACATAAACTAATCCCATGGAATTATCCTTATACCATTTAGTCCGAGAACCAAAAATCAAAAAAGACAAAAATCCACTTTTACTATTATTACATGGGTATGGTAGTAATGAAGAAGATTTATTCTCATTTGCTACTGAACTACCGGATGAATATTATGTTATTTCAGCTCGTGCTCCTTATGATATGAAACCATACGGGAATGCTTGGTACGCTATTCATTTTGATGCCGACGAAAATAAATTCTCCGATAATGATCAGGCAATGGAATCGAGAGATCTTATTGCTAATTTTATTGATGAGCTTATTGCAGAGTATCCTATTGACCCTAATAATATTACTTTAGTTGGTTTTAGTCAAGGTACGATATTGAGCTATGCTGTAGCGCTTACCTATCCTGAAAAAATCCAGAGAGTGGTAGCCTTGAGTGGCTATCTTAATAACGATATTATTCCAGCATCATTGGATGCCAAAAATTATAGCGCTTTAAAGATGTTTGTATCACACGGAACTGTCGATCAGGTTATCCCAATCGACTGGGCTAGAAAAGCACCAGATGCCTTAAAAGCATTCGGTATTGATGTTACCTATAAAGAATATCCAATAGGACATGGAGTATCCCCACAGAATTTTTATGATTTTAAAAATTGGTTGGAACAATAATAAAAAAAGGGACTTGATATCAAGTCCCTTTTTTTATTATCAAAATTAATTTTAATTTTCTTCTTTATCATCACCTGTTTGCTGTGCTTCCACAATATTCGCACCGGTGTATATTGTTTCATCTCCTTTTTTGAGTAAATATCCTTTTACATTCGACAGAGACCAATCTCCATTATAATAGGATTTCCCTTCTGCTTCTCTTTCAAAAATAAGTGAGTTCTTTTCATTTGGTAAAAATACCTCTGCTTTATTTCCATTTTCTTCAAAAATCACAAAAGCACTTACAACAGCATCTTCTTCATTTACATTTACAGGATTCAATCGAATACCTTCTTCAAATACGCGGATACATTTTTTCAATAAAGTAGACCATCTGTATCCTGCTGATCCTACACAACCTTTCTCATCTTTGTCTACTCCTAAAACTACTTTTTTATCAGGAGTTACTGGTGTTTCATCAGAATTTCCTTTTGTGAAATTGCATGATGCTGTTCCAATAATTAATGTCGCTAATAAAACTATTTTTCTCATATTCGTAATAATTTAATCGTAAAAATACTAAATTATGTATTAGGGTAGATAATTGATTCAACAGTTTCGAAGCTAAAAGTTTCATCGGCATTAATAAAATACTTAATAATTACCTCTCCCCATATCTGACCATCTGAAAAATCTGCGATAATCCAACGGTGGTTTAAAAACTTCACTTTATTAATCATGAATTTATTTCCATTTATCTGATCATAAGGCACCAGCTTATTCCCTTTTGGGTCTTCATTCATCGCTATGATTTCGTCTTTCATCTTTGGCAATACTACATCCAGATTGTATTTTTCTAAATAGTTCAAAGCATTTTCATTGTTCTCTAATGAAAAATAATTGGACTCCACAAACTCATTGTTTAGTTTTGTCAAACTATCTTTTGAAGCTTTTAAATTCTGGTGTAATTTTTCAATACTTTCATCCTTTGCTTTCAACATTTTTGTTGCATTCATGTACTGAAAAATATTATACAACAATGACATTACAAACAGGTAAACTATAGCTTTTTTCATTTTTATTAAACTAAATATTAAAGGGTTATTTCAAGATTATCGTAGGCTAAAAAAACATTCTCCGGTAATTTCTTCTGAACTTCTTCATGGAATCCTAGAAGGTGACTTATGTGCGTTAAATAGGCTTTTTCAGGCTGAACCAAAGCTATAAAATCTAACGCTTCCTGCAAATTAAAATGTGTATTATGCGGTTCTTCCCGTAATGCATTCACTACTAAAACCTTAAGTCCTTTTAGTTTTTCTATCTCCTTCTCATCAACAGTTTTAGCATCTGTTAAATAGGCAAAGTCATCAATTCTATATCCAAAGACTTGTAGATCTCCATGCATAATATTAATCGGAATTACCATTTTATCTCCAATGGCAAATGGGATATCATTTGATACTAAATGCGTATCAACTGACGGCGCACCAGGATAACGGTTTTCTACTTCAAAAATATAATCGAATCTTCGTTCTAAAGATTGTAATACTCTTTCGTGCAAATAAATAGGAATTGCTCCTTGTTTAAAATAATACGGACGTATATCGTCCAAACCTGCTGTATGGTCCGCATGTTCATGGGTAAAAAGAATACCATCTACTTTCTGACAATTAGAAGTCAGCATTTGTTGTCTAAAATCAGGACCACAATCGATGACATACGAGTGTTCTCCCCATGATATCCAAGCAGATACTCTCAATCTTTTATCCTTAAAATCAGTGCTTTTACAAACGGAATGATTACTTCCTATTACTGGAATACCTTGTGAAGTACCTGTACCTAAAAAATATACCTTCAAAATTAACTATTTTTTTACAAAAATAGGATTATTTCTCTTTCATTAACCTCCCTATATCGTTAACTTTGCAAAGTATTATTACGACTATGGAAAAACTAGAAACTGAGATTACCCTCAAAGGTGATAGAGTCATCGAACAAATACCTTCAATCAAGGACAAAGCACTTCGTATTAATCTAAACGAAAACATTTACGGTACTTTTGCTGAAATTGGTGCAGGACAGGAAACTGTTCGACACTTTTTTAGAGCCGGCCGTTCTTCTGGTACCATTGCAAAAGCAATGTCTGCTTATGACAAAGACTTTAGTGATGCAATTTACGGCATGGAAGAAGATGGCCGATATGTTACTGAATCCCGCCTGAAGAAAATGCTTTCTCATGAAGTAAACCTAATTGAGGAACGTTTAAAACGCGAAAAACACCCAAGTAAATTTTTCTTTAGTTTTGCAAATACTGTAGCTACTATTGATTATGCAAAACAATACAAAGGACATGGTTGGGTAGGAATTAAATATCAAGTTGAACCAGATGAAGATTACAATGAAATTATTCTTCATATTCAGTTCAAAGAAAACGATACCCGATTACAACAAGAAACATTAGGTATATTAGGTGTAAACTTAATTTATGGTGCTTATTATAAATATAATGACCCTAAAAAATTACTCCGTTATCTTTACGATCACTTAGACAAAGACCAGTTAGAAATTGACACGATTAACTTCTCTGGACCTCGTTTTGCCGATGTAGATAACCGTTTAATGAGTTTGCAATTGGTTAAGAATGGCATGACGGATGCCGTAATGTTTGGCCCAGACGGCCACAATATTCTTCCTGCTGCTATTTTATACAAAAAAAACATACTTGCTTTAAGAGGAAGTTTCCGTCCTGTGACGAAAGTAAATATGGATATGTATGAGAAATCATATGAAATGTTTCTTCAGGAAAATAAAGTAAACAAAGACAATACTCTGGTAATTTTTGAAATTACATTATCAAATCTTCGTTCAGACGGAGAAATTGACGAACGTGACTTTATGGATCGTGCCGAATTACTTTGCTCTTTAGGACAAACGGTAATGATTTCAAATTTCCAAGAATATTATAAAGTAGTAGAATATTTCTCTGTATATACTAAAGCCCGCATGGGATTAGCAATGGGCGTAAATAACCTTATTGATATATTCGATGAAAAATACTACCGTCATTTGAGTGGAGGTATTTTGGAAGCTTTTGGTAAACTATTCTATAGAGATTTAAAAGTATTCTTATATCCGATGCAGGATGAACAAGGAGAAATCATTACTTCTGAAAATTTAAAAGTTCATCCTCGAATGAAAGAATTGTACAAATTCTTCAAATTCAATGGAAAAGTAATTGATATTGACGATTTTGATCCACATACGCTAGAAGTATTTTCGAGAGAAGTACTAAAAATGATTAGTAAAGGAAAGCCAGGATGGGAAGAAATGCTTCCTGTAGGTATTGCAGAACTTATCAAGAAAAATAACTTATTTGGATATGATCCAACTATTTTCTTAGAAGAAAAATCAAATTAAAAAAAAGCCCCGATAAATATCGGGGCTTTTTTTTATGTTATTGATTAATACTGCTAACCTAGAATTTGAGCAGCATGATCTTTCGTTTTTACTTTTTCAATGATGTCCATAATAATTCCTTTTTCATCAATAATAAAAGTCGTTCTATGTATTCCATCGTATTCTTTACCCATAAACTTTTTAGGTCCCCAAACTCCAAACGCCTGAATCATTTCTTTCTGCTCATCGGCTATTAGCGGATAGGGAAAACTAAATTTATTTCTAAAGCGACCTTGTGCTGCTGCCGAATCGGCACTTACACCTAATATCTCATAATTCTGTTGTTTAAAACGCTCATAATTATCACTAATATTACATGCTTCAGCTGTACAACCAGGTGTATTTGCTTTGGGATAAAAGAATACCACTAATTTTTTCCCTGCATAATCTTTTAGGCTATGCGTTTTTCCATCTTGATCTATTCCTGAAAAATTGGGTGCTTTATCTCCTATTTTTAATGTTGTCATAATAACCTTATATTTGTTTTGAATAAAAGTAAAGAAAATGAATAAAGAAGAAAAGGTTGCCTTTGTTATAAATACGTTAAAAGAAATATATCCAGAAATTCCTGTTCCTCTCGATCATAAAGATACTTATACATTATTGATTGCAGTCTTACTTTCTGCACAATGTACAGATGTAAGGGTTAATCAAATTACGCCTATTCTTTTTGCAAAAGCTGATAATCCTTATGACATGATTAAAATGTCTGTAGAAGAAATCAAGGAAATTATTAGACCTTGTGGTTTATCTCCTATGAAATCTAAAGGAATATATGGCTTATCCCACATACTGATTGATAAATACGATGGCCAGGTTCCTGCGGATTATGCAGCCCTTGAATCTTTACCAGCTGTAGGACACAAGACGGCTAGTGTTGTAATGTCACAAGGATTTGGCATACCTGCATTTCCTGTTGATACGCACATTCACCGATTGATGTACCGATGGAATCTGAGCAATGGGAAAAATGTTGTTCAAACGGAACGTGATGCAAAACGTTTATTCCCAGAAGAATTATGGAATGATTTACATCTTGAGATTATTTGGTATGGTAGAGAGTACTCTCCTGCCCGTGGATGGGATTTAGAAAAAGATATTATTACAAAAACTATTGGACGAAAAACTGTTCTTGAAGAATATTATAAAAAAAAGTCCCGATAAATCGGGACTTTTTTAATTAGCAATAATTTCATAATTCATGTTCTTACCTTTCACAAAGCTAACCGCTTTGGAATAGTTTAACAAGAATGCTATGGTTTCCTTTTTTGGTAACATCTTTTTAGTTGCTAATGATTTAGAGTAGATTTTTGCCATATTAATTACCTTTTTCATTAGAACGTCATAAAGATATTTATATTGTTAATTTGTCAATATAATTTGATTTTTTTCAATTACCTTTCTTAAGTTCATTAATGCATAGCGCATTCTTCCCAAAGCAGTATTAATACTCACATCGGTAAGTTCTGATATTTCTTTAAAACTTAGATCTTGATAAATACGCATTACTAAGACTTCTTTTTGATCGGCTGGTAATTCCTCAATAAGTCTTTGTAGATCTACTTCAACCTGATCTGCAATAATTCGAGCCTCAACATTAGGCTGATTATCCGACATGATTGAAAAAATAGAGAATTCCTCTGTTTCTCTATACATTGGCATTTTTTTTGTTTTTCTAAAATGGTCCACGATAAGATTGTGCGCAATACGCATTACCCATGGCAAAAACTTACCTTCTTCATTGTAAGAATTTGATTTCAGCGTTTTAATTACCTTAATAAAAGTATCTTGGAAAATATCGTCCGATATATCTCTATCCGTTACTTTAGAATAAATAAAACCGTAAATTTTCGATTGGTGCCTTTCAATTAGTGTTGCTAGAGCGGTTTCGTTACCTGCCACATAACTCTTCACCAATTCGGCGTCTGGAAGTACAACGTTAGCCATAAAAAATACTTTTTAGTTTTTGGTATAAAATTCAATCGTTCTCTAAAAAAAGTAATTTTATTGTATAGGCTCGCGTTAAATAAAGATTAATATTAACCAAATGTAGCGCATTTATTTTTAAACTTCCCAATAAAAAATTAAAATTTAACACATTTCAGTACAATAAATTCAAAATTGTAGAATTTTTAAATCCAAATTCCACAATTTGTAGAATTTTGTGCGACAGCAATTTATAGACCATTTTTTCTTTTTCCACATAAAAGTGTCTTCTCTTATCTACTTAAAGTTCGCCCATAATTGATTATCTTTGCCAACATTGACTTTTTTGCTATGAAAACGGACATTACGACTTTAGATCCTAAGAAGAATATTATAATAAAAGGTGCTCAAATTCACAACCTTAAAAACATTGACGTTGCTATTCCACGTAATAAATTGGTGGTTATAACAGGTTTATCGGGTTCTGGAAAATCGAGTTTGGCTTTCGATACGTTATACGCCGAGGGACAACGCCGTTATGTAGAGAGTTTATCTTCCTATGCGCGACAATTCTTAGGTCGTCTGGACAAACCGAAGGTAGATTATATTAAAGGTATCGCTCCTGCAATTGCTATTGAGCAAAAAGTAAACACGACCAATGCCCGTTCTACTGTAGGTACCTCAACTGAAATCTATGATTATTTAAAATTGCTTTTTGCCCGTATCGGAAAAACGTATTCGCCTATTTCGAATCTGGAAGTAAAAAAGAATACGGTTTCTGACGTTGTAAATCTTGTTCAAACTTTTGAACTGGATAGCAAATGGTTATTGATTTCCCCTATTCTTCTTGAAAAAGGAAGAACGCTAAAGGATAAACTGAGTGTTCTTTTACAACAGGGATATTCCAGAGTTTTAGTCGATAATGAAATGATTCGTATTGACGAATGGGATGAGAAAAAGCATAAAACCAAGGAAATCTTCTTAATCATTGACCGTATTATCGTGAAAGAAGAAGAAGAATTTTATAACCGTCTATCGGATGCTATTGAAACCGCTTTCTTTGAAGGTAAAGGAACCTGTTATTTACAAGAACTGAATACTGATAAACGCTATAACTTCAGTAATAATTTTGAATTAGATGGTATTACATTCTTAGAACCAAATGTTCATCTTTTCAGCTTTAATAATCCTTATGGTGCCTGCCCTTCTTGTGAAGGATATGGTAACATTATTGGTATTGATACCGAATTAGTTGTTCCCAATACGGCCTTATCCATTTATGAAAATGCCATTTTCCCTTGGAGAGGCGATAGCATGAGTGCCTTTAGAGATCAATTAGTCAATAATGCTTATAAATTTGATTTCCCAATACACAAGCCGTTCTTTGAGCTTACAGATGAACAAAAAGCTTTAGTATGGGAAGGAAACTCCTATTTCACCGGATTAAATGATTTCTTTCAGGAATTGGAAGAAAAGAATTATAAAATACAGAATAGAGTAATGCTTTCACGTTATCGTGGAAAAACAAAATGTCCTACCTGCAAAGGGAAACGTTTACGTGTTGAGGCTACTTATGTAAAAATTGCTGATAAAAATATTACGGATCTAGTCGTTCTGCCGATTAAAAATCTAACTGAATTTTTCAGTGCATTGGAACTTTCAGAATATGATATGAAAGTGGCTAAACGATTATTAGTCGAAATCAATAATCGTCTTTCTTTCTTAACTGAAGTTGGATTGGCTTATCTTACTTTAAACCGTAATTCTGCCAGTTTATCAGGTGGAGAATCACAACGTATCAATCTGGCTACATCTTTAGGAAGTAGTTTAGTAGGATCCATGTATATTCTGGATGAACCGAGTATTGGTCTTCATCCAAAAGATACTGAACGTTTGATTAAAGTATTACTATCGCTTCGTGATCTTGGAAATACAGTAATCGTGGTAGAACATGATGAGGATATTATGAAAGCGGCCGATATGATTATTGATATTGGACCAGAAGCCGGAAGTTATGGTGGAGAATTAGTTGCGCAAGGTGATTTTGAGGCCATCCTAAAGTCGGATTCCTTAACGGCTAAATACCTGAATGGTGATTTAGAAATTGCCGTTCCCAAGCACCGCAGAACTACAAAGAATTTCATTGAAATTGTAGGCGCACGCGAAAACAATCTTAAAAATATTTCTGTCAAATTCCCATTAGAAGCTTTAACGGTTATTACTGGAGTTTCTGGAAGTGGAAAAAGTACATTGGTTAAGAAAATCTTGTTTCCTGCCATGCAGAAAAAACTAGATGGAATTGGTGAAAAAGCGGGTCAATTTACTGAAATGACGGGTAATTTCTCTCAAATTAAGCATATTGAATACGTAGATCAGAATCCTATTGGACGAAGTTCACGTTCAAATCCAGTGACTTATATCAAAGCGTATGATGATATCCGTGATTTGTTTTCAAAACAAAAATTATCTCAAATCAGAGGGTATCAACCGAAGCATTTCTCTTTTAACGTAGATGGTGGTCGTTGTGAAACTTGTAAAGGTGATGGTACTGTAACCATTGAAATGCAATTCATGGCTGACGTTCATTTACTTTGTGAAACTTGTAATGGAAAACGTTTTAAGAAAGAGATTCTGGAGGTGGCTTTTGAAGGGAAAAATATCGATGATATTTTAACTATGACCATTGATGATGCCATTGCCTTTTTTGAAAAAACAAAACAATCTAAAATATTCAGCAAACTTCAACCTTTACAAGATGTTGGGTTGGGTTATGTTCAATTAGGTCAGTCCTCTTCTACTCTATCGGGCGGAGAAGCACAACGTATTAAACTGGCTTCTTTCTTAGTTAAAGGAACAACCAAAGACAAAGCTTTATTTGTATTTGATGAACCTACTACAGGACTGCATTTTCATGATATTAAGAAACTATTGGCTTCATTTGAAGCCTTACTAGAAAAAGGGCACTCTATCATTGTTATTGAACATAATCTTGATTTAATTAAGTGTGCCGATTATATCATTGATTTAGGTCCTGAGGGTGGCGAAAATGGAGGAATGATTCTAGCGGAAGGTACACCAGAAGCAATTGTGAAGAATAAGAAATCTATTACTGGAATTTATTTGAAAGACAAATTGAAGTAGCATGAAAACTAAATCTATATGCCTTATCGCTCTTTTCTTGAATTTCATTCTTCTAGGATGTAAAGAACAGAAAAAAGAAGTGGTGGCTCCTGAATCTGCAATAGAAGCTCCATCAACAGATAAAACAAATGATTCTGTTGATAAAGGAGAAAATCTAAATGCTTTTCTAGCCCGTTTCAATAAGGATAAAGATTTTCAACTCAGCCGAATTGTATTTCCTCTAAAGATTGTACAATTGAATATGGAGGTAGAGAATGAAGCTGATTTTGATATGCACAATTATTATGTTCCTAAAGCGGAATGGGAACCTATTGATGTTTTCTATACGGATCGTGACTATAAACAGACGATTGAAGAAAAAGGAAATGAGGCAACGGTTAAGCAAAGAGGCATTAACAACGGCGTCTACATTGATTACCACTTTAAGAAAAAAGAAGGTCACTGGTTTTTAGAAACGTATACAGACGAATCTACTTAAAAACTATAGGAGTTTCTCCTTTTCTATACTAATACTAAACTCAAAAGGATTGTACAAAAAATTCAAAACTCCAAAGCTGTATCTTAAACTAATTCTTTTTCTTTCTTCTTCGCATCAAAATCCATTTTGATGAAAATTATAGTAATAATCACTACTGTTATTTCTATTAAAGCACTTCCCCAATAAATACTGGATATTCCAAAATACATAGGAAGTAAAATCATCAATGGGATATAGAATACCAATTGACGTAATAAGGCCAATGAGCTTGCTTTTTTACTATTGTTTATTGCAGGGAAATAGGACAACGCTAAGACCGTAATAGGCAATAATGGTAATGTTGATAGGTAAATCCTAAAATGATTCAATTGTTCGATCTCTATATGTGTATTCGGCAACATGGTTCCTATTACTTCTGCAGGAAACAATAATGAGGCTAAATAAAATGGGCTTAGAATAAGGATTCCGGTAACGGTATAAATAATCAATGATTTTTTTGCTCGTTCATGTTGTCCCGCTCCATAATTCATCCCTACCACGGGTTGTAAACCTCGCATCAAACCAAATAATGGTGTCAGTAAGAATAAAAAGAAACGATTCACTACCGTATAAAATGAGATATCATCGGCTGTTCCATATTGTGATAAGGCATTAAAGATAATCATGCTTTGCAAGACGTTCATAATAGAAAAAATCATCTCTGGAAAGCCCAATTTCAAGATGCTGTTCCCAATCACTTTATCATAGGATAGTGACTTCCAATTGGTTTCAAAAGAGTTTTTCTTACTCGCAAAATAATACAATCCTAAAAATGAATATACTATCATTCCCACATTTGTTGCCCATGCTGCTCCCATTACTCCCCATCCAAATGTTGAAATAAAAATGGGTTTTAGTAGTATATCAATTATTAATCCTACGGTAATCATTGCTGCGGCTTTTTTCATTTTTCCTTCTCCACGAACGACCATGTTAATGGCCAATCCATGAATCCAGAAAATAGAACCAATCAAGGTGACTCTGAAATATTGGGTTGCCAATACTTCAATTGTTCCTCGAGCCCCCATTAAATACAATAGTTCATGAGCAAATATATAGGCAGGTATGGTAAAAGCCAGTGAGAAGAAAAGGCATAATACATTAAAACTGCCAAACAGCTTATAGAGCTTTCCTTTCTCATTCGCACCTAACCAAATACTCAATGCCGCACTAGAACCTACTCCAATTAATCTTCCAAAGCCGAGTACAATTTGCGAAAGCGGATACGCCATCCCTACTGCTGCCAAGGCTTCGTTATTGATTAAGCGCCCAACAAATATTGCATCTAAGAAATTATTTACTCCATATAGTACAATGGCGACAACTGCTGGCCATGATGTTTGCCACATCACTTGTTTCAAATCGCCTTGTAATATAAACTCTTTTTGATCTTTCATTATATACTTAACTATAGATCAAATTGTTGAAAAGCGATGCGTTTTTCTACCTTATACACTTCTTTCTTCGCAATTGTATTAATGATAATTGCATTTCTGTACGCTCCCATACCTAAATCGGGTGTGACAAAACCATGTGTATGTAATTCTGCATTTTGCACAAAAATTTCTTCTCCTGCTTTATCAATACTATAATTACGATCTACATCGTACAATCCATCTTCGTTTCTTTTGATACGATGGTTTATACCTTCAATAAAGACAGGGGTTTTGTATTTATAACCTGTTGCTAGAATTACAAATTCTGACGTGTGTGTAAAGTCTTCTTCTTTTTGTACTTGTGTGAAATCTAGGGAATATGTAGTATCTTCCTTTTCTTCTAATACATTATTCAATTGACAATTCGGTCTTAACTGCACATTCAATGGCGTATCATCTACACTCATTTCATACATCGTATCAAAAATAGCATTGATTAAATCAAAGTTGATTCCTTTGTATAAAGCGGGTTGTTTTGCTAAAGTTGCTTTGCGTTTTTCTATCGGCATTTGGTAGAAATAATCAACATATTCTGGTGAAGTTAACTCCAACGTCAATTTTGAATATTCCATTGGGAAAAATCGATCTGGACGGGTGAACCAACTCATATAGAGTCCATCTTGCGTTTCTGGTAAAAGATCTTGAAAAATTTCTGCGGCGCTTTGTCCTGAACCAATTATAGAAACGGAATTACTATTTAATATCTCCGATTTATAATCTAAATATTGTGAGGTGTGAATTACATTCTGATATTTTTTATCCTTCATGAATTCTGGTAAAAAGGGCTGTGTTCCTGTTCCAAAAACTAATTTCTTCGTGAAATAAGTTTCTTTCTTCTGTGTCGATTTATCCATGACCATAATCTGGTATACTTCCGTTTGATCATCGAACAAAATATTGTCTACATACTTATTGAATAAACAGCTTGATAATTGATTTACAGCCCATTTACAGTATACATTGTATTCTTTCCTAAGAATGAAAAAATCTTCTCTTATAAAGAACTTATACAATCTATTGGTTTCCTTTAGAAAATTAAGAAAGCTAAAACGACTTTTAGGGTCAGCCATCGTAACTAAATCGGCCATGAAAGGCACTTGTAATGTTGCATTATCCAACATCAATCCTGGATGCCAATCAAAACCATCTGCTTGATCTAAAAATAAAGCTGAAACTTCAGTTACAGGTTCTAGCAATGCAGCTAAACCTAAATTAAACGGACCGATACCAATACCGATTATATCGTATATTTTTTTATTTTCCAATGTATTCTAATTTTTAAATTTACCCTTCTACCGCCTCCTATAGCGGCAAAAGGGCAAAAGGAGATTAACTAACTAAGAACTATTATTTTGTTATTTTAACGTCTCTACTTTCTGGACATTTTTCCCAATAACTTTCTTGGGTACAAAAAGTAAGATGTGCTGTTTTATGTGGCATCGTGATTTCTTTTTCACGACGGTATCCTAATTTCGCAATCAGTTTGTCCATGGCTATAGCTTCAACAGAGGCTTCACCTATGCATTTACTCACTTCGGGTTGTTCAAAAATCCAATCTAATGCAACTTGGAATGAAGGCACTGTGAACTTTTTATCTTTGTCTGTCGCTGCTACAAAAAAGTGTGTCCCATAATCTGTTGCAATGGAGTCATAATAGGCACCTACTAAATCTCTCATTGGCCAATAAGGTTCAAAACTAAAATTAGGAACTCCATTAACTTCTCCTATGAAACTATGCATCTCATCACTTGGAAGAATGGTTCTGTACCATAATTCTAAGTTTTTTATTGGTCCATCCATTTTCCAAATTGGTTTTGCATGCTCACGGTTAAACCAGTCATGTACTAATTCTAAATCGCGATCTATATCAAATGGGCGAATTGTAATCGTAACATCTTGTTCTGGAAAATGACGGGAATAAACTACTTCTTTTGTCGTTGGCTTGATTAAGTTTTCACAGAAAAAGTATTTGTTCAATGGGTTTGCATTATCTTGAAATACTGCTGGATATTCTAACGATTCATCTGCTTCATTAATGTTCTGCAAACTCGTAATTAGGTTGGCTTTTGTATACCAGCTTCTGCTGTTTATAATATACTCTACCAAACCAGTTTCATCCATATGTTCTGTACTTTTAAACTCTTTGTACACTAAATCAATTAATTTTTTCTCCTCAATTAATCCATTACATCCAAAAGCATTGATGATTCCCATAATATTATTCGTCACCAAATAATAGGTATATTTTGGTGCTAAAGAAACCTCATCAATAATCGATTGACTTTCCTCGGCAATACCTGGGATTGCTTTGATTACATCGTCCTTTCTTCCTTCACGGAAAAAGAAACCTTGATTGTCTCTAAAATATATTTTTGCAGGAAATCCATTTTTATCCAATTCCACCATTACATTTTGTTGGTGGAACTCACAGGCCAATCCATATTTATTTAATATTCCTACTATAGGACGTATACAGATGTGTAAGTATTGCTTAAACCAATCCTGTGCTACTTGCTCTTTTGATTTGTTTGTTTTTGCAGCAGTTTCACTAATAATATTGAATAATCGAGATGGTTTTCCTAAAATTCCATCTTGACATAATGCTGCCAATAGTGTTACGTTTTTATTCTTATTCTCTCCTTTAAAAGGATTTCTACGAATACTGATATTAAAACCATTGATGATTTTACCATTGTAGGAAACGGCAATAAAAGCCGGATCTACGATAAAGTCGATTTCAGGAAAATCTTTCTGAAGATTAATTCCCCAATCTGTTTTTAATAAACGGCTAATGTCATAACCACGGTGTAATTCTGGATAAAGATTGATTCGTTCCGAATTGGTAATTTTCACATGAAGTGAGAACTTATACATCCATTCACAATCCTCGTTGTATACGGTACGAACTGAAGAAGTTGGTGTGAAGAAATCTCCAAATTCACCTAAACTAAATAGTTTTTCTTCCTGAATCATCTCTTTAATTTCAGGCTGTTGCATTAAATAATTTGCTTCCCAAGGATGCATTGGTACTATGGAATAGGTTGGGAATTGATTTAGAAGGTGAATAATATCTAAATCTTCCGATGTCGTATATTTTAAAAATTGTTCTTTTAATTCCTGTGTAATAGGTCCTCCGTCAGCATTTTTTTCAATTACATTTTCAGAATCAATTAGGAAATAATGCAATTGGAATCGTCCTTCTGTTTCTGGTGAATATTTTAATAAATCGGTATCATTAAAACCTTGTTTTGACTTTGGCATCGGGTGAATGATATGTCCTAAAATCAACGATTGCTCTGCTTCGATAAAAGACATCACAGTAGCATTGGCAGACAAATCATTGTCTTCATAATACTGAAGGTATTTCTCTAGATTCTCAATACTATTTGCCAAACGTTTTTGCGTAGTCGAAGCATCTATATTAGGATGTAATGTCTTTGCAAATTCAATCGTTAAATCCATAAAGTCGAATATACTCAACTCAATAATTTCATCGGTTGCAATATCCCGTTTGATAATTGGGAAGTTGAATAAATGTCTTCCACTTTCTGAATAATATTTTAAAGGCAAATAAGCCTCTGAACCAATCGCTGAAAAATCAACTCTAATATGGGAATCATAACCTGTTTTATTAAAATGATCCGCCAATACTGCATCATATTTTGGTATGCCCATATAACGGCTCCAATTATTGAATTCACGGCAATAGCAGTTTAATAAAGCTGTATAATTGATCTCCAATGCAAATTGGGTCGTTGTATTAGTTAAAATCGATGTATTCATTTCCGTATTTTTTAATTAGGTTTAAAATATATTGAATATCACTTAGTTGAGTTAATGGATTTAAAATGGTGAACTTTAAGTAAAACTGTCCATTTACTTTGGTTCCAGCGACTAAGGCATGACCATTATTGTATAGTTGCGCTTTAATATGCTGATTGATATTGTTTAAATCAAATGATTTAAAGGGACAAGCAGAATAACGAAATACCAAGGCTGATAAATCGGTATGATTGAGTAATTCGAAATGGTTATCAAGCTCAATTTCTCTAGCTACGAGTTGAGAAGTAGCAATGATTTTATCAATGTATTTACCCAATTCTTGTTTGCCCATTGTACGTAGTGTAAACCAAAGTTTTAATGCATCGAATCGACGAGTTGTCTGAATTGATTTATTTACTTGATTTGGAATTCCGTTATCATCTTGGTCTTTTGGATTTAAATAATCTGCATAATGTGTAATTAATCCAAAATATCGTTTGTCCTTAACGATAAAGGCACTACTACTCACCGGTTGGAAAAATGATTTGTGGTAATCTACTGTAACCGAATTTGCATTTTCAATTCCGTTAATGAGATGGCGGTGTTTATCACTAAGTAGTAATCCACACCCGTAGGCTGCGTCTACATGAAACCACATTTTATATTTTTGGGCTAAATTTCCAATAGCGGGCAAAGGATCAACATTTCCAAAATCTGTAGTTCCTGCTGTAGCAACTACTGCAATTGGGATATTTCCTAATTGTATTTCTC
The DNA here is from genome assembly GCF_030766725.1 of Flavobacterium aerium. Lineage (GTDB taxonomy): Bacteria > Bacteroidota > Bacteroidia > Flavobacteriales > Flavobacteriaceae > Flavobacterium > Flavobacterium aerium. The sequence goes on along the minus strand of NZ_JARQWR010000006.1, from coordinate 170,124 downwards.
TTTGAATAGCATCTTCTAATAGTATAGAGTTCATTCGGAAAGAATGATCGGTTTTCACTTTGACGATGGCTTGCTCTCCTAGCCCCAATAAGGAAGCACTTTTTTGGATACTAAAATGTCCTGTTTCCGATACAAATATTCTAAAACGGGAAGCTTCAACAGGCAATCCCTCTTTTTTGATGTTATGATTTAAATGTTCAATAGCATAATGATCACGGGCTAATAATAATCCCATCAAATTACTTTGCGAACCTCCACTGGTGAAAATACCATCTGATGTTGCATCGTAACCAATTTCATTCGCTGTCCATTGAATTAATTTTTGTTCGATAAATGTTCCTCCTGCGCTTTGATCCCAAGTATCCAATGATGAGTTGATGGCGCTAATCATTACTTCTGCTCCAATAGCCGGAATAACAATAGGACAATTTAAATGGGCTACATAACGGGGCAAATGGAATGCAATGGCATGTTGTGTATACAATTGCTGCACTTCAGATAAAACTTCTTCGTAATTTGAAAGAGGCTGATTTAAATCTACCCTTTCAAAATCTCTGCGAAGTTCACGAGGTGTAATACCGCTAAAAGGTTTTTTAGTATTCTTTAAAAAATCAACTACTGATTCATGGGTTAAATCAATCGCTTTTTTGTACTCTTCTACATTCTCTTCACAAAACAAGTTTTTGCAATGAAAATCTAGCGTTGTAGGTGTTGTTAGTGTTTGTGTGTTAGATTGTAAGCTCATGTTTTTAAGAATTAAAAAATTAATAAAAATTGAAAAGGGTAAAATCGAATTTCAATTTTACCCTATCTATTTATTTTCTCTAAAATTTAATTGTGTAACCTAATGAGAAGGTTCTGCCTCTTCCCAAGTATTCAAATGCTTTTACTGGGGTTTGGTAAAAGAACACAGATCGTTGTCCCCAGATCGTTGTGTATTCTCTGTTCAATAAATTCTGAACACCAAAGTTTATTGTTCCTTTTGGTAATTTCACATCACCAATTAAATCAAACAATGTAAATCCATTGATTTTTGCATCCGTTAAATCAGTATAATTCAATGAATGTTGTCCTTGTAATTTTGCTGAAAACCATTTCTCATTCCATCCTACAAATGCCATGAATTTTGATGGGTTTGTAGTATAAACCGATTGATTTTTCCAACCATCATTTTTAGTTTCTGTTTCTGAAGCCATCAATAATACATTTCCTCCCACTTCAAGTCCTTTCTCGAAACGGTAACCTAAAGCTCCTTCAAAACCATAGTTTCTTAATTTTTGGTCTAACAATGAGATGGTGAAAGCGACATTATCAATTTTTAATGTCTTATTCGATAATGCATAGAATAAAGATCCTTGTGCATAGAAACCATACATTGAGTTGTGTCTCCATCCCACTTCAAATTGGTCGGTTTTAATTCCACTCAATGGTGTTTCATTCACATTAATACTATTTAATAAATCCCAATGGTTGTTATTGAGTGCATATTTTCCAAAACCATATGACTTCGCAGCATCTGGCACAGCAAATCCTTGTGAGAAGCTAAACCATGCTTGTTGTTTTTCATTGAATTTATATAATGCACTTCCATTCACTAAGGTCACATCATAATTGTTCTTTCCTCCTTTTACAGCATCTGCTGATGCTCCATATCCAAAATGCATATAAATTTGCTCTTTGAATCCAATAAAATCATCGGCTTTCACACTGGTATGCTGCTGACGTATTCCTCCCGAAAGTGTCAACTTGTCTAATACTTTCCAATCTGCTTGTGCAAATCCTGATATTCCAGTAATTTGTGTTACAGGATAACGGCCTACCATAGCATCTGTTACATTTACTAATCCTCCACTAGCACTACTTGTTTGTGGATTAAAGATTGATTGATCTCCATCAAACTTATCACGATCGGCATCTATACCATAGGTAACAGAAAGTTTATTCCATTTTTTAAACATTACTGCTTTTATTCCGTAAACATCTGTATTTCCTCTTGCAGAAGACAAAAAACGTGGAATATTTATTCCTACTGGTGCTTTTGGTACTTCCGCAAATGAAGCTCCAAAATCTATATTTTCTGTTCGGGTGAAGGCTTGCAACATTAAGTTTTGTCCTCCTAATATATTGCGTAAGTTATATTGTAGATTAATCATTCTTCGGGTAGTACTTGGTACAATATCCGAATAAGCGCCTCCCATTACTTGAATTAGATCCGGATTGTTGCTTGTAATTCCGGAATAATCTGTTCCAAAAGACAGCCATTTATCATTTCTAATTTTAGAAGTATAATGTTGGAAATCTAAACTAAGATCTTGATTATCGGATAGTTTAAAATCAAATCCTCCTAATACATCTACTGATCTATTGTATTGTAAATCCGATTGTTTTACGTCAGTAATAACTTGATTACCTTTTGCATCGAATGCTCCTGCACTTTGAGTAAATGCAACACCGACTCTGAATTTCATGAAATCATTTCCTCCAGCAATCGATTGGGCTACTCTGGTATCATGGTCATTTTTATTTCTTAAACCACTTTTTGCTCCTACGCTAGTTTCAAAAGCAAGATCTTTTGAAGTTCCTTTTTTAGTAATGATATTAATGATTCCTCCTGTTGCATCTCCTCCATAAACAGCGCTTGCTCCAGATAGAACTTCAATTCTTTCGATATTGAAGGGATCGATTGCATCAAATTGTCTGCTCACTGCACGGGCACTATTCAAAGAAACACCATTTAACATTACCAGGACATTACGTCCTCTCATATTCTGAGCGTAATTTGTCCTACCTTGATTTCCAATGTCCAAACTTGGAATTAACATCCCCAATACTTCTTTCAAACTTGATCCACCTCTAATTTGCTGCTGAATTTTAGCTTGATCAATAATCCATACCGTTCCTGGTATGTCGCTAATTTGTTTTGGCGAACGAGAAGATACAACGACAACTTCTTCTAACGATTTTGGTTGTGTCGTATCTTGAAGTGATTGGGCATTTGACAAGTTAACTCCAAGAATCATAGAGCAAGTCAAAGTCATAAAGGTCTTTTTATTCATGTGGGATTATTTTTAAATCTATGTGATTATTTATTTGTAATTAATCTAAATAAGTTTAATTTTGTGCAAAAGTAGATAGAATGACTCATTAGAAAACGACGTAAAAAGGAATATAACTAACGCCAAAAGGAATAATTGAAGCATGCAGATTAAATTACTCTACGGAAAAAAAGGCCTCTTAAAAAGAATATATCCATTTCTTAACAGAAAGAACACAAACGCGTTTTATACCCATCCAATATCTCTTGAGAAATTGAAGGCAAAAGGGAGTTATAAAGACTTTTTTTTTAGGGGAATTTATATCGGTTATAGTAATTTTTCATTTCTGAATCAAACGAAAATTCGATTTGATACTAATGAGGAACTGCTAAAGATGCACTTTGTCTTGTCGGGAAATACGAAAATGATCAACACTGCTGGGAATGAAACCCTAACTTTTGAAAAATTCCAACACAACCTAGTCTACACCAACGGTGTAAAGAATAATTGGGAATGGGAAAGTAATGATGATTTGAAATTATTTGAAGTCTATATAAAGATTGATTTTTTCAAAAAATACATCTGCGAAAATGAATCGTATTTAAAACCATTCACCTCTGCTGTAAAAAACAAAACGAATGCAGTCCTAGCCAAAGAGAATCTGACCATCACTCCAGAAATGTACACAACAATTGAAAATATTGTCAACTGTAATCGGAAAGGTGCCTATAAAAAAATGTTTTTTGAAGCACAAATCATTCAATTATTACTCCTTCAATTAGAGCAAGTATGTTGTAATAATTGCGCCATAAAATGTTCTCTTAAAAAATCTGATATTAACAAAATGCATCAGGTAAAAGAAATCATGCTTTCCAATCTAAATTCACCACACACTTTACTAGAATTAGCCCATCAGGTTGGCACCAATGAATTCACTTTAAAAAAGGGATTTAAAACCATTTTCGGGAATACAGTTTTTGGTTATCTAAATGATGCAAAGATGGCTAAAGCACAGAAAATGCTAATCGAACAAGGTTTATCGGTTACTCAGGTTGCTGAGCAAGTAGGATATAAAAATGCAACCCATTTTACTACTGCTTTCAAGAAAAAATATGGGATATTACCCAGTACTTTAAAAAATGAAATTAAAAACTAATGGGACAAAAAGTCCTCTGTTTTCATCATTGAAAATTGTATAAATAGTTTTATATTTACTCTAAAATTTTAATTAATATGAGCTTCTTAATTGTTCTTAATGCGATTATTTTTACATTCCTTTCTTTATTACATATTTATTGGGCCACCGGCGGAAAATGGGGAATAAATGTAGCAGTACCTACACGTACTCAGAAAGAAAAAGTAATTCGCCCTAGTGCATTTGGCACTTTCATTGTTGGTCTAGGATTATTGCTTTTTGCTTTGGTTACCTTGGGAAATTTGGCCCTTTTTGAGGCTTTCATCCCACAAAGAAGTATTACGATTGGAACGTATGTTATTGGTTGTATATTTCTACTTCGTGCTATAGGGGATTTCAAATTTATTGGGTTATTTAAAATCATAAAGAATACGCCATTTGCAAAAAAAGATACAGCTTATTATACTCCACTTTGTTTAGTTATCAGTGGTATTTCTTTTGCTGTAGCAATTTACCATTAATCAATTATAGTATATATAAAAAGGGCTCTACATTGTAGAGCCCTTTTTATATAATTTTTATTCATTTCATTATTCTTTTACTCGAATATAATCGTCTGTTAGATTATCTTTCGATTTAAATATGTTGGCGGCCTTATTCCCATCTTTTTCAGAATAGGTCTCTATTCTTAGTCGCTCTGCATCGAGCACCAATATTTTGAAAGTCATCAAGAGATCTCCTCCATCACTTGCCATTTTTGGATAGATGAAGGTTAGCATATTTCCACTTATTGTATACTTATCGGTAGTTTTCTTTGTGAGTACACATTCACCTCCATTATTTTTAAAAGATCTGGATTCGATTGTCAAATTTTCATCAAATCGCATTCCTGATTTTATTGAACATTCATTTTGTTCCCAAGCTGCATCTTCTCTATTGGGATCGAATTGCCAAGTTCCAATAAGGGTTGACTTACTCACTAATTTTGAACTTGAGCCACAGCTTCCAATCATTAGGATTGTAAGGAGCAAAAACAAACCTTTATTTATGTACATAATTACAATGTTAGATTAAAATCAAATATAATGTTTTAGCCTATAAAATTTACGCACTTGAAAGATCAAATTCAATTATTTATTTAACTTTGAATCATGGCAATTTTTAAATTTCAAACATGAATAATAGTCCAATAAAAATAGAAACTGAACGACTTATTTTAAGGGAAATTCTTCCTTTGGATGAAAATGGTCTTTTTGAACTGGATTCTGATCCAGATGTACATCGGTATTTAGGACAAACTCCTGTTAAGGATACAGAACAAATTAAAGCCGTTATTCAATTCATTCGTCAACAATATATTGACCATGGAATTGGCCGTTGGGCAGTTATAGAAAAGGAAACTAATGAATTTGTGGGTTGGAGTGGTTTTAAATACATGACTGAAAAAACAAATAATCACAACAATTATTACGACTTGGGTTATCGATTCATTAAAAAACACTGGGGCAAAGGTTATGCAACAGAAACAGCTAAAGCTTCTTTGGAATATGGCTTTACAACTTTGAATCTCAACGAAATTTTTGCCACAGTTGACATAGAGAATGTCGCTTCAAAAAATGTACTGGAAAAAGCAGGTTTAACTGTAATTGAATCTTTTTTAGAAGATGGTATCCCTCATCATTGGTTAAAAATCACTCGTGAAGAATGGCTTCAACAACAGTAGCAATAGTGGTTTATAGTATTACTTTTTAAACTATGCTACTGTAGAATCTAAAAAAACAAGATATAAATTTATCGTTGAATCATTTTCAAATATTTATTCAATATCTGATTGATTTCATTTGAAATGGCATATTTATAATTCAGAAAAACATAAATCAAGGTAATCAGAATCGACTTTAATCCGATATTGATAATGGGGTTGAATGGAAATTCCCAAAAGTAAAATAATCCAAATACTAATGCTATTATCCCAAACGACTTCACTGTATTAATGGAAAATGGATAGAGATTCATTTTCTTAACGACAAAGAGTAATTTGATGGTATTGTATACCATAATCGATAATAAGGTGGCTAGCGCTGCTCCTTCAATTCCATACAGTGGAATGAAAACCATGTTTAGCCCAATCATTAGAAAAACCAAGACTAATCCGAAAACTAGTATTATTCGGTAATATTTTGAATTGAATACAATGGCATTATTATTCCCGAGTATTACATCATAAAATTTAGATAGCCCAATCAGGAAAACAGCCAAAACTCCTCCACTATAATCGTGTGGAATTAGCTTATACAATTCATTGATATTCAAGAAAACATAGAGCATCACCAAACCTCCAATTACTTGTAAATTGATCGCGCTTTTTTTATATAAATCATTTAATTCATTGTGTTTATTCTCTGCCATTAATTTTGCCGTAATCGGATACACTATCTGCTGCATAGCTCTACTAGGAACAGCTATCACTGTCGCAATAAAAATAGCTACAGAATATAGAGCGTTATTACTGATATCGATATAAGAGGCAATCATCACTTTATCAAATTCAATTAAAAACACTGCTATTCCCCCAGACAAAACAACGAATAGAGAATAGGTTACAATTTCTTTGATATTCTTAGGTACCTTAACTCTAAAAATAGGCAGTTTAACATACATTGCATACGCCTTCATCGCTAATAATTGTGCCAAATACGCTCCTGAAAGAGCATAGATAAATGTATCTTTCCCTATCCATTCCCAATGTACTGCAAAGAGCAAAAGAAGAATGATAACACGAACGACTACTTCACTAATAAAGTTTCCAAATACGGATTGCATGTGTACTTTGACCCACGCATAATAAATTTCGAAATACCCCATAGCAAGTCCTATTATAGGAATTAACCATAAAAAAGGTCGGATTTCTGGATTCTTCTTTGTGAGTAAAAAGGCTATCTGATCATAACCAAAGACTGTAATGATACTAATGGGAATAATCAATAGCAAAGGCATGAAAAGCATAAAACTCAAAAAGTTTTCTCGCTCAGCTTCCGTTTTATATTTTGAATAAAATCGTATTAATGTGTTATGTACTCCAAAAGCCATTAATGGCATCATGATACCCGATGCAGAAAGTAAGAAAGCAACAATACCATAATGTGTTTTCCCTAAAAAATTGGTATACAAAAACAAAGCATTAATTGCTCCTATACCAAACCCTAAGTAGGTAATAACCGTGTTCTTTATGGATTGGTTGAGTACGATTCCCATGGAATTATTTTAATAGCTTCGCTAATTTTTCCGTTAGTTTTTTTCGACTATATTGTTGTAATCCTACAGGATAAGATTGTAATTTTTTATCCAAATACAGTTCGTATGCTTTTACAATCCCTTCTTTTAATTGTTCTTTCTCGGAATAATTATAAAAGCTTCCCGTATTGGTTGATTGTATAATTTCAGCAAAATCTGAATCCTCAGGTCCTATAGCAATAATAGGACGTTCTGAAACCATGTATTCAAATAGTTTACCGGGAATAATACTTTTTGTTTCTTCTGAATTTATTTCAATCAACAATAAAACTTGTGATTTCTTTTGATGTTCAATGGCTTCTTTATGGGAAACATATCCTAAATTATTTAAGTAAGGATCTAAACGAAACTCTGTAATCGCATCTAAAATTTCCTGACTTACAGCACCTATCAATTTCAGTTGAAAATTATCTTTAAAACCTGGGATTTCTTTCACTAATTCAGCCAACGTTTTCCATAATATTCTTGGATTACGTTCTGATAAAAAGGATCCGATATGTGCTAATGTGAATTTTTCATCCAAAGGATATTTATCTACTTTTTCAATATCATATCCATTGGTAATTATTTCAATAGGCTTTTCTGTAATAGCAGAAAATTCAGCTTTGGTTGTCTTACTGGTTACAATAATAACATCGGCTGTTTGTAATACTTCACGTTCTAAATCTTTGTGTTTTTGCTCCGCTGAAGCAGATAGTTTCAAGGATTTATGGTATCCTATGGTGGTCCAAGGATCTCTAAAATCTGCAAACCATTTTACATTTAGATTCTTCTTTAAGGCTAATCCTATAAGATGTAAACTATGTGGTGGTCCAGAAGTAATCACCGTATCAATATTGTGTTCTGCAATGTACTGGCTCAAATAGCGCACGGATGGTTTAATCCAAAACTTACGAGCATCTGGGATGAATAAATTACCACGTACCCAGAGAAACAGACGTTCTAACATAGACTGCTTCCTGCTTTTCGGGATAATCCCTGAACTAATTTTTTTGGTTTTATTTTTAGAAAAAAACGATGCCCATCCATAAGGTTCTATAATTTTATGTTTAATTATAGTCGTCTTATCATTGACTTCGGCTAGTAAATTTTGATCAATAATCGGGTAAGTCGGGTTCTCTGGAACATAAACAATGGGTTCGATTTCAAAATCAGGTAAATACTTTACAAACTTTAACCATCGTTGTACTCCAGGTCCGCCAGCGGGTGGCCAATAGTAAGTAATGATAAGAACCTTCTTCATTGCAATCAATTATTTAAATGTAAAACCTCGACATATTTCCTAATATATCAACTACTAGACTGTTTTTTCTTTGCTACAGCTGCCACATCTTTTTCGTTCAAAATAAGCTCCTACAATAAGTAATAGAATCATTCCAATCGTACTGATTAAAGCTATGGTACTACCTGTTTTAATCACTTTTGGTTCAAATTTGAATTCAATAACATGTTTCCCCGCAGGAATTTCCAATGCACGCAATACATAATCGGCATTTACATGGGGAACTTCTTTACCATCGATAAAGGCGTTCCATCCATTTTTATAATAGATTTCAGAAAAAACAGCTAAACCATCGTGTGTGTTTGTACTGTTGTATTTTAAATAATTTGGTTTGTATTTTTCAAGTGTAATGGTTGCCAAACTATCTTTTGTAAACGTTTCATTTTTAATCACCGAACCAAAATCCGTTTTATTAATGACCGCTGTTTTCTTCGTATTAATTTTATCCAAGGCCTTCATTTCATCATCAGCAGAATTTGCCCATACAATTTGCTCTACAAACCATGCATTTCCATTAACACCTGGATTTGTCGCAGGGAATTCCTCTCCTTTTTCTCCTGTTTGAATAACGTACTTCACATTCAACATATCCAGTACCTGTCTGTTATTTTTGGCAATTTGGTAATCAAATAATTGTTGAATTCTTCTTGGTTTTACTGCACTATATCCTCCTAATGAATGATGGAAATAGGAAGCTCTTGCACTAGACATATTTCCTTGTACTTCAAAAACACGGTAATGGGTTGTGTCTTTTAAAATCTCTAAATCTGTTGGTGTCGCTTTAAAAGGACGATCCACTTCAAAAGCACTAACGAAGCTTTTACTGTCTACATAATTTTTATCAATTAAGACTAAATCTGAAACCATCAAAACCCCTACAATGATAATCGTAACCGTTTGTGATAATTTGTCTTTAACAAAAAACCATAGAACTCCCGCAGATAATAATATTAAGAATCCTGTACGTAATAAATCCGAAGTATACATACTGGCTCTATCTTCTTTTAAGGCTCTTACAAACTCTGGTCCGTAATTTTCTGAGTAAAAGGCATCATTACCACCTGAGAAATTAAAGAATCCTTTAATGATAAATAAGAATGCTACAACACCAAGGCTCACCGCTCCCGATTTCCACAAGGCCTTCCATTGTGCTTCCTTATCCAATTTAAAGAACGAATACAGTCCCATAATCGCTAAAACAGGAATACACAACTCTAACAACACTTGGATTGAGGAAACCGCTCTAAATCGATTGTACATTGGGAAATAATCGATAAACAAATCGGTTAGTAATGGGAAATTTTTACCCCATGATAATAATAATGATACTATAGCTCCTGCTAAAAATGCATATTTAAGTTTACGCTTTTCAGCAAATAAAGCTAATATAAATAGGAAGAAAACAATTGCTCCAATATAGGCTGGTGCCGCTACTATAGGTTGATCACCCCAGTACGTAGGCATAGTTTTTATAATTTCACTTGCTTGCGCAGGTGGTACTCCTTGTGAAGAGATGAAGTTGTACATACTAGAATTAGCATCTAAACTTTCATGGTTTGAACCTCCAAAAAGCTTTGGAGCTATTAAGTTGAATGATTCTGCAATTCCATAACTGTATTCAGTTATGTACTCATACGTCATCGCAGAACTTGATGTCATTGGTGTTCCATCAGGATTAAATGTCAGCTCACTTTTATCACGTGTACTGAATTTAGCATATTCTGATGTTGCCAATAAATTTGTTGCATTTGCCCCTAAAGCCAATATACCTGCCACAACAAATACACCAATAGAAGTCAGTAATGCTCTATAATCTTTTTCTTTAATCAATTTGACCGCAAAATAAGCTGACAAAATCAATAGAAGAATCAATAGATAAAAAGTCATCTGAAAGTGATTGGCATTGATTTCTAAGGCAACGGCAAACATTGTGAGTAATCCCCCCTTAATATAGTGTTTCTGAAAAACCAGCAATACTCCTGCTATAACTAAAGGCATATACGCAATCGCATGGGCTTTGGCATTATGGCCTACACCGAGAATAATAATTAAATAGGTTGAAAATCCAAAAGCTAAAGCTCCAATAAAGGCTTTCAATGGATCTATTTTTAAGACTAATAATAAGGCATAAAAGCCTAAGAAGTAAACAAACAAATAATCGGCTGGACGCGGTAAAAAACGAATCATTCCATCAATCTTCTTCACATAATCATGAGGATAATGTGCCCCTAACTGGTAGGTAGGCATCCCTCCAAAAGCAGAGTTTGTCCAATACGGCTCTAAATCTTCTGATTTTCTGAAATCATTTTGCTCTTTGGCCATACCAGTATATTGAGCAATATCAGATTGGAATATCTTTTTTCCTTGTAAAACTGGATAAAAATAAATTAATGAGATCAAAATGAATCCAAGAACTGCTAGCGCATGAGGATAGAATCTGTTGATTACTTTCATATATATGTTTGTTGACTTTATATATTACACGAAAACCCTAAACTCCACTTTAGAGAACTAAAGTTTTAGCTTGGGGCATTTCATGGAATATGAATTGAAACTAATAAATAAAGTGTGAAGATATAACTATTTATAGAAAATGAAGTGAAGTCTTGAATAGAAATTTATTCAATCTCTTCATAATCCACATACTCCCCAACTTTTTTAGTTTCTCTAGGTCGTGATGGTTTCGGTGTATCATAAGAATCACCTCCGTTATTTTGCTGATAATTAGCGCCTTGATTTTGTCTGAAGTTACTTTCTGCTTTTCTCACTAAATGTTGCATCAGAACAGGAGCAAAAATTCTAAATAAAATTTTGAACCCGTAATAAACAAAAACAAGAATTAATATCGTTTTAATAAAACCTGTAAATGAAGCTAGTTGCATTTGTATACTATTTTTTGTCAAATTTAATAAATCTGTGATTTAAAATTAAAATAACTCTCTTAAATAAATAATAAAATATACTACTTTTGGGTTTTAGTAGTACATTTTTAAATAAAATCGGAATCTATGTCTCAATTTAAGTCACTTCTTCTGTTCGTAGCAGTCATCACCTCAAGTAGTATTTATGCTCAATTTACAGATGTTATTAATTCAAATAGACCTGGAGCTTCAATGTCTGCTTTCTCAGTAGGTAAAACTGTTTTTCAAACGGAAGCTGGAATATTTGCCATAAAACAATCTCACGATGTAAAAGATTATGATGCCAATGGTTTTGGATTTGACTTATCCCTTCGTTATGGTGCATTCCTAGAACAACTAGAGTTTATTGCCGATATGCAATATGTAAATGACAAATTAACACAAGGCAATGAAGAAACGAAAAGAAGTGCTTTAAAAAGCACCACTATAGGAGCCAAGTATTTAATCTATGATCCTTTTAAAAACTACAAAGAAAAAATCAATATCTACAGCTGGAAAGCCAATCAAAAATTCAAATGGAGAAGCTTAATCCCTGCTGTTTCTGTATATGCAGGTGCTAACGTTAATTTCTCTGACAATCCTTACACCTTCCCTACTGATCCAAAATTCAGTCCAAAAGTGATGTTGATTACTCAAAATCATTTTGCTGGGAAATGGGTATTTGTAACGAATATTATCGCAGACAAAATAGGAACTGATTATCCTAGCTATGGATATATCATTACATTAACACGTGGATTTAATGAAAAATGGTCTGGTTTCTTAGAAAATCAAGGATACAAAAGTGATTTTTATGGTGATGCCATCTTTAGAGGTGGAGCTGCATATTTGATCAAAGAAAATATTCAAATTGACGCTTCTATCAGTAAAAACATAAAGGATACTCCTTCTATATTATATGGAGGAATTGGAATATCTTGGCGTTTTGACAAAAACTACAAAGACATCATTATCGAAGGCGGTAAAGAAACCAAAACTGATAAAAAGTCTAAAGGCGAAAAAGACAAAAAGAACAAAAGAGTGGACGAAATTGAAGCCGCCCCAGCTAACTAACATTATAAATGATTACAATACAAGAAGCAAAATCTGAAAAAGAATTATTAGATTTTATAAAATTTCCTTTTTCCCTATACAAAAACAACAAATATTGGGTTCCCTCTTTCATCAAGGATGAATTAAAAAGTTTCGACAAAAAGAATCCTATTTTCGAAAGCGTTGATGCGCAATATTTCATTGCCTACAAAGACGGAAAAATTGTAGGTCGAATTGCCGCTATTATAAACTGGACTGAAGTAAAAGAATTAGGCAAACCAAAAATCCGTTTTGGATGGTTTGATGTTATTGATGATATCGAAGTTACAAAAGCTTTAATTGACACTGTTGTGTCTATAGGAAAGGCAAATCAATTAGAATATATTGAAGGCCCTATGGGGTTTTCAAACATGGATAAAGCCGGAATGCTCACTGAAGGTTTTGAAGAGATTGCTACCATGATTGGAATCTATAATTTCGCGTATTACCCAGAGCATTTAAAAACTCTTGGATTTGAAAAAGAAGCCGGTTGGTATGAATACAAAATTGATTTTGCCAATATTATTATCGACAATGTAATTCCAATTTCTTTATTAATCGAAAAACGATACAAAGTCAAAGCATTAAACTTTAAATCAACGAAAGAAATTCTACCATATGTAGATGAAATGTTTGGTTTACTGAATAAATCGTATGCAGAACTACAAAGTTTTGTACCCATTCAACAATTCCAAATTGATCATTACAAAGAAAAATACATCTCTTTCATTCACCCAGATTTTATTTCTTGTGTTGTGAATGAAGAAGGGAAATTAGTAGCCTTTGGTATCACAATGCCTTCTTTCTCAAGAGCTTTTCAAAAGGCCAATGGAAAACTTTTCCCTTTTGGATTTATCCATTTGTTACGAGCTATGAAAAAGAATGAATATGCCGAATTCTATCTTATTGGTGTAGATCCCGAATATCAAAACAAAGGTGTTACAGCGCTTATTTTTAGAGAAATGCACAAGGTATTCGACAAGAGAGGAATCAAATACATCGAAACGAATCCACAACTTGAAGAGAATCAAAAAATCCGATTACTATGGAAAAACTTTGATCCAGTACGTCACAAAAGAAGAATGACTGTAAAGCGAGATTTATAATAAAAGAAAAAGTCCCAATCAATGATTGGGACTTTTTTTATATAAAACAATAGTTTTATTAGCTTACATCTACTGTTCTTTCTCCAGCCAATTTAGCATATGTACCATTTGTTAATTTCTCTCTTACTGCTTCAAAAGCTGCCAATGTCTCATCAATATCATTCATTGTGTGCATAGCCGTAGGAATCATTCTTAATAAAATAATACCTTTTGGAATTACTGGATATACTACAATTGATAAGAAAATATTATAATTCTCTCTCAAGTCATTCACCAGCATCATTGCCTCAGGAATACTACCATTTAAATATACAGGTGTGACACAAGTATTTGTATCACCAATATTGAATCCTCTAGTTTTCAATCCATTTTGCAATGCATTTACATTCTCCCAAAGTTTATTTTTCAATTCAGGCATAGAACGCAACATGTCTAATCTTTTTAAAGCACCAACGACTAAAAGCATTGGTAAAGATTTTGCAAACATTTGAGAACGTAAGTTATATTTCAAGAAATCAATAATATCCTTGTCTGCAGCAACAAATGCTCCAATACTCGCCATAGATTTGGCAAATGTAGAAAAGTATACATCAATCTGATCCTGAACTCCTTGCTCTTCTCCTGCTCCTGCTCCTGTTTGTCCTAAAGTACCAAAACCATGTGCATCATCTACCAGTAAACGGAAATTGTACTTTTCTTTTAAAGCAACGATTTCTTTCAATTTACCTTGTTGTCCACGCATACCGAAAACACCTTCTGTAATCAACAAAATACCTCCACCTGTAGTTTCAGCCATTTTTGTTGCACGATCAAGGTTTTTCTCAATACTTTCAATATCATTATGCTTATAAGTGAAACGTTTACCCATGTGCAAACGAACTCCATCAATAATACAAGCATGAGAATCTACATCATATACAATAATATCATTCTTAGTTACCAAAGCATCAATAATAGACACCATACCTTGGTATCCAAAATTTAAAAGATAAGAAGCTTCTTTATTTACAAAAGCAGCTAATTCATCTTGTAATTGCTCGTGTAAAGTAGTATGTCCTGACATCATTCTAGCTCCCATTGGGTAAGCTGATCCATAATCTGCAGCAGCTTGAGCATCTACTTTTCTGATTTCAGGATGGTTTGCTAAACCTAAATAATCATTTATACTCCAGTTTATCACTTCCTTACCATGAAATTGCATTCTGTTAGAAAGTGGTCCTTCTAATTTAGGGAAAACATAATATCCTTCAGCTTGTGAAGCCCATTTCCCTAAAGGACCTTTATTATTTTGAATTCTCTCAAATAAATCTTTTACCATATTTTTAATAATGTAAATTTCAATGTTTTAAAAACGGGACAAAATTACTTATTAATTTATTCTAATCATAATTATTTCATTATATTGATGCCTTCCAATTTATTTTTTAGAATTCTAATGTTGAGAGGCTCATAAAAATTCAGTATCCATAAAAATAAAGACTATTCTTGCAATTTTTCGCGTTTTACTCTCCTATTCAAAATAAATATTTTAGATTTACTTTATCCATTTAAGCTATTTTAATTTCAGGATCGGCAACACCAAAGTAATAACATACCTATAATCCTGTAAAATTGGAATTAATTAACGCATCATAAACAAACTTTCAAGCATACATCGTTTATCTTTGAAAATCAGAAACCTAACTCCATGAATCCAAACAACAAAAACGAATTAAAATTAGCTGTATTAATCGATGCCGATAATGTCCCTTATAGTAATGTAAAAGGAATGATGCAGGAAATTGCAAAATTCGGAACACCAACGACTAAAAGAATTTATGGTGACTGGACTACCCTTCCAGACAAAGGGTGGAAAAGTGTATTACTAGAACACGCCATCACCCCTATCCAACAATACGGTTATACAACTGGGAAAAACTCGACGGATTCAGCCATGATTATCGACGCTATGGATTTATTGTATTCTGGCAAAGTAGACGGTTTCTGTATTGTATCCAGCGATAGTGATTTTACGCGATTAGCCATTCGACTTCGCGAATCGGGCATGAAAGTAATTGGTATTGGAGAAAAGAAAACACCAAACCCTTTTATCGTTGCCTGTGATCGATTTATCTATATTGAGGTTATTGATGGTGCAACAAAAAAGACTACACCAAAACAAACTACTACTGACCCGAAAAAGAAAGAGGAAAAATCCCTGAATCGTATTGACGCACAAACCATTGAGCTAATTGAATCAACGATTGAAGATATTGCCGATGATGATGGGTGGGCATTTTTAGGAGATGTTGGAAACCTGATTGTACGAAAGAAACCTGAATTCGATCCAAGAAATTACGGTTTTTCGAAACTAACACCTATGCTAAAGTCCTTAACTACTATTCTTGAAATAGATGAACGAGATTCTGATAAAAAAGGAATCAAACACAATTACGTACGTTTGAAATTTAGCTAAAACACATTTCGCAATTTTATAAATTAAATATTAAAAGCATGAGACAAAAATTCTTCATATTCGGATTCATTGCGTTTTTAATCACGATTGCAATTTACCATTATTTTAAACTGGGGCGTTTACTTTTAATAATCCTCCCAATATTACTCGTTATAGGCTACTATAACACCACTCAAAAGAAGCATGCCATCTTACGAAACTTCCCAGTTTTGGGTTATTTCAGATATCTTTTTGAAATGATTGCCCCAGAGATTCAACAATATTTTATTGAACGATCAACTGACGGAAAACCTTTTTCAAGAAACCAACGCTCTTTAGTATACCAAAGAGCAAAAAACATCGATTCTAATTCTCCTTTCGGAACACAATTAAATCTTAACCAAGACAGTTACGAAGGAATAAAACATTCTATTTTCCCAGCCAAAGTAAATCCAGAAGCACCTCGTGTACTTGTAGGAGGAAAAGACTGTAAACAACCTTATTCAGCCTCTTTATTAAATATCTCTGCCATGAGTTTTGGTTCACTCAGTGAAAATGCGGTTCGTGCCTTAAACACTGGCGCTCAAAAAGGGAATTTTTATCAAAACACAGGCGAAGGCGGACTTACAGAATATCACCTTGCTGCTGGTGGCGATATTACATGGCAAATTGGAACTGGTTATTTTGGTTGTCGTGACACAAATGGTCATTTTGATGCTGAAAAATTTAGAGAAAAAGCAATACTTCCAAATGTAAAAATGATCGAAATCAAGTTATCACAGGGAGCGAAACCAGGACATGGGGGTGTACTTCCTGCTGCTAAGAACACCGAACAAATTGCAAAAATAAGAGGTATCCAACCGCATACCACAGTTTTATCTCCCCCAGGACATAGCGCTTTCTCAGACATCAAAGGACTAATTGAATTTATTGCTCACTTACGTGAATTATCAAACGGAAAACCAATTGGATTCAAGCTTTGTATTGGAAACACAAAAGAGTTTGAAAACATCTGCCATGAAATGATTGCTCAAGATTGTTATCCTGATTTCATAACTGTAGATGGTGCCGAAGGTGGTACAGGAGCTGCACCACTAGAATTTTCAGATGGCGTTGGTATGCCATTTGAACCAGCTCTTATTTTTGTAAACAAAACCTTGGTCGACTTAAACATTAGAGATAAAGTAAGGATAATTGGTAGTGGTAAAATCATTTCAGGATATTCAATTTTACATGCCATTGCCCTTGGTGCTGATATGTGTAATAGCGCTAGAGGATTTATGTTTTCTTTAGGCTGTATCCAAGCCTTACGTTGCCACAACAACGAATGCCCAACCGGTGTAGCCACTCAAAATAAAATGCTAATGAAAGGTTTAGTGGTTACTGATAAATCAGATCGTGTATATTATTTCCATAAAAACACCTTGCATGCAGCCAACGAATTATTAGCAGCTGCTGGAAAAACACGTTTCTCCGATGTTGATATTAATATTTTTATGCGTGGAGATGAATTTTCCCATTTATCCGATTTGTATTTTCCTGACAACTTAACAAATGTGACTAAAAACTAGTTCCATAAAAACACAAACACATTTGAAGTTAAGATTACCCAAAAAATGTAACTTTGCTTCTATTCTTTTTTTAATTACTTACCCTATTTATAATGAAAATTGTATTTGCTTCAAACAACCAAGATAAAATAATTGAAATACAAAAGCTTCTACCAGAAGATATTACGATCTTAACACTAGAGGATATCGGATGTTTAGAAGACATTGAAGAAACAGCAGAAACCATTGAGGGAAACGCTATTTTAAAAGCAAATTACGTAACACAAAACTACGGTTATGATTGTTTTGCAGATGATTCTGGACTGGAAGTCGATGCTCTTCATGGAGCGCCTGGTGTTTATTCTGCACGATATGCAGGACCACAACGAAGCTATAGTGACAATACCGACAAATTACTACGCGTTCTAGAGAACAACCCCAATCGTAAGGCGCAATTTAAAACGGTAATTGCCCTTAATTTAAATGGTGAGCAACATCTTTTCACAGGTATTATCAAAGGTACTATTGGAACTGAAAAGAAAGGTAATCAGGGATTTGGATATGATCCTGTATTTTTTCCAGAAGGATTCGACCGTACATTCGCAGAATTTTCTTTAGAAGAAAAGAGTAAGATTAGCCACCGTAGCAAAGCCACAGCGCAATTAATCCAGTTTATAAAAAAGTAACTTTCTGATTATCAAATTGTAATAAAAAAATAAAAGTAGCAAAAGCATTAGTTATTCTTAAAATTTAACAGTACCTTTGCGCCCTATTTTTAAATACATATATGAATAAATTTGAACAATTAGGATTGAGTGAGTCGCTACTGAGGGCGATTTTAGATCTAGGATTTGAAAATCCGACCGAAGTACAGGAAAAAGCGATTCCCCTATTATTGGAACAAGACACTGACATTGTTGCATTAGCACAGACTGGTACAGGAAAAACCGCCGCTTTTGGTTTTCCGCTTATCCAGAAGATTGACGCTAATGATAGAAATACACAAGCATTAATATTATCTCCTACAAGAGAACTTTGTTTACAAATTACCAACGAGATTAAACAGTACTCTAAGTACGAAAAAGGCGTTAACGTGGTAGCTGTATATGGTGGTGCTAGTATAACTGAACAAGCAAGAGAAATCAAAAGAGGAGCTCAGATTATTGTTGCAACACCGGGAAGAATGCAAGATATGATCAACCGTAGATTGGTTGACATTTCAAAAATTCAATTTTGCGTACTAGATGAGGCAGATGAAATGTTGAACATGGGATTCTATGAAGACATCGTTGCTATTTTATCTACATCGCCAGATGAGAAAAACACTTGGTTATTCTCCGCAACTATGCCACAAGAAGTTGCTAGAATCGCTCGTGAATTCATGAGAAACCCATTAGAAATTACTGTTGGAGCTAAAAACTCTGGTTCTTCTACTGTATCTCACGAATTTTACTTAGTGAATGCTCGTGATCGCTATGAAGCATTAAAACGTTTAGCTGATGCTAACCCTGATATCTTCTCTGTTGTATTTTGTCGTACAAAAAGAGATACACAGGCTGTTGCAGAAAAATTAATCGAAGATGGATACAGCGCTGCTGCATTACATGGAGATTTATCGCAAGCACAACGTGACTCAGTAATGAAATCTTTCCGTGGTAGACAAATCCAAATGCTTGTTGCAACCGATGTTGCTGCACGTGGAATTGACGTTGATAATATTACACATGTTGTAAACTATCAACTACCTGACGAAATCGAAACATACAACCACAGAAGTGGTAGAACTGGTAGAGCTGGAAAATTAGGAACTTCAATTGTAATTATCACTAAAAGTGAGTTGAGAAAAATCTCTTCAATTGAAAGAATCATCAAACAAAAGTTTGAAGAAAAAACGATCCCTTCTGGTATTGAAATCTGCGAAATCCAATTATTTCACTTAGCAAACAAAATTAAAGATGTTGAAGTAGATCATGAGATCGACAACTATCTTCCTGCTATTTATGACGTAATGAAAGACTTAACGAAAGAAGAGTTGATCAAAAAAATGGTTTCTGTAGAATTCAACAGATTCATCAACTACTACAAAAAAACTAGAGATTTATCTAACCAAGCAAGTGGTAATGACAGACGTGAAAGTACTGGTGCTCCTAGAGAGAACAACGGTGGCGCTACACGTTATTTCGTAAACATCGGGTCAAGAGATAATTTTGACTGGATGACATTAAAAGACTACTTAAGAGACACATTAGAATTAGGTCGTGATGATGTTTTCAAAGTAGACGTAAAAGAAGGTTTCTCTTTCTTCAATACAGATCCTGAACATACTGATAAAGTAATGGAAGTATTGAACAACGTTCAATTAGAAGGAAGAAAAATCAACGTTGAAATTTCTAAAAATGACGGTGGCGGAAGAAGCAACAGTCGTAGAGATCACAACGGAAGAAGTGGTGGTGGATTTAGAAATGATCGCGGTGGAGACCGTGATAGAGGTCAAAGAAGAGAAGGTGGTTTCTCTGGGAACAGAAGTTCTGCTCCAAGAAGAGAAGGTGGTTTTTCAGACAGAGCTCCAAGAGAAGGATATTCAGACAGAAGATCTGAAGGATCTAGAGGTGGTGAAACACCAAGAAGCTCAACGCCAAGACGTCCAAGAAGAAGCTAACATTTATTGTTAATTTTCTTATAATTTAATACTGAACTACAAAATATCATCATAAGTTTTATTACTTTTAGACCTTCTAATAAGGTTATGAGATATTTTGTAGTTTTCTTTTTTTTACTCCTGTCAGCAACTGTTTTTTCTCAGGAAACAATTTCCGGTACAATCGTGAATGACAACACTTCACTTCCCATGGGGAACGTGAACATTATTAATTTAAACCTTGTTAAAGGAACAATTAGTAATGAAAAAGGTAATTTTGAACTTGAAGCTCGCGTAAATGATACACTACACATTTCATTTATCGGTTTCCAATCCATCAGAGTCAGAGTTACAAATGACTGGATGAAAGCCAAAACTGCCAAAATTAGAATTACAGAAAGAGCTTATGCTCTTGAAGAGGTAATTATTAAACCTTACGACTTAACAGGATACCTTGAAGTCGATTCTAAACTTATTCCTTTAAAAGAGAATTACCGTTTCAGCATCTCTGGGTTACCAGCAGGCTATGAAGCTGGAGAATATGCTCCTGGTGCATTCTCTAAAGTAATTGGATCTATTTTCAACCCTGCCGATTTACTGTATAATGTTTTTGGTAAAAAACCAGCTGAATTAAAGAAGCTGAAAGAGATGAAAAAGGATGATACCGTTAGAAACCTATTACAATCTAAATTCGACCGCGAAACATTAGCAGCATTATTGGGTGTAAGCAAAAAAGACATTGCAGACATCTTAGAACGTTGCAACTACTCTGAAGCATTCATTAAAACAGCAAATGATTTACAAATCATGGACGCTATTAGCGGATGTTATGAAGAGTACAAAATTTTGAAACGTAACTAAACTACGTAATACAATCTTAATTATATCAGTACATAGATGCTATAAGCCTTTTTGCAAAGACTTATAACAACATTTATAGATATATTATTCCTGATTCAAGTTCTCAAGATAACGTTCTTCTATACGAACAATATCTTTTATGGACTTCTTAGCCCAGTCCAATCGTTTTTCAATCATCTCAGACTCGCTCAACTGCCAGTTCACTTCAGATTTTCGCAAACGACTCATTATATTTTGAAGTATAATTGCCGCAGATACCGATATATTTAAACTTTCTGTGAAACCATTCATTGGAATTTTCAAGAATCCATCTGCCCTTTTAATTACTTCTTCTGACAAACCCAAACGTTCTGTTCCAAAGAACAAAGCAGATGGTTTACTAATATCAAAATCATCCAATAAACAATCGTTTTCATGCGGTGTGGTCGCTATAATCTGATAGCCCTTATTTTTTAGAGCATCAATACAATCATCAATATGATTATATCGATTTACATCCACCCACTTTTGTGCCCCCATTGCAATTTCTTTATCGATTTTTTTACCATAAAGTTGTTCAATTACATGAAGATTCTGCACACCAAATACCTCACAACTGCGCATCACTGCACTCGTATTGTGCAATTGAAAAACATCTTCAATCGCTACTGTAAAATGATTAGTCCTTTGTTTTAATACATTAATAAATTTCTGACTTCGATTTTCTGTAATGAATTCCTCCAAATAACTGAGATAATCAAAATCGTTAACTATTTTACCCATTTTTCATTAAAATTATAATAAGATTTACTACATTAGTATACATTATCCCCCACCTCAAATGACACAAGAAGAATTACTTCCGCTAATCTACAAAAAAGACGATAAAGCCTTCACTGTTTTATACGATATGTATTCTAAAAGTCTTTATGGAATCATTTTTAATCTATTAAAAGACAAGGAAGAATCTGAAGATGTTTTACAAGAAGTATTTATTAAAATATGGAAAAATATAGAAAGCTACAATGAAAGCAAAGGACGATTCTTTACTTGGATTCTCAATGTAGCCCGCAATACTGCCATTGATAAATTACGTTCTAAAAGTTTTAACAATAGTCATAAAAACTTATCTACCGATAATTTCGTACATATACTTGACGATACCAATAAGATGACAAATAAGATTGACACTATTGGAATTCAAGCATTTGTAAAAAAACTAAAACCCAAATGCATCGAGTTAATCGAATTGCTTTTTTTTCAAGGTTATACCCAACAAGAAGCATCAGATGAACTTGAAATTCCTTTAGGAACCGTAAAAACTCAAAACAGAAGTTGCATTAATGAATTACGAAAATTTTTACAAGTATAATGGAAACTAACGAATACATCGAATCTGGAATTTTAGAACTTTATGTTTACGGCAAATTAACAGATGCTGAGAATAAAGAGATTGCATTAATGGCAGAGAAAAATCCAGAGATAAAACAAGAGATTGAATCTATAGAACGTGCGATGATGAATCTATCGTATAGCTTCTCTCCTCATATTTCTGCCGAAAATTATAACCGAATAAAAGCTCAGTTATTAGAGAAGAACACCAAAGTAATTGACTTACAACCTAAAACAAATTGGTCTCAATATTTAGGTTGGGCAGCAGCCATCATTCTTTTATTGGGTGTAGGATATCAATACTATCAATTAAATACAGCTACAAATCAAATTACAACTATAGAATCAGAAAAAGTACACCTACAAGAAAACGTTGTGGCTTTAGAAACAAAAAACCAACAAAAAGAATCGATTTTAGGAATCATTCGTGACAAGAATAATTCCGTAATACAATTAGAAGGCCAGCAAGTTGCCCCAGATGCTTTTGCAAAAGTATACTGGAATAAATCAACCCAAGTAGCCTATGTAGATGCTTCGCAATTACCTGAACCCCCAGCAGGAAAAGTGTATCAAGTATGGGCATTGAAATTAAATCCATTAACACCTACTAGCGTAGGGTTATTAAACAATTTCACTGCCGATAACGGACGTATGTTCACAGTAGATAAGGTAACCAGTGCAGAAGCATTTGGAATTACGCTAGAACCTGAGGGAGGGAGCCCCACTCCAACACTTGAACAATTATATACATTAGGAAAAGTATAAAAATGGTTTTATGAAAAAAAGTTTAGTTGTACTAACGGGCGCAGGAATAAGCGCAGAAAGTGGTATCAAAACTTTTAGAGATAGTGATGGCTTATGGGAAGGACATGATATCATGGAAGTAGCCTCGCCTGTAGGTTGGAAAAACGATCCTAAATTGGTACTCAATTTTTATAACAAAAGAAGACAGCAATTACTAACAGTCAAACCCAACAGAGCTCACGAAATATTAGTTGAACTGGAACAATTGTTTGATGTTACCATCATCACTCAAAATGTTGATGATTTACATGAACGTGCAGGCAGTACTAATATCCTACACTTACACGGGGAACTATTGAAATCCAGAAGCTCACTTGATGAGCATCTGGTCTATGAATGTAAAACAGATATTCACATCGGTGACTTATGCGAGAAAAAAAGTCAAATAAGGCCTCATATTGTTTGGTTTGGCGAAGCCGTACCTGCCATAGAAAAAGCAATTAAAATCACAAAGAAGGCTGATGTAATTTTAATCATAGGAACATCACTACAGGTTTACCCTGCTGCAAGTTTAATTGATTATGCTAAGACTTCAGCTGCGGTCTATTATGTGGATAACAATCCTTCACCAATTCTAAATCCTAAGAATGATATCACCATCATAACCGATGTTGCTACGGCTGGTTTAGAAATATTTCAGAACGAATTAATTCATTCTATTCACAAATAAAACAGACACATAAAACTACTTTTTTTGTAAAAGCATTGAACGATTGAAAATCATAACGTTATTATAAAATTAATAGTCCTCAAAAAATATTTTGTACTTTAGAACATCTTCTAAAAAACAAAACGTTATGAGTTTATTAAAATCCTTTTCAACACTAAAAAATATTGTCACACATCTTGATTTTGAAAAATTAAATGAGCTTTCACAAAAAGTAGATTTAAACAAGTTAATGGAATCTTTCTCTAAAATGAGCGATGCTGATTTAGCGAAGATGATGAAAATGATGGGATCGGGTAGTAAAAAACCAGAAATCCCTGAAATTAATGGTGATTTTTATGAACTAGGGACAACATTACCTCCTAACGAAAGAGAGATATTATTAAAAGTTAGAAAATTCATGCAAGAAGAAATTCAGCCTATTGCCAATGAATATTGGAATAAGGCTGAATTCCCGATGCATATTATCCCAAAAATGGCCGAATTAAACATTGCCGGACTTACTTATCAAGGTTATGGTTGTGCGGGTCATTCTGCTTTATTGGAAGGCTTTCTAGCCATGGAAATGGCACGAGTTGATAGTTCTATTTCTACCTTTTTTGGCGTACAAAGTGGCTTAGCAATGGGATCTATTTATCTCTGTGGCTCAGAAGAACAAAAACAAGAATGGCTTCCAAGAATGCAAAAAATGGAAATCATTGGTGCCTTTGGTCTCACTGAACCATTAGTGGGATCTGGTACTGCAGGTGGATTAACTACTACTTGTAAAAAAGAAGGAGATGAATGGGTATTAAACGGTCAGAAAAAATGGATTGGTAACTCTCCATTCTCTGATATTACAATTATATGGGCAAGAGATTTAGACGATAGTAAAGTAAAAGGTTTTATTGTCAAAAAGGAAAATCCTGGTTTTACTGTAGAGAAAATGAGGGATAAAATGGCTTTGCGTACGGTCCAAAATGGATTAATTACATTAACGAATTGTATTGTTCCTGAAACAGATAGGCTGCAGGAGGCTAACTCTTTTAGAGATACAGCAAAAGTACTCCGCATGACCAGAGCAGGTGTAGCATGGCAAGCTGTAGGATGTGCTAGAGGTGCTTATGAACTGGCCTTGAAATATACGGGAGAACGAGAACAATTCGGCCGTCCAATTGCAGGATTCCAATTGGTACAAGGATTATTGGTTTCTATGCTCGGCGATTTAACAGCCATGCAAGCCATGGTATACCGATTATCGGTTATGCAGGACAATGGTGATTTAGCCGACGAGCATGCCTCACTTGCCAAAGTATTTTGTACTTCCCGAATGCGGGACATTGTAGGTCATTCTCGCGAATTATTTGGCGGTAATGGAATCTTACTAGAGTATGATATCGCTCGATTTGTAGCCGATGCAGAGGCTATATATTCTTATGAAGGAACGAAAGAAGTAAATTCACTAATTGTAGGAAAAGCAATTACTGGGCATAGTGCTTTTGTATAAACAGTATATTATATACTAATACCACAACTAGAAATGCTATTATTGAGAAAGAGCTAATCTCAAGTTATCTGAGTATTGGCTCTTTTGTTTTTTTGTAAGAATACAGTTGACTTTAACCTCATTTAGGACTGAAAAATGGTTCAAATTTTATGAAAAATATCAAAACGCTACACTTTCATTCTTCGCTCAGATAGCTTATATTCGCATTATTATAAAAAACAACACTTACACACTATGTCACTAAACGAATTAAACGCTATTTCGCCCATTGATGGTCGCTACCGAAGTAAAACTGTTTCACTCGTTCCCTATTTTTCTGAACAAGCATTAATTAAATACAGAGTTCAAGTAGAAATTGAATATTTCATTGCACTTTGCGAAATTCCTTTACCACAATTAAAAGGTGTGGATCATTCTCTTTTTGATTCTTTACGAAACATATATATCAATTTTTCCGAAGCAGATGCTACTGCGATCAAAGAAACTGAAAAGACTACAAACCACGATGTGAAAGCAGTAGAATACTTTATTAAAGATGCTTTTGAAAAATTAGGATTATCAACTTATAGAGAATTCATCCATTTCGGATTAACTTCTCAAGACATTAACAACACGGCAATTCCACTTTCTACGAAAGAAGCGTTTGAAAACGTGTACATTAAATCGCTAATTGGTTTAATTGCTAAACTAAAAGAATTAAGCGTGGAGTGGGCAAATGTTCCAATGCTTGCAAGAACACATGGTCAACCTGCTTCTCCTACCCGTTTAGGAAAAGAAATTGGAGTATTCGTTGAACGATTAGAAGAGCAAATGCGTTTATTGTTCAATGTTCCTTTTGCTGCAAAATTTGGTGGTGCAACGGGTAACTACAATGCGCACCATGTAGCTTATCCTGCAATTGATTGGAAAGCTTTTGGTAATAATTTTGTAGAAGCTACTTTAGGATTACACCATTCTTACCCAACTACTCAAATTGAGCATTACGATCATTTTGCTGCATTTTTTGATGCTTTAAAACGTATCAATACTATTATTATCGATTTAGATCGTGATATCTGGACGTATGTATCAATGGAATATTTTAAACAAAAAATTAAAGCGGGAGAAATCGGTTCTTCTGCCATGCCACATAAAGTAAATCCTATTGATTTTGAAAACTCAGAAGGAAACTTAGGAATTGCTAATGCTATTTTTGAGCATTTATCTGCAAAATTACCATTGTCTAGATTACAACGTGATTTAACTGATAGTACTGTTTTAAGAAATATTGGTGTTCCATTAGGCCATACTTTAATTGGATTTGAAGCAACTTTGAAGGGATTGAATAAATTATTATTGAATGCTGATAAATTTGCAGAGGATTTAGAGAAAAACTGGGCTGTAGTAGCGGAGGCGATACAAACAATTCTAAGAAGAGAGGGTTATCCAAATCCATACGAAGCTTTGAAAGGTTTAACACGTACGAATGAAGCTATAGACAAAAAAGCTATTCATAATTTTATCGAAACATTAGTGGTATCTAATGATATCAAAAAAGAGCTGTTGCAGATTACGCCAAGCAACTATTTAGGAATAAACTAAATGAATCGTATAAAAACTTTAGATGCAAAAAAACCGAATTCTAATATTATTCGCACATCCGCTTTTTGAAAAATCAAATGCAAACAAAGCATTAGTAAATCATATACCCAATTCTGAGCATATTACATTTCATGATCTCTATGAGGAATATCCACAATTTGATATTGACATCAAAAGAGAACAGGAATTATTAGCGCAACATGACATTATTATCTGGCACCATCCCATTTATTGGTACAGTTGTCCCCCATTGCTCAAACAATGGATTGATATGGTGCTTGAACACAGTTGGGCTTATGGAAAAAAAGGAAATGCATTAAAGGACAAAATACTTTTTCAAGTTATTACAACCGGTGGTCCGCGTGAAAATTATTGTAGAGAAGGAAAAGATCGTTTTTCTATTCCTGAACTACTAGAACCTTTCAATCAAACGGCACAGGTATGTAAAATGAATTACTTACCTCCTTTTGTCGTCCATGGCACTCATGAAATGGACGACAAGGGTTATAAGGAAAATGGTCTTCTATATCAGCAGCTATTAACTTTCCTTATCGATACTGCACCAAGTACAGAAATTCATGACCATTATTATTTAAACGATTGGTTTTCCACACTAAAAACAGATACCAATGGACAATAACTTTCTCTATCAGGCTATAATCTATTTAGTTTCGGCTGTCATTTGCGTTCCGATTGCTAAAAAATTAGGGATGAGTTCTATCCTAGGCTATCTTTTTGCAGGTATCATCATTGGTCCTTTTCTACTCGGTTTCATTGGAGAAGAAGGGGAAGATATTATGCATTTTGCAGAGTTTGGCGTCGTCATGATGTTATTTCTTATTGGTTTGGAATTAGATCCTTATAAGTTTTGGAAAATGAGGCGTTTCATTTTAGGAATGGGTTCACTCCAAATTGTAGGAACTACTTTCATTGTATTTTTTGCCTGTTATTACACCTTTAATTGGTCTTGGCAAACCACAATAACTGTTGCATTAACATTATCGCTATCCTCTACCGCAATTGTACTGCAAACACTAAAAGAAAAACAATTATCGCAAACTACAATGGGAAGAGCTTCTTTTGCTGTACTCCTATTTCAAGATATTGCCGTAATTCCTATTTTAGCTTTTTTACCTTTAATTGCAGTAGCGAATAAAGACATAGAAAACATCCAAAAATCATTAATCTCCGATTTTCCTGGGGGAATTCAAACCTTAATAGTTGTAGGCACAATAGCCATCGTTTATTTTGCCGGTAGATATCTTATTGTTCCCTTATTACGTTTTGTAGCCAAAACGAGATTACAAGAGCTCTTTACAGCTTCTGCCCTATTAGTAGTGGTCAGTGTTTCCTATATCATGGGATTAGTTGGACTCAGCCCTGCCTTGGGTGCTTTTATGGCGGGTGTCGTTTTAGCAAATAGTGAATTCCGACATGAGCTGGAAGGTGATATTGCTCCTTTCAAGGGGTTGTTATTAGGGTTATTCTTTATTGGTGTTGGTGCTTCGATCAACTTCCGATTGGTAATTGACAATCCGAGCTTTATCCTTCTTTTTGTTCTAGCCTTAACACTGGTTAAATTTGGTGTTCTATTTATTGTTGGTAAAGTTTATAAAATAAGAAATGAGCAAAATTTTCTATTTGCTTTTGGATTAAGTCAGGCAGGAGAATTTGGTTTTGTAATTCTAAGTTTTTCTACTCAATTGGACCTTTTACCCAAAATACTAGCCAATCAAATGATGGCCATCATAGCCATCAGTATGTTACTTACTCCTTTCTTAATGTTAATTAATGAAAAATGGATTATCCCTCGTTATGTAGAGAAGGAAAAAGAGAAAGACGATGATTATATCGATGAACAAAATGAAGTTGTGATTGCTGGTTTTGGTCATTTCGGAAGTACGGTAGGACGTTTACTTAAAGCCAACGGCATTAAAGCTACAATCTTAGATCATGATGCAGAACGTGTCGAATTGCTTCGTAAAATGGGTTTCAAGGTATATTATGGTGATGCTACACGATTAGAATTATTAAAAGCTGCGGGAGCTGATTCGGCTAAACTTTTTATTGCTGCTATAGACAATCCATCGGTGAACCTTACTGTCATCGAAACTTTAAAGAAACACTTTCCAACTTTAAAAATATTGACCCGTGCCCGTAACCGAATCGATGCCTATGAATTGATTGACCAAGGAGTAGATCATATTTATAGAGAAACACTTTATTCTGCAGTAAATATGGGTGTTGATGCTCTTGTAGAATTAGGGCACCGAAAATATTCTGCTACTCGACAGGGACAGCAATTTATCAAATATGATGAAGCTACTATCCGCCGATTAGCCAAAAAACGTCATGATAAAATGGCGTATATGGTTAGTACTCTAGAAGAAATGGAAATACAGGAACAACTTCTAAAAAGTGATTTACTGGGGCAAATAAGTGCCACAGATCACTCTTGGGATAGTCAACTTCTAAAAAGAAATATCGATGAGTAAAAAAAATCCCTTCTGAAAGTATCAGAAGGGATTTTTTTTTACTATATCTTAAAATATTATCTAGAATAGTTTGGTGCTTCTTTGGTAATGGTCACATTGTGTGGGTGACTTTCGTTAATACCACTTGCTGTGATTCTAACAAAACGTCCTGTCGCTTGTAATGTTGGTACATCTTTAGCACCACAATATCCCATTCCTGCTCTTAAACCACCTATGAATTGTAACATACTTTCATTTAATTCTCCTTTGTATGGTACACGTCCTACAATTCCTTCTGGAACTAATTTCTTCACATCATCTTCTACATCCTGGAAATAACGATCTTTTGAACCTTCTTTCATCGCTTCAACAGATCCCATTCCTCTATATGATTTGAATTTTCTACCTTCAAAAATAATTGTTTCTCCTGGAGATTCTTTAGTTCCTGCTAAAAGTGATCCTAACATTACACAATCTGCTCCTGCTGCAATTGCTTTTGGGATATCTCCTGTATAACGTATTCCACCATCTGCAATCACCGGAACTCCAGTTCCTTTAATTGCTGCTGCAACTTCTAATACTGCTGAAAATTGAGGAAAACCTACACCTGCCACAATACGTGTTGTACAAATTGATCCTGGCCCAATACCTACTTTTACAGCATCTGCACCGTGTTCTACTAAATACAAAGCAGCTTCTGGAGTAGCAATATTACCTACTACTACATCTACCGTTGGGAATTTACTTTTTACTTCTTTTAATACATCTACAACACCTTGTGTATGTCCATGAGCAGTATCAATGATTAAAGCATCAACGCCTGCATTTACTAATGCTTCTGCTCTATTTACTGCATCACCTGTTACACCAATAGCTGCTGCTACTCTCAAGCGGCCAAATACATCTTTATTTGCAATTGGTTTTTGAGTTAATTTAGTAATATCTCTAAAAGTAATTAATCCAACTAATTTATTTTCTGAATTAACTACTGGTAATTTTTCGATTTTATGTCCTTGAAGAATCACTTCAGCTTCTTCTAATGAAGTACCTTCTGCAACAGTAACCAAGTTAGCACTGGTCATTACTTCAATAATAGGTCGTCCATTATTTTTCTCAAAACGCAAATCACGATTTGTAACAATACCTTTTAATGTTTTATTTTCATCTACAATCGGAATACCTCCAATTCCAAATTCTTTCATCGATTGTTTTGCATCTGCAACAGTTGCTGTCAATGGTAAAGTAACCGGATCAATGATCATTCCTGATTCTGCTCTTTTTACTTTACGAACCTCTGCAGCTTGCTGCTCGATGGTCATATTTTTATGTAGAACACCAATTCCACCTTCTTGAGCCATAGCAATAGCCATAGCGCTTTCAGTTACAGTATCCATTGCAGCGGCTACTATAGGAACATTAAGTGTAATATTTCTTGAAAATTTTGATTGAATGCTAACTTCTCGTGGTAAAACTTCTGAATAGTTAGGTACTAAAAGTACATCGTCGTAAGTTAATCCTTCACCGACAATTTTTGAGCTGTGTGCTTTCATGTTGCAATTTGTAGTTAAATTGCATGCAAATATAAGCAAATTAGATTAGAATATATAATTAGATCACTAGTTATTTAACGTTAATATTTTTATAATTTTAAAAAGAGCTTATTTTTAACTATCCTTAAAAACAACTTCTTATTTCACCGTATCCCACCAATGCGGAAATGAATCGGTTTGTTCTAACGAAAATTGCTCTCCAATCATGGGAGTTAAAATAGTAATCTTTTTAGATTCGTTATCCTTTAATAAATCAGTCACTGGTTCATTCCAATCGTGTAAGGCCAATTTGAATTTACTCCAATGTACTGGAAGAATTTTTGTGGTCTGTAAATCTTCCGCCACTTGTATTATTTCATCTGGTAGTGTATGAATATTTCTCCAAGAAACATTGTACTGCCCACATTCTAGAATAGCCAAATCAAAAGGTCCGTATTGATTTCCTATTGCTTTGAAATGTGTTCCAAATCCTGAATCTCCTCCTAAAAACAAATTATAGTCTTCATTCTTTACTATAAAGGAAGACCATAAAGTTTGGTTCCTTTTAATTCCCCTTCCTGAGAAATGTCGGGCTGGTGTAGCTGTTATTTGGGTTGTTGCATTAATCGTATAGGAATCATGCCAGTCCAATTCAATAATTTTTTCCGACGGATACCCCCAATATTCTAAGTGTGATCCTACCCCCAGACTTGTAATTACTAATTTTACTTTTGACTGTAATGCAGTTACGGTTTTATAATCCAAATGATCATAATGATCGTGTGTAATAATCAATACATCAATTTCTGGTAAATCGACAACACTATATTCGTTACTTCCAGGATAGTTTTTTACTAAAAAAGAAAAAGGGGATGCATTTCCTGAGAATACAGGATCTACTAATATTGTAAGAGTATCTAATTGTAATAAATAGGAAGAATGTCCAAACCAAACTATAGAATTTGACTCTATATCTGTTTTTAAATCTGTTTTCACAAAAGGCAAAACATCTTTTGGCACTGGGTGTTTCGCTGTAGGTGATATATAGGCTTTTAGTAATGCGCCATACGTATAGCCTTCTGTTAAAGTGGGTGTAAATTCTAAATTTTGGAAAGCTCCGTCTTTGTAATTTACTGAGGCTTTAATTTTTTCTAATCTTTCTCCCGAAGGTTTTTTCCCAAACTGTGGATATAATTTCATAAATCTAAAGGTCTTATGATTAATATAATTTATGATTACAGAATGGGGCGTTCCATAAAAGTATTTGAAAAATTAATGGTATACTCCAAATAATTTTGTCGCCTCGTTATAGGAAGATTCAAAACTCATTGGACTTGTTCCTGTATCTTCTTTTACCGTTGTAAAATAGGATAACATTTTTTCCGTAGGCATATTTCCTGTTAAGTCATCTTTTGCCATAGGGCATCCACCAAAACCTTGAATTGCTCCATCAAATCTGCGGCATCCTGCTTTATAGGCTGAATCTACTTTTTCAAACCATTTATCGGGTGTCGTATGCAAATGGGCTCCAAATTCAATTTCCGGATATTTCGGAATTAAATTCGAAAATAGATATTCAATAACATCGGGTGTCGAACTACCTACAGTATCTGATAATGACAGTATTTTAACTCCCATATTGGATAATTTTTCAGTCCAATCTCCCACAATTTCTACATTCCATGGATCTCCATATGGATTACCAAATCCCATTGATAAATAGGCAACTACTTCTTTATTGCTTTTATCTGCAATTTCTAGAATTTCCTGCAACGTTACCAGAGATTCTGCAATCGTTTTATGCGTATTACGCATCTGGAAATTTTCTGAAATTGAAAATGGATATCCTAAATATTGAATGGGTGCATGTTCTGAAGCAAGCTCTGCTCCACGCGTATTTGCTATAATCGCCAGTAACTTACTCTTTGTATCGGATAAGTCTAATTGCGCTAACACTTCTGCCGTATCAACCATTTGTGGAATGGCTTTTGGCGATACAAAACTACCAAAATCTAAGGTATCAAAACCTACACGCAGAAGCGATTGTATGTATTGTACTTTCTTTTCCGTAGGAATAAACATCTTGATACCTTGCATGGCATCTCGAGGGCATTCTATAATTTTTACTGGTTCCATAGAACTTCAAAGATAAGAAAGAATTGGATTTTACGAAATCGTTTTCTTTTAAAAATATACTAAAATTCTGTATTTTTTTAACGAAATAACTTCAATCATCTAATGTTTCATTTTTATTCTGAAATATTATTTGATTTTCAATCCTTTACTACTTGATACACTCCAAATTATCATGGTATAGTTTTTGAATTTAACTATCCAAATTTATAATGAACCTACATGCAGTATATTAATAGTATTAAAATTAATTCTACAATTATTGAAGATCAAACTTATGTTTCAAAACTACCTATTGTAAAGAATCTTCTTGAAATTAAAGAACTAAAGTTGGATGAAAATATTACTTTTTTTGTGGGAGAAAATGGTAGTGGGAAGTCAACAATTTTGGAAGCTATAGCACTTATCTGTGGATTAAATGCCGAAGGAGGTTCCAAAGATTTTAATTTTGCTACTCAAGTTACAAACTCTGAGCTTTATAAATACATGACGCCTATTCGGTCGACTAACCGAGAAAAGGATCATTTTTTTCTAAGAGCAGAAAGTTTTTACAATGTCGCTTCAGAAATTGATCGTTTGCATTCTCAGCAATATTATGGTGGAAAATCATTGCATGATCAATCTCATGGGGAAAGTTTTCTGGCATTAATACAAAATCGATTTCGAGGGGAAGGTCTCTATATTCTAGATGAACCCGAAGCAGCACTATCTCCTACCCGACAGTTGACACTTTTGTGTGAAATGAATCGTCTGATTAAAAACAAATCCCAATTCATCATTGCCACACATTCTCCCATTCTTCTAGCATTCCCTAAGGCTACTATTTATGAGGTTTCTGGAAGTAGTATTACAGAGGTTTCTTATAAAGACTGCGAACCTTACAAAGTCACTAAATCGTTTCTGGATGATCCCGATCGTATGTTACATTATCTACTACAGGAAGGGTAATCATTAAATGTTTTTTAAAATCTTCTTATTGATTTCTTTCACCAATGCTGGCCCTTCATAGATAAACCCTGTATACAATTGAATCAAGCTTGCTCCTGCCTCTAGTTTTTCAATAGCATCTTCCGCAGTATGTATTCCTCCTACTCCTACAATTGGAAATGCTTTATTACTTTTTTCAGATAGAAATCGAATGACTTCAGTGGATCTTTTTGTTAAAGGTTTTCCGCTTAGTCCACCCATTTCTTCTTTATTTTCAGATTGTAATCCTTCTCTTGAAATAGTGGTATTGGTTGCAATTACTCCTGCGATTTGCGTTGATTTGATAATATCAATAATATCTAATAATTGTTCATCTGTCAAATCGGGTGCAATTTTTAATAAGATGGGCTTTGCTTTTGGTTTGGTTAGGTTTTTATCCTGAAGTGTTTGCAATAATTGCGTTAAAGGTTCTTTATCTTGTAGTGCTCTTAAATTGGGTGTGTTCGGAGAACTCACATTCACCACAAAATAATCTACATAATCATACAAAGCATCAAAACAAATTTCATAATCTAATACCGCATCTTCATTCGGGGTTAGTTTATTCTTTCCAATATTCCCTCCGATTAAAACACCTTTGTTTTTCTTCAACCTTTCTACCGCTTCTACTACTCCTCCATTATTAAATCCCATTCTATTTATAATAGCACTATCAGCTTTCAAACGAAATAGTCTTTTCTTGGGATTTCCTTCTTGTCCTTTTGGTGTTAGAGTACCTATTTCAATAAAACCAAATCCAAGATTTGATAATTCCTGATATAGTTTCGCATCTTTATCAAATCCAGCAGCGATCCCAACAGGATTTTTAAATTTCAAACCAAAAACCTCGCGCTCTAATCGGGCATCTTTCACCTCATACATTCCTCTAAAAATAGAAGAAACACCTGGTATTTTATTCAAAAAGCGAATTAGAGAGAATGTAAAATAGTGTACTTTTTCTGGATCAAAACAGAAAAAAATTGGACGAACAATCAGTTTGTACATATGGATAGTGTGTTGTTTCGGCAAAAATAAAGAATTTACTATTGAAATTGAAATAATCTGATTTTTATAATGATTTTATAAGTAGCACTATTATTTCAAGAATAAGTTCTCCATATCTGATTTACGTTATAGAAAATAGCAGGTTAGATTATTTCACAATGACTTCAATATCATAAAATTTCATCGAATCGTAAATACATCGAATCATTTAATTAAATTTGAGACCCTTTAATAAGGAATTAACAAAAAATACACTCTTATTTTTAATTAATAATAATGCGATCAACAGCTACCCAACCCCAAGATTACATTGACGAACTTCCAGAGGATCGAAAAAATGCGATGCAGAAACTCCGAAAAACAATATTAGAGAACCTACCAAAAGGTTATTCTGAAACGATGGGCTACGGAATGTTGAGCTATGTTGTACCACATTCATTGTATCCAGAAGGATACCATTGTGATCCTAAAACGCCACTTCCCTTCATTAGTATTGCGTCTCAAAAAAACTTTATTGCGCTGTATCATATGGGTATTTATTCTGATCCAAAATTATTAGAGTGGTTTACCATTGAATATGCTAAACACTCTAAATCTAAATTGGATATGGGAAAAAGTTGTATTCGATTTAAAAAAATTGACCAAATACCTCATGAATTAATTGCTGAATTAGTATCAAAAATCACCCCTGAAGATTGGATTGATACTTACACTAATGTCATAAAACGCTAACATCAAAATTCATCTGACCACTTGAACAAAAAATCAACTGTTTTTCTTTTAATGATATTATATTATAGATTTTCTAATACGACTTAGATGTCTTGGTGTAACTCCTAAAAAGGATGCCAGATATTGTAGTGGAATAAATTGAATATATTTTGTATGGAGCTTAAAAAGCTCTTCATAGCGTTCTTTTCCTGAGAATTTCTGAAATAAAGCTATTCTTTTTTCTAAAGCTACATATTGTATTTCAGAAAGTGTTCTACCTAATTTTTGCCACTCAATACTATTTTCATAAAATTTCTCAAGATCATCTCGATGTAAAACTTGTAATTCTGTATCAAAAATCGCCTGAATATTCTCATTGGTAGGATTTTGTGTTACAAAACTTGAGAATGCTGCCATGAGTTCATTTTCAAAAGTAATGCAATTTGTAATTTCATCCCCATCGTTATTGCGATAAAAAGAACGTAATGCTCCCGATTTTATAAACACAATTTCATTGCAAATTTGATTCTCTTCAATGAGATATTCTCCTTTTTTGAGAATTTTATGCGTCAACACTCCATCCAGTCGATCCAATTCTTTCTCGGATAGTAAGGCTAAGGAGCTGAATAATGTTTTCATTTATGAATCTTTAAAAAGTAGGTGATTAAATTATTTTTCAAAAATAAAGAAATACATCCTATTACCTTGTCAATTATAGTGAAATTGAGTTCAAAAACTTGCATAATATAAAAGAGATTAATTTTTCAAATTTGTACATTTGTGGAAATTAAAAATTAAACTATGCAACACATTATAGATCGCTTTATAAGCTATGTTACTGTTGATACAGAATCTGATCCAAACTCGAATACCACACCAAGTACTGCAAAACAATGGGATTTAGCCAATCAATTGGTTGAAGAACTAAAAGCAATTGGAATGCAGGAAGTTACTATTGACGAGAATGCCTATATTATGGCTACACTACCAAGTAATGTAGACCATGATGTTCCCACAATTGGTTTCATTTCACATTTTGATACTACTCCAGATTTTACTGGAGCTAATATAAAACCTCAAATTATCAAGAATTATGATGGTGGAGATATTGTATTGAATAAAGAACAAAATATTATTTTATCTTCAAGCTATTTCAAAGATTTACTTCAATATAAAGGACAAACACTCATCACTACCGATGGTACTACTTTATTAGGAGCGGATGACAAAGCAGGTATCACAGAAATTGTTACTGCAATGGAGCATCTTATCCAAAATCCAGAAATAAAACACGGAAGAATCAGAGTAGGTTTTACTCCTGATGAGGAAATTGGACGTGGAGCACATAAATTTGACGTTGAGAAATTCGGTGCTGATTGGGCTTATACTATGGATGGTAGCCAGATAGGTGAATTAGAATATGAGAATTTTAATGCTGCTGGTGCAAAAATCACTATCCAAGGTAAAAGTGTACACCCTGGTTATGCTAAAGGAAAAATGATCAATTCAATTTTGATTGCAAATAAATTCATCAAGAATTTACCTGCTGAAGAAGTTCCTGAATTAACTAAAGGATATGAAGGTTTCTTCCACGTAAACCATATTAAAGGTGGTATTGAGGAGACTGTTATTGAATTAATCATTCGTGACCATAACCTTAAAAGATTTGAAAAACGTAAAGAGCTTATTGGTAAAATAACGAAGAAGCTTAATAAAAAATACGCAAGACAATTTGGTTCTGATATCGTAACAGCTGAAATTCATGATCAGTATTACAATATGAAAGAAAAAGTTGAACCTGTAATGCATATTGTTGATACTGCTGAACAAGCAATGAAAGAATTAGGTATTACACCAATCATCAAACCGATTCGTGGTGGTACCGATGGATGTCAATTATCATACAAAGGCTTACCTTGTCCAAATATCTTTGCTGGTGGACATAATTTCCATGGGAAATACGAATATGTTCCTGTAGAGAGCATGGAAAAAGCAACACAGGTAATTGTGAAAATTGCAGAATTAACTGCTCTTAAAAAATAATTCAAATTAAGTTCAAGCGCATTACAATGATAAATGTGCTTGAATTATTTACATACAAAAAAGGCTGTCTAGAATTAGACAGCCTTTTTTTATACTTACAACATTATTTTCTTATTTCTTAACCACTGGTGCATTCAACTTACTGCTCATTTCCATAGAAACTGCAGAACGCTCAATTTTTAATTTTCCAGCCATTGTTTCAATCACTAATGTTTGGTCAGCCATTTCAGCAACTTTACCGTGTAAACCACTTTTTGTGATGATTTTATCACCAACTTTTAATTCATTTTCAAATTGCTTTTCTAATTTTTGTCTTTTTTGTTGTGGTCTAATCATAAAGAAATAAACAACGACAAACATCAATAAGAATGGGGCGAACTGTGTAATTTGTTCCATAGTAATTTTTAGTTAGTAGCTGTTGCTCCTCCAGCTTTTGGAGTTACACTAGCTTTAATATTAATTTGCTCACTACCTTTGGCAGTATTTGTTGTTAAAGTAACTGTTTTTTGTTGTTGTCCTGGTTTACCATGAGAATCAAAAGATACTTTAATCTCTCCTGTTTGCCCTGGAGCAACTGGTTCTTTTGGAAATTCAGGAACCGTACATCCACAACTACCTTTTGCATCAATAATTAAAAGATTTGCTTCACCTTCGTTTTTGAATTTAAACACTGTTTCAACTTTATCACCTTCATTAATTGTTCCGAAATCATGTGTTTCTTCTTCAAACTTAATTGTAGGTAATTTGCCTGCTTGCTCTCCAGTTGCTTGAGAAACTTTTAAGTTCTCTTCATTAACTTTAGCTGCTGCATCTTCTTTTTTACAAGAAACAGTTAACATCAGGGTTGCAACTGTTGCTAAACAAAAAATCTTTTTAATCATAACTTTTAAATATTAGATGTTTTACATTAAACCTCTGCCGGTTTTGTTCAATTTATTGTCATTTTGATATTCTTTAATAAGATTATCTAAAATTCCGTTGATAAAAATACTACTTTTTGGAGTAGAATATTCTTTTGCAATTTCTAAATATTCGTTAATTGTCACTTTTACTGGAATTGAAGGAAACTTTAAAAACTCACAGATTGCCATTTTTAAAATAATAGTATCAATTTCAGCAATTCTTTCTGCATCCCAGTTTGGTGTTTTATCAATAAATTCTCTTGATAATTCAGTTGCATTCAAAATTGTTTTTCTAAACAGATTGCGTACAAATTCTTTATCTTCTGAATCTTTGTATAATCTAGATACTAAGAATGAATTATCGTCAGACTGTTTGATTTGTTTTAATTGCTTAACAATAGCCGTATTTACTAAAGGAATATCATCAATCCAAGTTAGCTTATGATCTTCTAAATACTCGTATAATTTTTCATTAGGAGCAATCACTTCTGTAAAAAGATCGACAATAAATTGTTTGTCTTCTTTGAAGTCATTAACACGAGTAGTCATATACTTTTCATAAATGCTGCTTTTCTTAACCTCATTTAATAGTATAATGATGTAATCATCGTTTAATTTCCAATTATCGATTTTCTTATCCGCCAAGGCAATGCTTATCGCATTATTTTCCGCCAAAATTTGAAGCACTTCGTTATTAACGAATTTCTTATTTGGGTTACGTTCCTCTTTGGTTACAAGATGTTTTTTACTGGATTTTTCTAGAAAATCTTCTTCAAGAGTTCTTATCTCTATCAAAGAAGAAAGCATGATAAGGTATAAATCTTGAATATTTTCAATACTTTGAAATAGGAACTTCTCCTCTTTTTCAAGATTATCTGAACTATTTTGATACATCGCATAAATCGATTGCATCACTTTAACACGTATATGTCTTCTATTTAACACTGCTGTAAGAACATTTAAAATTAGTGAAGCGAAAGGTATCTTTCGCTCCACAAAAATAAGAATAATATTGAAATGCTAAGAAATTATTTAGCGTTTTCTTTTTTTCTTGTGTCAATACGGTTTTGCGCCATTGACATTGCTGCTTGTTGTGTAGTAATTTTATTCACATCTGCAAAGTTGAAAATCTCCAATGTAGTGTTATAAATATTCTCTGTTCTTCTCATTGCTTCTGCTTTATCATATCCTACGATTTCTGCATAAACATTGATAATTCCACCTGCATTGATCAAGAAATCAGGAGCATAAAGAATACCTCTATCTTTCAAGATTTGACCATGAACAGCATCATTTGCCAATTGATTATTTGCAGCACCTGCAATAACTTTAGCTTTAATTTTATTTACAGTATCATCATTAAGAGTTGCTCCTAATGCACATGGAGAATAAATATCCACATCTGCACTATAAATATCATCACCAGTAAAGATTTTAGCACCGTATTTTGCTTCAACTTCTTTTAATTTTCCTTCGTTGATATCTGTAATCTGTACAATTGCTCCTTCTTTTGTTAAATACTCTACTAGAGTTTCTCCAACGTGTCCAATTCCTTGTACAAGAACTTTTTTACCATCAAGGACATCAGTACCAAACTGATATTTTGCAGCAGCTTTCAATCCCATGAAAACACCGTAAGCCGTTACAGGAGAAGGGTTACCAGAACCACCTCTAGACTCAGAAATACCTGTCACGTGAGGAGTAACATCTCTGATCAAATCCATATCTTGCGTTGTTGTTCCTACATCTTCCGCTGTAATATATTTACCACTTAATGAATTGATATATTCACCAAATTTAGTAATCATTTCTGGTGTTTTATCAATTTTTGAGTCTCCAATAATAACTGCTTTTCCTCCTCCAAGGTTCAAACCTGTAATTGCAGACTTGTATGTCATCCCGCGAGAAAGTCTTAAAACGTCATTCAACGCTTCCCACTCATTCGCATATTTCCACATTCTTGTACCTCCTAATGCAGGTCCTAAAACTGTGTTATGAATACCAATTATTGCTTTTAAACCAGTATCTTTGTCTTGACAAAATACGATTTGCTCATGGTCATTGAATGAAGGCTGCCCAAAGACTGGGTCGATCTTATGCAGGTCCTTCGCAGTTGTAATTTCTGTTATCATGTTGAAATATTTTGATTATATTATTATCACTTTTTCAAAAAGGTTATACAAATTTATGATTAAATTCAAAACATTGCAATA
The DNA here is from genome assembly GCF_030766725.1 of Flavobacterium aerium. GTDB lineage: Bacteria > Bacteroidota > Bacteroidia > Flavobacteriales > Flavobacteriaceae > Flavobacterium > Flavobacterium aerium. The sequence goes on along the minus strand of NZ_JARQWR010000006.1, from coordinate 128,912 downwards.
TATTTCAAATATATTAGTAATACAATAATAAAATTAAGCTATTAATGATTTTAATTTAATTACACAAAACCTCCTATTTTAACAAAAAACAACAATTATTTAACACACATTATACAAAACAATGAAAGAACTTCAGTATTTAAACAAATATTTTATAAAATATAAATATCGTTTCCTTATTGGTATAATCATTACAATTGTAGCTCAATTCTTCTCTTTAGTAACTCCGCAATTAGTTGGCGACTCTATTAGAGCAATTGAAACTTTCGCTAAAGACCCTAGTATCAGCACTTCTGTAATTAAAGCACACTTATTAAAGAATATTCTCATAATTATTATCACTACTATTATTGCTGGCTTGCTAACGTTCATAATGCGACAAACCTTGATTGTAATGTCCCGTCATGTAGAATTTGATTTAAAAAATGAGGTATTCCGTCAATATGAAAACTTATCTCAGAATTTCTATAAGAGAAACCGAACTGGAGATTTAATGAACCGCATTAGTGAAGATGTTGGAAAAGTTAGAATGTATGTTGGCCCAGCTGTAATGTACTCTTTAAATACCGTAATTCGTTTTATTGTCGTAATCGTCTATATGTATAATGTTTCACCAAAACTTACTCTATATACACTATTACCACTACCACTTCTCTCTTATATTATATTCAAATTAAGCACAGAGATTAATAATCGCAGTACAGTATACCAACAAAACTTATCGCAGCTTTCTACTTTTTCGCAAGAAATGTTCTCTGGAATCCGAGTAATTAAAGCCTACAGCATAGAGAAACAAAAACAAAATGACTTCCTTGAGCTGTCAGAAGAAAGTAAAGTAAAAAACATGGAACTTGCCAAAGTAAATGCTTTATTTGGCCCATTGATGTTACTTCTTATTGGCTTAAGTAACCTTGTAGTAATATATGTTGGTGGTATGATGTACATTAATGGTTCTATTTCCAATATTGGTATTATTGCTCAGTTCATATTGTATGTAAACATGTTAACTTGGCCTGTCGCTTCTCTTGGATGGGTGTCGTCAATGGTACAAGAAGCTGAAGCTTCCCAAAAACGTATCAACGAATTCCTGAAAATAGAGCCTGAAATCAAAACAAAAACAAACGAACCTATAACAATAGAAGGACGTATTGCTTTCAACGATGTTTCCTTCACGTATGAAGATACTCAAATTGAAGCTTTAAAGAATGTTTCTTTCACAATTCAAAAAGGAGAAACATTGGCCATTTTAGGGAAAACTGGATCTGGTAAATCTACCATCTTATCACTAATTAGCCGACTGTATGAAGTAAATAAAGGAGAGATTAGTATAGACGACCAGGAAATAAGCAACTTAAACCTACATGATTTAAGAAACAGCATTGGAGTTGTACCGCAAGATGCTTTTCTTTTCTCTGACACCATCAAAAACAACATCAAATTCGGAAAAGAAGATGCTACTGATACTGAAGTAATTGAAGCTGCAAAAATTGCAGTTGTACACGATAATATCGTTAACTTTAACCTTCAATACGAAACCATATTAGGAGAACGAGGAATTACACTTTCTGGAGGACAAAAACAACGCGTTTCAATTGCTCGAGCAGTAATTAAAAATCCAGCGATATTATTACTGGATGATTCCTTATCTGCTGTCGATACTGAGACGGAGGAAATGATCTTAAACAACTTATTACAATTTTGTAGAGACAAGACTACAATTATCGTAAGTCACCGAGTTTCTGCAGCTAGAAATGCTGATAAAATCATTATTCTAGAGGACGGAAAAATTATCCAACAAGGTTCTCATAATCAATTAGTAAACCAAGAGGGGTATTATAAAGAACTATTTTTGAAACAACTTTCTGAAAAAGAATTAACCTAAATGTTGCTTTGTTCCATTTTTTTTTAGATTTTTGATTTCTACTTAACACAATTTTAATTGACAGAAGGATTATGAGTGAAAAAGAAATGTTAGAAAAAGAAGAGATTTTTTCTAAAGTATTGAGAGCTGGCAGAAGAACGTATTTCTTTGATGTAAGAGCTACTAAGGCTGATGATTATTATATTACAATAACAGAAAGCAAAAAATTCACAGAAGAAGATGGGTCTTTCCATTTTAAAAAACACAAGATTTACTTATATAAAGAAGATTTTGCTGCCTTTGGTGAGATTCTTGAAGAAATGACTTCGTATGTTTTAAATCACAAGGGAGAAGAGGTAATCTCAGAAAGACACCAAAAAGATTTCAAAAAAGAATATTATGGTGAAAAAAATGAAGATGGTATTCCATCAACAGAGAGCTTTACCGATATAAGCTTTGACGATATTTAATAAAAAAGGCTGTCTTACTAGACAGTCTTTTTTTTATACTCTAATCACTAGGTTCTACTTCCAATTTATTGTAAATTGGTAAAAATAAAATTCAAATGGCACAAACAGCTTCTACAATGCTACCACTAGGAACAATAGCTCCTCAATTCACTTTAAAAGATACAAATTCAAATGACATTCCCTCTTTTAATGACCTGAAAGGAAGTAAAGGCACGCTTGTAATGTTTATCTGTAATCACTGTCCTTTTGTGATTCATGTCATTGAAGAAATTGTAAAAATAGCAAACGATTATCGTGTTCAAGGTATTGGCATCATAGCCATCAGCAGTAATAATGTTGAGAAATATCCGCAAGACAGTCCTGAACTAATGACCGAATTTGCTTTTCAACACAAAATAGACTTTCCTTATCTATATGATGAAACGCAAGAGGTTGCCAAAGCATACAACGCAGCTTGCACTCCTGATTTTTTTCTATTCGATCAACAAAACAAACTAGTCTATAGAGGTCAATTAGACGACTCAAGACCTGGCAATAATATTCCGTTAAGCGGAAGTGATTTGCGAGGAGCCATTGACGCATTACTCTATAATCGCTCCATTAATGATATCCAAAAACCAAGTGTTGGCTGTGGAATTAAATGGAAGTAACTCGTTATGAGTAACTTTAAACACTCAAAAACGACATCTTTTTAATTTTTAATATATTAAGATTTAATTTTGTTTCTTATAGAATATATTTATTAATTTTGCGCTGAAATTTTTACTAAAAATAAAATGTCAACATTTATTGCAATGATTACTAGTAGTAGCATTTCAGCTTTCAATAGAGAGACTAAATTCTCTGTTTTATTCTCAAATAATAAAATCTTCAACTATTAATCCCCATACTTCTAAAAAAGGGGAATTCTAAAAAAACAATATAAAAAATTATCAATTATATAATTCTATAGCCACAATAGGCATGCTTATTGATTGATGTATATTTCTAAATAAAACTTAAACTAAAAATTTTCAAACTTAATTCTTCATTCACAATGAGTATTAAAATCCAAAACCTTTCGGTACGGCAAATTACATGGGCTATTACAATTGCATTTTTTGCGCTTTTTGCTTTATTAGTCTTCAACAATAGATTATCCCCAGCTTGGCTTATACTTCCTATAATGATTATTGTCTTGGTTGCTTACGATACCATGCAAAGCAAACATGCCATTAGAAGAAACTACCCGATTATTGGGCAATTACGTTACTTATTTGAATCTGTTCGTCCAGAATTTAGACAATATTTCTTTGAAGGAGAATTAGATGGGAAACCATTCAACAGACGCCAGCGTTCTATCGTATACCAAAGAGCAAAGAATGATAAACAAACCATTTCTTTTGGTATGCAGGATGATCCAAACCGCGTTGGTTACGAATGGGTTGCTCACTCAATTTACCCAAAGCATGCTGATTATAACAATTTCCGTATTACAATTGGTAACAATCAATGTAAGCAACCTTATAACGCTAGTATATTAAATATCGGCGCAATGAGTTACGGAGCATTAAGTAAAACAGCTATCACTTCTCTTAACAAAGGAGCCATGAAAGGTGGCTTTGCCCATAATACTGGTGAGGGTGGAGTTAGTGAGTATCATTTACAAGGTGCAGATGTAATTTGGCAAATTGGTACAGGATATTTTGGTTGTCGAAATGAAGACGGAACATTCTCTGGAGAATTATTCGCTAAAAATGCGGAAAAACCAAATATCAAAATGGTCGAAGTAAAACTTTCTCAAGGTGCTAAACCTGGACATGGAGGATTATTGCCTGCTGAAAAAAATACACCAGAAATTGCTGCAATCAGACATATAAAACCATTCACAACCGTTCACTCTCCTTCTTCTCATAGCGCTTTTAACAATGCTATCGAAATGCTTTACTTCATTAATAATTTGAAAAAATTATCAAATGGTAAACCTGTAGGATTCAAAATATGTATCGGTCGTCAAGATGAATTCATTGATATCGCAAAAGCAATGCTTGAAACAGGTATTATTCCTGACTTCATTACTATTGATGGTGCAGAAGGTGGTACCGGAGCCGCTCCATTAGAGTTTATTGACTATATGGGTATGGCGTTATCTGATGCTTTAGTATTTGCTACGAAAGTATTAAAAGAATATGGTGTACGTGATCAAATAAAAGTTCTTGCATCTGGAAAAGTAATTACAGCATTCGACTTAGCAAAAGCATTATCATTGGGAGCTGATGCTTGTTACAGTGCTCGTGGTATGATGTTCTCTTTAGGATGTATCCAAGCTTTACGTTGTGATAGCGGTAAATGTCCTGTAGGAATTGCAACTCAAGACAGAAACTTATACAAAGGTATTGACATTACAGATAAGAGTGAACGTGTAGCAAACTTCCATAAAAACACAATGAAGGCTTTAGCAGATTTCATCGGTGCTTGTGGCTGTGAAACACCAAAACAAATTAATCCTAAAATGTTCTACAAGAAAACAGATAAGGACATCAATAAGAGTTTTGCTGAGATTTATTTTGAAACTAAAAAAGATCAGGAAAAATCAGTTCGATTCAACTAGTTTTACCAATACAATAAATACAAAAGAGCGGCTGTCTTACACAAGACAGCCGCTCTTTTTATATTCTAGCTAAATATTTATCCTTTTTCTAGCACTACAGATACAGGTTTATTTAGCCTTCTACCGAATTGCATTGCACTTGCTTTATTCTTATCTGAGCACAACACATATAGGTTACTGGAATTTAATGGCACAAAAACAGTATTAAAATACCCACCATTCTCTTCCTTGTCAATATCTTCAATTTTCACCTGAAAACGGTCAATTGGAAATTCATTCACAACAACCAATATATAATTGTCTTTTGCAAAAGAATAAAACCATCGAGGAGCTTTATTTTCAATAGCTAAACTACTAGCACTTTTTGCTTCTTCTATTTTGTAATTCTCAACAAAAATAAGCGGTGCATTATTCTGCTTAAAACTATATCGATTATTTTCATTAATTACAGCATTGCCTAAACTATCTACAATTGTTATTTTCAAATTCTGGATATTTACTGTTTTGCCATTTTCGTGGACATCGATTACAATGTGTGATGTAAAATCATAACCACAATGTTGTTGTCCATATGCCGAAGTAACAAACAAAAAAAACAATACTAAAAAACGCATTAATTCTATATTTTTCATTGGATAAAGTAACGTAGATGCCAAATCTAGTAAATCATTCCGTCTTTTTATCTTAAATATATTAATTTATTATTCTTTCAAAACTGGAGCAAAAACTGGTGTATATCTACGATAAGCATTATTCGTTAAGACTTTTGCAATCTGTCTTGAAATCTCACCTTCTACAGCAAAATCCAACCAGAAAAACTCTCCTGCAGAATTTATTTCTAAGAAATAGTGATCTCCTTCTGGCGTTACAATAATATCAATTGCACCATAATTAATCTGGTAGATATCCATCATTTCCAGTATTTTACTACTAACGTCTTCTGGTAATTCATACGGCTCCCACTGATTTAAAAGCTGTAATCCTTCTCTTCTCCAATCAATTTGTGCATTATCAATCTTCTGTGAATCTACTGCAAATGAGAAAATAGCATCTCCTACTACTGTAATACGTAGTTCTTTTGCTTTTTCTAATTTCTCCTGAAATTGCATAGGACAATATTGTAAGCTATCGATTTGATCAAAATTATCTTCAGTTATTACATTCGTAAATACCACATGATCTACTCCTTCACGTAAGATTGAAAATGAGCTTTGCATTTTTGCAATGGCTCCTTTTGGATGTGCTTTCACAAAACGTTTGGCTTCTTCTGGGCTATTCGTAATACATGTTTCCGGTACCATTAGACCAATAGTAGAAGCAATTTTCATTTGTTCTTCTTTACTGTCTAAACGTCTGTATTGGCTAAATTTTCCGATTTGGAAACAATCCATACTTTCAAACATTCCAAACAGCGTAGCTCTTAATTCACCATGCACACTAGACAAGAATTCTCCTTCTAAGATTTCATTAAGGCCGCTTGCTAAGTTATGACTACGTCTGTACCATAATGATTCAATATCATGAATCGAAGTACGTTTACCTTCATAATCAAGAAATACTTGCCATTGACCATTCTCGTAGTTACTACTCAAGCTATATTCTAATGGATATTTATCTACATTAAATCGGATCGCTTCTGCTCCATATTCTTCAAGATATTTTGACACCGTATTTATACATTCATTATCTTGAGAGTGCGTAATTATCAATACTTTTTTCATAAACATTTAAAGATGAGCAATCATTATTAAAAACAATTAATAAGTACTCTTTAATGGTTAATAGTTGTTCTTTATTTTTAAGCAATTCTTGCTATTAGTTTCTCGGCAATAGTTTCCCCTATAGGGTAATTCAAATCTCGTTGAAGCATGCCCCATTCTCCCTGAGGATTTACTTCTAAGAAAATATAACGTCCATCTTTGTGGCGCATCATATCAATGGCTCCAAAAAAGAGCCCCATTTGTTGCATCATTTTTGTTAAAGCATTCTCAACCGCAACAGGTAATTCATAATGCTCCCAAAAAAAAGTAATATCACTGGCCACACGCCAATCTGTTTTACCACGAATGGATTCTTCTGTATTAATTTTTCCTGCAAAAAATACTCCATCTACATAAGCTATACGCAATTCATAACTCTTCTCAATTAACTTTTGAAAAATCATAGGGCAATAACGCAAAGTATCCAATTGATCCAAATTATCCTCTGTAATTAAAGTCGTAGGAAAAAAAGGAACATCACCAGACATGCTTCGAGTAAGAGCGCCATGTAATTTTGCAATCATCTGTCCGTTGCATTTTTCATGAAAAAATTCTCTTACTTTACTCGAATCGTTTGTAAACAAACTTTCGGGAATATGAATATCATTTTGGGCTGCGATTTTTAACTGAATCAATTTATTATTCCCAATTTCATGATCAATCATCATTGGATTCATCCAAGGAACATCTTGTAATGATTCAAAAAATATATTCCGCATTGTAATATATTCTTGTGTAAATATTTCTCTAAAAGCGGGATCTAATTCTGATGGCGGAGTTATTGCCCACAATTTTCTATACCAAACTGCTTCAACATCTTTTAAAGAAAAAGAATAATTCTCAGTCTGAATGGTGGAATTAAATGTGTTATTATCTCCATTAAAATCAAAAATAAGCTGATCGGAAAAAAGATCCGTATCAATTCGATACGCTTCTTTACCTAACGCTCTTAATTTATTTAGAACAATATCAATAGTATAGTAGTCCTTACTATGGGTAAGACATAAAATCATTTATAAATGTGCTTGAGATTAAAAAAAGCAATAGCACAAGAATTTGTACTATTGCTTAAACTTTATTTAGATAGATGATGCTTCATCACTATCTGAAGGGTACTTTGCTGTTAATACACAGTCTAAATCAGGATGCGTTGTACCACCAGGTCCATCTTCTCCATCAGAAGGGTATTTTAATGTAACATTAATAATCGGAGCACCACCTTGAACTTCTGTTTTACTATTAGTTGTTAATTGGTTCTCTAAAAAATTTGCAAAGAACGGCTTCTTTAGATTTTTATCTTTTTTCATAAATCTGATAATTTCTGATCTATTAATCAATAATTTATGTCAAGTTTGGTTGAAAAGGCCCTGACTCATCACTATCAGAAGGATACTTCATTGTATGTGCCTCATCAAATTCTGGACGAGTTAATGTACCTGACTCATCGCTATCCGATGGGTACTTTTGTGTAATCACTCCTCCTTGAACCTCTTTTTTATCAGAAGACTCCAATTGGTTCTCTAAAAAATTTGCAAAGAAAGGTTTCTTTAAATCTTTATTACTTTTCATAAATTAGGTTTGATTTGATATTGATTAGACAATTATATATCAGATAATAAAACTGATTCATCACTATCAGACGGATACTTCATTGTATGAAGAACATCTCTTGAAGGAACAGTTATTGGTCCAGACTCATCACTATCTGATGGGTATTTCAATGTAATTTGTGTTCCAGGTCCATCTTCTCCATCAGAAGGGTATTTTAATGTAACCATCATGTCACCTGCACCACCTTGAACTTCTGTTTTGTCCTCAGCAGATAATTGATTTTCTAAAAAGTTTGCAAAGAATGGCTTCTTTAAATTTTTGTCATTTTTCATAATTGTTAATTTAGGGATTAATAAAAAGTTTAGCACATTATGGTTAATAGTTACATAATGATGAGTCCAAGATACAGAATATTTCTTAAAATTTTATGGACTTATTTTTTTTTTAATCACGAAACGCGAATATTAATACAATTTTATTTAAAAAAAACAAAACAATAATCACATGATGCCCAACAACCACACTTGCTATAAGTAAAACATCTCATTCTCTTTATTTTTGCAATTCAGTGAATTCATGATACTCATTATCCAATTAATCCTACTTAAAATCTAGTCTTAATTCTCATTTTAACAGAATTATCTTGCTTTAAAACCCATTTTAATTCATTCATTATTAATTAGATACAAAAAAAGCACCCTATATAGGGTGCTTTTTAATATCATATGATCGTAACTATTATTTTACAGCCATCAACTCTACATCGAAAATTAGAGTTGCATCTGGTGGTATAACTCCTCCAGCTCCTCTAGAACCATATCCTAAATGAGATGGAATTACAAAACGAGCTTTATCCCCTACTTGTAGTAAAGCAATACCTTCGTCCCATCCTTCAATTACATTTCCTTTTCCTAATGGAAATTCAATAGGTTGTTTTCTTTTGTATGATGAGTCAAAAACAGTTCCGTCTTCCAACTGACCTGTATAGTGTACAGAAACTGTTTTACCTTTCTCTGCTTTAACACCACTTCCTTTTTGAATCATTTTATAACGTAAACCGCTTTCTGTAGCATCAAAACCTGCTGCTAATTTCTCAATTGCTGCTGCTGCTTCTTTTTTTGCTTCTGAAAGACGCTTTTCTCTTGAACCTTCAAATGTTCTGAAAGCTTCAATTGCATTCCATTTTTCTGCCTCTTCTCCTACTCTTACAATTTCAAGAGAATCAATCAAATCTCCTTGAGCAATTGCATCAACAATGTCCTGACCTTCTACTACATTTCCAAAAACAGTATGTTTGTTATCTAACCAATCTGTAGCGATATGTGTAATAAAAAATTGACTTCCGTTTGATCCTGGTCCTGAATTTGCCATAGACAATACACCTGGTCCGCTGTGTTTTAAACTTGGATGAAACTCATCGTCAAATTGATATCCAGGTCCACCTGTTCCTGTTCCTTGTGGGCAACCACCTTGGATCATAAAATCAGGAATTACTCTGTGAAATTTTAATCCATCATAATAAGGTTTCCCTTGTGGCTTTGCATTATTCTCTAGATTTCCTTCAGCCAAACCTACAAAGTTACCAACTGTCCCTGGAGTTTTATCGTGAGTTAATTTCACCAAAATAACTCCTTTTGTTGTATTAAATTTAGCGTAAATTCCGTTTTCCATTTGTTGAATTTTTTAATAAATATGTTGTAAAGATAAAATATTTTATAAGCCTAAAAAAGTATACTTCAAAAGATCTCTTTCTAAAGTATTATTTTTTCTTATAAGTAAGAGCATATACTCCCAATGCTAATAAGGACAAAACTCCTCCTCCAATAGATACTGCATGCCATTTCCCAAACTCCCAAAGCCATAAGCCTAAAGCGGATCCTGCAGCTGTTCCCATAAAACTAAAAGACATGAATATTGTATTCATCCTATTTCGAGCTTCTGGTAATATTGCATATACTCTTGTTTGATTTGACACGTGAACGGATTGCAATCCTACATCGATGAAAACTATCCCTAATAATATCCCAATAACACTCGTTGATGAGAAGTAAAAAACTATAAAGCTAATTAGTAATAGAACGCATCCATAACCTATCACTAGTCTTGGATTTCCTTTATCTCCTAGTTTACCAACTAATGGTGCTGCTAGTGCTCCAGAAGCTCCAACAATTCCAAATAAACCAATCATTGCACTATCATAATTAAATGGTGTAGAGGATAGTAATAAAACCATAGTAGTCCAGAAAGCCCCAAATTGTGCAAAACAAAGCATATTGATTACTGTTGCTTCTCTTAAAATGGGCTGTTCCTTTATTAAGGAGAAAAGCGATCGTAGTAACTCTAGATAAGATCCTTTGAAGTCTGGTTTATTGACAGGAATTCTTTTCTGAACAATAAAGAAGATTAAAAGACAAATTCCAGATGCAATCCAAAACATTCCTCTCCAACCGAGCCATACTCCTATAAATCCACTAACTGTTCTAGAAACTAAAATACCAATTAACAAACCACTCATTACAGTCCCAATTACCTTTCCTCTTTGTTCTGGTGCCGCTAAAGTAGCCGCCAAGGGCAAAATTAATTGAGGTACTATAGAGGAGGCTCCTAATAAAAATGAAGCGATTTGCAAAACAATAAAATCTTTTGCCATAGCCGCCAAAATCAAAGCCAATACAGCAGCTAGTGTCGTAAATTGTATTTGTTTTTTACGCTCTACTTTATCGCCTAGTGGCACCATAAAAAACATTCCTATTGCATAACCTGCCTGAGTAAGGTATGTTATTGTTCCGGCCTGATCTTCAGGAATCTGAAACTCATTTGAAATTAGTATAATCAAAGGTTGACAATAATACAAATTAGCCACGATTAGACCAGTACATATAGCCATGAAAGCTACATTCGATTTAGATAAACTCATAAAGCAAAAAAATATTCAATTCTATATTACAATTAATTTTAGATTCCATGAAAAACAGTATAGATTATTGCCCTCTAGCAAACATCTTAATGAAAATAATTGGAAGTGCTTTTTCTAGAAGTTTCTAAAATTCCTGCAAAGCTAATTCTAATGTTCGTTTTTACCATGTATTCTTACTTATTTAAATCTAAAATATTTCAATGCTACCCCTGTATTTATAAAAAAGCAATCATCCTTTTACTATATTCTCATATCTATTAAATATTACTCACGCGATCCATGCTATCCTATTGAAATTCTGAATAATAACTGTTTTTATATAATTAAAAAAATTAAATTCTTTATTGGCATATCTTTTGATGAATGTAGGATAAAACTAATAATAACCCCAAAATAGACCTCTATAGAACATTTCACTCCTTACCAAAGTGAAAATGAATTCTTTAGCATTATTGTATTGCACTAAATCAGTGCTATCCTAGTATAGTAACAAAAAACCTAAAATGAAGAAGTTCATATTTCTATTCATCGCGATTCTATTTGAGACAGTAGCCACATCTGCCTTAAAAGCATCCGATCAGTTCACAAAACTCATTCCAACAATTATTGTTTTAATTGGTTATGTAGCCGCTTTCTATTTTTTAAGTCTTACTTTAAAAAGTATACCCATTGGAATAGCTTATGCAATATGGTCTGGTGTAGGAATAGTATTGATTACCATTGCTGGAATTTTTATTTATAAAGAAATCCCGGACTTACCCGCAGTTATTGGTTTATTATTAATCATATCTGGTGTAATTATTATCAATGTATTCTCAAAAACAACTTCTCATTAATTAAAACGCTCCTCATGAAAAATTTAAAAAAATTATCTCTTTTAATTATTACTGGACTAGTAGTATTCTTTTCTTGCCAGAAAAGAAACAATAGTTCCATTCAATTAGAGGGTCGTTTTGTGAATCAATCTTTTTTGGATCAAGTAAAAAATTCTCCTCTAAACTATATCCCTCAATATTGTACTTCAATTACATTCATAAAAGATAGCGTAGAAATAGAAAACGGTTATGAAACCTATAAACTACCTTACACCCGAAATAAAAACATTTACACTATAAAAGATGCTTTTCAAAATGATGGTAAAATCAATGACCTCATTCTTAAAGCTACTACAGACAGTACATTTATATCAAAAGATAGTCTTTACACTACTGTTGCTACTAATTCTAAATTCATCAAGGTAAAGTCCTCTAATTTTAATCAAAAGCTAAATCAGGCAGTACTTGTAGGATCCTATAAAATTACTTTTCCTAAAGAAGCTGAAGGAAAAATAATTAAGTTTAATAAAGAGGGTGGTATTGAAAACTTTAAACCCTATAATTTTTATGAACTTCCCTATTCTGGCGATGGTGCAGAAATGATTGATACCGATGCCAAAATGAATGCCATCTATTTCTTTCCACGTACATTATTATATGGATGGAAATATGCTGATAATAAAAAAGATATTATACTCTATAATGTTAGCCCTCCTATTCGCGATATTAAAGGAGGCCGAAAAGTATTGAAAAAAGCATATGAATTGGAAAAAATAGATCGTTAACAAATTCTATATTTTAGACTACCTTTGCAGCTTTAAAAAGATAGTTATGCGCATTGATATTATTACCGTATTACCCGAATTATTAAAAAGCCCTTTTGAAGCTTCTATATTGAAACGTGCAATTGATAAAGGGATTGTTGAAGTCCATCTTCATAATCTAAGAGATTACACTACAAATAAACAAAAAAGTGTAGATGACTATCAATTTGGTGGTGGTGCTGGAATGGTAATGATGGTACAACCCATAGATGCATGTATTACAGCCCTAAAGAGTCAACGTGAGTATGACGAAATTATATACATGACTCCTGATGGAGAAACACTAAATCAAGGTATGGCTAATAGTATGTCAATGCTAGAAAACATCATTATTCTATGTGGTCATTATAAAGGAGTCGATCAGCGTGTAAGAGACCATTTCATTACTAAAGAAATTTCAATTGGTGATTATGTCTTATCAGGAGGAGAATTGGGCGCTGCTGTATTATCAGACGCTATTATTCGTTTAATTCCTGGCGTTTTAAGTGATGAAACTTCTGCCTTAACCGATTCTTTTCAAGACAATCTATTATCTCCACCAATCTATACCCGTCCTGCTGAATACAACGGATGGAAAGTTCCTGATGTACTGTTAAGTGGTCATTTTGCTAAAATTGAAAAATGGAGGGAAGACATGGCTTATGAACATACAAAAAACAGAAGACCAGACTTATTAGATCTATAATTACACGCAAAACATAGTAAATCAACAATTTACAAGCCATAATATAGAATTGAGTGGCTAAATTTATCTTTTAAAACTTTGTAACTCAAAAATAATAATTATATTTGCACCCAAATTTAGACCAACCTCTAGCGAAAAACGTACATGTTGCTCTAAAAAACAACCATTTTAAATAAAAAATCATGGCAGATTTAATGAAATTCGTTCAAGACGAGTTTGTTACAAGAAAAGATTTTCCTAATTTCAGTGCAGGTGATACAATCACTGTGTACTATGAAATTAAAGAGGGTGAAAAAACACGTACTCAGTTCTTTAAAGGTGTAGTTATTCAAAAAAGAGGTTCTGGTAACACAGAAACTTTTACTATCCGTAAAATGTCTGGTACTGTAGGTGTTGAGCGTATCTTTCCTGTTAATTTACCAGCTTTGCAAAAAGTTGAAATCAACAAAAAAGGTAAAGTACGTAGAGCTCGTATATTTTACTTCAGAGAACTTACAGGTAAAAAAGCTAAGATTAAAGAAAGCAGAAGATAATCTATTTTCTTCTTATAAGAAAGTCCCGAAATATTTCGGGACTTTTTTTTTGACAAAAACTAACCCTTCATATTATCATATTCTTATTTTTAACACCATATTTTGTTAATTTCATAATTTAATTTTAACGATAAAAGTATGAAAGAGAGTAATATTATTCCGCATTGATTTTCTTATCTTTGCGTAAATATATTTTAACTTACTTATAAAAATATTTCAATATTATGGCAAAAATTAAAGTAGCCAATCCAGTAGTAGAATTGGATGGTGATGAAATGACGCGAATTATTTGGAAATTTATCAAAGACAAATTAATTCTTCCTTACCTCGAATTAGATATCAAATACTACGACTTAGGTATCGAACACAGAGATGAAACTAGTGATCAAGTTACTATCGACGCTGCAGAAGCAATCAAAAAATATAATGTAGGAATCAAATGTGCTACTATTACACCTGATGAAGAGCGTGTAACAGAGTTTGATTTGAAAAAAATGTGGAAATCTCCAAATGGTACAATCCGTAACATTGTAGGAGGAACTGTTTTCCGTGAACCTATTATCATGAGTAATGTACCACGTTACGTACAAGGTTGGACTAAACCAATCGTTATTGGACGTCACGCTTTTGGAGATCAGTACAAAGCTACTGATACAGTAATCAAAGGTAAAGGAACTTTAACAATGAGCTTCACAAACGAAGCTGGCGAAACTCAATCTTGGGAAGTATATGACTTCAAAGGTGACGGTGTAGCAATGAGCATGTACAATACTGACGAATCTATCTTCGGTTTTGCTCGTTCTTCTTTCCAAATGGCTTTAACTAAAAAATGGCCTTTATACTTATCTACAAAAAACACTATCTTAAAAGCTTACGATGGTCGTTTCAAAGATATTTTCGAAGAAGTATACCAAAAAGAATTCAAAGCTGATTTTGAAGCAGCTGGAATTACTTACGAACACAGATTAATTGACGACATGGTAGCTTCGGCTATGAAATGGAGCGGTGGATTCGTTTGGGCTTGTAAAAACTATGATGGTGATGTTCAATCAGATACTGTTGCACAAGGATTTGGTTCTTTAGGATTAATGACTTCTGTATTAGTAACACCAGACGGAAAAACTGTTGAAGCTGAGGCTGCACACGGTACTGTAACACGTCACTTCAGAGAGCACCAAAAAGGTAGAGAAACTTCTACAAACCCAATTGCATCTATCTTTGCTTGGACAAGAGGTTTAATGCACAGAGGTAAATTGGACAACAATCAACCTTTGATCGATTTCTGTGAGAAATTAGAGCAAGTTTGTATTGACACTGTAGAAAGCGGAAAAATGACTAAAGATTTAGCTATTTTGATCCACGGTGATAAATTAACAAAAGACGATTACTTGACTACTCAAGGTTTCTTAAATGCAATCCAAGAGAACTTAGACAAGAAATTATCATAAATAAAACTAAGCCTTTGATTTAATTCAAAAGCAAAAAATTTTAAAGCCTTCAAATTTAAATTTGAAGGCTTTTTTTTATCTCTATTATCCTCCCTTAAAGTATCGTTTCACTTTTTTTTAACGTACATAATAAAAAATTCAGGTCTTATTAATCATCATTCAATCGGTAATAAAAATAAATTCTTCGTATTTTTGTAATATTAATCTTTTGAACAATGAAAATAGAACAAATTTATACTGGTTGTATCGCACAAGCAGCCTATTATTTAGAAAGCAATGGTGAAGCAGCAATCTTTGATCCGTTAAGAGAAGTACAACCTTACATTAATAGAGCACAAAAAGACAATGCTAAAATCAAATATATTTTTGAGACTCATTTTCATGCCGATTTTGTTTCCGGTCATCTTGATTTAGCGAAAAAAACTGGAAGTACCATTATATATGGCCCTACAGCTAAGCCAAGTTTTGAAGCCCTTATTGCAGAAGACAACCAAGAATTCAAAGTTGGAAACTACACTATTAAAGCAATTCATACCCCAGGACATACACTAGAGAGCACTTGTTACCTTCTTATTGATGAGAATGGAAAACAACAAGGAATCATTACTGGAGATACATTATTCATAGGCGACGTAGGTCGTCCTGATTTAGCACAAAAACTAGTATCTGACTTAACACAAGAAAAACTAGCTTCTTATTTATTCGATTCATTGCGTAATAAAATAATGCCATTGCAAGATGAATTGATTGTATATCCTAGTCATGGTGCAGGAAGTGCTTGTGGTAAAAACATGAGTAAGGAAACTACAGATACTTTAGGAAATCAAAAGAAAACAAATTATGCTCTTCGTGCGGATATGACGCGTGAAGAATTCATCTCAGAATTACTGGATGGATTAGGGGCTCCCCCGGCCTATTTCCCTCAAAATGTAATGATGAATATCGAAGGATACGAAAGCCTAGATACCATTATGTCGAAAGGAAAAACACCTTTAAATCCAGCCGAATTTAAAGCAATTGCAAAAGATAGTGAAGCTATTATATTAGATGTACGTGCAGAAAGTGATTTTATAAAAAGTCATATTCCAGGCTCTATTTTCATTGGAATCAATGGAAATTTTGCTCCATGGGTAGGTGCTTTAATTATGGATGTAAAACAACCTCTATTACTTGTAATTCCAGCAGGCAAAGAAGAAGAAACTATTACTCGTTTATCAAGAGTAGGTTTTGATCAAACATTGGGTTACTTAAAAGATGGAATGGAAGCATGGGAAAATGCAGGTTTTGAAATTGATAGTATACAATCTATTTCTCCAGAGCAATTTGCTGCCGAAATGAGTCAAAAAGAAGGTATCGTAGTTGATGCTAGAAAACCAGGTGAATTTAATGCCGAACATGTAGAAAATGCCTTGAATATTCCACTTGACTTTGTAAACGATCGACTAAAAGATGTGCCTACAGAAGATGATTTTTACTTGCATTGTGCTGGTGGATATCGCTCTATAATTATGGCTTCAATATTAAAAGCCAGAGGATATCACAACCTAATCAATGTAGAAAAAGGAATTAGCGGAATTCGAAATACAAATATTGAACTTACTAAATTCGTTTGTCCATCTACATTATAAAAACAACGTAATCACAAAATTTTCAACTAAATCGCATAGCTAAATAATATTATGAGTTTGATTCACATATTTGGATATAGTTTAGCTTTAGTAGTTGGAATTGTTTTGGGACTTGTAGGCAGCGGTGGATCAATTTTAACGGTTCCCATTTTAGTTTACATGTTCAATATTACACCCGTTATAGCAAGCGCCTATTCACTTTTTGTGGTAGGCTCTTCGTCTTTAATAGGAGCGCTTCGAAATATTCAGAAAAAAAGGATTGACTATAAAACGGCCTTAATATTTGCCATTCCGGCCGTGACAACGGTTTATATTACCCGTCGTTATTTAATTCACTTGATTCCAGAAGAACTTTTTTCTATAGGCAACATCCATGTATCAAAAGATATGGGAATCATGATCTTTTTTGCATTTATAATGTTTTTTTCAGCCATGGCAATGATTCGAAATAAGACAGAAGAAGTTCTGGAAGATTCAATAGTGGAACAAAACTATACACTATTAATTGGTCAAGGTGTTTTTGTTGGTCTAATTTCAGGATTAGTTGGCGCTGGCGGTGGTTTTCTAATCATTCCAGCATTAATCTTACTCGCTAAATTACCCGTCAAAAAAGCAATGGCTACTTCCCTTTTAATCATTGCTATAAATTCGTTAGTTGGTTTTTCAGGAGATTTACAAACATTAATCATCGATTGGAAATTTCTAATCACCTTCACTGGAATTGCCATAATTGGAATCTTTATTGGGATGTACTTATGCAATTTTATTGATGGTAAGAAACTAAAAAAGGGATTCGGATGGTTTGTCCTATTAATGGGACTTTACATCTTATTTATTGAACTTACAAAATAACAAAATCTAACATTCATGAAAAATATACTTTATTTCCTAATTGTCTTTGGATCACTATTTACCTGTGCAGCACAAGAAAAAGGAATTGTAAAAAATATATCTCCAAAAAAATTAGAGCGAAAAGCACAGAAAGAATCTCTACAACTGGTTGATGTTCGCACTCCAGAAGAATACCAGGAAGGAACCATAAACAATGCTCAAAACATTGATTACTTATCCGAAGATTTCAATAAAAACATTGTTGCTTTAGACAAAAACAAACCTGTTTATGTGTTTTGCAAAAGTGGTGTACGAGGAGGTAAAGCAGCCAAAGTAATGACCAGCTTAGGCTTCAAAAAGGTTTACAATATAAAAGGTGGATACCAAGCCTGGGAAAGTAAAAAAAACAAATAGTTTCCCTGTACTCAATCTATGGGTATTCCGTTTATTTTCTTACAAAAAAACGTGTCGTTTTTAAAATAAGTCCCCACTATTACAGGGCTAAGTCAAGTATATAAGTTATCTTTGTACTGGTTAATTTTAAACCCACTACAATGGAAAATTTAGATGCTGCAAGACTACAAATGGCCTTTACACTTATTTTTCATATCGTATTTGCTTGCATCGGTATGGTAATGCCCTTTTTCATGGTTATTTCACATTATAAATGGCTAAAAACCAGAAATCCGGTTTATCTCACCCTTACTAAATCATGGCAAAAAGGAGTTGCAATTTTCTTTGTAACTGGTGCTGTATCAGGTACTGCCCTATCCTTCGAACTGGGATTACTTTGGCCAGAATTCATGAAACATGCCGGTCCAATTATAGGAATGCCGTTCTCTTTAGAAGGTGCTGCATTTTTTGTTGAAGCCATAGCCATCGGATTTTATTTGTATGGATGGAATAAATTACCCGAACGGTTCCATTGGTTCACTGGTGTTATCATTGGTGTTTCTGGAGTAGCTTCTGGAATATTAGTAGTTGCGGCCAATAGTTGGATGAATGCTCCTTCTGGGTTTGATTACATTAACGGACAGTTTACAAATATTGATCCCGTCAAAGCCTTTCTAAATCCAGCTTGGTTCACACAGGCACTTCATATGGCATTAGCAGCCTTCGTCGCTACCAGTTTTGCAGTAGCAGGAATTCATGCTTATCAAATCTATAAAAAAAGAAATGTAATCCTTCATACTAAAGCTTTCAAAATCGCTATTGCTTTTGGTGCTATTGCAGCGATATTACAACCCATAAGTGGTGACCTTTCGGCAAAAGATATTGCGGTTCGTCAACCTGTAAAACTTGCTGCACTAGAAGCCCACTACAATACTGAAAAAGGAGCCCCATTATTTATTGGTGGTATTGTCAATGAAAAAACACAAGAAATTAGTTATAAAGTTGAAATACCCAATGCATTATCTTTCTTAGCCTTTGGTGACTTTAATGCCGAAGTAAAAGGATTGAATGATTTCCCAGAAGATGAAAGACCTCCTGTAGCAATTGTACATTATGCCTTCCAAATCATGGTTGGTATTGGAACATTATTGATGTTTGCCGGACTTATTTATTTCATTAGTCTTAAAAAGAAAAGTTGGTTTAACAATCGTAAATATTGGTTATTCTATACCCTATTAGCTCCTATGGGATTCATCGCATTAGAAGCAGGATGGATTGTAACCGAAGTGGGACGACAGCCTTGGATTATCCATAAAGTAATGCGTACAAAAGATGCCGTTACCCCTATGCCAGGAATTGAATACAGTTTGTACCTTTATATTGTATTATATACTATTCTCACTATAGCTGTAACATGGTTAATGAGTCGACAAATTAAAGCACTTAATAACCCTAAAAACTAAAACTATGTTGTATGTCGTTTTATTTTTCGCTGCTTTTTCATTCTTCCTTTATGTTATATTAGGTGGAGCAGATTTCGGTGCAGGTATCATTGAATTATTTTCATCCAAACAAAATAGAATAATTGCCAAGAAAACAACTTATGGTGCTATTGGCCCTATTTGGGAAGCCAATCATATTTGGATTATCATTCTTGTTGTAATCCTTTGGATTGCATTTCCCGCCTACTACAATGTTCTTGTTATTTATTTACATATACCACTTACCCTGATATTATTAGGCATTACACTTCGTGGAGTTGCTTTTGTATTTAGACATTACGATGCTGTAAAAGATAAATCTCAGGTACTATACGATAAGATGTTTGAACTGGCCAGTTTAGTAACACCTGTATTTCTTGGAATGACTTTTGGTGCTTTAATTGGTGGAAATATTACAATCACAGATGATTATACCCATTCGGGATTCAAAGAAATATTTATCGATTCTTGGCTACAGCCTTTTCCTATTTTTGTAGGATTCTTTTATGCTGCATTGTGTGCCTTCCTTGCTGCAACTTTATTGATTGGTGAAGCCGCAGAAGAAAATAAGAAGTTCTATATGCGTAAAGCAGCCATTGCAATTATTGTAGTTGTAATTATTGGATTCATCACACTTGCCATCGGATACTACAGCGGTAATCGTTTTGTACAAGATTTCATAGTCAATAAATATGCTATTATATCCGTAATCCTATCTGGAGTATTATTGATTCCTTTGAGACAATCAATACTTAAAGGAAGAATGATTTGGTGTAGAGCTTTGGCAGGAATTCAGGTAATCTTAATTATCGTAGCTGCGATTGGGGCTCATTTCCCTAACATTATTATTACAGAAAATGAAAAACTGAATATTTTTGATGGCATCGCACCCGAGTCAGTTATTAATGTACTTGGAATTTCCTTATTGATTGGTGGATTTGTTATTCTTCCTGGATTATTTCATTTATTAAAATCATTTAAAATGATTAAAATTTTAGAAGATCGAGAATAACTATTTGGTCTTTTTAATATCTTTTCTCAAAAAGTATATTGCGATAATACAACATACCAGTACAATCAATTCACCAATAATATAACCCTGTAGAAATTTATTTTTGGGTAACATCAGTATGTAAATAATCTGCCCAACACTGATAAAGGCGAACACAATAACTAGATAGTAAATAACTTGCTTGATCATACTTTTTAAAAGAATCTATATAAATAAGAATTTCAAATTTATGAGTTAATCTCATCGATTACAAGAATATTCTTTTATATCACGTTTATTAATATTAATGGGATGCTTTAGTTCTAAACACCTATTTATAGAACGTTATGTATCAAGACTCTATTGTATGAAATAGTTCTTAAAAAATGATTTTTAACGTTTTCATCTTTTTATATTTGTATATCAACCATTAAATGGAATCTGATGAAAAGATATACACTCCTACTGTTAACTTGCTTTTTCATACCACAACTTATGAATGCACAACTTAAGCCAATTCGTTACAACGATGGAACTACCAAACTAAATGGTATCTCTGTCACTCCTAAAAATGCTAATTCCAAAAATCCAGGAATTTTAATTTTACCTGCATGGAAAGGAATTGATAATAATACCAAAGAGGCTGCTGAAGCTTTATCTAAATTAGGATATCATGCATTTATTGCTGACATCTACGGAGAAGGAAATTACCCGAAAGACGCTACAGAAGCTGGCGCAATAGCAGGGAAATACAAAAAAGATTATAAATCATATTTGAACCGTATCGACTTAGCACGTAAAGAATTAATTAAGATGGGAGCTAATGCAGATAATCTTGTAGTGATTGGTTACTGCTTTGGAGGGACAGGAGCCATAGAAGCAGCTCGCGCAAATTTCCCTTTCAAAGGTATTGTTTCGTTTCATGGTGGACTTGGTAAAGAGGCAACCCGGGCAATAGAAATGATCAACCCTAAAGTTCTGATATGTCATGGTGCAGATGATCCGTTTGTATCAGAAAAAGAAATACTTGCTTTCCAACAAGAAATGAGAGATAATAAAGCCGATTGGCAAATGATTTATTATGCAAATGCTGTACATGCTTTTACAGAAAAAGAAGCTGGGAATGACAATTCTAAAGGAGCTGCCTACAATGAGGTAGCTGCAAAAAGATCTTGGCAACACTTGCTTCTCTTTCTAAATGAGACTATGACAAAATAAACCTTTAATTATTTTGGGTGTATAGTCGTTGATTGGGGACTCTCTGCTTTCTTCTCAAAAATATACATCCAAATAATTCGGGCATACTTAAAGTTAATCGTAGAAAGAATCAACGCTACAGCCATAATCATCATCAAAATTGTGATATAACTGGACACAAAGAATTGTGCAATAATAAATAATCCAATCATCTCGGCCACTGCAAGTGCATAACTTACATACATGGCTCCGAAGAAGTAACCAGGTTCTTTATGAAATGAATGCCCGCAAACTTCACAGTTACTTTTCATCTTTGGCATTCTAAATAAAAATGGGTTCCCATTGCTAATAAATATATCTCCTTTTTCACAATGTGGACACTTTCCTTTGGCAATACTAACTAGACGTGACATAATGTTCTTATTTTGATACAAAGTTCCGTTATTTTAACACATCACACCATAGATAAAATACACTAAAATTTGTACTTTTAGGACATTATTTCACCATCTCTATTTTACAAAAATGAACATAATAAAAGTGCTAGATATTGAGCAATTTAGGCAAGAAGATCAGAATCATGATTTCTATGCGAATACTTTTATTGACCATTTAGAGCATTATCACAAATCAATATCGGTTCCTCATAAACATAATTTTTTTGTTACAGTTCTTTTCACAAAAGGCAGTGGCGTACATGAAATAGATTTTAATGCGTATCCAATTCAACCGGGAAGTGTCTTTATGTTAAATCCTGGACAAACTCATCATTGGGAATTTTCGGCAGATACAGATGGTTATATATTTTTGCATTCGCAATCCTTTTATGATTTGTATTTTTCGCACCAATCTATCCATAATTTCCCGTTTTTTTATTCTACACAAAACCCGCCTTGCCTCTACTTAAAAGATCATGAAATTGAAAAAACAACAATCCTATTTCAAAATATTTTAGCAGAATTTAATTCAGATCAGGTTTTAAAAAATCAAAAGTTATGC
This sequence comes from Flavobacterium aerium, assembly GCF_030766725.1. GTDB lineage: Bacteria > Bacteroidota > Bacteroidia > Flavobacteriales > Flavobacteriaceae > Flavobacterium > Flavobacterium aerium. The sequence continues at coordinate 105,938 of NZ_JARQWR010000006.1, read as the reverse complement.
AGCTTAACGGATATTACCTACATCGAATTAACCCGGTTATATTTGGATGAGCAATTGCCTAAATTAGTAAAATTCAATAATTATTCAGATAAGTTACAAAAATTGGAAGAACTTATAGAAGAGCATTTTATTACCGAAAAATCACCTAGTCAATATGCCGACTGGATGAATATGAGCCCCAAACACCTAAATCGTATTACCAAAACTTTATTAGGAAAGACCACATCGGAATTAATTACAGAACGTGTTTTACTAGAAGCTAAAAGGCTACTCATTCATTCTAAAAATTCGTTTACTAATATTGCCCTGACGCTAGGTTACGATGACTATTCTTATTTTTCTAAACTCTTTAAAAATAAGTGTAATGAAACTCCCTCAGAATTTAGCAAAAAATACTTATCGCATACCACATAAAAAAGCCCAGCGATATAAACTGGGCCTTTTTATTTTATTCTTTTTTGCTCACTTTCTGTCGCAATAAACTGTTTTTCTTACTGTAAGTCAAATAGATAATCAAACCGATTACTAACCAGACTACAAGACGTAACCACGTTTCCCATGGCATAAAAACCATGATTCCTAAACAGGTTACAATTCCTAAAATTGGAATTAATGGAACCAATGGAACTCTGAAAGGTCTTGGTGCATCTGGATCTGTTTTTCTTAAAATCAATATCCCTACACATACCATTAAAAAAGCCAAAAGCGTTCCAATACTAGTCATTTCACCCACAACATTAATCGGTACAAATGCTGCAAACAAAGCAATAAACGCACCCAATATTACATTGGATTTCCATGGCGTTTTATATTTTAGATGTACATCTGAGAATATTTTAGGTAATAATCCATCTTTACTTATCGAATAAAACATACGCGATTGTGCCATTAAATCAATCAAGATAACCGAAGTATAACCGATCAAAATAGCTAAAATAATAGCTTGACTCAGCCATGCAAAAGGTGTTTTCTCAATCGCAATTGCAACTGGCGCTCCACTACCTTCAAATTCAGTATAATTTGCCAACCCTGTCATTACGTGTGCAAAAAGCCCAAATAATATTGTACAGACAATTAAAGAGCCTAATATCCCTATTGGTAAATCTCTTCCTGGTTTTTTAGTTTCCTGAGCCGACGCCGCAACAGCATCAAATCCGATAAAGACAAAAAAGACGAGTCCTGCACCGCGCAATATTCCACTCCATCCAAAATGTCCAAATTCACCTGTATTCACAGGAATATAAGGTTGATAATTTGATGGATCAATGTATTGCCATCCTAAAGCGATAAAGACTAAAACTACTCCTACTTTCAAGAATACAATTACCCCATTTACAATAGCGGAGCCTCTCATTCCACGCATAATAATGGCTGTCATTAATATAACAATCAATGCAGCTGGAATATTTACTATTCCATGAACAATAGTTCCATCACTTAATGTTGCTTTTTCAAAAGGAGAAAGAGTTAATTGTGGTGGTAAATAAATATGATATGAAGCAAGAAATCGCGTTAAATACTGTGACCAACTAATCGCAACTGTTGCACAGCCTACTGAGTATTCTAACACTAAATCCCAACCTATGATCCAAGCAAAAAACTCTCCCATTGTAGCATACGAATAGGTATAGGCACTTCCTGCAACGGGTATCATCGAAGCAAATTCTGCATAACACAATGCCGCAAAACCACATCCCAAAGCAGCAATAATAAACGAAATCGTTACGGCTGGTCCGGCATAATTTGCTGCGGCTAAACCTGTAATAGAGAATAACCCTGCTCCGAGTGTTAATCCTACTCCAATCAAAATTAAATTAACAGGACCTAATGTCCTTTTTAAGGAACTTTCGTTCTGCTCGGAAGCCTCTTCGGTAATTTGAGCGATGGTTTTCTTTAGCATAAAAAGAATAAATAGTAATTGGGGTTCAAACTATTAAGAATTATTTGCTGGTATTGTTGTATAAATATATTGAATATATCTTTTGCTTAAAGAAAAAGTATCTTCCAAAATAATAATTACTATTACTGGAATAAAAATAAACTCCAAGGCATTATAAAAGTATAATCCGTAAGCAATAATCAACAATAGTCTAGAATATTCTAAGTAATATATCCATTTTCGTTGTTCTAACAAAGCGCCACAATTAATAAGCGTTAGCATTAATACTGCAACAATACAAGCTTTTTCTACCATTGTAAAGTGTACAAAATAAAGTGTAAACAGTGTCAAAATAATAATGCTTACCGCTATTTGAATATTCAGATAGTTTTTAAAATGTAATCCTTGTGGTAATTTTGACTTGTCTTGCAAAAAACGTTTCTCTAGAATGGGTCTAATCTCTTGATCGAGTACAGCAGGACTCCCAAAAATAATTTTCAATTTATTTTCAAAGCCTTTCGTTTGCCTACATGCCTCAATAATTTCAAGATAATAATGAAAATGTTGCCATAAAAAGCTATGACTTTTTAATGGATGAGTCAATCCATAATGCGGAGCTTCTTCTTCTTTCTGAAATGTTCCAAACATTTTATCCCAAAAGACAAAAACATCTCCATAATTCTTGTCTAAATATTTTTCATCCGAAGCATGATGAATGCCATGCAAAGAAGGAGTAATCAATACATATTCCAACCAGCCTATTCGTTTAACTAGTTGTGTATGGGTAAAAAAGGAATAAGCTCCATGTACTACTAATATGGTAATTACCATCGTCGGATTAAATCCTAAAAATGGAAGTACACACCAAAATACATTCCGAATTAAAGCTTGAAAGGTGGTAATTCGTGCCGAAACCGTTAAATTAAACTCTTCACTTTGATGGTGAACAATATGTGCTGCCCAGAAAAAATTCACTTCATGCCCCAAACGATGGTACCAATACCATACAAAATCGGTAACCAATAATGAAAACACCCAGATTATCCACGTATTTGGAATTGTAAACAGTGCATAATTATCATAGATCCAACAATACAATTCATAAAAACTGGCTGCAATAAACAAATTCAATAATCGCTCCGCTATTCCAATCGTAATATTTGAAATCGAGCTTTCATATTTAAATACTGAGGTTTTCTTTTTACGAGTTGCCCACAAAAACTCCAGGTATAAAAACAAGAAGAATGCAGGCATTGCAAAAGCAATGTAATGTGCTGTATTCATAATTATTGCTTTAGAAAGTCGGATACATATTCATTAAAAAGTTCTGGTTGTTCCATCATTGGCACATGCCCACATTGATTCAACAGATGTAACTTAGCATGCGGTAATAAAAAATAAAACTCATGCGCCACATCAGGAGGAGTTACAATGTCTTGTAATCCCCAAATTAATAGCACTGGAATGGTTATTTTATGCAAATGCTTTTTTAAATTCTGACGTTGTGCATCTTTTGCTAATCCGATTACCGCTATAGCTTTTACACTACTTTGTACTATACTATAAACAGATTCCACAACCTCATCACTGACAACTTCTTTTCGATCAAATACATCTTCAACTTTTTGACGGATATAGCTATAGTCTTTTATGCGTGGAAATGATCCTCCAAAAGAATTTTCATATAAACCTGAACTTCCTGCCAATACTAATTTCCCTACTTTATTAGGATGTTTTAAAGCATACAGTAATGCCACATGACCTCCCAATGAATTTCCAATCAAAACAGGTTTGAAAATTTTATGCTCCTCAATATAGGCTTCTAAAAAGGTAACTAATCGATCTAAACGACTTGTCCCAACAAAGGGTTTAAACAAAGGCAATTCTGGCGTAAACAACCTGTATTCTTCCGAAAATTCTTGCTGTACAGCTTTCCAATTACTCAAGCTCCCAAAGAGACCATGTAAAAGTATCACGTCTTTGAACTCCGTGTTTGGAGGCATCGATTTTTGCTCTTTTATTGTTGATGTAGGCATATATTATTATTTTTATGGTATTACTAGTCTAACCTCCTGCTCTCTATAATTACAGTCTATTTTCTTACTGTATGAAACAAAAATAATAAATAAAAATCAATACTCTATAAATTCGATAGACTATATATATTAATAACAGAAATCTATTTATTAAATCATTCTTAGAATACCTCAAAAAAGATTATCTATATTATTGAAATATCAGTAAAACACCATTATTAATTCACAAAGAATAATTTTATAGCATAAAACTATTCATATAGTAATAATACCTATTTTAGTACGGTGATTATAAAAACAAATTTTAAATGAAAAAAGCATTCATTCTAGCTGTTAGTATTACTCTTCTTTCTTGTGGTGGAATTAAAACTTCAACACCGCATCATAAAGATTATGCCAAAGCAGATGTTAAAAAATACATGGAAACTATTACGGCTCCAGAATTAAGTAAACATCTTTACATCGTTGCATCGGATGAAATGGAAGGCCGGGATACCGGAACTCCAGGACAAAAGAAAGCGGGAGAATACTTGATTAATGAATACAAAAAAATAGGCATGTCTTTCCCAAAAGGAGCGGATAGTTTTTATCAAAAAGTACCTGCCGAATATATGGCTAGAGCCTTTAGCCCAAAACTAAATGATTCTGAAAATATATGGGCCTTCATTGAAGGTTCTGAAAAACCAGATGAAATACTTGTAATTTCGGCACATTATGATCATGTGGGAATGAAAAATGGACAAGTATATAATGGTGCTGATGATGATGGATCGGGTACAGTTGCTTTATTAGAAATCGCAAATGCTTTCATGCAAGCTAAGAAAGATGGTTATGGACCTAAACGTTCCATATTATTCTTACATGTAACTGGTGAAGAACATGGCTTACATGGTTCACGCTACTATTCTGAACATCCGCTTTTCCCAATCGCAAATACAATTACAGATTTAAATATCGATATGATTGGTCGTCGTGATCCAAAGCACAAAGATGATCCTAATTATATTTATTTAATTGGTTCAGATCGTTTGAGTAGCGATTTACATACAATTTCTGAGGACGCAAACAAAAAATATGTGAATCTAGAACTAGACTATAAATACAACGATAAAAATGATCCCGAAAGAATATACTTCCGTTCTGATCATTACAATTTCGCGAGTAAAGGAATTCCATCTTTATTCTATTTTAATGGAGTACATGAGGATTACCACTTACCTGGCGATACACCAGACAAAATTGAATATGATGTTTTAAAGAAACGTGCCCAATTAGTATTTGTTACAGCATGGGAACTTGCCAATAGAGCAGAAAGACCTGTTGTAGACAAGTCAGGCGAGTAATTTCTACATTCTCGTTAATCATTGAGCCCCTAGTATTCTAGAATACTAGGGGCTCAAGATTTTATATCATCACAGGAATTGTATTTTTTTAGCATGGGAAATACATTTCTAAAAATTATAAACAAAAAAAGCCTTGAATTTCTTCAAGGCTTTTTAATCTGGGTGGATGACCGGGTTCGAACCGGCGACCCTCGGTACCACAAACCGATGCTCTAACCAGCTGAGCTACAACCACCATTTATCTGCTTAGCGGTTGCAAATATAAGGCAAAACTTTTCTTTTCCAAATAAAAAATTAAAAAATTTACATCAAATTTTCTAAACTATTGACTGCCAAATATCTTTCGGTTGTAAAACCTTCTCCATAATCGGTTCCAATGAGTCTTCCGAGGTCTTGAGACCTGTAATTTATACTATCTAAGAAGTTTTTTGTAGCAATTGGAGTGACTGGTTCATTCGTATTTGGATTATAAAACTGTGAACTATATGCCATAATTGCTTCTACTTTTTTATCTACAAAACCTGTTACGTCCACAACGAAGTCTGGCTCTATGTTTTTCCATTGAATATAATGGTAAACTACCTTTGGTCTCCAAGCTTCTTGCACCACTCCATCAAGGGTAGTTTCGATCTTAATTAAACCGGACAAAAAACAAGCATCCGAGACTAGCTTACTTCCTTTTCCATGGTCAATATGTCGATCATCGATTGCATTACAGATTACAATTTCTGGACGGTATTTACGAATCATCTTCATTACTTCCAGTTGGTGTTTTTCATCATTAACAAAAAAACCATCTCTAAAGCGTAGATTTTCACGTATTAAAATCCCTAATATTTTTGCAGCAGCAGCAGCTTCTTGGTCTCTAATTTCTGCTGATCCTCGAGTTCCTAATTCACCTCGTGTTAAATCTACTATCCCTATTTTTTTCCCTAAAGAAACTTCTTTGGCTAATGTTGCACCACAACCTAATTCGATATCATCCGGATGGGCTCCAAAAGCTAATATGTCTAATTTCATCATTTAGTTTATAATTTTTTTCATTATCATTGATTTATTAACCGTCTCAATCCACTCTTTCTCTGGCACACTTCCTTTATTAATTCCGCCTCCAATAAATAAAGTTGCCTGACTATCTTTAATACTCATGCATCGTAGATTCACGTATAAATCTGTATTGTTTTTTCCATTCCCAAAACATTTATTAAGCTCTCCTAAAAATCCAGTATAAAAAGTTCTATCATAACCTTCATGCTCTAGTATAAAATCTTTAGCAATAATTTTAGGCAATCCACATACTGCTGGTGTAGGATGTAAAATATCTAAAACTTGCTTCAATGAAAAACTAGGGTTTAAAGTGCCTCGTATATCTGTTTTTAGGTGTAATAAACTACCCGCTCTGGTGGTATAAGGGCTAGAGACTAATATTTCGGTTGTAACTCCCTTTAAATTATCTAAAATAAAATCGGTTACAAATTGTTGTTCTTCTTTTTCTTTATTTTCCCAGAGGACTTCCTCTGTATCACGGTACTTCTGTGTCCCTGCTAAAGCAACTGTTTTAAAGTGATCTCCTTTTGCTTTGAGTAATTGTTCTGGTGTTGCTCCCATCCACAATCCAACTTTAGGATGAAACCAACAGTAGGTAAATGCGGACGCATAGGAATTTAGTAATTTTTCGAAAAGCTGAATTAGATCAAAGTCTGGAATATCAACTAATTCTTTACGTGATAATACTACTTTATTGAAAAAACCACCTTCAATATCTTTTATCGCTTTACTGACCAAAGCTTCAAAAGCATTTTTAGCGCCTTCATTTTGTGTCTTTTCAACCGAACTCTTATCGAGCTTTGAATTGTTCTTTTTGAACTTTTCAATAATAACTTCAGATTTATCAGCTGGTATCAGTATCGGACTTGTATTGCTGTCAAATGCTGCCATAATAAATCCGGCTTCATTAAAACTTTTTGCATAATACAGATGGTCATTTTCCTGAAAAATCCCAATAATCTTTTTATTATTCGGCTTATTATAAATCACAAAGGGCAAATTTTGCTCATATTGTGTGATTACTTTGGAATATAAATCAATCATATTCTTTTATTTTTTTCGTGGTAAGACCATATTAGTCAGTTTGCATAGTGATATTAAATTATCACTTTCATCCGTAACTCTTATTTCCCACAAATGGATTGATTTCCCTTTATGAATAATTCGAGCAGTTCCGTAAACTATACCTTCTCTAATGCTTTTTAAATGGTTAGCCGAAATTTCAATTCCTCTAACTTCTTCTTCCTGTTGATTAATAAACATGATGGAAGCAGCACTACCTACACTTTCTGCCAATGCTACTGTAGCACCTCCATGTAATAAACCTAATGGCTGATGCACTCTTGAATTTACTGGCATTTTTGCCACTAAAAAATCAACTCCTGCATCTATATATTCTATTTCTAAAGTTTCCATTAATGTATTCTTAGAATACTGGTTGCAATAGGCTAAAACTTTTTCTTTATCGAATGACATATAATTCACATTTTAAGATCGTAAATTTACAAAATTGGATTGATAAGTACCGAAAAGTGACCCGTATAAAACATCAAAAAAGGTCCAAAACGAGAGAGTTTAACCTATTCTTAACGTTCTGTCAACTTCCTTTAAAAATATAAAAAAGACATTAGTTTTCTGAATTCATCATCAATTCTATTGTAAATCATTCAATAATTCTATTTTTACATTTTTATAATTGGCTATATTGAAATTAGAATTTTATTACATTTACAAAAATATCAATCACACATGCGTCATTTACTTTTTATAGTTTGTATCGGAATACTAGTATGTTTCACTTCTTGTAGAGATGATTTTAAATTTGAACCAAGCTCGGGGCAATTAGAATTTTCAAAAGACACTGTATATCTTGATACGGTCTTCACTAATATTGGATCTAGTACTTACACTTTAAAAGTATATAACCACAGCAACAAAGACATCAATATTCCATCATTGCGTTTGGGCGAAGGTGAAAACTCAAAATACCGTTTAATGGTAGATGGTATGCCAGGTAAAGTTTTTAATAATGTTGAATTACTGGCAAAAGACAGTTTGTTTATTTTTATTGAAACAACCATTAATTATAGTGAATATACAAATCCACAGAGTAATTATTTATATACTGATAAAATAGAATTTGATAGTGGCAGCAATTACCAGAAAGTTGACTTGGTTACCTTGGTACAAGATGCTATTTTTCTATATCCACAAAAATACCCTGATGGTACAATTGAAACTTTACCGATAGGAGATGGTTCAACACAAATTCAAGGTTTTTATTTAGATGATGACGAATTGGACTGGAATCGTCAGAAACCTTATGTGATATATGGTTATGCGGGTGTAAAATCTGGCAAAACCTTAAACATTGGTGCAGGATCACGTATCCATTTTCATGCTAATTCAGGTATTATCGTAGCTAACAATGCTTCTTTAAAAGTAAATGGATCACTTTCTCCAGAGGATCCAAATCAACCTTTGAAAAACGAAGTGATTTTTGAAGGAGATCGTTTAGAACCTTCTTTTTCAGAAACTCCGGGACAATGGGGAACTATTTGGCTTACGCAAGGAAGTACCGCTAATGTTTTTGATTATGCTACTATCAAAAATGCAACAGTGGGAATCTTAATGGATGCTAATGATGGTACTTCAAATCCAACCTTAACGATTAGAAATACTCAAATTTACAACAGTTCAAATATTGGTCTTTATGCAAAAACAGGGCATGTTGTTGGTGAAAATGTAGTGATTAATAAAGCAGGACAAAGTGCTTTAGTTTGTTCTTTGGGTGGAAAATATCATTTTAAACAATCGACTTTCGCAAATTATTGGTCTACAAGTTTCCGCCAGACACCTACTGTATTAATAGATAATTTCTATACTTTAAATAATCAAATCGTTTCTTTTCCCTTAGAACAAGCTCAATTTGACAACTGTATTATTTATGGTAACAATAATCTTGAATTGGTACTGAGAAAAGACAACTCAACAGCACTATTCAATTATCAATTCAATAATTGTTTGATTCGATTTAATGACTTTAGTGGTCAATTTGCTACTAATCTATTGTATAAATTCGATACTGATCCTGCACATTACAACAACTGTTTAATCAGTAAAACAGGGAATGTATTGGATCCTAATTTCTTAAATGCAGCAAAAAACAAGTTAATTATTGGTAATAATTCAGCGGCAAATGGAAAAGGAGCAAATGGTATAGGTGTACCTTTGGATATCAGAGGAGTTACCCGTACATCCCCTCCAGATTTAGGAGCGTATCAACATGTTACTTTTTAATCGAAAAGAATATTTTATTTATTTTTAAATTATCAATTTGAGAGATTATCAAATTAGATTTTTTTAAACTAAATTTGCATACACAAAACAACACAAACTACACATTACAATGATTCATTTCTTTGGAAACCAAAGCAACACCGTCTTTGCAGTTCAAATGCAAAAAGAGCTTTCGGCTCAAGACGTTTCAAAATTAAACTGGCTTTTTGGCGACACACATAAAATAGAAAAATCCGTCTTAGCGGATTTTTTTGTTGGACCACGTGCCGCAATGATTACTCCTTGGAGTACGAATGCTGTGGAGATTACTCAAAATATGGGCATCGAAGGAATTGTTCGTATTGAGGAATTTCAAAAAGTAGCAACTGACTTTACTGATTTCGACCCTATGCTTTCTCAAAAATTCAAAGCATTGGATCAGGAACTTTTTACAATCGATATTCAGCCCGAAGCAATTCTTGAGATCGAAGATATTAAGGCCTATAATGAAAAAGAAGGTTTAGCATTAAGTCAGGAAGAAGTTGATTATTTAAACAATCTTTCTACAAAATTAAACCGTAAGTTAACGGATTCAGAGGTTTTTGGATTTTCACAAGTAAATTCAGAACACTGTCGTCATAAGATTTTCAATGGTACTTTCGTGATTAACGGAGAAGAGAAACCTTCTTCCCTATTCAAATTAATCCGAAAAACATCTTCTGAAAATCCAAATACTATTGTTTCGGCTTATAAAGATAACGTTGCGTTTGTTAAAGGACCACGTGTACAACAATTTGCACCTAAAAGTGCTGATAAGCCTGATTTTTATACTATTAAAGATTTTGATTCTGTGATCTCTTTAAAAGCAGAAACACACAACTTCCCTACTACAGTTGAACCTTTTAATGGTGCTGCAACTGGATCTGGTGGAGAAATTAGAGATCGTCTTGCAGGTGGACAAGGTTCTTTACCACTTGCGGGTACTGCTGTTTATATGACTTCTTATTCTCGCTTGGAAGAAAATCGTCCATGGGAAAAAGGAATGCATGAAAGAAAATGGCTTTATCAAACGCCAATGGATATCCTAATCAAAGCTTCAAATGGGGCTTCTGATTTTGGTAATAAATTTGGTCAACCTTTAATTACGGGTTCTGTTCTAACATTTGAACATGAAGAGGACGCCAGAAAACTTGGTTTTGATAAAGTAATTATGCTTGCTGGTGGTATTGGATATGGTAAGGAAGAGCAATCGATAAAACAAAAACCACAAGTAGGTGACAAAATTGTTATTCTAGGGGGTGAAAATTATAGAATTGGAATGGGTGGTGCAGCAGTTTCCTCTGCTGATACAGGAGCTTTCAGTTCAGGAATCGAGTTGAATGCGATACAGCGTTCGAATCCAGAAATGCAAAAACGTGCTGCTAATGCTATTCGTGGTTTAGTAGAGAGCGATCATAATCCAATTGTATCAATCCATGATCATGGTGCAGGTGGACATTTAAATTGTTTGTCTGAATTAGTGGAAGAAACTGGAGGGAAAATTGATCTTGATAAACTTCCTGTAGGTGACCCTACTCTATCGGCAAAAGAAATTATTGGTAACGAATCGCAGGAAAGAATGGGATTGGTTATCGGTCAAAAAGATATTGATACTTTACAGCGTATTGCTGAGCGTGAACGTTCTCCAATGTACCAAGTAGGTGATGTAACGGGTGATCATCGTTTCACTTTTGAATCAAAAACTACTGGGGCAAAACCTATGGATTTCGCTTTGGAAGATATGTTTGGAAGTTCTCCAAAAGTGGTGATGAACGATAAAACTATTGATCGCAATTATAAGGCATTAGAATACAGTCAAGATAATATTCCTGCTTATTTGGATCAGGTATTACAATTGGAAGCTGTTGCTTCAAAAGACTGGTTAACGAATAAAGTTGATCGTTGTGTAGGTGGGAAAGTTGCCAAACAACAATGCGCAGGTCCATTGCAATTGCCTTTGAATAATTGTGGTGTAATGGCTTTAGATTATGTAGGTAAAGAAGGTATTGCAACTTCTATAGGTCATTCTCCTGTTTCCGCATTAGTTGATCCTGTTGCTGGTAGTAGAAACTCTATTGGTGAGGCATTAACTAATATCATTTGGGCTCCGATAAAGGATGGTTTGAAAGGAATTTCACTTTCTGCAAACTGGATGTGGGCGTGTAAAAATGAGGGCGAAGATGCTCGTTTATACGAAGCTGTACAAGGTTGTTCTGATTTTGCAATTGAATTAGGGATCAATATTCCAACCGGAAAAGATTCTCTTTCCATGAAACAGAAATACCCTAATGAAGAAGTTATTGCTCCAGGAACTGTTATTATTTCTGCAGGTGGTAATTGTAATGATATCCGAAAAGTAGTTGAGCCTGTTTTACAAAAGAACGGCGGTAAAATTTACTACATTAATCTTTCTGAAGATGGATTTAAATTAGGTGGATCTTCTTTTGCGCAAGTTTTGAATAAAATTGGAAATGAAGTTCCAACGATAAAAAATGCAGCGCAATTCAAAAATACATTCAATGTAATTCAGGATTTAATCCAACAAAATAAAATTCAAGCGGGTCATGATATTGGTAGTGGTGGTTTAATCACAACCTTATTAGAGATGTGTTTTGCAGATGTAAACTTAGGTGCTGCTTATGACTTAAGTTCATTGAATGAAAACGATACGGTTAAAGTATTATTCTCAGAAAACATTGGTATTGTATTCCAAGCGGATGCTTCTGTAGAAAGTATTTTATCACAACATAATATTACTTTCCACACTATCGGTAAGGTAGTTGCTGGTAATACAGTAACGATTGCAAATGGAACTCAAAACCTTTCTTTTGATGTTACAAAAACAAGAGATACTTGGTTCAAAACTTCATTCTTATTGGATCAAAAACAAAGTGGAAAAGTAAAAGCGCAAGAGCGTTTTGATAATTACAAAAATCAGCCTTTAAACTATACTTTCCCAGCTCATTTTGATGGTAAAAAGCCAGTAATTGATGGCTCTAAACCAAGACCAAAAGCAGCTATCTTAAGAGAGAAAGGAAGTAATTCTGAAAGAGAAATGGCAAACGCTATGTACTTGGCAGGATTTGATGTTAAAGATGTTCACATGACAGATTTAATCTCTGGTCGTGAAACTTTAGAAGATATTCAATTTATCGGTGCTGTTGGAGGTTTCTCTAACTCAGATGTATTGGGTTCTGCTAAAGGATGGGCGGGAGCATTCTTATACAATGAGAAAGCAAAAGCTGCTTTGGACAATTTCTTTAAAAGAGAAGATACATTATCAGTAGGTATTTGTAATGGATGTCAGTTATTTGTGGAGCTAGGTTTAATTAATCCTGATCATACTAACAAACCTAAAATGTTACATAATGATTCTCAAAAACATGAAAGTATCTTTACTTCAGTTACTGTACAGGAAAACAACTCTGTAATGTTGTCTTCTTTAGCAGGAAGTACTCTAGGGGTTTGGGTATCACATGGTGAGGGTAAATTCAAATTACCATATAGTGAGGATCAATATCAAATAGTAGCAAAATATGCTTACGAAGGTTATCCTGCTAATCCAAATGGATCAGATTACAATACAGCAATGATGACTAGTAAAGATGGTCGCCATTTAGTAATGATGCCACATATTGAGCGCTCTGCATTCCAATGGAACTGGGCACATTATAAATCCGATCGTAATGATGAAGTGTCTCCTTGGATTGAAGGTTTCGTAAATGCTAGAAAATGGTTGGAAACCAAATAAAATAAATAGTACACAGAACATCAGTTCCCTTATATAATCCTCTTGATTTTTTCAAGAGGATTTTTTTATACCATTTAAGAGCCTAAAAACCTAAAGTATCTTGTTTCTTATTACTACTCCGCAAATGGTAAGCTTGATTTATTAAAATCCATCTTGTTAAAATCCTATTTTCCAAAAAAAATAAATTGTATTTTTAGATTTCAATTCAAAATGGCACTCTATTTTTTATTGTTCATTCAATCTAATTTTCATCATTGTTATAGGTATGGCTACACATGGAATTATTCTAGACACTCCCAAATTATCGGCTGAAAAGTCGTTAAAGACTTTAGTTGAGAATCGTACGATACATTCTTTAAATCATTGTGAGCTCAATCTTTTTGAAACCTATAAAAAGGCTTCTTTGGTTCCTTTAAAATTCAATGATTTGGTCGTTACTAGTATGCTTCGTGGAAAAAAAAGAATGCATATTTATGAAGATGAATTTGATTATTTACCTGGTCAAACTGTTATTATTCCTGCTCATACTGAAATGAGAATTGATTTTCCAGAAGCAACTTTTCAAAACCCTACTCAATGTTTAGCGCTCACTATTGATCATACTAAGATTAATGAAATTTTGAATTTTTTGAATGAAAAATATCCGAAGGAAGGGCATTCTAACTTTTGGCAATTGACTTCTGATAATTATTTTTTTTATAATAATAGAGAACTTGCCACTACAATCAATAAGTTGATTTCGGTTTGTATGAGTACTTCTATTACCAAAGATGCGATTGCTGATTTAACCTTACAGGAGTTGCTGATTCAGATTATTCAAATTCAGAGTGTCAATGCAATTCATAAGAATCCAGCTTCTAATTCGAATAACTTAATTTATCCCGTTATCTCCTTCATCAGAGCTAATCTTACGAGCAATTTGAGCATGAAAAAACTCATGGATATTACCAGTATGAGTAAGGCTTCTTTTTATCGTTTCTTTAAAAAAGAGCTTGGAATCAGCCCTGTAGAATTTGTATTGCAAGAAAAAATAAAATATGCCAAACAACTTCTTACGGAACCTAATATTCAGATTAATCAGGTAAGTTATGAGTCTGGTTTTGATGATTGTAACTATTTCATCCGCATGTTTAAAAAACACGAAGGCATTACTCCAAAGCAGTATCAAAAATTGTGTATTGTAAATTAAGCCCCGAATTCAGTAGGAGTTAAGTTTTTAGCTTCTTCTTCTGTGTATAGTCTTGAATGTATAAAGAATCCAACATCTAAGGTACTTTCTAAAGAAAAACTAGCACCGCGTCCGTGGGTAACATCTACTGTGAGTTGGGTATGTTTCCAATATTCAAATTGATCTGAAGCCATGTAGAATTTACATCCCTCAATTTCGCCTAAACAAACATCATTATCGCCTACCAAAAAACCGCCTTCTTCAAAACACATCGGATAGGATCCTTCACAGCATCCACCACTCTGATGGAACATCAAAGTACCGTATTCTTTTTTCAATTGCTCTATTATGGTTATTGCGGCTTCTGTTGCCACTACTCTTTTTACTATCATGGGAATTATCTTTAGAAATAATAATCCCCCAACGAGACATTACACTGTTGAGGGATTTGGTTTACAGAACAGACTAAAAGAAACCTAACTTCTTTTTATCATAAGAAATTAGCATATTCTTTGTACTACGGTAATGATCTAACATCATTTTGTGGTTTTCTCTACCAAAACCTGATTTTTTATAACCACCAAAGGGAGCATGTGCAGGATAAGAGTGGTATTGGTTTACCCAAACACGTCCTGCTTTTATAGCACGAGGTACTTGATATAACTCATGGGCATCACGTGTCCATACACCTGCTCCAAGACCATATAACGTATCATTGGCGATTTCTATAGCTTCTTCAACCGTTTTGAAAGTCGTTACACAAACTACGGGTCCAAAAATTTCTTCTTGGAAGACGCGCATCTTGTTATGTCCTTTCAAAATTGTAGGTTCAATGTAGTATCCTGATTCTAAATCTCCTTCTAGTCGATTCACTTCTCCTCCAGTAAGTACTTCTGCTCCTTCTTCTTTTCCTATTTTTATATAGGATAAGATTTTTTGGTATTGTTCATTTGAAGTTTGCGCCCCCATCATGGAGTCTTTATCTAACGGATTTAATGTTTTAATTGCTTTTGTACGTTCAATCACCCGTTTCATGAATTTATCATAAATACTTTCATGAACTAGTAAACGGGAAGGGCATGTACATACTTCTCCTTGATTTAAAGCAAATAATACGGCTCCTTCAATAGCTTTATCAAAGAAATCATCGTCGGCATCGGCTACGGATGGGAAAAATATATTTGGTGATTTTCCTCCTAATTCCATTGTGGATGGAATAATATTCTCTGCTGCATATTGCATGATTAATCGCCCTGAAGTAGTACTTCCTGTAAAGGCTACTTTTGAAATGCGTGGAGATGTAGCTAACGGTTTACCAACTTCAATACCGAATCCATTTACGATATTCAATACTCCCGGAGGAAGAATATCACCAATGATTTCCATCAAACACATAATTGAAATTGGGGTTTGTTCTGCTGGTTTCACTACTGTACAGCAACCTGCGGCTAATGCAGGGGCTATTTTCCATGTGGCCATCAATAAAGGGAAATTCCATGGGATAATTTGCCCTACTACACCTATTGGCTCGTGTAGCGCAATACTAACCGTGTTTTGGTCATGTTCTGCAATTGTTCCTTCATCTCCACGAATAACTCCAGCAAAGTATCTAAAATGATCTACACACAAGGGTAAATCTGCTGCTAGTGTTTCACGGATTGCTTTACCGTTGTCTATTGTTTCTACTGTGGCTAAGTATTCTAAGTTGTCTTCAATAGCTTGTGCTACTTTCAATAATATATTGCTTCTATAGGTCGGTGATGAAACACTCCATGTTTTGAACGCTTCGTGTGCTGCATCTAGAGCAAGCTCTACGTCTTCTTTCGAGGAACGGGCTGCTTTGGTAAATACCTTACCATTAATTGGAGAAATATTATCGAAATAGGCTCCTTTTACAGGTGGAACAAATTTTCCTCCTATAAAATTATCGTATTGTTTTTTGAATTCTGGTTTTTTGGCAATAGTACTCATACCTTATATATTTTTGATTTACTCAAATTTAACCATACTAAAACCAGATGAATAGCACTATAAAATCAAAAAGTAGCACAAATAAAACATCATTGCTACATTTAACATTAATTAACGAATTGACATTCTTATCCAAAAAAATAAGCCCAATGAAAATTCATTGGGCTTATTTTTCCTGTTGTTCTATTGTATATACTACTCTTTAGCTACATCATTTTCTTGACTTTTTCTTTTAATATAACTCTTTAGATATTCTCCTTTCGGTGTTTTATTGTCAAAAGAGCTAAAAGCTACAGCAAAACGAGTTTTTTTACGAGCTTCGTCATTTGTATAGTTTTCATATTCAATTCTATATAATGCAGAATATAATGGTGCTCTACCTGTTCCGTGGTAACAGTGTATTAAAACTGGATAATTGGTTTTATCATCTAATACCTTGAAAAACTTATTTAAATTATCTTGATTTGGAATTTGCTCTGAAGGAATATTATAATAATTTAATCCCTCAATTTTTGCTACTGCATTTTTCTCTGCTTGTATGTCTCCTATTTGTTCAGGATTTAAAATCGTATCGTTTGTACCAGGTTGTCTTAAATCAATAATGGTTTTGATTTTATATTTCGTTACATAATCCTGAATTTCATCAGGTGGTATCACTGCCGATTTGTATACTTTATCTTTTGATATTTCTACAAAATTGTGGTTGAAATGCATCTGGTAAACATACATTCCTACAGAAATAAGTACAATCAAACTTATACCTATTAATGTAAATAGTTTTATTTTTTTCATTTTTTCGTTTTCACCAAAAAAAGACTATTTAAAACTAAATATGGTCATGTTACTTTTAACTAATGGTTGTTGTTACATAAATAAAGTAAACATCTAACAGTGTTAAGGTTATGAAATTGTTTCCTAAAGATCAATTCATCTCATTACCCCTCCATTTTATTATTTTGCATATAATTTTTGATCAATAATTCTCTCAAAATAATCTTGAATGAAAGCTTTACAGGCTTCTTCCATGTCATTCATTTCTTTGTTTCGATGAGCGATTAAGTTCTTTTCCAAGCCTTTATCATTGCGATCATAGAATCCTGTTGCTTTTTTACCATCAAATGCACAGATGTAATTTCCTCTCATAAATTGGTATTCATTACCCGAATAATTCATGGCGTAAGGTTTTACAATGGTATCTCCTACTAAACTTCTTCCCCAGCTTCGTATTGGTCTTTTATAGCCTATCATATCCAATATCGTTGGATAAATATCTATTTGTTGTGCAATTTCATCGCTTGCTCCTTTAAAACTTGTATCTCCAGGTTTGTAGATTAAGATTGGAACAGCATAGTGGTTAATTACTTTTTGGTATTCACTATAATAGGTTTGATTACAATGATCCGCAGTAATAATAAATATTGTATTCTTAAACCATGGTTCTTTTGAAGCAGCTTCAAAGAATCGTTTCATTGCATAATCGGTGTATCCTACACATTTATGAATATCCAAATGTCCTACAGGGAATTTGCCATTATATTTTTCTGGTATCTTATAAGGTTCATGTGACGAGACAGTAAAAATGGTTCCAAAGAATGGTTCTTTCTTTTGATCGAAGGTTTTTTTCATGAATTGAAAAAATGGCTCATCCCAAATTCCCCATACGCCATCAAACTGACTGTCATCATTAAATTCGGTCTTACCATAGTAATGGTCAAATCCTAGAATATTTCCAAATCCTAAGAATCCCATGGATCCATTTGGAGCTCCATGGAAAAAAGAGGTATCATATCCTTCTTCTTTCAACGTTGACACTAAGGATTGTATTTTTTGTTTTGGATAGGGCGATGATGTAAATGCTGTTTTAAAGGATGGTATTCCGGCTAAAACGGATGACATTCCATGTATCGATTTACTTCCATTTGCATAAGCATTGGTATAAATCATGCTATGTTCTGCTAGGGAGTCCAGGAATGGTGTATAACTTACATAATCTGGAATCGTTGTGCCTTTATTGAAAGCTCCACTGTATTCTCGTCCATAACTCTCGGTAATGAACAAAACTATATTTGGTTTTGTAGTTGGGTTGTTATTATAGCTTTTTATTGGATGAAAATTACGTTCTACCACAGCTTCATCTACTAGATGTACTTTCTTAAAATCATTGGTTCCCAATGTTCTAATCATTGCAAAAGGTGTATTTAAAACGATATCTGCATGTATTGTTTTATTCACATAACGGTTTGCATCTAGTAAATTAATGGGACGGGTACTTTTTTTGAAATCGCCTCGAATTCCTCCTACCATTAAGGTAGCGATTAATAAAAAACTTAAAATTGATAATCCAAAGTATCGTAATTTACTAGGATATATTTCTTCATTTACTTTCACCTTTTTATATAAATAAATCCAGAGTGCTGCTACTAAAAAGAAGATTAAGAATACATGCCAATAGTTCTTTAAAAATTGGAAGAATAAAACTGTTTTATTGGTTTCATGTTTCACCACTTCTAAAAAAGCAATTGTAGATCTGGTATAGGTAAATTTATAGTAAATAAAATCTATAAAATTTGTGGCATAGGCCAGTAGATTAAATAGAAAATAGATATAGAATAGAAATTTCTGATATCCAGGTTTTGTATTAATGACCATCGGTATAATGGAGAAAAATACAAATAAAGCATTTACATACAGTATGGCTGTAGTATCGAATACTATTCCATGATAGCATAGAGCCACAAATTCTGAAAAGGAATCTACTTTTAATAATTTGTAATTGTAAAAGAAGAATAATATTCTCGCAATAAAGTAAAAGAAGTATACTAAGAGTAGTCTATAAAATAATGCTTTGAATTCCTGAAAACGAAAAAGTTTATGCATGTAACTTACTGTATAATAATTGATATAAAAAAACAGGTAAAAGTACGATTCACCTGTTTTTCAACTGCAAAAGCAATTTAAACAAAAGGTTATATTAATGATTCTTTTATGTTACTTCACGAAAGATTCATTTCTTTTTATGTAGGATTTGATGTATTCTCCTTTGGGCGTATTATTATCAAAAGAGCTGAATTTCACTAATGTTCTGGTGTTTTTTCGAGCTTCTTCATTGGAATGTCCTTCATATTCAATTTCATATAATGCTGCATATAGCCCTGCTCTTCCTATTCCATGATGACAATGTACTAATATTGGGTAGTTCTCCTCATTATCTAGAATAGTGAAATAGGCATCTAGATTTTGTTGATTTGGAATTTGTTCTGATGGTACTCTAAAGTAATTGACTCCTTTTATTGCATTGACTGCCATTCTTTCTGCTTTAATATCTTTGGCTTCTTCAGGATTATTGACCGAATCTTTTGAACCTGATTCTCTTAAATCAATAATAGTTTTAATCTTATAACGGTCAACGTATTCAACAATTTTATCGGGTGGTATTGTCCCTGATTTATAGAATTTATTTTTGTTTATTTCTGTAAATCTATAATTATAATGAACTTGGTAAATATAATTCCCTAACACTACTAATACAGCTATTGCTATAATGATTCTTTTTTTACGCATAATCTATGTATCTTTTTATATTTCTTCCTTAAAAAAGGCCAGAAATTATTTCGATACAAAATTCGATTTTGCCTCAGTAATCCTCTACCATGATACGCTATATAAAAAGCACTATAGGTCTTTTTTATAATTTAACATCATTCTTATTCAATGTTATTTCTTATTCCTGTAACCATACATCTTCATACCCTTGATCATCAATTATAAATTTTACACAGGCTGGCAATCGGAGATAATTAATGACTAATGGCAATAATTCATTCAAATGTTCGGTATGTATAGGTTGGTAAAAATCAATCGCATCGGAATGTTCTCCACAATGAATAAACCAACTAATGTTTCCTCCTTCTGGCATTTCAATTCGAGTTCCATAGATTGGTGTTTTACCAATTGTTTGTAGCGCAACAGCAATCATTTCATCGGGTTCAGTTTCAGCTAATCTATATTTTAAACAAATTGCCTGTTGTTTCTCAAGATTATTATTTGAGTCTAATTTTGACATTATTATTATCGATAGTATTTACTTTGCAATTTATCATTTAAAAACTTATTTTTTAAATTTTTAAACTGTTGTATTACACTATTTTTCCGATAGTTTATGCCCTCTATATCTCGTAAAATTCTAAAAGTAATTTTCTCATCATATTTAAATTGTATTTTAATGAGCGTACTGGTCAACCTTTTTGTTATTGTTAAATCTTTTATTTCAGAAAACCAGTATTTTACAGTTTTAACAGGCTCTTTTGTTTGAGAGTCTAATTCTATTACTGTAGTACTTTTATCATCTGTAAGAACTATTAACGGTTTTGGTGGTATAAGAAATAGTCTACTCCACAAATTGCCTTTGATTGCCAAACATCCATTCATTTCACATTCTTCTACTTCATTTTGCTTTACAAAAGCATGGATATATTCATTTGTAATTTTAAATTTCATATCAAAATCATATTACTTTTCACAAATTACAAACCTCATTATTATATTGTATTTATAATATCAAAATAAGGCATATTACCAACAGTATAAGTCTTATTTTTTTATATTTTCAGAATTATGCACTACTAATCATTGATTCTAAAAACGAGGTTTTATAGTTTTTCTTTCGTAATTTTTCAATAATATTTTTTTGATAATAGCTGAATTCCAGAAATCTATAAATCTTCAATCGTATTCTTTTTGTATTATCTAACAGGATATCCACCTTGGTATTTAATAGATTTTCTTCCATTTTAATCTCTTTAATTTCAGAACATCTGTATTTTTTGGTTTGTATGGGTGAATTAGTAAAAATCCCTAATCGAATTAGCACAAGTTTCTTTTTATCTAGTAATAGAATGGCTGTTTTTGGAATAAAAAAGTGTGTTATTAATCTTTGTTCTTTTACATAAGCTCCTATCATTTCATGATTCCCATCTTCATGTAATTTTATTAGATTATCAATACGTTTGGCCGCTATAATTTGTTTCATATTAATTTGTTTCAATTCCTATTTAAAATGAAATCAAATATCTAGCATGATATTAACTTAATCTATTATAATAAGGTATATAAACAAAATAATGAGGCCAAATTTGAAGAAGTATCTGCTAACTATACTGACTTCTATATTTTGTCATTTGTAACTTTTCATAGATTCTTTTAAATCTCATAATTACATCATATTTATCTTCTTGTGATTTAGAATTAATTGTAATAAACTTAAGTATAATCTTCTTATCGTATTTAAAATGAATACTAATTCTTGTACCACAGAAAAGTTTTGCAATACAAATTTTTCTGATCTCAGAATAATTATACTTTACTGTTTTTAAAGGTTCCTTGGATGTAAATCCAAATGATACTAGGGTGAAACTACGATCATCAGCCAATACTACTACTTTTTTCGGAAGGGATAGTGTTAAGAGCCGAAATAAACTTCCTCTTATCGCACTGCATCCAAACATTTCATTTTCTTTTACACCATGTTTTTTGATTAAACCATCAATATATTCTTTGTTAATTTCAAACTCCATATTCTATCAATTTTTAGTATTTACAATTGCTGTTTTAAATCGAAATTGTCTCAAAAAAACATCCTCTTTCAAACAGAATATCATATAACTATCACTAAATATTATCCTTAATTACTGTTCAAAAATCAAATAAAATATTTATATCACCTAAAAATAGCATTCACAATTCTACTCATAAATACAAAAACACTTAAAATCAATATTCTTCATAAAAGCTTATTTTTTTAACTGTGTAGCTTTGAGTAGTACAAGAAAATAATTTAGATGATTCGTTAACTAGAAAACAATAAGAAAGGGCTAAAGAAAACTTGTCCGTTATTAATTATTTCCACCAACTCGACCTGAGTGGGCATCTGATCGATATATTCTGGCCAAATCCGGTCAAGATAGAGTTCCCATGATTCAATGGATACTTTTTTTACTCCTTCACGAACCTCATCAAATGCATATCCTTTTGCCTGAATAGATTCTACTCCTTTTTCTACTGCCGCTTTGTGATTTGATGCTGCCGAATAACAAACTACGTAAGTATTTTTCAAATCATCTGGCATTATTATAGTGTCATTCTCTAAAACTCTCATCATAAACTTGTAGAGATTATTTCTTTTCATAGATTCTTGAAAAAGTTATATTTTTTTTTCGATGTAAAAATCTATCTTCTTATATAAAATACCCGACAAAATAAGTTTGAAAAACACCAAAATAAGACCAAATATTTCTTTCTCAAAAAGGGGAGAACAGTATTTTTAAATAAAAAATATCATAAAGTCAAATATTGCTTATGAAGGATTGCTTACGATATAAAAAAATCTTAATCAATAACAATTTTAGGAATAGTATTCTCAACATTCATTTTTCTAAATTTTTCTTAAAATTTATTTACTAGATTTAGAGTAATAAAAAAAGTAATTTTAAAGAACTGTAAATCACCACGATTTTATCATGTCAGTAATCACAAAAATCCGTTTCAAATATTTGCCTTGAGTACATGATTAATCAGAAGGCATTTTACAAATGGAAGAATAAATGCTTTGACATGGAATGGAAGTCATTTAAGTATATACATCAAACTGAAGAACAATAACTATAACAAAATTAAAAAGTTACCGTTTTTAAATAAAATAAAAAATAATGAAATATCTATTTTTAATCCTCATTCTTCCCATGCTACTATTTTCGTGTAAACAAAAAAATGAACCTAACAGGGCAAATAAAAAAAAGTATACCATAATAAATGACACACTAACTGAAAACTTAAAATTGGCTTATGAAAAAGGTGCAATTCATGGTTTTTCTGTTTCAGTAGTGAATGAAAAAGGGTTAATTTACGATAAAGGGTTTGGGTTTTCAGATATTGAGCAAAATAAACCATACACTTCTAATACAATTCAAAACATAGCTTCAATATCCAAAACACTAATAGGAATATCCTTGTTTAAGGCACAAGAATTAGGAAAATTAAATATAAATGATCCTATCAATAAATATTTGCCTTTTAAGATTGTCAATCCAAATCATCCTGAAATTCCAATCTTAATCAAACATTTGGCTTATCATACTTCTTCAATTATTGATCTTGATGAAATTTATAAAAAATCATATGTTTTAACACGAAATGAACATGCCGATAATGAAGGTACTTATGATTATTTCAATAAACCTGAAACTAATATTCCTTTACTAAATTTCATTCAAAACAGTCTTACTCAAAATGGGAAATGGTATACAAAAAATACATTTTCAAAAGCAAAACCGGGAGAAAAACGTGATTATTCGAATATTGCTGCAGCTCTTTGTGCATTAGTAATACAATCTGCAACTGGAGAAGATTACCGCACTTTTACTAGAGAGAACATCTTAAAACCATTGCAAATAAATACCTCTGGTTGGTCATCAACAGACATCGATCTTAAAATGCGTTCCAGATTGTTTGCAAATAAAGAGAAAATGATAGCCGAATATTCACTCATAACTTATGCTGACGGTGGATTTCTAACATCAAGTCATGATTTAGGATTATTTTTATCAGAATTAATAAAAGGTTATGAAGGAAAAGGAATATTGTTAAACCAAGAGAGTTATAAAAAACTCTTTGAAAAACAAAAATTTTTAAATAAAGAAAACAGCGAAGGTTTTGGTGTTTTTATTGAATTTCGCGATGAATTTTTAAATATTAAAAATGATATGGTTGGTCATAATGGTTCTGATCCAGGGGTATTTACAGCCATGTATTTTAATCCTAAAACTAAAATAGGGAAAGTATTACTAGTTAACACAGATACAGATTTTACAGATGATGTATGGCCTGAAATAAAAGAAATATGGAAATCATTATCAGATTCCGAAAATCTAATTAATAAATAACGATCAAAAAAATGTCATTTATTGTGATTTATTAGATCGTCATCAATCTAATTACTTCTCTATAATCCAACAAGTTTCTTTCTGATTTATCAAATGTTTTTCTCCATTTAAAATCTGGAATTAAAATTTTGACGTTTGGAATTTCTCCCCACTCTACTGTGAAACCATTCTCCTGTAGCACTTTTACAATTTGTCTCCCAACTCCAATAGTAACCTCATCTTCTGAATTATCAATTTTTTGAAAAGCAAGGTACAAACTTGAGTCTTCTGGTTGGATTGCTCGAGCTAAGTCTTGTTCGTGGTAAAAACAATACCCATTCGACCTAACTCCTTTTTCAATTAATTCATTCTCAACATCAACAACCTCATATTCCCCATCACTTGTAGTAAATCCTGCATTGTGTAAGGCTGTAATATTTATTTTTGCTAATTCATCAAATGCTTTAATCAGTCTTTCTGTATCAGTTGGCCTATCCCACTTTTCGCTTTCATGAATCAATTTCTGATATTCCTCATCGATAAGATTATTCACCCATTCTTCTGAAATTTCATCTTCAAATTTATTGTCCTCAACCTGCTCCATAACAATTTCCTTGATTTCCTCTATCGGTAAAAAACCCATTCTAACTTGGTCAAAAATGGACTCGTATATAAATGTTTCGTTTTCGGTCATAATCATTATCTTTTATTTATTATTAAAGAAATGCAAATGGTAAATTTTCAATGGCTATCTCAAGTTTTATCAATTCTTCTCTAAAGTCGTTTTCTTCTTGTTCAGAAACCTCATCTGTTTCTTCTTCTAATTGATATACAAGATTGGCCAATACAACCCATTTTTCGAGATTAAAATCCAAGCTTTGAATACTTGTTAAATATATATTTTCGGCTTCATGATCATAAAATCCCATATTATTTTGATGCTTCTCTAATAACCAAAAATCCCCTTGGCCACTAGTCGCAAAAATAGTCCACTTATCTTTTATCTCTATAGACTCTGAATGCAAGAATGCATTATACTCTTTTAAATCAACATCATTACACACTACAAAATCTGCTGCTAGTTCAATTCCTCTTAGCCTCATCATGATTTCATGGGCGTAAGCAGGTAATTCAAGTTCTATCTTACCTTGTAATCGATATTTATATAGTATGTCTTCTAGTTTTTTTATTCTTATTGGCATATTCTATTTATTAGGCTAATTCTTCCAATAATTTTTTCGCACGACCAAAACCCTGATTTGCTGATTTTTGCAACCATTCAATCGCTTTGGATTCATCTATTTCAACCAAATCTCCTTCTAAGTACATTTTAGCCAAATCATACTGCCCGTGTGCATCTCCACTCTCAGCTCTCGGATAATGAAAAGTAACTTGCCTTTGTTCCGTATTCAATTCCCAATACTCCCGTTTATTTGTATGATAGAATCGTACTATATGATTATTCTCCCAAATCAATTTCCCTAAAATACTTTCAAATAAACCTAAACCGATATTAATTCTTATAATCGGATATTCGACTTCTTCGGCTGATTTCTTTGCTTTCAGTACAAATCCAATCTCCAACTTATCATTCGTTTTCCAAACAATACCAACTGCTTTTGTTTTTTCTTCATTCAATTTTGGTTTTACCCAAACTCCTTCAAATTTGTATTCTTTGCTATCAACTGTTTTTTGTAATTCCAAAATCGCTCCGAGATCCCATCCATGCTCCTTTCCTACTTCTAAAAGTGCACTTGTCACTTCCTGAATCAATGCCTGTTGAATGTCCTTTGGAGTTGAGTTTATATCTAGTTCTTTCAAATATTGATAAGGATGATTGTAAATCAATACCGTGTCACCCATCACTGTTATTTCCTTACTATCGATACCGCCATTCAGAATGACTTTACTAATACCCTGTGTAGTTATTTTAGCTTTCGCTAAATAATAAGCATAAAGTGTTGCTGCTTCCCGTATTGCGTTTACTATTATTGTGTCTTGAAGACCTAGAATATCTTCCAATTTATAATTCATTTCGACAACCTGTAAATACTTGGCCATACAATCAAAATCATTTTTTATTCTATTAAACTTTATGCTTACTGAACTTTTCAATCCATCCATCACTACTTACTAACTCTCCAGCTAGCCCATCACTTATTTCACAAATATTCTTTCCTTCCATTAGCAACTGCATTTCATCTTCGTGCTGTTCCAACATAGATAAGACATTGAATAATGTTGTATCAACAGTAGCATTCACTATGGTTTTAATGACCTGCAACTGTTCCGCAGTAAAGACTTTCAAAGATTGATGTAATTCTATAGCTTGTTCTGATTTTAATGTTCCCGATTCAATAGTATTAAATCGATCTAGTGCACGATCTCGAACAGCTGTAATTAGCACTGTACCAAAGGCTTCTAAAACTTCTTTATCTGACATGTTTATAATTGTAAAAAATTAGATTCTGCTTGATTTACAAATGCTTTAATCTTTGTTATACAAGATTGCTTTATTCATCTTTTTAAGATGTCCAATGAACGAAGATAAATAAAATCGATTTATTATTTTATCCCATTTTCACGGTTTATATTAATTCCAAAGGAAGAAAATGATTCGATTATTCTTACCATGTCTTTTTTGAATTTAGTAATCAATTTTTATCAAAATTTACTTTCAAATAAGAAACAATAATCATCATCAGCAATTACATTAAGAACCACTAAAAAATGCCACTCACACCCAAATAGTAGGCGCGCATAGTACCAATGTCATTTTCAGGTTATGAATTGTCAATATTTAGCTGCGTTTTAATATGAAATTCGTATAAAAATGGCTGTTAAAAAAAAGATTTAATTATTCATTTCACAAAAAAACACATTAATACCACCTCCGGAAATTCGAAAAATGTTATAAAAATGAGAATTATATAAAAATATAGTTGATATGTTATAGAAAGAAAAAAATATTGCCTTTTCATTTTTATTTTCCTAATTTGCATTAAAATTAAATCTACCTCAAAAATGAATGAAGTCACCCGATTATTCGATTTCCCATACTATCAACTAAAAAATCATAATTTATCTGATTCTTTGGTCACAAAATATGACGGAAAATGGGTAAAAACCTCTACAGAGGAATATATCAAAAAAGCGAATGCAATTAGTCGTGGGCTTTTGAGATTAGGCATTCAAAAAGACGAAAAAATTGCTGTTATTTCTACAAATAACAGAACGGAATGGAACATCATCGATATTGGAATTCTTCAAATTGGTGCTCAAAACGTTCCTATCTATCCTACTATTTCAGAAGAAGACTACGAATATATATTAAACCATTCTCAAGCTACTTATTGTTTTGTATCGGATACTTCTGTATTAGAGAAAATACAATCAATCCGAAAAAATCTAACCAATTTAAAAGAGGTATATTCTTTTGATGCTATTGACGGTTGCAAAAACTGGCAGGAGATATTAGATTTAGGTGCAGACGAAAGCAATCAGAATGAAGTGGAAGCACGAAAAGATGTTATCACCACAGAAGATTTAGCCACTATCATTTATACCTCAGGAACAACTGGTCGTCCTAAAGGTGTAATGTTATCCCATAAAAATATTGTTTCAGATGTATTAGCCAGTTCTAAAAGAGTTCCTTTTGAACCTGGAAAATATAGAGGACTAAGCTTCCTTCCTGTTTGTCATATTTTTGAAAGAATGATTTTGTATCTATACCAATATTATGGTGTATCAATCTATTTTGCAGAATCTATTGAAAAAATGAGTGATAACCTGAAAGAAGTTAAACCTAATGTAATAACTGCAGTTCCTCGTTTACTAGAAAAAGTATACGATAAAATATACGCTAAAGGAAGCGAACTTACTGGCATCAAAAAGAAACTTTTCTTTTGGGCTATTGAATTAGGTTTAAAATTTGAACCTTATGGTGCTAATGGATGGTGGTATGAATTCCAACTGTCTATTGCTCGAAAATTAATTTTCAGCAAATGGCAAGAAGGCCTAGGTGGTAATCTTGATTTAATGGTTTCAGGAAGTGCTGGTTTACAACCTCGTTTAGCACGTGTTTTTGCCGCAGCAAACATTCCAGTAATGGAAGGATATGGTTTAACTGAAACTTCTCCTGTTATTGCAGTAAATGATCAACGTAACAGAGGTTTCAAAATCGGAACCGTAGGTAAAGTATTAGAAGGAGTTGAAGTGAAAATTGCCGAAGATGGAGAAATTCTTTGCAAAGGACCTAACGTTATGATGGGCTATCTTAATGACAAAGAAAAAACGGATGAAGCAATTATTGATGGATATTTCCACACTGGTGATATTGGAGAAATCGATAGTGAAGGTTTCTTAAAAATTACCGATCGTAAAAAAGAAATGTTTAAAACATCGGGTGGTAAATATGTCGCTCCACAATTGATCGAAAATGAAATGAAACAATCTCGTTTCATTGAACAAATCATGGTGGTAGGTGAAGGTGAAAAAATGCCAGCAGCATTTATTCAACCCAACTTCGAATTTGTTAAAGATTGGGCTACTCGTAAACACATCAATATTGGTTCTACGAATGAAGAAATTGTTGCTAATGCCGATGTAATAAAAAGAATCAAAGAAGATGTAGATGCTACCAATACAAAATTCGGACATTGGGAACAAGTAAAACGATTTGAACTTACTCCAGATGTCTGGTCTATTGATGCCGGGCAACTGACCCCTACTTTAAAACTGAAAAGAAAAATTATTAAAGAGATGTATCAAAAATTATACAATAAAATATACGATATACAATAAGCAAAAATGCTCCTCGCACTGAGGGGCTTTTTTTTACAAAAATTTAACCCATTTATTATGCATGCATAATAAATTTTTTATTATATTTGAAATTATATTAAGATTCATGAAAGACAAAACAATAGACTACATCCTGAGAGCTACATGGCAAGCAGTTGCCAGAATGTATAATGAAGAAGCTTCAAAATATGGCGCTACAATGGCCACAGGATTTGCTCTTTTGAGTATTGATAGAGAAAATGGAACTCCTTCTACAGCATTAGGTCCTAAGATGGGAATGGAAGCAACAAGTCTTACCCGTACCCTAAAATCAATGGAAGAAAAAGGACTAATCGTTAGAAAAAAGAATCCAATTGATGGACGAGGTGTATTGATTTATCTAACCAAATTAGGAAAGGAAAAAAGAGAATTATCAAAGGCAACGGTATTGAAGTTTAATGAAACCGTTAAACACCATATATCAGAAGAAAAGATGCAACACTTTATTGAAGTATCTGAGATTATAAACGAATTAATTACTGAAAAGAATATTTTCAATAAATCAGAGAATAAAGAACAAGAGGTATAATAACTTTCTTTTTGCTATTAGAAAGGAAGCATAAAAACTCAATGTTAAACAACAAACAAATTATAAAATGAAACGAATTATTAAAAAGATTGCTGTAATCGGTTCAGGAATTATGGGATCCGGTATTGCTGCTCACTTTGCCAATATTGGCGTGGAAGTATTACTCCTAGACATTGTCCCAAGAGAATTGACTGAAGCAGAGCAGAAAAAAGGACTGACATTAGAAAGTAAAGTTGTACGCAACAGAATGGTAAATGACCATTTAGCAAATGCTTTGAAATCTAAGCCTTCACCAATTTACGACCCAAAATTTGCTAACCGCATTACTACAGGAAATCTTGATGATGATTTGGCAAAAATTGCAACAGTTGATTGGATTATTGAAGTAGTAGTTGAAAGACTTGATATTAAACAAAAAGTTTTTGAACAAATTGAAAAATTCAGAAAGCCTGGAACCCTTATTACTTCTAATACTTCAGGTATTCCTATTCACTTTATGAGTGAAGGACGTAGCGAAGATTTCCAAAAACACTTCTGCGGAACACACTTCTTTAATCCCGCACGTTATTTAAAATTATTTGAAATTATCCCAGGACCAAAAACTTCTCCTGAAGTTCTAGACTTCTTGGCTATATATGGAGAGAAATTCTTAGGTAAAACCTCAGTAGTTGCCAAAGATACTCCTGCATTCATTGGAAACCGTATTGGTATCTTCGGAATTATGAGTTTATTCCACCTTGTAAAAGAACTTGGAATGACAATTGAGGAAGTTGATAAACTAACGGGACCAGTTATTGGTCGCCCAAAATCAGCTACATTCAGAACTGTTGATGTAGTAGGTTTAGATACATTAGTACATGTTGCAAATGGATTGTATGAAAACTGTCCAAATGATGAAGCACATGACTTATTTAAACTACCTGATTTCATCAACACTATGATGACTAACAATTGGTTAGGAAGTAAATCAGGTCAAGGTTTCTACAAAAAAGTAGATAAAGATATTTTATCTCTTGATTTAGACACTTTAGAATACCGTGCTGCAAAAAAGGCTTCTTTTGCTACCTTAGAACTCACAAAAACTATTGATAAACCTATTGATCGTTTTAAAGTATTAGTAAAAGGAAAAGATAAAGCTGGTGATTTTTACCGTAAAAGCTTCTCTGCAATGTTCGCTTATGTATCGAATCGTATTCCTGAAATTTCAGATGATTTATACAAAATCGATGATGCCATGAAAGCTGGTTTTGGATGGGAAAATGGTCCTTTCGAAATATGGGATGCTATCGGTGTTGAAAAAGGTATCGAAATGATGAAGGCAGAAGGCTATACTCCTGCTGCATGGGTAAACGAAATGCTTGCTTCAGGAAACAATAGTTTCTACACAATAAAAGAAGGTACAACGCATTACTATGCAATTCCATCTAAAGCACAACAAAAAGTACCAGGACAGGATGCATTTATCATTCTGAACAATATACGCGAAAGC
The DNA here is from genome assembly GCF_030766725.1 of Flavobacterium aerium. GTDB lineage: Bacteria > Bacteroidota > Bacteroidia > Flavobacteriales > Flavobacteriaceae > Flavobacterium > Flavobacterium aerium. Next base: position 74,649 of record NZ_JARQWR010000006.1, on the reverse strand, counting down.
AAAAAAGTATGGAGTAATAGCGAAGCTATTATCCAAGACTTAGGAGATGGAATCTTAAACTTAGAGTTCCAATCTAAAATGAATACCATTGGTGGTGGTGTTTTACAAGGAATCAACAAAGCTATCGATTTAGCAGAAAAAGAGTACAGTGGATTAGTTATTGGAAACCAAGCCGCTAATTTCTCTGTAGGAGCTAATTTAGGTATGATCTTTATGATGGCCGCCGAACAAGAATATGATGAATTAAACATGGCTATCAAAATGTTCCAAGACACTATGATGCGTGTACGTTATTCTGGAATTCCTGTAATAGTCGCTCCACATGGAATGGCTTTAGGTGGTGGATGCGAAATGAGTATGCATGCTGATAAAGTAGTTGCTGCAGCGGAAACTTATATTGGATTAGTTGAATTTGGTGTAGGTCTTATCCCAGGTGGTGGTGGATCGAAAGAGATGACTGTAAGAGCTGCTGATACTTTCCGTAAAAATGATGTTGAATTAAACGTACTACAGGAATATTTCTTGACTATAGGTACTGCAAAAGTAGCAACTTCAGCCTATGAAGCTTATGACTTAGGTATCTTACAACACGGGAAAGATGTTGTTGTTGTAAACAAAGATCGTCAAATTGCAGAAGCTAAAAAACATGCTTTATTATTAGCCGAAGCAGGATATACACAACCAGTACACAGAAAAGATATCAAAGTATTAGGAAAACAAGCTTTAGGAATGTTCTTAGTTGGAACAGACTCTATGGAGGCAGGTCATTATATCTCTGAGCACGATAAAAAAATCGCAAATAAATTAGCCTATGTAATGGCTGGTGGAGATTTGTCTGAAGCTACTTTAGTAACAGAACAATATTTATTAGACCTAGAACGTGAAGCTTTCTTATCATTATGTTCAGAAAGAAAAACGCTTGAGAGAATTCAATTCATGTTAACAAAAGGAAAACCATTGCGTAATTAGTGATGAGATGCTAGAATTGAGACGTTAGAAATGAAGTATTAAACAGTATAAATCATTATTAGAATGCATAAAGTTGATGATTTAAATCTCAATACTAAATACTCAATACTAAAACCTAAAATTTAAAAAAATTTAAAATGAAAACAGCATATATAGTAAAAGCATATAGAACGGCAGTTGGAAAAGCTCCCAAAGGAGTTTTTCGATTTAAAAGACCTGATGAATTAGCTGCTGAAACCATTCAGCATATTATGGCTGAATTACCAGACTTTGACAAGAAACGCATCGATGACGTAATGGTTGGAAATGCAATGCCAGAAGCAGAACAAGGTTTGAACGTTGCTCGTTTAATCTCTTTAATGGGATTAAAAATTGAAGATGTTCCAGGTGTAACCGTAAACCGTTATTGCGCTTCTGGATTAGAAACCATTGGAATGGCAACTGCAAAAATCCAAGCCGGTATGGCCGATTGTATTATTGCAGGCGGTGCAGAGAGTATGAGTTATATCCCAATGGGTGGATATAAACCAACTCCTGATTACAAAGTTGCAGCAGAAGGACACGAAAGCTACTACTGGGGAATGGGATTAACGGCAGAAGCCGTAGCAAAACAATTCAATGTATCTCGTGAAGATCAGGATGAATTTGCATTCAATTCACATCAAAAAGCATTAAAAGCACAGGCTGAAGGAAAATTTGATAAACAAATTGTTCCAATCACTGTAGAACAAGTATATGTAGATGAAAATGGCAAAAAAGCGACTAAGTCTTATGTTGTAAGTAAAGATGAAGGACCTAGAGCAGATACCTCTAAAGAACTTTTAGCGAAATTAAGACCTGTATTTGCTGCTGATGGTAGTGTTACTGCAGGAAACTCATCTCAAATGAGCGATGGTGCTGCATTTGTACTAATCATGTCAGAAGAAATGGTAAAAGAATTAAATCTTGAGCCAATTGCGAGATTAGTCAATTTTGCTTCTGCCGGTGTTGAACCACGTATTATGGGTATCGGTCCCGTAAAAGCTATTCCTAAAGTTTTAAAACAATCAGGATTACAATTAAAAGATATTGAATTATTTGAATTGAATGAAGCATTCGCTTCTCAATCCTTAGCTGTAATTCGTGAATTAGGTTTAAATCCAGATATCGTGAACGTAAACGGTGGTGCAATCGCTTTAGGACACCCTCTTGGATGTACTGGAGCAAAACTATCTGTTCAGTTATTTGACGAAATGAAACGCAGAGGAAATAAATACGGAATCGTAACGATGTGTGTAGGTACTGGTCAAGGATCTGCAGGAGTCTATGAACTATTATAGATTGTTATAAATGTTGAATTTTAAATGCTGAATTATAAAAAATGACAATTTGATGGCTGTAAAATCATTTGACTTCACACTAGAAACTGTTAAACTTTATATCGCACTTAAAAAAGAAAATGAATTCATCATTTCTAAACAATTAGTACGAAGTGGAACTAGTATTAGGAGCAAATATTGAGGAAGCCATTGCAGCTCAATCAAGAAAAGATTTTATACATAAAATGTCTATTGCATTCTAAAAAGCTCGTGAAACTAAATATTGGTTACGTTTATTAGATAAATCAGAATTAACTACTATTCCTATTGACAACTATTTAATAGAAATAGAGCACATTATTAATATTACAACAAAGATCATTAAGACTTCACAAGAAGCGCTTATAAAATAATTTAAAATTTAAAACTCAACATTTAAAATAACTAAGAGATGAGCGAAGTAACAAGAGGTGGTCAATTCCTCGTTAAAGAAACAAAATGTGAAGATATCTTCACGCCAGAAGATTTTTCTGAAGAGCAATTAATGATGCGTGACACGGTAAAAGAATTTATTGACCGTGAAGTATGGCCTAACAAAGACCGTTTTGAGAAAAAAGACTATGCTTTTACTGAAGAAACGATGCGTAAAGCTGGTGAATTAGGATTCTTAGGTGTGGCTGTTCCAGAAGAATACGGTGGATTAGGTATGGGATTCGTATCTACGATGTTGGTATGTGATTATATTTCTGGTGCAACAGGTTCATTTTCTACTGCATTTGGAGCACATACAGGTATTGGTACTATGCCAATCACACTATATGGTACTGAAGAACAAAAGAAAAAATACGTTCCTAAATTAGCTTCTGGAGAATGGTTTGGTGCTTACTGCTTAACTGAACCAGGTGCTGGATCTGATGCAAACAGTGGAAAAACTAAAGCTGTATTATCAGAAGATGGAACACATTATAAAATCACTGGACAAAAAATGTGGATTTCGAATGCAGGTTTCTGTAGCGTATTCATCGTTTTTGCTCGTATTGGTGATGATAAAAACATTACTGGATTTATTGTAGAAAATGATCCAAGCAATGGAATTTCAATGAATGAAGAAGAACACAAATTAGGTATTAGAGCTTCTTCTACTCGTCAGGTTTTCTTTAGCGATACTAAAGTTCCTGTTGAAAATATGCTTTCTGAAAGAGGTAATGGATTCAAAATTGCAATGAATGCACTAAATGTTGGACGTATTAAATTAGCCGCAGCTTGTTTGGATGCACAACGTAGAGTTACTTCTGGAGCAACTAAGTATGCTAACGAAAGAGTTCAGTTCAATGTGCCAATCTCAAGCTTTGGTGCAATCCGTTCTAAACTTGCTGAAATGGCAACCAATTGTTACGCAGGTGAGTCCGCTTCTTATAGAGCTGCAAAAAGTATTGAGGATAGAATTAATGCACGTGTGGCAGAAGGTTCTACTCACCAAGAAGCAGAATTAAAAGGAGTTGAAGAATTTGCAATTGAATGTTCAATTTTAAAAGTTGCCGTATCTGAGGATGTTCAAAACTGTTCAGATGAAGGTATCCAAATTTTTGGTGGAATGGGATTCTCAGAAGATACTCCAATGGAGAGTGCTTGGAGAGATGCTCGTATTGCTAGAATTTACGAAGGAACAAACGAAATCAACAGAATGTTATCTGTAGGTATGCTTGTAAAAAAAGCAATGAAAGGACATGTTGATTTATTAGGCCCTGCAATGAAAGTAGCTGAAGAATTAATGGGTATTCCATCATTCGATACACCAGACTACTCTGAATTGTTCTCTGAAGAGAAAGAAATGGTTGGTAAATTGAAAAAAGCTTTCTTAATGGTTGCTGGTAGTGCAGTACAAAAATACGGCCCAGACTTAGACAGTCACCAACAATTACTAATGGCAGCTTCAGATATGTTAATCGAAATCTATATGGCTGAGTCTGTTATTTTAAGAACAGAAAAATTAGCTAAGAAACAAGGTCAAGATAAAGTAAAAGAACAAATCGCAATGGCTCAATTGTATTTATACAAAGCGGTTGATATTGTTACATTAAAAGGAAAAGAAGGTATTGTTTCTTTTGCAGAAGGCGATGAACAACGTATGATGTTGATGGGTCTTAAACGTTTCACTAAATATGCTACAATGCCAAATGTTGTTGCATTAAGAGAAATTATTGCAGAGAAAATGATCGCTGACAATGCTTATTCTTTTTAAACCAAAATTGTAGTATAGTTTTTAGTATAGTTTAGTTTTAGTCAAAAAAGCCGCTTTAATCGAAAGATTAAGCGGCTTTTTCATTATAACGGTATTCCAACAAATTAATATCTTCTTCTATTTTTAATCATATTTTCATCCAATAGAATCTGGTACTTTCGTCCAATAGGAATTTCTTCTCCATTATCCAATATCAAATTCTGCTTCGAAATTCGGTTCGCATAATTTGCATTAATAATATACGATCGATGGATTTGAATGAAGGAATCCATTGTTAAGCTTTCTTTCAAACTCATTAATGTCCCATAAATAATCATGGGAGAAAAAGTGTTTTTAAGATATACTTTCAAGTAGTTCCCTATACTCTGGATATAAATAATATCATTAAGCAAAACTTCTTGTAAAATTCCATTTTGTCGTAAAGACACAGTCGTTTTTTTGACCACCTTACTTTCTTTGATATTACAAAAGACCTTTGCCTTTTCTACAGCTTTTAAAAATAAAGGCAATGAAACAGGCTTCATCAAATAATCAACCACATCATGTTGGTAGGATTTCAAGGCAAAATCAGAGTAAGCAGTAGTCACAATTGTAACCGGTCGTTGCGGTAATATTTCCATCAATTCTACCCCATTAATCAAAGGCATATTGATATCTAAAAACAGTATATCTATATTTTGCTCACGCAATAAACTTATGGCTTCTTTCCCATTGTAGGCACTGGCTACAAACTCTAATCCATCACTATTCAGAATATGCGATTGAATTACTTTGTGTGCCGGTTTCTCGTCATCAACAATTAAACATTTGTAGGTAGATCCCATAATCTAAGTTCTAGGTTAAAAACTCCTTTCTCGGCTTTTGATATTGTCAATTTATGCTTAATTAGTGATACTTCCAATCTTCGTCTTAAATTCTCCAGTCCAACTGCTGTTCCCTTTAATCGAGATTCACCTTCTAGGTAGTTATTTTTGATCGTAAAAATAAGGTCATTATTATGAAAATTCCAAATGATATCAATATATGGATTTTCTGCTTCCGAGGAGAATTTTGCTGCATTCTCTACTAAAGGAACAAAAAATAAAGGTGGAATAATCAAACTTTCATAATCTCCAATAGTATGACTTAGATAAGATAAATTATTACTCTTATACTGATGATAATCAATATACTTGGCAATAAAATCCATCTCCTCCATTATTGTCACATGTTCTTTTTTTGTAGCTTCGATCTGATAACGAAGTAATTCCGACAAAATCAAAATGCGTTCTGGAATTGTTTCAGGTGCAGTCAAGGCTTCTCCATACAAATTATTCATGGCATTCAGTAGGAAGTGCGGATTCAACTGTTGTTTCAAAAAAGAAAGTTCAGTTTCCGTATTCAATAACTTTTTTCTCGTTTGAATGACATTTTGCATAATCCATAAATGAATAAAATAAACTCCAGACCCAATCAAGGATATGGAAAAAGTACTTATAATTTCATTCAGAATGGTAAAATGAATGCCCTGATTCTTATTGATTACTAGGCTAACAATAGTATAGAAAGTCCAAAACAGAAAAAAACCTCTAAAAAATTCTTTATATTTTTCTTTTAATAAAAGCTGTTTAATTAAAACTATATTATTAAAAAACACCGAAAAATATACTCCCAAAAATATTGAAATGAATGCTAATGGAGTCGGAATATAATCTCCTTCTTGATCTTCTCCAAAAAGAGCTAGAATAAACAAAATCCCAAGAAAGACAAAGTTTCTTAGATAAATATTTTCATAGGATAATTTCAATTTCATAAACGCAAAATTATAGTAAATAATATTTTAACCACTAAAAATTACACAAACGCCATTAGTATAAATAATAATCCATTAATATAGTTTTTCACATAACTGTAACAATTTGCCTCTATATTTGTCTAGTATTTATGAGGATTTTTCCTTAGACATTCCAAAGCCTATTTATTCCACAAAATTTATTCTTTTATAATATAAATCAAAAATCATCAAAATCTAGTAATCAAATCAACATGAAAATTTCATTAAAGTATCATTTATTACTCGTCCTGTTTTACCTTTTTACTTTTTCTGTGGTAGCACAAGAAAAATACACGTTAAGCGGAACCATTGCTGACATTGGAAGTAATGAGACCTTAATTGGTGTGAATGTATTCATCAAAGAACTTAACACAGGAACTGTTACTAACGAATACGGTTTTTATTCTATTTCGATTCCGAAAGGAGAATACACATTACAAATTAGCTACATCGGTTTCGGAACTCGTGAGGAAAAAATCAGTGTTCAGCAAAACTCAAAAAAGAATTATTCTTTAGAATCAAACAACCAACTGGAAGAAGTAGTGATTAGTAGCGAAACAAAAGCTATTAATCTTCGCAAACCAGAAATGAGTGTCCATAAGCTAAGTATGGCAGACATTAAAAAAGTACCCGCAGTATTAGGAGAAGTCGATGTAATCAAATCACTTTTACAATTACCCGGGGTAACAAATGCTGGTGAAGGTTCCTCTGGATTCAACGTTCGTGGTGGATCTGCAGATCAAAACTTAATTCTACTAGACGAAGCGACCATATACAACTCTTCCCATTTATTTGGTTTCTTCTCCGTATTCAATCCGGATGCAATTAAAGAATTAAAACTGTACAAAGGAGGAATCCCGCCTCGTTTTGGTGGTCGTATTTCTTCAGTACTCGATATTTATCAAAAAGAAGGGAATAGCAAAGAATTTCATATGAATGGTGGTATTGGCGTTATCTCAAGCCGTATTTTGGCTGAAGGTCCAATTGTAAAAGACAAAGCTTCTTTCCTTATTGGAGGTCGTAGTTCTTATGCCCATTTATTCATGAAATTGGCAGACAATAATAACTCGGCTTATTTCTATGATTTAAATACTAAATTGAGTTATAAAATGAATGAAAACAACAACTTCTATCTTTCAGGTTATTTCGGAAGAGATGTTTTTGATTTCAATGGAAATTTTGTGAACACTTACGGAAATACAATTCTTAACCTAAGATGGAATCATTTATATTCAGATAAATTATTCTCTAACCTATCGTTAATCTATAGTGATTACTATTATGGATTAAAATTAAATTATGTTGGATTCAACTGGGACTCAGGAATTAAAAATTACAACATTAAGTATGATTTCAAAAATTATATCTCTGATAAATTCAAACTAAGTTATGGTGTAAATGCAATCTACTACAAATTCAACCCTGGTATTATTAAGCCTACAGATTCAAATTCTGGAATTAACTACAGAAAATTAGATCAGAAACAAGCCTTTGAACCCGCTATATATGTAGAAGCAGAACAACAAATTACTGAAAAAATATCTCTTTTATATGGTTTACGCTATAGTGCATTCTATCGCTTAGGTGGTCAAACTATAAATACTTATGCCAATGACCAAGCTGTAGTATTTAACAACGACTTGAAAATTTACGAAAAAGGAACTCCAACAGGTTCAAAAACGTACGGAAGCGGAGAAACTATTGCTAGTTTTGACAACTTAGAACCTCGTTTAGCAGTTTCCTTTCAGATGAATGATAAGCAATCAATTAAGGCAAGTTACAATCGTATGAGTCAGTATTTACATTTGATTACAAATACCGCTTCTCCTACTCCACTAGATATTTGGGCACCAAGTGATAATTTCATTAAACCTCAATTATTAGATCAGGTAGCTTTAGGTTATTTTAGAAACTTTGGAGAGAACAATAAATACTCTCTGGAAATTGAAACTTACTACAAGAAGATCAAAAACAAAATTGATTATATCGATGGAGCGGATTTAATTGCAAATAATAATATTGAACAAATTGTATTAAACGGAAAAGCACGTTCTTATGGGCTAGAGTTTTTATTACGTAAAAATACAGGAAAGCTTAACGGATGGATTTCATATACTTTATCTCGTGCAGAACAAAAAACACCAGGTCGTGCACCAGGAGAAACTGGAATCAATAATGGAGAATGGTACAAATCAGGATATGACAAATTACATAACCTAACAGTTACTGGAAATTATAACTATAGTGAAAGATGGTCCTTTTCTGCAAACTTCTCATTACAATCTGGACAACCGGTTACTTTCCCGAATGGACAGTATGAGTACTTAGGCATTACAGTTCCAAGCTATGGTTACCGTAATAAAGAACGCCTACCTGCCTATCACCATTTGGATATTTCTGCAACCTATATTCCAAGAGCAAACAAAGATAGAAAATGGCAAGGAGAATGGGTATTTGGTATTTACAACCTGTACAACCGCAAAAATGCCGCTTCAATTAATTTTAGACAAAACGAAGATACATATGTCAATGAAGCTGTAAAATTATCTATTTTCGGAATGGTACCTTCTGTAACTTATAATTTTAAATTCTAAGTAGTAGACTCATAAAGAACCTAAATATTGAACATCATGAATATTCAAAAAATGAAAAATATAAAATACATAACCCTATTATTAATAACTAGTCTATTCTTTACAAGTTGTGAAGAGGTTATTGATGTAAAACTAGATACAGCTGCTCCTCGATTAGTTGTTGAAGCTTCCATATTATGGGAAAAAGGAACTGCAGGAAATGAGCAAATGATTAAGCTGACTACCACTACAGATTATTTTAATAATGTTATTCCATCGGTATCCAATGCAATCGTTTTTGTTACAGACACGAATGGACATACCTTTAATTTTATTGAAACTACTCCAAATACTGGAAAATATTACTGTACAAACTTCATTCCTATAATCGATGGGAAATACGACTTGACCGTAACCTATGCCAACCAGACTTATACAGCTACTGAAACCTTAAAATCTGTTGTATCCTTTAATTCTAATATAGAACAAAACAATGATGGTGGATTCTTAGGTGATGATATTGAAATCCGTGCGTATTACACAGACCCAGCAAATATCCAGAATAACTATTTATTAACTGCGCAATCGAACGTAGACAACAGAAATCAATATTCCGCTTCAGAAGATCAATTCTATGATGGAAATACTATTTTCTCAAACTACACAGATGAGGATTTAGCACCTGGTCATATCGTAAAATTTAGAATTGACGGTATCTCAAAATCATATTATAATTACTTAAACAAATTATTAGCTATCGCTGGGACGGAAGGCGGTGGAGGTATGTTTAGCCCACCCCCTGCAACAATACGTGGTAACTTGATTAATGCTTCAAATATTGACAACTATGCTTTAGGTTTTTTCAGGCTTTCTGAAACTACAGGCATTAACTATACAGTACAATAATAAAAATATCATCAATCAATTTTTAAAGGCCCTATTCTGAAATGAATAGGGCTTTTTGTTTTTCAAACTTTTCAGAACGCATAGCGTATCATGCATAAATCAAAAAGTATATTCCGTATATTTGTATGTCTTGAAAAAATGTGATTTATACGAAACGTAAACCTACATCTCACCACAAATAAACGACCTCAACATGAAATTCCAAGTTGTATCAGAATACAAACCTACCGGCGATCAACCACAAGCTATTGAAAAACTAAGTAAAGGCCTTGAAGATGGCGAACGTTTTCAAACTCTTCTTGGTGTTACTGGATCTGGAAAAACATTTACTGTTGCAAACGTCGTTCAAGAAGTACAAAGACCCACACTTGTATTAGCCCATAATAAAACACTTGCCGCCCAGCTTTATTCAGAATTCAAACAATTCTTCCCCAATAATGCTGTCGAATATTTTGTTTCTTACTATGACTATTACCAACCGGAAGCTTTTATACCTGTTACAGGAACATATATTGAAAAGGATCTCTCGATTAATGATGAGCTTGAGAAAATGCGTTTAAGCACTACTTCTTCCCTACTTTCGGGTCGTCGTGACATTCTTGTTGTTGCCTCAGTATCCTGCCTGTATGGTATTGGTAATCCTGTTGAGTTTCAAAAAAATGTTATTGAAGTAGAAAAAAATCAAGTCATCTCCCGTACTAAACTATTACACCGTTTGGTACAAAGTCTATATTCCAGAACAGAAGCAGAATTTACAGCAGGAACCTTCCGTATTAAAGGAGATACAGTAGAAGTATTCCCTAGTTATGCCGACGATGCCTTTCGTATTCACTTCTTTGGTGATGAAATTGAAGAAATAGAATCCTTTGATTCTCGTACTGGACAAGTTATTGAAAAATATGAAAGATTAAATATTTACCCTGCAAACATGTTTGTCACATCACCCGATGTATTACAAAATGCAATATGGGAAATTCAACAAGATTTAGTTAAACAAGTCGATTATTTTAAAGAAATAGGAAAACACCTCGAAGCCAAACGACTTGAAGAACGTACTAATTTTGACTTAGAAATGATTCGTGAACTTGGATATTGTTCTGGTATTGAGAATTATTCTCGTTACTTAGATGGACGTTTACCAGGCACAAGGCCGTTCTGCCTGTTGGATTATTTCCCTAGCGATTTCTTAATGGTTGTTGATGAGAGTCACGTTACTCTATCTCAGGTACATGCAATGTATGGTGGGGACCGTTCCCGTAAAGAAAATTTAGTGGAATATGGTTTCCGATTACCCGCTGCAATGGACAACAGACCTTTGAAATTTGAAGAATTTGAAGCCATGCAAAATCAGGTACTCTATGTGAGTGCTACTCCTGCCGATTATGAATTACAGAAATCCGATGGTGTGTATGTGGAACAGGTAATCCGCCCAACGGGTTTATTAGATCCCATTATTGAAGTACGCCCGAGTTTAAATCAGATTGATGATTTAATTGAAGAAATACAATTGCGTGTGGAAGCAGACGAAAGAGTGTTGGTTACGACACTTACAAAAAGAATGGCAGAAGAATTGGCGAAATATTTAACGAAAGTTGCTATTCGTTGCCGCTATATTCACTCTGATGTGGACACATTAGAACGTGTAGAAATCATGCAAGATTTACGTAAAGGAATCTTTGATGTACTGATTGGGGTTAACTTACTTCGAGAAGGATTAGATTTACCTGAAGTATCATTAGTCGCTATTTTGGATGCCGATAAGGAAGGTTTTTTACGCAGTCATCGTTCACTGACACAAACGGTAGGACGTGCAGCTCGTAATATTAATGGTAAAGCAATTATGTATGCAGACAAAATCACAGCCAGTATGCAAAAGACAATTGATGAAACCAACTATCGTAGAGCCAAGCAATCGGATTATAACACCAAACATAATCTGGTACCAAAAGCATTAAACAAAAGCTTAGCTAATGTGCTGAATCGCAATTCTGTTTCAACCAATTATTTTGAAAAACAAGCTCAAAAAGCAGCAGAGCCTGAAAGCTTATACTTGAGTAAATCAGAAATTGAGAAAAAAATAAGGGAAGCTCGTAAAGCCATGGAGAAAGCAGCAAAAGAACTAGACTTTATGCAAGCAGCTAAATTACGTGATGAGATTAAACTCCTACAGGACAAATTATAATTAAACCAATTCAAGGGTAAGTTAGCGTGACATGACATTTAATGTCCGATATTAACTACCTTTGTATCCTAAAAAACAGAACAGCATGAATAATAATGATATTTTTAAAAAATTACGTGTCGCTTTGATGTTGCGTGATGATCAAATTGTAGAAATTTTAGAATTAGTAGATTTTAGAATTTCTAAAACAGAACTGGGTGCTTTTTTCCGCAGTGATGATCATCCTAATTATGTAGAGTGTGGTGATCAGGTATTGCGTAATTTTCTAAATGGATTAGTTATTCACTTACGTGGTACTAAAGAAGAACCTAAAAATCCAATGGAAGTGATTAAAGGGCATAAAGCTACAGCAAGACCTTCTGATTCCAAAACAGAATTTAAACCGAAACAAACAGAGGATAAAGCAAAATCAAAGGGATTCAAACCAACCTTTAAAGCGAACCCAAAGAAAAAGGTTGAACCAAAAATACAAGTTGTTGAAAAAGTAAAATTCAATAATGGTAAAAACAAAAAATACTGAATCTAAGATTCAGTATTTTTTTTATAAAATAATTTTAATATCCCAATCGAAATTGGGATACTAAACAATATGTATTATTTCTTTAAAGCTGCTTGAACTTGATCTGCTGCTTCTTGGAATTCAACTGCAGATAAAATTGGCATACCAGAATTATCAATTAATTCTTTTGCAATTTCAGCATTTGTTCCTTGTAAACGTACAATGATTGGCACTTTAATAGCATCACCCATGTTTTTGTAAGCATCAACAACACCTTGAGCAACACGGTCACAACGAACGATTCCTCCAAAAATGTTAATCAAAATAGCTTCTACGTTTGGATCTTTTAAGATAATACGGAATGCTAATTCTACACGTTTTGCATCAGCAGTACCACCTACGTCAAGGAAGTTAGCTGGTTCAAAACCTGCATATTTAATTAAATCCATAGTAGCCATTGCTAAACCAGCTCCGTTTACCATACATCCAACTGTACCGTCAAGATCTACATAGTTAAGACCTGCTTCTTTTGCTTCTACTTCAATTGCATTCTCCTCACGGATATCACGCATTGCTTCGTAAGTCTTTTGTCTGTATAAAGCATTATCATCCAATGCAACTTTCGCATCAACTGCTAAAATTTTATTGTCAGATGTTTTTAATACTGGGTTGATTTCGAACATTGAAGCATCACTTTGGATATATGCAGCATATAATGAAGCAATGAATTGCGTCATTTCTTTGAATGCATTTCCAGATAAACCTAAGTTAAAAGCAACTCTTCTTGCTTGGAAAGGCATTAAACCTACAGCAGGATCGATTTCTTCTGTGAAAATTAAATGAGGTGTATGTTCAGCAACTTCTTCAATATCCATTCCACCTTCAGTAGAATACATAATCATGTTACGTCCTTTTGCTCTGTTTAATAATACAGAAACATAAAACTCAGAAGTTTCACTTTCTCCTGGATAGTAAACATCTTCAGCAACTAATACCGTGTGTACTCTTTTACCAGCAGCAGATGTTTGTGGCGTAACTAAATCCATTCCAATGATTTGGCCTGAAATTTCTTCAACTTGTTGTAAGTTTTTGGCAAGTTTTACTCCACCACCTTTACCACGTCCACCAGCGTGAACTTGTGCTTTGATAACATACCACTGTGTTCCAGTTTCTTCTGTTAATTTCTTAGCTGCTTCAACCGCTTCAGCTGGACTATCTGCAACAATACCACGTTGCACTCTTACACCATGACTGGCTAATATTTCTTTCCCTTGATATTCGTGTAAATTCATAATTGTGATGAGTTTATCTTTATTAAAAAAGTGCCACAAAAATAACAAACTACATTGATAATGCCTAATCTTTTTTGATAAGACTTTCATATGATTTTTAATTGTACCCTTTCACAACTATAATTTTACGATAATATAACAACAATCTATTCTCATCTCTTTTTTTATAGTATCTATGATTTAGTCTACTTCTTTTTTCAATTAAAAAATATACCAATTGGTACTAAATAATAATATCAAAAAGAAATAAATTGCTGAATTCTCAATCATTTTCTATGAGTATAAATTACTCTATAGTAGACTCAAATAATTTAGTATTTGTAAAAGTTTTTTATCCTTAATCTACTCTAAACCAATGAGCATAATTTAGTTCTATTCCATCAGCTTTAGTTATTTTTAAAATAAAATTTTGTCCAGTAATCTTATAAAATGCGAATGTAACATTATCCTTTTTTATAATAAATGTCCAATCATCTAGCTTTATTAAACTCGCTGTTAATGTGTTAATCGTAAACATATCAAAAGTATAATATTGCGGCTTATTCACGTCTATTGAAATATTTGGACCATCTACGATTGTTAATGTATAATAGTAATTACTTTGGAAGGTTCCATGTAACCATTTAGGAGGTAAAATATATTTTTTATCAACTCGAGGCAAATACTTATTATCTCTAGTAATTGGTACTGAGTTTTCAAAACTATCTGTTGAACAAGAACTTAAAGCTATTATTAAGCTAAAAAGAGTAATTTTTTTTTTCATGATGTTTAATTTCTTTGATTACATAATTGTATATCCAATCCTTCACAGGCTAACTAATACTAATTTTACATCAAGCCATTGTGATTTAGACTTAATGAAATACTCAATTTTTAATAGTTCATATTTAATCTCTATTAATAAACAGATTTTTTTAGCTTGAAAATTTTAAAAGCTGTGTACAATTTCTTTCTTTTACATAAGAATAAGGGAAGGAATAATTCATTTTTATAGTCGAATAAGACAATTTTTGATTTAAATAAAAATATTCATACAAATACGAATTAATTGTTCTTGGGTTGATAACCAGATGTGGTTCTAAAATCTCTACTTTAGTTAAAAATATTTTTTTTATAACAAAAATAGATTTTGAAGTTTCATTAATAACAAAATGTTGTATTTTGTTATTAATTGTTATTTTTTTGTTTACTCGAAATGCACGTAATACATTTGTTAAAAATTAATACAATCTATGCAACCGAAAGAATTATTACAACTCGCACAAGAATTTGGAAGTCCATTATATGTTTATGATGCCTCAAAAATTCAATCTCAGTATAAAAGATTAGTTGATGCATTTGCCAAAGTAGATCACGTAAGAATCAATTATGCTGTCAAAGCATTGTCCAATGTTGCAATACTTCAATTACTGAAGCAAATGGGTTCTGGTCTTGATACTGTCTCTATTCAGGAAGTTCAATTAGGTTTGCATGCAGGATTTGAACCTGAGAAAATTATATACACACCTAATGGTGTTTCTTTTGAAGAAATTGAAGCTGTTGCTCAATTGGGTGTGCAAATCAATATCGACAATCTATCCATTCTAGAACAATTTGGAACAAAACATCCAGAAGTTCCGGTATGTATTCGCATCAACCCACATGTTATGGCAGGTGGTAATACTAATATTTCTGTAGGACATATTGATTCAAAATTTGGAATTTCTATCCATCAGATGCCACATTTATTACGTATCGTGGAAAACACAAATATGCATATCAATGGAATCCATATGCATACTGGTTCTGATATTCTGGATATAGAAGTATTTTTATATGCTGCCGAAATCCTATTTGAAGCTGCAAAACACTTCAAAACATTAGATTTTATTGATTTTGGTAGTGGCTTTAAAGTTCCCTATAGTAAAGGGGATATTGAAACAAATGTGGAAGAATTTGGTCGTAAACTGACTAAAAGATTCAATACTTTCTGCAAAGAATATGGCCGTGAACTGACTTTAGCTTTTGAGCCTGGTAAATTCTTGGTAAGTGAAGCGGGTTATTTCTTAGCCAAAGTAAATGTAGTAAAACAAACTACCTCAACGGTATTTGCAGGAATAGATTCAGGGTTCAATCATTTGATACGACCAATGCTTTATGGATCTCAACATTTTATTGAAAATATATCCAATCCAAAAGGGAAAGAGCGATTCTATTCTGTCGTTGGATACATCTGTGAAACAGATACTTTTGCAAATAACAGACGAATTTCAGAAATTACTGAAGGTGATATTTTATGTTTTAGAAATGCGGGTGCTTATTGTTTCTCAATGGCATCCAACTATAATTCACGTTACAAACCAGCAGAAGTTCTTTGGTTGGAAGGAAAAGGTCACTTGATTAGACAAAGAGAAACTTTTGAAGACCTTCTTAAAAACCAAGTAGAACTTCAATTAGACTACGCTATTTTGTAATAGCATTACATTCAGGGCAAGTACCTGATACGACACATTGAATTTCTTCAATTTTATAAGCCGCAGGTAATACAAACTGCGGCTTTATGTTTTCTATACAGGAAACTTTTCCACAAGAAGTGCAATTAAAATGTACGTGATCATGATGATGATGGTCTTTACAGTTATGACAAATTGCATACTGCACTACTCCATCCACATTGACTACTTTATGTAGTTTTCCTTCCTCTACTAAACGATCTAAAGCTCTATAAATAGTTACTCGATCACATTTATCTCCAAATGCATGTTGGAAATCTTTATGTGCCAGTGCTGATTTATGTTCTTCCAAGATTCTGATAATTTCTGTTTTAGTAACAGAATTTCTTTCTCTTTTTATTTTTTTCTCCATTGTAATGCAAAATTAATTTATATTTGCAACACTGTTGCGTTTAATAAAATATAATTATGAAAAAAAACAATTCCTCTTCGTACGATATACTCGGTATATCTAGTGCTACATTATGTCTAATTCATTGTTTAGCTTTCCCTCTTTTAACTATTATTCCCTTGGGAATAAGCCACAATCCATGGATTGATTTTACTTTTGCAACCATTGGGTTATTTGCTGTTGTAAAAATAACAAAAAAAACAGATTCAAAATGGACTATAGGCGTTTTATGGCTTTCTATAGCACTTATATACTGTAGCGTTATATTAGAAATAATATTGCATCACCACAGCAATTTAATTTATCTAGGAGGTGCAGGACTAATTATTGGTCACATCATTAACTTCAAAAATCACAGACATGAATAAGAAATTGCCAGTTACTGTCTTGAGTGGATTTTTAGGAGCCGGAAAAACCACCTTATTAAATCATATATTACACAATAAAGAAGGCTTAAAAGTAGCTGTTATTGTCAATGATATGAGTGAAATTAATTTTGATGCTCGATTGGTTGAAAATGGAAATACATTGTCTCGTACGGAAGAAAAACTGGTTGAAATGACCAATGGATGTATATGCTGTACTTTGCGGGAAGATCTGATGGTTGAAGTAGAAAAACTCGCTCGTGAAAACCGATTTGATTACTTATTAATCGAAAGTACCGGGATCAGTGAACCGATCCCTGTTGCACAAACATTTACCTTTGTCAATGAGGATGAAAATGTTGATTTATCACAGTTTAGCTATATTGATACTATGGTGACCGTTATCGATGGTTTTAATTTCTTCAAAGACCTCAGCACAGCAGAAACCTTGATGGACCGAAATGCAAGTGATATTGAAGGAGATACTCGCACTATTGTAAATTTATTGGTGGATCAAATCGAATTTGCCAACGTCATAATCCTCAACAAAACTGATTTAATACAGAAAGATCATCTTGATGTTCTGTATGCAACCCTAAAAAAACTGAATCCTGTTGCTAAGATTATTGCTTCTCAATTTGGAAGAATTGATTTAAAAGAAGTAATCAATACAGGTTTATTTGATTATGAAAAAGCCGAATCATCTGCGGGATGGATTAGAGAATTGGAAAATGAGCATACTCCTGAAACAGAAGAGTATGGAATCAGTTCTTTTGTATTTCGTGATCCCAGACCTTTTCATCCGCAGCGTTTTTGGAACTATTTAGATCAGGAATTCCCAACCTCAATTATTCGAAGTAAAGGATTATTTTGGCTTGCTTCAAGACCCAAACAAGCACTTAACTGGAGTCAAGCAGGCGGTTCACTACGAGCAGAAGGTGCTGGTGTATGGTGGGCTAGTATGCCATTTGGTGAGCGTATTCAATATTCCAGTTTTATTGAGAATCAAAAAGCTATTGAATCCAAATGGACATTAGAATTTGGTGATCGCATGAATGAACTTGTATTTATAGGTCAAGACATTGACGAAGAGGTCATCAAAAAAGACCTTATTGCCTGTCTTTGTACACCAGATGATCTCATGGATTTACAGGATGGCTTCTTTCCTAGCAAAGACTCCTTTCCTATTCCTCGACAATTTTCTGAAAATAATACTAACGTAACATTCCATGACTTATAGTTTTTTTATCTTTGTGCATTGTTTAACAACAACACAATACTAAATTACAATGGATAGAAGGAAGTTTTTCCGTAATGGATCTTTGTTTGCCTTAGGGTCAGCAATCATTACACCTTTACAAGGCGTAGCGCAGGATATAGATTTAACATCTTCAAATAAAGGCAAAAAAGCCAAAAATATCATTTTTCTCGTAAGTGATGGTATGAGTACCGGAACATTGAATATGGCTGATTTATATCTGAACAGGAAAACTGGAAAAGGAAGTAATTGGCTTCAGTTATATAAGGATAGTAAAATTAGCCGTGCATTAATGGATACTGCTTCTGCTAATTCAATCGTTACCGATTCATCTGCTGGTAGTTCTTCATGGGGTGGTGGATTCCGTGTAAACAATGGTTCTTTGAATGTTGGCCCAAAAGGAGAAGTACATTTACCAATCTGGCAAAAATTCAAGAAAGCAGGAAAAATGGCCGGTTGTGTAACAACAGTGCCTATAACACATGCAACTCCAGCTGGATTTTGCGTAAATAGTAAAAGTAGAAATGCACAGGATAACATTGCTGAAACCTATTTAGAACTGGGCATGGATGTTATGCTAGGAGGTGGAAATGAATATTTCAGTGCAGATGAGCGTAAAGACAAAAAAGACATGTATGCTGCCTATAAAAATGCAGGATATCAAGTAGCAAAAACACGTAAAGAATTATTTGATACAGCAAACAACAAACCAATTCTTGGTGTTTTCTATAACGATGGTCTTCCTTATTCTTTGGATAGAAATAATGATCAGGATTTAACGTATAATATCCCTACTCTTGCGGAGATGGCTCAAAAAGCTATTGACCGAATGAAAGATCACAAAAATGGTTTTGTTCTTCAAATTGAAGCAGGAAAAGTAGATTGGGCTGCACACGGAAATGACATCGGAGCCTTGATTAATGACCAAGTATCATTTGATGAAGCAGTAAAAGTAGCTATTGATTTTGCTGAAAAAGACAAAAACACTTTAGTTATTATCACTACTGATCATGGTAATGCAAACCCTGGCGTAATCTATGGTAAAGAAGCAAACGATAATTTTGACAGCATTCAAAAATACAAACATACTAATGATTGGATTTTAAGTGGCATTTCAAAATCATCTACAACTTCTCAAATTCGTGAGCGTATTGAATTTGCAAATGGTGGCTTGACTATTACTGATGCTGAAGCAAAAATAATTCTAAGCTATTACGATAATTTAAATAAAGAAGAAGGTTTATATAATTTAAAACATTTACCATTTAAAGCCTTGGCTGATATACAACAAAAAACAAATTCTGTAGGATGGATCAGTATGAATCACTCAGCAGATTATGTTGAATTAGCAATGTATGGCCCTGGAAGTGAATTATTGAAACCTTTCGTAAAAAATACAGACTTACACTACTTAATGCTACAAGCAGCAGAAGTAGAAAACAAATTTTAATACATCTAAAAAGGGACTGTTCTTTCAACAGTCTCTTTTTTTATAAATGAAATCATAACTTTGATACAGTTTACAGGGAGTATTTCTCCACTGTATCACCTCATTGCAAGGGTTCACAATTAGGCATGTACAAAAAATACGGTCCAGAACTTTATTAATAACCTTTAATGCTATTAAGATGAATTTAGAAAAAGTATTCGAAAATAATGCCAAATGGATTGAACAGAAATTAGCTGTCAATCCTGATTATTTCCAAAATCTTTCCAAAGGGCAAAACCCAGACGTTCTGTATATAGGATGCTCGGATAGTCGTGTTACAGCTGAAGATTTGATGGGTGTAGAACCTGGAGAAGTCTTTGTACACCGTAATATTGCCAATATGGTCATTAGTATTGATCTTAACGCCATGTCGGTGGTAAATTATGCTGTGAACCATTTAAAAGTGAATCACGTTGTGGTTTGTGGCCATTACCTTTGTGGTGGTGTAAAAGCAGCAATGGAATCAGCAGATTTGGGAATATTAAATCCTTGGTTGCGTAACATTCGTGATGTGTACCGTTTACACAAAGTAGAATTGAATGCAATAACAGATGAGAATCAAAAATACAATCGTTTAGTTGAACTCAATGTCCAAGAACAATGTTTTAATCTGATGAAAACAGCTGATATTCAAAGAGCATACCGCGAAAGAAACCTACAGGTTCACGCATGGGTTTTTGATATCATTAGCGGAAAATTAATTGATTTGAATATTGATTTTGATGAAGTACTCAAAGGAATTAGAGAAATCTACCATTTGGATGATTAATGAATATTCATTGTTTTTATAAATAAAAAAGAAACCCCTGTATCATTTGGTCAGGGGTTTCTTTTTTTTATTCTTATAAGTGTGTAACTGCTATTTTTGCTTGTTCAAATTCTGCCATTACTGTTTCAACAATTGTTTCAACAGGCAAAATTTCATGTATCAATCCTGCGATTTGTCCAATTTCTAATTCCCCTTCAACTAAATCTCCTTCAAACATTCCGCGTTTAGCTCTTGCTCTACCCAATAATGTCTTTAGCTCTTCCGGTGTTGGACATTTTGTATATAAATCCTGAACATCTTGATAGAATTTATTTTTAATCATTCGAACGGGTGCCAACTCTTTTAAGGTTACATGAGTATCTCCTTCTTTTATATCTAGAATGGTTTGCTTAAAATTATCATGTGATGAGGATTCAATTGAAGCTGCAAAACGACTTCCCATTTGTACTCCATCTGCGCCTAATATCATTGCGGCCAACATTCCTTTTCCTGTTGCAATTCCTCCTGCAGCAATTAATGGAATATTCAAATGTTCTTTAACCATCGGAATTAAAGTTAGTGTCGTCGTCTCTTCTCTTCCATTGTGTCCTCCTGCTTCAAAACCTTCTGCAACAACTGCATCTACTCCTGCTTCTTGGGCTTTTAATGCAAACTTCGAACTACTTACCACATGAACTACTGTAATCCCTTTTGATTTCAAAAATTCTGTCCATGTTTTTGGGTTTCCCGCAGATGTGAAAACAATTTTCACTCCTTCTTCAACTATAATATTGATAATTTCCTCAATATTTGGATAAAGCATGGGTACGTTTACCCCAAAAGGTTTATCTGTTGCTTTTTTACATTTCTGAATGTGTTCTCTTAAAATTTCAGGATACATAGAACCTGCTCCAATTAATCCAAGTCCACCAGCGTTACTTACTGCACTTGCTAATTTATAACCACTATTCCAGATCATTCCTCCTTGAATAATAGGGTATTGTATTTTAAAAAGTTGGGTGATTTTATTCATTCTATTCTTAAAAAATATTGATATTATATATTGTTTATTTCTTTATTAGCATTCCTCTTTGCGTTTTCCCATCGGATTCAATAGTGTAACCATACAACCCAGATTCTATTCTTCCTAATGAGATCATAGAATTTTGAAATGTTACATCTTGTTCCAAAATTTGTTGTCCGTATATCGAAAACACTCTAATTTTCGCATTGTTTATCGTTTTAGGCAACGCAACTGTAACATAGTCTACTACAGGATTTGGATATAAGGTAAATTTTTCTTGTATTGATTCCTGAACTCCTAAAGCATTTCCCAAAGCTACACTAAAATCTGGAATTCCATAGCCCATTAAGTCGGTTGGATTTTGATAGAGGTGTGCCGATTCTTTGATTAGTTGTATAATTTCTGTATTCGTTTTGTTCGGTAAAGCTTGCCATAAACAGGCTACCATTCCTGCCATAATTGGGCTTGAAAAAGAGGTTCCATTTGAAACGCTTACATTCCCAGTTAAGTTAGCGACTACTGCACTTTCTCCTTGTGCCATTACATCAGGTTTCACTCTTCCATCAGCAGATGGCCCTACAGAACTAAATGAAGCGTAATTTCGAGTTGCTGTAACAGCTCCAATGGTTAGTACATTAAAACCATCGGCAGGTGCTGTTATATAATGCCACGGTTTATTGCCTTCATTTCCTGCTGAAATCACGCATATCATTCCGCGAGAAAAAGCAATATCTGCTCCTCGTGTAATAAAAGCTACCGTGCCATTCATGTCTTCATATGAATAATTGTAAGCTGAATTATCAAATGTATCATATCCTAAAGACGAATTTATGATATCTACTCCTAAACTATCGGCTCTTTCAGCAGCTTCTACCCACAGTGATTCTTCTAATGGATTTTCTCCATTGGTATCTTCTGTAATAAAAAGGTAATAGGATGCATCGGGTGCTGTCCCTACTAATTGATTCTCAACATACCCGCCCATGGTTGATAGTACTGCTGTTCCATGATTGTTACGGGTATAAAAATTCTCGTTTCGATCAACAAAATTATATCCACCCAAAATCAAATTGTTATTTATTAACCGTTGAAATGGTGCTGTTGTATTAACTCCTGGAAATCCTCCATCTAAAACTGCTATAATCTTCCCCGTTCCCGTATAATCTTGTTGGTGTAATAAATTCCCTTTCAACATCTGAATTTGATTCGCACTTGTTCCATAACTAAAATTAGCTTCAACATCCATTACTTTCTGATCTTGTTGATTCGCCAAAGATTTAGTTTCTTTTCTATTTTGGGTATTTAAGGTCCGATCTGCAAAATCAATTCGGTCTACAAAAGCAAGGGTACTTACTGAGTTGATAGCGGTTACTGAACCTCTAACATGAACTGCATTAAGCCATTTCGATTGAGCTTTAACGGTTATACCAACTGCGGCATCTATTTGATTTACAAAATTTTGACTGATGGGAATATCTTTACTATCCAATCCAATATTCTGTGCTACTCGTCGATCCAAAGCTCTTTGTGAAAGCATCATTAATGGATTATCAAGGTATAATTGGGTATTTTCTTTTGTTTTAAAATATACCCATGCATCTTGTTCTTGCGTCCTCCCTGCAATTGATATAAAAATTAGAAAAACTAGTAGTATTTTCTTCATCTATAAATTCATTTAATGTGCCTATTTTAAACTAATTACATTTTTAAAACAGTATGTTATTGGTTATCAAATCTACAAAATTATTACCTCTTTTGTTTCCATTTCTTTTTAATATGATAATGAAATTGTTCTTTTTCCTCTTTTTAAACTCGAAACCGCTTAAATTTGTAGACTAATTTTCACTCCAATTCATCCACATTAACGACACTATATAATGTTATATCTTATTCTTAGTATTCTGTGCAATATTACCGTTGGAATACTCTTAAAACTAGCGAAACGCAGAAACATAGATATTCTTCAAATTATTGCCTATAATTATTTATTTGCTATACTGCTCTGTTATTTTGTTTTCAATCCAGATGTTACCGCAGTAATGAATTGGGATGCTCCTTGGTCTATTTATAGTGCATTGGGTATTTTATTGCCTACAATATTTTTGATTCTTGCCATTTCTATTAAACACATAGGGATTGTCAAAACTGATATATCGCAGCGATTATCCTTATTTATCCCGTTACTGGCTGCCTATTTTATTTTCAAGGAAGATTTTACAGCATTAAAACTTGCAGGATTAATTGTGGGATTTGTGGCAATCTTTTTTACTTTGTCGAAAAAAAAACAAGGAGATATTTCTTCTAATAAATGGATTTACCCAATTATAGTATTTGTTGGCTTTGGTATTATTGATGTTTTATTTAAGCAAATCGCAACCTATACTGCTGTTCCTTATACGACTTCTTTGTTTGCCGTTTTCTGTTGCTCTTTAATTATAGCGTTAGGAATTGTATTGTATCAACTTGTTATGCACAAATCAAAACTTGAAAGTAAAAATTTTCTATATGGAGGAATCTTAGGACTTTTTAATTTTGGTAATATCTTATTTTACTTAAAAGCTCATAAAGCTTTTGCCGAAAATCCTTCTACCGTATTTGCCGCGATGAACTTGGGCGTAATTATATTGGCTAGTTTGGTTGGTATTGTATTTTTCAAAGAGAAAATGAATACTAAAAATTATATTGGAATTGGCCTTGCGCTCATTGCAATTACATTGATTACTTTATCTCAATTACAGTAATACATTGGTTTAAAAAAAAGCTATTCTGTACAGAATAGCTTTTTTATATATCATTAACTTGTTTCCTTTAAGAAATAACGCCTGAGCCCAATAATTCATCTCCTTTGTACCAAGCTACAAATTGTCCTTCGGTAATAGCAGATTGTGGATTTTCAAAAGCTACATACATCCCACTTTCAAATTGGTGTAATGTTGCTTTTTCCAACGCTTGACGGTAACGGATTCTAGCCATTACTTCCATTGTTTCTCCCGCTTTTAATGCTAAATCTTCACGAATCCAATGAATCTCGGAAGTTTCTACAAATAATGCTTTTTTAAACAATCCTGGATGCGTATGTCCTTGTCCTGTATAGATTGTATTCGTTACAACATCTGTTGCAATGATAAATAACGGTTCTACTGTACCTCCTACACCCAAGCCTTTACGTTGGCCATTAGTAAAGTAGTGCGCACCTTGGTGTTTTCCTACTACTTTACCCATCGTGGTTGTATAGTCTTTGTTTCGTGCTTCATAAGCCAAGGCTTCTTCTTCACTATTAAATTCCGGTTCTGTTATGGCATAAATAGCATCTTTTGCTGCTACTTCTACAATAAGTCCTTCTTTCGGTTGTAATTTTTGTTGTAAAAATTCCGGTAGTCTTACTTTACCAATAAAACATAATCCTTGTGAATCTTTCTTCTCTGCGGTAACCAATTCCATTTGTGCTGCAATCTCACGTACTTGTGGTTTTGTCAACTCTCCAATTGGAAATAATGATTTTGCCAATTGTTCTTGCGATAACTGACATAAAAAATACGACTGATCTTTATTTCCATCTACACCCGCTAACAATTGGTACGTTTCCGTTCCATCTGCATTTTCAAGCGTTCCTTTTCTACAATAATGACCTGTAGCGACATAATCTGCCCCTAAGCTCAATGCAATCTTCATGAAGACATCAAACTTGATTTCGCGATTACATAATACATCTGGATTGGGTGTTCTCCCTCTTTCATATTCATTAAACATATAGTCTACAATACGCTCTTTGTATTGTTCACTTAAATCTACTGTTTGAAAAGGAATCCCTAATTTTTCTGCTACTAAAAGAGCATCATTACTATCTTCTAACCACGGACATTCATTTGAAATAGTTACAGTGTCATCATGCCAGTTCTTCATGAAAAGACCAATCACTTCATACCCTTGCTCTTTTAGCAAATAGGCAGCAACACTAGAATCAACTCCACCTGATAGTCCAACGACAACACGTTTCATTCTTTATATAATTGATAGATTTACAAATTCTTTTTTTTGATTTTCTTAAAAAAATCAGACTACAAAAGTACTACTTATTATTTAGTTCCTTTTGCTTTTATGGATTTCTTAACCTGGCTCATATTTTCTTCTTTCACTACTTTATTATTCTCATAATAGGTCCAAACGCCATTTTTCTTTCCATTTTTAAACTGACCTTTGATCGTTACTTTACCTTTACTATCATAGTAGGTCGTTTTACCATCGTATTGTCCTGCCTTGAAATTCGCTTCTTCAATTAAGAATCCGCTTTCAGCATATTTTTTATAAACTCCTTCTTTCACTCCTTTTACATAGCCTCTTTCCTCAGCAATTTTTCCATTTGGATAATATACTTTTCGAACTCCATCCAATTTACCCTCTACATAGTTTTCTGTAGTCATTACTTTAGGCGATACATTATGATAATAGGTCCAAACTCCTTCATAATCCTTACCTTTTACTTTTCCTTCACTAACCTTATTCATTTTAGGATCATAAAATATAGTATAGGCCGTATTGTCTTTGTCATTAAATTCACGAGTAGCCATTAGTGTTTTCTTCGCCGTATTTTCATAATACTTAAAAACCCCTACTTCTTTCCCATGATTGAATGTCCCTTCGTAGCGTGGCAGTTTTGTATCATCATATATACCTGTCCATTGTCCGTTGCGCTTTCCTTCTGCATCTTTTTGGTTCAATTCCTGCGCAAACATTCCTTTTGATGAGATTAACAAAATCAGTGCTAATAGTGTATTCTGTATTGTTTTCATGTTTATAAAATTGACTAATTAGTGATAATAACCTCTAAATAACAAGCACTTACTGTATTGTCCAAACTTGTTCTTAGCGTGGATTAATATAAGATAAATTCTTCTCTTTTTACCTTCAAAAAGAGTTCCAAAAGTACTACATATTAAACAAAAAAAAGTCCCGATAATTATCGGGACTTTTCAATTTATTTCTTGTTATTTTTTTTCTGCTCTTCCGCTTGCTCCATCATCTCTTGCATTTTGCGTTGGAAACGATTTTGCGTTTTTGGTTTCGCTTTATTTTCTTGAATCTGAGCGTGAATTTTCTTCTCGTTCACGATGTAATTTTTAATTACAAACATAATTCCAATTGTAATCGTGTTTGATACGAAGTAATACAAACTCAATCCTGATGCATAGTTATTAAAGAAAATCAACATCATGAATGGAGAAACATAAATCATCATTTTCATGATTTTGCCCATATCTGGCATACCTTCTTGTTGTGGTTGACTCATTGCTTGATCTCCTGTTGTCATTTTCATGTAAAAGAAAATTGCTAATGAAGCTAAGATTGGGAATAAACTCACGTGATTTCCGTAAAAAGGGATATAGAATGGTAAATTGATTACTGCATCATAGGATGATAAATCCGTTGCCCATAAAAACCCTTTTTGTCTCAATTCTATTGCCGAAGGGAAAAACTGGAATAAGGCATAGAAGACGGGAATCTGCATGACGGCGGGCAAACATCCAGCCATCGGACTGACTCCTGCCTTAGAATACAGCTTCATTGTTTCTTGTTGCTTCTTCATTGGGTTATCCTTGAATTTCTCATTCAATTCGTTTACCTCAGGACGTATTACTTTCATTTTTGCTTGTGACAAATATGATTTATACGTCACTGGTGACATTACTAAACGCACCAGAATTGTAAATACGATAATGGCAATACCATGAGGAATAAATCCACTTAGGAATCCGTAAACTGGAATAAAGATAAAACGGTTAATCCATCCAAAAATCCCCCAACCTAATGGTACGATTTCATCTAAATTACGTTTGTATTCGTTTAAGATTTTATAGTCTGTTGGACCATAGTACCAGTTCATATTATAGTTTACTTCTCCATTCTCAATAGCTAAAGGTATTTCTGCTTTAAAGCTTTTTGTGAAAACAGTATCAATTTTCTCATCCTTAACTAGGTTATGAGATAATAATTCAGCTTTTTTAAATGGTTTGTCTGTCAATAAAATTGACGTAAAGAAGTGTTGTTTAAACGCAATGTACGTTACGTCTACTGCACTTTCTGTCTTATCTTGACCTTGCCCTAGGTAATTATCTTTACCACCTTCGTGCTCGTAGATTAACTCTGTATATCTATTATCGTAAGAAACACTTTTTTCGTTTCTGTACGCTTTCATATCCCATTCTAAAGCAATTGGTTTTGCCGTGTTTAAAACTTTATTTAAACCTTGAGAACGGATTGCAAAGTCCATCATGTATTCATTTGGTTTCAATACATAACGGTATTCTAAAAACTGATTTGCTGATGCTTTTAAACGCAAAGTCAATACTTGGTTATCTCCTTCTTTTGTTAAAGTAGGTTCAAACGACATATCTTTCGTATTTAATGTACGATTTTCTTGTGTTTGAAGTGCAAGATTCAAATGTGCATTGTTATCTTTTATGATTTCAACTAGCTTGCCTGAACCTTTATAAAATTGCTCGAATTTTTTTACTGTTGCTTCAGTAATATATCCACCTTTATTTGCAATTTTAAGTTTTAATAAATCATTCTCTAAAATTGTAAAACTTTCTTTTGGAGCTGGAAGTGTAGCAGAATAAGCAAATTCTCCTAAAGATTTTTTCAATTTTTCTAACTGTGCCACATCTTGTCCGATCGAATCAGTAGTTGTTGCTACAGCAGTTGACGAATCTTCTTTTTTAGAATCTTCGTTAGAAATTACTTGCTCTTGTTGTGCTTTTTTATCTTTTTGAACTGGCTTATCTTGGCTATTGTTGTACATTATCCAAATAAGAATTCCAAAGATCAAAACAAAACCAATAATTGAATTGATGTCTAACTTTTTTTGTTCCATTGTTTTACTTTAATGCAGCTGATGCTACAATCGATATTAAATTTATTTAACTAATTCTTTTTTGCTTTCACCGTAGCGGCAACAAAACTTACAAAAAGTGGGTGTGGGTTTGCCACAGTACTTTTGTATTCTGGGTGGTATTGTACTCCAATAAAGAATGGGTGTTTTTCGATTTCAACGATTTCAACCAATCCAGTATCTGGGTTTACCCCTGATGCTTTTAATCCTGCTTTTTCTAATTCTTCAATATAGGCTCCGTTTAATTCATAACGGTGACGGTGTCTTTCTAAAATAGAAGTCGCTCCTCCATATATTTTTGATGCTAATGTTCCTTCTTTGATATCACATTTCCAAGCTCCTAAACGCATTGTTCCACCTTTATCTGTGATTGTCTTTTGCTCTTCCATAATATTAATTACTGGATTTGCAGTACCTTCATTCATCTCTGTAGAATTTGCATCTTTCAGTCCTAAAACATTTCTAGAATATTCAATTACTGCCATCTGCATTCCTAAACAAATTCCAAAAAATGGGATATTGTGTTCACGCGCATATTTTACAGTTTCAATTTTCCCTTCTATTCCTCTTTCTCCAAAACCTGGTGCTACTAAAATACCATCCAAGCCTTTCATTTTCTCCGCTACATTATTAATATCAATGTATTCTGAATGAATACTTACAACATTAACTTTTGCTTCGTTTGCAGCTCCGGCATGAATAAAAGCTTCTAAAATTGATTTGTATGAATCTTGTAATTCAACATATTTCCCTACTAAACCGATATTAACGGTATGCTTAGGATTTTTTAATCGGTGTAAAAAGGCATTCCATTGTTTTAAATCTGGCGTTGCTTTTTCAGGTAATTCTAATTTCTTTAATGCTACTTTGTCTAATCCTTCTTCAAACATCAGGTTTGGAACATCGTATATTGTTGAAGCATCAATAGATTGAATTACTGCTTCTCTTTTCACATTACAGAATAATGCTAATTTTTGTCTTAACTCGTCTGAAAGTTCATGTTCTGTTCTACATACTAAGATGTCGGCTTTTATACCGCTTTCCATCAATGTTTTCACAGAATGTTGTGTTGGTTTTGTTTTTAACTCTCCTGCAGCAGCCAAATAAGGTACTAATGTCAAGTGAATAACAATTCCATTTCCTTCTCCTAATTCCCACACTAATTGACGTACCGACTCGATGTATGGTAAAGATTCAATATCTCCAACTGTACCTCCAATTTCAGTAATTACAATATCAAACTTTCCGGTTTTCCCTAAAAGTTGCATGCGTTCCTTAATCTCATTTGTAATATGAGGAACAACCTGAACGGTTTTTCCTAAAAATTCTCCTCTTCTTTCTTTTTCAATTACAGAAAGGTAAACTCTTCCTGTAGTAACGTTGTTGTCTTGTGATGTAGGAACATTTAAAAAACGTTCGTAATGTCCTAAATCTAAATCGGTCTCCGCACCATCGTCTGTAACAAAACATTCTCCATGTTCATAAGGATTTAATGTCCCTGGATCCACATTAATATATGGGTCAAATTTCTGAATTGTCGTTCGATAACCGCGGGCTTGTAATAATTTTGCTAGCGAAGCTGCAATGATCCCTTTTCCTAAAGAAGAAGTCACACCACCGGTAACAAAAATATATTTAGTCTGATTCATTTTAATATTGTTAGTTGTTGTGTATTTGTTGTAGTTAGTTCAAAAACTTGGCAAAAATACGATTATAATTTGAGAATTAATCCATTGATCAATTTGAAAATGAAACAATGTTGAAATATTCCAAATGTATTCTCGGTTTTAATCGGTAATCTGTAGGCATTTACTTCTATAGTGCTTCTTTACCTATATTATTATTTTTTATGGTTTCGGATATTTTCGTTGAATATTACGAATCAATTCTTCTAATCCATTTAGTTTTAGTTCATAAATCAATTGCAATTGTTCTCCTAATTGTCCTTTTGGAAATCCTTTATTCTGATACCAAACGATATAGTGTTCGGGAAGTTCAATCAAATAGCGTCCTTCATATTTACCGAAGGGCATTCTTGTGTGTGCTAATTTGACTAATTGTTCTTGATTTTTATCCATAAAAAAACCCTGAAATTCAGGGCGTTTATTTCCAGTTAAACGTGATTTCTTTTACAATATCTGGGTGCAGGCTTAAATGCACCGGACAAGTATGTGCCACGCGTTCTAAGATTAATTTTGTTCGTGCATCTACTGTCGCAGTCATATCAAATACGACTTCTATTTTAGAAATCATACGTGGTTCTGCACGCATTGTTTTTGTAACTCCAGCTGTAGATCCTGTTAAATCTACTCCCATTTCTCCAGCTTTAATTGCCATAATGGTCATCATACAGCTTCCCAAAGCATTTGCAACGGTATCTGTAGGAGAAAAAGCTTCGCCTTTCCCTTTATTATCTACTGGTGCATCTGAAATAATTTCACTGCCTGATTTCAAATGTATCGAAGAGGTTCTCAACGAACCTAAATAAGTGATTTTAGATGTCATGACTTTATTTTTTTTCTAAAGATAGCGTATTATAGTTCCCGCTATACTTTATAATTTATTTTGCTTCTTTTACCGTTAAATCGGTATCGTAATACAGAATGTAAACCCCTTTATTGAAGTATCCTCCAGATGTTTTTTTCTCGTAAACGAATTTACTTTCCATTTGCTCTGTTGCAATATCTTCAACGGTATCTGTAAAACTTCTTCTTTGTGATAATCTCAACAATACATCAAATGTAACATCAAACCCACGTACTGCAAATTGATTTGGGAAAATATTATTCTTTTTCTTGTAGTTCTCAAAGAAACTCACTACTCCTGGTGCATCATTATCACGTGACATTGATGGATAATGTAAATTCAACTTCGTTAAACGGCTTGAAGATATCTCATCATAATCAAATGTTTCGTTTTTATCCAATGTTACTAATTTAATATCATAGTTTGGAATTTCCGCTAATAACAAATTAGTTGCATTCAGAATCATATTGGCACGTTCGGTTTCAAGAATTACATAATTGGCTTTATCTTTTGATAATAATCCTTTTAAGCTTTCTGGTAGAATTGCTCCTTTATCGTCTAATTGTACAAAACGCACTCCTGCATAATGATCTGTAATAAACTTTTTAGAGCTTCCTTTTTTAGCGTCAACAATTGCAATTACATTACCATTTTTTGAACGTAAATAATCTAACATAGCTTGTTTTACATAGTCAGAAGAAGGCATTGATTGGAATAAGTTACTATACAATTTTCCCGGTTCTTTTGACAATGGAGATATTAACGGTACATCTGTATTTTTTAATAATTCTGCTGTAGCTTCGATATTAGATTGATAGAATGGTCCGATCACTGCATCAACATTCGCAAAGTTATTATTTGCATTAATGATTTTGGCTACATTCGAAGAGTTCTTTGTTTCTTGTGAATCAAAAATCTTGATGTTTACATTCAATCCTAATCTTTTTGCAGAGTCAATTGCCATTAATGCTCCTGAATAGAAATCTAGGGTCATGTTTAAAAACTTATCTTTCTTCAAACGAGCACTTTGAGAATTCACTGTGTCGCTTGCTATTTTAGAAAGATTGAATGGCAATAGCATCACCAATTCTTTTCGGTCTTTATTGTTGATCTTATTTGTTAAATCTCTGTATTCTTTTTCTTTAGAGTCTTTTACTTCTTCAACAATCGCTGTACTTGCTTTTGCAGGAACCTTTAGCATCATTCCTACTTTTACTCCATTCTTTAAATCAGGATTCAAAGCAACCAATTCGTCTTCTTTTAATCCGAAGCTTCTCGATAAACTGTATAGTGTTTCTTTTGGTTTAACTTCGTATTCCTTGAAATCAGCATTTTTGGCAGGAACTTCATGGACTGGTTTTTCTTCTGCTTTTGCAATACCATTTCCTCCTTTAATCTTCAATCTGAATCCTAAAGGTAGTCCGTCCTTCACTTCAGGGTTTTGTTTTTCTAATTCCTGAACTGTAATTCCGTATTTTTTTGCAATTGCATATTTTGTTTCTTTAGATTGTACTTCGTGAATCACAAAGTCATCTGCTGCTTTTGCCTGTTCTTTCTTTTCTTTTCGTTCTTCACGACGTTCTTCTCTTCTTTCCGCTCTTTTCTCTGCGTTAGATAGTTCTCTTTTTTCAGGAATCAGGATTACCTGACCTGTTTTAAGTCCTTCTTTTAAAGCTTCTTTGTTTTCTTTTTCAAGATCTGTTACAGATACTTCATATTTTTTGGCAATGCCAAATAAAGTCTCTTTTGGAGCTACTTCATGCGTTTTTTTGCTACTGTTAGAAGTGACAGGAGTAGCATTATTACTGTTTTTGATTACACTATTTGTATTACTGGATTGACCGGGTACCAAAATGATCGTGTTTTCTTGCAAACCATTTTGAGCATCTGGATTCAGCTTGTAGATATCGAACGGTGTCACTTTATAGATTTTAGCAATCTGAGTAACCGTTTGTCCTTTCTCTACTTTGTGCTTAACATACTTCTCTTGTTTTGCAAAAGCACTACAAGAAATAACAAATACGGACACAATTAATACAAAAAAATGCTTCATTATCGTTTTATTTATTAAGGTCATAAGTCGTTACTTTAATATTTAAAAGTAACGACTTATGGTTATATTACAATTCTTATTCCCATTCAATGGTTGCAGGTGGTTTTGAACTAATATCGTATACGACTCTATTCACTCCTTTGACCTTATTGATAATATCGTTTGACACTTTCATTAGGAAATCATATGGTAAATGTACCCAATCCGCTGTCATACCGTCTGTAGATTCTACGGCTCTTAACGCTACTACTTTTTCGTAAGTACGTTCGTCACCCATAACTCCCACACTATTCACTGGCAATAGGATTGCTCCTGCTTGCCAAACTTTATCATATAATCCCCAAGATTTCAATCCGTCAATAAATACGGCATCTACTTCTTGTAGTATTCTTACTTTCTCTGGTGTAATATCTCCTAGGATACGGATTGATAATCCTGGTCCTGGGAATGGGTGTCTTCCTAATAACGCTGCATCAATACCTAATGTTGCCCCTACTCTTCTTACTTCGTCTTTAAACAACATACGAAGTGGTTCAACAATTTGTAATTTCATGTAATCTGGTAAACCTCCTACATTGTGGTGTGATTTGATTGTCGCTGATGGTCCTTTTACTGAAACAGATTCAATTACATCTGGGTAAATAGTTCCTTGGGCTAACCATTTTACATCTTCTATCAAGTGAGCTTCATCATCAAAAACTTCAATGAATACTCTTCCTATCGTTTTTCTCTTTAATTCTGGGTCTTCTATACCTGCTAATTCAGTCAAAAAACGTGCCGAAGCATCTACTCCTTTTACATTTAAACCCATTCCCTTGTATTGATCCAATACGTTTTCGAATTCGTTTTTACGCAATAGTCCGTTGTTTACAAAAATACAGTATAGATTTTCTCCAATTGCTTGGTGTAATAACACTGCCGCTACCGTAGAATCTACTCCTCCAGAAAGTCCTAGAACTACTTTATCATTTTGTAGTTTTGCTTTTAGCTCTGCTACATTTTCTTCTACAAAAGAACTTGAAGTCCACGTTTGTGGGACCTCAGCAATTTTAACTAAGAAGTTCTCCAACATTTGTTTACCATCTATTGAATGGTATACTTCTGGGTGAAACTGAATTGCATAGGTTGTTTCTCCTTCTATTTTATACGCTGCATTTTCAACATCTGCAGTACTCGCTAAACGAACACCATTTGTTGGCAATGTTTTGATTGTATCACTATGGCTCATCCAAACTTGACTGTTTGGTGAAACTCCTTCTAAGAATACTTCTCCTTCTTTAATAAAGCTCAAATTGGCTCTACCGTATTCTCTCGTATTGGATGGAGCTACCTCACCACCATGAAAATGGGCCAAATATTGAGCACCATAACAAACTGCCAACAAAGGCAATTTACCTCTAATTTGGGATAAATCAGGATGAGGAGCATCGTCAGCTCTTACAGAAAATGGGCTACCAGAAAGGATAACCGCTTTATAACTCGATAAATCACTCGGAAAATGATTGTAAGGAAAGATTTCGCAGAAAATATTTAACTCGCGAACTCTTCGTGCAATAAGTTGTGTGTATTGCGATCCGAAATCTAAAATTAGTACGTTGTGTTGCATGTGCAAAAATAACTATTAATTTTAGAATGAAAAATTGAAAAATTGAATTTTTTTAATTCCTTCTTTTTTCATGCAAAATAGAATGGCTAATCGCTTTGTATTGAAGTAGAAAAGGTTTCACTTCTGTTTTAATTAAAAAAAACCTAGTACTATAATCTATCTAGTATTAGGTTTGATCAACTTCCATTCTAAATATTCATCTAAAACCCATTTGCAAACGGATTTTACTTTTTATTATTTTTAAAAGTTACATTCCTTTACCCTAATTGTATCTTTTCCTATTACCAATCCTATTCCTTTTTGCGTTAAATAATCTTCAACCTCTTTTGATTTCCATTTTGCCACTCTGATGGCATTTGTGGATTGGGTTGTAAATAAAATTCTTTTATATTATTAATTGATCGAGCATTTCCGGCATCATATAATTCTAATCACAGTGGATTCTAATGAATTTTCATTAACATTACCTGTTAATTTAGTAAAACATAAAGCTGTATCAGTAAACTTCTTAGTACAAGAAATTGTAGATATAATTACAAATATTAATAATACATATTTCATATAATTCATTAAAGATTATAATATTATATCTGCTAAAATTTCAATGGAAATTAATTACATTCCTGTGCCTTAATTGTATCTGTCCCAATTACCAGACCAATACCCTTTTGAATTAAAAAGTCTTCGATTTGTTCTGCTGTACGTTTATTATCTTTTTCTGCATCAAAAAAATTAGTACTTACCCCAATGGTAATATCTCCATCTTTCTCTTCATAATAATCTCCTTTTTTAAAATAGAATCTATCCTGTTTTTCAATTGAGTAAAAAATGATATCTTTTACTAAATTTGCTTTTATCTCTTTAGAAATAATACCATTATAATCCTTAATTACAACTTTAATTAAGGCTGGAGTAAGTGTCATTTCACGAGAATCATATGACACATCTTTAACACAAAATATCTCTTTCTTAGAAGATGAATGGCATGAAGTAAACAAATAGATTATAATAATTGAGCTAATATATTTCATGAATATATAATTTTATACATTTCAATTATTTCTCCCAAAGTAATTCTTTATTTATCACTTCATCAAAAGGTAAAATTGCTGGAAAATTTATTTTTATTCTATTATTTACATCAAGATCAAATTGAACAACACGACTATCATAAATCTTTGAATTTGAAACTTCAAGTTCGCTATTTACTTGTTTCAGTATTTTATTTAATTTATTACGGCTTATTGCATCATGAGCGATTATTTCAAGTCCATTATAATAAAGAAACAGATTATTTTCATGTTTAATTACTCCTAATGGAAGTTCTTCCAATTCAGAAGTATAAAAAATTTGATGAATCGTTATTCTTACAAATTGATTGCGTCTTGAAATTATTACCTTAAACACTTTTGATTTTTGAGAATCATTTAAGTTAAAAGTCTTAAATAGGCTTTCTTTAATACTTGGAGTAGTAAAAAATAATTCTTCTAAATTTTTCTCAAGATTAGAATGATTCACTTCGTTCTTCTTACAGGAAGATAAAACACTTAAAAACAGTACTATATAAAAAATAAAATAACGCATCATTCGATTTTTAAACATTATAATCTCATTTACTACCAGATAATACTCCAATATATTATTGTGTGTTTTTCTTTACTTACTGCAATTCCTTTTGAATATCCATTTTTCCACTCTGATGGCATTTGTGGATTAGGCTGTAGATCAAATTCTTTAAAATGATTTCCCGATTTTGCCTCTAAAACATAAATATCAAAATTACCATCTAGTTTCAATTCATTTTTTTTGTTTGGGTAATTATAATTTATAAAGTTTGGAATAGGTAATAACCCTTTATAACATTCTTTATTTATTTGTGTACTATCTTTTATGATAGCTTTTTCTATATTTTCATACGTTTCAATCGTTTCAAAACCATTTACAATTAACAAGCATGAATTTCTTGAATTATATTTGACTACCTTCTTTTTTTCCATATAATTGATTACAGAATCCACAACCTTTGGATCTGCATTATATTCATAGACCATAATTGCTACATCATTCTTAGATAAATCTTTAGAACTAATAACTTTCGCAGGATTAGTCATTATTTTTTTTGGGAAAAAATTTATCAAACTAGCTTCAAATTCACTCCTGTCTTTAAGATATTTTTCATTAAACTCAAAATTTTGATTTACACAGCTAAAAGTTAAAAAACTTATACTAAAAATTAAAACTATTTTTTTCATTGTATTCCAACATTATCTCATTTACTACCAGATAATACTCCAATATATTATCGTGTGTTTTTCTTTACTTACTGCAATCCCTTTTGAATATCCATTTTTCCACTCTGATGGCATTTGTGGATTAGGCTGTAAATCAAATTCTTTAAAATGATTTCCCGATTTTGCCTCTAAAACATAAATATCAAAATTGCCTTCCAATTTTAAGTCACTATTATTATTGGGCACTTTATAGTTTATAAAATTGGGAATAGGGTATAACAACTCATAACATTTTTGATTTATTTTAGTGCTATCTGCTATAATAATATCTTTTCTATTTTTATAAGTATCAACCGTTTCAAAACGATTTACAATCAACAAACAATT
Source organism: Flavobacterium aerium (assembly GCF_030766725.1). Lineage (GTDB taxonomy): Bacteria > Bacteroidota > Bacteroidia > Flavobacteriales > Flavobacteriaceae > Flavobacterium > Flavobacterium aerium. The sequence continues at coordinate 37,416 of NZ_JARQWR010000006.1, read as the reverse complement.
TTCTTTAGAATTGTATTTTGCTATTTTTATTTTTTCTACAACAGCTACAACCGAATCTATTTTTTCAATACTAACATCATATTCATACAGCATGAATCCAACAGTGTTTTTAGCCGAGTTTTTACTATTAATAAATTCAGTAGGAGGAGAACTTAATTTACGAGGAAAATGATCAACTAATTTATCATTAAATTCCTTTTTACTAACAACATACTCTGCATTCGATCGTCGATTACCAAACTGTCCATTACAACTATAAAACAGTAAACTAAAACAAAAAACCATTATTATTCTCATATTTATTTATTTTGTAAAAAACAATTCTAACAAATTCCCTAAGACACCTATAGAGTTCAATATATTTTCACTTGTACTCTTAGCTCCATAAATAGCAGTAACATTATTGTTTTGTCCATAAGGTTTCGTTAGAGAATATGTTTTTGTATATATACTACTAAAATCTCCATTATCAATATTTGTCTCAATATTTGTTTTCATATTTAATTGACCACCTTTAGCATATGTAATTTTACTATTACCCAATTGTTCTAAAGTATTAACCGTATGAGACATTTTCTCTTCACCTAAATGACCTCCAGACACAATTTCTTTCTCTCTAACCTCAACCTTTTCAGCTTTTTCATAGCCTTGGTTTTTCATAAAAGACACTGGATTTTCTATTTTAGCAATTTCTTTATCCAAAATATTGGTATTGGACCCATGTGCTACTTTATTTCCAAACATATTATCCGGCCCTAATCGATCATAATTTCGAGCATCACCTGCTCCCATTTTATCAGCTATTTCCTGTGTTAAAATTGACTGGTCTTTCACATAAATCACAGCACCCGTTTTGTTATTCACAAACCAATCATCGCCTTTGAGGTTATCAAAACTAGCAATCCGATTTAAGTCAAGTGGGCCAATACCTGGATCCATACTATCAAAACTTAAACTATACATCCCATCGGGATCTATAAAATAAACTGGATTATCATTGGCATAGGTATAGGTAGAAAAGCGTCTACTTTTCTCTGCTAATGGATCAATATTCATCCATCTTCCTAGGGCTGGATCATAATTACGGGCTCCAAAATCGTACATATTCAATCCAAATTCAGCTTGTAATTCTTTTCCATTGTACTTATATTGAAATGTTAAGGGCGGCACTATTGGTTCAAAATCAAAATCGGCTAATGTTATTTTTTGTTCCATTTTTCTAAAGCTCAACAATCCTGAATTATAATTGGTATGCTTCAGCCCATATGCATAATAATGGTTTTCTTCCATAATTTTTAACACATTCGTGCTTGGATCTAGTCCATAACTCAAGCGCACATTACCCAAATGGTCCTTATAATTAAATACATAGTTATAATTTCCACTTGTATATCTTACATAACCCTCTGAATGTGGGAAAAATTGCAATGTCCCACTACTGTATTGAAATCCATTGAGGTAATCCACCGTAGTATTTTCTAACAGACTCGAAGATAAGACCTTTTTTTGAATTTTAACACCTTGTCCATTGTATACGTATTTTAATTTATTTCCTGTTTTAAACGTAACTTCAAGTGGCAAATTAAGGTGGTTATAAACTACTTTTGTAATTCCTTTATTCAAATCTGAAATCACATTTCCATTTACATCATAAACATAATCACCCAATATCATTTCATTGGGATCATTATCCTTAAATCCTTTGGGGTTATTAGATACATCTGAAACCGTTTCTAATCTATTAGAATCAAGGGCATAATCATAGTACAAAGCATCAATCTGTATATTTGTAGAAGGATCATCAAAATCTCCATTTCGTAACAGGCTTAGAATATTTCCATTTTTATCGTACGTGATACTTTCATTATAACTGTTATTAATCGGTATTGCATCATTCGGTTTTTGGTAAGTCGACTGTAATAATCGATTTAAATTATCGTATTGATACCCATATTTTCGTGTTATATTATCACTACTGGAACGCCAGTAGGTTTCAGCAATATTCCCATTGTACAGCGGTTTTACCCCAAAAACATTTCCTTCTGTCGTATTATAATTAATTTTAAAAGCAAATAGATCTGCAGGTATACCCCCAGCATTTAGATTATTAATATTGTTTATCGCCGTTAACCATCCTTTTATATTATAACTATAATCTACTTTTTGTAGTGATGAGGCTCCTGTTATATCAGTCCCACCAACACTTTTCTTCGCCAACCTACCCAATACATCGTATTCATTTTTAGCAATTAATTGTTTCGGCAACTGATTAATTTGTTGGCTATGTGTTTCCAACCGATCTTGTACTGTGTAGGTAAACTCATCTTTAATCAACAATTCAACATCATTATCTGATCTTTTATGTTTAGTTAGTGTATAATTTACTTTACCCGAAAAATCAAGATTTATATCGGAGTGTGTGTATCCTCCCAAATAATTCATTATCTTACTACTGATTGGTCTGGCTTTATCATCATAGAGCATATAACTGGTTTCCGCCTTATACAGAATACTAGTTTCCAATAATCTTGCATAATTTCCTGTGGGTAATCCCTTAGGTTTTACAATTGAATTATAATAAACCGTTTGCCCTTCAATTGTTGTAGGGATAGTGACGGGTGCATTTGGAAAATTATAGTCATCATAATAATTCACTGTTAACACATGGTAGTTACTTGCTGGCCAAGCCACTGTTGTATAACGAAAAGAAACGCCATTAACAGTTGAATTCGATTCTGAAGCAATTTTTGTTTCATAAAAATTACTAGTTTGAAGATTTCGAGCATCTTGTATTGTTTTTCTATCGGAACTGGTCACAGTTGTAGATTGCATCCATCCTGTCAATATAGGTCTATTCAATGCATCATACTTCACAATCAACCAGCCAATATTATTAGGCGATACAAGGTTGCTAAACGGTGAAAAAGCAGGTCCAGTTGCTACAACGTTATTCAACTTATCGTAGATGATGTATTCCCATTGTTTTCCTGGTATTTTTTTCTCTACCATACGATTATGATGATCGTATTTATATTGATAACACAAACTATTCAATCGTATCTGAACTGGTACACCCACAACAGCAGGCGGTATAACATAGGTTAAATTTCCATATTGATCATATACATAATAGGTATCGTGAGCAATGTTATTCTCATACAATCGTTTTAATATTACTCGACCACTTTTGTCAGTAAATTCTTCTATCGTATTGTCTTTGCCATTTATCCAATGCTCATTCTTCGTTATTTTTTTATATAATTTCACTGCCTCCCAATTGGTGCTTCCATTTTGAGATAAAGCAACATCATACAATCCTAATGTTCCATTCCAACTTGCCGTTGCCTTATAAAGCTTTACTTCATTTGCACCATTCGTTTGATATTCCAATTTCACTTCATGTCCAGATCCTATTTCCCAACCTGTACCAACTCCTCCCTGCGCTGTTAATCGTTCCAATGGAGAGGCTTCGTACACTTTTTCACTATAAGGAATTTCAAGCGTCGACAAATTATAATAATTAAGAATATTACCTTGTGCATTATCTTCAAATTCTAGCCCTTCACTAGAACTTACATATGGAAGATATTCTTTTGATTGGTTTCCAAAAATATCATATTCAATATGGGTTACTAAGTTCTTTCCATTCCCCGATTGTTTACTTAAAATTTCTTGTATCGGTTTCCCTAAAGCATCAAAGTAGGTAATACTTTGATTTGCCTGAATACTGCTAGGCATAGGAATAGACATTGTTGTAGCTTGCTTATACGTCGTTTTTTTAATATAATTCTGTGTTGCAGTTTGTCCTATACAAATTATTGGAAACAAAACGAATAAATATATAATTTTTCTCATCATGATTCTCTTTTTAAGATTTATAATGGTATTCGTTCTCTGATAAAATATTTCCATTTTTATCTCGTACAGCTTTTAGCCTACCCAAAGTATCATATTCATACGTAATTCGATTTCCTTTCTCATCGGTGATAGTGCTCACACCCACTAAAGGTTTATAGGTATAAGTGGTAATCATTGCATTCGGTAAACTTACCCGCAAACTATTTAATGCCGTTAACAAATTTGACTCTGGTCCATAAGCAGATGTTTCTTCCAATTCTACTAAAATATCTACACTAATGGATGCTGTGCCTATATTTTGGATTTTTGCCAATAGTTCAGTTTTATTGTACCCCCATATGTAAGCACATTTAACTCCAAATTCATCTACTGTTTCCCAAATATTCCCATATTCATCTCTTTTGGTTACCTCCAGCGAATTCATTGTGTTTGTACCATCTTGAGAAGTCATCAATTTATATTTTTTTTCTTGTTTAGGTAATACACCAACATAATAAGCACCATATAACATTTTCTGTTCTAATAACTTTTCACCATTTTTAAAGCTATAAGTTAGAATTCGTTCAGCCTTTCTATTATTCTGTACTAAATTTGACATCCCAAACTCATTCTGAACAATATTATCAAATGGATAATAATATTCATTCCTAAAGTTATCTGTATCGTCATTAATCAACTCTTTTCTGATTAAGCCATAGTTATCATCATATTCAATATTTTTATTCCTTGACATCATAGATCCATTAAAATACTCTTTTTCAGTAACCCCAGTCATTAGAAATCTTCTCTTTTTAAATTTCCCTATCTCATAACTAAAACAATTATTGCTATTAAACTCTAGATAGCAATTGTCATCCAATATAAAGTTAGTCTTATAACTAATAGGTATACTATCATACACTTTAGCGGTATAATTATAAAGTGTCTCTTTTAAAAGAATATTATTTTGAGTGAAAATTTTTGTGTTTACTATCTTACCTCGGAAAATATCATTATTAAATATTAATTCTGCTTTACCATTTTTAATATATATATCCCATATAATAGAATTTGGAAAAGTAGGATCATAATAAATAGATTCTACTGGTAAACTATTCGGGTATTGTGCTGGTGAAGTATAACTATACAGTGTATATCCTTTATTTTCCTCAAAAACTTTTACTCTAGAATAACCTACATAAACACCATTTGTCAATTCTACATTTGATTTACTTAAATTAAATTTTTCTACATCAAACCAAGCATTAAATTGAACTGGAGTGAAATTCTCAGGAAACAAGATTTTTGGGCCTTTATATTGAAAATCAATAAATCGCGGTATAGAAACTACTGAACCAGATGATTTATTTTCTTCTGTTTTATATTCATATTTTAACGTTCTAACTGTATTGCCATCAGATATATTTTGTTGCCTAACTCTCAATCCTCCCCCTTGAATTTCAACATCATTTAATAAGAATCGATTTAATTCATAATCCAATTCTATATAACCACCCGTTGGGTACTCTATACGCTCTAATATTGCTGCTTTACAAAAATTCAAATTTGGCATTAATGAATAATTACCCAAAACGGGTATCGCATTTGCATTTAATGCTAATGGTAAAAATGAATTTTGTTTATTGTTTTGATGGAAATAACTTGTTGCTATTGGCTTCCCCATTGGATATTTAATTGAAAAAAAATTATCTTCTGTTAAATCAATATAATAATTGAAGTTTTTTGACTCCCCATTATAATATCCTAAAAAATCAGAAACAGTAACAGATCGGGTTGGCAATTGTGTTTCGTTATATGTTAATTTATATTTTTGATTACTTGAATTATCAATCCCTTCAATAGTTACGTCATTCAATTTTAATCTTTTTGAGTACGGGGAATAATCAAATTGATAAGCCATAAAATAATCAAAATTTAAATTAGCTTGTTTAATTCTTTCACCTCGAAGATTATATAAAGTAATACTCGTTAAAGCTTTTTCTCCTGTAATATCTTCTCGATCCAAATTATAATTAAAAATTATTGCTCCTTTATCAAAAGTAATTTTCTTGATACGATTTAGTTTGGGGTATCTATTCCAAACTCCTTGTTTATTTGAACTAAGTTCAGCCCCAGCTCGATGGTTATCTATTATTTCTGAAAAAGCGAGTGAATAGGTTTCATATTCAAAATCGACTGTTTTCATAGTCTTCAAATCCTTTATTTTAGTTAGCCTATAGGCTACTATATTAACATTAGCCCATAGTGATTGATTAACGGGTAAGAAACTATTTGTAACATCTCTATTATAAAGATATTGGGAAACGTCAGGTTTATCAAACGTGTACTCATATCCATCTATTGATTTTATTGTAATTTTATCTATTCCTCTTACAGCATAATTTGGATCAAAACTAATTCCACCGAAGTATTTACTTTGCTCTCCATATCCTACAGAACTATAATACTTTCCCCACATACCAGATATCACTTTACCATAAGTTTCTTGAATTAAAAAACTTTCATCCCCATCCAAAACAAAAGGCTTTCCTGCATTATTATTAACACCATTTGTATTAAACAAAGGCTCATGTATAAACGTACAATTAATATTCGGTGCGCTTACAATAAATTCATCTGGTAATGGATCACCAGAAACGTTTAACTGTGCGGGATTTGGTACGGGTAGCTTATTAAATAACCAACCTACTGGTCCAGTATAAGTATATTGATGCATCTCATAATCATAATAAGAATCTGGTATTTCAAAATCTTCAATTCCTTTGACAATTTTAGAAATAGCCCCACCAGCATTCAGAGACCAATTTAGTCCTACTGACGATGCTACTTCATTTAACTTTACACCGCCTGTATTATAGGATAACCCAATAGGAATTTTAAATCCATTTAAATCGATTTCATAGAATGGAATGTCAATATTGACTCTACCTGTATAATTTGAAACGGGTAAAAAATTCACTTTCTGAAAACTACTTACTTCAGGTGGTAAAATATTCGGACTACTTATTGTTGTTGGACTAAAATTTAATATAGGTGAAGTTGGTGGTTGAGAAAAACCTTTACTAAAACCTAGGATGGCCAATACTAATATTAATTTATACTTCATCATCTTAATTCTTAATTGTCTTTTTTAATAATCTTAACTCCATCACTTTGCACATTGGTCGTTATATTTACAATATAAATACCCTCTGGGTATTGACTCAAATCAATTGGTATTGTTCTACTCTTAATTTCAAACTGTTGTAATATGTGCCCCACCAAATCGACCAATGTCGCAGTTCCTTTTTCAAATTCATACCCAATAATAACATTAGCATAGGAAGATGTAGGATTTGGAGCAGCTTCAATTCTTAGCTTTTCTTTTTCAGGTTTCTTTTCATCTTTTATTTTTACTACCCAAAAATCATGGCTCCCTATCATTGAACCTTTATCCCTTGATGATTTACTATTTGAAGTTCCTGCTAATAAATATCCGCCATCTCTTGTTTCTACCGTTTTCTTCAAAATATCCTCCCCAGCACTTCCTACTGTTTTTCTCCATAATTCCTCTCCATTCGCATCAATCTTTAAAGCGATATAATCATTAATTGATTTTTTATCTGTTTTTTTTGTCCCCATTACTTCACTCTGTGCATATCCTCCAATTAATAGACTATGGTCTTCATTTTCTACTAATGATGTCAATACATCAAACTCTCCAAAATTATATGTCTCCTGCCATACAATTTCTCCAACTTCATTTAGTTTAAAAACCCAAAAATCGGTTCCTTTTTGATTCCCTTTATTTTTATGATTATTGCTTCCCGAATTTGAATTCCCTCCTACAATATATCCTCTATCATATGTTTGATGTATAACTTGTAATTGATCGTCTTGATCTCCACCAATTGTCTTCTGCCACTCAATTTCACCCTTATCGTTTAGCTTTACTACCCAAAAATCTCCGATACCGATATTATCTTCTGTCTTATTTCCCGAAATGGGTGAGTTTGAATAACCCCCTAAAATATATCCTCCATCAACTGTTTGTTCTATACTCCTTAATTCATCTACATATACTCCTCCAATTGTTTTTTGCCATTCAATTTGACCTTTATCATCTAATTTTACTACCCAATAATCAAGGTTTCCAAAACTATCTTCCATTTTATCAAACGATTTATTGGAATTTGAAGATCCTCCCAAAATGTATCCACCATCTCGGGTTTGGTATATACTTTTTAATTTTTCCTGTCCTTTACCTCCTATTGTTTTTTGCCATTCTTCTCCACCTTTAGCATTAAGTTTAATGATCCAAAAATCATCTTGTCCTTTTGCATTTTCTATTTTATCAAAACTAATGTTCGATTCTGACGTTCCACCTAAAACAAATCCCCCATCACGAGTTAAATGAATGCTTTGTAAAAAATCAGCTCCACTACCTCCAAAGCTTTTTTGCCATTCAAATTCTCCTTTTTCATTCATTTTCCAAACCCAATAATCTAAATCACCTTTATTATTATCCGATTTATTTCCTGATTTATTTGACAAGGAACTTCCTGCCAATATAAAACCATAATCTGCCGTAGGTTGGGCATCCATCAAATAATCTGCATGTTTTCCTCCATATGATTTTTCCCAAAGAATATCTTGGCCAGAAACAGAATAAATACAGAAATGTAGTAGTACTACTAAAAATTTTATTTTATTATTAATTATATAGCGCATTAAAAAATATTTTAAATGAAAAACAACCTTGTTAAACAAATGCCAAAACTAAACAAAATTCACTATAATCAATCGTAAATAAATAAATTAACAAACAGTACTTCACCATAAACGTAAAAAAAATGAGAATTATGCAAAAAACGCATATTTTGAAAAACACTTAAACTTACTGAATTCAATGTCTGACTTCACGTTTTTAGTAATTCTGCTGAAATTCTATTCATTTCAAAAAATATTTATAAATTTGTATTCATATCAGGCAATGGTGTCTGCCTCGAACTGTCCCTTAATTGCTTGGGAATGATGGCGCCTACAAAATCAGACATTAGCTGTAGGGCTTTTGTAATTGTATAAACCAAGCATCATTACCATGAAATCAACAAATTTCAATTCGCAGTTCAATCATTTTACGTTCAACAATAGCATTCGTTATTTTTCAAAATGGATAATAATTTGTCTATTGGTTGGCATTAGTACTGGTTCACTTTCTGCCTTTTTTCTCGCTGCCCTAGAATGGGTAACACAATACCGAACTCATCATGAATGGATAATTGCTCTGCTACCCATAGGTGGTTTAGCAATAGGTTTGCTTTATTATTATTACGGCAAAGAAGTTCTCAAAGGAAATAATCAGCTGTTAGAAGAGTATTACCAACCACAACAGAAGATTCCTTTCAAAATGGCTCCTTTAGTTCTTATCGGAACTTTACTAACGCATCTTTTTGGAGGTTCAGCTGGTCGAGAAGGTACAGCAGTGCAAATGGGCGGTGCTATTGCAGATCAATTCACCGCTCCTTTTAAACTGAATAATACGGATCGAAAAATAATTTTAGTTGTGGGAATTAGTGCCGGTTTCGCTGCTGTCTTTGGAACTCCAATTACAGCTGCAATCTTTGCTCTTGAGATCCTGTTGATTCGTAAAATTGATTATAAAAGTATTTTCCCTTCTTTTCTCGTCGCTTATATTGCTCATTATACCGTTGGCTTTTGGCAAATTCATCATACTCATTATAGCATACCTTTCATCCCTGAATTTACACTTGCTAATTTAGGATGGATTAGCATTATTGGGATTTCATCTGGTTTGGCAGCACTTTTATTTGCCAAAACAACTCATTTCTGGACACAGTTATTCACTAAAATAAAATATGCTCCGCTCCGTCCATTTATTGGAGGGATTGTGATTGCAATCGCTGTTTACGCTTTAGGCACCACACAATATATCGGATTGGGTATCCCTGAAATCCAGAAAGCTTTTGTTCTTCAAAATCAGCATCAGGATTTTTTGCTCAAAATACTTTTCACAAGTTTCACATTGGGTGCTGGATTTAAAGGTGGCGAAGTAACGCCTCTATTCTATATAGGTGCTACATTGGGTAGTGCTTTATCTTTTTTCATTCCTTTACCTATCACATTATTAGCCGGAATGGGATTTGTAGCTGTATTCTCTGGCGCTACTAATACTCCATTAGCTTGTACACTTATGGGAATGGAATTATTTGGTTATGAATGTGGTTTATATGTTGGAATTGCTTGTTTTGTAGCTTATTTCTGTTCGGGTTCCAATAGTATCTATCATGCGCAATTAACGGAAAACAGTTCGAAAAAACGCCTATTAAATCGATTGCGAAATCTGTAATAGTAAAGGACTATTTATATTCTGTGTAACCATTTATAGCGAATGGTTTTCTTTTCCTTTACACCTACGTTTCAACTAAATACGTTATTATTTCTCCTCAAAATTTAACTATTATTTCTTTTTTTATCAAGATAATAAAGTTCCTATGACAAGTTATTTTATAAAATTGTAAATTCGCAACTTATGAATATAACAGACATTAAAGGTATCCTATCCTTATTGGAGGTGCCAAAAAAGATAGCTATTATCCCACACCGCAGTCCAGATGGGGATGCCATGGGTTCAACTTTAGGATTGTACCATTTATTATTAAAGCTCAACCATCATCCGGTTGTTGTTTCTCCAAATGAATTTCCTGCTTTTCTGGAATGGTTACCGGGTTCTGAAACCGTGAAGATTTTTGAAAAAAACAAAACAGAAACAACTAAAATATTACAGGAGGCGGAATTAATTTTCACTTTGGATTTTAATGCTTTGCATCGTGTGGGCGAAATGGAATTTGTACTAAACAAATTAGCTACTCCATTCATCATGATTGATCATCATCAAAAACCAGATGATTATGCTGCTTATACTTATTCGGACACTGCTTTTGGTTCTACTTGTGAGATGTTGTACAATTTCATTTCTTTTTTAGGGCACAAAGACTTAATCGATAAAACAATTGCTACTTGTATTTACACCGGAATTGTAACTGATTCTGGTTCTTTCCGATTTCCAGCAACAACGAGTACCACGCATCGAATTGTAGCTCATTTATTGGAACTTGGCGTTAAGAATAGTGAAGTACATAATTTGCTTTTTGATAATAATTCATACAGTCGATTACAATTATTAGGTAGGGCTTTACAAAACTTAAAATTGCTTCCTGAGCATCAGGTTTCTTACATTACTTTGAGCCAAGAAGAATTGGATACTTTCAAATATGTAAAAGGTGATACGGAAGGAATTGTAAATTACGGCCTTACTATAAAAGGTATTATTTTTACTGCTATCTTTATCGAGCATAAAGAGGAAGGAATTATAAAAATTTCATTCCGTTCTCAAGGTGATTTTGATGTAAATCAATTTGCTAGAGATCACTTTAGTGGTGGTGGACATATTAATGCTGCTGGTGGAAAATCTAATTTATCACTAGAAGAAACGGTAAATCAATTTGTTGCTATAGTATCAAAAAGAAATTAAATTTTTTAAAATTATGAAAAACATCGGCTTACTATTGCTATTTGTGATCGGAGCATTCTCTTTTGCCAGTTGTTCGCAACAACAACAAGCAAGAAAGCCAATTTCACAAACTTCAGGTAGTTTCTTGAAAGAATCTATTGAAAGAAATAAAGAATTAATTGCCAATGAGGAATCATTGATTGATTCGATTATTAAAAGCAATCCAAAAATTGAATATCTTGCATCGTCAAAAGGATATTGGTACCATTATGAAGTAAAGGCAGATAGCTTGGAAGTTAAAACTCCTGTACGTGGTGATGTTGCTTATTTTGATTATGAGGTAAAGGATTTATTAGGTAATTTAATTTATTCTGATGTTGAGTTAAGACCGCAAACCTATTATGTGGATAAAGAAAACATAATGATGGGTTTACGTGATGGTATTAAATTAATGAAAGAGGGCGAGAAAGTAACCTTTTTATTCCCTTCTCATATGGCGTATGGCTATCATGGGGATAATAAAAAAATTGGTACAAACGAGCCTATTATATGTACTGTTACATTGAATGACATTAAAGCAGAGAGTGAAGTAAAACAATAATAATTTTATCAACCCAATTTAACTATAAAATGAAACGAATGACGAGTCTATTATTAAGTGTATTGACACTGTTTTTTGCCTGCAATGCACAAACCAGTAATCTGGAAGATGGTTTATATGCCGAAATCGCAACGAATAAAGGTAAAATCGTTGTACAATTAGAATATAAAAAAGCACCTGTTACCGTAGCTAACTTTGTGGCTCTTGCTGAAGGTAAAAATACTTTCGTAAAAGATGATTTAAAAGGAAAACCATTATATGATGGTTTAAAATTTCACCGTGTAATCAAAGATTTCATGATTCAAGGTGGAGATCCTCAAGGAAATGGTAGTGGTGGACCAGGTTACAAATTTAAAGATGAGCCAAACGATTTAAAACATGATAAACCAGGTATTTTGTCTATGGCAAATGCGGGTCCTAATACTAATGGAAGTCAGTTTTTCATTACTCATAAAGAAACTCCTTGGTTAGATGGTAGACATACTATTTTTGGTCATGTTGTTGAAGGAATGGATGTTGTTAATAAAATTGAACAGGATGATGTAATTGAAAAAATTACAATCGTTAGAAAAGGTGCTGATGCAAAGAAATTTGATGCTCCAAAAATATTCAAGGATTATTTCAATACTGAGTTAACTTCTCAAAAGAAATTAGAGCAAGAGTCTTCTAAAGTGAAAGCTGAAAAAGTAGCTTTATTTGCGGCTACTAAAAAAACAGCGACTAAATCTGATACTGGTTTAGAATACAAAATCGTTTCTAAAGGTGCTGGTAAAAAACCAGCTACTGGAACTACTGTATTTGTACATTATGCAGGTTATTTAGAAAATGGTGAATTATTCGACACTAGCTACGAAGGTGTTGCTAAAGCTTACGGGAAATATGATGCTCAAAGAGCTCAGGCTAATGGTTATGCTCCAATCTCAGTAGAATATGCTGTTGCAGGAAAAACTATTCCAGGTTTCTCTGAAGGTATTGGAAAAATGTCTATTGGTGACAAAGCAATCTTATTGATCCCTGCTCATTTAGCTTATGGTGAAAGAGGTGCTGGTGGTGTTATTCCTCCAAATGCTAATATCATATTTGAGGTGGAGCTTTTAGAAAGTATGCCAACAAAATAATCTCTTTTTGAGGTATAAAAAAAGGGTTTAACTAGCGTTAAACCCTTTTTTATTTGTGTTTTTTTGAATTATTTTTTGGCTTTAAATTTCCAGTCAAATTCATCTTTATCATTGATTGTAGCTCCAATTTCAAATTTTACTACTTCTTCAAATTCAGTTTGTAGAATCATCCAGTTACTTTCGTTGAAATAGTTTTCGAATGTATCAAATCCTTCTTTATCCCACGTTGCAATTCCTTTTGCTTTCAATTCTCCTTCTACTTCATTGATTTTTCTTCCAATGATTTTCTTATCAAATAATTCTAATGCTGGATTTGAACATACTAAATATCCTAATTTAAAACCTTCTTCTTTATAGAATGTCAATCTTAGTTTCAGTTTGTTGTATTGTACAATAGTATTCTCATCTTCATCTTTGTATTCGCGATCTGGTTTACCATAAATTGCCGTTACATCATTCTGTTTCATACCAAAAATCAATTGGTCAATTCCGTGTTTAGGATTTATTTTCATATGTATAGATGTTAATTCTTATTCTCTTTTTTATATTTAAAATGATCTTCCTTGTCGTACCACAATCTCAGAACCTTCTACTAAAAATACTGATTTTGGCTTTTCATCTTTCAAAAACTCAAATTCTTTTCCGTATATTTTTGCAAAGTCTACTTTTACTTCTGAACTTTTTGCTGGATATATCTGCCATCTTGGGTGCTCAACTTCATACTCAGAAGTCTTATTGGCACTGATGCGGGCATAGCCCCAATAGTGTTCCGTAATAAACTCTTCTTCGGTTCCAGAATGAATGTCTACTAATTTATTTTCTGCTTCTACTTTTAAAGTATTCCATTCTCCTTTTTTCCATCCATAGGTTACCGCAATCGAATCGGATTCAACTTCCCAATTATGGTACATCGGCATGGTTTCATAATTCTCTTTATATAATGTATTCGCTACAAAAGTTAAACTGGCTTTTGGCACTATTTCTTTGATAAAAACCACTCCTCTTTTTACAACCCCATCTTCAATATAACGAACATAAAACCTCAAATTTACTTCTTCAAAGTTTACATGAAATGGCACTCGAATTCCTAAAACTTTTGTGTCAACAAACATAAATCCTATTAAACTCACATAGCATTTTCCCTCCCATTCATCTATTTCGGTATTTGCAGGAACATATTTTTGTAGAATACTCTTATCAACAACATAATTGATCATCGCTAATTTTCGCCATTCTGCTTTTAAAAAAGTTCTTTTCATTATTATTTGAATTAGAGTTCACAAAATTACAATTAAAAAAATCCGCTATAAAGCGGATTTCTTTTTATTTATTTTTTGTTTGATTTATTTTGTTTTCAAATGTTGACTAAAGAATCCCATCATTGTTTTATACAAATCAATTCGGTTATCTTCATGATGGAAACCATGTCCTTCATTGTATTTTACCATATAAGGTACATCAACACCTCTTTTTCTCAATCCTGATACCATTTGATCTGATTCATCAATATTCACACGAGGATCATTTGCTCCTTGTACTATAAATAATGGTTTTGTAATCTTATCAATATTTAAAGCGGGAGAAACTTGTTCCATTATTTTTTTCTCTTCTGCATTCGTTGGATCGTACCATTGTTCATATACCTGAGCCACGAATGGTTTCCAATATGGTGGGAACGTATTCATAAACGTAAATAGATTAGAAACTCCTACATAGTCAACTCCACATTTATATAAATCTGGCGTTTTCACTAAGCTTCCTAATGTTGCTAATCCACCATAACTACCACCATAGATCGCTACGTTATCTTTATCTACTAATCCCATATCAACCACATATTGTACTCCATCTTCTAAGTCATTTAGCATTTTTCTACCGATTTGTTTCGCTCCTGCTAAAAAGAATTCTTTTCCATATCCTCCAGAACCTCTGTAGTTAATTTGTAGTGTTGCATATCCTCTACTTGCAAACAATTGTGTTTCTGGATTAAAGCCCCAATTATCTCTTGGCCCGTAAGGTCCTCCATGTGGATTCACAATCAAAGGCACTTTTTTATTTTTGATGTTATTCGGAATCGTTAAGTATCCATGTAAAATCAATCCATCTCTGCTCTTGAACTGAATCGGTCTCATCTCTGCCATATCCTTCTCATTAAGATCTGGCATTAAGTCTAGCATTTTTGTTACTTTATCTGATTTAATATCGTATACATAGTATGCGCCATATAATTTATCGCTGTATACATAAATTAAGAACTTATCTTCATTTTCAGTATAATCTGAAATAGCATAAGAATTTTGACCAAACGTAGCTTTTAATTTTTTATCAATCTTTTTATACAATGTACTAATAGGAACCATAACTCCTTTTTCTCCTGCATAAGAATAGCTATCTATTTCATAATTTCTTTTTCGAGCTAAACGTATTCCTGAAACATCATAGGTTTTATCCTCAAATAGAACTTCCAAAACCTTATGTTCTTTTAAGTCATAACGTTGAATCTGTTTTTTATCCGAATTCAAATTACTAACTACATAGGCTTCATTTGGATTTTTTGAATTGTAATTGAAGTTTGCAATCCCAAAACTATTTTTCCAATTTGTTTTCTCTACCAATTCAAATGGGCTGTCTTTCGATGTTCTGTATAACAAATGGTATTCATTCCCATTCACTTGTCTTGTGATTGCTTTTAAATTGCCATCTTTATCAAAGTCATATCCCATGATCGGTGATGAATTATCTTTATTCTCGTATAATTTCACCAAGTCACCTGTAACGATATTAAGCTTATATGGTTCAAATACTTCTGGATTATCTTTATTCATCTGAATAATGATGTAATCTTTCTGTTCTTTTAACTCTTCTATTACATCCACTTTTACGTTCTCAAAAGGAGTCAATGCTTTTTCATTCGTCCCATCGATGTTCACGGCATAAATCATGTAATTTTCATTACCTCCTTTATCTTTCGTGTATATCAAACGATCGTTATTTGCCCACCAGTAACTACGTACTAATTCATCCGTTTCAATAATAGCCTTTTTTATTTCATTGGTTGCTATATTTTTAATATAGACATGGCTTTTTCCTTTATCATCCTTTTCTCTATATGAAAAATATTTACCATCTGGAGAAAATCCAAAGGCCGTAACTTTTGGTTTTTTGAAATAACTTTCTACAGAGTATTTAAATTGTCCTTTTTCAGCAGCAGCTAATTTTGCTAAAGTTTCTTTGGATGATACTAATTCTGGATTTCCAGGTAATTTTTTCGTTTCTTGTGCCTTTACCGAAATACTCGCTAACACTACAATTAATAGTAAATTGATCCTATTCATAGAAGTAAATTATTAAGAATTAAACATTTATAGAATATTCATTTTACTATAAGTAGTCAATTTATTCAATTCGTTACAAAAAAATTTCGCTTTTTTTATTCCAAAAAAAAATCCGCTATGAAAGCGGATGATTTTTATTTAATATTCAAATGTGCCATATTCACTTTGAATTGTCAGTTTTTTATGATCTGAAGCTTCAACTCTACCAACGATTTGAGCCTCTACGTTAAATGATTTTGAAATCTCAATAATATCTTGTGCAATTGCTTCTGGAACATACAATTCCATACGGTGACCACAATTAAATACTTGGTACATTTCTTTCCAATCTGTCTCCGATTGTTCTTGAATTAGTTTAAACAATGGTGGAACTGGAAATAAATTATCTTTAATTATATATAGGTTTTCAACAAAGTGCAATACTTTAGTTTGAGCACCACCACTACAGTGTACCATACCATGTATTTCGTTTGGCGTATATTTCTCTAGTATTTTTTTAATAATTGGTGCATACGTTCTTGTTGGTGATAAAACCAATTTTCCCGCATCAATCGGGCTACCTTCTACTGTATCTGTTAATGCTACTTTTCCAGAATAAACTAATTCTTCTGGTACGCTTGAATCAAAACTTTCCGGGTATTTATTTGCTAATGCATGTGCGAAAACATCATGTCGTGCAGAGGTTAATCCATTACTCCCCATTCCTCCATTGTATCCTTTTTCATAGGAAGCTTGTCCAAACGAAGCCAATCCTACAATTACATCACCCGCTTTAATGTTGGCATTATTAACTACATCTTTGCGTTTCATGCGAGCCGTTACAGTAGAGTCAACAATAATCGTACGAACTAAATCTCCTACATCTGCTGTTTCTCCTCCCGTAGAATGAATAACCACACCAAAAGATTTTAATTCTTCAATAAGTTCTTCTGTTCCATTAATTATTGCCGAAAGGACTTCTGATGGAATTAAATTTTTATTTCTTCCAATAGTAGAGGATAACAAAATATTATTTGTCGCTCCGACACACAGTAAATCATCAATATTCATGATTAATGCATCTTGAGCAATTCCTTTCCATACCGAAAGATCTCCTGTTTCTTTCCAATACATATAAGCCAATGACGATTTTGTACCTGCACCATCTGCATGCATAATGATACAATATTCTTCATCTTGGGTTAAATAATCAGGAATGATTTTACAAAAAGCTTGAGGGAATAAACCTTTATCTATATTTTTAATGGCGTTGTGTACGTCCTCTTTGGATGCCGAAACACCTCTCAAATTATAACGTTTGCTGGTATCAGAACTCATGAATAGTATAGTATGTGTTGTTGTTTTGCAAATGTAATCATAAAAAAAAATCCCCGATAATTATCGGGGCTCTTTTTGATTTATTATTTTGTGAATAATAATTCTCTATATTTTGTCAATGTCCATAATTCATCATCCACTAATAATTCTAATTTATCACAGTGGTAACGGATTACTTCAAAGAAAGGAATTACTTTTTCGCAATAAGCCAATGCCATTTCTTCTGCATTTTCAATCTCATTTGCTTTTTTACGTTCTTCCGTCATTTCTTCGACTTTCGAATTGATCATCGCAATGTGATTTGACACTTCTCGAATTAGAACGATTTGTTCTTTTCCAATGGATTCAAATTCTTTTCCGAAAATTTCTTTCAATCCTTTTACATTTTCAATCAATGTATTTTGGTAACGAATTGCTGTTGGAATTACATGATTTCTAGCGATATCACCTAATACACGTCCTTCGATTTGAATTTTCTTAGTGTATTCTTCCAATTCAATTTCGTAACGCGCTTCTACTTCCACATGATTCATTACATTCATTTCTTGGAATAATGCAATTGCTTCTTTAGAAACTTTTGCTTTCAATGCTCTTGGAGTTGTTTTGAAGTTACTCAAACCTCTCTTCTCAGCTTCTTTTTCCCAAGCCTCACTATAACCATCTCCTTCAAATAAGATTTTTTTAGAATTTTTAATATATTCTCTCAATACATTAAAAATTGCATCGTCTTTTTTCATGTCTTGTCCTTCAATCAAGGCATCAACTTCATTTTTGAAATCTTTCAATTGCTTAGCAACAATCGTATTCAAAGTTGTCATTGCATTGGCACAGTTTGCTGTAGATCCTACTGCTCTAAATTCAAATTTATTTCCTGTGAAAGCAAATGGTGAAGTTCTATTTCTATCTGTATTATCCAACAGTACATCTGGAATTTTACCAACTACATTCAATTTTAGATCTGTTTTTTCTTCTGGAGATAATTTTCCATCTGAAACACTTTCTAACCCTTCTAATACTCTTGTTAATTGTTGACCAATGAACACAGAGATAATTGCTGGCGGCGCTTCATTTGCTCCTAAACGGTGATCATTACTTGCTGTTGCAATTGCTGCTCTTAATAAAGCTTCATTATCATTAACTGCTTTGATTGAATTAATAAAAAATGTTAAGAACTGAAGATTACTCATTGGTGTTTTCCCAGGACTTAATAGATTAACTCCTGTATCTGTAGCCAATGACCAGTTATTATGTTTTCCTGATCCATTTACTCCTTTGAATGGTTTCTCATGGAATAACACTTTAAAATCATGACGTTCTCCTACTTTTTGCATTACATCCATTAACAATGAGTTATGGTCTACTGCTAAGTTCGTTTCTTCAAAGATTGGCGCTAACTCAAATTGGTTTGGTGCTACTTCATTATGACGTGTTTTTACTGGAATACCCAATAACATACATTCTGTTTCCAAATCTCTCATATAATTTAATACACGAGTAGGGATAGATCCAAAATAATGATCGTCTAATTGTTGTCCTTTTGCAGAAGTATGTCCTAATAACGTACGTCCTGTTATTAAAATATCAGGTCTTGATGCTGCAAGAGCTGTATCGATCAAAAAGTATTCTTGCTCCCATCCTAGGGTAGCAGTTACTTTCTTTACATTTTTATCAAAATATTTAGCTACTGCTGTTGCAGCAGTATCGATTGCCGTTAAGGCTCTTAATAAAGGGGTTTTATAATCTAATGCTTCGCCTGTATACGATACGAATACAGTTGGGATACATAAAGTTGTACCAAAGATAAATGCTGGAGACGTTGGATCCCAAGCTGTATATCCTCTTGCTTCAAATGTATTTCTGATTCCTCCATTCGGAAAACTTGATGCATCAGGCTCTTGTTGTACTAATTGCCCTCCTCCAAACTTTTCTACTGGATCTCCATCAAATTGAGTTTCAAAGAAAGCATCATGCTTCTCTGCAGTTGTTCCAGTTAAAGGTTGAAACCAGTGTGTATAATGAGTAACTCCTTTTGACAAGGCCCACTCTTTCATCCCCATAGCAATATAGTCGGCTAACTTTCTATCTATTTTAGCACCATGTTGTACTGCATCTTTTACTGCCTGATAGGCCTCTGGTGTCAAAAACTGACGCATAGAACTATCGTTAAAAACATTGGTTCCAAAAATTGAGGAACGTCTTTCCAATTCATCAACTTTAACAGGTTTTCTACCTGCCGCAGCTTTTAATGCTTCAAAGCGTAATGTTGCCATAAAATAAAATAGATTTAGTTATACCCTTATTAATTTAGGGCAAATATACATATTTTATCAATTCACAATATCATACCCCCTATTTTTTTAGGGTTAAAAATAATATTTTATAAAAACAAAACATAGACCCATTATAAAAAAGGCCTTTCATTAAACAATTATCTTTTAATTAATTACAAAATACAACCTTCAAAATACGGCAGGATGGAAATTGTGTAACATATAGATTAGATGTTGTAAGACAAAAAACCATCTGTATCACGAACTTTGTAATGTAATCAATCGAGAATACTTTCTTTATTGATTCTAGAAAGAAATATAATAACCAATAATACCATTGACTTATGAAAAATAAAAAATTAGTAGTAGGGATTGCAGCTGGTGTTGCAGCCTTAGCAGTAGTAGGATTAATTGTTGCTTCAAAAAACGGAAAATTGGATTGTAACAAACTAGCTAAGAAAGCTGGCGATTTCAGCGACAAATTCAAAAGTAAATTGGGAGATTTACAAAAAAAAGCCAAAAGAGAATTTAAACATGTATTAAGCGAGGGAGAAACTGCTATTGAAAAAGTAAAGAATAATTAACATCCTCGATCAAAAAGATTGCTATAAAAAAGACCTTGGTACTCCCAAGGTCTTTTTTATTATAGTATTATTCAAATAGTAGTTTTATATTTTCATAAGAATTTTTTAAGGCTTCTTTTACTTCTTCCGGATTTTTCCATTCTACTTTTTCAATTCCTTCTTCTAATTGCCCCATCGGGATTCCTTCAAATCGGGATTCCATCTCAAACCAATGTGTGATCTTCAATTTATACTTTCCATTCCTTTTAAATATATGGTAAGTCTTTTGTAACTTTTTGGTGATTTTTAATTTATTCACCCCTGTTTCTTCTTCTACTTCTCGTAGCGCTGTTTCTTCAATTTCTTCTCCTTTTTCAATCCCTCCTTTGGGTAAATCCCATTTTCCATTTCTAAAAATGAATAATACTTCTCCTTTTTGATTATAAACTAATCCTCCACCAGCTTTGTTTACTGGAATTTTAGCTTTTAGGGTTTTTAAAATTTCTTTTTCATCTGGATGATATAAATAAGCTTTATCAATTTTATTTTGAAACATTTTAATAATAACTTGCTTAATATCAATACTATCTAACAGAAACAATTGAAAATCTGTCTCTTTAAATATTTCATTTGTTAGAAAAAGTGGTTTGTCGTTCACAAAAACTTTATACATTTGTACTATGATTTTTAATATAGATACTGCCAAAAAAACAGCCGAATTGCTTTTACAAATAAACGCAATTAAATTAAATCCAAAAAATCCTTTTACATGGGCTTCTGGATGGAAATCTCCTATATACTGCGACAATAGGATAACTCTCTCATTTCCACCTATTAGAAATTACATCCGTGACGAATTTTCCAAAAACATTGAAAAACAATTTGGAAAACCAGACGTTATTGCAGGTGTAGCAACAGGTGCAATTGGTATTGGAATTTTAGTAGCAGAATCAATGGGACTACCTTTTGTATATGTTAGACCAGAGCCTAAAAAGCATGGTAGACAGAATCAAATTGAAGGTTTTTTACAAAAAGGACAAAGTGTTGTCGTAATTGAAGATTTAATCAGTACTGGAAACAGTAGCCTTATGGCTGTTGAAGCTTTAAGAGAAGCTGGTGCCAACATTAAAGGAATGGCCGCTATATTCACCTATGGCTTCGACATTTCAAAAGACAATTTCAAGAAAGCTAACATTGACTTATTCACTTTAAGTAATTATGAAACGCTTTTAGAACAAGCTGTAGTAAAAAAATATATCACCGAAGAAGAACAAACAACATTACAAGAGTGGAGCCTTAGTCCTTCAACTTGGGATGTTGTTGTATAAAAACATAAAAAATGAATTTAGAAAGCCCAAAAGTACAAGTAGAAAAGTCTGCTGAATATTTATTCAATGCTTTATCTGATGTAAAAAACTTTGAAAAATTAATGCCTGAGAATATTTCAAAATTTGAAGTAACTGGTGAGGAATCATTTATTTTCGGATTGAAAGGAATGCCAGAAATTAAATTAAAAATGAAGGATAAAACACCACACTCCAAAATCATTCTTGGAGCCGCTAGTGATAAACTTCCTTTTACTTTAACTGGTGATATTACCTCTATCTCTGAGAACAATAGTGAAGTACAACTTCATTTTGAAGGCGAGTTCAATGCTATGATGGCCATGATGATTAAAGGACCAATAAGTAAGTTTATAGAAACGCTTGCTAATAACATGCACAAATTATAAAACGAATTACATATTTATAGAATCTTTAAAGCCTTTTAATCCCAGATTAAAAGGCTTTTATCTTAAAAAAAAATGACAAAATATTTTCTCTCTTTACTTTTAGTCATCAGCCTATATTCTTGCAATAAGAATACCGTTGACCCTACCCCACAAACACCAATATCGACAGCAATTACCCAAGAAACATTTGAGTCTTTTTACAACAAATTTCACAAAGACAGTTTATTTCAAATGTCTCGTATCAAATTCCCGCTACAAGGTAAACTTTATGATCATGGGGAAGAAGTTGAGTGGAAAAAAGAAAATTGGAGTTTATTCATCCATTCCCTTGAAGAAGTAGACACTACTCAATACAAAATTAGCAGGGAAATAACTCCTCAAATCATTACTGAAAAAGTATGGATTCAGGACTCCGGATTTTTTAGCGAAATGAAATACGAATACCTCAATAACGAATGGTTTTTAACCTATTACAACGAAATAAATAACTAATACAACATTTGTATTTCTTTAATTTCAAATTGTTGAATTCTATCATCCTCCATCAAAATCTCCAATCGTCCGTTTTTATGTACTCCTTGAATAATACCCATAAATTGGATACCATCTTTGTATTGAAAAGGCATTGGAATTCCTTTTCGAAAAAGCTTGTTATTGTATTTCTGCCATAATGTATCACAATCATTATTCATAAGCTGTGTCACATTGTTTTTCACACAAACAACAATCTTATACAACAACTCTTCTTTATCAAATTCCTTTGATTGTACAACAGATAAAGAGGTTGCCTTCGGTAAATCTTGAAAATTCACTTGATTTACATTCAATCCAATTCCGATAATAGAATAAATTTCTCGGTCACTCTTCATTAAATTCTCTATCAGTATGCCACCTAGCTTTTTTGTATCTGACAGAATGTCGTTTGGCCATTTTATTGATAATTTAGGAATATTATAAAATTCCAACGCCTCAATTACCCCTAAAGCAACTGCTATATTCAAGTTAAAAACAGCATTTAAATCCAACAACAAATCTCTAACTAAGATACTCATTGTTAAGTTTTTACCCGCTTCAACAGCCCATTTTGAGCCCATCTGACCTTTACCATTAGTTTGGTTTTCAGCTGAAACAATTGTATAATTTTCCACGATTTGATGCCCTATTAAACGTTTCAGATAGTCATTCGTAGAATCTATGGCATCGAGTTTGATTAATTCCATGTATAAATTTATAGTGATATTGCTTTAATCTTAATATAAGGCTCAAAAATAAAAACAAAAAATGGTAACTTTGCGAAAATATATAAAATAGTAAATGGCGAAAAAGAACATAAACAATGATGATTTATTAGCAAACATCATAAAAGGTATAGAAGAAGTAAAAGGTAATGATATTGACATCCTTGATTTAAGAGCAATCGACAACACTGTTTGTGATTATTTCGTAATCTGTAACGGTAACTCAAATACACAAGTTAACGCTATTGTTAACTCCATCCAAAAAGTTGTTTCAAAAGAACTTAAAGACAAACCATGGCACGTTGAAGGAACCGATAATGCAGAATGGGTTCTAATGGACTATGTAAACATTGTAGTACACGTTTTCCAAAAACACATTAGAGAATATTACAATATTGAAAGTCTTTGGGGTGATGCAAAAATCACTACTATTGAAAACAAATACTAAAAAGAAAATTCATGGCTAAAGATAAAAATCCAACTCCCAACAAACTAAAGATAAGTCCTTGGTGGATCTATGGTGGAGTAATTGTACTTTTTTTGCTCATCAATATTTTTACTGGCGGATCTAGATGGCAAGAACCGAATAAAACCACATTATCTAAATTCTACCAGTATTTAGATAGTAGCCAAGTTGATAAAGTTATTGTCAACAACAAATCTACTGCTGAAGTATTCCTAAAAGAGAGTGCTTTAAACAGTAAAACACATGAAAAAGTTCCTAAAAAAGATTTTTTAGGAAAAGAAAACAAAGGTCCTCATTATGTACTTGAAATTGGTAATGATGAGATTTTCCAAAATAAACTGGACGAAGCAAACAAAGAAGGAAAATTAAATTCCTACGAGGTTCAATCTTCTAGTAATTGGGGAGATATATTCCTTAATTTCTTACCGATTATTGTAATCATTGGGGTATGGATTTTCCTTATGAGAAGAATGTCTGGTGGTGGCGCAGGTGGCGGTGGCGGTCAAATATTCAACATCGGAAAATCGAAAGCGAAATTATTTGATGAAAAAACGGATATCAAGATCACATTCAAAGATGTAGCAGGATTAGAAGGGGCAAAAGAAGAAGTGCAAGAGATTGTTGAATTCTTAAAAAACCCTGAAAAATATACTAATTTAGGTGGTAAAATCCCTAAAGGAGCTTTACTTGTTGGCCCTCCAGGTACTGGTAAGACATTACTAGCCAAAGCTGTTGCTGGTGAAGCTAAAGTTCCATTTTTCTCTTTATCAGGTTCAGATTTCGTGGAAATGTTTGTAGGTGTTGGTGCTTCACGTGTTCGTGATTTATTCAAACAAGCTAAAGAAAAATCTCCAGCGATTATCTTCATCGATGAAATTGATGCCGTAGGTAGAGCAAGAGGAAAAAACAATATGTCAGGTTCTAATGATGAGCGCGAAAACACATTAAACCAATTACTAACCGAAATGGATGGTTTTGGAACTAATTCTAATGTAATCGTTCTTGCGGCAACCAACAGAGCAGATGTATTAGATAAAGCTTTAATGCGTGCTGGTCGTTTTGACAGACAAATCTATGTAGACCTTCCAGACATCCGTGAACGTAAAGAAATTTTTGAAGTTCATTTAGCTCCATTGAAAAAAGCTGAAGCATTGGATACTGATTTCTTAGCAAAACAAACTCCTGGTTTTTCTGGAGCTGATATTGCAAATGTATGTAACGAAGCTGCTTTAATTGCCGCTAGAAAAGATAAAACAGCAGTTGATAAACAAGATTTCCTTGATGCAGTAGATCGTATCGTAGGAGGTCTAGAAAAGAAAAACAAGATTATCACAGCAGATGAGAAAAAAGCAATTGCTATTCACGAAGCTGGACATGCAACTGTAAGCTGGATGCTTGAGCATGCTGCTCCACTTGTAAAAGTAACAATCGTTCCTAGAGGTCAAAGCTTAGGTGCTGCATGGTATTTACCTGAAGAAAGACAAATCGTTAGACCAGAACAAATGCTTGACGAAATGTGTGCTACTATGGGTGGTAGAGCTGCTGAAAAAGTAGAATTCAACCGTATTTCCACAGGAGCTTTAAGCGATCTTGAAAAAGTAACAAAACAAGCTAGAGCAATGGTTACAATCTACGGTTTGAATGAAAAACTAGGCAACGTAACGTATTACGATTCTTCAGGGCAAAGTGAATATAATTTCTCTAAACCATATTCTGAAGAAACAGCTAAGGTAATCGATCAAGAGATCTCGATTTTAATCGAATCACAATATCAGAGAGCAATTAAAATACTCGAAGAAAACAAAGACAAACTGAATCAATTGGCTAACATTTTGATTGAAAGAGAAGTTATTTTCAAAGACGATTTGGAAAATATTTTCGGAAAAAGACCTTTCGACAAAAATTTACAAGAGGAAACTTCTCTTTAATAGCTTTTTTTTTACTTTTTGAGAGAAAATCTTAATTCAATAGTAGTATTGAATTAAGATTTTTTTATCTTTGATTATTTCCAACACGAAAAATAAGGATTTTATAACATATGAATCTTTTTAAAAAACTTTTTGGCAATAGTAATGAATCGGAAAACGAGGATAAAGGCAATGACTTTAACCCATTTTTACCAGATTCTACCATACCTATTGACGAACAATTCACTTATAATTTCAAGAAAAATGGTGGTAAATTCCTTTACTGCGAGAATATCAATGAAGTTCACGATCAATTTTTAAATATCTTAGAAGAAAATGACTGGTTTGAATGCGAAGCAATGTGCTATGAGCCTTCATTACATACATTTTTAGACGATAATAAACTTACTTACATAAACACAAAAGATCCTAAATTTCTTTTTGCTTCTTGCGAAAATCTTATTGCAGAAGAAGGGGCAGTACTTTTTTCCTCTAATCAAATCAAACAGAACAAACCAAACGAACTGCCGTTGAATATAATTATATTCGCAACGACTAGTCAAATTGTTGGAAGTAAGAGTGATGGACTTCGAGAAATTAAAAAGAGATACGACAAAAATTACCCTACGAACATTACGACTATAAAATATTTTGAAAAAGCAAAAGATGAAGACTTTTTGCACTATGGAAGTATTGCAAAAAACCTATATTTGTTGCTTTTAGAAGATTTGTAACATGCGCGAAACAATTACAAGATCAATTTCTGGTCTTATTTATATCCTTTTACTATTATCGGCTATATCCTATTCAAGAGAGACATTCCTCCTGCTCTTCGGTGCTTTTTTATTAATTGCCGTTTATGAATTCTGCGCTATGATACAACTTAACAAAACTGTTCCGTTAATCATTGCTGCTATTGCCTATTTCCTTTTAGGTTATTTTACCTCTGCTTATCCCCATAACGATCTTATACTGGCTTTAGTTACGCTTTTCATCTCAATACGCCTGATTATCTTTTTATTCAATGAAAAACGATTGATATATGATGTAACTTCCAAATATGTAACTTTACTAGGCTACATCATATTGCCGATGATTATTATTACAAAAATTCCAATGCAACAGGGTATCTATAACCCACAAATTATTATTGGTATTTTTATTTTAATCTGGACAAATGATACTTTTGCTTACATCGTAGGGAAATCTATTGGAAAAACTAAACTATTAGAAAAAATATCGCCTAAAAAAACGATTGAAGGTTTTATTGGAGGTGTTATTTTTGCATTAATTTTCAGCATTTTAATTGCTAAATATATTACACATCAACCCATTCATATCTGGATTATTTCTGCTTTAATTATTGGTGTTTTTGGAACAATTGGTGATTTAATTGAATCCAAATTCAAGAGAATTGCCGGTATAAAAGACAGTGGAAAGATAATGCCTGGGCATGGAGGTATTTTAGATCGATTAGATAGTGTTATATTTGTAGCACCATTCGTATTTTTGTTTTATCAAATTATAAATTATGTTTCATAAAGAAGGAGCCAAGATTATTTTAATTGCATTAGCTATTAGTGTAGCTGTAATTTTATTAACAGATGTATACGTTGATCTTTTTTGGTTAAAAAAGGGAATTCAAATACTTACTTTAGTGTTTTTAATTTTAATTCTCCAATTTTTCAGAAATCCAAAAAGACATCTTGATGCTACTGACAGCCAAATCGTCGCTCCTGTTGATGGTAAAGTTGTGGTAATTGAAGAAGTATACGAAGGAGAATATTTTAAAGAAAAAAGACTTCAGGTTTCAATATTCATGTCGCCTATCAATGTTCACGTAACTCGATATGCCCTTAACGGTATAGTACGATTCAGTAAATACCACGCTGGTAAATATTTGGTTGCATGGCACCCTAAAGCAAGTGAAGAGAATGAAAGAACAACTGTTGTAATCGAAAACCCTGTTTTTGGAGAAGTATTATACCGTCAGATTGCTGGTGCTTTAGCACGAAGAATTGTAAACTATGCACAAGTAGGAATGCAGGTTGAACAAGGTACAGATGCTGGTTTTATTAAATTTGGTTCAAGAGTAGATTTATTTTTACCTTTAGGAACAGAAGTTAACGTAAAATTGAATGACAAAGTAATTGGCGCAAAAACAATTATAGCTTTAAAATCTTAAATGTCAGAAAAAAGTTTAGATATTGAATTCCAAGAAGCCTATGAAAAAGCTTCTAATATGACAGAACAATTACCTCAGGATGTCATGTTGCGTATTTATGCTTATTATAAACAGGCGACCTATGGCACATTGGCAAAGCAACCTGCTAATTTTGATTTAAGAGATGCTTTTAAAATTAATGCCTGGATACAAATTAGTCATATGTCAACAGATGAAGCGAAAAGGCTTTATATAGAGACGATAAACTCATTGCTTAATAATAAACCTTAAATATATAATTGTATGAAAAAAAGTGCTTTAATTCTTGCAAGCTTATTATTAGTTGTAAGTATTCAGTCTTGTAATAACAAAGATAAAAAATTAGAAGAAGTTGTTGAAGTTCCAGTAACGAAGGAAGAAAAACCTACAATGGGTAATCCTGCTGACGTTAAGGCGGATGAAGGTCCTTTCCAAATGGTTCCTTTACCTTATGCATATGATGCATTAGAGCCATCGATAGATGCTAAAACTATGGAAATTCATTATTCTAAACATCACGTTGGTTATACAAACAATTTGAACAAAGCAATTGTTGGTACTCCTTTGGAAAAACAAACAATTGATGAAATCTTAACCAAATTAGATCTAGAGAATAAAGCGGTTAGAAATAATGCTGGTGGATATTACAACCATAACCTATACTGGGAAATCATGGGTCCTAAAGCTGGTGGTGAACCAACAGGCGCATTAGCAGAAGCAATCACTAAAGATTTCGGTTCATTTGCTAATTTCAAAACACAATTAACTGAAGCTGCAACAAAACAATTTGGTTCTGGATGGGCTTGGTTAGTTGTTGATAAAACTGGGAAATTAGTTGTCGGAAGTACTGCAAATCAAGATAACCCATTAATGCCAAACATGGGTATTTCTGGAGCTCCAATTTTAGCATTGGATGTTTGGGAACATGCTTATTACTTAAATTATCAAAACAAAAGACCTGATTACATCAATGCTTTCTTTAATGTAATTAATTGGAATGCTGTTGCAAAAAGATACGAAGCTGCTTTAGTAAAAAAATAGTCTTCACTTCAATATATTAAAAATCCGCTTCATGCGGATTTTTTTTTGGAATACATTGTTTCTTTCAAAAATTAATGCAACATTTGGAAACCAAAAAACAAAAATATATTCATGAAGAAAATTACACTTATACTTTTCATCCAATGCCTAATTATATCGTGTTCAAAAAAAGAAAATATAAAAAAAGGAGAGGATTGGAAATTTTATGAACTTAATGGGGATGTAAAATCTATTACTACAAAAACATACATTCTGAATCAGAATGATACTACTAAGAAGACTATAGAAACAAACTTGGAACAATCATTCGATAAAAACAGTAATTTAATTCTGGAAAGAACATGGTTGAATACAGGAAAGTTAGTTGATGAAAAATCATTTTTCAACAGAAATCAAGTTATTCGCCACCAACAGTTTTTCTCTGAAACATCAACGCTAAGTACTACCTACAAATGGGATTCATTAGCTAACAATATTGAATCACGACAAGTTGACCAAACGGGAAAACAACTTCATAAAGTAGCTCAATCATTTAATAAAAAAATGATGAAGGAGAAAAAGACCTATCATTTTGACGATCTTGCAAAGGATAAGGTTGGTTATATTTATGATAAAAAAGGAAATTTAATTGAAGAAGATTTTTATTTGAATATGAAAGCGATTCAATATAAAACTCTATTTCAGTATGATGAAAGTAATCATAAAATTGGCGAAACTAGACTAGACAAAGACAATCTAATCACGTATAAAGCCAGTTATAAATATGTTGATGATCAATTAACGGAAACCAATTATTTTGACAGTAAAGGCTTCCTACAATACAAACAGCTCAACAAATACTATGAAAAGAATTTAACTGCTGTAGAGACTTCGGATCTAGCTTTAAAGGAGAATACTATTGATTTATATGAATACAATGATGAAAAGCAAAAAACATCGTATACTCATATCCTAAACGGGACTGTTACAGATCGCTATACATATCAATATGATAAAAACAATAACCTCATAGCAATGAATCGCAATGACGGTAGTGAACAAAATTTAAAAGAGTATACTTATAAGTACAATTATGATAAAAAAGGAAACTGGACTAAAAAAGTAGCTTTTGAAAACAACATTCCTATTTCTTCAACAGAACGTAAAATTCAATATTTCTAATAATAAACTTATTTTGAACAAGATTTAAAGGCTTGTTTAAAAAGCTGTTATAAACATAAAATGGATAACCTAAAAATAAATAGTGAAAGATTAATTTTAAGATCTATAATAGAAGCGGATCTTGAACAAGTACACCTCTTACATTCTATGGAGGAAATAGATAAATTTAATACTTTGGGTATTCCTGAAAGTGTAGAAGAAACCAAGTCTATTCTTGAAAATTGGATTACTGAAAACAATAAGGAAAACACACAACATTTTACTTTTGCAATAGAATTAAAAACTGATAATCAATTTATTGGAATCATTGGAATCAGTATTGGAAAGGTAAAATATAAAAATGCAGAAGTTTGGTTTAAATTTGATCCTAAATTCTGGAATAAAGGTTACGCAACTGAAGCATTAAACGAAATTTTAAGCTTTGGTTTTACTAATTTAAAACTTCATCGAATTGAAGCTGGTTGTGCTGTAGGAAATATTGGTTCAATGAAAGTCCTAGAAAAGGTTGGAATGCTTAGAGAAGCTCATACAAGAGAACTTTTACCTCTAAAATCTGGATGGTCTGATAATTATGGTTATGCAAAATTATCAACCGATTAAAAACAATATAATCCTGAGGTTTACAACTTTTACAAACTGCAAAAAATTAATGTTTTTAATATAAAAAAGGCTATCCAAATGGACAGCCTTTTTATTTATATGTGATTCAAGTTACGCTTTCAAACCTGCTAAACTTTGTTCTATCGTTGTAATTTTCGCTAAAGCATCTGCTTCTTTTTGTCTTTCCATACCTACTACTTTTTCAGGAGCACTACCTACAAATTTCTCATTTGATAATTTCGCTTGGACTGATTTCAAAAAGCCTTTTGTATACTTTAACTCTTCCGTAAGTTTCGCTATTTCTTCTTCAATGTCAATTGCACCTGTAATAGGAATAAAATACTCATTTGATTTTATTCTAAATGAAAGAGCCTCATTTACCTTTTCATTAATATATTCTAATGATGTAATATTACCCAATTTAGTGATTACTGAATCAAAATAAGTCGTTGTATTTTCATTATTGATTACTTTCAACTCAATTGTATCTTTGAATGGGATATTCTTTTCTTTACGAATAGTTCTAATCCCTGAAACAACCTCTGTAAGCATCTCAAAATCTGAAATCACAGTTTCATTCACCGTAGTCAAAACAGGCCATTTTGAGATGATTAAAGCCTCTTCTGGCGTACGTTCAGCAATATGGTGCCAAATTTCTTCTGTTAAGAATGGCATGAATGGGTGTAATAACTTCAAATTACTTTCTAATAATTCAATAGTCTGATTAAAAGTCACCTGATCAATTGGCGCCTGATATGCTGGTTTTATAATTTCTAGATACCAAGAACAGAAATCATCCCAAACTAACTTATAGATCGCCATTAATGCATCTGAAATTCTATATTTTTCAAAATGATCTTCAATTTCAATCAAAGTCTTTTGCAACTTCGATTCAAACCATTCTACTGCTACTTTTGAAGACTCTGGTTGTGGGATTGTATCACTTACCTCCCAACCTTTAATCAATCTAAAAGCATTCCATATTTTATTAGAAAATGCTTTTCCCTGACTACATAATTCCTCATCGAACATGATATCATTTCCTGCAGAAGCACTTAGCAATAATCCAACACGAACACCATCTGCACCAAAATCATCAATCAAATCCAATGGATCTGGTGAATTACCTAATGATTTTGACATTTTACGACGTTGTTTATCACGAACTAACCCCGTTAAATAAACATTTGTAAACGGTTTTTTACCTGTATATTCATATCCTGCAATAATCATTCTTGCTACCCAGAAAAACAAAATATCTGGACCTGTAACTAAATCATTCGTAGGATAATAGTATTTAAAATCTTCACTTTCTGGATCCATTACTCCTCCAAAAACACTCATTGGCCATAACCAAGCAGAGAACCATGTATCTAATGCATCTGAATCTTGTCTTAAATCATTGATTGTAAAAATCTGATTTCCTGTTTTTTCCTTTACTAAAGCTAGAGCCTCTTCTTTACTTTCAGCTACAACAAAATCTTCATTTCCATCACCATAGAAGTATGCAGGAATTTGTTGTCCCCACCATAATTGACGAGAAATGTTCCAATCTCTAATATTTTCTAACCAATGACGGTAAGTATTATCAAATTTCTTAGGATATAGTTTAATTTCATCATCTTCCAATACTGCTTTAATCGCTGGCTTAACTAATTCTTCCATTTTCAGGAACCATTGATCTGATAAACGCGGCTCAATTACAGCTTTTGTTCTTTCAGACAACCCTACTTTATGCGGATGATTTTCTGTTTTAACTAAATTTCCTAGACTTTCTAATTCTTCTGTAATTTCTTTACGAACAACGAATCGGTCTTTTCCTTGATAATGCATTCCGAAAGAATTCAACGTTGCATCATCATTGAAGATATCAATAATCTCTAAATTATGTTTTTCTCCTAAAACTTTATCATTTACATCATGAGCAGGGGTTACTTTTAAACATCCTGTTCCAAATTCCATATCAACATATTCATCTTCAATAATTGGAATTACTCTACCCGCAATAGGTACAATAGCTTTCTTTCCTTTCAGATGTGTATAACGTTCATCATTTGGATTTATACAAATTGCTGTATCCCCAAGAATTGATTCTGGTCTTGTTGTTGCAATTACGACAAACTCTTCACTATCTTCTATTTTATATTTTAAATAAAATAGTTTTCCTTGTTGTTCTTCATAAATTACTTCTTCATCCGATAAAGTTGTTTTTGCTTCAGGATCCCAATTCACCATTCTATGGCCTCTATAGATCATCCCTTTTTTATACAAATCAACAAATACCTTAATTACGGAAGCAGACATTTCAGGATCCATTGTAAATTTAGTACGCTCCCAATCACAGGAAGCTCCTAATTTTTTCAATTGGTCTAATATAACCCCCCCGTACTTATGAGTCCATTCCCAAGCATGCTCTAAGAATTCTTCACGAGTAATGTCATTTTTATTAATTCCTTCTGCTTTAAGTTTTGCTACTACTTTTGCTTCTGTAGCAATCGAAGCATGATCCGTTCCAGGTACCCAACATGCATTGAATCCTTTTAAACGTGCTCTTCTAATCAAGACATCCTGAATCGTGTTATTCAACATATGTCCCATATGCAAAACTCCTGTGACGTTTGGTGGAGGGATAACAATTGAATACGGTGTTCTATGGTCAGGTTCTGAATGAAAATAGTTATTTTTCATCCAGTAATCGTACCATTTTTTTTCTACAGATTTGGCGTCAAATTGTGAAGGTATAATCATAAGGAACTCGTTATTTTATAACCAATTATAATCTTGGTCTGATTTTTGTTTTTTAATGAAAAGCAAAAGTACTTATTAAGTAGATAATAAAAAAGAGAATTAAAAATTTGTACTTTGATTAAAACTAAGTAAATTTACGAAACAATTAAAAAACTATTAAAATGAAAAAATTATTAGGTTTATTGGCAGCTGTAATAATTAGTGGATCGGCTTATGCACAATCTGGTGCTAAAATTGAATTTAAAGCAGACACTATAGATTACGGAACTGTTACTAAAGAAGATGACAATGGCGTAAGAGTATTCGAATTCACTAACATTGGTGATGCACCATTGATTATTACTAATGTTCAATCATCTTGTGGTTGTACTGTGCCTTCAAAACCAAAAGATCCGATTATGCCAGGGAAAACAGGGAAGATTGAAGTAAAATATAACATGAATCCAGGCCCTATCAGAAAAACATTGACTGTAGAATCTAATGCAGTAAATTTTGAAGGTGGTAGAGTTCCTTTAAAAATTAAAGGAAATGTTGTAGCAAAAGAAGAAACTAATGTTCTTGAAAAGAAAAAAGCTTTGCCTAGTTCTTAACTTGAATAGAAATAAAGTAAAAATGGCTTCCAATTGGAAGCCATTTTTTTATAGTATATTTTTCAAATAAAACTGAAATTTCATCATCACCCCATTTCTTTCAATTTCAACGTAAATTGACTTCCCTTCTTCGGAATGTAATAGCGCATTAATATCTTGTAACGAATATTTATAAGCTCTTTTACCATTAATTTTCACCAGTCGATCTCCTTCAACTAATCCTGAAAGATCTCCTGGAGAGCCTTTTCTCACGCTCGAAATTACATATACTGGTTTTAAAGCAAACTTATATTTAAACTCTTCCAATGCTACATCAAAAACTACATCGCTTTTATTTCTGTCCTCAGCTCTTGTCACCTTCAGTGTTTCTTCTTTAATCCACTCTACTCCCGCGTGCTGTAATTCAATCCCACTCATATTATAACTAAAGGGTGCATCAAAATTTCTATTTTTTCTATAATATAAAGTATGTTCATTATAATCAAAAACAACTGAAAATCTTTTAAGAACTTCACCTCCTAATGAACCATTTCTAGCCTCTACTCTACTCACATTTTTGATTGAAATTGAATCTGGAAAAGCAACTGTCGGATTGTTTAATATTTCTTCTCCAAAGAAAAGTTTTTGCATCCTTGCCCTCTTCCCGCGAATGTCTCCACTAAAACCAATACCTAGAAAATCTTCGAAATATTCTTGTGGAACTGTAATATTTTTATCGTCTTCCGTGAATAACCATATCGCATCAGAACTTCCAGTATCTATGAGTAACTTTACAGGAATCTTATTTGAATTCAACTCAATATCAAGCTTCACGTAAGGCTTTTGTTCTTCTATTGAAATCGGTATAGTACTGTACTTCCTCAAAATCTTCTTTTTAATTTTATCTAAAGATTTATATACAATAACTTTTTTTCGAGCATAATCAATCTCGACTATTGCATTTTTAAAAAAACTGTGTCCAATAATTCCATTAATCGCTATTCCTAAATGAGAGGAAAAACCAATGCTACCATCAGGAATAATATACAGCATATGATTATAATCTACCAAACCATCAATAATCATTCTATTATTCCCTGATTTTAATGCTTCAATTGGCTCACCTCCACCAAGACCCGTCAATCTTATTTTTTGTAGATTATGAAAATTTACTGTTTCATTTTCATTCAAACTAAACACAACTGTTTTATCAACCCCAGTATCCAAAATAAACTGCAATTTCACCCCATTGATAACCACTGGAATAATAATTAAATTATTAAGCGATTGAAAAGGAATGACCACCTTGCTTTTCGTTGTTTCCCATTCAAACGCGGGTTGAGCGAAAGTGGCATTTTCCAATATTCCACATATCAGCAAAAAACAAAAACAGTATTTCATATAGGTCTCTTTATTATAAAGTTAATAAAAATACATTCACAAAATTTACTTTTTGATAATTAATAAGCATGATTTTATAGGCTATTTATTTAAAAAAAAATCGCAAATTTGTGTTTCAAAAAATTCAACTATGCCTACGATTTCAAACAAAGGAAAACAAATGCCTGAGTCACCAATTCGAAAATTGGTACCTTATGCAGAAATTGCTAAAAAGAAAGGGAATAAAGTATATCATCTGAATATCGGTCAACCGGATATTAAGACTCCTGAAGTTGCATTAAATGCGGTAAAAAATGCTAATCTTACCATCTTGGAATACAGTCATTCCGCAGGTTTTGAAAGCTATAGAAATAAATTAGCTCAATTTTACAAAAAACAAGGTTTACCGATCAATACAGAAGATATTATCATTACAACTGGTGGTTCTGAAGCATTACTTTTTGCTATGGGCAGTACAATGGATCAGGGTGATGAAATTATTATACCAGAGCCATTCTATGCAAATTACAATGGTTTCTCTACAGCTTCTGGTGTGACTGTGGTTCCTGTTATCTCTACAATCGATACTGGTTTTGCTCTACCTCCAATTGATGCTTTCGAGAAATTAATTACTCCAAAAACAAAAGCTATTTTAATTTGTAATCCTGGTAATCCAACAGGATATTTATATTCAAAAGAAGAAATCATGCAATTGGCTGAAATCGTCAAGAAACACGATCTTTTCCTTATTGCTGATGAAGTATACCGCGAGTTTACTTATGATGGAGACAAACATTATTCAATTATGAATATTCCTGGTTTAGAGGAAAATGCAATAATGATTGATTCTGTCTCTAAACGTTATAGTATGTGTGGAGCAAGAATTGGTTGCATTGTTTCAAAAAACAAAGACCTAATGGCGACAGCAATGAAATTTGCACAAGCCCGTTTAAGTCCTCCTACATTTGCTCAAATTGCAAGTGAAGCAGCTTTAGATACTCCACAAATATATTTTGATGAAGTAATTAGCGAATACAAAGAGCGTAGAGATATTTTAATTGCTGAACTAAACAAAATCGAAGGTGTAAAAGTTGCTACACCAAAGGGTGCTTTCTATTGTATTGCACAACTTCCAGTTGACAATGCTGATAAATTTGCACAGTGGCTTCTAGAGACCTTTGATCATAACTCAGAAACTGTTATGGTAGCTCCAGCTGCAGGATTTTATTCCACTCCAGGTGTTGGTTTAAATGAAGTTAGAATTGCTTATGTATTAAAGAAAGAAGATTTAATTCGCTCTGTACAAATATTAAAAGAAGCATTGAAAGTATATAATAAATAAATTTCAATCTTTATTATAAAATAGAAAAGCCGTGAAAAAATAATTTCACGGCTTTTTTTATTATTAAAATAAATGAATTCATAAAAAAAGGCTGTCATAAATGACAGCCTTTTTTCTTTTATTAAATACTAACGTTTTAATGAGAAGTGAGCTTTAAACTCTTTTGTTCCTCCATCTTCTTCATAGGTCACTGTGAACCAGTAATCCGTAGACATTAGTTGTTGTCCGTTATAGGTTCCGTCCCATCCTATTCCTGCTGGACTTATTTGTTTTATTAATTTACCATATCGATCGAAGATATAGATCTTAGCCCCCGGTTGAGAAGCCAATCCTATAATATTCCAAGTATCGTGATAACCGTCTGCATTTGGTGTAAAATAATGTGGATAATTGATTGCCATAGCTTTAATTATCGTTGGCTGACATCCATTCTCATCAATAATTGTGATAGTAT
>NZ_JARQWR010000005.1 GCF_030766725.1 Flavobacterium aerium | reverse complement strand
CAATTATACCCAAGGGAGTTATAATTATGTATTCAATTATACCGATCATTTAGGGAATGTACGATTGAGTTATGGCTTGGATTCGCAAACACACGTTCTTACCATACTGGAGGAAAACAATTATTACTCTTTTGGATTAAAGCATACCAATTATAATAATACGTTGATCCTGTGGCAAAGCAATGCCAACAATATGCCAGCATTGCTGCCGGTAGCTTTTAACAACCTCGTTCCTTCTCTATATAATTATAAATACAATGGCAAGGAGCTGCAAGACGAGCTGGGGCTTAACATTTATGACTATGGAGCACGTAATTATGATCCCGCAATTGGTCGATGGTTTAATATTGACCCAAAAAGCGAATTAATGCCAAATCAGTCTCCGTATAATTATGCTTTAAATAGCCCAATACTTTTTGTAGACCCTGACGGGGCACTACCGTGGCCGATACATATTCGCTCTTTCATATCAGCATCTTCGGTTGGTGGTGGAACTTTTAGAGGTGATGGAAGAGGTCCTTCAACGCAGAATTCACCATATGCAACTTCAAGAGTTGAAAGTAGGTTTACTGTTGACCCTGCTAAGGGAAGAGTTAGTAATCCAGTTTCCAGAAGTGACGCAACTCTTTTTTATGGAGCTGGAAATCCAGCAAATGGACCTTATATCCCGCCAATGGTCGAAACTCCGCAACCGACATCTTCAATAAAAAATATAAGTAAAGCGAATAATGCTTTGTCATTAGATTTTGCGCATTCAGCAAAAGACCCTATCACTCCTGGAGTTGTTACCCCTGATTTAGATGTGCAAGGAAGTTTAGATATCATTGAAAATTTAGAAGGTGGAATGTTGAGTGTTACAGGTAGATTTACAGGTGATGCTTTCCCAAGTACAGAAGCATTCATTACAGACCAATCAGGTAAGACAAATTTGTTACTGGGAGCGCATAAGGAAGAAGGTGGCTTGCCAAATCTTTTCGGTGAAAATAAGCGACCTACATTTACTGTAAATATGATTATCAATATCGATAAGAGTGGTAATTTTACAGGAGTTTCTCAAGGTGATAAAAACTATACAGTTGACGAATGGAATAATCAAGTAAAAAAATCGTTTTAATGAAAACAAAAATTATAATAATTTTGCTATTCTTAGCATGTTCAATAAGTTGCTCTAAAAAAGAAAATTCAGTTTATATACTACCTGAAAATTACAAGGGTTACATAATTGTGGTTTATAACCAAAAAAATGGTACACCAACGTTATACGAAAACGATAAAAGAATTTATCGTATACCACCTTCTGGAATATTAAAAACTCAATTCGATGCTGATTATGGGTGGTCTGAATTTCCCGAATTCTATTACGAGAAAATATCATCGAATAACAAATTACCTTTAAAATTTGATTTTAAAGAAGTACCTAATGACAGTACAGTATGTTTTGGGGGTACTACTGGTACTGTCAATAAAAATCTTGAAGGAACTGAAACTATAAAATTTACTAATTATTATATAGGAAATAAAAAAGAAATTGAGAATGCAATAAAAGCTGCAGATAGTATTGACTATAATAAACTTGGAAAATAAATCGTTAATGTTCCATAGTTGTGATTTAAATTTATATGGTAGTGTATCACATTAGCTGTTTTTACATATTAGCTATTTAACTAACTGAAAGAGAATATAAATTTGTAATTTTTGAATAGTAAAAGAGACGACCACCAGGTCGTCTCTTCTGTTTTTAATATTTTAAAAAGCCTTAAAATGCTTTTGTTGTACCTTAGTGTATCAAATTAGGTCATGAAAATAAAATGTAATTTTTGCAAATGGAAACCAAATTGGATATCTTTATACGGACGATGGAACTAAAATCCAAAAGGTCGTAACCGAAAATGGTATACTGGCAAAAACGGATTATTCTCAGGGATTTCAGTATTACAACAATACCTTGAAATTCTTCCCGCATGCGGAGGGTTATGTCAATTATACCCAAGGGAGTTATAATTATGTATTCAATTATACCGATCATTTAGGGAATGTACGATTGAGTTATGGCTTGGATTCGCAAACACACGTTCTTACCATACTGGAGGAAAACAATTATTATCCTTTTGGATTAAAGCATACCAATTATAATAATACGTTGATCCTGTGGCAAAACAATGCCAACAATATGCCGGCATTGCTTCCGGTCGCCTTTAATAGCCTCGTTCCTTCTCTATATAATTACAAATACAATGGGAAAGAGTTACAAAATGAATTAGGGCTTGGGGTATATGACTATGGAGCACGCAATTATGACCCTGCTTTAGGACGTTGGATGAACATTGACCCACTGGCCGAGAAAATGAGACGATATAGTCCTTATAATTATGTATTTAATAATCCTATGAGGTTTACTGATCCTGATGGAATGTTACCAGAAGATATAATTTTCTTGATTAGAAATGATGACGGCTCTGTAAAAGAGCAATTTAAATATAGAAATGGTAATTTTTATCATGAAAATGGTAAAAGGTATAATCCTGGAAAAGAAGGCATAAGTAAGACAATGTATAACGTATTAGCTTCTTACAGGACAATTATGAAATCAAATGACAGAACATTAAAATCTCAATTACATAAATTAGAGACAAGTAATCAGAAGCATTATATCGAAAGAAGCCCAAATGGAGAAAATGCTGTAAGTACTTTAGATAGAGATAATTCTTATTTTGGAAAACCTGCAAGTACACAAACAGAATTTGATTTCGATGCAGAAACTGGTAAAGACGTTTTTCAAACTGTTGTTCATGAAATGAGACATCAATTTGATCATGACATAGGGAACATGCAAGATAATGCAAGAGGTAATGATGAAAATGATCCCGCAGAAATAAGAGCCGTTTATAATGAAAATAGAGCTAACGACATACTTGGTAAAAAACATAAAACTACATATGGTGGTAAAGAAATTGATCCAAATAAATTAAAAAACCCTCCAAATAATAAACAAATCAAAGATGTTAATAAATAAATTCAAAGTACTATTTTTTGTTTTATTACTTATTACAATTAGTTGTAAAAAAGAACTTTCTAATAACGAAAAATTTATTCAAAATCTATCAAATGATGTAAATTTTGAATTACCTATTGTCAATGAATCATTAATGATTTTCATAATGAAAAAAGACGTCATATATATAACTAGTTTGAGACAATTGTACTCAATCAAAAATAAAAGATACAAAAAGTTTAAAGACTTTGATAGTTTTCTTATTGATGCAATAAATAATGATTTACTATCAAAAGAGGAGCTTGAAAAGAATTCTATAGATTCTTTCAAGCTTAATAAAATAATAATGAATGAATTCAAACAAAAAGGGATTGTCTATTTAAAAGACTCTTATTGTGAAAGTTCTAATACAATAAGGAAATATTATTTAAAGAAAGATTTAGAACTTAACATTAAACAGAGTATTATGTATCT
The DNA here is from genome assembly GCF_030766725.1 of Flavobacterium aerium. Lineage (GTDB taxonomy): Bacteria > Bacteroidota > Bacteroidia > Flavobacteriales > Flavobacteriaceae > Flavobacterium > Flavobacterium aerium. Next base: position 312,398 of record NZ_JARQWR010000005.1, on the reverse strand, counting down.
TTTTTTTAAAAACAATTATTATGTAATGCAAAATGATTATTCAGGAAATAATGTTTTAATTGATAAAAATTAACAATCCTTTTATTCAAAATTTAATTAGAATCTTTTAATAATATTGAACAACGATTGCTATTTTGTAAAATAGAATAAAAATTATTTTATCATTCTTTAATAAACATAAAAAATCGCTTCTTGATGAAGTGATTTTTTTATACTATCTCTAGTCAAATCTTATCATTTCGATCTACATAAGATCGGCAACTGAAGTTGGAGGAACACAAATTGGTTTAGGAGCAAAACAAATTGATGCATTTATTAGCGGAACTCCTTCTGAATTAGACAATAGAACTCTAGGATATGGAATGGTTTTAATGCATGAAATAAGACATACAGGTCCAGGAGGAAATGAAAGAGATTCTTCTGGCGACTATGTGACTAAAAATAATGCTTATCAATTATATAAAAAAAATGACTGGAATTTTAAAGAATAAATTGTTCATATTAATACTTGTTCTCAGGTGTAGACATGCCTAAATAAATAAATTATTATGCTAATAAACTGGTTACAAGATTGGTATCAGAGTCAGTGTGATTCTGATTGGGAACATGATTATGGAATTAGAATTGAAACTCTAGATAATCCTGGTTGGAGCATTGAAATTGATTTGACTAATACTACTGTTACAATGTACTCACAGAAATGGGAATTAATAGAAATTTCAAAAAATAGTTGGGTTGGGTATAAGATTGAAAATGATATATATTTTGCATCAGGAGATCCGAAAAAACTGGAATTAATGATTTTAATTTTCAAACAAATTGTTGAAAATAAAAAAATTGATAATTCATTTATTTTTAACAATATGAATTAACACATTATAATAATACTATTCCCAAATCAATGTGCTTTGACTTTATATGATAACTAAATTAATTCAATACTAAAAAAGATACCCAGGGTTAATATCAACGGCAAGTATAATAATATTTTGCCGTTTTTTATCACAATATCAGAAATCGTTTACTATGCATCTAGGCTACAATTATGATAGAAATTTTCCATACCTTAGGACTTACCCATCCAAAAGGAACTGGTGGAAATCAAGGAATTATGAATTACCCCCCAAAAGATGTTTCTCAAAAAGATATTAATCAAATTGCTAACGATAATTTTTTACCTAAAAAATAATGAAAACTTATAGTACAATTTTAATTATTTTATGTTTTTTCATAAATAGTTATTCTCAAGAAAAGAACGAATGTTCTATTATTAATGAAGATTTCGAATATTTCGAAATTACCATTTTCACAGATAATGTTGAACCTTTATTTTTTAATGTAATTGGAAAAAATATTAATTTTTCTAATTATTGCAACGAATCACTAAAAAAGTTTATTGATGATTTATATCATCATAATTATTTTGTTCCTTCATTTATAACAAATAGAGCCTATTATTTTAAAAATTGTAATTCTATAAAAATAGATTCAAAAGAAGACCTAATATTCATTGGGAAATTAAATGGAAGTATTAAAAAACTTTCAAAAAAAAATATCTTAGATTTTTATTTAAAAAGCGGAGAAAAAATATCAATTAAAGGAATTAAATTAAACGGTTCTTTTATTAAATATAATATAAAACTAACCACTATTGAAAACATTTCCTTTTATCCTAATGAAATCTATGAATGTAAGAATATAAAAGACTACATTGTCCCTTTTAAAATTGAGCATTTTTCAAAATTAAAAAACTGTCAAATAAAAAAGAAAATATAAATTCAATTAAAACCACTTCTTCATGAAGTGGTTTTTTTTAACCACATCAATTATTAGTTATAACTAAATTGAGTTATGGCTTGGATTCGCAAACACACGTTCTTACCATACTGGAGGAAAACAATTATTATCCTTTTGGATTAAAACATACCAATTATAATAATACGTTGATCCTGTGGCAAAGCAATGCCAATAATATGCCGGCATTGCTTCCGGTCGTCTTTAACAACCTCGTTCCTTCCCTATATAACTATAAATACAATGGAAAAGAGTTACAAGAAGAATTAGGACTTGGAGTGTATGATTATGGAGCGCGTAATTATGATCCTACTATTGGACGTTGGTGGCAACCTGATCCGTTGGCTAACCATCCAAAACAAGTTGGAATATCACCTTATGCATATGTAACAAATAATCCTATTCGGTTCACTGACCCAACAGGGATGATTTGGGAAGATCCTACCCAAGCAGATAGATTAAATAGATCTATTAATAATAGAATTGAAAGCACAGAAAAAAATAGTATAAAAATTCAGGCTCAAATTGATAAGGGAGGTTTAAGTGATAAAAAATTAGCTAAACTTGAAGGCAAACTTATGGAAAATAGTGAAAAAGTTAAATTATTAAATCAATCTCTGACTGATGTTGAAGCAATTGGAAATGCGGCAGAAACTTATAGACTTACAAGACCAAGTGCAAGTGATGGTACTCATGGAGTCGTTAAAGGAGCTGATGGTGTTGTCAAAATTGAAGGTAGTAATGCAGGACTTCATATTCACGAAATCCGTCACATAGGGCAGTCTATTGAAGCAGGGGGAGTTAATTTTAGTAAAAATGGCAGATTATTAAACTCCGCAACTACACTACAAGGAGGAAGAAATAATGAAGTAAACGCTTATCAAACGCAATACTCGTTTGATGGTTCATATCCTATAGGAGCAGGTTCTTTAAAAGATATAAATGAAAAATCACTAATGCAAATCAAAATAGAAAACGGAAAAAAAGTTTATGAAGATTTGGAAGAAAAGAAAAAAAAATGAGAAAATTATTATTAATACCATTATTCCTATCAATTAGTTGTGTTTCGATAAAAGATCAAAAAACACAAAATGAAGAGTTAACAGGAACCTATATTTTGAAAAGTAGTTCAAAATATCAAGCATTATCAGATAATAAAAACTATTCAAATTTAGAAATTAACAAAGATGGAACATATACTTTAAATAAAGCTATCGTAACGTTTTCCCCCGTAATAGAACAATGTAATTATGCTTCCAAAGGAACATGGTCGGTTATAGCGGAAAATATGATACAGATTACAAGCGAAGATTATTATACAAAGCAAAAGGGCTTTGAATATAAAATCAAAAAAGAAAATAAATTTTCACAAGATAGTTTGTATATCAAAATAATTTTCCCCGATGATTTCCATCCTGTAAAATTGGATTTTATTTTCAATCACAATAATAGTAAGGCTATTACAACTGACAAAACATATATCGTGTTATCCAAATCAAAGTATTTGTCGGATAGGAAATTCACAATGAACCAAATCAATTTTAATCTTAATGCTGATGTATCAGGGACAGAACTATACAAGAGTAGGATATTGTTTAAAATTTTTGAGGAACATATAGACACCGAAAAGTTTAACTTTTTTACTATTAGTTTACCTAATTTTGACAGATGTTTTTTTGAATTTGAGTCTTACAATCAAGAATTAATTTATGTCAAAAATAAGAATGAGTTATTATGGCAAGGAGAAATATGGAAACAATAATTTAAAAAACTAACAAAAACTCAAGCATACTTGGAATCAATATAAGCGGCAAGAATATCTTGCTATTTTTTATCACAATATGAGAAATCGTTAACTATGTACCTAGACAACAATTATGATAGAAATTTTCAAAGAAAAAGTAATAAAATTCATTGATTCATTTTATATTACTCAAGGAGTGAATAATAATGTTGACTTTGAATTAAAACTAAAAAAAGGAAAACATAGTGAAGCAGATTACATTTACGTATTAAAATACGTTATTGATTATATTATACAAGAAAATGCTATAATAATTCCAAATCAAACTATATCATTCAATTCATGGGTTCTTAAATTCGTTTATTCTAAAGATAATTTTTTAGAGATTCATGAATTGGACCCGACTAATTTAGTCGGATGTATTGAAGGTGCTGAATTCTCATTAGAAATACAAAAGAATCAAATTAAAGTTTGCGAAAAATATTCTTCAAAATTTGTTTTCCCAATAATTAATCAGAAAATTGTTATTTCAGATGGTGTTTTAGAAGGAAATCCAGTTGAAGCCATTCGGTATGAATCACCAAAACATATGTCAGGCTGGTGGATTACTACAGATTTATACAATGATGATATCAATTCTTTAAAGCAGATTGAATTACCCGAATTAAATTCTAAAAGACCCGATTTAATACAATATTTGGCATTAGACAATGGGTATAGATTCTTTATTGATAGAGATATCGAAGATGTCTGGCTTGATGAAACCATAGAATAATATAAATAGTTATCCATATTTATAACTCAACCACTTCATTCAGAAATGTTTTTTTTTAACCACATCAATTATTAGTTATAACTAAATTGAGTTATGGCTTGGATTCGCAAACACACGTTCTTACCATACTGGAGGAAAACAATTATTACCCTTTTGGATTAAAGCATACCAATTATAATAATACGTTGATCCTGTGGCAAAGTAATGCCAACAATATGCCGGCATTGCTTCCGGTCGCCTTTAACAACCTCGTTCCTTCTCTATATAATTATAAATACAATGGGAAAGAGTTACAGGAGGAATTAGGATTGAACCTGTACGATTATGGAGCGATGCTTTACGACCCAGCAACGGGCAGAAGAAACAATATTGACCCACTAGCGGAGAAAAGTAGAAGATTCAGCCCTTACACTTATGCTTTGAATAACCCTGTTTACTTTATTGATCCAGATGGAATGATGGCAGAAGATTGGCATCCAAATGAAAATGGTAATTTAGTTGCAGATTTTGGGGATAGTGCACAGACTTTAGCCGAACATCAAGGCATTTCAATAATGGAGGCACAAAAGCAACTTTATGATAATAATATAAATAATGTAAGTGCAGGAACTGAAATAAAAACTGGCTCAATAAATTTAAATACTGTTGAAGTTTCAGGTGAAAGTAAAAATAATATAATAACTACTGATGGTATAAGAATTTTTGGAAATGGCGGTGATGTTACAGCAGGAAGCGGTGTTTTAGCAAATGGAGATAGAGGGTCAGGTTCAATTCAAGCAGATAATGGAGATTATGGAACTCTCTTAGATTTTGGTAGTCAAATTATTGGTCCATCCATCGTTATGAATTTAAAAATTATAGATTTATTTACTCCTAATACTCCTTTCACTGGAGAAAATGTGTCAAGTGCTAGAGCTGGTTCTGTTCCAAAACAAAAAAATGTAAAAGATTCCGTTTTTGAACCAAAAGTAAATTATGTATTAACCAAATACCCAAGTGGGGCAACATCAATTAATAATCAACCAATATCAGAATCTCAAGCAAAAATAGATTCAACTTCAGAATCTCAAAGACATAATGGAAAAACTAAAGTAACAATAATAAGACCTAACTAAATGAAAAAATATATTATTATAGTAATTATTGTCATTATATACTCTTGTACTAAAAATGAAAAAGAAAATGAGGTAGAATATTATTCATCATCAAATATTAAGTCCCTAAAGAAATATAATAATAATGGTTATTTATCAAAACATATAATGTATTATGATACATTAAATAAATCAATATATAGAATTATTTTTAAAAAAAAACAATATGATAGCATAGTTTATTTCTATAAAAACAGAAAAATTTACAAAAAAGGATTACAAGATTTAAAGCAAAGGAAATTTGGAAATTGGTATAGATATACTAAAGAAGGCTATTTAAGTGAAATCAGGGAGTACTTTATTATTGAAAATAATTTTGTCCTAAATAGACAATGGTATATCGATAAAAAAGGAGATACATTATGGTATGCAAATAAGTTTAATAGATATAACCAAAAAGAATTTGCAAATGATACACTTGCTTTCAGAAATTCAAGTATGATCGATTTTAATTTTTTTTCAAAAGATACAATAAAAATTAATGATCCATTTGCTGCATCAGTCATATGTAATAGCCCATTATTAAGGAAATACAATTCACAAATCATAATGGTTTTGGCAAAAGAAAAAAATAATTTCAATTCTTCTTTTTCAAATATTAAAGAAGTAAAATTAGATACATTTTATAATTTAAATACGGATAAAGTAAATAGAATTGGTTTCCCTAAAGCTAATCCAAATTATGTTGTTGTTTTTGGGAGATGGTTTGATAAACCTGGAATAAAAAAATTAAGAGGCTATATGATAGAATCTTTTAAACGTGAGCCTACAAAGAGAGATAGTATTATTAATGGTGAAAGAAAGGTATATTTTGAAAAAACGATTTTTGTGAGAGATAGGTAATACTTCAGATGGGTAGTGTATCAGATTAGGTGTTTTTACATATTAGCCATTTAACTAACTGAAAGAGAATATAAATTTGTAATTTTTGAATAGTAAAAGAGACGACCAGGTGGTCGTCTCTTCTGTTTTTTAATATTTTAAAAAGCCTTAAAATGCTTTTGTTGTACCTTAGTGTATCAAATTAGGTCATGAAAATAAAATGTAATTTTTGCAATGGTAAATGCATAAAGAATGGATTTCAAACTAACGGAAATCAACGTTATAAATGTTGTGTTTGTCAAAAGAGACAACAGTCTGACTATGGCTATAATGCATACAAAAGGAATCTCAATCAAAAAATAATTTTGTTTACCAAAGAAGGTTTAGGGATAAGAAGTACTGCAAGATTATTAAGAATTTCAACTACAACATTATTGAAAAGAATTGTGTCAATTGCTCGAAAAATTCAACAACCGATTATCAGTAAAGGAAAAACCTATGAAGTAGATGAAATGTGCACTTATATCAATCAAAAAAGAAATAATGAAGAATAAATATATAATAGCAATTGTTGCAATACTGGGGTTAATAATCTTGTTCTTTTATTGCAAAGACCAAAAAGTACGTATCTTAGAAGAATACAGCCCATCAGGAAAACTGATAGGAACGAATGAATATATTATTAGTTGGGGCGATACCATTTTACAAGGAAAATTTATTCAATATAATGAAAAAGGAATCAAAATTTCAGAAGGACAATTTGTAAAAAATGAACCAAATGGGATATGTTCGTATTATTATGATAATGGCAAAATAGAATCAGTATTCTATAGAAAAAATAGTAAAGTTAATTTAGAATGTACCTATTACAATCAAAATGGTTTAATTGAAAAATATATCATGTGTGATAGTTTAGGAAGAACATCTTTTATCATTAAGTTTAATGACAAAATAGTAAAAAAATATGATGGCTATTCAATTTTACCAATTGGTCAATATAAACTTGATAATAAAAAGCAAACTGAAATAAAAACTGGAAATGTTTTAAAAGTGGGTGATGTTATAAAATATGATTATGTATTAGCCAATATCCCTTATGCCAAAAGAACCTTTAAAATAGAAGCTGAAGGGATTGATAATTCAAAAGTAAAACGAACTATTACTAAAGAAGCACCAACAAGAATAATTGTTGAAGAAGTATTAACTAAAAAAGGTCTTAATAGAATCAAAGCTATTACACAATATACATTTGAAGATAAAGTTACGCCTGTAAAGAATGATACAGTTTCTTTCGATGTTAATGTAAAATAAAAAATGATAGTAGTCTCAAAATTTGAAAAACTTTACCTTTTTAGGAAGGTTCTTATGCCAATTATTTGCATTGGGTTAGCTATGTTGCTTTTAGATGTCAAGATTTATTATAAAAAAGATGCAGATGTTAGTAATCCTATTGTTTTTCTTTTAATACTTGGTTGTATAGTTTTTTTTTACAATTTAAATACAATTTATAAGCTAATAATTGAAGAAAAAACAATTACAAAAATAAATTTCCTAACACGAAAAATAAAAAGCATTTCTTATGAATCTATCAAAAGTTCAGAAAAAGAATTCGTTAAGGGTTCTTATAGTACTGAGGTTGGTCAAATCACGCCTGGCTATTATAGACATGTATATAACTTAGAAAATGACAGAAAATTGATTGTATCTCCATTGTATTTTAAAAATTATAATCAATTAATTACAGAAATAAATCTCAATGTTGGTTCCGAAATTCTGAAACGTAAAACCAATGCATAACGAATTAGGATCACCAACTATTCCTGAATCACAATAAATCAAACCTAACATACGGATGACATAATCTGGGTGTTAGGTTTTTTTGTTTTTCTAGTAATAGTAAAAAGCTATTTATAGTCAAATCTAATTTCTTTAATCGGTAGTGTATCAGATTAGGTGTTTTTACATATTAGCAATTTAACTAACTGAAAGAGAATATAAATTTGTAATTTTTGAATAGTAAAAGAGACGACCACCTGGTCGTCTCTTCTGTTTTTAATATTTTAAAAAGCCTTAAAATGCTTTTGTTGTACCTTAGTGTATCAAATTAGGTCATGAAAATAAAATGTAATTTTTGCAATGGTAAATGCATAAAGAATGGATTTCAAACTAACGGAAATCAACGTTATAAATGTTGTGTTTGTCAAAAGAGACAACAGTCTGACTATGGCTATAATGCATACAAAAGGAATCTCAATCAAAAAATAATTTTGTTTACCAAAGAAGGTTTAGGGATAAGAAGTACTGCAAGATTATTAAGAATTTCAACTACAACATTATTGAAAAGAATTGTGTCAATTGCTCGAAAAATTCAACAACCGATTATCAGTAAAGGAAAAACCTATGAAGTAGATGAAATGTGCACTTATATCAAACAAAAAAGGAATAATGAAAAAAATATATATAATAATAATTACTGCACTACTTGGTCTGATAGTTTTGTTTTTTTATTTTAAAAATGAAAAAGTATGTACTTTTAAAGAATGTAGCTCTTCAGGAAAATTAATAGGTACAAACGAATACGTCATTAGAAATATAAAAGGATTGTTGTAGACAATACAATCCAAAATATCCATTAAAATGAAAATAAATAAAATTCTACCTTTTCTTCTATTAAATATTTGCTTAATGAACTGTCAAAACAATAATTCAGAAATTTACACTGAACTAGAAAAATTTGACAATTCTTTAGATTCCTTAATTACTCAAAAAACATATAATAAAATTCCAATTTTAGTTTTTCAAGCAGACACGCTGAAAAATAACCCCAAAGAAATTTTGGAAACTTGCTTCTTAATGACAAGCGATAAAGATTCTATAAAGATTGATGCAAATTGCCATATTTTTAAGTTTGCAAAGAATGAATTACTCATAAATGAAAGTGAAGACCAAATAGGAAATAAATTTGTCCAAAAATACATTTACTTCAATAACAAAATCGATAACGAATTATTAGATCGATTAAGGAGCAAAATATCTGATACAGTTTATATTGGACATTTAAAAAAATATGACAGCAAGGGTAATTTAGTAAAAATGGTGAGAACAAATGAATGGAAAAACATACAAAAAGACGGCTCAATAATTATAAACGACAACAGACTACTTGAAGTTTATTTTAAAAAAAAAGATGGGAACATAATTGCATTTAGAAAAGAATATTTTAATAAAAAGTATACTATAGATAGTTTAAAAAATATAAAGACAGAAGAGTTTGTAGCGACTAATTTGTGGAACAATGATAAAAAAGAATATTCATACAAATTCGACAAATATGGCAATTGGATTGAAAAAAAGAAATTGAATAACAAATACCCTGAAGTCTACTATAGAACATATAAATATTAAAAGTAATGCCTACAACAAGGGTTTTGCGTGAGACGGGATTAAGTTCAAAACTGAAGATTTATGCTATGAAATCCACCCGAATGCAATGCCCCAAAACATTAACAGAAAGGTTACCTAAACCATCATCGCAATAATGAAATAACTACCAGTACAAACAAAATGAAAAAGAGCTACAACAGACCAAATACATACAGTTTTTGACTTTTTAAATCAAGTAAAAAATCAATTCCAAATAATCTAGTAAATGAATAATATCTCTATAAACTATGAATCATTAAAATTAAGCGTTAATAAAATGCTCTTTATTTAAATGAATTAAAAAAAGGATTACCGAATAATAATACAATCATTGATATATTTCCTTATATAGATACTCCTTTTGCATTATATAAAGCAATTGGAACTGGATTTGACATTATCCAAATAAAAAAAACTACTGACTCAGATGTCATTTCTAATAAACACTCTTGTTTTTCTTCTGATACAGGATTAATCATTTTTATTTCTGAAGACATATTAATTGAGTTCTTAAAGAATTATAGTTATGAAAAATTAGTTGACTCAGAAGATGAATTGATTAACTATAATTACTGGAAAAAAATTACCTCTTTATTTGATTATAAAGATACCGCTCTAGTATTATCATATTTAAATCCTGATAATGAATTTGATGGTAGTGGAACATATAAACTCTAATAATATATTCATTGACAACGAAAGCCAAATTCTGTAAAATAAATCACCACTATCTACTTGCATAATCCTCTGATTTGAGTATATTTAGGATTGAAAAGTATTTTTAGGGTACTCTATGAGAATACTTTTCTTTATTAAACAGAAAAAAATATGACATACGATAAAATCGATAGGCATACTGGAAATAAATTCCCGAAAAATTTATCCTTTGCCAATGGAGGCACGCACATTGGGATATTTCTGGCTTGGATAATCAATAATGATTTACTTAATGAAATGCATTTAGAAAATTCCAAAGAAGCCGTGAATAAGGTGAAAAGCAAAATCATTACTGGAAGAGATTTTTTAATCCGACAATGTGAGAGTAAATTTTCGTCTGAAGACTTAAATGAAATGGGAAATAAGTTTGCCACATTTTATTATGCAGATCAAAGTGGCTATGGAAAATATATTGATGATTATGCTGATATTTTCAGCCAATATGAATCACTCTATCATGTGGAGGATAATTGGAAAAACTATGGCTTAATGGCTACCATCATCACACGTGATTTCCTACATTGGAAAAAGAATAAGTTATCCTAGAAAACCAACTCTACTACCTCATCAAAAACAACAAAGGCTCCGATAATCTCGGAGCCTTTGTTTAGTATTTATATTTTCATTAACCATGAATGGTTTCACCTTTTCCATATTTTGCAATGACAGAAGCCTCATACTCCAACCATTCTTTCCAACGTTCGTTTACATCGATTCCTACACCATACTTACGGGCATATCCAATAAACGTGGTGTAATGTCCCGCTTCACTCTCCATTAAATCACGGTAGAATTTGGCCAACTCTTCATCTTGAATATTCTCTGATAATACTTTAAAACGCTCACAACTTCTCGCCTCAATCATTGCCGAAAACAACAAACGCTCAACCAAAGCGGTTACTCTGCTCCCATCCTTCTTCATGAACTGGAATAAATCGTTTACATATTCATCTCTGCGCTCTCGTCCTAGTTGTAATCCACGCTGTTTGATGATATTGTGTACTTGCTCAAAATGATCAATTTCTTCCTTTGCCAAAGCCAACAAATCGGTTACCAAATCCTGATGTTCTGAATTATTGGTAATAATAGTAATGGCATTGGTCGCAGCCTTTTGCTCACACCAAGCATGATCCGTTAGAATTTCTTCAATATTCTTTTCTACAATATTTACCCATCTTGGATCGGTAGGCAGTTTTAAATTCAGCATTTTTTGATTCTTTTTGTAGTGTTATCAATACTAACCAAAGGTATAAAAAATATCATTTGCTATGTAGGTTTCTCCTAACCTCATAATAAAACCCTAAAATAGTTCTCATAAAAAAAACCTGCTCCAATGATAAGAGCAGGTTTTATATTTTGAATAAAATAGAATATTAATCGATGTGTTTCGGTGTAAATCCATCATCACTTAATTCTTGATGATCATATTCTTCAACCATTAACTCTTCAACCGATTTTTCATTTTTGTTTTTATTGAAACGGGCAATTAAACTATCAAAAATAGCGTATACTACTGGTACAATAATTAAGGTTAGGAATAATGAACTAATCAATCCTCCAATAATTACCCAAGCCAATCCATTATTCATCTCTGCAGCAGCTCCAGAAGCCAATGCAATCGGCACCATACCGAATACCATCGCAATCGTGGTCATCAAGATAGGACGTAAACGGGCATGGTTGGCTTGAATTAAGGCATTGTAAGTGCTTTCTCCTTCGGCCTTACGATGGTTCGCAAAATCGACCAGTAAGATTGCATTCTTACATACCAATCCAATTAACATAATCACCCCGAGGATTGTAAAGATATTCAAAGAGTTGTTTGTCAACGCTAACGCTAGTAAAGCTCCAATGAATGATAATGGAATAGAGAACAATACGACAAATGGATACACAAAACTGTTGTATAAAGCCACCATAACCAAGTATACTAATATAATTGCGGCCAATAAAGCGATTCCTAAAGTACCAAACCCTTCTGCTTGATTTTCCATATCTCCACCCCAAACATAAGCCACTCCGGTTGGTCTTTTCATTTTAGAGAAAACAGCTTCCCATTCGTTCGCTACATCTCCAGAAGGCCTACCAATCGTTTGTGCTTGTACAGTTACCGAAGCACTCTTATCACGACGTTCTAATAAACTTGGTCCTGAACTTTCTTTAATTGTTGCAAACTGTGATAACTTGATTTGTTGTCCCATATCATTAATGAATACTAAATCACTTACATCATTCACATTCGAACGGTCGTATTCATTAAAACGAATATTAATGTCATACTCATATTCTCCTGCTCTGAATTTACCATCTGTATTACCATTAAATGCGGTTTGCATGGTTAAACCTACGGTTTGCAGATTCAATCCTAAAGCCGACATTTTATCACGGTCTACTTGCACAGTCACCTCAGGACTTCCTGATTCAGATGTTAATTTGATCTCCGTTGCTCCACTAATTTTAGCTAATTCTGCTGCTGCTTGGTTTGCAAACTGCATTGCACCCTCTAAACTTGGTCCTGTAACGGTTAAAGCAATTGGCGCATCATCTGCTCCACCCATAATACTTACCGGAACCGTTTTTACTTTTACACCAACCAATATTTTTTCCAGCTCACGCTTCATTTTGGCAGCATAAATATAAGTTCCATCTTCACGTAAGGATTTATCAATCAGCTTCACGTCAATTTCCGCTTTGTAAGCTGTAGATTGTGTAGCTCCCATTCCTTCACTCGTTTGTCCTACTGTTGTAACAATCTCTTCAATTTCTTTCTTATCTCTCAAATAATCTTCTGCTTTCTGTGCTACAAGATTTGATTGTTCAATAGAAGCATCTTTTGGTAATTCCATTTGAACTAAGAATTGCCCTCTATCAATTTTCGGGAAGAACTCCCCTCCAATGAATCCTGCTCCTACTAAGGATATCGAACTAAAGAATAGAATTACAACAATTAATAACGTTGATTTTTTGTATTTCAAAGACCATTTTAAAATGTCTGTTACTTTGTGTGTGAAAACATCCAATCCTCTTTCGAAAGCTAAAATCATTCTTCCAAATATGCTTTTCCCTGTAATATGCTCTAGTTTTCCATAACGGGATGAAAGCCAAGGTACAATCGTAAAAGAAGACAATAAGGATAATAAAGTAGCTATAATTACTGTGACACAGAATTGTGAGATAATATTGGCAACTAATCCTGTACTCATTGCAATAGGAAGGAATACTACCACAATTACTAAGGTAATCGCTGTTACAGTAAATCCAATTTCCGCCGTACCATCAAATGCAGCACGCACTTTGTTTTTCCCCATCTCCATATGACGGTAGATGTTCTCCAAAACCACAATCGCATCATCCACCAAGATTCCTACTACTAATGAAAGTCCTAGCAAACTCATTAAGTTTAAAGTATATCCCATCAGATACATTCCAATGAATGTGGCAATTAATGATGCTGGAATCGATACCATTACAATAAATGCATTACGAATACTGTGCAAGAAGAATAACATTACAAAAGCTACCAGAAATACCGCAATGAATAAATCATGAATTACAGAATCTGCTGCTGCTAATGTAAATTCACTACTATCATTTGCAATCTGTAATTTTACAGTATTAGCGGCATAATCTTTTTCAATTTTTGCTACGGCTGCATAAATTTCTTCACTCACCGCTACAGCATTTGCATCCGTTTGTTTAATCACCTGCAATACAATCGCACTTTTCTGATTCACACGGGCAATTTTCTTTACCTCTTTTTGTGCATCCTGAACATCGGCAATTTCACCCAAACGGATTTGAATTCCATTTTTTGAAGAGATTACCAAATTACGCAACTCTTCAACATTTTTATATTTACCGGATAAACGAACCAACATCGATTTTTCTCTTGTTTGGATATTCCCCGTTGGGAAATCCAAGTTAGAAGTCAAAATCATTTGTTGTACCTGTGGTACAGATAATCCGTATCCTTTTAATTTCTCCTGATCTAAACTTACCTGAATCTCACGTTCCTCACCCCCTACTAAGTTTACCTGAGCAACTCCTTTTACACGGGAAAGTATGGGTTGGATTTTTTTGTCCAATAGGTCATAGAAAGCAACATCATCCATCTTCGCCGTAGCTCCAATAGTCATTACGGGTAAATCACTCAAAGAGAATTTACTCAAAGAAGGTGGATCTACATCGTCTGGTAAATCCTTTTCAATGGCATTGATTTTACGTTGCGCATCATTCAAAGAATAATCGGCATCAGCTTCTGGTTCTAACGTCACCATTACAACCGATAAACTCTCATACGATTTGGATTCTACTTTTTTTACATTCTCCAAAGAAGAAACGGCATCCTCCACTTTCTTTGTAACCGTATTCTCTACCTCTCCCGGAGATGCTCCTGGATATACTGTAGAAATTGTTACCACGTTAATTTCAAACTTCGGAATTAATTCATAACTCAGTTGATTGTAACTGAACAATCCTCCCAGTGTCAGAATAATAAACAACACAATCACTAAGGTTGGTCGTTTAATGGATATTTCTGCTATTTTCATTTAATATTTTTAGTTTAATGTTGATTTAGAACCGGATTTGACCTCCTATAAGGCATTTCCGGTTCTCTAGTCACCAACTATTTTATAGAATTTACTTTAGTACCGTCTACTAGGTTAATCTGACCGCTTGTTACAACCACTTCACCATCTTTCAAGCCATCCAATATCTCTACTTTATCTCCAAAAATACGTCCTGAAACTACTTTTGTTAAATGTGCTGTATCCTCACGTACTACAAAAATCTGATTACTGTTTACACTGCCTACGAAAGCATTTCTTGGAACTGTCATAATCGCTTTTTGTTTGTTTTCATCCGCTTTAAATATAGCCGTTCCGTACATTCCAGCTTTCAAATCATTATTGGCATTGTTTATAATCTCAATTTCAATTGGGAATTTCAAAGACTCATCTGCTTTTGGTGCAATGAAAGTTACCTTTCCAGAAAAATCTTTATCCGGATATACACTGGCTTTAACATCTACAACTTGACCTAATTTTAAGTTCGCAATCTGATTTTCATCTACTGTAACTTTCAATTTCAGTTTTGATACATTCACTAAATCAAATAATACGGTTCCCGGTGAAACTACAGATCCTGGCTCTATGTTACGCTTGTTTACAATACCATTGATTGATGATTTTATGGTAGCATCACCAAAACTGATGTTCGCTTGTTGTAATCTTGCTTTAGCATTTACTAAAGCTAATTTTGCCTGATCCAATTGTTGTTGCGTTACACCACCTGTTTTAAAAGCATTTTCGTAACGTTGACTATCAGTCAAAGCATTTTGATACGTCGCTTTTGCATTTTGTACTTCAACAGAAAGCTGATCTCCTTTTATAATGGCCAAAGTTTGTCCAATACGTACTGGGCTTCCTACATCTACTAACACTTTTGTTACTCTTCCAGAATTCTCTGCCGAAAAGCTTAATTCTTGGAATGGAGCAAAATTTCCATTGGCTACAAAATCCAAGGCTACCACTTCAATCTTTACCTTATCTGTTCGAACAGCAACCGATGTGTTTTTTTGTGATACAATTTCAGTTTCTGCCTCGTTCTTCTTTTTATTGTTTGTTAAAACAAATCCGATTAAAGCTACACAAGCAATACCGATTACTATATATACTATTTTTTTCATTTTGGAGGGTTAATTTAAAAGTGTTTTTAATGCTCCTTGTGATTTAATCAAAAGGATTTCTGCCAGTCTATAATCTAATAATGCTGATGTGTAATTGTTTTGTGCTTCTACCAATGAATTTTCAGCATCCAGTAAATCTGTTAAAGAAGCTAATCCGTTGTAATAATTATTTTTGGTATTGTCTAATACTTCCTGAGCCAATTTTACATTCTCTTTTTGGTTCCCAATGGTAATCACACTATTATTAATTTGTGTTTTAGCATTCTCGAAATCTAAATCCAATGATAATTTTACATCTTCCATATCTGCTTCTAATTTTCGCAGATCAACATCGGCTTGTCTCACTTTAGCACGAGTTCCAAAACCAGTGAATATTGGTACATGTAGATTCAATCCTACAGAAGCAAAATCAGACCAGTTTACTCCTTGTGCAGAACTTCCGCCCAAAGGAAACTTATCGCCTAATCCTTGATAGTTATAGTTAGCCGATAATGATAAGGTTGGATAATACCCCGCCTCTACCGCTTTCTTTTGGTATGTCAGTAATTGTTCTTGTTTTTTCAACAATTGATACTCTGTACGTTGCGTCACATCTGGTGATTCACCCAATAAATGTGGAGATACTTCAAAAGCTGTTTGTGGAATTTCAATCTTTGTTTCAATCGGCATACCCATATAGAATTTCAAAGAATTTTCCTGTAATTGCACGGCATTAATCAATTGTTGACGTTGTGTATCAATATTGTATAATTTCACCATAATACGGTCCAAATCAATTTTCTTTGCCAAACCGTTTGCATATTGTCCTTTTATAATGTCTTTTACTTTTGTTGTATTGACATAATTACTGTCTACTACAGCTAATTTTTGGCGTTGCACGAAAACATTGTAATAGTTATTCGCTACACGTTCAATCACCTGTTCTTCGGTCAATTGCGAATTCACCTGATAGTATTCACGTGTTGTTTTTGCAGCTTTTAATCCCGTAAAAATGGATTGATCAAAAAGATTTTGGGATAAGGTAACACCACCATTGGCATTCCACTTTTGACCAAAAGGAACCAGAATCGTTGTACCGGGCTGTCCAAAGAATTCCCCAGGTAAAGCACTTTGTTGGAGTACCACATTATTGACTAACGATCCCGTTAAGGCAATTTGAGGTAAAGCACGTGCTCGAACTTCCTGAATCTGATACTGACTATTTTCTACTTGAAGGTAGGCCTTTTTGGCATCCGCTTTATTTTTCAAAGCGTAGTTTAAGGCATCTTTTAAGGTCAAAGGATTATTCTGAGCTTGAAGACTTCCTGAAGAAAAGAGGACTACAACACAATGTATTGCAATCACTTTAACTATTATTAAGTTATTAATAATCTTCATTTTATACTTATTTATTATTGGGTTGAGGGTTATACATTTTTGAATAAAAGATCTAATATAATTTGTTTTCTATCACTAAGTATCTGGTTGTAAGCTTCATCCGTAATACGCATTGTTTTTTGAAACAATGGACGCATGGAAGTTGGAAAAGAGATTAATGAAATTAGATTTAAGATAAATTGAATTGGATCCATTTTAGTAATCGTTCCTTTATCCATCTCTACTTCCAACTCTTTATAGAATTGATTTAGAATTCGATCCATGTGTTCTTCATCTTTGAAATAGCATCCTTGGTTCAATTGGGTAACCAAATAGATTTCCATATAAGGATATTCTGTCCCCATAGTAAATGAATCATCAATAAATTCCTCGATTTTCATTTTAAAAGGCAGCTCCGAGAAAATAATCGACTCGGTACGTTCCTGTTCTCTATCCTGCGCGTCTTTGAATACAATTTCAAATAAGGCATTTCTTGATCTGAAATAGTAATTAATTAGTGTTCGGTTAACTCCTGCCGCATCAGCTATCTCTTGTGTCGTTGCATTAAATCTACCTTCTCCAAAGAAAATTCTTTTGGCAGTATTTTTAATTAACTCCTCTGTAGCTTCATCTTTTTTTATACTTGACATAATTGTTTGACATTTTTGTTAGACAAAAGTATTTAATAATTGGTTTTGACAAAGATGTCAAACTTTAATTAACAAATAATTAACATTTTAAAATGGATACAAAAAAAGCCCTTACATCACGTAAGGGCTTACTATATAAGGTAAACTATTGCTTAGAATACAAAAATAGGACGGTCACCCATCATATCATTTACACGATCTGCAACAGATTCTATTACTTCTTCATTCGTATGATCTACAATAACTTCATCAATTAAAGCTACAATTGTTTCCATATCTGCTTCTACTAAACCTCTGGTGGTGATAGCAGGAGTTCCAATACGGATCCCTGAAGTTACAAATGGTGATTTATCATCAAATGGAACCATGTTTTTATTGACTGTAATTTCAGCTTTCACTAAAGCATTTTCAGCTTCTTTACCTGAAATATTTTTATTTCTAAGGTCAATCAACATCATATGATTGTCTGTTCCGCCAGAAATAATATTGTAACCTCTCTTCACAAAAGAAGCCGCCATAGCCGCAGCATTTTTCTTCACCTGCATTGCATATGTGAAAAATTCATCTTGCAAAGCTTCACCAAAAGCAACTGCTTTTGCTGCAATAATATGCTCTAATGGTCCACCTTGTGTTCCTGGGAATACTGCTGAATCTAATAATGCAGACATCATTCTGATTTCTCCTTTAGGTGTTTTAAGACCAAATGGATTTTCGAAATCTTTCCCCATCATAATGATTCCTCCACGAGGTCCACGTAATGTTTTATGTGTTGTAGTAGTAACTATATGACAATGTGGAATTGGATCGTTCAATAATCCTTTTGCAATTAAACCAGCAGGATGAGAAATATCGGCAATTAATAAAGCGTCAACACTATCGGCAATCACTCTGAAACGTGCAAAATCCATATCACGAGAATAAGCTGAAGCACCCGCAATAATTACTTGTGGACGTTCTTTTGTTGCAATCTCTTGTATTTTATCATAGTTCAATAATCCTGTTTCTTGTTCAACACCATAAAATACTGGGTTATACAATTTTCCAGAAAAGTTCACTGGAGAACCATGCGTTAAGTGTCCACCATGTGACAAATCGAAACCTAATATTTTATCTCCTGGTTTCAAACAAGCTTGAAATACAGCTGTATTGGCTTGTGAACCTGAGTGAGGTTGTACATTTACATATTCAGCACCAAATAAAGCTTTGGCTCTGTCAATAGCTAATTGTTCAATAACATCTACTACTTCACATCCACCATAATATCTTTTTCCTGGATATCCTTCAGCATATTTGTTAGTTAAAACCGAACCAGCGGCTTCCATTACTTGGTCACTTACAAAATTCTCTGAAGCAATCAATTCCAATCCGTGAATTTGTCTATCTTGTTCTTCAAGAATCAAGTCAAAAATTTGTTCGTCGCGTTGCATTTGATAATATTTCGTTAAATTGATTCCAAAAATACAAAAATCGTTTGTTAAAATGGCAGATAATAATATATTTGATAACTGAATTTTCAACAAACAAATAAACATATAGTATGCCCATCACAGCAAATGATCCTCATAGAAAATCTTGGTTAGCGGTACCAAAAAATAGTGACTTCCCAATTCAAAACATTCCGTTTGGTGTATTCATCACCAAAGATGATGTAGTAACCATTGGTACTCGAATTGGAGATTTCGCCATCGACATGGGAGCATTACAACAAATGAACTACTTTGAAGGAATTGAACTTACCGATGATATGTTCCTTCAAGACACTTTAAATGATTTTATCTCAGACGGAAAAAAAACATGGCGTTTAGTTCGTAATCGAATTGCCGAAATTTTTGATGCAGAGAATGCTTCTCTAAGAGATAATACAGAACATCGCGAAATTGTAATTTTCAAAATCGAAGATGTAGAAATGCAATTACCTGTACTAATTGGTGATTATACTGATTTTTACTCCAGTAAAGAACATGCTACTAATGCAGGACTTATGTTCCGTGATCCAGAAAATGCATTATTGCCAAACTGGTTACACATTCCTGTAGGATACCATGGTAGATCTTCTACTATTATTCCTTCTGGAATTCCAATTCACAGACCTATGGGACAAACTTTGCCAAATGGTGAAACTACGCCTATATTCGGTCCATCAAAATTAGTAGATTTTGAACTTGAAATGGCCTTCATCACAACGGATGCTAATGTAATGGGAGAACCTATTCCTGTAGAGGAAGCAGAAGATTACATCTTTGGTATGGTTTTATTCAATGACTGGAGTGCCCGTGATATTCAAAAATGGGAATATGTTCCACTAGGACCCTTCTTAGCTAAAAACTTTGCTTCTTCTATCTCACCATGGATTGTAACCATGGATGCACTAGAACCTTTTAGAACTAAAGGCCCTAAACAAGAACCACAACCATTACCTTACTTACAAATAGATGGAGATCGTTCTTTTGATATTAACTTACAAGTAGCCATTACTCCGGAAGATGGAGAAGCTACTGTAGTTTCAAACTCAAATTTCAAATACATGTATTGGAATATGAGTCAGCAATTAGCACACCACACCGTAAACGGATGTCGCGTTAATTCTGGTGATATGATGGGATCTGGTACAATCTCTGGTCCTACTCCAGATTCATATGGATCAATGTTAGAACTATCATGGGGTGGAAAAAATCCAATCCAATTGAATGATGGTACAGAACGTAAATTCATCAATGACGGAGATACAGTGACCATGAAAGGTTATTGTGAAAACGATACTATACGATTAGGTTTCGGTGAAGTTTCTAGCAAACTTCTTCCGCCATTCACTAAAAAATAAAATAATTTAAAGCGCCTCCCAAGGGCGCTTTTTTTTGGCTCATTATTTGTTATCCGAAACATAGTAACCGCAGATTTAACAATTTGTACTAAGGCTCATCAAGTAGTCTTATATTTTTTTACATTTGCTCAAAAAAATTCAGATAATGAAAAAACTTATACTCCTTTTTACTATTGTATGCTTTGCATCGTGTGGTGTAAAAAAAACACAAACCATGTTGAGTAATGGTGATTACGATGGCGCAATAGACAAAGCAGTCGATAATCTTCGCTCTAACAAAACCAGTAAGGGAAAACAAGACTATATTTATCTGTTAGAAGAAGCTTATGCAAAAGCAATAGATCGTGATAAACGCGATATTTCGATGCTTGAAAAAGATAAGAACCCGGCAAACATAGAACGTCTGTACAATACTTATATGTTGCTAAACAACAGACAGGAAAGAATCAGACCAATACTTCCTTTATACTTAATGAAAGAAGGTCGAAATGCTATTTTCCCTTTTAGTGATTACTCTAATCAAATTATTGAATACAAAAATGCATTATCGAAATATTTATACAATAATGCGGTGAAATTGCTAACATTGTCCAAAAACAAGATGGATGCTCGTCAGGCTTTTGATGATCTTACTTATATTGAAAACATCAATCCAAACTACAAAGATGTCCATAGCTTGATGGATGAAGCTCGTTTCAAAGGAACTGATTTTGTTCAAGTAAGTACATCCAATGAAACGAATATGGTGATTCCGATTCGTTTACAAAATGATTTATTAAATTTTGATACGTACGGATTAGACGACAAATGGACGGTTTACCACAGTAGTAAACAAAAAGGGATTAACTACGATTATGGTATGATTGTTAATTTCAGACAAATCAGTATCTCTCCAGAGCAAATTAGAGAGAAACAATTTATCCGTGAAAGACAAATTAAAGATGGTACAAAAGACTTATTAGATCGCAATGGAAAACCGGTGCGTGATGATAAAGGTAATATTGTAAAAGTAGATGTTCTTAGAGATGTAAAAATCGATGTCTATGAATTCACGCAATTCAAATCATGTCAAGTAGTTGCAAAAGTGGATTATGTAGATTATAAGAGCAATCAGTTAATACAATCTTTCCCTATAACAAGTGAGTTTGTTTTCCAAAACATTTATGCTAATTACAAAGGAGATCGCAGAGCTATTGATGATAATTATTATGGTAATTTCACTCGAAAACCAATGTTGTTTCCAAGCAATGAGCAAATGGTTTTTGATACCGGAGAAGATTTGAAATCGAAGTTAAAAAGCATCATTACCCAGAATAAGTTCAGGTAAAAAGGAATACTTTTTAAATTAAATATACATATTAACGGATTTGAAGCTATTCTTCAAATCCGTTTTTTTATTCTTCAAAACAATACTAATCAACACATTAACTCTACACATACAACTCTTTTTGAGCCTAAATAAAATTATTTTTATTTTAACTTTGGTATATTGTAAAAATGTATACATTTGCACCAATGAATACTAAAAAGTTACATACAACTTCTACTCTACGGACAATCGCAACCGTTTCTTCACGGTCAGTGCGGTCACTATCACTATAGTACCACCCAGGATTTCGTCTGTTTATTCATTTTTTACAATTTCACATTTTGGAATTATCAACAATCTCTTTAGGATTATTACAGCCTAATTATACATTTTCAACACTACAATTAGCATTATACTGCGTATTTACTTCGCGGCCATAACGGTCTATAATTATACTTTTTTGAAGCGGGTGCGTCCTGCTTCAGCCTTCGCACTATTGTTTTCAATCCCCTATTATTTAACTTAATACGTACATTTTGAAATGAATGTAGCCATTATTATTGCTCAGGAAGAGCATTATAAATATGCGCAAGAAATATGCGATACAATTGAAGCTTCGGCTCTTTTAAGAGGAACTGGAATAGCTAAAAGAACGCCTGAATATGTCATTAAAAAAATGGTAAACAAGGAAGCTATTATTGCTCTGGAGAATGGAAACTTTGCTGGTTTTTGTTATATCGAAAGCTGGCAGCATGGACAATTTGTAGCCCATTCTGGACTCATTGTACATCCTGATTACAGACATTTAGGTCTTGCCAAAAAGATCAAAACGTATGTTTTCAACTATTCGCAACAAAAATATCCTAATGCTAAAATCTTTGGAATTACCACTGGTTTAGCGGTCATGAAAATCAATTCAGATTTAGGATATCGCCCCGTTCCATTTTCAGAGTTAACAGCCGATCCAAGCTTTTGGGCAGGTTGTAAAACGTGTACGAATTTCGATATTTTACAGCGTAAGGAAAACAAAATGTGCCTTTGTACCGGGATGCTATATGACCCGAAACAAAAGATAGAAGAATTAATCAACGAAGAATACACCTTTAATAAAAAAGTGCTGGGCAGACTAAAAAACATCAAACAAGCACTATTCTTAAAAAAAGAAAAAATTTAAACCATGAAAAAAGTAGTTTTAGCATACAGTGGAGGATTAGATACATCTTATTGCCTTAAATATTTAATCCATGAGAAAAATTGTGAAGTACACACTGTATTAATCAATACAGGAGGTTTTGATGTCAACGAGTTATCTGCCATAGAAGACAGAGCCTATGAATTGGGAAGCAGTCAGCATTTAAACATTGATATTGTAGATCATTACTATGAAAAAGCCATTAAATACTTGGTTTTTGGTAATGTCTTAAAAAATAACACTTATCCATTATCCGTAAGTGCAGAGAGAGTTTTTCAGGCTATTGAAGCCATTAAATATGCTAAGAAAATTGGCGCCGATGCTATCGCACATGGAAGTACTGGAGCAGGAAACGATCAAATTCGTTTTGATTTAATTTTCCAAACGATAGCTCCTGAAATCGAAATCATTACACCGATTAGAGATTTAAAATTATCCAGACAAGAAGAAGTTACCTATTTACAAGGTCATGGCGTATCCTATTCTTGGGAGAAAGCACAATATTCAATTAACAAAGGAATTTGGGGAACTAGCGTAGGTGGAAAAGAAACATTGACTTCTCACCTATCCTTGCCGGAAGAAGCCTATCCATCACAATTGAAAGTACAAGAACCTCAAAAAGTAGTATTACACTTTGAAAAAGGAGAATTAGTGGGATTAAACGATACCAAAAATAATCCTACACAAAACATTGTTGCTTTAGAAGAATTGGCCAGTGCTTATGCAATTGGTAGAGATATTCACGTAGGTGATACTATTATTGGAATTAAAGGAAGAGTAGGTTTTGAAGCCGCAGCACCAATCATTATTATAAAAGCACACCACTTGTTAGAAAAACATGTATTGACCAAATGGCAACAATACTGGAAAGAACAATTGGGCAACTGGTATGGAATGTTATTCCATGAAGGGCAGTTTTTAGATCCGGTAATGAGAAACATTGAAACATTCCTAGCCGATACACAAGCAACCGTAACAGGAAGTGTCACAGTATGTTTAAAACCTTATCATTTTTCATTAGAAGGAATTGAATCGGCACACGATTTAATGAATACTACTTTTGGTCAATATGGTGAAATGAACAATGCTTGGACTTCAGATGATGCCAAAGGTTTTATAAAAATACTAGGGAATGCACAAACAATATATTCATCTGTAAACCAATTGAGTTATGATTAAAGTTGGAATAATAGGCGGTTCTGGATATACTGCCGGTGAATTAATCAGAATATTGATGCACCATAGTAAAGTAACCATTGATTTTGTGTACAGTACAACGAATGCCGGAAAATCAATTGCTTCGGTACATCAAGATGTACTGGGTGATTTGGAATTAGATTTCACCGGGCAAATCAATCCACAAGTGAATGTTGTATTTCTCTGCTTAGGCCATGGAAAATCGAAAACATTTCTTTCCGAAAACACTTTTGAATCCCATACCCGAATCATCGATTTGAGTAATGATTTCAGATTGCAAAAAGAGGCTGAATTTCAAGGAAAACCTTTTGTATATGGATTACCTGAATTGAATAAAACAGCTATTCAGAAAGCCAATTACATTGCCAATCCAGGTTGTTTTGCTACAGCTATTCAACTGGCATTATTGCCTTTAGCAGCGCAACAAAAGCTTACAGAAGCAGTGCACATTAATGCCGTAACAGGAAGTACAGGAGCTGGTGTGCAACCAGTAGCAACAACTCATCATAGCTGGAGAGCTAGTAATATGTCCCATTATAAAGCATTTTCACACCAACATTTGGATGAAATCAATCAAAGTGTAGTGCAATTGCAAGAGAATTATACGGACGAATTACTGTTTATTCCTAATAGAGGTGATTTTTCAAGAGGAATTTTCGCAACCTTATACACAAAAGTGAATCAGAATATAGAAGACATTCTTGAAATCTACCAATCGTATTATCAAAATCATCCTTTTGTAACGGTTACCACAGCAGATATCCATTTGAAACAAGTAGTTCAAACCAACAAATGTATTATCAGTTTGGTAAAATCTGGAGATCAACTTTTAATCACATCTATCATTGATAATCTGATTAAAGGAGCATCTGGACAAGCGATTCAAAATATGAATTTGATGTTTGGTTTAGAAGAAAAAGAAGGTTTACAACTAAAACCAGGAGGTTTTTAAAAAATAAAAAAATGAGTTTATTCAACGTTTACCCAATATATAATATTACCCCAACCAAAGCATTAGGAGCAACCGTTTGGGACGAGAACAACCAACCTTATCTGGATTTCTATGGCGGTCACGGTGTGATTTCTGTAGGGCATTCCCATCCAGATTATGTAAAAACGGTTACAGAACAATTACAAAAAATTGGATTTTATTCCAATTCAATTCAAAATCCGTTACAAGAAGCATTAGCGAAACAACTCACACAACAATCGGGTTATGGAGATTATAGTCTTTTCTTGTGCAATTCAGGGGCTGAAGCCAATGAAAATGCATTAAAGCTCGCTTCATTTTATACCCAAAAATCGAAAGTAATTAGTTTCAACAAAAGCTTTCATGGTCGTACTTCTGCTTCTGTTGCTGTAACGGATAATCCTTCTATCGTTGCTCCAATTAATGCAAATCATCCCGTTGTGTTTCTACCTTTAAATGATATTGACGCTGTAAAACAGGAAATTGAAAAAGGTGACATCTGCGCAGTAATCATTGAAGGTATACAAGGTGTTGGCGGATTAGATCAAGGAACTACTGCCTTTTTTCAAGCATTGGAAAAATTATGCCACGAGCATAACGTAATTTTAATTCTAGATGAAATTCAAAGTGGTTATGGAAGATCTGGTAAATTCTTTGCGCATCAGCATCATGGCATTCAAGCCGATATTATTTCGATGGCAAAAGGAATGGGGAATGGATTTCCAATTGGTGGAATATTAATCAATCCAAAATTCAAAGCTTCCTTTGGTTTACTAGGAACAACCTTTGGAGGAAATCACTTGGCTTGCGCCGCAGCATTATCCGTTTTGGCTATTATGGAACAAGAAGCTATTTTGGAAAATGTAATGATTCAAAACGAGTATTTCGTCAAAGCAATGCAAAATATCCCTGGAATTAAGGCTATTAAAGGTCGTGGTTTGATGTTAGGTCTGGTTTTCGATTTTGATGTCGCGGAACTACGAAAAAAATTAATCCTTGAACAGTTTATTTTCACTGGAAGTGCTTCTCAAAAAAATCTTTTGAGAATCTTGCCACCCTTGAATATTACACACAAGGACATTGACCAATTTGCCCAAGGATTACAAAACGCTTTACAAACATTATAATACTAAAATCATGAAAAAATTCACTTCTGTAGACGATATAACAGATTTAGAGGAATTGATTTTACTGGCTAAAAAAATTAAATCAAACCCTTATAATAATGCCGAATTAGGCAAGAACAAAACACTAGGATTATTATTCTTTAATCCTAGCTTAAGAACAAGATTAAGCACTCAAAAAGCTGCTTCAAATTTAGGCATGCATTCGATGGTCATGAACCTCAACACAGAAGGTTGGAGTTTAGAGTTTGAGGATGGTGCTATCATGAATGGTGGAAAGGCAGAACATATTAAGGAAGCTGCTCAAGTGGTTTCTCAATATTGTGATGTTATTGCAATAAGAAGCTTTCCTACTCTAACCGACAAAGAAAAGGATGAAGAAGAGCAGGTCATTAGTGCTTTTGTACAATATGCTTCAGTACCCGTAATTAGTTTAGAAGGTGCAACTGAGCATCCTTTACAAGCGGTTGCCGATGCTTTGACTATTCAGGAATATAAAACCAAGAGAAAACCAAAGGTGGTTTTAACATGGGCCCCACATCCTAAAGCATTGCCGCATGCAGTTCCCAATTCTTTTGTAAAAATGATGAAATTATCAAATGTAGATTTGGTTATTGCACATCCAGAAGGATATGAACTGAATCCAGAAATTACCAAAGGAGCTACGATTACGCATAATCAAGATGAAGCTTTTGCAAAAGCCGATTTTATTTATGCTAAAAACTGGAGTTCGTATCAAGAATATGGGCAAATTATTTCTAGTGATCCAAACTGGACTGTAACTCCTGAAAAAATGGAATTGACTAACAAGGCAAAATTCATGCATTGTTTACCCGTAAGAAGAAACATGATTGTCAGTGATGCGGTATTGGATAGCGAAACCTCTATAGTAATTCCTCAAGCGAATAACAGAACGTATGCAACACAGGCTATTCTGACTCAAATTTTGGAACATGAAAATTAAACAATCATTAACCATCGTAAAAATTGGAGGTAATATCATTGATGATGCTCAGGCATTGACATCATTTTTAATGGCTTATTCCAATATTTATGGTCCAAAAATATTAGTCCATGGTGGCGGAAAATCTGCTACAAAAACAGCCGAACAGTTTAATTTAAAACCAGAATTTGTTGACGGTAGAAGAATTACTGATGCTCCTATGCTAGATGTTGCAGTAATGGTATATGCTGGTTTAATTAACAAACAAATTGTTGCACAACTCCAGGCTTTAGGCACTACTGCAATGGGTTTTACAGGAGCGGATGGAAATTTAATACAATCCGAAAAAAGACAACATAACACTATTGATTTTGGTTACGTGGGTGATGTCGTTACGGTTCAAACCAGTTTGCTTGAAAAATTATTGGCTACCGATATATCCTTAGTTTTTTGTGCTATTACCCATGATAATAAAGGACAATTATTAAACACAAATGCCGATACTATTGCAAGTGAATTAGCGATTGCATTATCGGATGAATACGATGTAAATCTGATGTATTGCTTTGAGAAAAAAGGAGTTCTATTGGATTTAAATGATGAAAACAGCGTTGTAAAACAAATGACTTTTGATTATTACAATGAATTAAAAACCGCTCAAGTTATCCATTCTGGCATGCTTCCAAAATTAGACAACTGTTTCTATGCCTTATCAAATGGTGTTCAGAAAATCAGTATTGGGGATCAAAGTCAAATAGAAAATACAACGGCGCAGTACACAACAATAAGCTTATGAAAGATAAAGCCACATTAACCACAGCAGCAATACAGTTACTAAAAGAGCTGATTACAACGCGTTCTTTTTCATCAGAAGAAGATCAAACGGCCTTGCTGATTGAAAACTGGTTTACAGAAAATCAAATCTCATTTCATAGAGAAAATAATAATATATGGGCATACAACCATTTTTTTGATCCTGAGAAACCTACGTTATTATTGAATTCTCACCACGATACGGTAAAACCAAATCATGGTTATACCAATGATCCTTTTGATGCTATAGTAAAGGAAGGAAAACTCTATGGCTTAGGTAGTAATGATGCGGGTGGTTGTTTAGTTTCACTGATCGCAACATTTACACATTTTTACAAAAATGAAAACCTAAGCCATAATATCGTGATCGTGGCTTCAGCGGAGGAAGAAAGTAGTGGTCCAAATGGTTTAAACAGTGTTTTGAAACATTTACCTCAACTGGATTGTGCTATAGTGGGTGAGCCTACAGAAATGCAATTGGCCATTGCCGAAAAAGGATTATTAGTCCTCGATGTTGCTGTTCAGGGTACAGCCAGTCATGCTGCACATCAGAACAATGACAATCCAATCTATAATGCGCTTCCTGTTATACAATGGTTCAAGGATTTTAGTTTTGAAAAAGTATCACCTGTTTTAGGCCCCGTTAAAATGACCGTTACCCAAATCAATGCGGGAAAACAACACAATGTTGTACCATCTGATTGTCATTTGGTTGTGGATATCCGTGTAAATGATTGTTATAGCAATCAGGAAGTGCTAGACATTGTACAAAACAATATTCAAGGTGTACAACCGCGTTCTCTGCATTTAAATGCTTCGGCTATTGCAATCGAACATCCATTAGTTCAGGCAGGAATTGCATTGGGTAGAACAACCTATGGCTCTCCTACTCTTTCGGATCAATCTGTATTGAGTTGTCAGTCTCTTAAACTAGGACCTGGTAATTCGTTACGCTCTCATACTGCCGACGAATTTATTTTCGTCGAAGAGATAGAACAGGGTATCGCCTTATATATACAAATACTTTCAGATTTTCTGAATCAATACTAATATCCTAAATACAATACTTATGAAACTTTGGGAAAAAGGAATAGCAACCGATCTGCAAATTGATCATTTTACCGTAGGAAATGACAGAACATTGGACTTGGTTCTCGCAAAATATGATGCTTTAGGATCTATCGCTCATGCAAAAATGCTGCATCAAATTGGTCTTTTGACTTCTATTGAAACGGATGCCTTAGTACAGGCTTTGGAAGAAATTTTAAATGATATCGAAAAAGGACAGTTTGTGATTGAAGATACTTTTGAAGATGTGCATTCAAAAATTGAATATTTATTGACTGAAAAAGTGGGTGAAGCTGGGAAAAAGATTCATACAGCACGTTCTAGAAATGATCAGGTTTTGGTCGATATGCATCTGTATCTCAAAGATGAATTGATTGCAATCAAAGAACAAGTATTGGATTTATTCGATTTGCTAATGGAATTATCCCATCAGTATCAAAATACCTTAATGCCAGGTTATACACATTTTCAAATTGCGATGCCTTCTTCTTTCGGATTGTGGTTTTCTGCTTATGCCGAAAGTTTGATTGATGATATAACCATGCTGAATGCTGCACTTGAGATTGTAGATCAGAATCCTTTGGGTTCGGCTGCTGGTTATGGAAGTTCATTCCCAATCGACAGAACATTTACAACTAAAGCACTGAATTTCTCTACTTTGAAATATAATGCTGTGGCCGCACAAATGAGTAGAGGTAAATCGGAAAAAACAGTTGCATTTGCGTTGAGCAGTGTAGCGGCTACCCTATCTAAATTTGCTATGGATGTTACAATTTATATGAGTCAGAATTTTGATTTCATTACACTACCCTCGCATCTTACTACAGGATCGAGTATTATGCCACATAAAAAAAATCCAGATGTTTTTGAATTAATCAGAGGCAAATGCAATAAAATTCAAGCGTTACCTTACGAGTTAACCTTGTTAACGAATAACCTTCCAAGTGGTTATCATAGGGACTTTCAATTGTTGAAAGAGGGATTATTCCCTGCCCTTCAAAATCTAAAAGCCTGTTTGGACATGTCTTTGTATGCAACCAAAGATATTCAGGTTAAGGAACACATTTTAGAGGATTCAAAATATGATTACCTCTTTACTGTGGACGCTTTAAATGAATTAGTCCAACAAGGAATGCCTTTTAGAGATGCGTATAAAATAATAGGAGAACAAACTGAAAAGGGTACTTTTCAATCACCTAAGAAAACACAACATACGCATGAAGGGAGTATCAACAACCTTTGTTTAAGTGAAATTAAACATAAAATGAAAAACACTTTCTAATCAAAAGTATTGGCAATCAAAAAGTTTCGAATATAGATTCGAAACTTCTTTGGTTGTTTGTAAACAACAAATCTTTTTATTCGAAACCAAAATTCCTACTAAATACATATATTTGAGTATTAATCATCTTAAATCATATCGTATTGGGACAATTCGAAGAACAAGCTACCCAGACTCTTTTTGAAAAAAATCTAATTTCAGCAGAGCAGCTTAACCAAATAAAGGAATATCGTAGCTTGAGTATTTTTTCTCTTTATGGAGAGCTCAAATTATTTCTGTATTTATCGGTTATATTATTTACATCTGGAATTGGAATTTTAATTTATCAAAATATAGATACGATAGGACACATTGCTATTTTGTCTCTATTATTGATTGTTACAATAGTCTGTTTCTATTTCTGTTTTAAAAATGCTACAGGTTTCCAAAAAGAAGATTCCAGCTTTGAAAATCCCGTATTACATTATCTAGTACTGACCGCAACAATCTTAAGTTGCATTTTTGTAGGGTATATCCAATTCCAATATGAGCTTTTCGGAACGCATTATGGCATTGCGACATTAGTGCCTACTATTATTAGTTTTGGTTGTGCTTATTATTTTGACAATAAGAGTGTTCTAGCTATTGCAATAACAGGTTTAGCGGCCTATATTGGTCTATCGGTTAGTCCACAGACTTTACTTCACAATGATTTTTACACCACAGATACATTAAGTTATTCTGCTATTTTACTGGGTGTTTTATTAATTGTTTGGACAATATACAGTTCGAAAATTAATTTAAAAACACACTTTAATTTTATTTATTTAACCTACGCCTTACATCTGATTAGTATCGCCTCCATCAATAATTTATTGGAAAGCTATTGGTTGATTTCTGCCGTTATTTTAGCTATTTCAACCTATTACTTCTATAAAGCTAGTTATCAGAATTCCTCCATTTCACTATTCGTCTTTACCATTGTATATGCCTATATTGGAATAAACATTGTGATTTCTAAATTCATATTCAATCATTTTGATGAGTATGTATTATATCTATTACCTTTTTATATCATAGGATCCATTTTGTTATTTATCAAATTAATTAAAAACTTCAATAAACAAAAAGCAAATGATAGTATACGATAAGAATTTATTGAAGAATCTCTTTTTAGTAGATGAAGTTCAGACTTTACAAAAAGCACATTTCATTACCAAAGAACAGATGCAAAATGCAATCAAAGAATTGCCAATACTTAAACGTCAGGAAAATATTTTAATTCGTCTGGGATTCTTTTTATTAGGCGTGTTTTTATATTTGTCAGTTTGTGGTGTAATATCCCTATTAGGGCTTCCCATTATTTCTGATTCTTACAAGGCTTTCTGCTATCTTTTTGCTATAGTGGGCTTGGCAGGAACAGAATTTTTTGCAAGACTAACGTATTATGGATATGGCTTAGATGATGCATTCGCCTTTGGTACATTATTAACTCTTGCTCTAGCCATTGGCATTTCAACTGAGGGAAATAATATATTAGCCATTACAATAACGACATCCATTGTTTCTCTTATCCTGTACCTCCGTTATGTACACTTACTTTCAATAATTATTTTTTGTGTTGCTTCCATTGCAACATTGGGATATGCGACCTATAATTATCTAGAAATTGGAGAAGTGATTCTACCCTTTGTAATAATTTTGTATTCCATCCTACTCTATTATACCAGTAATATGTTCCTTAAGAATTTAAAGGCTCCCTTTTATTATAATGGGCTTATATTAGTAAAAAGCATTAGCTTGTTATTATTCTATTGCTCTGGTAATTACTATATTGTGAGAGAACTTTCGGCAACGATTACATTCGATTATTATGAAATAAGTCCAGAAATTCCTTTTGCATTCTTTTTCTGGGGTTTTACGTTTATTATTCCAATTGTATATTTAATTTTTGCATTACGAAATAAAGATCGAATCTTACTATGGATGGGCTGCTTGGCATTTTGTTTCTCCATCTTTACCTTCCGATCCTATCATCATATTTTACCAACTGAAGTTATGCTGACTTTTTGCGGATTGTTGCTTTTTGCTTTTACTTACTTTTTTATAAAAAAGATAAAAGATAATGTCGTGGGACTTACCTTTAAACCGGATCGATTTGACAATCCTAATGCATTGCTGAATGCAGAAGCATTGCTAATTGCATCGGCATTCAATATAAAACCAGAACTAAAAGTAGAAGACTCACCTATGGAATTTGGTGGTGGAGGCTTTAGTGGTGGTGGTTCAGGAGAAAGTTTCTAAAAGAAATCATCTGCATAAATAAAAGAGTTCCGAATAGCTATTCGGAACTCTTTTGTTATACTTTATTTCGTAGTCTAAAAATGTACATCATCGGCACTAGATCCATAAGTCGCTGGTAACGGAATGTCTAATAAGCGTAGATATACTCCCATTTGGGCTCTATGATGGATAATCTGACTCATTGCATGACGAATTAAATCTCCTTTGGAAAACGTAGCATAAATGGTTTCTCCATTGCGTAATGTCCATGGTTCTGCTAAGATTTTCTCATTCTCCGGAAGTAGCATACTTTTTCCATCTACCAATGATTTCTCAAAAAAATCCAATAGTTCGGGTGTCGAATTAATAGGTTTAGGAACATACGGAGTAGTTGCAAAGTCCAATTCGTCCGTAGTATAAGCCATCGTAATCCATGTAGGCAGTTCTGCAATATGCGCCCCTAACGTACGAATATCCATACTTTTAGGATGGGGCTGCCAATCGAATTTGTCCGAAGGGACTGCACCAAGAATTCTTCTTGTTGCACTCGATTCTGCATTTAACTCTTTTAAATACAATTCAGTTAAGTTCATAATTTAGATTGTTTGTTAGTTTGGTTTAGTAAAAATAATAAACATAACGCACATAATAACAAACACTTATCTATAATAAATCAAGAACAAGCAACACAATTTCAACTGATTATAATCTGATATTTATATTTCTGAAGCTAATGCTTCGGCATCTATATCACTGTGTGAAGTGTTATAAACCGATTTTCCCTTTTTTATTAAAAGTAATTGAGGAGATTGATGTACTACATTAAATCGCTGTGTAATCTCATTCGAAATATCACGATGTTCTAATAAATCTAGAAAATAAGCCACTACACTATCTTCTGATAGATTATATTCTTTTTCAAAATTTTTCAACGCCATTCGACTGATACTGCATCGAGTACTGTGTTTAAAAATAATCACTGGTTTTTCTTCAGAAATTGCCACAATTTCGTCCAATTGACTTATATCGTTTAAATCAATCCACTGAATCGCATTAGATTGATCTTCATTCCCTGCATTTGAATCTCCAAATATTTTACTAAATATGCTCATATCACCTAATTGTGTTTAAATTGAATGTAAAAAACAAAGCTATAACATTACAACATTCGTTTTACATAACAAAAAGTTAAAGCGACATTTCTGTATTTCATAAGAAAATTAAGAATAATTTAGCGCAAGCACAACCTTCATCTCTTAATAAATCATTACCTTTAAGTTCCGTTTTTTTCATAAAAACATTCATTTTGTCGCAATACAAGACAATTTGTCTTTCTACTCAACTCAAAAGTGGTCATTTTGTCAGATTTCACTTATTGGAACACTAATTGAAAAATAGATACCAAAGAAGATAAAAAAAGATAAAAATATGAACTTAAACAATTATACTATAAAATCACAGGAAGCGATACAGCAGGCACAGCAGCTTGCTCAAAGCTTAGGTCATCAGCAAATTGAAAATGAGCATTTATTCAAAGCTATTTTTGAAGTTGATGAAAATGTAGCTCCGTTTATACTGAAGAAACTGAATGTAAATGTTCCTCTATTTATTCAAATATTAGACAGTACACTTCAAAGTTTCCCTAAAGTATCAGGAGGTGATTTAATGTTATCTCGTGAAACGGGAAATACATTAAATGAGGCCAATAACATTGCTAAAAAAATGAACGATGAATTTGTTTCTATTGAACATTTAATACTAGCAATATTCAGCTCAAAAAGTAAAGTTGCTCAAATCTTAAAAGATCAAGGAGTAACTGAAAAAGGTTTAAAATCGGCTATTGATGAATTGCGTAAAGGCGAAAGAGTAACCTCTGCTAGTGCAGAAGAAACCTACAATGCTTTAAATAAATACGCTAAAAATTTAAATCAATTGGCTAACGATGGAAAATTAGATCCTGTTATTGGTCGTGATGAAGAAATCAGACGTGTATTACAAATTCTATCACGTCGTACCAAAAACAATCCAATGTTAGTTGGAGAACCTGGTGTTGGTAAAACAGCCATTGCGGAAGGTCTTGCCCATCGAATTGTTCAAGGTGATGTTCCAGAAAATCTAAAAGATAAAATTGTATTTTCTTTGGATATGGGAGCCTTAATTGCCGGAGCAAAATACAAAGGAGAATTTGAAGAACGTTTAAAATCGGTTGTAAAAGAAGTTACTAGTGCAGAAGGAGATATTGTATTATTCATTGATGAAATCCATACTCTTGTAGGTGCTGGTGGTGGTGAAGGTGCTATGGATGCGGCTAATATTCTGAAACCGGCTTTAGCCCGTGGAGAATTAAGAGCTATTGGTGCTACAACTTTGGATGAATATCAAAAATATTTTGAAAAAGATAAAGCCCTTGAAAGACGTTTCCAAAAAATCATGGTAGATGAACCGGATACAGAAAGTGCCATCTCTATCTTGCGTGGTATTAAAGAGAAATATGAAACACACCATAAAGTACGTATCAAAGACGAAGCAATTATTTCTGCAGTAGAATTATCGCAACGTTACATTACCAATCGTTTTCTTCCCGATAAAGCCATTGATTTAATGGATGAGGCTGCATCAAAATTGCGTATGGAAATCAATTCCAAGCCAGAAGAATTAGATGTATTAGATCGTAAAATAATGCAACTCGAAATCGAAATTGAAGCGATTAAACGTGAAAATGACGAAACGAAATTAAAATCATTGGGGATGGAAGTTGCCAACCTCAAAGAAGATCGAAATGAAATATATGCACGTTGGAAAAGTGAGAAAGATGTAGTCGATAATATCCAAACAGCAAAAACTGAAATTGAGAACTTCAAATTAGAAGCGGAAAAGGCAGAACGTGAAGGAGATTACGGAAAAGTAGCGGAAATACGTTATGGTAAAATAAAAGATGCCCAAGAGCGTCTAAACCTATTGCAAAAACAGTTAGAAGAAAACCAAAACGGAGAACACTCTCTTATTAAAGAAGAAGTAACCTCCGAAGATATTGCTGAAGTAGTAGCAAAATGGACCGGTATTCCAGTAACTAAAATGCTACAAAGCGAGCGTGAAAAATTATTGCGATTAGAAGATGAATTACACCATAGAGTCGTAGGACAAGAAGAAGCTATCGAAGCCGTGAGTGATGCAGTACGTAGAAATCGCGCAGGATTACAGGATCAGAAAAAACCAATTGGTTCATTCCTATTTTTAGGAACGACAGGAGTAGGTAAAACCGAATTAGCAAAAGCCTTGGCTTCGTACTTATTTGATGATGAAAATGCAATGACTCGCATTGATATGAGTGAATACCAAGAACGTCATAGTGTGAGTAGATTAGTCGGTGCACCTCCAGGATATGTAGGTTATGATGAAGGAGGACAATTAACAGAAGCTGTTCGTAGAAAACCTTATTCTGTCGTATTGTTAGATGAGATTGAAAAAGCACATCCTGATACATTCAACATCTTATTACAGGTATTGGATGAAGGTCGATTGACTGATAACAAAGGTCGATTAGCCGATTTTAAAAATACGATTATCATTATGACCTCTAATATGGGAAGTCATATTATACAAGAGAAATTTGATAATTTAAACGGTAGTGTCGAAACTGCTATTGAACTAGCAAAAGTAGAAGTGCTTGGTTTGTTAAAACAAACCGTTCGACCTGAATTTATTAATCGTATCGATGACATAGTGATGTTTACACCACTTAGTCAGGATAACATTAGACAAATTGTAAACATTCAATTGAAATCTGTATCCAAAATGTTAGCGTTGCAAAACATTACTTTGGATGCAACACCAGAAGCAATTGATTACATCTCGAAAAAAGGTTTTGATCCACATTTTGGAGCTAGACCCGTAAAACGAGTGATACAAAAAGAAGTTCTAAATGAACTATCGAAAGAAATTTTATCAGGAAAAATAACAACTGATAGTATAATTCTTCTGGATAGTTTTGATGGGAATTTAGTGTTCCGTAATCAAACTGCGGAGCATACCGAAAATGAGTTCGTAAACGAATAATTTTTTTTTTGAGTTTAATACTTTGAGGAAACACCTCCTTCTCGATATTGCATTGAGATCGAGGTGTTTTTTGTATATAAAATAATGCTGCTATAAAAACCAATAGCCTCTACTATTCATTTAGTAGAGGCTATTCGTTTTTTTTTTGAGAGCGTTGATTTTATAAAAAAGAGAGCATTTAATATTCTTCTAAATAGTAATCTTAAATTGATTTATAAATTCTGTTAATCGGAATACCTAGATTGTGTTTTAAAATTACTCTTTCATCGGTAATTCCCCAAACTGTAGTTTCAACTACTTTTTTAGAAATATCATCTTCAAAAAAGATTTTAATTTTTTCATGTTCTAGATTACCTAATGAAAGTGCTCTATCTAAATCTGTTTTTCTACGGCAAATTGCGTCTGAATCACTCAATACATCGTTTTTTGGAAAAGTCAATGTATCGATGATTTCTTTGTCTATCGTCTCGAATGTCGTCATTGTAAAGTGTAATGTAATTAATAATTAAATTAGTGGTACATAAAATTAAAAAAATATAATCAAACCGACCAACTATTTAAGATAAAATATAGCTATACTTTAACATATTTAGTAGGTAAAATGGCATTGTGTTGCTACTCTTGAAAAAAAATCCTTCTTATTTGTGTTTTTTTTAAGATATTTACGCAACCATTATCCCATTTTTTTATCTTTCTAATAAACTATTAAAAAAATACATCTATGAAAACTTTCCAATTAAAAACTATAGCCTTAGTATTATTTGTCACTACATTATTCTCTTGTAGTAATAGTGATAATGACTTGGGTATTGAAACTCCAGAGGTTGTAAAACCTGCTTTAGTATCGAATGTAACAGGCCCAGCAACTGCTCGCGCAAATAAACAAGTTAAGATCGTTGTTGAATTTAAAGTAGAAAGTAATTGCGGTTCTCTAAATCGTTTTATTACAACTACTGAGGATGTTGATGTTGCTCGAGTAGAAGTAGAAGCGCGTTATAGCGGACAATGTTCTCCACAGATCATTACCAGAACAGTTGATTATGTTTTTGCAGCACCGGCAGTAGGAACGTATAAAATTCGTTTTAAAAGCGGTCCATCAGAATTCATAACACATACTATGGAAATAACACAATAACAAAGTATCACAATAAAAAAAGCACTAACTCATTCGACTTAGTGCTTTTTTTATGCTGCAAATTTAAATTTTGTTTGTAGTCTATTCATTCTAGTCCAGAACTTCTTACTTTTAGGGTTCAAAAAATAGAGTGAATCAAATTGTACTCTATTTTGGCAATTAATTATTTTATACCAACTATGACATCACCTAAAAGATACCTCATTTTATTACAAATAATCTGCCTACTATTCTATACACAAACAAAAGCTCAAGATGATTTTGGAGGAAATCCATCTCATTTAAACTGGCAAGTACTTACTTCTCCCGCAGCCAATATTATATTTCCACAAGGCTTAGAAGCTAAAGCAGCTCGAATCAGTAATATTATTAATACTGTACAGGAAAATAATAGTCAAAGTGTAGGAGATCGCTTTAAAAAAATTAATATCGTCTTACAAAACCAAAATGTAAATGCCAATGGCTATGTAGGATTAGCTCCTTTTTGCAGTAAGTTCTTCACTACTCCACCTGAGGATATGAATCGACTAGGTACCTTAAACTGGTTAGATAACCTATCGCTGCACGAATACCGCCACGTTTTACAATATGTAAATGCCAATAGAGGTTTGACTAAAATATTTGACGTACTTCAAGGAGAATCTGGTTGGGCTGTACTCTCTCATTTGAGTATTCCAAATTGGTACTTTGAAGGAGATGCTGTAATGACCGAAACCATGTTATCGAATGCTGGTCGCGGGAGAACTCCTTCTTTTACAGTAGAACAAAGAGCTTTGGTTCAAGCGGGAATTAACTACCCTTATATGAAAGCTCGAAATGGTTCTTATAAAGATATCGTTCCCAGTCATTATCCATTAGGATACATGATGCTTTCCCAATTACAAACTGAAAAAACGGACACCTTAAACAAAAAAATTCTAGCCGACGCAGGTCGATATAAAGCTGGATTTTATCCTTTTAGTAGTGCTTTGGAAAAATATACTGGATACAGAGCACCTTCTCTGTATACTGCTTCTTGGAAAGCATTTCAACAGAAATGGAGCAGTCACC
The DNA here is from genome assembly GCF_030766725.1 of Flavobacterium aerium. Taxonomy (GTDB): domain Bacteria; phylum Bacteroidota; class Bacteroidia; order Flavobacteriales; family Flavobacteriaceae; genus Flavobacterium; species Flavobacterium aerium. The sequence goes on along the minus strand of NZ_JARQWR010000005.1, from coordinate 273,052 downwards.
TCAATAAAACACAATTAACCTCAACAAGCGTTATTACGCCAAAACAAAAAGAAACTGTTACCAATTATTACTTTCCTCAATTTGATACCAAAGGTTCAATTATAGCTTTAAAAAATGACTACAAAAGAACTGAAGCAATCTACAGAATAACAGAAAATGGTGAAGAAAAGATTACCACAATGGGTTACAATCTTGGACAATATCTTTTCTATAATAATGAGAAATTAGTATGGACAGAATTGAGTCAACATCCTAGACGTACCAATATCTCCTACTCTGATATTTATTTCTATGATATTTCAAAACAAGAGAAAAGAAAAATCACTACAAAAGGAAAATATTTCTCTCCTGTTATTTCAAGTGATGGAAGAACAATCATTGCAATTCATATCGACGAATTACAACAGCATACCCTACAATCTATTACAACTGAATCTGGAGCAACTCAAATTCTTTTACGTTTTGACAATGACGAATTTATCTCGCGATCTACAATCGCTACAGATAATAATGCGGTCGTTTATATTTTCAAAAAAAACAACCAAATTGCACTTTACAAATACAATCTGACAGATCAAACGAATACCCAACTAACTCCTTGGACGGCTCATGTTATTGATGACCCACGCGTTCATGAAAATTATGTGTATTATACAGCTGGTTTCAGTGGAATTGACAATTTATATAGAACACCACTCAATGGTTCACAATCTGTAGAACAGCTCACTTCTGTTCCTGTAGGCGCTTACCAACCCGCACTTAGTACAGATGGTAAAAAGTTACTCTTCACAGAATTTACCGAAAAAGGATATATTATTTCTGAGATGAGTATGGAAAATAAAATAACAGACAATAAAGCTTCCATTGTAATCGAAGAACCCAATACCATGGCTATTTTTGGCAATCCTGGCTTTACTAAAAAAGGCAATATATTGGACAAGGTGCCTACAAATGAATATCCTATTAAATCCTACAATGGCCTTTTCAAAGGTTTGCGTTTCCATAGTTGGAATATTGCTCCCGACCTATCTACACCTACATTATCATTACAAATGAATAATTATCTCAATGATGTTAGTGTGATTTTGAATGGTGGTTATAATAATAATGAAAATGGAGTTTTTTACAATGGAAAACTATCCATTGCCCGATGGTATCCGGTCATTACATTAAACACTGCTCAAAGGGAACATTCTGCTTACTACCAGTCGAGTGCTACAAATATCCGAACACTCTATTTCAATGAAACCAGTTTTGGTGCATCGGTAGCCTTACCGTATCATTGGATAAAAGACAATTTCTCTACTCAATTTTCTATTGCTTTAGGAGCAGATCATCATATCCTAACCAAAAGAAGAACACGCGTACAGGATTATGCTACTTCAAATTTGAATACTTTTGATGCTATCATTCAGTTCTCTTCTCTAAAAAGAATTGCAAGACAAAATATGGGTTCCCGATTGGGGATTAGTGGTCGTTTCGAATATTATAGAAATATAAGCAATGCCGAAAATGAAAAAATAAAAATGCTTGGTGCTGTTTATCTTCCAGGTATTGGTGCTAATCACAACTTAAAATTAGGAGTGGGATACCAAAAGGAATTATTAACCAATGAGTTTCAATTTTCTGATAATTTCAATTACCCAAGAGGATATGAAACTCCTGTTAATGATCAATTCACTAAATTTTCTGCCGATTATGCCTTTCCTTTGTTCTATCCAGATTGGGGGTTTGGTGGAATCACATACATCAAGCGTATTAGTGCAAACTTATTTTATGATCTAGGAAAAGCAACCTTAAAAGGATTTGACAGAAGTACTACCTATCAATCTGTGGGTGTTGAGTTAACTTTTGATACTACATTCTTTAATGCAGCTCCTATTAGCATTGGTTTTAGAGGTTCTTATTTATTAAATGAAGATCCGTTTAATCTTAATACTACCTTTGTTCCTTCTATTTTCTTAGCCGCTGGATTTTAAAAAATTATTACAAATACAATGAATACTACAATAAGCAATGAATTTCTTTCAGTAACTATAAATGATTTAGGTGCTGAATTAATTTCTATAAAAGATACAAACAACAAGGAATATATGTGGAATGCGGATCCAAAATTTTGGAACAAAAATTCACCGATACTATTCCCTATCATTGGCTCTATAAAGAATGATACTTATATCTACAATGACAATCAATATCATTTAGACCGACATGGTTTTGCCCGAGATTCTATTTTTAAAATTATAAAAACAAGCGAAAATAGTATTTGCTTTTCCCTTTCAAATTCTGCTACTACTTTAGTACTTTACCCTTTCGCTTTTGAACTGCGAATTACCTATACATTGATTGAAAAAAGTATTGAAGTAAGTTACCATGTAAAAAACAAGAGTGAAAATCGTATGCCTTTTTCAATTGGAGCACATCCTGCCTTTGCATTACCCAATGCTTTTACCGACTATGCTATTGAATTTGAAAAAGAGGAACCATTAATCAGTCATATCTTAAAAGATGGGCTACTAACACACGAAACGGAAGGCATTGCTACAATAGATCGAAAATTACCGTTATCCTATTCTTTACTCAAGAATGATACTTTAATATTCAAAGATTTAAAATCAAAACAGGTAACGCTACTCGATCATTCTACTCCTCTATTAAGAGTACATTTTGATGGTTTTACTACATTAGGAATTTGGACACAAATCAATGCACCTTATATTTGTATTGAACCTTGGTATGGACATGCTGATCGACATACTGCTACGGGTGATTTATTTGATAAAGAAGGAATTATTGCCTTAGATCCAAAAGAAGATTTTAAAACTTCGTACACTATTGAACTTTGTTAAACAAGATTGTATCTTTAGAAAAAAATTAAATGAAACGTATTACTGTATTTTGCGCCTCTAGTTTTGGCATTTCAGATATTTATAAAACACACGCTATTGAATTAGGAAAGGCATTGGCCAAAAACGATATTGAATTAGTATATGGCGGTGCAAATATTGGATTAATGGGAGCTGTTGCAGACAGTGTTCTAAATTCTGGTGGAAAAGTACTGGGTGTATTACCTCATTTCCTAAAAAATAAAGAAATTGCTCATGAGAATCTTACTGAACTATTTTTAGTAGACAGTATGCATGAGCGTAAAACCAAAATGAATGAACTCTGTGATGGCGTCATTGCATTGCCAGGTGGATTTGGTACTTTAGAAGAACTTTTTGAAATGCTTACTTGGGCACAATTAGGCCTACATAAAAAACCTATTGGTATCTTAAACACCAATGGTTACTATGATTACCTCATCGCCTTTATAGAGCATATGACTGGACAAGGTTTATTAAAAGAAGCCAACCAAAAGATGCTATTAGTCAGTGATTCTATTAATGATTTACTGGATCAAATGAGACGATATGATCCACCTACTGTTGGCAAATGGATTACAAATACTACAACGTAAGACTTTAATAAAAAAAGCCCTCAAATCAATTTGAGGGCTTTTAATTTATAATTAATTTGTTACTTATTGAACTGCTAATGATGCATTCACATTACCGTATCCAAAATTGGCATTTTTATTTGGATAAAAATTACCAGATTGTTTCATTTTGTTCAATACCTGATCTCTTGTCCATGAAGGATTTTTCGACCATACTAGTGCTGCTATTCCCGCTGTTGTAGCTGTAGCTACAGAAGAGCCACCTACATATGAACTTTCATTGTTATAGTATCCTAATACTGGTATAGTACTTAATGTTCCTGCACGTTCCATAACGACAGTAAAGTCGATTTTACCCCCTTTATGACAAACATCACATTCTTGGTGTGTTGCAGACTCCTTCACTCCTGTTACTGCTACTACTTCTGCCATAGAAGCTGGGAAAATTACTCCAACAAAATTGGTGAAACTTGTAGATGTTCCACCTGCTCCAAAAATCAATTTTCCTTTACTATAAGCATATTTTATTCCATCTTCAATTCTTCCTACAGAAAAAATATGCCCCATAGACATTGAAATAATTTTTACATTCGCATTATTTCCTAAAGCTGTAAATGCCTTTTCTACTCCTTTTTGCTCATGATATCCTTCTAGAATGACATTTGAAGCGGCTCTATACACAATAAGATTTGCATTATAAGCAACTCCAACTGGTTGACCATTATCATTCCTTGGCGCTGTTGCAACCGCTGACATACTTGTACCATGACCACACTTATCATTAGATCCATCCGTAGTACTAGACCAAGGCCAAATCGAATCTACATATACTCCATACTTTTGAATTGTTCTTCCAGAAGATTGTCCATTATTAAAATTACTGCCTAATAATGTTTGGCTATCAGAAACACCTGTATCTACAATTCCAATCGTTACACCTCTACCTGTACTTGTACTCCATGCTGTGGGTATATTGTGTTTATAAAAATTCCAAGGCACTCTTGCATTGGGTGTAACTGTAGTATAATCTGCTGAGGATATTGCCTCACCATCAAACCCACATCCCGAACTAGAACCTGAACTCGAGGATTTAGATATATTTCCTTTTGCATCAAAATATCTGTAATCTGCTGGTTCTATGTAACGGATTCCTTTCAATTGTCTCAATTGATTAATGGTTTCAATTTTCGTTACAACCACATCAATGATTGTCAAATAATCATCTTGACCCACTAGGGTTTTTTCTGTAGAAATCCCTTCTGAATCTGCAATTAATTGTAGTAATTCTCTTTGTTGATTAGCGCTTCCTGATAATTTTGAGCGATCAAAATCATTCGCACTACTTCCAAAACCAATTGTAAGTATATTTTGACCTCGAACTACCGCACTCCAAAGCATATGATTTGAAGCTTCATTCCAATTAAATGTGCCTTTGGTTTGAATAGATTCATCAATTTTAGCATTGATTTCTACAGCTGTTAGGGGGTCTTTCGGTGATTCTGGTGGATTCCCATTAGGAATAGAATCGTTAAATCCTTCTTTAGAGCAAGAAGTAAGCAATATTAAAGTTAAAATAACTAGATTAAAATAGATTTTCTTCATAATTAGATGCTTTTAAATTAATAATGTTTCTAATATACTAAATTAACACTTGCAAGCGTTCCTTTATTATTATTTTTACATAAAAACAACTTAAACCCAACATGAAGAAAATATTTTTTCTGACTCTTTTTTTTACAATTGGATTCACGCAAGCACAGACTTATGTTAAACTGAATGGATTATCAACTGTAGTTGGTCTCCCAAATGCAGGTTTTGAAACCAGTATTGGTAAAAAAATGACTTTTCAGTTGGATGCAGTAACTTCCGTTTGGAAATCCCGAAACGGCGCTCCTTTTCAGTTATTGATTGTAATTCCTGAGGTCCGTTATCATTTTAATGAAAAATATAATGGTTTTTATGTGGGTGCCCATGTAGGTGGTGGTGCTTTTAGATTACAAAAATGGAATTATAACAATACCAATAAATATCAAAAAGGCTACAACTACTATGTTGGAGCAACTATTGGTTACCAATGGAAACTAAGTGATAAATGGCTTCTTGATGCTTTTGTAGGAGGTGGAACACAACAAGGTGCTTACAAAGGTTATTACATTGGAACAGATGAGCGTTATGAAACTGCTAAAAATTATAATAAAAGTGGGGAATGGTTACCGTATAGAGGTGGTTTAATGATTGCTTATAAAATTGATTAAATAGCTCCTTATTATTCTAAAATAAAGCTTTTCTTCTTTCCGATTACTTTTAAATTCTGTTATATTTGATGGTATTAACATGCGATCATAAATAACATGAATGAACTTCAGAAACAATTTCAAGAAATAAAAGAACATCTTCAGTTTGAAGATTATACTTTACTAACTAAAAGGATTATTGATCTTACTTTAGATACTGAAGATTTATTTTTCTATAAAAAAACCAATGAGCTTTTAATTTGGTTGGATAACAATCCTACTGCTTCCGAAGATAAAAAAACTAAATTTTCTCTTCTTTTGGAAGAGTTGTATGCTGATCTAGCCCCAAAATTCAAAGTTCAAAATCAATTATTAGTTCGCACTGAACAATTGAAAAAACAATACTCTAGTTCTCAATTTGCTTTAGGTCCTATTAATTTGAATATTCACCAAGGTGAAATCATCGGTTTAGTAGGTGAAAATGGTAATGGAAAAACAACCTTACTCCGTTTACTTTGTGGAGAATTATATGCTTCTAGCGGATCAATTCAATTCAATTTCGACTATAGTGATTTGTATGATTTACGTACCAAATTAGTTTATATTCCTCAACGTACCGCAACCTGGCAAGGTTCTATGTTTGAAAATCTTCAATTTACAGCAGCTAGTTACGGTTATAAACCCGAAGAAAATGAAGTTGTTGTAGAACTAACTATAGCGCGTCTTGGACTACGAAAATTCAGGAATCATGGATGGAAAGATTTATCTTCTGGTTATAAAATGCGTTTCGAATTAGCCCGAATGTTATTGCGAAAACCAAAAATATTATTAATTGATGAGCCTTTGGCCAATCTTGATATTCTAGCACAGCAAACGGTTTTAGAAGATTTCCGCGCTATTGCAAAATCGCCATTCAGACCCATTGGGATTATTCTAAGTTCACAACAGTTATATGAAGTTGAAAAAGCTTCGGATCAGGTTATTTTCTTAAAAAATGGTGAACAAAAAAATCTACATCATAAGAACGTACCTGAAGGTACTGTAGTGGAAGACAAACATTTAATCATCGAATTTGAAAGTGAATGGACACAAACACAATTGAATACCCTATTCGGTAACCATCAACTTATTAGTTTACAATTTAATGGAGGTACTTATATTGCTACTTTTCCAACTGCTGTAACTCAATTTGATTTCTTGAATATTATAATCAGTAATCAGATACCGCTGCATTATTTCCGTAATATTTCTAATTCATCCAGACGATTTTTCGTATCCTAATCCATATTATTATGTTTCAAAAAATTCAACGCTATTTATTAATCAATCATCCGCTCCTGTGGAACACTAAGATTGTACCTACAGTAGCTATTCTAATACTTTTCCATATTTGTTTTTTTGCAATAGGGTATGTTGGCGAAAATATAAATTTTTCTGAGTATAATTATTATTATAGTTCCAATTTCATCGATAATGGAATTATCGTTTTCATTAGTATTCTAATATCTGTATTGACTTTTATTGTATGGATGGTTCTCTATTGCAGGAATAATGCATTCAAATCCTTTTATCCCAAAAAGAGTAATGCTTTGTTTAAAGAGTGGTGTATTATTTTAATCATTTGTTTACTGAACTGTACTTATACTGTATCTTATTTTTATGGTATTAATCTTAAAATAAAAAGCTATTACTCCGAAGAAGTTGTTATGGAACGTGCTAACATTATATCGATGGCTTCCCTTTTTGTTACAGATCAATATTATAACATGAATGAAATTCGATCTAAAAATGACACGGTTAAATATCAAGGAAAGATATACAGCATCAATTCACTCATTAATCAGAGAATGTACAATAGTTTAGATTCGTACACACATTCTAATAATGAAATTCGAGTGAAAAACTGGTTAGTAAATAACCAAAAAGACAGCGTCGTATGGGTTATGAAAGAGTTCATTAAAATTGCTGACGTTCACCAATTAAAAGCAAATATTACTGCAGAAAAATGGTCTGATCTAGTTTATCATGCTCCGGAATTTACAGAATATGAAACTATCAGCCGAATTAAAAAAGAGCTGTATAGTAATAATAATATAGAAAACAAATATTATGTTCCCTTCAATTCGTTAGAACGTACATACAGTAAGTTATCCCAAGCATGGAGTGATCCTTTCATGGATTTATTTGCTTTGAATTTTATATTATATGTCACTATTATAAGTTCTTTCCTTGTGTTTTCTTTCAAAACGACCTCTGGAAGAAGTTGGCTTATTGCTTTTGTCGCTCTCAATGTAGTAGGAATTATTACTGGAATATTTGCTGCAATTTTCAATTCTATTATTACATATTCTATTATCTGGATCATCATAATCATTCTACTTTTCCTTTACTACGTTTCTGTTTGTATTCAAAAAAACGGAAAACGAAAGTCAGATATTATTTTGAATATTGTGCTTTGGTTACTCCCAATATTACCTCTTATAGTTTATGGGCTTCTCCTAGAGTTTACCAAAGATTACTATTATGCCCAAAGAAAATTAGAAGTTATTCAAAGTGGCATTACATCTATTGAAGTTCCTTACAACTATAGCACACATAATTGGTTACAAGATAATTTTCAATTATTCTTATATATTAATAGTGTCTTTATCATCCTTTACATGTTCTTTTTCTCTAAAATGATTCAGAAATGGAAAGGAATCCCAGAAGCATAAAAAACAAAAAAGCAGAAAAAATATTTTTCTGCTTTTTTTATATCGATATTATTTTGAAATTTTAGGTAAGGTTTTAATATAAAGCTCTTCCACTTCTTTCCGAGCCCAAGGAGTTTTACGGAGAAAAGTAAGACTGGATTTAATACTTGGATTTTCATTAAAGCATCGAATCTTTACAATTTCACCTAAGGTATCCCATTGATAATAGGCAACCAAATGCTCTAAAATTTGTTGAAGTGTTACTCCGTGTAGTGGATTATTGGCTTGAGTATTTTGCATCGCACAAAATTAAACTTTATTTCTCTAAAAAAGAATTAAATCCAATCGTTCCTAGGTTTTCTTCAAACTCTTCATCGTTATAAAAGCAATATCTTCTGTTACCTGTGTGGGTGAATTGCAATCACAATTAGTCATCCCGACAACATAAATACCTTCACTTGGAATGTAAACTCCCATTGTTTTAAAGCCAAATACACTTCCACCATGTTCTCTTACCGGAATCCCATTAATTTCTTTTAAATGCCATCCATATCCATAAGTAAATTCCTCTCCATTATTCAATTTGTATTTTGTAAATGCCTTTTTTAACGTTTTAGCCTCCAGCAAGAGATTTTGGTTTAAAGCATTTTGCCATTTTAGCATATCACCTACAGTAGACATTAATGAGCCTGATGAAAAAGGAACAGTAAAACTAATTCTTGTTTTGTTGACATATCCAGACTCTTTCTTTTGATAACCATAGGCTCGTTTTTTCACAATTGCGACATCACTAGCATATCGCGAATGACTCATTCCTATCTTTTCGAAAATGTTTTTATTAATATATTCTTCGTAGGTTGTCCCAGAAACTAACTCTATTATATAACCCAAGACTACATAACCTGAATTATTGTATTCAAATCGTTCTCCAGGTGTAAAATCAACAGGTTCATTTTTAAAAAAATCTACCATATCTTTTGGAGACAAATCCTTTTGGGCTATTTCTCGAAGCCCTTTCATTTTAGTAAAATCTTTAATCCCCGAAGTATGAGTCAATAAATGATGTATTGTGATCTTATCTCCAGCAGGATAATCAGGTATGTATTTGGAAATAGGATCTGTGACCTTTAACTTCCCCTGTTCTTCCAACATCAGTGTAGCGATCGCGGTAAATTGCTTTGTTATTGACCCAAGTTGAAATACATTTTCAGGTGACAAATCACTCTCTAGTTCTATGTTCGATTTGCCATATGCTTTTTCGTAAATTATTTTCCCTTCTTTGGCTACTAAAAACGCACCTCCTGGTCCATTTTTATCCTTAAAGACATTGAGCAGTAAACTATCAATTTTTGATTCTAAATTTTGCGCATGAGCAACATTTAATGGATTGCTCAAAATCATATAGAAAGCCAAAAACAGACCACTTTGGTTCAAATATTTAACAGCAGAAAAGGGAAATATATATTTCCCTAATTCTTTACTTAATCGTTTAAATTTCATTCTTTTGATTGATGATTGACTGATGATTATCAATTATTTATCTAGGTTTTTAGTCAATTTAAAACCTATAAACAATGCAGCTCCTGCCATAGTGAAAATGATTGCTGGATACACTGCATTTGCATCTAATGATGTATAGGTAGTCAATAACAAGGCTACAAAAACCCCTATTCCTATACCCATTAGTAAAAGCGACAGATTTAAAAGAATAACCCTGTAAAAGAAGCTACTTCTTTGACGATTACTTGTAAAAATTGTTGCATCAGCTCCTTTTTCGATAAGGGCTAAACGTTCTCTGTTTCTCGTAGATACATAAAGATAAAAAATACCGAAAATGCATAGAAACAGACTTATTGGAACTAAAATACCTTCATTCATGGCTTTATTGTTTAAGTTAGTTAATGTATTCAGAACCTATGACGACAGACTTTTTAGTTTGGTTACATCCATCAATAAAATATTTTATTTTAGCAACCTGTAACCAAATCCATTTTCTTGTCGTCCTATAGACTATACACGGGATACACGACTTACAACCATATGAATAATATCGACGACCAACATTATATCAATCAAATAATTGCAGGAAACTCAAATGAGTTTCCTGTATTGGTTAATCGGTACAAGGATTTAGTATTTACCTTGGCTTATAAAATGGTTAAAAATAGAGAACTCGCCGAAGAAATATCGCAAGATGCTTTTATAAAAACATATAAGTCGCTCCATTTATTTAAAGGAGAATCTAAATTCTCTACTTGGATTTACAAAGTCACTTATAATACCTGTTTGGATTATTTAAAAAAAGGAAAAAAAGAAAATACTGTTGTTTACATTGATGATTACAGGGAACATCAGGGAAAAACCACTGACAACTTTCTGAATGATCTTGATGAAAACGAAAGAAATCAAAAAATTCAGGACTGTTTGCATTTACTCCCCAGTGATGAAGCATTTTTGATGGTTTTATATTATTTTGATGATTTATCCCTTGGAGAGATTGCAAAGATTGTGGATATTAATGCCAATAATATTAAAATCAAACTTTTTAGAACTAGAAAAAAACTAGCTTCCATTTTAAGGGAGCGATTAGGACCCGAAATAATAGAATATTATGAAAGAGAACGAGGATAAACAACTGGAAAAATTAGTCGATCAGATCATGAAGAGCACTACATTAGAATCTCCTTCATTTGATTTTACTTCAAAAGTAATGTCGCAGGCATTGGCACTCAAAACCAATAATGCAACGGTATATAAACCTTTGATTTCAAAACCCATTCTTATTGGAATCTTGGGAAGTTTTATTGCGTTGATTATTTATCTCTTTACAACTACAAAACCACTAGCGGATAGTTCGTTTTCAGGTATAGATTTCAACCTTGTTAGTGCTCCTATTGTATCATCGATTTTTAAATTTTCTGAAATAACAATTTATACAACGGTATTTGCAACCATTGCGCTATTTGTACAAATTTATTTCTTTAAAAAGCAATTTGAAAAACAACTTGAATAATAAAATAGCTACTATAACTGATCTAGTTTAAACAAGAAATGGATACAACAAAAGTTATATCTATTCCCCTATTTTGATATATTTATCCTTAATTTGCAGGTAAATTAACCAAAGTTAGAAGCATACAATCGCACCCAAGATAACTTACGGGCTCATAAATCACTTTTATAAGCACTGTTTAAATTTATCCATTTTAATACCATGAAAAAATTATTAGTACTAATCGTTATGCTATCGTTTATTCCCATGCATTCACAACAAAATGAAACAACTGTAATTTATCTTATTCGCCATGCAGAAAAAGCAGATCAAAACTACAATACTAACTTATCTGAAGCAGGCAAAATACGGGCTCAAAGTTGGGCCACAATTTTAAAGAGTGTTCCTTTTGATGGTTTCTACAGCACTCCTTACAATAGAACTCAACAAACAATACAACCTACCGCTGATGCTAACAAAAAAGAAATTTCAACCTACAATCCAAAAGATTTTTCTTTAGATCAGGTCATTGAAAAACATTTAGGTAAAAACATATTGGTAGTGGGACATAGTAATACAATACCAAAACTCATCAATCAATTTCTTAAAGAAGATTACTACGTAAACATTGATGAATCTGAATTTGGAAATCTTTACATTATTACGATACAAGGAAAAACGGTTTCTCACCAATTGCTACAACTATAAAAACGAATCGATCTAAAATGTTGTTGTTTTGTCCATTTGTTGTTACATTTGCACCCTTATGATAAAAAAGATTAACATACTTAATAAAAGAGCTCGATTCGATTATGAAATAATTGAAAAATTCACAGCAGGTATTGTTTTATCGGGTACTGAAATCAAATCTATTCGTTTAGGGAAAGCTTCCATTACGGAAAGTTTCTGTGAATTCAGTAACAATGAACTTTTTGCCATTAATATGTATGTTGAAGAATATACATTTGGAAATCAGTTCAATCATAAAGCCCGAAGTGAACGTAAATTACTCTTAAACCGTAGAGAATTAAAAAGCTTACTGAAAAGTGTACAAAATAAAGGTCTTACTATTGTGCCCTTGAAGCTGTTTACTAATGATAAAGGATTAGCAAAATTAGAAATTGCACTTTGTAAAGGAAAGAAAAATTATGATAAGCGTGAATCGATCAAAGAACGTGATGTAAGTCGTGATATTGACCGAATCAAGAAATCATTTTAATACCATAAAAAAAGCCTAATGAATAAAGATCATTAGGCTTTTTTAGTATTCTTAGTTTTTATTTTCTAGCAGTGGAACAAAACGAAACTCTCCAAATTCATGTTTTTCAAACTGCGTTTCATTTTTTCGAATTAAAAGAGTCATAATCTGAGGATCTTCTCCTAATGGAATAACTAATCTACCTCCGATTTTTAATTGGCTCATCAACGGTTTTGGAATAATTGGAGCACCCGCAGTAACAATGATACTATCAAAAGGAGCGTGATTTGGTAATCCTTTATATCCATCTCCAAATGAAAGATGTTTAGGACGAATCCCTAATTTTGGCAACAAAAGTGAAGTCGTTTTAAACAATTCATTTTGTCTTTCCACACTAAATACTTTTGCACCCATCATATAAAGTACAGCGGTCTGATATCCTGACCCAGTTCCTATTTCTAGGACTTTATCGTCTTTCTTAATTTCCAATAATTGACTTTGAAAAGCAACCGTATAAGGTTGTGAAATAGTTTGCCCAGCTCCAATAGGAAATGCCTTATCTAAATAAGCAAAATCTTCAAAGCTAGAGTTCAAAAAAAGATGACGGGGGATTTTTCGGATAGCATCCAGAACATTTTGATCTGTAATTCCCTTTTCTTTTAAAACAGTAGCTAATTGATTGCGAAGTCCTTGGTGTTTTGAAGTGTCTTTCAAGATAATTTTAATTTGATTTGGTAAAAATAAGAAACCTAAACTAATATCCAAGACCCATTTTGGTTAAGGTTTCACCTTTATATTTTACAATTTAAAACAACGTTATTTTGCCATTAATATATTGGTAAATACTCAAATAATAGTATTTTTGTTTAAAATTATTTTTTATGCTTAAAGTAGGAGTATTGGGTGCTGGTCATCTAGGAAAAATTCATTTACGTTTACTAAAACAATCTGAAAAATACGATTTAGTTGGATTTTACGATCCCAATCAAGAAAATGCCTTAAAAGTTGCTCAAGAATTTGGTTATACAAATTTTAGCTCAATTTCTGAATTAATAGAAGCTGTAGATGTTGTAGATATCGTCACTCCTACCCTTTCTCACTATGAATGTGCTAAAGAGGCGATTAAAGCAGGTAAGCACGTTTTTCTGGAAAAACCAATTTCAAATACAGTAGCCGAAGCAGAAGAAATTATTGCTTTAGCCAAACAATATAACGTTAAAGGGCAAGTAGGTCATGTGGAACGTTTTAATCCTGCCTTCAAAGCAACTAAGGATATGATCGAAAATCCAATGTTTATTGAAACGCATCGTTTAGCTGAATTTAATCCTCGTGGTACAGATGTTCCTGTAGTATTGGATTTAATGATCCATGACATTGATGCTATCCTTAGTGTGGTAAATTCAAAAGTAAAGAGTATTAATGCTAGTGGTGTTTCTGTAATCAGCGACACTCCTGATATTGCCAATGCTCGAATTGAATTTGAAAACGGTTGTGTGGCTAACTTAACCTCTAGTCGTATTTCCTTAAAGAATATGCGTAAATCCCGTTTCTTTCAACGCGATGCTTACATCTCTGTAGACTTCTTAGAAAAAATATGCGAGGTTGTAAAAATGAAAGATGCTCCTGAAGTTCCTGGAGATTTTGATATGATTTTGCAAAATGCTGAAGGAGTTAAAAAACAAATTTATTTTGACAACCCTTCTGTTGAGCCAAACAATGCTATTCTGGATGAGCTAGAAAGTTTTGCAGATGCGATAAACAACAATACTACACCTGTAGTAACACTTGAACAGGCAACAGAAGCTTTACGTGTAGCATATCAAATTATTGATTGCTTTAAAAAATAAATACAAGTAGACTTAACTAATCTTTTAATATAATATAAATGAAAAATATAGCTGTTATCGGAGCGGGAACAATGGGAAATGGTATTGCCCATACTTTTGCTCAAAGTGGTTTTAATGTAAAACTTATTGATGTTTCAGAAAAATCATTAGATAAAGGAATGGCTACTATCGCGGGTAATTTAGACCGTATGGTAGCAAAAGGAACCATTACTGAAGCCGATAAAATCAAAACAATTGGTAATATCATTACGTATACAGACATTAAAGATGGTGTTGTAAATGTAGACTTAGTGGTTGAAGCAGCTACTGAAAATGTAATTTTAAAATTAGATATTTTCAAAACCTTAAACGAGGTTTGTGATGAAAATACAATCCTTGCAACCAATACTTCTTCTATCTCTATTACTCAAATTGCAGCAGTAACTAAAAATCCAGAAAGAGTAATTGGAATGCATTTTATGAATCCAGTGCCGATCATGAAATTGGTAGAAATCATAAGAGGATACAATACTTCTGATGAAGTTACTAAAACAATCATGGATTTATCAGTAACTCTTGGAAAAGTACCTGTTGAAGTGAATGATTATCCAGGTTTTGTAGCAAACAGAATCTTAATGCCAATGATTAATGAAGCTATTGAAACATTATACAATGGTGTTGCTGGAGTTTACGAAATTGATACTGTAATGAAATTAGGAATGGGGCACCCAATGGGGCCACTTCAATTAGCTGATTTTATTGGTCTTGATGTATGTTTAGCCATCCTAAATGTAATGTATGATGGTTTCAAAAATCCAAAATATGCTCCATGCCCATTATTAGTAAATATGGTTAGAGCAGGTAAACTTGGTGTGAAATCTGGTGAAGGTTTCTACGATTATTCTGTTTCTAAAAAAGCAGAACAAATCTCAAAACAGTTTATATAATGTTATAAAGTTTCAAAGCGGAAATCAATATTTTCCGCTTTGAAACTTCAACTTACAAAAATGGCAAAAATAATCCCTTTCAAAGCAGTAAGACCTACACGAGACAAAGTAAGCTTAGTAACTTCAAGGTCCTATGAGGATTATACCGCAGCAGAATTAGCCTCTCAATTGGATTTTAATCCAATGTCTTTCTTACACATCCTGAATCCTGCTTATACAAATCAACAAAAGATTGCTTTTGAAAAACGCTATAAGCAAGTACATCAAAAATACCAGGAATTTAAGAATGAACACATTTTAATACAAGATCAAAAACCTTCAGTTTATTTACATCAAATTGTATCCAAAGGACAAATATTTACAGGAATCATTGTAGGTACTAGTATTGAGGATTATAAAAATGAAGTAATCAAAAAACATGAAGATACTCTAGAATTTAGAGTTGAATTATTCAAGGATTACATGAAGTTTGCCGGTTTTAATACAGAACCTGTATTAATGACCTATCCTGACAATATTATAATTCAACAATGGATTGATGAAAAAATTCAAAATCAACCAGAGTATGAATTTTCCAGCACCAATAAAGATGTTCATTATTTATGGAAAATTGATAATGAAGAGGAAATCATAAAATTACAAAGTCAATTTGAACAGATTGGTGATTTATATATTGCTGATGGTCATCATCGTTCTGCCTCCGCCGAAATGCTTTTTGAAGAAAACAGTACTTCTCTAAAAGAAAGTCAAAATTATTTTATGAGTTTCTTAATTGCCGATAGTAATGTAAAAATTTACGAGTACAATCGCTTGATTAAAGACTTGAATGGTCATACCAAAGAATCATTTATTGAAGCTATAAAAGATTTTTTTATTGTAGAAAATAAAGGTCAAGAATTATACCATCCTAAAAAGAAACATGATTTTGCAATGTATCTTGATGGCGAATTTTATGGTTTACAATTGAAACAGGAAAAATGTCATTTTGAAACAATATTGGATCATTTGGATGCTCAAATTTTATATAATAAATTGCTTTTCCCTATATTAGGAATAGAAGATTTACGCAATGATGAACGAATTGAATATGTCCCAGGAAAACAATCTATTCTAACGATTAAGGAAATGGTTGATGATGAAGAGTTTGAAATTGGATTCATGTTATTTCCTTCTACAATATCGGAAATCAAGAATATTGCTGATGAGAATTTGATTATGCCTCCAAAGAGTACCTACATTGAACCCAAATTCCGCAGTGGATTGATTGTTTATGAACTATAATTCAATCTATCACAATTTTTAATTTGTGTTGTGCATTATTTCATCAACATTAAATTCTTTAACCTTATATAAAATTAAAGATGTCTATTCAAGATAACATTAAACAGATTAAACTTCACCTACCAGAACAGGTAACTTTAGTAGCAGTATCCAAAACAAAACCTGTTATGGATATTCAACAAGCTTATGATGCTGGACAGCGTATTTTTGGAGAAAACAAAATCCAAGAAATGGCAGAAAAACAGGCACAAATGCCAAAAGATATTCAATGGCACATGATTGGCCATGTTCAGTCTAATAAAGTGAAATTTATGGCCCCATTTGTTAGTTTAATACATGGTGTAGATAGTTTAAAATTATTACAGGAAATAAACAAACAAGCGTTAAAAAATAATCGCACTATTGATTGTCTTTTACAGATGTATATCGCCGAAGAGGAAAGTAAATTTGGTTTAGATCAAGATGAATTAACCACTTTATTAGAATCTGAGGAGTATAAATCCTTGAACAATATAAGAATTGTCGGTCTAATGGGAATGGCCACTTTTACAGATAACAAAGTCCAAATAAAAAAGGAATTTACACAACTAAAATCAATTTTTGATACGACAAAAATGAACTATTTCACCGCAACGAACACATCATTTTCTACCCTTTCAATGGGAATGAGTGGGGATTACCAACTTGCAATTGAAGCAGGTAGTACAATGGTTCGAATAGGAAGTAGTATCTTTGGTACGCGATAATTAATTATTTACATTTTTTAAACATTAGCAATACTATATCAGAACAATTTGTACGCAATAATTGACATAGAAACAACAGGGGGCAAATACAACGAAGAGGGTATTACAGAAATTGCTATATATAAATTTGATGGACATGAAATTGTTGATCAGTTCATTAGCCTAGTTAATCCTGAGATTCCAATTCAACCTTTTGTTGTAAAACTAACGGGGATAAATAATGCGATGTTACGAAGCGCTCCAAAATTTTATGAGGTAGCCAAACGAATTATAGAAATCACACAAGACTGTGTTATTGTAGCTCACAATGCTCAATTTGATTATAGAATATTAAGTACTGAATTCAAACGTTTAGGCTATGATTTTAATTGCGAAACACTTTGCACCGTTGAGTTATCCAAAAAATTAATTCCAGAACAAACTTCTTATAGTTTAGGTAAATTGGTTCGCGCCCTTGGGATTCCTATGAGTGATCGCCATAGAGCGAGTGGTGATGCAATGGCAACAGTGAAATTATTCAAAATGCTATTGGAAAAAGATCTGTCGAAAGAGATTGTAAAAAGTCTAATTAAAACAGAAGCTAAAACAGGTATATTGCCTAAATTCCAAGACCTCATGGAATCTGTACCGGCAGTTACGGGTGTGTATTATATTTACAAAGAAGACGGAACTATTATTTACATTGGTAAAAGTAAAAATATAAAGAAAAGGATTAATCAACATTTCACTGGTACTTCTCGAAAAAGCAAAAAAATTCAGACTGAGGTATTCACTATATCCTATGATGACACTGGGAATGAATTAATTGCACTTCTAAAGGAATCCGAAGAGATAAAGGTGAACAAACCCATCTATAACAGGGCACAAAGGAAAACTATTTTTCAATGGGCATTGTATGTTGAAAAAAATAAGGACGGATATTTAAATCTTGTCTTACAAAAAACGGATGGTCGTAAAAAAGAAATCACTTCTTTTACTACTATTCTGGAAGGGAAAAATTTCTTATTCAAAATTGTAGAACAATACCAACTGTGTCAAAAATTAACGGGATTATACGAAACTTCAAAAAATTGCTTTCAATATGACATTAAGCAATGTAATGGAGCTTGTATCGGGAAAGAAACTCCTGCCGAATATAATGTAAGGGTGCAAAAATTTATTGAAGAGAACCAATTTCAATCTCAAAATATGGTGATTGTTGATAGAGGTCGATCTATTGACGAGCGCAGTGCTATATTGATTGAAAATGGGATTTACAAAGGATATGCCTTTTACAATTTAAATTACCAAATTAATACCTTAGAAATTCTACGAAACATTATTATCCCGATGCAACATAATCGTGATATCAAAAACATTATACAAAGCTATTTGAGAAAAAAGAAAGATCTTAAAATTATTCATTTTTAATCCTAACCCCACTATTATGATAAAAAATCATGAGGTAAGAATAAAACGGTTTAAATCAAAACTTGAAATTCTCAAACAAAAAATACATATCGTTATCTATGGTGTGAACACACTTCCTGGTAGATTATTTGATGCTATTTTATTAGTAGTCATTCTACTCAGTGTTGTACTTGTGATGCTAGAATCTGTTGATAGACTAGACACGAAATATCATACATTTCTTGTGGTTTCGGAATGGATTATTACTGTTTTTTTCTCTATCGAATATGCATTAAGGATTATCTCAAACAAAAAGCCTTTAAGTTATATTTTCAGCTTTTATGGAATCATCGATTTACTATCAATATTACCGATGTATCTTTCTTTCTTTATACCTGGGTCAAAAATATTATCGGTTATACGAGCCATTCGATTATTAAGAGTTTTTAGAATATTAAATTTAGTTCACTTTTCAGGCCAAGCAAATGTTTTAAAAAATGCTTTAATCGCCAGCAGAACAAAAATTATTGTGTTTGTTTATTTTATCCTTGTAGTTTCAATATTATTAGGCGCAGTAATGTATGTTGTCGAAAGTAAAGAAAGTGGCTTTACAAGCATCCCTAAGAGCATTTACTGGTGTATTGTTACACTGACAACTGTTGGATATGGAGATATTGCTCCAGCCACCACATTAGGACAAGGAATTGCTACATTTATCATGATATTAGGATATGGAATCATTGCTGTTCCCACGGGTATTGTATCAGCGGAATTTGCTTTTAGCGCCAACAAAGATAGAAATCTAGCACCTACTCCTACTCCAATAAAAACTTGCCCGAATTGTACCTCAAGTGGGCACTCAAACAGTTCCAACTTTTGTTATAATTGCGGAAATAAATTAGATAATGAAAAATAAGTTTCTCATCACAATAGTAGGACCAACAGCTATTGGCAAAACCGCATTGAGTATTTACATTGCCCAACAGTTACAATGTGAAATTATTTCTTGTGATTCTAGACAATTTTTTAAAGAAATGTCAATTGGTACAGCTGTTCCTTCCACAGAAGAACTAAATGCTGTAAAACATCATTTCATCCATAATAAATCTATTTTTGACAACTATACTGTAGGCGATTTTGAACGAGAAGCCATCACCAAATTAGAAGAATTATTTCAACATCATGATTATGCTGTCATGGTAGGTGGATCTGGCCTTTATGTCGACGCCGTAATTAAGGGCTTCGATGATTTTCCAGATGTTCCAACAGAAGTAAGAGCTCAAATTATTAGTGACTATGAAAGTAAAGGAATAGAATATCTACAATCTGAACTTCAAACTTTAGATCCTGATCATTATGCTATCGTAGCTCAACAAAATCCGCAGCGTTTAATGCGTGCATTAGAAATATGTATTGCCACTGGTAAACCCTATTCTTCTTTTTTAAATCAAAAGAAAAACATCCGTAATTTTTCCTCTATTAAAATTGGATTGGATGCCGATCGCCCCATTATTTACAACAGGATTAACCAGCGTGTTGACATTATGCTTAATCAAGGCTTATTAGAAGAAGCGAAAGCACTTTATCCACATAAAGCATTAAATGCATTACAAACTGTAGGTTACAGGGAACTATTCAGTTATTTTGATACCGAAATTTCATTGGAATTTGCTATTGAAGAAATTAAAAAGAATACCCGTCGTTTTTCAAAAAGACAATTAACCTGGTTCAAGCGAGATGAAGATACACAATGGTATGATATCGCAACGCCAAAAGAAATTATAATGACTTACATTAAGTCAAAATCAAAACAATAAATTACAATTATGCCAATAGCTGAAAATTTCAAATCTATCCATAGTAAAGATTGGGAAATCGATTTTACACAGTGTACTCCCAACGGATATTTAAAATATACAGATCTATGTAACATATTACAATTAACTGCTGCTGATCATTCCTACACAGGAGGATTAAGCTTTACTGATATGCAGCAATATGATCAGGCATGGGTATTAAGTCGTATTCGTGTTGAAGTAGATGAATTACCAAAATGGCAGGATACCGTTACTGTTACTACTTGGATTATGGATATGCAAGGTTCTCGTTCTATTAGAGCTTTAGAAATGTATTGCAATGGCAAAAAAATAGTTGGTGCAACTACTTTTTGGGCTGTCTTTAATACTAAAACAAGAAGACCCGATGTAATTACTTTACCTCATGATCATTTTGAATTATTCCCTGATAAAAATCCAACCTTAGAATCATTTTCAAAAGTCAATATCGCTATTGAAACTCATAAAGTAACAGACCGAAAAGTGGTACTATCAGATTTGGATATTGTGAATCATGTAAATAATGTAAAATATTTGGAGTGGTGTCTAGATCAAGTAGACTACATCGCGATCATGAAGCAAAAACTAAGAAGTTTTGACATGAATTTCATGAAAGAATTAAAATATGGTGATACCGTAAGTATCAATGAAAATGCAGTTGAGCATCAATCAGTCTATACGATTTCAAAGGAAGATAAAATTTGTTTTGCTTTACAGATTAATTGGAAATAAAAAAGCCCCGATGTTTATCGGGGCTTTTTAGTTTATTTCTCTACAGCGTTCTTAACGACTAATCTGAATCCTTCACCGTGGATATTTAAAATTTCCACTGCATCATCCAATTTCAAATACTTACGTAATTTAGCAATATAAACGTCCATACTTCTTGATGTGAAGTAGTTATCGTCTCTCCATATTTTCGTTAATGCTAATTCTCTTGGCATTAAGTCATTTTCATGAAGTGCTAACATTTTCAATAATTCATTTTCCTTTGGAGAAAGCTTAATTGGCTCCTCATTTTTGTATGTCAAGAAACGTAGTTTTGAATTTAAATGGAATCCTCCAATATTGAATTCAAACTTAGTAACATCTGTTTTACTCTCTGATGCTTTTCTCTGAATAATTGCTCTAATTTTCATTAATAGAACTTCAGAATCAAAAGGTTTGTTCAAATAATCATCTGCACCAACTTTATAACCTTTTAATACATCTTCTTTCATTGATTTTGCTGTCAGGAAAATCAAAGGAATTTCTTTATTTTTCTCTCTGATTTCTTTTGCTAATGTATACCCATCTTTATAAGGCATCATTACATCTAAAATACACAAATCAAAGGTATCTTTTTTAAATTTCTCGAATCCTTCCATCCCATTTTTTGCTAATGTGACGTCAAAATCGTTTAACATTAAATAATCTTTTAAAATTGATCCAAAGTTAGGATCGTCTTCAACCAAAAGAATTTTTTTGTTTACAGCTTCCATAATTTTTAATTTATTAGTGGTAATTTTATTATAAAGGTACTTCCCTTACCTTTTTCACTTTCAACAAATATCTGACCGTTGTGGTCATCTATTATCCTTTTTACATATGCTAGGCCCAACCCATGCCCTTTCACATTATGTAAATCCCCAGTATGTTCTCGATAAAATTTCTCAAAAATTCTTTTCTGAGCAATCTTACCCATTCCCGCACCTTGATCTTTTATCTTTATAAGAATAAAATCTTTTACGTTTTCAGTAAAAACATCAATTTTGGGTTGATCTGGAGAATATTTTATGGCATTATCCAGCACGTTTACAATTACATTAGTAAAATGTACATCATTTAATAATGTTGTTGTTCTTGTTGCTTTAAAATGCGTTTCTATCGTACCTTGTCGATCTTCAATGATTAATTTCACATGCTCAATTGCATCTTCAATAACTTCATTAATATCAAGCGGTTCTTTATTTATTTCTAGTTCTTTTCTTTCAAGTTTTGAAATCCTTAATACATTCTCAACCTGAGCGTGCATTCTTTTATTCTCATCTCTAATCATCTGAAGGTACCGTTGTACTTTCTCTTTATCATCTATTATTTTAGGATTCTTTATCGCATCTAAAGCTAAATTAATTGTGGCAATAGGTGTTTTAAACTCATGTGTCATATTATTAATGAAATCTGTTTTGATCTCAGAAATCTGACGCTGTCTTATTAATTGATTCAATGCGCTAACATAAGCAATAATAATAATTAATGTAAATATTATTGACAATGATGTTATCCCAATAAGTGATGAAAATAAAAATCGTTCTTTTTGTGGAAAACTAACCAACAATTGAAATTTACTATTCCCATCATTATCTGTATAAACAGGAATTCCATAGGTTGCATTTTTATCAAACTTAAATTTATCTGATTTTACTTTTGTCGCTAAACCTGTACTGTAAATACCATATTCAAAAGGAGTATTAATCCCATAATTTGACATTTCTTTATCCAGTAATTCCTTTAATTTTTCTTTAGAAATTCTATCCTGTAATGGCTTTAACGCTGCAATATCTTTAAATGATATTTCAAACTGTGCCTTATCCAAAATATCCAATCTACCCATTTTTTCAATCTTTAAATCGGGTGAGGCATTATTTTGAATACTGGAGTTATCAATAGGACTTCCATTATAAATCTCAGTACGTCGTTTTGATACAAAACTTTTCAGTTTTAATGAATCTGATTTATTATCAAAGAACGATGATGAATTAATATTATAATCTAATGGTATAATACTATTTGAATAAATAATAGTTTCATTTGTTCGAGTATCTCTCTGAACATAAAAAAACTGTAATAATTCACTTTGTTTGGGATCTTTACCAATACTATCTTTTAACTGATTGTATTTAGTCAAAAAACTATAGGTTTCTTGCTCTTGTAGCTTATCTGCTACATTCCCAATAACCTGTTTAACGTGATATTTAAATTGCTCTTCGTTGTTATTCAACGAAGAATTTATCCAATATACCTGCACTAGAATTATCCCAATTAAGGATAAACTCATCAAAACTACTAATAAGCGAAACAATGTTTTATTCATCGAAACAAAATTAACATTTTAACAATTATTCCTTAAATATATTAACCAAAGATTAACATCTAATTTCATTTTTATTGTTTTCTTAGTTTTTCAAGAATAAATCGTGCTTTTTTCATAGCTAAATCAAGGTCTTCGTTATCAATAATGTAATTACTTAGAGATTTCTTTAAATCATCCGACCACTGATTATTAATTCTTTGCATTACTTCTTCTCTTTTAACACCATCACGACTCATTACACGTTGTATTCGTACCTCTTCAGGTGCTGTAACCAAAATTATTGCATCACAATCTTTATAACTTCCACTTTCAAATAGTATCGCTGCTTCTTTAATCACAACTGATTCATTCTTATGCTCCTGAACCCATTCTTCAAAATGTTCTCTTACCGCTGGGTGTACAATTTTGTTTAATACCTCTAACTTGGATTTATCTTGAAATACTATTTCAGAAATTTTTGTACGATCTAAATGACCGTCTACTACTATAGATTTTCCAAAAACATTTTGAATTTCCTCCATGACTATTGGAGTATCCATTAACTTTTTCGCTTCACTATCAGCAATATAAATAGGAACTCCTAAAGATTCGAAATATTTCGCTATAGTTGTTTTCCCGCTTCCTATACCTCCTGTTAAACCTACAATCTTAGGTTTTTGAATTATATCTTTCTCCGTCATATTATTATACTTTAAAAAATAATTCTGGAAATACTTCCTGAGGTTTACGTTTCAAAACTCGAATAGTAACAAATGATTTTAAAAAACCTATTCCATATCCATAAAATTGTATAAAAGCAGCATACACAGATAGTATTCCTATTTTTAAACTTTTGTTCTCAATAGTTGATGTTGTTAACAGAATAACAAAATACAAAATATAGAGATACAACAACACACTCGTAAGTAGAAAAGAAGCCAATAAGGCAACAATAAAACCAATAAAAAACACTGACGGAAAGAAAAAGGTCAGTTTACTGTATTGTGGATACCAACTATCCAAAATTGGACGGGCTTTTCCAAACTTATTGACTTGTTTATAAAACTTAGACCAATCAATCCTCCTCTTATGATATACATACGCATTTGGAAGTAACTTAGTTTTATAATTCATATTCCATAACCTAATGGATAGATCAGGATCTTCGCCGGGATGTATATTGCCAAAACCAGAGGATGCTTCAAAAGCCTTTTTAGAAAGCCCCATATTAAAACTTCTAGGTTGGAATTTTCCAATCTTTTCAGATCCTCCACGGATTCCTCCTGTCGTTACAAATGAGGTCATAGCAAAATTTATGGCTTTCTGGATATCCGAAAAAGAATCTAATGCTCTATCTGGACCACCAAAACAGTCAACGTATTCTTCATTTAGAGCTTTTTCTACTTCTATTAAATAATTCTCAGGGATAATGCAATCGGAATCTAGGATAATAAAATAATCACCCATAGCCTTTTTCATTCCATAATTTCTGGAATCTCCCGGGCCAGAATTTGGTTTATTATAATATGCAATCTTCAAACGAGTAGAATACTTTTCTACAATATGTTCACATGGAATAGAAGAACCATCTTCAACAATTACAATTTCAAATTCTTTAGAAAAAGTTTGTTTTGACAAACTTTCTAGTAATTCATCAATCTCATCAGGTCGATTATATACAGGAATAATAAACGAAAAATTCATAGACACAAAAAATCAATATTTATTAATTGAATCTACAAAGGTATATGTTAAAAAAACAAAAGCCATCTTTTCAGATGGCTTTTAAATTATTTTTTCTTCATTTTTATACAAAAAAGCTTATCTATTACTAGATAAGCTTTTCTTATAAACTATTTAAAGGATTATTGTTTAACCACTTTAACTGTTTTAGTTAGATTTTCAGAATTTACATTCACTAAATATACCCCTTTTACTAAAGCTGACATATCTAATTGTGCTTGATTTGCATTAATTGTTCTAGTCATTACTTCTTGACCTAATAAATTATAAACCGATACTGAAGATATGTTTTCAGCATATGATAAATTTAATACATCTTTTACTGGGTTTGGATAATATGCAAATTTAGAGGCATCAAATGTCTCAGTACCTAAAGTAGCGTTATAAGCCGCTATCTTAAATGTACCTGGCGTAGCTGGTCCAAAAATACCTTCGTATTGCCATACTCCTACGTAAATTGTTTGACCAGGCGTTAGACCTGTCAATGATAATTTTGAGAAAAATGAAGTATCATCATCTGGATTATCATCATTACATCCACTAGCAATTGGCACTAAAGCACCACAAGTACCTGTAAACGCAGCCATAATAGTATCATCATTTCCAGATGTACCATCTTGACCTGTTTCAAGTGTAAGCTTTCCATCTGCTGGAACTACTACACTAAACCATACATCGTTTGCAGCTGAAGAAGAACAACTTGGAACAACAGTTCCTGTTGATGCATTCACTGATGTTGAAGTTACTGCACTTGCAACAAAAGTTGTACCTACTGTTAATGCTGTTGCGGTACCACAATTGTCATTCACTGCTGGGACTGCTAATGTTTTAAAAGCAGTACTAGTCCATGGACTAAAATCACCACTTCCACAATTTGCACGAATATATGCTGTATAATTTGTATCCGGTGTTAATGAAGACAAAGGCGTTGTTGTTCCTGTAGTTACATTTACCATAGTTCCTGTTCCTTGCGTAAATCCTGTGATACCATACTCAACTTCAAATGAAGTTGCTGTAGAAGTCCATCCTAAATTAGCCGCAACCGTTGTAATTCCAGAAGCAGCAAATGATGCTGGTTCCATACAAGTCGGTTTTGGTCCGCTAACTACATCGTCGATATCAAAATAAAATTGATCAGTCGTAGTAATGTAAAAAGCCACATAAACTGTTTGACCAACATAAGCTGTTAAGTCATAAGAATATTTTTGAAATGCTGCACCCCCTGGAGGAGAAACTGCTGCTGCTAAAGTAACAGTGAAGTCAGCCGCTGCATTTCCTGTAGTTGATAATTTCACTGCAACTGTTTCTTGATATAATGGATCTCTACTTCTACCCCAAAATGAGATTAAATCTGTACTTGCCGCTGCAACAGTAATTGCAGGTGTAACTAAATAATCCGCATGCGCAGTAGATGAGTAGCCTATACCAACTGCATTTGTTCCTGCATGTGCTGTAACAGCACCACCTGTAAAATCTATAACCTGCCATGTATTTGTATCCCCACCATTAATTACTGTCCAACCTAATGGAAGTGCAGTAGAACCTTCAAAACCTTGGTTAAACTGGGCAAATCCTAACAACGGTAATAATAGGAATAATAAAAATAATTTTCTTTTCATAATGTATAATTTTGAGTTAGTATTAACCATAAAAGTATTAATTTTTTCTTAAAAAAAGAAACTATACGTTACAAATTAATATTTTAACATATCTATAAACATAAAAAAAGCTGCTCTTTCGAGCAGCTTTAATATTTAATTGATTGTAAACAAATACTGTTATTGTTGTTTAATCACCTTAACTGTTTTTGTATTATCTCCAGAATTCACTCTCACTAAATATGCTCCTGCAGCTAATGCAGACATATCTATTTGTGATTGATTTGCATTTACAGTTTTTTGAATCACTTGTTGACCCATTAAATTGAATACTGCAACAGAAGTAATATTTTCTGAATAAGATAAATTCAATACATCTTTAACTGGGTTTGGATAGTAACTGAAATTTTTATTATTAAATGTTTCTGTTCCTAAAGTACCCGTAATAGTTAAAGTGTATGCTGTAGATTGTGGTGGTGCTAATGTTGAAATCACGATATAAAAAGTCTGACCTGCTTCAACATTAAATCCATTAATATTTATTGGTCCACCCACTGCATTATTAACTGCACCAGCAACACATGTATTACCAATTAAGTTACAAGCTGTGTAAACAAATACACCTACATTACTTTGAGTAGGGTTTAATCCGATATTAATCGTACCATCACCAACTGCAGTATATGCATATACAACATCATTACCATTTAAATAATTCGTTGAAACTCCACATGATACCCCAGCTACACCTTCATAATTATCTCCATAATTAGACGTATTATCAGTCGTAGTATATGGTAAATCTGATCCACTTACTGGAATTGCATTCTCACATAATGAACCTAATCGTAATGTATTGAAAGTTGTTGGAGCTGACCAATCACTTGTATTATTATCGGAACAAATAGCACTAATTACAATTTCATATTCTGTCCCAGGTACTAAATTTGCTATAGTAGCACTTGGTGTTGATGTTATTGTACCAGGTGTTGTAGGAGTTCCCGTTCCAACTGGTTGAACAACATATTGCCATTGTGTTTCTGTTCCACTCGGTGTCCAAGAAACTGATGCTCCTTCTGTTGTAATTTGACTAACAGTAATTGCAGTTGGAGGGAAGCAAGTAATCACTTTCTCAACAACGAAATTATCAACATAGAAGTAAACATCCGGTGAAGTACTTGATGTTTTAGCAAAGAAACCAACTTTAACAATACCTGTATAACCTGCTAGAGCAATTACTTCAGTTTGTCCTGTATTAGTAACTGTCGATGTATTATTGTACGTTTTAATTGTATTTGCATCCGCCCAAGTTGCTCCTCCATCTGTAGAGATAACCACTTTTACTACGTGAGTACTAAATCCTGAAGCAGGAGAAGTTGTTCCTGAATACATTGTTAATGCAGCATCATATTTCAATTGGAAAGGAATAGTTCCATCTCCTAAATCAATTTGATTTGAAATTAACCAATCAGAACTAGTTCCATATAAGTTAATTCTAGCGGAATTAGAACCGCTTGTTACATTTCCATAAGCTCCATTAGACCATTTACCATCTACTGTTGTTATTGCAGCAGGTGTTGTTCCTAAAGCGCCTTTAGATTCTGACCAACACAATGGGTTTGGTGCATATCCTGTATAAGAAGCAAAAGTTTGAACTACTGTTGGAGCTAATTCAGGACCACAAAGAGTTGTAAAATTAACTGGGTCTGAATTCAAACTACTATCCGTCGCGCTACATACTTCTTTTACAATAAAAGAGTAAACTGTAGAACTATTAAGCTGAGAAATAGTTAACGGTGCAACTGCATTTGTAACTATTGTACCTGTACCTGGAGTAAATCCAACTGGACCGTACTCTACTGTATAATTTGTTCCAATTCCAACCCAAGATAAAGTTGCTTGGCTACTTGTAACATTCGCAGCAACTAATGTTGTAGGAACTGGACAAGTAGGTGTAACTACTAATTTGAAATCATCAAAAGCAATATACCATGGCGAACTGCTTGGTTGATTTACTCGTACTGAGAAATAGTAAATTCCTGAAGTTGTAGGAACAAATGTTCTTTTCACTTCTTTGTAAGCTTGTATTGAAATTGGTCCTGTACCTGGGGCAGTAAATGAACCTCCTAATTGAGTTCCACCAGTACCTAATTGACTATTGTTTCTAAATACATCTACAACCCATCCTGTATATCCATCTCCTTGAGTAAAGAAACTAAAATCATACGACACTCCTGCTTCTAACTGGAAACCAGGTGTATGCATAAATTCATTTGTTGCACTCCAAGAATTTCTTAAATATTTTGTTCCTGTTCTAGGTGTATTATAAGATGTTTCATCAGATGTAGCCCAATCTCCATTTTCTTTTTTCCAACAAGGAGGAAATGAATCAGACCCTACCGAAGTAAGACCTTCAAAACCTTCTGTCCATGGTAAAGTTGAAATTGGATCACATGTAGTTGTGAAATTATATGGTCCACTCCATGTACTTTTCCCTAAAGTAGTACCACAATCTTGTCTTACATAGTAAGAGTAAGCTGTTTGACCTGTTAATGGTGACAAAACATAATCATTTGTTACACCAGTCAACATTGTTCCTGAACCTTGAGCAAAACCTGGAGCACCATATTCAACATCAAATAATGTTCCTGTGCTGATCCATGTTAATTTCGCTGAGTTATTTGTTATAGCTGAAGCTGTTAAACTTTGTGGCTCTGAACAAGCTGGCTTAACCTGCCATATTACATCATCAATATATACTGCATTTGAAGGAGAACCAGAGTGTCTGAACGCTAAAGTCGTATTTGCTCCAGGTGTCGTTCCTAATTCAATTATTTTTTCTTCATATGTCGTTGTTGGTGCTGGAAAAGAACCTACCATAACAAATGTTGATGCATCATTAGGATTCGTTAAATAACCTACTTCAACTACTCCATTTACAGAGAAAGATGAACTTGATCTTAATTTAAAACGAAGTCTATGTGTTCCTGCACCTGCATTACTTACTGGCCTCATTTTCACAACAGCTCTATTTGTAGCCGAAGATGAATACATATAAAGCGCATTAGGTCCTGTAAAGAAACTAGACGCATCTAAATAAGCTGTACCTGAAGATCCAACTTTACCCCAACAAGACGGGAAAGTACTTGTAGCTACCGTATCAAAGCCTTCTGTAAATTCAGTTACTGTTGAACATACTGTTCTAAATGCAAATGGACCACTCCAAGCACTTTTTCCGTTAATTCCACAATCTCTTCTTACATAATAAGAGTAAGCTGTATCTCCTAAAAGTCCTTCTAATAAAAAGTTATTTGTTACTCCTTCAATTAGAGCTCCTGCTCCTTGTACAAATCCAGTAAGTCCATATTCAATATCGAATAATGTACCTGTACTAGCCCATGAGATATTTGCAGTTGCATCTGTAATATTTGAAACTGCTAAAAGTGAAGGCTCAACACATGGAGGTGCAATTTCAACTTTAAAGTTATCGATATAGAATCTAAAATCAGTATTAAAATCTGAGCTGTATGCATAGAATCCAATTTTAACAACACCAGTATAACCTGCCAAAGAAATTTTTTCACTTCTTCCACCAGCTGGGATGTTAGTATTATCATAGGTTGAAATTACATTCGCAGCAGACCATGTAGCTCCATTATCTGTAGAAACTACCACTTTTACAAATTTTTCAGCCATTGACGTAAGAGCAGTTGATCCTGAATAAGGAATAACTGAGGCATCAAATTCCGCACGGAATTCAGTTGAGCCATTTCCTAAATTTATTGATGGGGAAATTACCCAGTCATTTCTTGTACTATATAATTCTATATAAGCTGCTTTACCATTAGGATTTGTAGCGGCTAAATTATTATAATTAGCTCCCGCCCAACCACTAGTTGTACCTGTTAAGGTTAATGCAGTTGTTCCTAATAAACCTGTCCCTTCAGACCAACAAGCTGGATCTGGAGCTGTAGTTCCATAAGTAGAAAAATTTTCAACAGCTGTAGGTGCTATTTGAATTGTACACGTTGTCATAAAGGTACCAACATTACCCCAAGCAGAAGATTCTCCTGCACCACATAGTGAACGAATATAAAGTACATATGTAGTCGTTGGTAATAAAGCAGTAAAATTAAATGTTGTAGCAGCTACTGTTCCTGTAGCCACTAAACCAGTCGCTCCACTTCCGGCAGCTCCTGTTGTACGTAACTCATATTCATACCCGTTTGCCGGAGCAGTTGCAGGTGCTGTCCATGATCCTGTAGCAGAAACATCCAAAACATTTGTAAATGGTAACCCTATCGGTGAAACACATGAAGGTGCAGCTCCTTGAGTAATCGCAATATTATCGAAAATTGTCCAATAATCTCCTGCATTCCAAGTTACATAAAAACGAACAAATAGATTTCCTGGTACAGCACTAAAAGTAACCGTTTTTGTAGCACAAGTAGTCGCAGGAACGTGGCTAGTAGCATCTATTGTACTTGCTGTTGTCCATGGCCCAGAAGCTGAAGTAGAATACTCTACTTTTAATGTACCAAATGTAGTTGGGGTTCCAGCATAAGGAGAAGCATAATTAACAATTTTATAATCAAAATTCATTGTTACCAATCCTCCATTTGATGTCCCTACAGATGGTGACACTAATGATTTCGTTGTTGCTCCAGAATATGGGTTTGCTCTATACGAACCAGTCTGACAAGCTAAATCTGTAGATCTAGTACCTCCAATCCAACCCGCATCACCTGTTGCAGTCCAGTTTTGAGTATAACTCACTTGTGCTGTCGCACTCGTACTAAATAAAATAAATAGCAACGGCATTAACAACACAGACAACCTCGATCCTAGGCTATTCAGCCAATGATCTTTCAAACCAATGTCTAAAACGCTCCTTTGCTGAGTGGGGTTTTCATCCCTAGCAAGGCCATAAGCGCCGATAATAGTAATTTTTTTCATAAAATTATAGTAATTAATTAGTGGGCGTAATTTAATAAAAAATTAAGTATTATTTAATATTTTATTAAGTATTATAAGCAAAATTAAATTTTAACACTTAACTATTAACAAACCACACAACTTTAGACACTTCTTAACACCAGCAATAACAAGATAATTATCGATAATCCGCATATTATTTTAACAATTATCACTAATTCTATATTTTCACAAAATGAACCAAATTCTTAATATATCTAAACAAAAAGACATATCTGTATTTTGTCCTAACTTAAATTTAACCTCAAAAAAAAAATCAATTTAATGTAAAAAATAAAGCCAAAAAAAAGAGCCCAGTTAAAAACTGAGCTCTTTGTTATAATTTTATGTCTTTATACAAGACAATAAAGTTCGTCTTATTTTACAAATGTTTCCATTACTTCAGCACTTACTCCCATATTAGAGAAACCACCGTCATTGTATAGATTTTGTAACGTTACTCTTTTCGTTAAGTCAGAGAACATCGCTACAGTATAGTTTGCACAGTCCATTGCAGAAGCATTTCCTAATGGTGACATCTTATCAGCATAAGCAATAAATCCATCAAACCCTTTTACTCCTTGACCTGCAGTTGTAGGTGTTGGAGATTGAGAGATTGTATTTACTCTTACTTTCTTCTCTTTTCCAAAGAAATATCCAAAACTTCTAGCGATAGATTCTAAATATGCTTTATTATCAGCCATATCATTATAATCAGGAAATACACGTTGTGCTGCCATATAAGTAAGCGCTACAATACTTCCCCATTCGCTCATTGCATCTTTTTTATACAAAACCTGCATTACTTTATGAAATGATACTGCAGATACATCCCATCCTTTATGAGTGTACTCATAATTCATATCTGTATAATGATTTCCTTTTCTCACATTCACTGACATTCCAATTGAATGTAAAACGAAATCAATTTTGCCTCCTAAAATTTCTACAGCTTTATCTACTAAATTTTCCAAGTCTTGAACAGAAGTAGCATCAGCAGGAATAATTTGTGATCCAGTTTTTTCTGCTAATTGATTAATTGAACCCATTCGCATTGCGATTGGCGCATTTGTCAATACAAACGTACCTCCTTCTTCATGAACTCTTTCAGCAGTTTTCCAGGCAATAGAATTTTCATCTAATGCTCCAAAAATAATTCCTCTTTTACCTTTTAAAAGATTATAAGCCATAACGTAATTTTTTATATTATTTAAATCTCAATTTAATTTTTTCAAATGTACTCATTTTATTCTTTACCCTATCTAAGCCAGCATTCATATTATCAATAAAAGCGGGATTCATTGCTTTATTTCTTGCATCTTTGTAGTATTTATAAGCCTTGAAATAATCTCCTTCCATTTCATGAATCTTACCTAATTCGCTATAAAAAGAAGCAAAATCAATCCCTTCTACTGTATTTAAAGCAAGGTCAATTAATATTTTCGCCTCTTGATAGCGTCCAATATCTACCAATAAATAAGAATAATTCAAGTAAGATGGTGGATATTTTGGTGTAAATTTCATCGCCAACTTATAGTGGTATTCTCCTTTTTCATAATTACTGTACTTTGTACAATATATCCATCCAATATGATTATGAGCTCTTCCATAGTCTGGAAATTGCTGTAATAATTCTTCTAATAACTCTTTCCCTTCCGTAATTTTTCCTTCGGTAATAAGTGTATCTGCTTTTAAAAATAGATTCTCTGCGTAACTAATATTTTCTTCCATACTTCTAATTTTTCGTAATTAATAATTCTTTCGCATGCACTAAAGCACTTTCAGAAATATCATTACCTCCTAACATTTGTGCTATTTCAATAACACGCTCTTCTTGATTCAAAAACTTCAACTCAGATAGCGTTCCTTCTCCTACCGTTGATTTAAACACTTTATAATGCTGATTTCCTTTGGCAGCAATTTGCGGTAAATGTGTAATTGCAAAAACCTGCATATGCAAACTCATTTCTATCATGATATCACCCATTTTATGAGCAATTTCTCCAGAAACACCCGTGTCAATCTCATCAAAAATGATCGTTGGTAATTTTGAATATTGAGCCAATATTGCTTTTACTGCTAACATTATTCTTGATAACTCTCCTCCTGATGCAACTTTCTTTAATAAACCAAAATCAGACCCTTTATTTGCTGAAAACAACAATTGAATTTCATCTTTTCCATTTGGATAATAATGTTCCATTGTGTTTAACGTAATATTAAATCGTGCATTAGGCATTCCCAATTGTTCCAAAATAGCTACCAGCTTGTCTTGCAAAATGGGTATTGCTAAGTTTCTATTTTCATGAATTATCAAGGCAAAATGATCCAATTCATTTTGTTGTTCTGTAATCGTATGCTCTAATGTAGCAATTTTTGACTCCAGATCTCCTACAGCCAATACTTTATCATCTAAAAGCTGTTGAATTTCAATTAATTCCTCTACTGTAGTAACTTGATGTTTTTTCTGTAGATTATAAATGCTTTGCAACTTCTGATTTATCAATTCCAGTTCTTCAGGATCATTGACTAATAACTCCGTACTTTGAGCTACTTCTTCAGCGATATCATCCAACTCTAGTTGTACGCTTGTAATCCTCTCAAAAAGCTGCTTGTAATCTTCTGAAAAAACCGCTATTTTCTGCAATGAGGCTTTAACTTCTTTTAGATTTTGTAATACACCAACTTGTTCTTCATTTAGAACTAGTAATGATTTATCTAAAGCTTGTTTAATAAACTCAACATTATTTAGCTTTTCATAATTAGTTTCTAGCAATTCTTGCTCACCTGCTTTTAATTGTGCCGCCAATAATTCTTCCAATAAAAAAGTATTATAATCCTGCTCCTTGATTGCTTCTTGGCGTTCAGATACTAACTTATTAAGTAATGATTT
The DNA here is from genome assembly GCF_030766725.1 of Flavobacterium aerium. Taxonomy (GTDB): domain Bacteria; phylum Bacteroidota; class Bacteroidia; order Flavobacteriales; family Flavobacteriaceae; genus Flavobacterium; species Flavobacterium aerium. Next base: position 238,212 of record NZ_JARQWR010000005.1, on the reverse strand, counting down.
ATTGCTTTTATATTTTTTTAATCCCGATTGATAGTTCACAATTGCATCTTGATGGTTTGCAATTGCATCTATAATCTGAAATTGGTAATTTTCTTCTGATAATTCCTGCGTTTGATTTTGAGAATGTATATCTATTAAAAAAGCGCTTAAATTCTGTAGTTCCGGTAAGTTTACTGGGCTATCATTAATAAAGGCACGTGATTTCCCTGAAGGCAATATTTCTCTTCTTATGATTGTATTTGAATCATAATCGAGATCATTCTCTTTAAAAAAATCTTGTAATTTGTATTTAGATATTTCAAAATGTGCTTCAATTACACATTTCTCTTCTTTATTTTTCAGCGAAGACAAATCGGCTCTTTTCCCAAGAATCAAACCTAAAGCTCCTAGTAAAATTGACTTTCCTGCTCCTGTTTCTCCTGTAATAATGGAGAACTTATCTGAAAAATTAATCTCTAACTTTTCTATCAAAGCAAAATTCTTAATGGAAAGCGTCGTTAACATCAATAGTATGTTTTAGTAAATTATATAGATTGCTATAAAGATTTAGCAATTCAATTTCAATAATTATTAATACGTGATTTTACCCCATTTACTGGAGTTCAATGGTGATATACGATTTAAGTTATCCAATAAATCAGTCACGCTTATTTTAGGTCCATCCGTAAAGACAGAAACAATTTCATCTGATTTAGCATCAAAAAAGACACGTGTTAAAAAAGCATTTGGTCTAACTTTATGTAATTTATCTAGGGTAGCTAATGCTGTTTTAATCTTTTCTTTTGCTTCTTTCTGATTTTCACTCATCAAATCCATTCCTTCGTAATGGTATTGATATAATGCTTCTCTAAATGGTCCGTATGTATTTGATAAAATATCGGTAATTAAAAAGTATCGATTTTGATTTCCATCCGATTGCTTCCATCCTTTGTAATTACTTTGTTGCGATACATTCATTATTGTTTGTGCTACCTGATAATATGGTGTACCACCATTTAATGTAAAAGTATCTGCATCTATACCAATAATAATGTTAGCATAATAAGCGATTACTGAAACTAGATTTGAGTCATGACTATTGGGATCAAAATATAGATTTTCAAATTCTACGTATTTAAAATTAAAATCTTTGTCATTAAAATTAAATACCGGAGAAGAATACGATGAATTGTAAACAGGTCTAGATGACTGCACTTGAATTGTTGCTGTAAACTGATCAGAATTGTATGCCGAAACATTAATAAACATCGAACAGTCTATTCTCTCATTCTTTTTGAATGTCAAACCGGACCATTTGGTGTTATTAACAAATTCCGTTAACGACTTCTCTAATGTTTTAAATATTTGATTATTCGCATTTGTAACTCGGTCATAATTTATTTTAACCGCACAATTTAGTTCTTGAGCTTGTAGCCCAACAACACACAACAAAAGCATTAATACAAATAGTTTACGCATGATAATATTTTATTATTTTATTTAAAATATCTTCCGCAACTTCTTCTTTCGATTTTAGTTGCATTGGTTCTATATTAAATGATTTATCAATAAAAGTAATTTTATTCGTTGGTTTACCAAAACCGGCACCCTCATCATTTAAAGAATTTAAGACAATCAAATCTAAGTTTTTTTTCTGAATTTTCAACTTCGCATTTTCAATTTCATTTTCTGTTTCTAGCGCAAAGCCAATTAAAAACTGATTTTTCTTTTTCTGTCCTAAAGACACTAAAATATCTTTTGTCTTTTCTAAAGCAATCGAAAAATTATCTTCTGTTTTTTTTATTTTCTGTAATGCTACTGTTTGCGGTCTATAATCCGCTACAGCAGCAGCAGCAATTGCAGCATCTACGTTATCAAAATACAGATGACAGGCATCATACATATCTTGGGCTGATATCACATTTACTACTTTTATTGAAGCTTCTTCCACTTTTAAATGAGTAGGTCCTGCAACAAGTATTACTTCTGCACCAAAACGGGCTGCAGCATTCGCTAATTCAAAGCCCATTTTACCAGAGGAGTGATTCCCAATAAATCGGACGGGATCAATCGCTTCATAAGTAGGCCCTGCAGTAATTAGTATTTTTTTACCTTTTAAAGGCAATTTACTTTCTAAATCGGCCTCTAAAAAAGCAATAATATTTTCAGGTTCTGCCATTCTTCCCTCTCCTGACAAACCACTAGCTAATTCTCCAGATTCAGCTGGAATAATAACATTACCAAACTCCTTCAGTGTTTTAAAGCTAGATAAAGTAGATGGATGCTTGTACATATCTAAATCCATTGCTGGAGCGAAATATACAGGGCATTTTGCGGAAAGATAAGTTGCAATTAAGAGGTTATCGCTATTTCCCATACACATTTTGGAAAGTGTATTTGCAGTTGCAGGTGCGATAACAAAAAGATCAGCCCAAAGAGCCAAATCAACATGATTATTCCATACTGCATTTTCATCTTCTTCATTAAAGAATGTAGAAAATACAGGATTTTTAGACAATGTAGATAACGTAAGCGGCGTTACAAAATCTTTAGAAGCAGGTGTCATAATCACTTGGACCTGAGCACCTGCTTTTATAAAAAGTCTAACTAAAGAAGCTGTTTTATATGCGGCTATCCCACCAGAAACTCCTAGTAATATTTTTTTACCACGTAAAACAGACATCCAATAATTATTTATTTGTTTCTCTATAGTAGATTTTGTTTTCTAACCATTCTTGAACTGCTAAAGCGTGTGGCTTAGGCAATTTCTCATAGAATTTAGATACCTCAATTTGTTCTTTATTTTCAAAGATCTCCTCAAGACTGTCATTGTAAGTCGCAAATTCTTCTAATTTCTCAATTAATTCTTTTTTAATTTCAGAATTAATTTGATTTGCTCTCTTAGCCATAATTGTTATAGCCTCATAAACATTACCTGTCGGTTCCTCAATCGTACTCTTATTGTAGGTAATAGTGTTAACTGGAGCAGTAGTCTTTTTTAAATCCATGACTTTTTATTATTTAGAAAATTGTTGTAATTCTTTTTCGATTGAAGCATACATTTTGTCTGCTTCTTTTTTGTATTCTGTATCCTCTTTAAACTTCAATAAATTAGTATAGGCTAATTTTGCAGTAGCTAATCTTTCTTCCATTTTAGAAGGAATACTGTTTATTGCAAGATTATAAGCTGAATCTAATTTATAATATAATGCTTTTTCTTTAAATGGTGTACCTGGATAATCTGCCACAAAGTTATCTAATGCTTTGATTGCTGATTTGTAATCTGATATTGTATTATATTGTTTTGCAATTTCATAGGCTTTCATTTCTAGTTTAACACGTAGAGATGTAGCTAATTCATTTGCTTCACCGATATAAGTTGAATTTGGATAGTTATTGATGAAAGCTTGAAGCTTTTCAATAGCTTTATAAGTATCCGTTTGATCTAATGTATATCGTGGTGATAAATACGCATAACTTTTAGCACCTAGATAAGCAGCTTCTTCTGCTTTTTCACTTTTTGGATAGGCAGATGCAAAGCTTTCAAATTGATATCCTGACAAATAATACTGGTTTTTTGTTTTATAATACGACTGTGCGAACATATAAAACATCTTTTCTGCCTGAGGTTTTCCTCGGTAAGAAGGTGCTATTTGTTCAAAAAGTCGAATTGCTTTTGTGTATTTCCCACTTTCATATAATTTTTCGGCTGTGGCATATTTTAAAGCTACATCCTCTGATTTCAAAGCCTTTTGAAGATCACTACATGAACTAAAAACAAGAACTACAAGTATTATCGATAGAAATTTATTCATTTTTCATAAAAGGTTTTATTGATTATTCAGACTTTAACAGTCTATAAAAACCAACGGCAAATTTAGTTAATAATTAGAGAATACAAAACATTTTTTTCATAGGACTCAAAAAGCCTGAAAACAAAAAAAAGATGCCCTTAAACAGACATCTTTTGAAACTCTTATTTTTGTTATTTATTGTACTACAACTTTTTGTCCATTGAAGTTTTTCATATCATTATCAAACATGTAAAGTCCTCCTTTATCATCTCCAATTAAATTGATTTTATCCAAGATGGTTCTTGCCGAAGCTTCTTCTTCTATTTGCTCAGAAACATACCATTGTAAGAAGTTATGTGTAGCATAATCTTTCTCTTCTAAACTAATATGAACTAAATTATTGATACTTTGAGATACCTTTACTTCATGCTCAAATAATTGTTTAAACAATGATTTAAATGAAGAATAATCCAAAGAAGGCTCATTTGTCGCTAAGATTTTAGCTTGTCCTCCTCTTTGATTTACATACTTTATCAATTTCAACATATGCATTCTCTCTTCATCTGATTGTGCATACATAAATGTTGCAATTCCTTCAAATCCCTGAACTTCAGCCCATGAAGCCATTGCCAAGTAAATTTGTGAAGAATCTCCTTCTACTTTTATCTGATCGTTTAATGCTTTTTCTATCGTTTTTGACAACATATTTTTATGGTTTTAATTTTAAAAATAATTACTAATTTACAGTTTTACTTACAAATTGTGTAATCCTAGATGCTAAATCTTCGTTAACATTTACTAACGGTAATCGCACTGTATCTTCTGATAATTTTAAAGTTTTGAAAATCGCTTTTATCCCAGCTGGATTTCCTTGCTCAAAAATCATATCGATACTGTCCATTAATTGATAATGTAATGCATAGGCCTCGTCTACTTTTTTATCTAATCCTAAACGAACCATTGTAGAAAATTCTTTTGGAAAACCTTCTCCGATTACAGAAATAACTCCTGCTCCACCGGCTAAAACCATAGGTAAAGTAACCATATCATCTCCAGAAATCACTAAGAAATCCTTTGGCTTATGCTGTATTAATTTCATTGCTTGTACAATATCTCCAGCTGCTTCTTTAATACCAATGATGTTTTTAAAATCATTGGCTAGTCTAATTACCGTTGATGGCAACATGTTGCTAGCTGTTCTTCCTGGTACATTATATAGAATTACTGGAATTGGCGATGCTTCTGCAACTGCTTTAAAATGCTGATATACTCCTTCTTGTGTTGGTTTATTATAATATGGTGATACCGATAAAATAGCGGAAAATGCTGAAAAATCTCTTGTCTTTAATTCCTCTACTACTTTATGCGTATTATTTCCTCCTACACCCAAGACCAAAGGTAATCTACCATTATTGGCCTCAATAATCGTCTTTATAACAAGCTCTTGTTCTTCCTGACTTAATGTTGCTGCTTCCGCAGTTGTACCTAATACAACCAAATATTCTACACCTCCATCAATCACATAATTAACAATTCTCACTAACGCTTCAGTATCTACTGAAAAATCTTTTTTAAATGGAGTCACTAAAGCCACTCCAGTACCTACAAATGATTGCATGATTATACTTTGTTTAATATTCTTAAATACTTAAATAACTCTGTGGTAAAAACCTCATAATTCTCTGCATTGGTATTAATCATAAAATGATTTAACCTCTTATCTATCGTTGAAAATCCAACTTTAAAATTTGCTTTAGAATTATTTGTAATTAACATCAATGCTAATTTTTCTGTATCATAGTAACTAATTAGCATGTCAAACTTTTCTTTTACAAAATTTTGCACATCTTCATTATTTATCTGACCATCCCACCCTATTTGTTTATTACTAAATGTTGGGTATTTATATTCTTCGTTTTTCTTTAATCTATCACGATAAACTAGTACCTTTATTTTGTTTTCTGGAATGCCATTTTTGACTAAACTCTTAATTAGGGCTTCTTTTTCTAAGAAATAAGTCTCATCAATTAATAGTCCAATTGTTCTTACAACGTCATTTGAATGGTTATCCTTTACATTAAATAAACTCTTTTTTAATATTTTTTTTGCTGAAAAATCCTTTATAAATTTTATAAACATATTACTTTTGCTTGAAATACAAAATTAACCAAATAAGTATCACCTAGAATGACAAATCTAAAAAAGTATAACATTGTTTTAAAACAATTTGTTTTATTTATAACAATTACTGCTCTTTATTCTTGTAGTCAACAAAAAAACTACCTTGATAAGATTGAAGGAAAGAAAATTGGTATTACTAACCAATACAAAGAAGTATCTGAAATAGAGAATTTTATCAAACCTTACCGAGAGCATATCAACAAAGATCTTGATAATGTTTTGGCTTATTCTCCTATAACATTGGATAAAAGTAAAGGTGAATGGCAAACGAACATTGGTTGCTTAATGGCTGATGTTACTTTACAAAGAGGTAATATTGTTTTTGAAGCGCGTGAGCATAAAAAAATTGACATCTGTTTATTAAACCACGGTGGTATTCGCGCTATTATCCCTAAGGGTAATGTTACAACACGTACAGCATTTGAAATTATGCCTTTTGAAAATAATTTATTTATTGCTGCTATAAAAGGGAAACAAGTGATTGAAATGGTTCAATATATTATTGCCGAAAAGAAACCACACCCTCTTTCAGGAATGAAAATTGTTCTGGACAAAAGCGGTACTTCTTACAAAAGTATTACAGTTCAAGGACAACCTGTAGATTTAGAAAAAACATATTACGTTGCTACATCAGATTATTTGATTAATGGTGGTGATAGTATGAATTTCTTCAAGAAGGCTACAGCACAATATGACATGGATTACAAACTACGAAATGTTCTAATTGATTATTTCAAAGAGGTAGATACACTTCCAACGACATTTGAACCAAGAATTATTCAAGAATAAACTAGTATTGTTTTACTCATACAGCACAAAAAAATGAAAAGAAGAGACTTTTTACAAAAAACAGCAGCTAGTTCCGCTTTACTTAGTTTAAGCAGTTTACCATTAACGAGCTTCAACACTTTAGCAGACAAACATATTACGATCCTTCATACGAATGATGTTCACAGTCATATTGATCCTTTTGGACCGGAAGATCCACGAAATGCTAATATGGGTGGAGCTGCCAGAAGAGCAACATTAATAGAAAACATTCGAAAAGAAAATCCAAATGTTCTATTATTAGATGCTGGTGATATTTTTCAAGGAACCCCTTATTTCAATTATTATGGTGGTGAATTGGAATTCAAGTTAATGAGCATGATGAAATATGATGTGGCTACTCTTGGAAATCATGATTTCGATAATGGCCTGGAAGGTTTTTTAGCCCAATTGCCTCACGCAAAATTTGATTTCATTTCTGCGAATTACGATTTCTCAAAAACAATATTGGATGGTTATGTAAAACCTTATAAAATATTCAATAAGGGCGGTGTCAAAATTGGTGTTTTCGGACTAGGTGTTCAATTGGAAGGCTTAGTAGATAAAAAAATGTACAAAGAAACGGTATATAGTAATCCTATTGAAGTAGCTCAAGACATGACTCGAATTCTAAAACATGAACAAAAATGTGATTTAGTAATTTGTTTGTCACACATTGGTTACAACTATAAAAATGAACCTAACCGCGTATCTGATTTAATATTAGCTGCCAAAACCAAAGACATTGATCTTATCATTGGTGGACACACACATACTTTCTTAGAAAAGCCTACATTGGTTAAAAACCTTGATGGTGTAGAAGTATTAGTGAATCAGGTAGGTTGTTATGGAATTAATCTAGGTCGAATTGACTTTTACTTTGATTCAGACAAATCAAAATCACATAGCGGAAGAACTATTGTTGTTTAAAAAATAATATAAATAAAAAAAGAAGTCATCTCAATAGTACAGATGACTTCTTTTTTTTTATGTAAATCTTCAAGAATTTAAAAAACCTCAAGAAACACAACCGAATCACTCGTTTGGATCCAGATGGATATTGTATCTTAACGAATCAACCCAAGTAGATTTCACTAAAGCTTATTCTAGCATTTGAATGAAATCATCTTCAGAAATAATAGCTACATTCAATTTAGTAGCTTTTTCAAGCTTAGCAGGCCCCATATTCTCTCCAGCTACCACATAATCCGTTTTAGCAGAAATCGAACTCCCTACTTTACCTCCATGGTCTTCAATTGCTTTTTTAAGTTCATCTCTCGAGAATTTTGAAAAGACTCCTGAAACTACAAATGTTTTACCCACAAATTTATCACTAAGATTTACTGTTTCATGGGTTGTTTCTAATTGAACACCGTATTCTTTGAGGCGTTGAATAATTTTCTGATTTTCTGTATTTTCAAAGAAATCTACCACACTTTGCGCTATTCTTTCTCCAATTTCATCTACCAAAATCAAATCCATCAAAGTGGCTTGACTCAAAGCATCAATATTCTTATAATGTTTCGCTAATTTCTTCGCTACAGTTTCTCCTACATAACGGATTCCCAAGGCAAACAAAACGCTTTCAAAAGGAACTTCTTTTGATTTCTCAATACCGTTAATCAAATTATCCGCTGATTTTTCTGCCATACGTTCCAAAGGAATCACTTGCTCCTTCGTTAATTCATATAAGTCAGCATAATTATGAATTAAACCTGCATTAAATAACAGAGCGACAGTCTCACCACCCAAACCTTCAATATCCATTGCTTTACGAGAAATGTAATGCTGAATTCTACCAATAATTTGTGGAGGACAACCATAAAAATTTGGACAATAATGCTGAGCTTCTCCTTCTTTCCTAATCAATTCTGTTTCACATTCTGGGCAATGGGTTATATACACAACAGGTTCTGAATCTATAGCACGCTGTGTAATATCAACGCCAATAATCTTAGGAATAATCTCTCCTCCTTTTTCAACAAAAACTGCATCATTCACACGAACATCTAGCTTTTGAATCTGATCGGCATTATGCAAGGAAGCACGTTTTACAATAGTTCCTGCTAACTGTACAGGTTCTAAATTTGCCACTGGCGTTATCGCTCCAGTTCTTCCTACTTGATAGGATATTGAATTTAATTTTGTAGTTACTTGTTCTGATTTAAACTTATAGGCAATCGCCCAACGTGGTGATTTTGCTGTATAACCAAGTTCTTCTTGACTATAAAAACTATTTACCTTAATTACAACACCATCTGTTTCATAGGGTAAATCATGACGATGGATATCCCAATAATCAATAAATGCAAAAACCTCGTCTAAGTTCTTAGCCAGCTTTGCTTCATTCGGTGCTTTGAACCCCCAGCTTCTCGCTTTCTTCAAACCATCATACTGAGTAGAAAATGGCAAATCATTACCAATAATAAAGTATAACAAGCAGTCCAATGGACGTTTTGCTACTTCGCTACTATCTTGTAATTTTAAGCTTCCTGAAGCTGTATTTCGAGGATTAGAATACGGCGTTTCACCAATCTCAATCAATTCTTGATTCATTTTCATGAAACCCGCAATTGGCAAGACAATTTCACCTCGAATTTCAAAATGAGCAGGGTAATCTCCTTTCAATTGTAAAGGAATCGAACGAATCGTTTTAATATTATTTGTAACATCATCTCCCTGAAATCCATCACCTCTTGTTACAGCTCTTGACAGTACTCCATTTTCATAAGTAATACTAATTGAAGCGCCATCATATTTTAGCTCACAGGTGTACTCTAAGGGAACATCACCTAATACTTTTTGTATACGCTTCTCCCAATCCAATAAATCATCTTTTGAATAAGAGTTATCCAAAGAATACATTCTATTTGCATGGCGAACCGTATCAAAATTTTTAGTTATGGTTCCTCCTACTCTTTGCGTAGGAGAATTAGGATCAAAAAAATCAGGATTTTGATCTTCTAATATTTGCAACTCTTTTAATTTTATATCAAAATCATAATCAGAAATGGTTGGATTATCCAAAACATAATAGTTATAATTGTGTTGATTTAGCTCATCTCTCAGAGCTTGAATAGTTTGCAAAGTATCCATACAGAAAAGGGTTGACTTATTTAATATTTGAGTACTAAAATACGTGTTTTACGGTATTTATTTCAAAAAATTACGCTTTGATAATACTGTTTATTTGCTGCATTAATCGTCCATCACTCAAGAAAGCTCCTTCTTTAATTAAATCGAAAATAGCCACATTGCGTTCTGCTCCGAAATCTTTCTTTCCTAAATGCATTTCTACAGTTTCCGTAAACATATTATCGCTCAACCATTGTAATCCTTCTTTGGTTAAGAAATCAACATCTGGAACCAATGCTTTTAGCACAATTGAATTGAATTGATTTTCCAAGCAATGGAAAAGGAAAATATGGCTTTTAGAAAAATGTTCTAAATATTCTGCTTTAGTCAATACACCTTCCCAAATCAAATCTGAGAAAACATCTAACTCTTGTTCTGCTACTTCTGGTTGATCACGCTTAATGGTATCCCATTCTGCTTTATCAATAGATTGAGTAGCCAAGAAGTTAATAAACTCAGGGTGTAATTCTTCAAATTGTTCTTTTGTTAAACGAGTATATTTCATATCCTCAAAAATAATTATATTAAACAACTGGGCACCACAAAGCACCCGCACTTTTATTTACAAAAAAAAGCCTTCTCTTGCGAGAAGGCTTTATATATACTATTACGATAGATTACTTTTCAGCAACGATTTCGTATGGTAATTCAATGATTACATCTCTGTGTAATCTAACGCTAGCTGTATATTTACCAGTACGTTTAACGATTCCACTTGTGATGAATTTTCTGTCAATAGATTGACCGTTTTTCTCTAAAACTTCAGCAATATCAATATTGGTTACAGAACCGAATAATTTCTCACCACCTGCTTTAGCAGAAATTTTAATTTCAATAGCTTTTAAAGTTTCAGCTAATTTCTTAGCGTCATCAACAATTTTTTGTTCTTTAAATGCTCTTTGTTTTAAGTTTTCAGCTAATACTTTTTTAGCTGATGGAGTTGCTAAATGAGCAAATCCTTGAGGAATTAAAAAGTTACGACCATAACCATTTTTCACTGCTACGATATCGTCTTTAAAACCTAAATTTTGTACGTCTTTCTTAAGTATAAGTTCCATAATTACGCCTGTTTTTTATTTTAATAAATCAGCCACATATGGCATTAATGCTAAATGACGAGCTCTTTTAACAGCAACTGACACTTTTCTTTGATACTTTAAAGAAGTTCCAGTTAAACGACGAGGAAGGATTTTTCCTTGCTCATTTACAAACTTCAATAAAAAGTCAGCATCTTTATAATCAATATACTTGATACCAGACTTTTTGAAACGACAATACTTTTTAGTCTTGTTAGTTTCTATATTTAAAGGCGTAAGATATCTGATATCTCCGTCTTTTTTTCCTTTAGCTGATTGCTCTATTGTAGACATAATAATTAAGCTTTAGTTTTCAATTTAGTTCTTCTTCTTTCAGCCCAAGAAATAGCATGCTTATCTAAACTTACAGTTAAGAAACGCATGATTCTTTCATCACGTCTAAATTCAGTTTCAAAACCAGCTAAAACTTCTCCAGCTACTTTGAATTCAAATAAGTGATAAAAACCACTTTTTTTGTGTTGGATTTCGTAAGCCATTTTTTTTAGGCCCCAATCCTCTTTAGATACCATCTCTGCTCCTTTTGAAGTAAGAAAATCTTCGAATTTGCTTACTGTTTCCTTTACCTGTTGTTCAGATAAAACGGGATTCAAGATGAAAACAGTTTCATAATGATTCATAATAATTCTATTTTATTTGTTAAAAATATGGGTGCAAAAGTAATGATAATTCTCTAACTAACAAACCTGTTTGGCTTTTTTATTTTATTTTCCTATTTTCGCTTAATTGTTTTAGGATAACAATAATATTATAATTATTTTTATTGACCATTCTGCTTATTAATTTAATGCTTGCTTATGAAACTGAATTGCGTAGTTGTTGACGATAGTACTATACAGCGAATGACTGTTACAAAATTAGTGAATACGCACTCTAATTTAAACCTTGTCGGAGAATTTTCCAATGCCATAGAAACTAAAAATTGCTTATCCCATAAGGCTGTCGATTTGATTTTCCTGGATATTGAAATGCCTGTAATTAACGGATTTGATTTATTAGATGGTTTAAAGATAAAGCCTCAAATTATATTCATCACTGCTAAAGCAGAATATGCATTAAAGGCATTTGATTATGATGCTACTGATTATCTCCATAAACCTATTTCAAAAGAACGCTTCAATGCTGCTGTAAAAAGAGCGATTGATATGTTCCAATTGAAAAAGGAGAGTATTGACGAGGATGGAGAGCATATTTTCATTAAAAGTAATCTTAAGAAACTAAAAATATTTACATCTAAAATCAAATGGATTGAAGCCTATGGTGATTACGTTAAAGTAGTTACTGAGGATGAAAATCATTTGGTGTTATCTACGATGAAGGCATTTGAAAGTGACTTACCTAAAAACAAGTTTATTCGCGTACACAAATCCTTTATCATCAATATTGATAAAATCGAAAAGTTCAACAGTAAGTTTGCCGAGATAGGTATTAACAAGATTCCTCTGAGTCGTAACAAGAAGGAAGATTTGGTTAAGGCTTTAGCTACTGACTAATAAAAATCTACATTTACACTAACTTTTATAGCTCTGTATTGTGCAACAGCTTCAAAACTATTCAATATTTTCTGAATAGTTTTTTTTGTGCCTCCAATGGATTGATTTTGTGGAATTTTCACCATAATCACTCGGATATATTCATTTCTTATTCTACTAATAGGTGGTTCTTCTGGCCCTAAAACTGGAATGTCTAGATTTTGCTTCATCACATTAAACAACCATAAAGCACCTTCTTTTAATTTATCAAAATCACGGTGTTTTAAAGTCAATTTAATCAAACGGAAATAAGGTGGATATTTATATAAGTATCTTTCATATACCTGCTCATTGTACATTCCCAAATAATCATTGTTTGTCACCTGTTGAATCACATTGTGATCTGGATTATAAGTCTGGATATACACTTTTCCTCTTTTCTCAGATCGTCCTGCTCTACCCGCTACCTGTGTCATCATTTGATAACTTCGTTCAAAAGCTCTAAAATCTGGATGATACAGCATATTGTCTGCATTCATTATTCCAACAAGGCTTACATTATCAAAATCTAATCCTTTGGCTAACATCTGAGTACCTACTAATATATCGACTTCTCTGTTTTTAAAGCTGTCAATTATTTTTTCATATCCATATTTTCCACGGGTAGTATCTTGATCCATTCGTCCAATTTTCCGCTCTGGAAAAAGAGTAACTAATTCTTGTTGGATTTGCTCTGTTCCAAATCCTTTTGTCGTTAAATCAACGCTATGGCATTGATGGCAATTTGTTGGGTTTGCCATACTATACCCACAATAATGGCATCGCAGTTGGTTTTTATGTTTATGATATGTCAAACTCACATCGCATTGCGGACATTGCGGAACATTCCCGCAGGTCATACATTCAATCACTGGGGAATATCCTCTTCTATTTTGAAACAGTATTACTTGCTCCTCTAATGCCAATGCTTCTGTAATAGCGTCAATTAAGGTATCGCTAAAATGACCGGACATTTTTTTACGTTTGTATTTATCTTTTAGATCAACTAATTCAATCTCTGGCATCATTCCATTCCCATAGCGTTCTTTTAAAAACACATAACCATATTTGCCTGATTGTGCATTAAAATAGGTTTCAATACTGGGTGTTGCAGAACCTAGAAGCACCTTTGCTTGATGACTGTGCGCCAAAACAATTGAGGCATCTCGTGCATGATAGCGCGGTGCCGGATCAAATTGTTTAAAGGTTTGTTCATGTTCTTCATCAACAATGATTAATCCTAAATTTGAAAACGGTAAGAATAGAGCTGATCGTACACCTATCACTATTTTTGCTTTTGCAGATTGCGTTCTAATTTGTTGCCAAACCTCAACTCGTTCATTATTACTGAATTTAGAATGATATACTGCTACATCATTACCAAAATAAGCTCTTAATCTCCCTACAAGCTGGGTTGTCAAAGCAATTTCTGGTAACAGATACAATACCTGTTTTCCTTCCGCTACATATTGCTCAATTAACTTACTATAAATTTCCGTTTTTCCGCTGGCTGTTACACCTTGCAAAAGAGTAACTGATTGATTTTCAAAAGTAGAAACTACTTCATCAAAAGCTTTTTGTTGGGGTTCACTTAGCGTAAAATTATATTTATCCGCCACACCTTTAACAGTCAATCGATCTTCTTGTAAATGGTATTCTTCAAAAATTTCTTTTGTAATTAGCGCCTTTACAATAGCATTCGAACTATCAGCTGCTTCTACTAATTTCTTAACGGTAATTGGTTTCTTCTCTGTGGCGCTAATTTGGAAAAAACTCATTACAACGTCTTTCTGCTTGGGCGCATTTTGTAATTGTTGTAACAATTCACTCAATCCTTCATTGGTTCTGTATTGCTCACACAAACGAACGTATCGAGTCATTTTGGGTTTATACACTTCGACTACTTCTTCTTCTAACACGACTGCATCTTTATCCATCATTCCTTTTACAATTGGAAAGACATTTTTCTTTCCAAGAATATTGATAATATCATGTAGTTTTAATGAAGTTTGTCGCTGTAAAGCTTCATAAATTAAAAATTCATCGTCCGAGAATCCCGTTTGATCTATAGTCGTATTTGGTTTTTGTGAAATAATCGTTTCACTTTCTAATAATAAAGCCGAAGGCATTGCACCGCGATATACATCACCTATTGCACACATATAATAGGATGCAATCCACTTCCAATGTTCAATTTGAAGTTCATTGACAATGGGTTCTTCATCTAATATTTGGTGAATTTCTTTTGCTTCGTATAAAGCAGGTGGCGTTTGATGTATTTCGATAACTAAACCAGTATATACTTTTGTTTTACCAAAAGGTACAGCAATACGCATTCCTTTTTTAATATAATTGAATTCGGCTTCAGTAATACTATAGGTAAAAGGCTTTGGTAAGGATAATGGTAAAATTACTTCAACGAAATAAGGCATATATTGAGTTTAGAATAACAAAGATACTCTTCAAAAGGCATAAAAAAAAACACTTCATCGCTGAAGTGTTTTTCATTTTGGTTGGTATATGTTTTACTTGACTCTAGACCAAGTTTGTGTTCTTCCTAAAAGAGAGATTCCAATATATCCTCTAACGTTTAATTTATCTTTTCCGTCAAGGCTAACATTGCATTTGTACAGTTTTCCTTTGTTTGGATCTAAAATTTTTCCGCCAGAATACTCTTTACCACTTTTTGATAATCCTTTAATAATTGTCAACCCTAAAATCGGCTTATCTTTATCTTCTCCAGGACAATCTTTGCATTTTGCGTTTTTTTTCTCTGGGTTTAAGATTTCAACTACTTTACCATAAATTTTCCCGTCTTTCTCCGTAATCTCTACGATTGACTTCGCTTCTCCGGTTTCATCATCTACGGTTTTCCATTTACCTGTAACGTCTTGTGCTTGAACTGAAAAAACGCCAGCAACCGCTACAAATAAGATTGTTAATAAATGCTTTTTCATTTTCTTTTGTTTTAAGGTTTGGCTAAATATATAAATTTTTTCTTTTTAATCTATGAATTGTTGCATTTAATTCGAATCCTAATAATAAAATCATGCAGTTAATCCAAATATAGATCATTAATACAAGAAGCGTACCAATAGAGCCATATAACTCATTGTACTTTGAAAATCGCTCTACATAAATCCCAAAGAAATAAGAAGATATAATGATTAATATCGTTGTAAAAACTGAACCATAGCTAATGAAGGAGTTTTTTGATGTTTCCTTAGCACCGTATTTAAACATCACAGAGGTTGTCACTAGAATCATAATAATTACAAACAGGTATCTCCCCCATTCCACAAGATATACTTGATCCTGCAAAACACCTTCACTTTGTAGCTTTCGAATAAATATTTCAAAAATTACAATAGCAGCCACTGTAATCAATAAAATGAAAGACAATAGAATAGACATCGCTAATGCAACGGCATATTGCCTAAAGAAACCTCTTGTAATTGTAATATGATATGAGTTTTGGAAGCCGCCAAGAATAGCATTAACACCATTGGCCATTAAGAAAATAGACAATATAAATCCCGAAGAAAGTAAACTCTTGTAACTTTTATTTAAAATATCATTAATAATTGAAGCTACTGCTTCATAAGTATTTGGCGGAACGCCCTCGGCAACGAATTTTAAAAAATCTTCTTGAAATCCTTCTAAAGGGATATAAGGAATAAGGTTTAAAATAAATAATGCAAAAGGAAAAAGCGCCATAAAGAAACTGAATGCGATGGCTCCAGCACGATATGAAAAAGCACCTTTGGCTATACCGATTCCGTATAGCTCAAGTAAATCATATAGTGATAATCCTTCAAAACCGGGAAGTTTTACCTTTTTCCCCGATCGAACCAGATTCCTGATAACAGGTATCTTTTCGAGCTTATCTTCAATTTCTTTAGACATACATTATATCGCCTTCAAGCTTAAATCCATATTACTCACAGAATGAGTCAATGCTCCTGACGAGATATAATTTACTCCACATTTAGCATATTCACGTATTGTATTTTCATTAATTCCACCTGAAGATTCTGTTAAACACTGATTCCCGATTAGCTTTACAGCTTCTCTAGTCATAGCATAATCAAAGTTGTCCAGTAAGATTCTATAGACTCCTTCATTGGCTAAAATTTCTTTTACTTCTTCAATATTTCTAGCTTCAACAATAATTTTAAGGTCTAAATTGTTAGTCTTCAAATACGCATTTGTTTTTGTAATGGCTTGTGTAATACCTCCTGCAAAATCATTATGATTGTCTTTCAACATAATCATATCGTACAATCCAAAACGGTGATTCTCTCCACCTCCTATTTTCACCGCCCATTTTTCAATTGCTCGAATTCCAGGTGTTGTTTTTCTTGTATCTAATATTTTTGTTTCTGTTCCTTTTAAAATTTCAACATATGATTTTGTTTTTGTTGCAATAGCACTCATACGTTGCATTGAATTCAAAACCAAGCGCTCAGCTTTTAATATGGATTGTGAACTTCCCGCAACATGGAATGCAATATCTCCATATTTCACTGGTGTTCCGTCTTCAATAAAAACTTCTACTTTTAAGTCTTTATCTACATAATTGAAAATCATTTTAGCAAATTCTACTCCCGCCAGTATACCATCTTCTTTTACTAATAGCTTTGCTTTTCCTTGCGCAGTAGCAGGAATACAAGCTAATGAACTATGGTCACCATCACCTACATCTTCACGAATTCCGTTTTTTATAATTAATTCCAATTCTTCTCGAAATTGTGCTTCGTTTATCATATTATCAATTTTATTGAAGTGCTAAAATAGTGATTTTTTTATTTGTACTGCCTCATATTGTGTTTGCATATTACGGTTCTCTTTCTCAAATATAAAAGATTTTAAAAAGATCATGGAAACAATGTTTTATCTCATATTTTAGTTTAAAAGTAGTCTCTACTCTTGATAAAATTTAAAAAAATGTAATTTTGCAACGTAAAACCCATTCTCATGAACATCAAACTTATTGCAATTGGTAAAACGGATAACAAGGCGTTACAAACGCTAATTGATGATTATACCAAGCGATTATCTTTTTATATTAAATTTGATTTGGATATTATTCCTGACATTAAGAATGTGAAGAACCTTTCGGAAAATCAACAAAAAGAAAAAGAAGGGGAACTTATTTTATCTAAACTGACTCCTACAGATCAACTCATTTTATTGGATGAAAATGGGAAAAATTTTTCCAGTGTAGGATTTTCAGATGAACTTCAAAAAAAGATGAATTCTGGTATAAAAACTTTAGTGTTTGTTATTGGTGGTCCTTATGGTTTTAGTGAAGAAGTATATAAAAAAGCGCAAGGAAAAATTTCATTATCCTTAATGACTTTCTCTCATCAAATGGTTCGCTTGTTCTTTATTGAACAGCTCTATCGTGGATTTACTATTCTAAGAAACGAACCGTACCATCATCAATAATTTGGAATTCCTTTATTTTTGAATTGCCGCAATGATTTTAATGCATTCTACCGCTTCTTTTACATCGTGTACTCGAAGAATATTTGCGCCTTTGGTCAATGCAATTGTATTTAACACAGTGGTCCCATTCAAGGCGTCGTCTGGTTTATTCTCTAACAACTTATAAATCATAGATTTTCTTGAAATCCCAATTAACATTGGCAATTCCAGCATTTCAAACAATTCTATGTTGTAAAAAACATGGTAGTTTTGTTCTATTGTCTTAGAAAAGCCAAAGCCCGGATCAATAATCAAATCATTAATCTTGTAGCTTCTTGCTTTATTTATTTTTTCAGAAAAATAAAACAACATTTCCTTTAGAATATCATCGTATTGTGTAAATTGTTGCATGGTTTGTGGCGTACCTTTCATATGCATCATGATATAAGGAACTTGTAGTTTTGCTACCACTTCAAACATTTTCTCATCCAAGCCACCAGCAGCAATATCATTAATCAATGCTGCACCTGCTTCAACACTTTGTTTTGCTACTTCACTACGAAATGTATCAATGGACAATAAAGCTTCTGGAAAACGCTTTAAAATGGATTGCAGAATAGGTAGAATTCGTTCCAATTCTTCTTCTTCAGAAACATATGCTGCGCTAGGTCGAGAAGAATAAGCACCTACATCAATAAAAGTTGCACCATGGGTTAACATTCCTTCTACTCGATTTAGAATTTCATCTTCTTGTTTATATCGTCCTCCGTCAAAAAAAGAATCTGGGGTAATATTCAAAATTCCCATTACTTTTGGAAGTGATAAGTCAATTAATTCTCCTTTGCAATTGATAACCATTTTTATGATATAGTATTTGTATTGTATTATTCTTTTTATTCCTTCATTTTTTCATCCCAATACTGCGTAATCAATACCCAATACTAAAAATTAATTCCTATTTTTGAAAAAATTTCACACAAAGATACACCGAAAATGAATAATACGGATCAGGAATACGATAAGGTCATTGCAATTTGCAGAGAACTTTACATCAACAAAATGAAAGATTATGGTAGTGCATGGAGAATACTAAGATTGCCTTCATTAACGGATCAGATATTCATCAAAGCACAACGTATCAGAAGTTTACAGGAAAATGAAATTCGCAAAGTTGATGAAGATGAATCAGGCGAATTCATCGGAATAATCAATTACTCTATTATGGCTTTAATCCAATTGGATAGAGGTGTTGCTTCTCAACCTGATTTGGATGTAGAAACGGCTACAATTCTTTTTGATGAAAAAGTAAAATTAACAAAGGAACTCATGGAGGCTAAAAACCACGATTATGGTGAAGCATGGCGCGATTTAAGAGTGAGTTCTTTAACCGATATTATTCTTCAAAAATTATTACGTGTCAAACAAATTGAAAACAATAAAGGTAAAACTTTAGTTTCCGAAGGTATTGATGCAAATTATCAAGACATGATTAACTATGCTATTTTCGCTTTAATTTTAAAAGGTTTTGCAGATACAAAATAACTAACCCATAACTCTTCAGTACAAAATCTAGATTAAGGTTTTGTATTGAAACTTTAAAAATACTATTATGAAATTATTAGTCCACTTTTCAAGAATTTTTGTCGGTATATTATTCATTATTTCAGGTTTCATCAAATTGAATGATCCAGTAGGTTTCTCTTTTAAGCTTCAGGAATATTTTGGTGAGAATGTTTTAAATCTTGAATTTTTAATCCCATATGCTCTTGGAATTGCACTGTTTGTAGTCATTTTTGAAGTTGTGTTAGGAATTCTACTTTTAATTGGCTTCAAGTCAAAATTCACAATGTGGAGTTTATTATTGATGATAATATTTTTCACTTTCCTTACTTTCTATTCTGCTTACTTCAATAAAGTTACAGATTGTGGTTGTTTTGGTGATGCCGTAAAACTAACGCCTTGGCAATCATTTTATAAAGATTTAATTCTTTTATTCTTTATCTTAATCTTATTCTTCAACAAGCATTTAATAAAACCGATATTCAGTCGTACAGGACAAAACTTAACTGTGTTTGTGAGTTTTGCAGCTTGTATGATTTTCGCTTATTATGTATTAAATCACTTACCTCTTATTGATTTCAGACCTTATAAAATAGGAAACAACATTCAGGCTGGTATGACAATTCCAGAAAATGCTCCAAAATCAGTATATGAGTACAAATGGACTTTTAAAGTAAATGGGAAAGAGGAAGTAATTGTAAACAAAGGGGCTTATCCTACTATTGCGGGAGAATATGTATCTGTTGAAACAACAGAAATGGAAAAAGGATATGAACCGCCTATCCATGATTTTTCTATTGAAAAAGATGGAGAAGATTTCACAGAAGCCATGTTGAATGAGCCTAAGTTGGTTATGATCGTTGCTTACAATTTATCTAAATCAAACCAAGATGGATTGGCAAAACTGGAAGAATTAAATCAACAGGCAAAAGCAAAAGGCTATAAAGTAATTGCCGTTACTGCTTCTTTAGACAATCTTATTGCTAAAGCAAAAGCAGACTATCACTTTACTTTTGATTTCTATTTCTGTGATGAAACAACATTAAAAACTATCGTTCGTTCAAATCCTGGTATCTTAGTATTAGATAAAGGAACCGTAAAACAAATGGTACATTATAATGATATCAAAAAATTAAAACTGTAATTGTAGCACTGATTTATTCTAAAGAGTTTTAAATTAAATACGCCATTGATTAAATATTTCTTACATAAAACGGGGTATGCTTTACTCACTCTTTGGGGTGTAATTACAGTAATATTCTTTTTATTCACCGTATTACCTGGCGATCCCGCACGAATGATGTTGGATCAGAATGAGAATTCAGAACAGCTGGCTATCGTAAAAAAGAAGTATGGTTTTGATAAACCAGTAGGTCAACAATATTTGTATTACCTCAACGATTTATCACCGCTTTCTTTCCATAGCACTAATAAAGAGGATTATACATTCCTTTCTCCTGATAAATACAATGCTTTGTCGTTGTTTTCAATTGGGAATACTACAGTTGTTTTAAAAACACCTTACTTACGGGAATCATTTCAAAAAAGTGGTAAAAAAGTAACGCAGGTTATTGGAGATACACTACCCAACACTGTTGTGTTGGCTTGTTTAGCCATTATTATCGCATTGATTATTGGAATTATATTTGGAATTATTTCTGCTTTGTATAAAGATACTTGGATTGATCGTTCCATCGCTTTACTCAGTACCTTAGGAATGAGTGTTCCTTCCTTTTTTAGTGCTATTATTTTTGCTTGGCTTTTTGGTTTTGTCTTGAATAAATACACTCACCTGAATATGACTGGAAGTTTATATGAGGTGGATGATTTTGGTTCTGGTTCTTATATCCAATGGAAAAATTGTATTCTTCCTGCCATTGTTCTAGGTATTCGTCCCTTGGCTGTGGTTATTCAATTAATGCGAAACTCCTTATTAGAAGTTTTGGGTCAGGATTACATCCGTACTGCCCGAGCCAAAGGATTAACGGAATTTCAAATTATACGAAAACACGCTGTTAAAAATGCTCTAAACCCAGTTGTTACAGCAATATCAGGATGGTTTGCCTCTATGCTAGCAGGAGCTGTTTTTGTAGAATATATTTTCGGATGGAATGGATTGGGTAAAGAAATAGTAGAAGCTTTAAACAATTTGGATTTACCTGTAATTATGGGATCAGTTATTGTAATTGCTACTACTTTCGTTGTCATCAATATCTTGGTAGATATCATTTATGCTTATTTAGATCCTAAAATTCGATTGTAATAATTATTTATTAAAATTGATTAAAAATAATTCTGGTTCACTAATTTTACAATAAAATCACACTTATGAAAAAACTATTGTTGTTATCTCTTTTCATTTTATCTAGCGTTGGTACTATCCAAGCACAAACCCCTACAACGTTCACCCCAGAAGGTTTAGCAGAAAAGCTACAAACTGTAGACGGAAAAGAAATCAGTTTTCAAGAAATACTAAAGAAATACGAAGGAAAAACCATCGTCATGGATGTATGGGCTTCTTGGTGTAAGGACTGTGTTGCTGGTATGCCTAAATTAAAAACATTACAGAGCACTTTCAAAAAAGATGTAGTTTATCTTTTCATATCCATGGATAAAAATGCTGAAGCTTGGAAAAAAGGTATTGAAAAATACGATGTAAAAGGAGAGCATTATTTAGTTTCTGATGGAATGAAAGGTGTTTTTGGTAAATCAATTACTTTAGATTGGATTCCAAGATATATGGTTATTGACAAAAAAGGTAAAATTGCTTTGTACAAAGCTATTGAAGCAGATGATAAGAATTTGAATACTATATTAAAAAAAATTAAATAATGAGAAAAAAGATTGTCGCTGGTAACTGGAAAATGCACAAGAACAGCCAAGAAACAGAAGCTTTATTAGATGAATTACTATCAAAACGTCCTGAAAACACTACAACTAAAATTGTAGTTTCTCCAACGTTTGTTAATTTAGTTCCTGCTGTAAAACAATTATCATCCTCGAATATTATTGTTGCTGCACAAAATATGCATCAGGCAGAAAGCGGTGCTTTCACAGGTGAAATTTCGGCTAGTATGCTCAAAAGTATTGGGGTAAATACCGTAATTCTTGGTCACTCAGAGCGTCGTGCTTATTTCCATGAAACTGATGCCCTTTTAGCTGAAAAAGTAAATACTGCACTAAAATATAATTTTACAATTATTTTCTGTTTTGGTGAAGAATTAAAAGACAGACAATCTGAAAATCATTTTAATATTGTTGAAAATCAATTAAGAGAAGCTTTATTCCATCTAACTGTTGCAGACTGGCCTAACATTGTTTTGGCATATGAGCCTGTATGGGCCATCGGAACAGGCGAAACTGCTTCTCCTGAACAAGCACAAGAAATGCATGCTTTTATCCGTAATACGGTCAAAAATCAGTATGGTAATGCTACAGCAGAAAGCGTATCAATTCTTTATGGTGGAAGTGTAAAACCAGACAACGCTAAGGAGATATTTTCTAAGCCAGATGTTGATGGTGGATTGATTGGTGGGGCTGCTTTAAAAGCAGATGACTTCCTAGCAATCGTAAACGCGATGTAAGATAAGAGAATCATTTATATCATAAAAAAGCCTGTCTAAATTTAAACAGGCTTTTTTTATTTTTAGTATAAATTTTTATATTCCGATTTCAACTTGAAAGCGAACATACCAATTGTTTTTCATACTTCCATCAATATAATGTAATTCATCCAAGCTCACTTCCGCTTGCAATTTGAAGGCATGTTCCCAAATGTATTTTGTAACTCCTAAACTATATTGATTTGTATCTGGTGTTAGTGCCTTAATATCATCATTGACATCTTGGGTAGAGTAGCGACCAATAATTTCATATTTTGAAGGAAAAACATAACTCAACTGATAATCCATTCCGCTACCTGTAAAAACATATACTGGTTTTATAGTAGGATCCGTAAGATCTACTGTAATAGGGTCTTTGGATACACGATTCATATAAGCAGTTTGAAAAGCCCAGCCATTGTATTTGAACATCGCATCCAACAACAGTGAAGACATATTTCTTTTTTCAAAAAGATATTCTCCTAATTGCCCTTGTGTTTTTCGTGCCTTATTATTATACTGATAAGCTCCAGAAAACATTAATTTCGGTTTCTTTTCACGTACAACATCCCCTTCAAAATAGGTACCATCTTTTGTAAATGACCCTAATGGAAAGATCTCAACTTTACCGGTATAGGCTAATCCATTATCGGGTTGTTTTGTTGAGTTACGCCCTTCTCCCGTAGAAATAGCAGCTTTTAAATTATAGGAGAATTTATCGATGTATTCATTCAAATGGTGTACTTGAAAACCGAAATCTCTATCAATCGTAAACTTTGCATTATTGATCGTACGGTCTGTTAATTGCAACCCTCCTGAGGAGTTTACACGTTGTCTATTTCCTGGTAACTTTGTTTGTCCAAAAGCAATATTCCAATGCTTATTTGGTCTATAGAAAATTACCGCATCTCGGATAATATTAATATTTTCACCGTCTTGAATTTCTCCTACATCTCCAGGAGCGAAAGACAATTGAATTGCATATAAAAATCGTGGATCTCCTACATAACCATCAAAACGTAATCGCAAACGACGAATTTGACCATCGAATGCAGATTCTTGACCTTCGTTATCCAAATAGGTCACTCGGTTTTGCATTCTAAAACGAATATTCAGTTGAAATATACTGTCGGGTGAGGTTAACCCAAGTCCTTTTCCGTAACTATAATACGGTAGTGCTGAAAGCTTTAAATCATTATCTGTCTTAGATTGTTTAATACTTACTTGTCCTTGTACTGTAGCTATAAAGCCCAAAACAAGAACACATAATAACAATTTCTTCATGTTTTATTTCTTTAAACAAAACTAGCATTATTTTTTTAGGTTTCAAAGTCAAGATAATACTACCTTTGCCGAAATTTAGAAATTATGTCAAATATATATTTAGGTTACCATTTTAAGGTTGAACCAAAAGAATTAGGTTCAGAAATTTTAATTGCTCAATTAGGCGAAACAGCCTTTGAAAGTTTTATTGAAACCGAAGATGGTTTATCTGCTTATGTACAGAAAGATTTTTGGAACGAAAACATTTTAGAAGAGGTTACTATTCTTGATTCTTCTGAATTTAAGATTAGTTATACTTTTGAAGAAATTGAACAGGTAAACTGGAATGAAGAATGGGAAAAGAATTTCGAACCTATTGAAGTTGATGGAATCTGTCAAGTAAGAGCTCCATTTCATCCGAAAAAAGACACACAATTTGATATTATTATTGAACCAAAAATGTCTTTCGGAACGGGTCATCATGAAACTACACATATGATGATTCAACATTTATTGGAAACTGATTTAACGGGTAAAAAGACATTAGACATGGGTTGTGGCACTGCTATTTTGGCTATTTTAGCTGAAATGAAAGGTGCAAATCCTATTGATGCTATTGATATTGACAACTGGTGTTATTTGAATTCTATTGAAAATGCAAGTCGTAACAACTGTCATAATATTACAGTATACGAAGGTGATGCTGCCTTATTAGAAGGTAAAAAATACGATGTTATCATTGCTAACATCAACCGTAATATCTTATTGAATGACATGGAACAATATGTTTCTTGTTTAAATCCAAATGGAACATTATTTTTAAGTGGATTCTATGAAGAAGATATTCCTTTTATTGATGCTTCATGTACCGAAAAAGGCTTAAAATATGTTAAAAAGTTTCAAAAGAATAATTGGGTTGCTTTAAAATATGTAAATTAGCTTTTTAAAGATTAAACGTTTGAATATGAGTACCAAAGAAAAAGTTTTAGAAGAAGTATTAGTTGAGGAATCCATTGCACTAAACAATGAAATTGTATTGTATAATGATGATGTAAATACCTTTGACCACGTTATTGAAACTTTAATTAAAGTTTGCGAACATACTTCGGAACAAGCAGAACAATGTGCCTTACTGGTTCATTATAAAGGAAAATGTACTGTCAAAACGGGACAATTGCAGGAATTAAAACCGCAATGTACTCGTTTACTAGCGGCCGGTTTGAGTGCTGAAATAATTTAAATAAAAAAGACCTCACTATTGAGGTCTTTTTTTTATCTTTCTATTTCTTAGACTGAAAACAATCACATGAAAGAATTAGCAGAGATTATCACGAAACATTTAAGTAGTATTGTCGAAATCATTGCTGCTATAATTATCAGTATTGCTTTACTGAAATTCATATATGGTTATCTAAAAAACATTTTCATATTAGATAACGCTACAACAAATCAACTTTTAAGAATCCAATTTGGAAGTGCATTAGCACTGGCATTAGAGCTATTATTAGGCGCCGATATCCTTGCTACAGCTATTGCTCCTACTTGGGATGACATTGGCAAGCTAGCTGCTATTGCTGTTCTCCGTACTGCATTAAATTACTTCTTAGAACGAGAATTAAAGGCTTCTGATTTAGGTAACAAAAAAGAACCCATCTTACCCGAATAAAACAAAAAAGTCCCGATTATATCGGAACTTTTTTGTTTTATTAATGGGGTAACTTGTCTTTAAACAGTCCATACAGGAAAGTTCCAAGCATGGCTCCTACAAATACAATAAGCACGCTCCAAAAACCTGCTCCAAGTAATATAAAAATTGGCCCAGGGCATGTTCCAACTAAGGCCCAACCTAATCCAAATAATATTCCACCTAGCCAATATCTTGTAAATCCTTTTTCTTTATCTTGAATTTCAATTGGATTTCCTTTGTAATCTTTAACGTTAAAACGTTTAATGATTTGTACACCTACAACACCTGTTACTACAGCTGTCATTATTATACCATACATATGAAAGGATTGAAAATGAAACATTTCATATATTCTGTACCATGATACGGCTTCTGATTTCGTCAAAATGATTCCAAAAACAAATCCGACTACTAAAAATTTTAAAAATTTCATCTCTAGTTATAGTATTAAAGGCAATAATAAATGTGCCATGATTAAACCTCCTATAAAAAATCCGACTACCGCAATCAGCGATGGAATTTGTAAATTACTTAATCCTGAAATCGCATGTCCCGAGGTACAACCTCCTGCATAGCGGGTTCCAAAACCAACTAATATTCCTCCAATTAATAATATTACAATTACTTTAGGAGATTGAAGTGCCTCCATACTAAATAATGCATCTGGCAATAACTTCCCTTCTGGTGCATCAATATGTAATGCGGACAGTTGTTCTATCGTTTTTGGATTCAACTTTACTCCTTGCCCATCGTTCATATAATTCACTGCAACAAAACCACCTAGCATTGCACCAAGTACTACCACTAGGTTCCAACGTTGACTTTTCCAATCAAATCTAAAAAAATCAGAAAATTTCCCTGCACCCGATATGGTACACAGTGTTCGGAGGTTCGAAGACATTCCAAAACTCTTTCCGAAATAAATAAGCAATAACATTACCATTCCTATTACGAAACCCGCAACATACCATGGCCAAGTTTGATAAATCCAATCCATTATATTTATATTTTCCCCAAAAATACAAATTCAAAATTAGTTATCTTACTCTCTGTCGAAAGGAAATAAATTTTAACCTTTGCCGTTCTTTTAAAAACCTTTAACTTTGATAGGTAATAACCTGTATTGAACCGCCTTTTTATGAAAAAAATATTTTTATTATCCAGTCTTTTATTACTTACCATAGTAACTTCTTGTATCAGTACAAAAAATACAATTAGAAATATTGATGATAGTGCTATTGCTCCTACTCTATTGGATGAAAATACTTATAAAATAACGGTACAGAGTACGGATAAAAAATACGGTTATGATAAAAATTATCCTATCCATGTAGGTTTCACCAAATTGGAAGAGGGCCCCGTAAACCAAAGGCGTTTCCTTAATGCTTTGGCAGGTCCTAATGGAGAAAAAATAAAATATGAAAGATTATTCAACTGTTGCCCTTTTCCTTCTAAAAAAAGTGAACTGGGAAGTGGTTTATTAGATCAATACAAAATCACATGGGAAGGTCAAGAGAAACCGATTATGTTATACTTGGACATGTATGAAAAAGGGCAAATAATGATTCCTGTTGGCCTAACTGTGAAACAGAAATAAAGTACAGAAATTTCTTCTTCTTAAACGCAATAATATTTCAGTATAAAATCTTAAAATTAACCTTTTCCATCTTAAATATCGTAAATTTGCGGTGTTTAAAAAATATTGCAAATGAACTTACAAGATATACCACAGATTAAGCATTTAGATAGCGGTAATTTTTTCCTTTTAGCTGGCCCTTGCGCTATTGAAGGGGAAGAAATGGCAATGCGTATTGCTGAAAAAATCGTTACTATTACTGATAAATTACAAATTCCTTATGTATTCAAAGGATCTTTTAAAAAAGCAAATCGTTCAAGAATTGATAGTTTCACTGGAATTGGAGATGAAAAAGCTTTAAAAATCCTTCAAAAAGTATCTCAAACTTTTGGAGTTCCAACGGTAACTGATATTCATACAAACGAAGATGCTAGAATGGCAGCAGAATATGTTGATATTCTTCAAATCCCTGCTTTCTTAGTACGTCAAACTGATTTAGTTATGGCTGCTGCGGAAACTGGAAGAACGGTTAACCTGAAAAAGGGGCAATTCATGAGTCCGGAAAGTATGAAACATGCTGTACAAAAAGTTTTAGATTGTAAAAATGACAAAGTCATGGTTACAGATCGTGGAACAATGTTTGGTTACCAAGATATGATTGTAGATTTCAGAGGTATTCCAACTATGCGTGAATACGCATCGACAGTATTGGATGTTACTCATTCTTTACAACAGCCGAATCAATCTGCTGGTGTAACAGGTGGTCGTCCGGATATGATTGAAACCATTGCTAAAGCAGGAATTGCTGTTGGCGTTGACGGAATTTTTATCGAAACTCATTTTGACCCAGCAAATGCTAAAAGTGATGGGGCTAATATGTTGCATTTAGATTATTTTGAAGATCTAATGACCAAATTAGTAGCTATCCGCAAAACTGTAAATACTTTCTAATTTTATTATATTAAAAAACCCTTACAATTGAAACATCCATTTAAAATGGTTGTGTTGCTTTTTGTGTTTTTTTCCCTACACACCTTTGCTCAAGACGCAGCAATAACTCCGGAAAAATACACAGCCCATAACAAAGGTAAATTCTACGTCTATTGGGGAGGAAATCGTGCACATTACACGAAATCTGATGTGCGTTTCCAAGGTGATAATTACGACTTTACACTTGACAACATTACAGCCCATGATAAGCCGAAAGGATATCATATTGATTACATCAATCCTGCTCGTATGACTATTCCACAAACGAATCTTCGTTTTGGTTATTTCATTACTGATAAATACAATGTTTCGATTGGTGTAGACCATATGAAATATGTAATGGATCAGGATAAATTCGCTAATATGAATGGTTATATTAACCAACCTGCTGGTACTCCAGGAGCTGCTTTCAATGGTGTTTATACGGATTATCAAAGATTTCTTTCCGAAGATTTCTTAACTTATGAGCATACTGATGGTTTAAATTATCTTAACGTAGAAATTGCTCGTGTAGATGATTTCACAAAACTTTTATTTGACTGGGATACTGATAATATTCAGTTGAACTTTACAGAGGGTGTTGGTGCTGGTATTTTATATCCAAAAACAAATACAAAATTACTTGGAATGGATCGTCATGATGATTTCCATATT
The DNA here is from genome assembly GCF_030766725.1 of Flavobacterium aerium. Lineage (GTDB taxonomy): Bacteria > Bacteroidota > Bacteroidia > Flavobacteriales > Flavobacteriaceae > Flavobacterium > Flavobacterium aerium. Next base: position 208,949 of record NZ_JARQWR010000005.1, on the reverse strand, counting down.
TCTGGTTTTGGTTTATCTGCTAAGGCAGGTTTAAACATTACATTCCTTAAATATTTCTTTGTACAAACGGAATTAAAAGGCGGATATATTAACATGCAAGACATTAGAACTACAAGAAGTTCTTCTGACAAAGCATCGCAGGACTTCTTCTTTTTACAAACGAATCTTGTATTTGGAGGGATTTTTAGAATCTAACATCCACTACTTTATATATAAAAAAGGCTTAAATGATATTCATTTAAGCCTTTTTTATTTTATCCAATTATTATCTTATCCTATATAAACGAATTTCTTATGTGTAAACTCAAAATCTTCTGTCATGTAAAACTTATGGGCACGATCTCTCTTAAAACTAGAGGTAACTTCTAATTGTAGAACTCCTTTATCTTTCGCTCTCTTCTTAAGCTCTGTAATTAATATTTTCCCAATTCCTAATGCTCTTTTTGAAGCATCTACATACATTTCTTGTATTTCTCCAATTGGACCACTGTGGTGTAATAGTAATTGAATATGGCAACTTATAAATCCTACAGCTGTATCATCTTCCATTGCAAGCAAATAAATAATATTGGGGTTATTACAATTTTGCTTGTATATATTCTTTTGTATCTCTCGATCAAAAACATCTTCTTCTAATGCATTGATGAATTGGTATACAGATTCGAAATCTTTATCTTCTGCTGTTTTAATATGTATAGTAGACATAACTAGATTTTTTATACAATTTCTACATTGATATTATGCTTTGCTAAAAGTCCTAACACAGATGGGAATGAAAATTTTGCTTTACGAACATTATTAAGTTCCGGGTCAATAGTATATTGTTCAGCTGTTCGGAAATCGGCTTCTTTTAAATCAGTACGATTGAATACTGCTCCTTGAAGATTTACTTTATCAAATAAGGCAGAGGATAAATTAGCATCATCAAAAAACACACCTTGCAACGAGGTGTTTATGAATTTGGTTTTTGCCATTTTTTTCCATCGAAAGGAGGCGTAATCGGCTACGCATTCATTAAAAGAAACTTCAAATAGAAAATCTTCACATTCACTAAAATTCACTCCCAGTAACTTGCATTGTTTAAAATGAACGACACAGAGACTTGTTTTTGCTAATTTGAGCATTGCCAGATTGCATCCAATAAATGTGCAATCAGAAAAACGGTTGAAAGAAAAATCACTATTCGAAAAATCACAATCGACAAAAGTACATTGCTCAAATTCTCTATTTTTAATCTGCTTCTCCGAGTATATAATTTTCGTAAAAGTCTTGTTTTCGTGTAGTAATTCTTCCATTATTTTTCTTCTAAAGTTGTAAGTAAAGATACAGAATCCTCTATTTTCAACACTCATAAAAAGCAAAAAAAGACCACAACTATTATTAAAATAGCGTGGCCTTTTTAGGGTTTAATCAACTATTATTTTAATTCGTGTACACGAATATAATCTTGTTCTTCCATTTTCCAAGATTCACCAACTACAGTAATCTGATCACCTACTTTCACTGTTCTGTATTGTTTCGGATCATCTAAATTCGGTATACTGATTGTTGCAAAATAGACTTTATTATCTTTAGTCAAGACCTGAGCTGTATAACCATCTTTTCCATTTTCTATCTTTTGAACTTTACCTTCAACAGTAATAACTTCTTCCTGAATTTCTTCAGGCAAATCATCCGCTACAGGTGGCGCTTCAGTCTCAATTTGTTCTACACTTGGGATTCCTTCAACCTTAGCTTCTTTTTTATTAGAATTACAACTTGCTAATGCTATTACAGCCAAAAGCATCATCAAATTTCTATATGTTCTTTTCATGGTTTTATATATTTATCTAGATAAAAGTATGAAACCTTTCCTAATAAAACACTGCTAATACCTCATCAAATAGATGTCTTTAACAAATAATTATCAACTGAAATAGCTAATCATTTAAAATTTATCTTTTTACTAACTTTCTTGTAATAGTCTGACCATTTTCAAATTCAATTTGCACTACATAAACTCCTTGATCTAATCCTGATAATTCCAAAGTAGTTGTAGTGCCTTTCCAAACTTCTTGTCCTAGGGTATTGTACACCGCGACTTTCTTAAGTGCCTCGGTTGATTCTATTGTCACCAAGCCCGATGTAGGATTTGGATACATTTTAAAACTATTCTGACTTACATCAGTTACACTTAATGAACCTGATTCTGCTTGTAGGTATAGAGACACTGGAATATATCCTTGTTGCCCCACAAATTGTGCTGCTGGAACATTGATCATAAAAGTATGTGTTCCTGCTGCCAAATCACCCAATGCTATTTCTCGTATTGGAATTACATCACCCGGACACCAGTTACTAAATGAAGCCCATACAGCATCCGTTCTCGGTGTAGGCCCATAAATTCCATTTCCTTGCGTATTATACATTCGAAATGGCTCACATGACAATCCTCCCGGTGTATATACTAACACTTCATTATTATCAAAATAAATATAATGTTCTCTTCTATTGTATTCCTCTCCTCCTTGGTTTGCTCCATGATTCGAAGTAATTAAATATAGTTTAGCATTTTGAGCTGGGGTTGCTAAATTCATCTGAATTGTTCGGATAGTCTGTCCAGGTACATCAGTTCCAGTTGCAGAATAATTATTCATATCTCTCTTGAATGACAATGGTAACAGAAAATTATTCGTTGCTGGAATATTTGTATCGGTATCAGATTCAAAAGTTAATGTCCCAAAAAAGACATCATTTCTTCCTGCACAACCTGCCACTTGTGTATTGGCTGCATAAGGCACCCCGAAAACCTCCAATTCAACCCAAATATCATATTGCGCTATAATCGCTGGATCTTTAAAAATTTTAGCCACATTGTTTACAGTATAAGTATATGGTACTTCATTTGGGTTTACGTTCTTATTCATAAAAGGGGTAATAAAACGTCCTACTTCAATGCGCTTTACTTCTGCTGGCACATAGGTTGTCGCTCCTTTCGGTACTAAGGCTAAGTTCACATTCCCAATACGATCGTAATTATCACAGGATGCTTTTACTCTAACCTTCATCGTTAATGTGTTTCCAAAAGGTGCTAGTTCGGCATCTGATAATTTTCGAGCATATAAATCATTGCGGTGACGTATTACTCCGTCTGGTACAGGCTGAGATACTGTAGCGGCATAACCGTCATAAAATAATATCTCATTAAAAACAGTTAGAGAATAAGGTGCTGTGGTTGGTTTCACCTTGTTGTTTAAATCATTTTTTGCCTCTACATTATATTGAATAAGAAATGTACAGCAAATTAATGCGGTTAGTAGTTTGTGTTTCATAAGTAGTTGTGTTTGATTCTGTTAATTATTTATAAATATAACAATTTTACATTATTACACACAATTATTTTAAAATATGATTATCAAAAAACACAAATACACGATAATTAAACAAGCATTTAACAGATGCATTTGATGTCTAGAAATAAAAAAGCCTCAATAAACATTGAGGCTTTTTTATTATTTACTTTCCATCGACGTAGTCTTGCAGGTACTTGAACCGCTCTGTCAATTTTCCGTTTTCTGTAATTTTTGCACGGTGTAATATTTCGTCTTTATCTCCATTGAAAAAGGCTGGTACTACATGTTCCATAAACATTTCACCAAATCCTTCTGTAGAATCTTTTGGTAATTCACATGGAAGATTGTCCACAGCCATTACTACTACTGCAGCTGGATGAAACATATCTATTTCTTTTTCTTCTTGTGGATGATAGCCGTATAATGGCTCAGCAATGGTTGAAGATCGCACCGTTGAAGCAATAGGCCCATTCACATCACATGAAATATCGGCAATTACTTTTAGATTAAAGTTCTTGCCCTTCATCATCTCATTTGTCAAAATTTCTGGGGACCCCGTTCCATAGAAGTGTCCTGCCATGTAGATGTCGGATACTTCAGAATATTTCTTAAAATCTGAAATATATTCTTCTGGGTGGGTATAGAAGTCTTCATTGTTCAAGACTTTCCCATCTTTGCGTTTATTATAGTCTAATACGTCTATTTGTGTATATACGGGAGATGCATAATTTTTGGTTAAAAAATTATCTGGGTTCACTTGTTTAATTTTCATTGCATCCAGCATTTCTTTCACGCCCATTCCTACTTTACCGTGTCCAGTAACTACAATTTTGATATTTGGTAACGTCAGTTTTTTTAGTTGATTTACTAACGCTTCTTTTCCGGATAAGGTTTCTGCTTTGGGTAATTTGAATAATTCAAATTTTAAACCAAAGGCTCTAATCCCATTATAAGCCCCTACAAGTCCTGCATAACGTCCAAACCCAATTAAACGGTGGTGATGTTCATCTACTATCGTTTCATGGTCATAAAGCTCTATATTCTTTGCTAGAACTGCTTGTAATAGCTTTCTATTGAAAGATTGTTTTTTTATGGTGTGCGAAAAGAAAAAATACTTCTTATTAGGAATTAAAAAATCAAGAGGGACTTCTTTAACTCCAATTAGAACATCACAATCTGACATATCTTCTGTGACTTCTAATCCTAATTCGGCGTATTGTTCATCAGTAAAAATTCTAATATCTGACTTTTCTACTTTAACGCTTGCTTCTGGGAACTGTTCTTCTAATTGTTTTAGTTTCTCTGGGGCAAAAACTGCTCTCCTGTCTGGAGGGGATTTTCTTTCTTTAATAATTCCGAATTTCATTGTATAGTTTTGTGATGTTGGGTGCAATATGATTAATAAACAGTGCTTTTTTTTATTGAAAATAGAATTTTCGAAATAAATAACTTTTAATTTAGTATTTGTTTCAAATGTAACATTTAATGAAATGTAGTGCAACTATTTTATATGAAAAAAATTTAAAGTACCTTTGCATTTCGTTTTTTAACAGGTGTATTCCTTATATCATTGAAGAACAACTTGGGGTCGACTGGTTTTGACAGCGAGTGGAATTAAACGGTAAGCACGTCGAGCGCTGAGACACAGCTCGTAAATATCATGTTTTAAACTTTTACACGGCGAAAATAATTACGCTCTAGCTGCATAATCTGAATTATAGTAAGATTAGCCTTGTTCCTACCAGGTAGGAAAGCAAGATTCTCCTTGAAAGCCTTGATTTGTGGCGTTCTTTAAAGGGGAACCGTAAAAATAAATCTAGAGATCTTCTTGCTTCGCGAAGGTCTTGACAACTCAGGAGATAAGTATAGAGTGGCTGTTTCTGGCCTTGCTCAATATCGAAAATTCAATCAGGAAATAAGCGTGTAGAAAGCTCTTTGATTGCTCGTTTGGACCCGGGTTCGATTCCCGGCGACTCCACTAAGCGGGATGATTTTTTTAATCATCCCGCTTTTTTTATACATCAAGTGCTCTTTCTCATTTATTACCAATCAATTGTAAGTGAATAAATTCATTCCTATTAAGTATTCGATAGATGTCATAAGACCGATTACTCCCTAATAGTTTCTTCGCACTTTCATTATAAATCACATCCATTTATTTTACTTTGTAACAAAAATTAATTCTGCCCTATTCTTCCCCTTCTTAAATACACGTATAGCATTATTACACACTGATAATCAACACAATAACACCTTTTATCATCAAAAATAAAATCTATGTGTTAATTTCGAGTCCTCCCCTATAAATTACTCTATATTTATTCCATTTAATTTTTAAGTTATTTTGCATTACTCAGAATATAGCATTTAAAAAATATAGGTTTCAAGTTGTGTCTTTAAGGTTCAGTATTTAATAATTTTTGATTTAATATGTTTATAAAATTTTTTCGTCCTGAAAACAAACTTCTGGCAAAGTATATTGAGGGTTATTATTTTTTAAGGGAAGAAAATCAGGAATCCCTTTTCTCATATTATACTTTTCCAAACAATTATCAAATTGTAACGATCGCCCTTAATAACAAATTTACATCTGATAATGAGTCGCTTCAATCACATTATAGTATTGATGAAGGTCTGGTTTCAAATATTACTTATCATTATACCAAACCTATTAAGTTTGACTATTTTGGAATGACCAATGAAATTACAATCTACTTTAAGCCTTTGGGTTTAAATCATTTTATAAAAGAACTAACATTGTATTTCTCCAATCAAAAAAAATTCATCAATTTTTTACCATTCAATGATTATGAAGTGAGAATGACTCAAATATTAGAGACTAGCGACATTACAGAGGCAAGTCATAAATTGGAAAATTATTGGGTTGAGAAATTTTTTGAAATGGATTTTGAGATATTGCATCAGGCCATCGATGAGATTGACACTACTAAAATTACAGATATTGCCAGCCAGAATAATATCTCGCGGCAATATCTACATAAATTATTTAAAAATAATTTAGGAAAGAGCCCCGTGGAATACAAAAGGATTCAGAGGTTTCGAAATTCCTTGCTCCAAGATGATTCTAACTTAACCCAAAGGGGACTAGACAGTCTTTTTTACGACCAATCGCATTTTATAAAAGAAATGGATAGAATGACTAACAACAAGCCGAAAGACTTTTTTAAAGAAGCTGTTTTTAAAACTTCTAATCCTTGGCTTATTATTTAGAGTTTACATTTTTACAATTTTGTAGCAATATTAATCAGCACATTTGTAAAAAAAACTAATACAAATGAAACAGTTATTTATCATACTACTTACGTTCTTATTCTGTAACACTTATGCTCAGGAAATTGTAAACGGTAGTTTTGAAATAGAAAATACACAAAAGCTTCCTTTAAACTGGAAATTTTATGGTGACCCAGCTCATTACAAACTAACAGTAAATAAAGACCAATATCATTCTGGAAATAAATCGGTACATATCGATGGAAGAACTTATGAGGATGCCAGCCTAAAAAACGGTGCCATTTATGCAAATGCTTATGGACTTTTATCGAGTAAAAAAATAAAAAAAATATATGTATCTGCTTATATAAAAATGGATCACCAAAAAGATAGTGCTGTAGCATTATTTGTACAGGATTTCTCTGGCGAGAATATTATTCGAAAATTTGTAACCGTATCTCGCCTAGCAAAATGGAATAAGGTTGTCTTGGAATACACACCTTCTGATACAAATCCATGGTATGGTTTTTATTATGGTGTAGAGCTTTCTAAAGATTCAGATTTTTGGATTGATACTGTTTCCCTCAGTGTAGACGACGAAAAAATTAAAGATCCTGAAGCTTTTAAATATAATCCTGATAAAAAAGATATAGCATGGCTTAATAAAAATTCTCTTCCTTTAAAGACCATTGAGAGCGGTAGCGATTTTACCGATTTAGAGAGGATTGGTAATTTATTTGGCGATTCACAAATTATAGGCATTGGTGAGCCGACTCATGGAACTAGTGAAGCATCGAAAATTAAATTGCGAATGTTAGAATATCTAGTCACAAATAAAGGCTTTAGCACTTTTGCTCTTGAAGAAAACATCCCTGTTTGCGATGCTTTAAATGATATTATAAATAATAAAGACCTGTCCTTAAAAGAGTCTCTACTTTCACTACCATTTTATAAATGCTGGAAAAACCAAGAGGTTTTAGATGTTTTTGAGTGGATTAGGAATTATAATGTATCTCACAATAATAAGGTGAAATTTATAGGAATTGATATGGAAGACAGCTGGATAGCAAGTTCATTAAAATCTATCAAACCTTATACACTAAAAGACGATAGTATATTAAAAATTTATGCTAAAACAGAGTCTGATATAAATGCACTCAAGCTAGCCAACAAACAACAAAATAAAAATGATACAAACAAGTTTGTTGATGAGTTACTAATTAACCTTGAAAATCTAACCAAAATCATTACTGAAAGTAAAACCATTACAACGGAAGATCAGTTCAAATTAAATAGTTATGTAAGAGTATCTAGTCAGTGGTTGTCTTCAAGATTTTTATTTAATGAAAGTTCAAAAACAAGAGATGAATATATGGCTACTAATCTTTCTTTTTACTTTCAAAATCATCCAGAAGAAAAAATAATGCTATGGGCTCATAATACGCATATTGCTAATAACAGGTCAAACCAAAAAACAATGGGAGCTTATCTCAAAGATTTTTATGCAAAAAAATACAGCCCTATTGCAATAACTAGTGCACAAGGATTTTACACAGCTGCAGAGGACTACACTCAAAAAACATGGAAGTCCTATCCATTTGTTGCAGCATATAAAGGAACATATGAATTTATTTTACAAAAGTCCACATCTCCTCTATACTTTATATCTATGTTAGATACGAAACAGGTAAAATGGTTAAACATGCCGATGCAATTACTGGACAAAGGCTACATATATGCCGAAGGGCCAGATTATAATTTTACAGGAAGTAATTTAAGTATGCAATTTGATGGTATGTTTTTCTGCAAAGCTACATCTGCTTCAAAGTCGTTACTAAATTAATTTTTGATTTTTGGTACTTCTCTAAAATTCAATTTATATCGTTATATAATAGTCTTTTTAAGTTATCAAAAAAATTAAAAGATATATAAGGTATTTGATTGTAATCCCATCCATCTCACTAAAAACTCTGTTAGAAATAATGGAGTTTTTATGTCATATATTTCCTGATAACTTTTAAAACTTGGCTCCAAAAAGCATTATGTTTGTTACTCGTAAAATAAGTTAACTATTAATATCCCCTAATCTATCCAAAAACCAATCAACAATGAAAAGACTACTACTATGTCTCATAGCAATTTCTTTTGTAAGCATGAATTCTTGCAAGGCGCAAAAACAAACAATAGATACCCAAGTAGATACCGAATTTTTCATACCCATTGAGAAATCAAATCTTTATGCGCGTGTTATTGGTAATTCAGAAAAACCTATAATTATAGCACTACATGGTGGACCTGGCGCTTTTTCTGTAGATCATGAATTTTATAGAGATATCTTTGAAAAAGATTATTTGATGGTTTACTTTGACCAAAGAGGTGGTGGGAAATCTGATGATTGCACAGACAAATCAATGCTTACAACAGACCAATTTGTTAAAGATTTGGATAATGTAGTAGATTACATAAAAGAGAAATACCCAAATAAGAAGATCAATTTATTAGGTACCTCTTGGGGCGGAACATATGGCTTTTTATACTTGATAAAACATCAAGAGAAAATTAATTCATTTATCTGTAGTTCTGGATTTGCAGATAGTCCGCAAAGAAACTTCGCTTTAATAATGCATGAGCGAAAATTAGCTACTGAACTTTTAAAAAACACTATCGATTCTACCAAGAAAAAAAGATATGAAGAGATTCTAACGAAATTAGATGAGATCGAAAAAAATGGGTTTAAAGATTTTTTTAATGATATGAATCTTATAAGATATGACTTCCCAAAAGATTTAGGTTTTGATGTTTATTGGGCTAAGCCGGAATTGAAAGAAAAAAAGGCAGAACTACTCAGTGATCCAGCTTTTTATACTAGGGTAAAATATACTCCTGAACTTCTCGAGAAGGCACTTGCAAAGCTTGAATACGTAAACGAAGTTTTTATGAATACTGAATCTTACAATAATCTGAATATACTAAAGGAAATTGGTGTAATTAAAAAGCCCGTATTCGTTCTTCAAGGAGAATATGATTATGCCATTGGCGTTGAGCAAGGCAGAACGATATATAATGCACTTAAAAATATACCCAAAAAAGATAAAGAACTATTGTACATAAAAAATGCTTCGCATAACACTCCATTTGAAGCTCCTGAAATATATTATGGCGCTATGAAAGCTTTTTTCAAAAAACATAATTAAACTAATCAAGGGCTCAATTATAGTCCTGCCACTCCACTAAAAAAGCCTGTAGATATAATTCTACAGGCTTTTAAAGTATAAATTAAATTTACTCTAATTGATCATCTTGATAATTGCATCTCCAATTATCAAACCTTTTTTCAGTGTTGGATTTCCTTTATAACTTACATTTACATCTCCATAAGCTGTAACTTTTAACAAACTTGAGATGTTAAATTTATAGTCTCCATCTCCATAAGCCGTAATCTTTGTTGTCTCATTTGAAACTCCCAGCATATTTATTGAGCTTCCTCCATAGGCTGATATATTTTGTTCTTTTATTATTCCTTTTAAAATTTCTAAATAACTCTCTCCATAAATTGCTATTTTAAAATCATTAATATTAGCATCTTTAATATATATTTTAGATTCCCCATATATATTAAATTTAAGCTTGTCCTTTTCTAAAGCATCTTCAAATACAATTTTTTCTTCTCCTCTCAATGAATATGTTTCAACATCTTTATAAGTTACTGTTATTTTAGCTTGCGTTCCTTGATAAATTGGAACCTTTATCTTTTCTCCATTTTTGACAACCTTTTTAGTTTCAGTACTAATCTTTGCTCCTTCAAGAAATATATGAAGTATATTTTTTTTTACTTCGATATTAAATTTCTCCATCGGTAATTTTAATTCATTGATTTCAACTGATTCTTTAGCTCCTTTTTTAAAGATTACTTCTATATGTGGACTTATAATAATTTCATTAAAACTATCCACTTCAATAACCTTTGACTGTGCAAAAATTCCGTTTGTAGCAAATAAAGTAGTAAGACCAACTATTAGCATCTGTGTTATTTTCTTTTTAATCATTGTTTTCTCTTTTACTGTATTAAAACTATCTATGAATTTAACATTATTCTTTTTATCAATGATGCATTTTACCTTTTTCAAAAAATTGAATTCTTTTAGGTTTTATTACATCTTGAATCATTTCATCTTTAAATGCTAAATAACATTTATACTCTTGATCAATCTCAATTTCTTTTAAGAAAAAGTCTTCATCATTAATTTTAGTGTGATTATTTATAACTTCAAATATATTAAGCGGGATTGAAAGCCCTTTCCCATTAGCTTTAATAACAGCTTCTTTCTGAGTCCAAAAATCAAAGAATGCTTTTTTACAGTCTTGAGCATTTTGAATTCTTTGTAACTCACTCTTCAACATTTGTGCATTAAAATCTTCAATATTAATATCTTGAATTTTTTCGATATCAATACCTACCTCGTTTGTATCTGTAATAATGCATACCGCAATCGTCCCTGAATGAGAGATATTAAATTTTAGATTATCGCATTTTAATCGAGGTTTATGATAGTCTGAATATAGGAGGTCTTCTTCTTTATAATCTTTTCCAAAATTTTTCAAACCATGTTTCAATAATAGTCTTCCAAGAAGAGTTAATTGAATATCTTCCCATCTTCTATATTTCAAAATTTTTTCTTGGAAATCTTTTGGAAAATCTGGCAAAAAAAATTGTAAAATCTCCTTATGGTTTTCCTCTTGGACATAAGCGTATAAAAGTTGAGTCATTTAATGAAATACAGAATTATAAAGATTCATATACAATTGCTTCTACAGCTCCTGTAGCAGAATTTATTACCCCAGAATTAGTTTGTACAGCTGACATTCTAACCCAAACTCCTCCATAAATTTCTCCAAAACCAAATGATCCCCATATCAATTTATGTGCTGCCCAATTATTTTGTGAATCTGGTGCCATAATATCTAATGAATCACTAAACTCTTGCGCTATCATTTTTTTTTCATTAATTGCCAATGCAATTGCTTCTTCCCATGACTCATTTGATAAAAACTTCCCAACAAATACATCAATACCTTGATATCCAAAAGCTACTTTTATAACAAATTGATCTTTATTATTCTTAAGCAAATCTATAAGATTATATTTTTCTTCTTTAAAAAGAACTTCTCGTTCTTCTACAGCATAGGTCCAAGGAATTGTTTCTAATATTAATGCTTTATCTTCTAAAGAAAATTTATCTTGCTCTGCTAATTCTCTTAACAACCCCAAATTTCTTTTATCTCTTTCTAAAATAACTCCAAGATGATCTGGAAAATATATTAAATCCATCATAAAGGCTCTAAATATAGAAGGGGTTATTTCACTCCCACTCATATTTAAAACACAATGTATTCGTGTATTATCCAGGCAAAGCTCATTTCCTGTTAATTTTAATGTGTTTAAATCTCCAATAAATATTTCTCCTTTAAGCGAGGTCTTAACCATTGACTTTATTAACAAATCATTTAAGAATTGTTTAATTTCAAGCATAGAATCCTTATCTTCTATTCCTTCCATAGAAATAAAAATATTAACTTCATCTTTTACATTAGGAACATGTTCTATAACTTTAGAAATCAAAAACTCATTGTATAATATCTGTATGTTTTTTGATTCAAATTCGTCTACAAGTAGTGGATGATAATTTTTAATAATTTCTTCAAAACTCTGTGCTTGCCATCCTCCAATTGATGATCCTATATTTGCTTCTAAAATTTTAAATCCATAATCCGTATACGTCAAATCTAGACGGCAAGGGGTCTCTATCTTTTTTTCATGACATAATAAAGCAAATTGAGCTAATGTAAGATCTCCATCTAAATAGTAATCTGCTATTTTTTGTTCATCATTATTAAAGTACAAAGTGGGTATTTTTGAGATCAATTGTGGAATTCTAGTGCTTAAATAGCTAAGTCTTTTTGATGTATTTTGATCTATTATAACTGGCCAAGAACTTACTGGATATTTATAATTTCTAAATAATTTTGGCACAATCGGTACATCAGTATCAATAATAGATGGAATATCAATTAAAGCTGCACTTATGAAATTTTTATATTCATGTGAAAGAATTGTTTTCATTGTTTATTTTTATTTAACACTTAGTTACTTATAAGGTGGAATTATATTTTCGATGATATATTAAGTCACTTTTTATAAATTAAAGGGTAATATCCCCCAATACATCATATATATCAATAATAACAAATTAGAAAAGATTACAGAAAACACAATACTTCTTTCATCAATTTTCTTGACTTTGATAAAGAAATAAGCTAGTGTAAGTATTAAAAGTCCAATAAATATTAAAATTGAGGTATATAAATAATTATAAATTGCTGGCAAGCCAAATGCTAAAATATAAAGGTTGGTTTTAGAGACATTTAATATTGCTAAAATAAAGCTAACAATTACAAAAAGTCCAGCTACCGATGTTAGTACACTAAGTATTCGGATGATTTTATCGGAGGTATTTGTATATTTTTTATTGAAGAAGTTAATCAAATATATCACGATAAAGCCCAGCATTACAAATATGGCAATGATCAACGGACTAATAAAGAATATGTTTAATTGACTTAAACTATTCCCCATTTTTGAAATCCCTGCATTCATTTCAATTTGATTCGCAAAATTTACTTTATTAGCTTTATCGTAAGCATTTAAGTCTGGTTTCTTATTTGGTTCATCTATAAAATCACTAACAATTTCGTTTCCAATTGCAGTAAAACTCGGTGTATGTCCATAGGTTGGTGCTATTAGAACCATCCCATTTTGCAATTTTTTTGCTAACGCCTCTCCATTATCAACTGGTGTTATAGGGTCATATCCTCCTGATAGGATTAACACAGGAAATGCAGCATTATTTAAATTGTTCAATTCATTAAATACAACTTTAGAATTTTTTCCTTCATTCCATTTTTCACAAACTTTAAAGTCTGATTTATAAAAAGATACTCCACCAGACAATTTTTTAAATTTCGCCGCATCTTTCTCATAGGCACTTATATCATTTACTGGTAATGTTTCATTACAACTCACACAGTAGTATACTCCATAATCCATACTCAATAATGAAGAAAAAGCAGCAACTAAGTTTCCTAAAGCTCCTTTGTTTCTTTGATTGGCTTGATATATTAACAATGGAATTACCTCCACTAGTTGTTTATGATATAGTGCTTGTTGTACAGCAACTTTAAAATCTTCTTCATTAAATGTGAACTTACCCGTTTCTACAAGATTTTTATCAACTTCAACTGTTAATGGGTTCTTTTGTAATTGTGCAATAGTCTCATAGTATTTTGCTTCTAAATCTGGATATTGAGCATTACAGTTTGGATTCTTTTTACATTCTTCAAAAACTTTAAGTAAGCTTTTCATGTAATTTGAGGTATTCTCCGTGTAATAATTAGTAATGTTATCTATTACAGAATCTAATATTAATGATTTTATATCTTCAGGAAAGGCATTTGCATATACTTGAGCCATATAAGTTCCATAAGAAACTCCATATACATTCCACTTTGAATATTTTAGTTGTTGTTTTAAAGCGTGTAAATCCTTCGCTACGGATAGACTATTGTAAGCTTCAATATCGACTCCTTTATTTAAAAGTTCCTGCTTACATAGCATTGCTGCGGCTGTTTTTTGTTTTTCATCTTCAGCCTTAGATTGATTTTTTGCTAATATTTGCAAAAATTCATTACCTAATTCAGGACATAGTCTAGGCTCAGAAAGTCCAGTTCCACGTATGTCTAAAATCACTATATCATTATTTTCTCTTAATGGATGATTTAACCATGTGGTTATATTAGCTACATTGGCTGCTCCAGGTCCACCTTGAATAAAAACTACAACATTCGGGTTTTTATTTTGTGAAAAATTCTTCAGCACAGCTACAGCTATCTTAATTTTTCGTTTTTCCGGTTTGTCCCAATTTTCTGGAACTGTTAGGTATCCCCAGTCAATTTTTTGTTCTTTTAGTATCTCCGCATTAGGAAAAAAAGATTCCGATTTTTCGAATTTAACATGCTGTGCATTAACATTTTCAAAAAATAAAAATACGGTGAGCATTATCAGTGTTACTACTTTTTGTGTATAAAAATTCATGGTTTTTTATTAAAGTGGTTTATTTTTATGGTTTAGAAGTTAAAGTCTATTTCTACGGCTTCTTGTTTTTCAAATGGTAAATCAATATCTATCGCATCTATTTGAACTGTAGGATTCAAAATTATTTGATCAATTATTTTTTTGTATTTCATAAAAATTATATCGAGTGTTTCTTTTTGATATTTACTTGTATCATAATTTACTGTACCGGATAATTCTGTATGTTTTTTATGAAAATCTATAAGCAAGGGAAGCCTATTATATGTTGATTTTATAGGATGCGAACTTAACTGTAACTGTTCGTGTAATTGAATAGTGTCATAGTTAAATTTAGTATTCTGTAATACAATTAATATTTCAAATCGCAATTTATTATGGACATCTGTTGGCATATTTTGATATTTGTCAAGCATCAATAAATCCTGATGTACATTGTTGATTATTTCTAAAAATGTTTTTTCTCCTTGAATTTTAGAACGTAGTGGAAGCGTTTTAACAAACATTCCTATTTGAGATTGTGAGTCTGAAAAGTTTCTCCCTGAATTTACTGTTGCCACACAAATATCTTCATGTTGGTACATTTTATAAATTAGAATATTGAATGCTGTTATAAGCAATGTATGTAATGTAGAATTGTATTTTACACCTAGCATTACTAAATCATTTAATGTTTTTTCATTCCAAGAGAAATAATACATCGCTACGTTTTGTTCTGTCGTTGCTAAATCATTATCAAAAGAAATAAGATTTTTCCATTTATATAATTTAAGATATTCATTCCAAAATGCCTGATTTTCTTCTTCATTTTCATTTTCTTTAATCGCAAGCCAATCCACATAATCTTTAAATTGAAATGGTAAAGAATTATCTACTATTGTTGTTTCTGATAGTAACATTGGATAGTAGTTTGCCAATTCGTTAATTAATATCTCTAATGACCATCCATCCATTATAATATGATGTGTAGCGAATACTAAATAAGAAGTGTTATTCTCTACTTGTATTAGACCGAGCCTTAGAAGCATTTCATTTGCTAAATCAAATTCTCTACATGCATATTTTACAATGTCTTCTTCTATGGTTTCAACCGTAGATTTGATTTCGTCAATTATAAAAGTATTTACACTTTTTGAACTTACTTTTTGACGAGGTAATCCATCGACTTCAATAAAATTTGTTCTAAGTACTTCGTATTTGTTAATAATTGCTATTAATGCCTTTTCTAATACCTCTTTTCTTACTTCCCCATCAATCTTGAAAGAAGCAAACATGTTATATGCGATTGATTTTTCTGGGTTTAAGGCAGCTAACCACAATGCATATTGGGAAGCCGTAATTGGATAATCAACTTGTTCTGCAATAGGTAATACTGGTTTTGTTTTTTTTACGTCTCCTTTTTCAATAAAATTGGATAGTGATTTTACAGTAGGGTTTTCAAAAATAGTTCGTAATGATAGTTGACAGTGAAACTCTCGTTCTACTAAACTTATTAGTCGTACAGCATTTAAAGAATGCCCTCCTAATCCAAAAAAGTTATCAGTATTACTTATTTTTTTATCTAAAACTAATACACTTTGAAAGAATTCTCCAATTTTGACTTCTAAATTTGTATTGGGCATTACAAATTCATTTATTCTATCAATTTGGTTCAGTTCCATATTTAATAAAAGTTTTCGTTCAATTTTTTTATTTGGTGTTAATGGAAAAGTATCTAATGAAACTATCGTATGCGGAATCATATATTCTGGTAATTTCCCACGTAATGCAAGTATAATTTCACTTGGATTTATTGCTTCATCTTCAGGTATTACATAGGCTACTAAAAATGCTTCTTGTGCTTCCGATTTTTTAGCAACGACTATACTCGATTTAATTTGCTTAAATTGATTTAAAACTGTTTCTATTTCTTCTAACTCGATACGATATCCTCTTATTTTTACTTGGAAATCATTTCTTCCTAGAAATTGTATTTCACCTTTACTATTCCATTTCCCAAGATCTCCTGTATTATAAATCTTTTCTCCTTTTATGAAAGGATGTATTGAAAATTTCTCATCGGTCTGTACTTCATCTTTTACATATCCTTTAGATAATCCATCTCCGCTTATATAGAGTTCTCCTGGAATTCCTTCAGGTACTAATTTCTTATTACCATCTAAAATGTACATTTTAGTATTGTTGATAGGCTTTCCAATGTTTGAAGCATCATCAGCTTCTTTTATTAGTTTTGTACTAGACCAAATTGTTGTTTCTGTTGGCCCATACATATTCCAAACTTCCTTACTTACAGACAACATTTTTTCAGCTAGTGATTTACTTAATAAATCGCCCCCACATAATATTTTCAATTTTTCATTTCCTTTCCAACCAGCATCAAATAGCATTTGATAAAAACTCGGCGTTGCTTGAAGAATACTGGGTTGTACTGATTCTATTTCTTCTATAATCGTAAATGGATCTGATAAGGTTTCTTTACTTGCCATGTAGACTGTACCACCTGATATTAATGGTACAAAAAATTCTAATATGGATATATCAAACGATTGTGTGGTTACTGAAAATAATAAATCGTTTGATGAAACCTTTTGATTTTGCTGAATGCTAATTAAAAAATTCGTCAAGGATTGGTGACCTATTCTAACTCCTTTTGGATTTCCTGTAGATCCTGAAGTGTAAATAATGTATGCATCTTTAGTAAAATCAGAGAAATCTATTATTCTACTAGCTTGATTAGTCTCTTTTAAAACCTCATCAATAGGTATATACACACTTGTATTTCCAACCAAGTTTGCATAACGAACTTCACCTAAAATCATTGAGACTTCACTGTGTTTTACAATATATTCTAATCGTTCTTGAGGGAAATTTGGATCTAAAGGAATATAAGAGTACCCACTTTTTAAAATCCCAAGTAATACAACAATTAAGTCTGCCGAACGATCCATTAATACTGCTACTGTACCGTTATTATTCTCAGCATAGTTCTGAATAATATAATTGGCTACTTGATTTGATTTTACCTCAAGTGTTTGGTAAGTATATCCATTATATTTATCTGTTACCGCTAATTCATTTGATTTTGTAGTAACATGAGATTTAAATAGACTACAAATTGTTTGTCTTGGATAATTAGACGCTGTCTGATTAAAATCAATTTGTATTTTTTGCTCTTCTTCTTGTGTAATGTAATTGTATTCTGACAGTTTAACCTCTGGATTTATAGCTATTTGATGCATTAAAAATTCAAAATGTATTAATACTTTTTCAATACTTTCTACATCAAAATAATTGATATTATAATCAAAGTCAATTTTTACATCTTCAGTTTTATCAAACTCTCTGATATAAATTGCTAACGCTACACGTTCCGACTCATGTGTTAACGGAACAACTGAAGTTACTGTATCTTTAAAGTGATCTGCATAGTTTTGCTTTTCATAAGACAGTGTAATATTAAATAGTCTGTCTTTGTCTTCAAAAAGTTGTAATTCATTAATTAATTTTCCTAGAGGAAAACGTTGATGACGGTAATCTTCTCTAAGTTGTTGTTTTATTTGATGTATGAGTTCTACAAATGATATTTCATAATCTAAATCAATAAGTAATACTGAAACTCCTGTAAAAAGACCAACTGTTTTTTTAAAAATAGAATTACTTCTGTTCAATACTGGGAGTCCTATTGCAAATTCATTAACTTGATGTTTTCTGCCAAAATAGAGATATAGTATTCCTAGAATAATATGAAAGGTAGAACTTTTAGTTTCCCGGGCCAATTGCTCTAATTGATTGTATACAATTCGTTTTATAAAGAGTTCTTTTCTACTACTTTTATTGGTTGTTTGTGATGAATTTATTTTATATAAAAAACGTTCAGGAAGGTTTACAAACTTTTCTTTCCAATATATTTTATCTTTTAAGAAATCTTCCGATTCAGCATATTTTATATCATTAATTATGAAATCTTTATAAGAATATGGGTATTCACTACTTATTTTACCTTCATTTGAAAGTTCGTTATAGTTCTTCACCAATCGCTGAAACATTAAAGAGGTTCCCCAACCATCCGTAATGATATGGTGATACATAGAGAATAAATAATGTAATGAATCTTTGACTTTGATTAATATAAATTTATGTAGCAATGTTTTATCTTCAAAACGAAATACATACTGGAATGTATCTCTCATAAATTCATTAGCTTTTTGCTCAGGTACTTCTTCTTTTGAAAAGTCTTTATATCCTAATGATGTATTGTGCTTCGCTAAAGTTTCTATCCTTGCATCCTGAATATTCCCAATCACAATACTTCTATAAGCATCGTGTTGATTTATTAGGGCGATATATGCATCATTTAATATATCATATGATATATTCCCATTGATGGTAATATTTGCTCCTATATTATAAATAGATTCTTCTGGATATAATAATTGTTCGAAGTATATATCTTGTTGGGGAAGTGTTAGTTTCATTAATTTATTTGTTTGTTTCTGTAATCTTTAATTACTTGTTTACTAAATTTTAATGTTAAACACTTATTCTATTAATAAGCAATTGACTATTTATTTTCTTTAGAATCTCATCTATATTCTCAGAATCTACCCCTATTTTTGTACTTAAAATGTCCGAATGACAAAATATTTCATTTATAGATAATTGCTTGATTTCCTCCTTAAGTTTTACATCACTATCATAATCTAAATGGTATCCGACAATACACACAATACTCAAGTCTTTTTTAAAATCGATTTCTACTAATCTTTCTAATGCATCCAATATTTTGTATACTTTAATTTGTTGTAGAACACTGACTTCTATATAATCTTCTGTTTCTGCTCTGAAGTAGATTGTTATATTATTTTTCTCAAATTCTGAGACAATCTTTTTATCTACAACTTCTTTGTCATACTTGCTTAAATAAGTCATTTTCAAACTCATTAAATTGTTTTTGACAGAAATTGCTCTTCTACCTAAAAATGAAGTTTCATTTGAGATAACAGTTCCTTTTCCTTCAATATGAAATGTATTTCTTAATAATAAAGGTATTTTTAGTTTTTTAGCTGGAAAAACAGTTTGAGGATGGAGTATTTTTGCACCAAAACAAGCTAATTCCGCAGCTTCATCATAAGATAGATATGGTATTAAAAAAGTATCTTTTACAACTCTTGGATCACAGTTATGGAATCCATCTACATCCGACCATATTTGTACTTCTTCTGCTGTTAGAGCAGCTCCTATTAAAGTTGCACTATAATCACTTCCTCCTCTATCTAAATGCCTCAAATCACCATTACTTGTCACTCTAATAAAGCCTTGTGTTATAAATAAATCTTTATCTCTATTTTTTTCCAATAGAGGTTTCAATTTTTTTGAAATTACACCAAC
This sequence comes from Flavobacterium aerium, assembly GCF_030766725.1. Classification (GTDB taxonomy): domain Bacteria; phylum Bacteroidota; class Bacteroidia; order Flavobacteriales; family Flavobacteriaceae; genus Flavobacterium; species Flavobacterium aerium. The sequence goes on along the minus strand of NZ_JARQWR010000005.1, from coordinate 188,852 downwards.
ATTTGGTCTTTCAATTTTGTCAACTATCATGAAATCTCTGGCATCGAGTAGTACATTTTTAACACCTATTGAATTAAGATATGCTGAATATATTTCAGTCAGTAATCGCTCTCCATATGTTATGATTTCACATTCTGTATCTTCTGAATATTCTTTTTTGGAAAGCACCAGCATGTAATTCAATGATTTATCTACTACATCTTTCATGTTTTTTTTGAAAACTTCATCAAAAAAAAGTTCTTCTATCATAGAATAGTGTCGATCTTTCAATATGTTGATATAACTATGAATGAACACTTCATCATATGTTTTTATATGCTTTGTTAAATTCAATAAAGTGTCAGTTACTCCGGACATTGCAGAACAAACTACTATTTTATTCCCATTTGTGTTTGAAATAATTTTACGTATTTGTTGTAATCCTTCAATTGATCCTACAGAAGTTCCTCCGAATTTTAAAATTTTCATTTAAATCTGTTTTTTTTTAGTGATGAAAAGAGTAATTGAAATTTGTAAATTTTTCAGGTATTATGATAATGGTATTTTTAACTATCCTAACAAATGTATTATTCTACCCAAAGACTTTCGGCTAAATTTAAACTTTGTCTAACTTGAACGTCTTTAACTATTTGTCCGTAATCAAATTTTATAATTCTATCTGCTTCATGAAAATAAGCATCATCATGTGTAACCGCAATAATTGTTTTTCCTTCATTTTTCAACCTCGGAATTAATTCCTCATAAAAATATTTTCTAAAATGAGGATCTTGATCAGCAGCCCACTCATCGAGAATTAAAATTGGTTTTTCTTCTAATAATGCGAAAATCATCGACATTCTTTTACTTTGACCTTTTGAAAAATTTCTTCGGGCAGACTCCTCTTTATCGTCTAAAACTACCTCATCTAGTCGCATCACTTTTAATAAACGTTTATATTCTTCATTGCCTTCTACAGTATAATTATCATAATTATTATTAAATATGTAATTGTCTGTAAATACCGCAGCAATAGAATCTTCTAAATCATGATTAAGACTTTCCGTTTTTTCTCCATTGATAAGAATATCTCCTTTACTTGGTTTATATAAACCCGTTAACACATTAATAAATGTACTTTTCCCAGATCCATTCCCTCCAACAATGAATAATACTTCTCCTTTATTAACTTTCAAATTAACAGGTCCCAAAGCAAATATTTCTTCATCATTCTTATTTTCATATGCAAAACATACATCCATAAATTCCAGTGATTCAAAGTTTTCATTATTTAACTTCTCTTTAACCACCTCTTCCGTATCTAATTGAAAATCAGCTTTGAATCTTTTAATTCTTGCATGTGCCACTATAAAACGTGTATATGCTTGTTGAAGATTTATTATATTATTAATAGGTCCGGATATAAATAATATCACAACTACATAAGCAATTACATCTGATCTATCTAAAATTTCAAATGCAGGAAGTATAAATAAGATTGCTGCAATTACAAAGTATAATCCATATTGACTAATCATATTAATGGATAAGAATATATAATTAATCTTAAAATCTAATCCTTCTGATTGATCTCTATTAGGTCCTAAATATTTACTCATTATATTTTTCCTTCTTGAAGAACTTAGTTTAAGTTCTTTAAATCCTGAAATAAGATCGTCTATATATCCATAGTAATGGTCATTATATTTTCTAAGTTTGGTTACTTCCTGAGTCATCGAATTCATCACTATAAAATAACAAACGGCTACCAAGACTATAAGAATAACAACTATTGTAGCAGAAAGCACAGAAAGTGTATACATATAAACAACTCCTATAACTAACATTAAAACTGAGTTTACGGTATGTGTTATCGTAAAAGGTAGATCCGCAAATAAGCGTAAGTCTTCCATTGCAGTATAGAATCGTTCAGTTCCAAATTTTTCAATTGTTTTTAAAGGAGCTTTTAATATTTGATTGAAAAGATTTTTCTCATTTTCGTATAAGATTTTGAAAGTATATTTATTTAGTTTTTTTTGGAAAACGATATTCAACAAATATGTATAAAAAACTGTTGATAAAAATACTATCACCATATAGCTCTTTAGAAACTCTTCATTTCCTGAAAGCACATTATTAATAATATGTACTATCGCGAAACTCAAAACTGTGTTAGGTATTGCGTATAGTAATAAATAAACAATATCCTTAAAATTTAATTTTAACATTTTATTGATTGTTAATTGATTGGTTGATTGACTTTAAAAAATGATATGTGTACATATACTTATATCATAAATGATATAAGTATTGATTTGCCATAATGTAAGTGTTACTTCTTGTAAATGATCAGGATATTACATTATTCATTTGGTATTGATATTGAAGTTATTGCTAGTCTTTTTAATGTATTAGATAACTCTATTTCATGATTATAAATAAAGAAATGATTCCCTTTCATTAGTTGAGATGAAAAATCCCCATCTGTAAATTTTTTCCAGTTATCAATATCTACCATAGTTTCTTCCTCATCTCCCATGATTGCTGTTATAGGGGTTTGAATCACCATTCCTCTTTCATGATAGTTATCTTTTTCTAAAACTTCAAAGTCCGAACGAAGTATTGGACTAAAAAAATCAAATAATTCTTCATTGATTAAAACTTCTTCTGGCACACCTCCCAGTGCTCTTAGTTCTTCTTTAAAATCGATATTGTTTAATAGATAGCGTATTGTTTTATCCTTACCTTTTATATTGGGTCCTGCATTTCCTGTGACCAATAGATGTAAAGGGGCGTCATTAACATTTTCCATACATTTTGTTACAGAAAGGCCTAAAGTAGCTCCCATACTATGTCCATAAATTAAATAGGGTTGATCATTTCTAAGTGATTTAATTTGATTAAAATAATCCTGTATAGCTGATTCTTTTGTGGTCAATAATTGTTCTTGAAATCGCTTTCCTCTTCCGGGTAATTCTAAAGGGATAAATTCAAAAAATTCAGAAAGTTTATCCTTTAAAAAATTATAAGAATAACTATTTCCACCTGCAAAATGCAATAAGAATAATTGTCTTTTAAATATATGGTACATAGCTTTTGTTTTTCATTAGCCTAAATGCTATTTAACTTTATTAATCTATTAAGTAACCCCTCATTTTTTATAATGATAGATCAATTATAATCTACCTCTTTCATCTTCATTTCCAGAATCCCTATCTTCCACTTTCTTACTCTTATTTCCAAAATTATAAGATACAGAAATACGAAAATCTCTATTACTTACATTTTGAAGATAGGTTTGTCTAATGCCATTTGTTTCCCAATTCCATCGTGTAGCACTTGAGTTAAATATATCATTAAATGTTAGTCCGAAATTTAATTTATTATTTAGCATGCTATAACGAAATGCTATATTTAGGCTAAAACTATCTTCATATTTGTAAAGATTATCACTATAAGAAGAGTTGTATAATAAAAATAATTGTCCTTTAAAGTTTTTAGCTTTGTTTAAAGTAAAACTGTGGTTAGAAACAAATATATATTCGAATCTACCTTTCAATTCTGCATCAACTTTACTGTTTGTAAGTTTCGGGTCGTGATTGATTAAATTCACACTATTGTAATTTTCCCACCAACCAATTTCATTGTAGCCTCCAGAAACTATTATCCCGTATGAATTTGAATCGTAATAATTTTCTCTTGTAATTATAGTCGTATTTGTTGCATTCTCTGCATTAATTACAACACCCCATCCATCAATAATTTTAGAATAAAATGCATTAGCATTTATATACTTCCCATTATATCCTAATTCAAAATTGTGCGTAAAAGAAGGTTGTAAGAACGGATTTCCTTCGCTATAGTTATTACTGTTATAATAAAATCTAAATGGATTTAAGGTAAAATAATTAGGTCTATCAATTCGCTTACCATAACTAAAATAGTAAGAAGTGTCATCATTATGGTTGTATGATAAATAGAATGTTGGAAATAAATTTTCATACGAATTTTTGTTTGTTTGGTTTAATGATTCTGTAAACCCTTTCGTTTGTGTTGATTCTAGCCGAAGTCCTATTTTTGCTTCCCATTTTTTACTTAAACTTTTACTAGCACTCACATATACTGCTTGTATACGTTCATTATATACAAAATCATCTGTTTGGTTTGGATCTAATATTGGAATTCCTGTAGAAGTTTCGAAAAATTGGATATCACTGTTATTTTTTATAAAACTCACTTTACCCCCATAAGAGAAATTAAAACTTTTAAAAGGATACTCAAAATCAATTTTAGCACTAACATTTTCAATATTTTGATCTCCTAAGTTATCCGCTTGTAATATTGTATTTAAAAATTGATTATTAGATGTCAAACTATTTGTTAGAAAGCTTCTATTATTTTTAGATTTGTATGTTAAATAATCTAGATCAAAAGCAATTTTCTTTCCCAATGTATCTAACTCAACATCAAAATGTGTATTGATATTATGGAAAGCTGTTCGTTTATCACTAAATCCATTATTCACTAATAAAGAATCTATAATACTTGTTGAATTATTAATAATCTTTGTTTTCGTATTATCTTTAAAATCTGGCGTGTTATAATTAAATAAATATTGAACTCCAAATGTAGTTTTGTCGTTAATATTATAATCCAAATTTAATTTTGTAGAAAAATAGTCTTTTGTATGCTTACGTTGTGAATAAGCATCCCATGTACTATTTTGATAAAATGTTGTAGATTCTTCATTTTCTAATTCTCTTCCTAATCCACCACTAAGATTTAATAATAATTCTAATTTATCCTTTTTTAAAGAAAAATTATCTCTTAAACTTACCATTCCGTATGTCGCTTGTGTATATGATGAAGATATAGTATTGTTCCACAAATCTGCCAATGCTTTTTTCAATTCAATATTTACAATTCCACTATTTCCTGCTGCCTCATATTTTGCTGGTGGATTACTAATAATTTCAACTTTTTTAATACTATTTGACGGAATTGATGCTAAAAAATTAGTTAAATCTTCCCCTGCTAATTCCAAGATACGACCATTAATACTAACACGCATGCTACTTTTCCCTAGCATAGAAATTTGATCATTCTGAAAAATCACACCTGGTGCGTATTTTAGAGCATCAAGAGCATCTCCTCCTTCAACCGCGACACTTTTATCTACATTGAAGACCATGCGGTCTACTTTTCGTTCGTATAGTTTTCTCTTAACAATTACTTCGACTTCCTTTAGCATTTTAATATCTTCAACTAATAAAATTTTGTTGAACGACATGTCTTTATCTAAATTAATATCATTAGACCATTCTGTGTAACCAATATAACTAACTTTTAATTTGTAAGAACCTTGTGGTGCCTCAATAGAAAATAATCCATTTTCATCTGTAGTTGTTCCTGTAATTAATTTCTCTTCACTATTAAATAAAATGACATTCACATATGGTAAACCAGCATCTTTATCGACAACCTTTCCACTAATTTTTAATTGTGCATACGTAAGGATTGGCATTAATAACAGGGTAAAAATTATTAAACTTTTTTTCATTTTTTTATTTTTTTGATTGGGATGCTTTTTTATCTATTTTCAGTACCAATTCGATACAAATAATTGTGTAGTATTTTAGGCAAAGAAATTGTTTCCTTACCTGATTTATGATACATATCAAAAGGACAAGACAGATTGATTTCCAATGCATTAATGTATTCAAAACAAGTTACATATATACCTTCTTGTTTGGTTCTTGTATCTGAATTGATTTCAATTGTATGATTTTCTCCTTCAAAATATGAATTCTCCATTTTTTGATAATCAAAAACACCGCCTAAACATGCTTCAATATTTACATTTGTAGCTTCGATAATATCTTTTTTAATGGTTTCAAAAGGAATTTCTTGATGTAGTCTTGCTTCTACATAATTTGAGTATACTTCTTTGAAGTAACTTAGTTTAAAAATATTTTCTGGTGTTTTAGTAATTTTTAATGGCAAAATATTATTTAAGACTCCTAATACATTAGATATATTCAAATCATCTATTTTTTGATCTCTTCCATTCACTAATATTCCTTGTATATTTCTTTTTTTATCATAAAAAATTTCTATGACATAACCATGTAGTGCCAAAAGTAATCCGTTGATTGGAATCTTCATATTATGAGATAGTTTCCTAAGTAATTCTAAATCTTGTCCAGTGATAACTACTTTTTGATTTATGAATTCCGATATATATTGAATGTTCGTTTCTAGATTTCTTTTTGAGGCAATTTTTCGATGATAATTTACCCAAAATTTACGCTGTAATTTTCCTTCTTTTGAAACTAAATGTTTTTGTTGTGCTTTTACAAAATTAAAATTTGGAGTATATATTTCTGTTATTATGTTTTCTTCAAAATACTTAATTGCTAAATCACGAATAATAGTATTAGTATGAAAATCCGTAAGACCATGATGTATTCCTAAAGAGATTGTCGCTTTTTTATTTTCTATTGAGTTTACTACAAATACCCTAATAAGTTCTTCTTCATATAGTGCAAACGGTTTCATAAAAAATGTATTTGCTTGTTCTTCAATTATATTTCTTTCTATTGATTCATTCATATGAGAAAATACAATATTAACATTTGCTGCTGAAATATGTTTTTGTTGTATTTTTTTTTCTGTTTTTATTAATTGAATACAAAGTGAAGGAAAGTAAGAAAGAAATTCTCTAAATTGGTCTTCAAAAGTTTCTTTATTAAAGTTTGTTATACTAAAATCATTAATTCCAATGGTTGTATTTAACTTTAATAAATGATATTGATTTCCAGAAATATCAAATATCATTTCTTCTACTACTTTTGAATCTTCTGTATTTTGACTTTTCTTAATCTTATTAGTATTAGTTATACCCTTTTTTTGATTTGGAATTGTATCATATTTTTTAACATGACTTGCCAAATCTCTCATATTTAATGCTGTAACTACATGTTTTGGTTTTAATATGTAATTATGAGATCGTAGAATAGAAATTATCCTAATTAATTTTATAGAATCTCCTCCTAATTGATAAAAATTATCTTTTAATCCAATTTGTGGTATCCCTAAAATTTCAATACATGCGTTTACTAAAATGATTTCTGTTTCTGTTTTTGGAGAGACATATTTTTTTTCTGTTGTTACTCCAAGTTCCGGAATTTCTAGTAATATTTTTCGATCTATTTTTTTATTAGGGGTTAACGGCATTTTGTCTAATTGAATAAAATATGAAGGAATCATATATCCAGGCAAACGTTTCTCCACAAATTTTCTAAGATCATTTATCTTAACTTCTCTATTATTAACTGATACAAAGTAAACTATCAATTCATTTTGTTCAGCTTTTTTTTGAGTTACCATTACAACAACTTCTTTGATTGCTCTGTGTTCGGATAAACAATATTCTATTTCTTTTAATTCAATGCGATATCCTCTTATTTTTACTTGGAAATCATTTCTTCCTAGAAATTGTATTTCACCTTTACTATTCCATTTCCCAAGATCTCCTGTATTATAAATCTTTTCTCCTTTTATGAAAGGATGTATTGAAAATTTCTCATCGGTCTGTACTTCATCTTTTACATATCCTTTAGATAATCCATCTCCGCTTATATAGAGTTCTCCTGGAATTCCTTCAGGTACTAATTTCTTATTACCATCTAAAATGTACATTTTAGTATTGTTGATAGGCTTTCCAATGTTTGAAGCATCATCAGCTTCTTTTATTAGTTTTGTACTAGACCAAATTGTTGTTTCTGTTGGCCCATACATATTCCAAACTTCCTTACTTACAGACAACATTTTTTCAGCTAGTGATTTACTTAATAAATCGCCCCCACATAATATTTTCAATTTTTCATTTCCTTTCCAACCAGCATCAAATAGCATTTGATAAAAACTCGGCGTTGCTTGAAGAATACTGGGTTGTACTGATTCTATTTCTTCTATAATCGTAAATGGATCTGATAAGGTTTCTTTACTTGCCATGTAGACTGTACCACCTGATATTAATGGTACAAAAAATTCTAATATGGATATATCAAACGATTGTGTGGTTACTGAAAATAATAAATCGTTTGATGAAACCTTTTGATTTTGCTGAATGCTAATTAAAAAATTCGTCAAGGATTGGTGACCTATTCTAACTCCTTTTGGATTTCCTGTAGATCCTGAAGTGTAAATAATGTATGCATCTTTAGTAAAATCAGAGAAATCTATTATTCTACTAGCTTGATTAGTCTCTTTTAAAACCTCATCAATAGGTATATACACACTTGTATTTCCAACCAAGTTTGCATAACGAACTTCACCTAAAATCATTGAGACTTCACTGTGTTTTACAATATATTCTAATCGTTCTTGAGGGAAATTTGGATCTAAAGGAATATAAGAGTACCCACTTTTTAAAATCCCAAGTAATACAACAATTAAGTCTGCCGAACGATCCATTAATACTGCTACTGTACCGTTATTATTCTCAGCATAGTTCTGAATAATATAATTGGCTACTTGATTTGATTTTACCTCAAGTGTTTGGTAAGTATATCCATTATATTTATCTGTTACCGCTAATTCATTTGATTTTGTAGTAACATGAGATTTAAATAGACTACAAATTGTTTGTCTTGGATAATTAGACGCTGTCTGATTAAAATCAATTTGTATTTTTTGCTCTTCTTCTTGTGTAATGTAATCTATTTCATTAATAGGTTTTGTTGGCGATTCAAGTAAGTTACACATTATGTTTTTATAATGATTCATTAATTGTATCATCATAGATGGCTCATAGATATCTGTATTATATGTAATTTGAAAATATAAGCCTTTCCCTACTTCTTTAAAATGAAATGATAAATCAAATTTAGCAAGCTCCTCTCCTCCATCTGTAATTGTTTCATAAAGCTCAGAATTTATTGTTATATTTTCTTCTACATCTCCTGTATTTTGTAGTGTTAGCAAAACATCAAATACAGGGTTTCTACTCATGTCACGTTTTACTGAAAGTTGTTCAACCAATTTATCAAAAGGATACGTTTGATGTTCAAAACTTTGCAGTGTACTTTCTTTAACTGCTTCAAAAAATAAGTCGAAATTTTTGGAAGAATCTATGTTGGTTCTTAATGCTAATGTATTAACATAAAAACCTATTTGATCTTTTAAATCTACATGATCTCTTCCTGAAACAGGACTTCCAATAATAATATCTTCTTGTCCCGAATATTTATGCAAAAGAATTTTCCAGATAGCCAATAAGCCAACAAACAGCGTCCCATGATTTTTTTTACAATATTCTTTTAATGTTTGAGTGGCTATATCCGATATACAAGTTTCAAAACGATGTCCTGAGTGTGTATAAACTTTAGGACGAATTTTATTGCTTGGTAGACTAAAAACAGGTAATGTTCCAGATAATTGTTCTAACCAAAATCCTCTGCCTTTATTAGAAGTTTCTGATTCAAGCCGTTTTTGTTGCCATAATGCATAATCTTTGTATTGGATTTTTAGTGGAGGAAGCTTGGATTCTTTATTACTTATAAATGCTTCATAATAGGCCATAACATCTCGTTCAAGAATGTTCATTGACCAACCATCACTAATGATATGATGCATATTATAATAGAATACATACTTATGATTTTCCAACTGCAACAAGGCCATCCGAATTAATGGTCCTTTTTCAAAATCAAACTGTATAAGTGAATCGTCTACAATATAGGCTGTTGCTAACTGCTCACCATTATCTAGCATTCTAAAATCTTTATAATCTATAATGAAATCTAATTCTTCTCTCTTTTTAATAATTTGTTTAAGTTCGCCTTGTATCTCTTTAAATACAGTTCTAAGTACTTCATGTCTATCAATTACACAGTAAATCGCTTTTTTAAATAATTCAATATTGAATGAATTCTCTATTATAATAAAGTTAGGCATATTATAAGCCAAAGAACTTTCTTCATATTGACTTAAAATCCATAACCTAAATTGAGATGAGGAGACTCTATAATTCTCACTTATTTCCACCTTAGGAATTTCATAATAAATTGTTGTCTGTGAAGAACTTATTTTTTTTGCTAAATCTTTTAAAACTGGAATACTAAATAAATCTAAAATTGTTAATTCTATTCCTAAATCAGAATGAATTCGTCCAGCTATTTGAATTAACTGTATACTATTTGCCCCTAATAAAAATATGTTGTCTAATGTACTTATTCTATCTACTCCTAAAAGTTCTTTCCAGATTGCACTTAATTTTTCTTCAACTTCATTAATCGGTAATACAATTTCTTTGTGCTGTTGAAAATATATTGCTATTTTTTCATTCAGTATTGCAGTATCTATTTTACCATTTGCATTTACAGGAAATTTTTCGATATATAGTAAGTGTAATCCAAACAGTTCATATTCTGATAATGTTTTTAAACAATATGCTTTTAACTCTTCATTAATTTCTACGGGAGAAGAATAAAAACACATAATCAATTGATTAGTTCCTTTTTCCAGATATGGAATACATTTTACTTCTTTTATCTTTGAAAATTCAAGAATGTTGCGTTCAATTGAATTTAGATCACAACGGACACCATTTATCTTTACAATTCCATCTTTACGTCCTAAAACAATAGTATTTCTTTCTGTATCATATTTGCCATAATCACCTGTTTTGTATATAATATCTTGAAATTCACTTAAAGGATTTTGGATAAACTTTTCTTGAGTTAATTCAGTATCTTGATAGTATCCTTTCGTTAAAAAAGGTGTTTGAATGTAGATATCACCTACTTCACCTATTTCACAAATTTTATTTTCAGTATTTAGAATTAAAATATTAGTGTTAGAAATCGGTTTTCCAACACAAAGTTCTTCAGCGTTAGCATTTTGAATATCATCTTTAACTCTATAGAATGTTTTAACTAAAGTAGATTCTGTAGCTCCATATAAATTAATAATACATGTATTTTCCCCAAACTTTTCTCTCCAATTCACTATATCTTTTACATATAATTTTTCTCCAGCTAAAAGCAAATATTGTAGGTCTTTAAAATAATTTTGCGTACTACTCTTCTTATCGAATGCTTTTAATATCGACCTCATCATAGTGGGTACAGTATGCAATATGGTAATTTGTTTTTCAATGAACCATTCACACAATTTAGTAGTGTTTTCTGATGTTCCCTTTGAAGGTAAACAAATACAGCCTCCTTTCAATAAAGGGAGAAATATATCTCTGAGCGATGCGTCAAAAGAAAAGGACGTTAATTGTCCTATTCTTGAAGTGCTATCAATATCTAGTTCTTTAGCTTCCCAATGTATAAAATGACTTAGGCTTTTGTGTTGTCCTAAAACTGCTTTAGGCTTACCTGTAGAACCAGAAGTAAAGAAAATATAATTTGCTCCATTTTCATCAATATCAACAATGAGATTTGTTGTATTTTCTTTTATGACAGTATTATCTTCCGTGTAAATTCCATTTTCATATTTCTGAGAAATACACAAGATTTCATTTTTATTATTAATGCATACTACAATTAACTCTGGTATTGTGTAGTCAAATAATTTGTTGAATTTCTCAAAAACACTTAAATTATCTTTAGTTATAATTAAAGCATTTGGCTGCACTTTATTAAATAAAACATCCCAATGATTTTCTTTATATTTTACACTTAAAGGCACATATATATTTCCAGATTTAAAAACACCCATTAACGCTATTAATTGCGCCACAGCATCTTCACAGAAAACAGCTATTCTAGACTCATTGTTATACCCTTTTTGATATAATAAATGAGCAATTTTATTTGCTTCTTCGTTGAATTGTCTATATGATATTTTTGTATTCTCAGTTTCAATAGCAATGTTTGTCCCATGAGACATTGCTACATTTTCAAAAACTGTATGTATAACTTTTTTATTCATTAAAAATACGTCTAAAAGATTTTCCTTTTTTAAATGCTATTAATGGATGTCAATAGTCTTAAAAAACTTCATCAAGATTTTGATTTAACTGATCAGCAAATGATTCTTGTTCGATTTTTAGTATATCGTCTTTCAGTAAACTACTATAGTCCTCAATTTTTCTTTGACTGTTTTCGGCAATTAAATCTATGAGTAGTCTAAATTGTGAATTTATTCTTTCTATGTCTGTAAACTTGAATAAATCAGTGTTATAGCTTATAGTATACGAAGCTTCTTCTTCTGTAATATTTATATAGAATGTAATATCAAACTTCGAATTTGTATTTTCTATAAATATTTTTTTAGCAGCAGTAGTTTTCTCTAGTTCTTCATCATGTGTCATAACTAGCATGACATCAAATAAAGGATTTCTGGATAGATCAGGTATAATTTTTGAATCTTCTACCATTAAGTCAAATGGATATTCTTTGTGAGCAAAACCATCTAATACTGTTTTTTTAACCTTTGCTAATAATGAAAGATATGTCTCTTTAATATCAACCTTATTTCTAAAAGGAATTGTATTGATAAATAAACCTATTTGATGTTGTAAATCTTGATGATCTCTACCTGCTAAAGGGCTTCCGATAATAATATCTTTTTCAAAAGAATTTTGATGAAAAATAACACTTAAGATTGTTATAAAATTCATAAATGGAGTTACATTAATTCCTTTTGTACTCTCATAAAAAGCTTTGATTTTTTTTATAGCAATTACATCAAATATTTCTGCTCCATTATATGTTTTTAATTTGGGTCTATTATTAGCAAAAGAAAATTGTAATTTAGAAATATCTCCTGACAAAATATTCTTCCAATATTCTTTGTGCTTTTTAAATTCTGGACTATTGAATCTTTCGAACTGCCACACTGTGTAGTCTTTATATTGAATTATTAATTCTTCCAGATTTAAAGGTATACCTATACTGTAATGTTGGTAATATTTTTCAAATTCTTCAGACAGTATATCTATTGACCATGCATCGGCAATAATATGATGCATGAAATAATAAAAGACACTTATACTTGGTGATTTTTTCAACAAACCAATTCTAATAAGTGGTCCATTTTTTAAATCAAATACTTTTTCACCCTCTAAAGATATAAATGCATTTATATCATGATCAGCATGAGAAGAATTACTGAAATCTCTTTTTACTATTTCTAATCCTAAATTTTCAAATGGTTGTATATATTGTCTTGTCTCACCTTTTTCATCTTCTTTGAAAATTGTTCGTAATGATTCATGTCTTTTAATGATTGCAATGATTGATTTTTCAAAGCTTTTTTCATCAATATCATATAAGGCTATTTCTGAACCCATATTATAAGCTAAAGAGCGATCTTTATTTTGACTTAGTAACCAAAGTCGTTTTTGCATTAAAGAAATCGGATAACTTTCTGCTAATGGTGCTTTCTCAATTTTACTAATTATTTCTTTATCTGATTTTTCTAAAACTAATGCATGAGATTCCAATGTTGTATTTTCAAAAAATATCTTAAACTCTAATTTTGTATTAAATTCCGTTTGATATTGATTGATTAATTTAATTAATTTGATACTGTGTCCTCCTAAAAAGAAGAAATCATCCTTAGTTCCTATTTGCTCTTTTGTAAATAGTTCTTTCCAAATATTTGCAACCTTTATTTCAATTGATGTTCTTGGAGCGATGTAAACTACATTTTTTAATAGTTCTTGTTTTCTGATTTCTAGAAGTTCTTTTTTATCAATTTTTCCATTTGTGGTTAAAGGTGTTTTTATTATTTTTATGAATTGTGAGGGTATCATATAGTCTGGAAGATTCTTTCTTAGTAATCTTTTAGTTTCGTCATGATTCAATTCACCCTCTACACGAATAAAAGCTATTAAAGTTTTTGTTTCTTCTTCTTCATTCACTAAAACAATGGCTTCTAATATATTTTTGTCTTTTGTAAGCTCTTTTTCGATTTCTCCAAGTTCAATTCTGAAACCTCTTATTTTTACTTGATCATCAACTCTTCCTATATATGCTATGTTTCCATTGGGTAACCAATAGCCTATGTCTCCTGTTTTATAATTTAATACATCTGAAATTTTTATAAACTTTTCTGATGTCATTTCTGGTCTATTAATATAACCTTTAGAAACTCCCGCACCACTTATATATATTTCACCATACACTCCTATTCCAACTTTATTTTGTTCCGAATCATATAATTGGATTTCTGTATTTGCTATAGGCTTCCCTATTAAAATTGTTTCATCATTAACAGAAGTCTCTTTTACAATACAACCTACTGTTGTTTCCGTAGGTCCATATTCATTAAATACTTTGATCTTAGGGTTGATTGTATGAACAATTTCTAAATGTCTTTTTTGTAGTTGTTCTCCTCCACAAATTATTGTTCTTATAGTTGTATTTTCAATCCCTAAATCTTGTAGAATTGTTAAGTGAGTCGGTGTCAGTTTTATAGTATCTATATCTGGATTAGTAAAACTTTCTTTTAATAGTTCTACAATATCTTTTTCATTACTACCAATATGTAATTGTTTGCCTCTGGTTATGCTTGTATATAGTGCCGTTACTGTAAGATCAAAGGATACTGACGTTATTAAGCCCCAATTCCCTTGTACCTCAGCTTCTTTAAAATAGTATGCATTTGCCCACTGAATATAATTTAAGAGATTACCGTGTGTAACACTACATCCTTTAGGAGTTCCCGTTGATCCAGATGTATATATACAATACGCAATATCATGTTGGTCTATAGTTGTTGATATTTTCGTATTATCATTTATATATATGTTTCTATCAGAAGCTATAAGTATTTCTTTTATTGGAAAATCAAGTTTTTGTATTATTTCAGTACCTGTTACAAGTACTTTTGCATTGGAATCGCTTAGTATAAATTGAATTCTTTCGGATGGATATTCAGTATCAATTGGGATATAAAAGGCTCCTGATTTTAATACTGCTAGCATTGTTATTATAAACCATTCCGAACGATCTAATAGGATTCCTACAGCATCTCCCTTTCTTATTTTGTTTTCTGTTATAAGATGGTTTGCTAATTGATTCGATTTTTCGTCTAATTCTTTATAGGAAATTGTTACCTCTCCATAAATAATAGCAATAGCATTTGGTACTTCTTTTACTTTATTTGCAACTATTTCTAAAACAGAGTTGCTAAAAGGAAATACCTCAACAGTATTATTTGCTTTCTTTATAATCTCTATTTCGGTATTTGAATTTTCGATTTCTTCTCCTAAAGGAGTTGAATATTCTGAGGTCAGTTGAGCTAATAATATTTCTGCTGTTAACTCATCGATTGTGTTCGTATTATAGTAAACATTTACAGAAAGTTCTTTTCCATTATCAATACAACTGATTTTAAAATCAAAAAGATCAGTTACACTATATAAATCTTCAACCGAGCATATTGAATTTTCAGTATATTTTGAAATGTCTATATATTCAAAATTATAATTAAAATATTCTTTTTTAGGTTGTTTTCTTTTTTCTCTGTTGATATAAAAATAATCAGACCAAACATCTATAGCACTTAAATTCTTCTCTATAACTCCTTCATAATTTTTGCTATATTCAGATATATCTATTGAGACTGGTAATGTTTTTGTTACTGAACCAAAAGTATTACTTAACTCGTCATACGATCTTTTAAAAGGTATGTATCCTACAGTTATTCTTCCTTGCTCAAACTTTGTGAGGTAATGTATTAATTTTCCAAAAAGTACTAATTCAATCGTGGTATTTTTCTCTTTTGCTTCTTTCTTTAATTCAGAATATTGATCTTCTTTAAAGTTCGCAATACCTGTTCTTTTTGGTAAAAATGTATTTATTGAGTTGGATATAAATGGAATTATACTTTTTTCTAAAGTATAGTCATATCCTTTCCAAAAATCTACACCTTCCTCTTCTGGCTCATAGAAAAGCTCATTTTGCCACGCTGAAAAATTCTGATATTCAACAACTTCTCGCTCATTTTTTTGATATGTTTCTATGTTGATCAATGCATTTTTTAAATCTTCACAAAATAATATTGTACTATAACTATCTGCCCAAAAAGAATAAATCCTTACAATTAGTTCTTTAGTACTTTCTGTAGTCACATAGCAAAATCGAATAGGCATGTTTTTAAAAATATCATAGGCATATCCTAAATAATGATTCGCTATGGATTCCATTATTAGCTCCGTCTTAGAAACTGTCTGAAATTCTAATTCTTTCAATTGATCTATATACTGTTTTGGATACAGTAAACTTGTTTCTTTTACAGCTTTGAAAAGTAACGTTTCATTTTTTTGAATGACAGCATGAATCGCTTCTTTTAACTTATCTTCTTTAGTCGTATTATCAAGTTTTACTATTACTTGATTATAAAATACCGATGATTCACTTTCGTATATTGCCCAAAGATTTCTTTGGTTTACTGAAAGTTCATAACTGTCAATTCCTTTTACTGTATTTTCTTGCATAATAATGATAGTACTTGTAAAATATTTTAGCTATATGATTTTATTAGATAGTTTTTTTGATTGTTTAAAAAATAGAGGCAATAATTTTTCGGTCTCCTTTATATGGGGTTCTACCATGTGACATAAGCATATTATCAAGAAATAATACATCTCCCGTTTGCCAAGGAAATTCATATGTTGCTTTCGCATATGCTTCTTTAATTTCTTCTATCTCTTCTTTAGAAATTGGTGTTCCATCGCCGTAAAAAGTATTACTTGGTAAGTCATCGTCTGAATCAATAATTGATAAAAAATCTTCATCAAATGTGTATTTATTAAAGAAAAAACCATGATTGAACCAAACAGTATCTTCTGTATGTGGATGCTTCCAAATAGCATCTTTTGTCCAGGTTAATACTAATTTATCTTCACTTACCCAATTACATGTAATTCCTTTTTCTGCGCATATCGCTATTACTTCTTCTTTGTCATTTGTTTGAAATACTTCTTGCCAGGGTAACCCTAATGATTTCGTTAAGTTTCGAACATATTTTACACCTTTTTCTGAAAACTTAGTTCTAGTTTCTTCACTAAGATTTTGAAGCACTAATCTATTATCTGCTATAGGTGTGGCACCTCTTTCTTCAGCTGGAATAATACAACAGAATACAATATGATCTGGATGATTGGGATCATATGAACTTTCACTATGCATATTGATACTATACTCACTAGGGTATGTAGTAGTATGATATACATTGTCACCTACAGAATAACGAGGAGATGATCTCATCTTATATTCTAGAGGTTTTTCTGCAAATAATTTTACTAAATCTTGGAATTTCTCCACTGTATTTATATCAAATCCACGGAATAATACAGCTCCATTTTTTCGAAGTTTTTCTTTAAATTCATCTCTATGCTCATCAATCCATGATTTCAGGTAGATTCCTGATTTTGAAGTTTCCGCCAATAATGGAAATTGTAATATTTCTGACATTATTGAAAAATCAATTGAGATAACATTTTCAACATTTCTCGCTTTTGTATTCAACAGTTTATTTACTCTAGACATAATTAAAAAGTTTAGTGTATTGGATCATAGGACTTATTAGCCCTATAATCATATTAAATTTTCACAATATTTATTTTTGAATTCTTATCAGATTACATCTTAAATGCTTTTAATCTCGATATGTTTTTGGACTTTAAATCCGTTTTTATTTCTTCTTTGAAATCAATAGTTGAGATTTCTTTATTTGGATTTTTCAGAAGTTCAACCATTAGTCTCTTGAAATCTTTCAATACATTTGTCATTGATTTTTCATCATATACATCTATATTAAATTGTAATTCCATTTGTAGAAAGTCTTTATATAGTTCAGCTGTAAAAAGAATATCTAGTTTTGGAACTGATTCTCCTTCATCTGTTACTTCATCTACTAGTAAATTTTCTTTAATGTAAGTAGGAGAATCATTTGTCATATTCTCATAAGTAATCATGATATCGTATATTGGGTTTCTATTAGAAATAGTTTGTATATCCAAATCTTCTATTAACCAATCAAAATAATAGTTTTGATGATCAAAACTTAGAATATTATTTTTTCTTACTTGCTGAAATATTGTATTGAAATTATTTTCTTCTTCAATTGTATTTCTAAGTACTATAGTATTTAAATAATTTCCTATTTGATGTTCTAACTCAGGGCGATATCTTCCTAAGGATCGCGTAGCGATAATAATATCTTTTTGTAAAGTATATTTTTGAAATAGTATATTAATTACTGCTAAAATCCCTATGAATACTGTTCCATTATTTTTTTCGCAAAATGCCTTTAGTTCATTCGATAATTCTTCATTAATTCGCATCTTAAGCAATTTTCCATTATAAGTTTTTACCAATGGGCGTATTTTTGTGGTTGGCAAATTTATTAGTGAAAGTTTACCTGATAATTGATTCATCCAAAAAGATTTACTCTTTGAAAATTCCTCTTCGTAGCGTTGTGACGAATGCCAATATGCATATTCTTTATATTGTATTTCTAATTCTGGCAATATAGGTTGCATATTAGCCATATAGGCTACATAGGTTGTCATTACATCTGTATGAAAAACTTTTAAGGAATTTGCATCTCCAACCATTTGATGCATTCTAAAAAAGAATTTATATTTTTTATTTGGCAGTTGGAATAGACATGTTTGTATTAGTGGTCCTTTCTCAAAATCAAAATAATTTTGTAAATATCCATTCAGATATGTGTTCATATCATGAATAGCAGTTGAGCGATTGCTTAGGTCTATAACATTTAACTCATATTCATCTGAGATCTTTGATATAATAAATTGAGAGATTTTACCTGTTTCATTTTTTCTAAAAACTGTTCTTAGAATTTCATGTCTTTGTATTGTCGCTTCTATGGCTTTTTTAAATAACTCTATTGATTCAATTTCATCTATATCATCAAAATAAACTGTATCGTAGTGAATTGAATCGCCATCAAGTTCTGTTAAAAGAAACAAATTTTGTTGTGCATCAGATAGCATATAGGATGCCGCTTTCGGCAAAATTTCTATCATAGATGCTGTATGTCTATCCTTGCTTTTGATTAATTTTGTGTGAGAAGCTAAACTTGTATTTTCAAATAATTCGCCTAGACTAAATTGTACATCAAATTCTTTTTTATAGCGGATGATTAATAAGTTCATTTTTAAACTATGTCCTCCTAACGCAATAAAATCATCAGCCATTCCAATAGATTCTTGTTGTAACGTTTTTTTCCATATTTCTACCACTTGTTTTTCAATATCATCTTGTGGTGCTATATAGTCAATTCCACTTTCTAATTGATTAACAAAAGGGTCTGGTAATACTTTTTTATCAATTTTTCCATTAGACGTCAACTTAAATTCTTCTACTTGAATAAAAATTGTTGGAATCATATAATCGGTTAAATAATGAGCTAGAAATTCTCTAAGACTATTTGCTTTTTGCTTATTTTTAGACTTGAAATAAGCAAAAATTGTATTTTCTTCTGAATCTTCTTTTTTTACTGCAAGTACAACAGTATTTTCTATTTCTTTATGATGTAGTATTGCATTTTCTATTTCACCAAGATCAATTCTATAACCTCTAATTTTGACTTGATTGTCTATTCTACCTAGAATTTCTATATTTCCATCTATAAGATATTTCCCTAAATCTCCTGTTTTATAGAGTGTTGTATTCGCTTTAAAAGGATTAGTTATGAAAGTTTGGGCTGTTAGTTCCGGTTGGTTTAAATAACCTCTACAAACTTGTATTCCTGAAATACATAACTCTCCTATTTCATCTATCTGGCATAGCTCTCCTTCTTCATTACATATATAGATATCTGTGTTTTGAACTGGCTTACCTATAAGTACTTTACTTTGTGCTATTTTTTCTTGGATTCTAAAATAAGCTGTAACATCTGAACATTCAGATTGTCCATAGGTATTTATGATTTCTATTGAAGGATTGAGATCGAAAAATTTATTTACATAATTAGGAGTCAATCGTTCACCTGTAAGAATAAGTTTTTCTAAATGTGCCAATTTCGATTCATTTCCAGTAGCAAAAACATTGTTTAATTGAGATGGAATTAATTCCAATATTTTCACATTATTTGCAATTGTTTTATCTAATAATAATGAAATGTCTTGTAGTTCTTCTAAAGTGGTTAACATTACTGTTCCACCAGTTAATAGAGGTCCCCACAATTGCCATAATCCTCCTACGAAATTCAATTTTGACGTATGACAAATACGAGTGTTTTCATTTAAATCTAAGAGTTCTATTTTACTCAATAAATGGTTTATAATACCTCTATGTTCTATCATACATCCTTTTGGAATTCCAGTAGAACCTGAAGTATAAACAATATAGGCTAATTGTGATGATTTTCTTGATGTATATATTGTTGAAAATGTAGATGATTTTTCTAGGAATGTATTTATATGGTTTTGATCAATTATTATTTTAGTATTCTTTTTGATTACTTGTAAACGCTCTTGTGGCGTTTTTATATCTATTGGAGAACAGCAACCATTTACTTTAAATATTGCTAGTATTACAATAATATATAATTCAGATCTTTGTAGTTGAACTCCAATAATATCTTCCGCTTCTATGTCATATAAAGGCAAGAGATAATTTGAAAAACGATTACTTTCTTCATTTAATTCTCTGTATGTCAAACTTTTTCCTTCAAATTGTATAGCAATCTGATTGGGCGTTTTTATGACTTGCTCTAAAAATAAATCAACTATTGTTTTATCTAAGGAATACATTCTTGTGATGCTATTAAAATCTATTTTTTACTTCTGTAAGAACTTCTTATTTATTCAGCATGTACCAAATTAAATACATTTGCTATTTCTTGCATTTCTTGTATATCAGTATCAATAACAAATCTATTTATACCTAATTTTATATACTTAATAATATACTCTTTTACTTGTTCGTGGGAGCCTACTAAATATGGGCAATCTGCTCTAAAATGTTTAAATGGATCCATTTGAAAAACCATATCTTCACTTTCTTCTAGTAATTTTTTCTTCCATTCTGCATCAGTATTAAGCATCGATAATTCGAGTAATTCTCCGTATTCTTCATATTCTGGTTTAAAGAGGGCTTTCATTACTGAGATTGCTTCTTCTTGGGTTTTTCTAGCAATAATTCCTAGATACATTCCTGTATTCTCAGTAGTGAGACTACATTTAGTTACAGGTTTTCCCATTTTTAAATTTGAGAGTTTCATTTTTTCTCTTAATCGATTAGCATCATCTGAACTTCCTGCAATAAAACTTTCAGGAAAAAGTTCAGCTTCTATAGTAGATGTTAGCTTTAGGTTTTGAGTTTCGTAATAAACTCCTTTATATGTAAGAGATGTCGAATTATTTCTCAATAATGCATATACTATTTCTATATATTCTTCTAATCTGTTATAACGTTCTTCATGCGATAGGTGGTCGCCAATGGAGGCTAATTCAGATACTGAAGTTCCTATAATAAAGTTTAAATATATTTTCCTTTTGTATAATTCCGTGTAACTAATAATTTTTTGAGCAGCTGTATATGGATGCATATAGGCTGGATTCACAGCAATGATAGGCTTTTGGTTATCAGTACTTGTCAAAATTTCTTGGGCTAAAACCCAAGGTTCTGTATTATTAGAATTACTTTGAAAAAATAGAATTCCTTCAAAATTCAATCTTTCACTTTCTTGAATCATTGTTTTCATTTGTGATATGGAATCTGCCTCACCTTCAACTCTTCTATAAGTCACAAACAGTTTTATATCTTGCTTATTCATCTTTTAGAGCCCCATTTCGTATTGTACTTCTATTACCGATTCTATAATAATATTAGCCAATTCTTTTACTTCATCAGTTGTAATTGTCAATGGAGGGCTAATGAGCAGGTGATCACCTAAAATCCCATCTACAGATCCTTTTCCTGGATATAGGACAACTCCTTTTTCTAAAGCTTTTTGATATATTTTTTTGCTAAGTTGTAATTCTGCAGGAAATGGTTCTTTTGTTATTTTATCTTTTACTAATTCTATTCCAAGTAGTAATCCTTTCCCTCTTATATCTCCAACAATAGCTGAAGTTAAAAGTGAATTTAAACGTTCCTGTAAAATTCCGCCTGTAATTCGTACATTTTCAAGTATATTATTTTCTTCAAAATAATCTATTACAAAGCTTCCTACTGCTGCACCAACAGGATTACATGCAAATGTATGGCCTGCTTTAAATGTGGCTTTATTTTCTTCAAAAACAGTCGCTATTTTTTCATTAATTATTACTGCTGAAAGCGGAAAATATCCTCCACTAATTCCCTTTCCTGCTGCTATTATGTCTGGAGTCGTTTGAAATTGCTCTATTCCAAAATTGGTTCCTAACCTCCCAAAACCTGTCATCACCTCATCAGAAATAAAAAGAATTCCATATTTTTCGCAAATCTCTTTAATTCTTGGAAAGTAATTTTCAGGAGGAGGAACTGCTCCTAAAGCTGCTCCAACAATAGGTTCTGCTATAAATGCTGCTATTGTATTTGGATCATTTTCTTCTATTAAATTTAAAAATTCTTCAATACAATAATCACAATATTCTTTTTCTGATAGACCATTTGCATATCTATATTGGTATGCAGCAGAAATATGTGGAAAGTTATGCATCCAGTTATCATACATTTGCCTTCTGTATTTCATTCCTCCTACATCTAAAGTAAATATAGAATTCCCATGATAGCTGTACCATCTTGATATGATTTTGTGCTTCTTATCATTTCCAATTAACTGATGATATTGTAAGGCAATTTTTAATGCATTTTCTACTGCTTCAGTTCCACTCATAACGGTCCAAGCTCTTTTGAATCCTTTAGGTGAAAATTTCACTAGTTTACTCAAGTATTCTTCAACTATAGTTGCGCTAAAAGCATGGGTAGGTAAAATGGATACTTTTTGTACTTGTCTCTTTATGACCTCTGAAATTTCCTCAATTCCATGGCCAATATTAGCAACAGCCGCAGAACCTGAACTAGCGTCTAAATATTTATTCCCCATTTCATCAAAAAGGTAAATACCTTTCCCATAAGCTATTTTAGGGTATGTTTCTGTCATTTCAGGACACACCACCATAGAATGTATTAATGATTCTATCATTGAGTACTATTTTGATATTTATAATAAAGATGCATATGGAATAGTATTTACAAGAATCTAAATACTATAAACCCAATTTTTTGAATTGTATAAAATCACGCTATTTATCGTAACTGAAGAAAAGCAACATAGCGTTTTAAATAATTTAAAAATTATTTGTATACCCTTTTTAAGTAGAAATAATTATCTACAAGGTTTAAGCAATATTTTAGTGGAAATTTTAAGCTTACTTTACAGCTTCGCTATTCTACCTTACAGGGTAAGATAGTCAATTGTAAAAATATATTTTTTGTTAATCTTTTGAGCCGATCAACGATGCTAATATATAAATTATAGTTATAATTTACAATTTTTAATAAATTAAAAACAGACTTATTTGGTATTAAAATACGATTTGTTTCGTTTTTTAACTTTTTTTACTTCAAGATGTTTTTATTTGATTTTCATATTGAATCGCGTCTTATTCTTTTCTTTTATTGTTTTTTTTATTTCACTATTATAATCAATATTTTTTATTTTCTCACTCGGATTATTCAAAAGTTCATTTAAAATTCTTTTGAAATCACTCATTAGTTTTCTAATCATTGCCTCTTCATAAATATCTGTATTATAATTAATATCAAAATATAAATATTCTCCTTCTTCTTTAACATTAATCAACATATCTAGTTTAGAATTTTCCAAGTCGTCTACATTAATTACATCTATTTCTTCTCTCGTAAGTTTTAAATGTAAGTTTTCGTTTTCGTCTGTATTATGATACGATAGCATTACATCATATATAGGATTCCTACTAGGGTCATATGTGAGTTTTAAATCATCCATTAACTTATCTACAGGATACATTTGATGTTTTGTACTGGCTAATGTAGAGTTTTTTATTTTCACGTATGTTTCTATAAAGTTATCTTCTACATCTAATTTGTTTCTATGAATTTTCATATTCATATAAATCCCAATTTGATTTTCTAAATCTGTAATATCTCTCCCTGCTATTGGAGAACCAATTATTAAATCTTTTGTATTAGTATATTTATAGAATAATATTTTCCATACTGTCAGTATTCCTGAAAACATTGTTCCTTTATTATGAAGACAAAATTCTTTGAACTTATTTGTCGTTTCTGAGTATATATATGTTGATAATGTGCATCCGTTATAGGTCATAACTTTAGGCCTAGGTTTTTGATTTGGTAATTCTAAAATTGGTAATTTTCCAGACAATTCATTTAACCAAAACTTTTTATGTTCTTGGAATTCTTTGGTTTTTAATTGTTCATATTGCCATAAGGTATAATCTTTATATTGGATTCTTAACTCTGATAAACTTGGTTTTCTATCCATTATAAATGCTTCATAGTATTCTAGAACATCATCTTTCATAATTTTCATCGACACTCCATCAGTAATAATATGGTGCATCATATAATGAAAAATAAAACTATTATCTTCTAACTGAAATAAACATGTTCTTAATAATATATCTTCTGATAAATTGAATACCTTATTTTTATCTTTCAGGATATAATCATTTACATATTCTTCTTTGTTTCCTGCATTTCTAAGATCTTTATACTCCAGTTTAAAATTGATAATTGTTTCTGGTAAAATCCATTGTCTTAGTTCATCATTTTCATCTTTTCTAAATATAGTCCGTAGAGATTCATGTCTTATTATAGTTGAATGTATTGCTTTTTCTAAAAGTTCAACATCTACTTTAGCTGGGATAATCATTACATCTGATACTATATATGCTATGGAACGCTCTTCTAATTGACTTAATACCCAAAGCTTTTTTTGTGCAAAAGAAAGCGGATATCCAACATTTGAAAATGCTGCTTTTTGTATACTATCCTCATTCTTTTTAAAATCATTTAAATACTTTATTATCGCTTGCTTTTTTTCTTTTAATAAAAGTATGATTTCTTGATTAACAACTCCTTTTGGAGCTTTTACATCAAGTTCATTATCATTCACTAATGTTATTCTTATATTTTTACTCCTTAATTCTTTTAATACTTCTTCTATTGTCATATTATTTTCTCAAATTTTGATTTTGATCAATCATTAACATGCGTTTACTCATTTAAATTTTAAATGATTCTAATTCTTCTTCCGAATTATCCCAAACTACATTAGAAATATTTTCAGCAATTACTTCCAAAATAGGATTATCAAAGAATTTTTGAATATTAATTTTTATTCCAAATTCTTTTTGGATTCTTGCAATAACTCGAATTACTTTTAAACTATGTCCTCCTAAATCCATGAAATTTGCATGTATGCTAATTTCCCCTGGTTCAATTTTTAATATATCAGCCCAGATTTCTATTAGCTTTTCTTCAATTTCATTTCTTGGACCTGTATATAAATTTACTTTTTCAAGTTTGTTTTCTTCTATTTTTAATAATGCATTTTTATCTATTTTACCATTTATAGTGATTGGTAATTCATCTACCCTGATATATTCAGAAGGAAGCATATATCCAGGTATTTTGCTATGTAAATATTCTATTAATGTCGTTACTGTTATATTTTCTTTTGAAACAAAATACACTACTATCCTATTTTCTTCCTCTTCAGTTTTCTTAATTAATACTACAGCTTCATCAATTGTTTCTATATTTTTTAAATAACTTTCTATTTCACCTAATTCTATTCTATATCCTCTTATTTTTACTTGATCGTCTTTTCTTCCATAAAATTGAATATTTCCATCAAGTAACCATTTACAAATATCTCCTGTTTTATAAAGACGTTCACCTACTTTGTATGGGTGTGGAATGAATTTTTCTTGAGTTAAGACCTCTTTGTTTAAATATCCTAAGGCTAAACCTTTTCCTCCAATATACATCTCGCCTTTGATACCGATTGGTTGCATTACTCCAAGTTCATTTAGTATGAATATTTCTGTATTCGCAATAGGTTTTCCAATTAATATTTCTCCTTCTGAAACCTCTGTAGCATTATAAACAACACAGCCTACTGTCGTTTCTGTTGGTCCATACTCATTATATATTTGTATAGAAGGATTTATTCTTTTTAATATATTAATGTGTTTTTGCTCTAACTTATCACCTCCTACAATAGCTGTATTAATATTACTTTTTCCAATATTCAAACTTTCTAATACACTTATATGTGCTGGTGTTAATTTAATATATGACAATTCACTTTCAAAATAGTGTTTTAATATTTCTGTGATATTGAATTCAGAATCATATATATGTAATTTCCCTCCATTAAGTATCGGTAAGAATAAGCTTGTTACTGTTAAATCAAAAGATAGGGAAGTAAATAATCCAAAATCATTTGAACAATTCTGATCTTTAAAATAATATCCTTTACTCCATTCCAAATAATTCATCAATGATCCGTGTGATATCATTACGCCTTTAGGCTTTCCAGTTGATCCCGATGTGTATAATGCATAGGCAATATCTTGAGGTAATATGGTAGTATTTTCCAATTTTAAATCATATGATCCATTTTTAAATTGTTCTAAAATATTATTATTTATCAATAATTTACAGGCACTATCCTCTACAATATATTGTATTCTTTCTTCTGGATATAAAGGGTCAATTGGTACATATGTTCCTCCTATTTTTAATATCGCTAATATTGATATTACAACCCACTCGCTTCGTTCTAATTGTATCCCTACATAATCTTTTTGTTGAATGTTATATTCTGTAGTCAAGAAATTAGCATATTGATTAGATAAGTCATCTAATTCTTTATAGGTATATGTTTTATATGCCGTAGATAGGACTATTTGATCTTTATGAGTTAACAATTGCATATTAAATGCATCAACAATTGTAAAATGTTCATTATAGTCAACGGTAGTATTAATATAACTTCCTAATAGTTCTTTTTGTTCTCTATCTGAAATAATTTCTATCTTTTTTAATGATTTGTTTGGATATAAAAGGAATTCACTGATGACTTTTTTGAATTGTTCTGCTAAGTTTTCAATTAGAGTGGTTTCAAAATTATTTTCATTGTATTCAAATTCTATTTGTATTCCATTATCAGCTGGATAAATAAAAATCCCAAATTGATAGTTCATTTGCTCTCTATATTCTACTGCTTTTACTCCTGATTTAGATTCTTTCTCATTTTCATTTTTAGATTCTATTCCAGTAGTCTCTAATGGATAATTCTCGAATGTTAGTGTATGATTAATCAATTCTGAATCTAATGAAGATCGCGATTGTATTTCAGATAAACCTGTAAAGTGATGTTCTTGATTATCTAAAAAGTTTTGTTGTAACCTTTCTATTAATTGTCTAGGAGTATCATCAACTTCATATTTTACTCTGACAGGTATTGTGTTTACAAATAATCCTACCATATTTTCAATTCCATCGATATGTCCTGGTCTTCCAGACACAACGGTTCCAAACACTACATCTTGTGTATTATTGTAATTTGACAATAAATAACCCCAAACTGATTGAATAAAAATATTATGTGAAACTCCTATATTTAAGCATAATGCTTTCATTTCATTATAAAGATCATTATTTATAAGAATGCTTTTAATTGATTTACTAAAATCTTTATCTTCATCATAATCTGATTTTTTATAAGGTAGTTCTGTTTTCTTTGAAACATCTAATAAATATTCATCCCAATAGTCTAAAGATTTTTGTTCATTAATAGTATCTAACCACTTTATATAATTTGAATATGGATAGACTGTTTGTAAGTCTAATTGAATAGAGTTTTCAATACTATTTAATATTTGTACAAACTCATTAATCATAATTCGGATACACCAACCATCCATTAAAATATGATGATGACTCCAGATAAATTCATAGTTGACATCTCCTAAATCTAGAATTGTTAATCGCATTTGACATGGTTTTGACAAATCAAATCCTCTTTGTATATCTTCTTGTTTTTTCTCTTCTATATAATCCTTTTTTTTCTCAAGTGTTAGATTTTGAGGCACCACTTCATAAGCAAAACTACTTGGTACATTTTTATGAACTATTTGCAGTAATTCTTCATCTATATTATTTGTGAAACTGGTTCTTAATATAGCATGTCTTGAAACTAAAATATCAAACGCTTTTTTAACATTATCCTTAGTGATTGATATACCTTCAAATCGATATGATACTTGATCAAAAAATAGTTTAGGATTATTATTTGATAGCCAAAAGAAGTATATCCCTTTTTGTAATGGAGATAATTTATAAATATCTTCAATCGTATTATTATGATTAATATCTAATAATGTTTCAATAGAAAGGGATGAATATGTTAAATCTGAAGGTGTAAGCAATTGTTTATTTGCATCTGCTAATTCTTTTATTAGTTTCTCTAAATTAGATTTGTAAGCGTTTGAAAGCTTTACTATTGTTTCTAATTCATAGTCTTCCTTATTATAAAAAAGTGTCAATTCTAATTGATTATTCACTATCATTCCAGATATATTAAGTGTAATATCATCTGTATTTCTAATATCTGAGTTCATCCCTGCACTATCTGAAACATATTCAAATTGTTGTGCTTCGTTATTTTCTGAATTTAATTCATTTCCAAAATCTCCTAAATAATTAAATTCAATTGTAGGTTTTAATTCATTTATAAAATCTTCTTTTGTAATATATTTTAGCATTCCGTAACCAACTCCCTTATTTGGTATTTTTCTTAAAGATTCTTTTACTTTAATTAAGTTATATAGATTAGTCTCAGCATTTACATCTAAAATAAAGGGGAATAGTGATGTAAACCAGCCTATTGTTCTTGTAATATCAATATCTTCAATAAATTCTTCTCTACCATGACCTTCCATATTAATGATGCTTCGGTCTACTTTCAATACTTCTTTGATGGCTAGACCTAAGCTTGTCAACAAAACATCATTGATTTCTGTATTGTATACACTATGCACTTTTGTTTGTAATACATTTGTTAGTTCGCTATTTAACTGAAATGTTATTTCTGCAGGTGATTTTTCATTCGTTAAATTTTGACGGTCTTTAGGTAAATTAGGAATTTGTGTATTAGCTAATCCTTTCCAGTATTGTTGTTCTTTATGGCTTATACCATTAAATGCATAGTTATGTAATGCTCTAGACCATTCTTGGAATGAACTTGTTTTTAATGGTAATACTAATCTTTGGTTTTTTTCAGCTAAGTTGTATAATGTAGATATATCCTCTAATAGAATACGCCACGATACGCCATCAATGACTAAATGATGAATAATTAATGCTATATAGTCTCCATCATCTAATCTAAAATTACCCACTCGCATCAATGGTCCTTCTGTTAAATTAATACTAGATTGCAATTCATTCGCAATAACACTCATTTTATTAATCTGATCTTTTAATGATCCTTCAGTAGTCAAATCATGAAAGTCTAATGAGTAATTTTTTGATGTAACATTTCTATTGTATTGTTTTCTAACTCCATCTTTATCTACATAAACCATTCGTAATGCATCATGATGACTTACTACATGTTTTATACATTCGTTTAATAATGTATTATTTAGCGGATTTTTACTTTTTATTAATATCGATTGATTATAATGAGATGGATTTTTTATGTTTTCATCTGAAAAGAGCCATTCTTGTATTGGTGTTAATAAAACCTCTCCCTCTAATATACTTTGATCAATTTCTTTAATTTTATTTTTAATTAATGCTGCTAAACCTTTAAAAACCGGTGTTCGCATAATATCATCTACCTTAAGTTTGTAACCCAATTGAGATAAACGAGAAACTATTTGAATAGATTTTATAGATTCTCCCCCTAAACTGAAGAAATTATCATTCATACTGATATTCTTTCTTCCTAGTACAGCTTCACAAACAGTAATTAATGTTTTCTCTTGTTCGGATTGAGGACCAACATATTCAATTTCATTTGATAATGATAAATCTTGAGGATTCGGTAATTTCTTTCGGTCTATTTTTCCATTTGCTGTTAAAGGGAATTTTTCCAATTGGATATAATATAAAGGAATCATATAGGATGGTATTTTATCCTGTAAATAAATTCTCATTTCACTAGCTTCACATGTTTCAGAAACTATTACATATGCTACTAATTCTTTTTTAGCATGTTCAGCTTCAAAATGCGTAACTAAAACTTCTTTAATATTATTCTTTTGAGATAACTGATATTCTATTTCTTCTAATTCAATTCTAAATCCATTAATTTTCACTTGATTATCTCTTCGTCCATGAAATTCTAATGTTCCATTTGGAAGCCACATTCCTATATCTCCTGTTTTGTATAGCTTTTCTCCTGATTTAAATGGATGGTCTACAAATTTCTCAGCAGTAAGCTCATCTCTATTTAGATAGCCTTTTGCTAATCCAATTCCCGATACACAAAGTTCTCCTTCTATTCCTATTCCACATAATCCTAAGTATTCATCTAACACATACATTTGCATATTTTGAATAGGTTTACCTACTGAAATATTTAAACGTTCAGGAATGGCATCCATAATATGTAATGTAACATCATCTGATGCTTCTGCTGGACCATATGCATTCACTAGTTTTATTGCTGGATACTTGATAAACCAACGTGTTACTAAATCTTTAGTTACTGTATCTCCAGTCACTAATAGATAGCTTAATCCTTCAAAAGAGTTTCGCTCAAGACTTTCATCCATATCTAGTAAAACTTTCAAGTAACTCGGAACTGTTTGGAGAATTGTTGGCCTTTCTTCATATAATCTGTCTAAAAATACTTTTGAATTTAAGACAGTTTCTTGATCATATATACTTGTGGTTCCACCCACAATTAAACTGTTTAATAATTGCCAAACCGAAATATCAAATGTATAAGGTGCATTTTGAATGATACTACTATCAGAAGTTAATTCCAATTCAGATTCCATGACATAGAAATGATTCATCATCCCTTTATGTTCAATCATTACTCCTTTTGGGTTTCCTGTAGACCCAGAAGTATAAATGATATAGGCTAAATCATCAGCAGTTATTTTCACCGAACTAAATGTTTTGGTAATATTTGGCATTACTGCTAAAAATGAAGTGATAAAATTTTCATCAATAATATTTTTACAATTACTATCATCCAAAATATATTGTTTTCGTTCTTCAGGATAAGATGTATCTACTGGGATGTATGCACATCCTAATTTAAATATTGACATAACAGAAGTCATCAACCAATGTGTTCTATCAATATTTATAACAACTAAATCTCCTTGACTTAGTGCATATACATCTTGTAAATACTGTGCAAATTTATCTGTGAGTTCATCTAATTCTTGATAAGTAATTTCAATATTGCCATTTTTAACTGCAATCTTAGTTGGTGTTTTTTGTACATATAATTGAAACATATCAAGAAATGAAACCTCTTTTGAAAAAGCTGTATCTGTAGCATTAAAATCAAGTATTAATTCTTTTTGCTCTCTAGCTGACAAGTAGTTTAATGCATATATTTTTTCTTCAGGTTTTTTTAGAATTGATAATAATAACTCTTGAAAATGATACATTAATTTTGTAATCATTTCGGCTTCATATACATTAGTATTATAACTGATTCGAAAGTTTAATCCTTCACCAACTTCTTCAAAATCGAGCTCTAAGTCAAACTTGCAAAGGCATTTGCCACCATTTTGTACCAATCCATATTCTTTGTTATTTGATACTTCTTCTTCACGATTACCAATGTTTTGTGAGGTTAATATAACATCAAATACGGCACTTCTACTACTATCCCTAATTATATTTAAATCATCAACTAATAAATCAAAAGGATACATCTGATGATCATATGATTCTAGCGTATCATTCTTTACTTTATTGAAAAATTCACTAAAACTCAATTTTGCATCAACCTTATTCCTTAATGCTAATGTATTTATGTAAAATCCTATTTGATCTTTTAAATCAATATGATTCCTACCAGCAGTTGGATTTCCTATTATGATGTCTTTTTGTCCACTATATTTATAGAATAAAATGTTCCAAACGCTTAATAATCCTATGTATAAACTTGATTGTTGTTTTTTACAATAGTTTAAAAAGAGTTGAGTAGTTTCTGGGGCAATACACATTGTATAATAATTCCCTTCATGATCAAATATTTTAGGACGTGCTTTACTAGTTGGTAGATCTAAAACAGGTAAGTTTCCTGATAATTGATTTAACCAATATGATTTGTGTTCCTTATAAACATCTTTCTCTAATTCTTTTTTTTGCCAAAATGTATAATCTTTGTATTGTATCTTTAATTCAGGTAACATTACTTTTTCACCAGATAAAAAAGCTTCATAATAAAGCATTAAATCTCTTGAAAGAATATCTATTGACCAACCATCACTGATGGTATGGTGCATATTATAATAAAAAATATAATAACTATCAGTAAGTTGTAATAAGCTCATACGCAATAATGGACCATTTTCAAGATCAAAAGGTTTTACCGAATCTTCTGATACGTAAGATGCTACTAATTCATCTGCGTTTACTAATTGTTGGTAATCTTTATGAATCAACTCGAACCCTAGTTCTTTTCGCTCTTTTACCCATTGTCTTATTTCGCCCTCTGCATTTTCTTTAAAAACAGTCCGTAATATTTCATGACGATCAATAACAGCATTAATCGCTCGTTCAAAAATCCCTAAATCGTCTATTACTAAGGGGGTTGTAACTGGCAAATTATAGGCTTCTGATCCTCCCTCAAACTGACTTAATATCCATAATCGATATTGAGCAGATGATAATGGGTAGCTTTCTTGAACAGCTATACTTTCAATACTTGTATAACGATCTTGCGTATTATTATCATTAAAAAAAGCCAATATCGCTTCTTTATTATCACGTATATTTTCCTTGATTACATCAGTAAGATTTCCATCATGATTAATCTTAAGATTACCATTATCGCATGTAATGTGTATCCCTTGCTCAAATAATTCTTTTATAAATCCTTTCATTATATGATATCTTCAAATTTAGTACTTGCAACTACCTCTTTATTGTCTTTAATTTGAATATTAAAATCAATTTCTTTGGACAAGTTTCTAATCGTAGAGTTCATGAAGAAGTCTTTAAGGTTTAACTCCACATTGAATATCTTATGAATACTATTGGATATGGTCATCGCTTTTAAAGAATCTCCTCCCATTTCAAAAAAATCATCGTCTATCCCAATTCCTTTTATTTCAAAAAACTCTTCAAACAAATTGTATAGTTTGTTCTCTGTCTCTGTCTCTGGTCTTGCAAAAGGTGTCGATAATGAACTCCTGTCTATTGTATGAGTGGTTACCTTCAATAGCTCTTTTTCCATAATCTCTTTCTTAGCAGTTGCTGGAGCAACCCATCTTTGAATTCTTTTTTCTAAATCTCCAACTGAGATCACTAATTGACTAGCCGATAACCTTGAGAGCGAATGTTCTATAACTTCAATAAGTTCTGAAGGGTCTAATACTAATTCTTCTGTTTCTCCATTAAAACTTAATCCATCAAAATTTATACTGATACTATTTTTTATACATTGTGCATTGGCAACATAGTCCATATACGCATTGGCCGCTGCATAAGCTGCAAATTCTTTCCCTCCAATCACGGTGGCTAATGAAGAGGTAAAGACACAAAAATCAAGGGGCTGATCCTTAAAAAGATCCATCAAAACTTCCACTCCTTTTACTTTCGCTTCAAATTGAATCTCACTTTCTTCCTCTTTTAATAAATGAATTCCGCGTCTGATAGAAGGGCCTGTTATCACACCTGCTGTGTGGAAGATTCCTTGAATTTCTCCAAAAATTGCAGTTCCTTGGCTTAGAGCCGTTAACATACCTGATTTGTCTGAAGCATTTGCTTTAAAGTAAGCTACATTACCTTTCTCAAGAAGTAATTGTAAACGATTATATTTTGTGAGGTCTTGATCCTTTTCACTAACGAATGTCCTACCTGTTAGAATTAAAGAGGCATCATATTTTTCAAGTAGATATTCTGCCAATACAAAACCTAACTCACCTAAGGCTCCTGTAATTAGGTATACGCCCTTGTTTTTTATCTTCGAGCTTGTTACCGGTATATTATTACTTACATCTATTCGATCGTAGACTTTCACCCATCTGTTTTCTAGCCTATGAGCCACAAATCGATCCGGTGTAACATCTTGAATTTCTCTTACTAATTGTAAAACTGTATCAGTATTTGCTTCACTAACTCTTACATCGATGTTTCTGGTTTGTAATTCTGGATTTTCTTGAGAAATTACAGGTAGGATTCCTTCAATTAAAGAAACTAAAGCAGGAGAATCTTCGTTGCCAAAAACTTTGTGTAATTCTTGCGTCACAACGGATACATTTACTCTTTCTTTTATGCCTGTAAGAGCTTTTGCGATATACAATAAACTATAGAATCCTTGTTGTTTCTCTAACCTATCATTCTCTTGTCTTACTGAATTGATATTCAAGAGCTGAATAATATGTTTAGGGTGAATAGTATTGCTTGATAAGCCATCAAATATTCTTTGATAATCTGCCGAATTTCCAAGATCTATTTCATAGCTTGTATCGGATACTTTTACAAATTCATTTCCTGCATATACTGTTATAATATTTGTGGTTGTCTTTGCAAGCTCATTTATTAGTAATCTACTAAAGCTGTTATCATTGAGAAAAACAATATACCAGTCTTCTTTATTTACCTGCTCGCATATCGTAACCCGATTATCTCTCTTCCAAGTGGGTTGATAGAACCATTGGCTTATCTCACTATTTTTACGGATTTCCCTACTGAAGATATCTTGCGATAATAACTCATTTAAATTTTCTGCTACCGAGTACACTACTGGTTCAAAAGCATACGTTGGCATTGAAATTTTATGTCGTGGGGTATTTCCATGGAACTCGTTCCATGGAATCGGTACTCCAAATGTCCATAGCTTTCCGATTCCATTTAAAAAATAGCTCGTATCATTCTCTTCTTCCTTTGGGTGTCTTACCACATTACAGGCTCGGATAGTTTCTGATTGCCTCGCATAGGATCTTGCAAAATTATACAAGGTAGAACCTGGTCCAACTTCTATTAAAACGACATGATCCTGACTAACTATATTCTCTAATCCTTCTTCAAATCGAACCGTTTTTCTAATATGGTCTGACCAATAACTTTTTTGATTTAGATCTTCTATAGTTATTGATTTTCCACTAACATTCGAGATATAAGGAATTTTTGGTGTATGAATTGTAATAGTTTCCATAAAATTCGTGAACTCTTCTTCTATTGGCCTCATCATACTTGAATGAAAAGCATGGGATGTTTGTAGGGATTGGTATGAAATCCCATCCTCTGTAAGTTGCTCACACAAAGCAGCTATAGCTTCATCTGTTCCTGAGAAGGTACAACGTTCTTTACTATTTATAGTGGCTATCGAAATAGCTTCTGTGGTATATTTATTTGCTATTTCTGGTCTTAATCCTACTCCTATCATACTTCCACTTGGAAGGCTCTGAATCATCGATCCTCTTTTAATTACTATTTTTATAGCATCTTCTAATGAAAACACACCACTTAAACAGGCTGCAACATATTCCCCAATACTATGACCAATCATCATATCGGGTTGTATTCCATAATGCATCAATTGCTTGGCTAAAGCATATTCAAACACAAAGAGAATGGGTTGCGTATTTTGAGTCTCATGGATTAGGTTAGCATCTTCACTGAAGAGGATCTCTTTATAGCGATTACCGCTTATCTGCTCTGCAATGGAAAAACATTCATCCAGCGTTTCTCTAAAGACTTCTTGAGAAGCATATAAGTCTTTTCCCATATTGACATATTGGGATCCTTGTCCTGAAAACATAAATACAACTTTTTTCTTCACATCTCCATGAATCTGATTTCGGAAATAACTGCCCTGCTCTAGTCTTTCAATCGCTGTTGCTCTATCTGATGCAGTGAAACTCATCCGATGTTTGAATGTCGTTCTTCCACTTTGAAGGGTCCAAGCCGCATTGGATAGATTAACACTCTCCTTCTCTTGTAAAAATGATTGTAGCTCTACTATTGATCTTTCTAAAGCTGTTGCTGTTTTGGCCGAAAGAGTAAAAATTTGTGGCTTATCTGTTTTCAAAACCTCATCTTGGATTGAATATTCTTCTAAGATTATATGAGCATTAGTGCCTCCTATTCCAAAAGAACTTACGCCTGCTCTACGAGGACCATCATAGGACGAGATCCATGGGCTTAAAGTATCATTTATATATAGATTACTATTCTCATACCTCAGTTCTGGATTTGGGGTGTTAAAATGCAGAGACGGAGCTAACTTTTGGTGTTGTAAACACAATACTGTTTTGATAAGTCCAGCTACACCTGCAGCGGTATCCAAATGCCCTATATTGCTCTTTACAGAGCCTAATCCACAATACTTATCTCCCGTATTACCAAAGACTTGACGAAGGGCCTCAAATTCTATAACATCTCCCAATTTTGTAGCCGTACCATGGGTTTCTATATAACTTATTGTTCTAGGGTCTACCTGGGAAAATTGTTGTGCTTTTTTGATGACTTCGATCTGACCATCAACACTCGGTGCTGTATAACCTACTTTGCGGTTTCCATCATTATTTATTGCACTGCCTTTAAGGATCGCTAAGATGTTATCTCCATCGGCGATGGCCTTATCTAATTTTTTTAATACCACTACTCCTGCTCCTTCACTCTCTACTGTACCACTTGCCAAGACATCAAAGCTTCGCGTATGTCCATCAGGGGAACTGATCATTCCTTCTTGATAAATGTATCCTTCTTTTCTTCCAATTTGCAAGGAAACTCCTCCGGCTACCGCTAGATCATTCTCTCCCGATAATAAACTTTTTGCAGCATGATGAATCGCTACTAATGAAGTAGAACACGCTGTATTTACTGTATTTACAGCGCCTTTTAAATTCAACTTATAGGCAATTAATGAATTTGCAAAATCTTTGTCTTGTAAATAACTCGCTGTATATCCATCTATTTTTCCTGAATTCTCAGCTAAAAGGTTGTAGGCTTGCCAACCTAAATTTGCTTTATTACCTGCATATAAGCCTATAAGGCCTCTATAATTTAAAGGATTATAGCCCGAATCTTCTAGTGCAGACCAAACTACTTCATGAAGTAATCGGGTTTGAGGATCTAACAATTGAGCCTCCGATGGCATATACCCAAAAAAGGATGCATCAAAAAAGTTTCGGTCTTTCAAATAGAAACCTGAACGTACGTAGTTTTTATTGTTTATTAATGACCTTGAAACACCTGAGGCTAATAATTCTTCTTCTGTAAAGCGATAAGAGGGTTCTTGCCCTTTTTCTAAAAGATTCCAATATTCCGAAATAGTACGCGCTCCTGGAGTTTTTATTGACATACCTATAATAGCGATATCTCTATTTTCATTCGTAGTGTTAAAATCTTGAGGTCTGCTACCTTCGAATTTTGCTTCAAAATTGGAGGAAAATGTAGTGTCAAAAAATTCTGCTTGCTGACGAATAGTCGTATTCTGAAATAAGATTGCTACTGAAATATCTTGGTGTAATATTTTTTCTATTTGGGTTTTTAATGCAATTATCTTTAAGGAATTCCCCCCAACATTAAAAAATCCATCGTCTATTCCTATTTCGCCTTTGTCTTTGTGTAAAAGTTCGGACCAAATTGAAGCTAATGCATCTTCTATTTTTCCTCTTGGAGCGATATAAGCTTCTCCTGAGGCTAATTCTGCATTCTCTACTCTTAATAATTCTTTCTTATCTACTTTACCATTTGAGGTTAATGGCAACTCCTCTAATCTAAAAATCTTAGAAGGACTCATGTAGTTGGGTAAGCTAAGTAATAAGTGATTTTGTATATCTGATCTACTGATCTCATAATCACTAGTTATATAGGCCCATAATTCTTTTTCGTGACTTACAGCATTATCTGTCGCTATTACTGCCGCATTTTTTATACCCTCAAAGCTTAATAGTGTATTCTCTATTTCGCCTAATTCAATACGATGACCTCTTATTTTTATTTGATTGTCTATACGTCCTACAAATACAAGATTACCATCTGCTAACCATTTACCACAATCACCAGTGCGGTATAAACGTCCATTTTTAACAAATGGATTTTTGATAAACTTCTCTTGAGTAAGTTCTTCATTATTGAGATACCCTTTGGCTAATCCTTTTCCAGTTATACAGATTTCTCCAACGGCTCCAAGAGCTGTTAATTGGGTACTTTCTTTATCTAATATATATATTTGTCTGTTGAGAATAGGTCTTCCGATTGGAACATTTTTTTCTCCTCCTTTTACTTTATAATAGGTAGAGCATACAGTACTTTCAGTTGGGCCATATGTGTTATACACATTAAAAATGTCATATAAATTATTAATCTGATTCATCGTTAATACATCTCCACCACTAATAACTTCTCTTAGCGAAAGTGTATATGATTTATAATTTTCATTTAAATATTGTAATACGTAAGGGTTTGTACTTAGAATCGTAATTCTTTTTTCTTGACATAAATTAAATAACGCTTTGAAGTCCGTTTTATCTTTATGAATGACCAACATTCCTCCACTAATTAAAATAGGAAATATTTCTTCAATTGATGTATCAAAAGATAAACTAGCCTGTTGTAAAATACTATCTTTTGAGGTTACTTTAAAATATGATTTGAATGTACTAACGTAGTCTATAAAAGAGGCATGTGATATTTCAACTCCTTTCGGTTTTCCTATAGAGCCAGAAGTATAAATAATATATGCCAAATCATTTAGGGCAATATTGTTTTCTAGTTTATTTTTCTCAAAATTTTCATTTAAATCTTTAAATCTATTTATTAATACACTATCTATCACAATAGAGCAAGATGAATCTTTTAAGATGTAATCTATTCGTTCAATTGGATTATTAGTATCAATCGGAACGTATACAGCACCACTTTTTAGTACAGCAAGAATACTAACTATTGCCCATTCATTTCGTTCTAGTTTTATTCCAACCAGCTCTCCTTGTTTCAAGCCATTTTCTTTTGCTAAATAATGGACTAGTTGATTAGATTTTTCATCTAGTTCTTTATAAGTCAACTCATTTTTTTCGAATACTATGGCAATATCATTTGGTCTTGTTATTGCTTGCTCTTCAAAAAGATCTATTACTGTTTTATTGTTAACTTGAGTAATTTCTGCATTATTGAATTCATTCAATAATTTTTCACGTTCAACATCTAATAAATAATCAAAATCAGATATTGAAATATCATTATTTTTAAGTGCAAATTTTATAATATTATCATAATGATAAAAAATTCTTTCGATAATCTCTCCATCATAAAGATCAGGATTGTAAATAATATCTAGAGATAAGTATTCTCCAACTTCTTGGAAAGCAAACTCTATATCGAAAAGACTTATAACATCTCCTAAATCTTTTACAAATAACTTGTCGGTTCTTTCAATTTCCTCAGTGAAATTAAACTCCGTTGTGTTATTTAAATGAACGAATACGTCAAAAATAGTACCTCTACTTATATCCCTTTCTAAATTTAAATCTTCAACTAGGCGATTAAATGGATACACTTGATGTTCATAGGATTCTAGTAAATTGTTTTTAATTTGGGTATAATTCCAATCAAAATTTTCTTTCCCATTTACTTGATCACGCAATGTTAAAGTATTTACATAGAATCCTATTTGATTCTCCAACTCTGCATGTTCTCTTCCAGCTGTTGGACTGCCAATTATAATATCTTCTTCTCCAGTATATTTATAAAGTAAGATTTTGACAGAAGCTATAAGAAATGTGAATAGGGTTCCTCCATTTACTTTGACATAATCATTAATTGATTTTACTTTATCTTTAGTTATGTAGGTCCTTAAATTCTTCCCCGAATTTGTCATCACTCTAGGACGTGACTTCATCCCCGGAAGACTTAAGAGTGTTAATTCACCTGATAATTTATTTTCCCAATATTCTTTATGGTTGCCATATTCGTCAGTTTCTAATTGTGCTAATTGCCACAACGAATAATCTTTGTATTGTATACGTAGTTCTAATAAATTAAGTGCGCTTCCATCGTTGTAATGTTCGTAGTATGATAAAATATCTTTCGATAAAACATTCATTGACCAACCATCACTGATAATGTGATGCATATTAAAGTATAAGATGTGATTTTCTTCTGAAATTTTTAATAAGCTTATTCGAACTAATGGTCCTTCGGATAGATTAAACTCTCTAGATGAATCATCATTTATATATGCACTTGCTATGGCAATAGGATTGTCTTCATTTTTAAAATCTTGGTAATCAATTTCAAATCCTAATGTAGTTCTATCTAAAATAAATTGATGAACATTTCCTTCTACTTCCCTAAATACTGTTCGTAATGTTTCATGACGATCTATAACACTTTCTATTGCTTTCGTGAAAATAGTGATATCATAATTACCCGCAAGTTGAAAATCCCCTGAGATATTGTATGCTGCACTTACACCTTTAAACTGACTTGCTATCCACAAACGGCGCTGTGCATCTGAGATAGGATAGCTTTTTCGTTCTTCTACTTTTGGAATTGATAAATCAAGTCTATTATCTGCTTCTCTTATTAGAACCGCATGTGTTTGTAATATATTATTTGCAAATAATTTTTCTAGTTTTAATTTTACATTGAATTCTTTATGATATGCATTTACTAAACGCATCATTTTTAAACTATGTCCACCAAGTTCAAAGAAATCATCAGTAATGCTTATGTTTTCTTTTTTTAGTACATCTTCCCAAATAGCAACTATTTTTGTTTCAAGTATATCTCTAGGTGCAACATAAATTGTAGCGTTATTTTGTATTGACGTATCTGGTAATGGTAATGATTTTCTATCTACTTTTCCATTTTTAGTTAAAGGAATTTCCTCTAATTGAATGTAGTAGGTAGGAATCATATAAGAAGGTAATATTTTTGTAAGGTGATTTCGTATATCATCTAATAATATATCTTCATTTGATTTGTAATAAGCTACTAATCCATATTCTTCTAAATAGGATACAACAGCATGTTCAATTTCTTTTATATTATTTAGTGTCGTTTCTATTTCTCCTAATTCGATACGATGCCCTCTTATTTTTACTTGGTCATCTTTTCTACCCATAAATTCTATGGCCCCATCTGACATTAGTCTTCCTAAGTCGCCTGTTGCATATAAACGACTTCTTTGTTGAAATGGATTTGCTATAAATTTAATTGAAGTCAATGCTTCATCATTCAAATATCCTCTTGATAATCCTTCACCACCTAAGTATATTTCTCCAATTACTCCCTTCGGAACTAATGATCTATTTTCATCTAAAATATATGCTGTACTATTATTGATTGGATAGCCAATTGGAATATCACCTTGTACTTTTCCTATTTCATAAGTAAGCGAAAAAGTTGTGTTTTCTGTTGGTCCATATCCATTGATAATTTTTAACTCAGGATAAGTCTCTTTTAATTTACTTATATGCAAGGGTGATAGTTTATCTCCTCCTGCTAGTATTGTTGTTAATGAGCTAAATAAACTAATTTTGGTATCTACAAGCTGACTTAGCCATCCCGCAGTAAACCACATTACATTTACATGATTTTCTCGTATCGTTTTGGATAGTAGTTCAGTATCAAGTAATGTATTTTGTGGACATAATACTAGGCTACCTCCATTTAATAATGTTCCCCAATACTCAAAAGTAGTTGCATCAAAAGAGAATGCCCCAGTACTTAACAATATATCTTCTACTCTGAAATTATAATAATTTGTTTCTTTTACCAATCTGATTACATTTCGTTGTTCTACTAAAACTCCTTTGGGAATTCCTGTAGATCCGGAAGTATACATTACGTAAGCTAGATTAAAAGGCATTACACTTACTTTTGGTTTTGTTGTAGCATAAGCTGAACGATTTTTCTCAAATTCCTTCAAAAAGTCTTCATCTATAATTACACTACAATTAGTGTCAGATTTTATATAGTCAATACGTTCTTGTGGATAGTTTGCGTCTATTGGTACATAAGCACCTCCAGATTTTAGAATTGCTAAAATGCTTATTATAGACCATTCACTACGTTGTAAATCGATTCCAATAAAATCTTCAACTTTTATAACATGATGTTCTATTAAGTAGTTTGATAACTGACTTGAAATGTCATCTAGTTCTTTGTAGGTAAGCTGTTTTCCTTCAAAGATAATTGCAGTATTATCCGGTGTTTTTACTACTTGTAATGTAAATAGTTCTGCAATTGTTTGCTTACTTGGATATGTTGATGTAGTAGCATTGAAATTATTTATTAATTCTTCTTTTTCTGCTACTGTGAGATAATCTATACTTAATATGGAGGACTCATTTTTATGAATGAGTTGTAATACAATGTTGTGGAAATGATAAAACATTTGTTCAATCATTTTTTTATCATACAGATCCTTGTTATAATTAATATTTAAACCTAGTGATTCTCCAAATTCATAAAAAACAAATTCAATATCGAACTTATTTTTTATTTCACCTAAATCCTCTACAATTAATCCTTTTTCATTAGATATTTTGACATCATTATGTGTTTCTCCTGCATTTTGAAGCACAACAATTATATCAAATATAGCACTTCTACTTGTGTTTATTTTTAATCCTAAATCTTCAACTATATTATCAAATGGGTACATTTGATGTTTATAGTTTTCTACTAAATTAGCATTAATTCTTGCATAATTTGTATCAAAACTTTCATCACCTTTTATCGTATCACGTAAAACTAACGTATTTACATAAAAGCCTATTTGATCTTCTAACGAGGTATGATCTCTACCTGCAACTGGGGTCCCTATAATAATATCCTCTTGCCCAGTATACCTATAGAATAATGTTTTCAATGATGTAATTAAAAATGTAAATAAAGTTCCTTCTTTTTTACTTACATAATCTCGAATTAATTTAACATCCTTATTATCAAAATATCCTTTTAAACTTCCTCCATTATTCGTTTTTAGTTTTGGTCGTAACTTCATTCCTGGTAAATCTAATATTGGTAAATCTCCGGATAGCTTTGTTCTCCAATATGCTTTATGAGTTTTATACTCTTCAGTCAATAGTTGATTTAATTGCCATTGTGAATAGTCTTTATATTGAATGGTAAGTTCTGGTAAATCAAACGTCTTTCCTGATTGGTAATTTTCATAGTAAGCTAAAATATCTCTTGATAAAATATTCATTGACCAACCATCAGTTATGATATGATGCATATTATAATACAACACATAGTTTGTTTCTGATATTTGCAATAGACTTACTCTTAATAAAGGGCCTTCAGATAGATTAAATTCTTTATACGAATCTGCTATGATATATTCTTGCGCTAAATGTAGCGCATTAGCTTCTTTACGATAGTCTT
Organism: Flavobacterium aerium; assembly: GCF_030766725.1. GTDB lineage: Bacteria > Bacteroidota > Bacteroidia > Flavobacteriales > Flavobacteriaceae > Flavobacterium > Flavobacterium aerium. The sequence goes on along the minus strand of NZ_JARQWR010000005.1, from coordinate 145,326 downwards.
TGTAAGCTATGTTAAAACCTATTTCTTCTCTATCTAATATAAACTGACATACTTCTATCTCACCATCGATAACTACTTCTCTAAATACAGTACGAAGTACTTCATGACGATCTACAACACTTTCTATAGCTTTGATAAAGACTTCAGCATCATAACTACCATCCAGTGTTATAGTGTCTGGCATGTTATATGATGAACTTACTCCTTCAAATTGGCTTAATGTCCATAAACGTCTTTGTGCACTGGAAATTGAATAGTATTCTTTTTGAGGAAGTGCTTCAATTTCCTTATATGAAGATCGTACATTAACTTTTTTAAGAAATGATATTAATTCTTCTTTGTGCGTTTTAATTTTCGCAATTAATTCTTCTTTAATTTCATTTTCGAAATTGACTTTGAGGTCTTTTCCTTCAAGAGAAATAGTTATATTATTTTTTTCCAGTTCTTCTAAAAAAGTTAACATAGGGCACGGGGGTTTTTGTTGTAATCTTATATTTTTTAAAAATAAGATTACAATGGTCTTTTTAAAATATATATATCAATCGATTTTATTCGTAAAAAGCTAGTATTTGATTTGCTGTAGCTTCATCTTGTACTTGGTCTTTTAAGAAGTATCTTAAAATTTCTAATTGATCGTCGTTAGGATTATTTCTTAAATGATTTAATAATCCTTCTTTGCCAGAGGAATGAATAAAATTCCAGGTAACGGATATACTATCTGATTCACAGGTCACGTCGTGGAACCAACCGGATGGGAAAAGGATAATTTCTCCGGGTTGCAATACATCTTCATAATCAGGTTCAATAGCAGAAAAAGTAGGGAATTTTACATGATCAACATTTATCAAATCAACAAATTCATTATTTTTCATTACATTATTTTCTTTATTGGGATGAAATAAATAAATTTTCTTCGTTCCATAAAACTGACATAATAAGGCATTACTATTGAAAGGATCTTTATGTAATCTTGTTCTTGCTCCTTTTCCAGAAATAAAAATTCCTTTATAAGGATATTGAAAATCTGTTATACTTCTGGAGTCTTCTTTTTTACAAAATGGGACACTTAAATCATTATGAGGAACAAAATATGGATGGCTCCAAAATTCTTTTAATTTAGAAAAAAGATTATCTGACCAAAAAAAATCTACATCTTTTAATTGTGTATACCATCTAATATACTCTTTTGCTTTTTTGTCTTGATCAAAATTTTCTTCAAAATATTTTGCAAGTGTATCTACATTTTGCAAGTCAAACAAATCATTGTATATCTGTACTAATTCATCTCCAAATTGTTCTTTTAAGTATGGAGGTGTAAATTTTTCTCTATCCCAATCTTTCATTCCGTCAGTTACAATTACTGGCTTGTTTAAAATTAAGTACTCATTTATAAACTCCTGTGTTGATATATTTGCTATCCTTTTCACTTTCATTTTAAAATAATTTTTATTGGTTATATATTTTTTACTTCTTTTTTAGGGAAGATCCACCTGAAATATTTTTTTCGGTCACAACTGCATTTCCTTTATAACTAAAATTACTATCGCCTTTTGCATTACACTCAATAGAATTATTTACAGTTAATTTAGCAGAGCTATCACCAGATAAATTTGCTTTAATATGATCTACTATTAAATCATAATTTTTAATTTCACTATCACTAGATAATCTAAGGTTTAGGTTTTCTATATGCCCTTCTATTTTAACTTTAGAATCATCTTTGGCAGTTATAGTCCCTTTTTGAACTTTAACCTTTCCTGAAAATGTACTGTCATCATTTAATTTTATATCTAAATGCTCTGATACGATTAGAGATTTCACTGTAATGTTTGAATCATCTATAGCTATAAAATCAAAAAATGGTTTACTCTTTACATACAGATTTAGTATTTGTTTTCCTTTAAAAACTAAATTATGTTTTTTGTATATATTGAATATTCCTTCAACATATTCGTAGTGTATATAATTATGTAAGTTGTTATTTGTTTCTATAATAATTTCTTCTTCAGTTTCAGAAAAAACAATATTTACATTAAAATCATTTGATACTTTCAATGAATGAAAGCTTTCATAAGGGATTATCTTTTTAGTAATACTAGAATCTAATCGAACCTCTTGAAAAGTTTCATCTCTCTTTGGATAGATACTTAATTTCATAAGTGTTTATATTTAATGAATAATTAGGAATTTGATGTAATTAGGAATAATTACATGTTAAAAAAACATTACTCTGATTGTTTATTGTTATGCTTAATAATTCTGATAAAACTCTTCATTTATACTCTTTATGATATGTGATTCAAAGCTGTCAGATTCATTTTATAAATCACCTCATCTATAAGTACATCTATAACATCTATATATGGAATATCTGTTGTTATATAATCGTATCCTATTTGAGCTTCTGTACATCCTCCTATTATTAAATCAACTCCTTTCATTTTAAAAGCGTCAATAGCATCTTCAAAAAGGGCATAGGATTCATTCGAAATTATTGAAGATTTGAATCCTTCTTTTCCATAAACAGATTTCATAAACTTTTCTTCTTGTTCAAAGTCATCTAGGGTAATTAACTCAAAAGATGATTTTGCGAAAATTTCATGAAAAAGTTTCGATTTTATAGTTCCTGTTGTTGCTAAAAGTCCTATTTTCTTATAGTTACTATGTTTTTCTTTTATCGCAGCAAACACCAGTTCTATTGGATTTATAATATTTTCTTTAACGGAGTTTTCAAGTTGATTAATAAAAAAATAGGACGTTACACACGTAGAAACAATAAAGTCAACATCGCAATCTTGTAACTTATTTATAGATCTTTTCAACTCTATAAGAGGACATTCTTCATCATAAACAATAGCTAAAGTTCTATCAGGAATTTTACTATTGTTATGTAAAATAAATTCCGGAAAATCTTGGTCACTAGGTGCATTTATACGCTCTATAAGCTTATTCACAAAAAGCAATCCTGCTCTTGTACCCATCCCAGAAATAATTCCTAAAGTTTTAGTTGGCATTGTATAAAGATTATGATTGATTTTAAATGAGTGACTTATTAATTATAACTACTTTGAAAGTTTTTTTCTTTTAATGTATAAATTACTTGCTCTAATTTATCAAGTCCTTTCTCCAAGTTTTCTTCTGTAATAGTAAGTGCTGAAAGTAATTTTACTACTTGTCCAGTATTTCCACAAGTTTCAATGATCATACCTTGTTCAAATAATGTTCTGGAGACTTTAGATGCTTGTTCTCCTGATTCGAATTCTATTCCCCAAATCATTCCAAGTCCTCTTACGGCTACAACAGCTTCTGCATTTTTAAGAATAGTAAGCAATTTTGTTTCTATTATTTTAGCTTTATTTTTAATCATATTAGAAAAAGTCGGATTTGTCCAATAATCCAAAGCTTTCGTTGCTCCACATAAAGCTAAATTATTTGCTCTGAATGTCCCGTTATGTTCTCCAGGTTTCCATATGTCTAATTCTGGTTTCATTAAAATTAATGACAATGGAAGTCCAAATCCACTAATCGATTTTGATAATAAAACAATATCTGGTGTTATACCGGCTCTTTCAAAACTGAAAAAATTACCTGTCCTTCCACATCCTACTTGAATATCATCGACTATTAATAAGATTCCATTTTCATTAGCAAAGTGTTGTATTTTTTTTAACCATTCAACACTAGCAATTTTAATTCCCCCTTCAGCTTGAATAGTTTCTAAAATAATTGCTGCTGGAAGGTCATTACCTGAGCCCTTTGTCACTACCATTTTTGAAATATACTCCATTGTATCAATGTCAGTTCCTAAAAATCCATCGAAAGGAAAAAAGAGAATATCTTGTGAAGGTATATCGCTATGTTTTGCTTCTTGACTTCCTGAAAGTGCTAAAGAAGTAGCAGTCATTCCATGAAATGAATTTGTAAATGAGAGAATTTTTTTTCGTTTGGTTACTTTCCTTGCCAATTTTATAGCAGCTTCCACCGCATTTGTTCCTGAAGGACTAGGAAATTGTATTTTATAATTAAGATTTCTTGGCTCTAAAATGACTTCATTAAATTTATTTAAAAATTTTAATTTCATTACAGTATCCATATCCAAACAATGTATTGGAGAATCGGATTGTATAAAGTCAATAATTTCTTGTTTTAAAATATCATTATTATGGCCATAGTTTAAAGCTCCTGCGCCACTAAAAAAATCTAAATACTCTACGTCTTGGTCATCTATTAGAATATCATTTTTAGCATATTTGAAAGTAGTTGGAAATGATTTTGAATAACCACTTACATTCGATTCATTTGTTTTGTTGATCTTTTCTGCGTTCATTTTTTTTAAGTTTTTAAGTTTATTTTAATAATAAGGAGACATTTACATATACTATATTCTCATACTTTTCAAGAAACTATGATTAGTATTAATTTAAATTGATTGTATTTTTTATTTATTTTTTAGACAGTATGATTCTAGGCAATGATATTATTGAAATATTATATTGCTGTTATTTCTAGTACTTATTCTAACTATTGTTTGAGTTATTAAACTTCCTAAATGATTATGGCATTGGTTGTTTTTTGTATTTTTTGAAGACTTATTATTTTCAGAGAAACTTCTATTTCTTTTGCTACGGCTTCTACGCAAGGATTTTTAAAGAAATCTTCGATACTTATTTCAATATCATATATTTTATGAAGTCTTTTTAATAGAGTCATTGCTTTTAAGGAATCGCCTCCCAGTTCAAAGAAATGATCTTTAATCCCAATTTCTTTGATCCCAAGAAATGACTGCCACAATTCAGTTATTTCTTTTTCTAACGAGGTTTTTGGTTCTAAAAAATCCATCGTAATTGTAGGGCGATCAGAAACTGGCTCTGCTTTTTCTTCCTCAATGGCCTGAATTTTATTGAATTGTTTCTTTAAAACAGTATTTGGATCTCTCGCTGAAATTACTAATTGCGGAAGTTCGTTTATATAGAATGATCTTTCGAATACTTGTATTAATTTTTCGTTGTTAATTCTATTCTCTGAAATACCATCTAAATTGACACTAAACCAGTTTTTTAGTTCTTCCGATTTATTTCTAATAAAATTATCGATGAATTTATTTGCTACAGCATAAGGCCCATATCCTAACCCTCCCAGAATTGATGCTAAACTCGATGTTATCCATACAAAGTCAAGTGGGCGTTCTTTGAAAATTGAATATATATTTAATGTACCGTTAATTTTTGGATTGAATTGCTGATGTACTATCGAAGCGTTTACATTTTCTACGGGTTTAAATGTATGGCTCAAAACATTTCCCGCAGCATGTACTACACCAGAAATGATTCCATGTTCTGTTTCAATTTTTTGAATTGCTTCAGATAAAGATTCATAATTAGAAACATCAGCAGTGTAATAGAATACGTTTTTGTTTGTTGCTTTTAATGCCTGCAATTTTGTAATACTTGTTACTACTTTTTCATCTAGGTCTTCTTGCTGTAAATATTCTTCCCATTGCGCTTCAGAAGGAATAATGCTTCTTCCTAACAGAATTATTTTAGCATTATATTCTTCTCCTAAATGTGTTGTTAATACCTGCCCTACTTTCCCTAAACCACCTGTTACAAGATATGTTTTGTTCGGTTTTAAATACGTTTTATTTGGTGTTGTTGGTAGTTCTATTTCTTCATAGTATTCTACCCATTTAACATTGTTTCGGTATGCAATGCTTCTTTCTGTTTCATTGTATTCTAAATCAATACAAATTTCATCTATCAGTTTTGTATTCGTTATATCATTTTCATTAGTAATATCTATAGTACTAGTAAAAATGATAGGATTCTCTTGTGCGCAAATGTCAACGATAAATTGAGCTGTACTATATCCTAAATTGATTTTTTCATTTCCAAATACAGTTCTGTTGAAGTCAGATATTATTGTAATTTTCTTTCTCTCATTTGAGTTGTGATTGATTATATTTTGACTGAGATAAAGCAATGTCATAAAGATTTTCTCTATTTCTTTTTGATCATCCCCATTGAAATTCCAATTGAAAATTATATGATCTAAAACCGTTTTTTCTTTTTCTAGAGCTGCAAATAAATTTTTGAAATCTTCTTCTTCAATTGGGTTTAATTCATATCTATTATTTGATATTTGATTGAAGTATGCTCCTTTTTTAACTGTTATAATTGTATTATTTTCTGCAGTAAGTTTATCACTAATCGCTTTTGTCAATTTTTCATCCTCAGAAAATAATAAGTACGTTTTTGATAAAGTTTCAGTTGAAGTATTATTCAACGTAACTGCCTTTTTCCAACTAGGAATATAGAACCAAGTATCAAAAGGTTTGATCTCTGTTTGAAGTATTCCACTTTCTATAATTTTCTGGAAAGGATCAATTTTAAAATCTAAAGCGTATTTATCAAAGTTGTATGTTGGAGCATTAACTTTATATCGTATTTCATCTTTGTAGTATGCATTCCAATTAATTGATATTCCATTTGCCCATATTTTACCTAAAGCGTTTGTAAGTGTATAGTTATCATTATAAACCTCTTTTGGATGCCTTAACAGGTTAATAGAGTTATGTGTATTAGAGTATTTTTTACTTTGTAAAATGATAGTTGATAGTGATCTACCTGGGCCAACTTCTATAAAAGCAAAATTTGTATTGTTTAATAGCTCATTTATTCCATCATTAAATCTAACAGTTTCTCTTAAATGTTTTACCCAGTATTCAGAAGAAATAGCTTGCGATTTTGTTATTTCTTTTCCAGTTAAATTTGAAATAAAAGGGTATTTAGGATGTGATAGTTGTATCTTGTTTACAACTTCTGCATAATCTTCTAATATAACATCCATCATGTTTGAATGAAATGCATGTGATGTTTTCAATTTAGAAAATGGAATTTCTTTTGCTTCAAGAATTTCACTAAAATACTGAATACTTTCACTATTTCCAGAAACTACACAGGTATCAGCAGTATTTACAGCAGCAATAGCTAAATCATTAGGTAGTATATTTTTTATTTCATCATTTGAAATTCCGATGCTTAACATTGATCCTTTTTCAACTTTCTGCATCAAGCTCGCCCTTTCAATAATTAAGTCTAATCCATCTTTAAATGTAAATACCTCAGCAATACAGGCTGCCACATATTCCCCAAGACTATGTCCTATCATATATTTGGGTTCAATTCCCCATTCTATTAAAAGCATACCAAGCGCATATTCTATTAAAAATAATGCAGGTTGCGTATAATAAGTTTCATTAATTAGACTTTCATCTGTATCATTTTTTAAATTATATCCTAAAATTTCTAAAAAATCATGTCCTGTTTTATCAAATAAAATTTCAGCTCCTTCATCAATTATCTTTTTAAATACTGCTTCATGAGCGTACAAGTCTTTTCCCATTTTGAAATATTGACTTCCTTGTCCTGGAAAAACAAATGCTACATCTTTTATACTCGCTTTAGTAACTTTATTATAATTTTCGTTGCTTCCTTCACTTGAATGATCAACTGCATTTTTATACACCAAAAAGTTTCTATAGTTGAATTCTTGTCTGCCTAATTTTAATGTGTAAGCTAGATCATTTAAATTCGTAAATGATTTATAAATATATTCAGATAACTGGTTACTATAATTTTGTGTTGCTGTTTGTGTTTTTGCAGAAAACGGCAATAGTTGATAGGGTCTAGAGACACTTCCTCTTATTATTTTTGGTGCTTCTTCCATAAGCACATGTGCATTTGTTCCACCAATTCCAAAACTAGAAACCCCAGCTCTTAATGGAATTCCATTCTTTGATTCCCAAGATTTTAATGTTGCATTTACATAAAATGGTCCTTTTTCAAAATCTATTGCAGGATTTGGTGCATTGAAATGCAATGACGCCGGAATCATTTTATTATTTATTGCTAATGCTGTTTTTACCAATCCAGAAATTCCTGATGCATAATCTAAATGTCCAATATTTGTCTTTACAGAACCAATAGCACAAGAATGTGATGCATCGTTTTCAAAAGCTTTGTTAAGTGCTTCAATTTCTATAGGATCACCCAATTTAGTTGCTGTTCCATGCGCTTCTATGTAGGAGATCGTATCATAAGGAATGTTTGCAAATCGGTGAGTTTGCTTTATACACTCATACTGTCCTTTTACACTTGGTGCTGTATATCCTACTTTACGTTTTCCATCGTTATTGGTTGCCGATGCTTTGATCACCGCATAAATAGGGTCATTATCTTTCAATGCTTCTTCTAATTTTTTTAAGACAACTATTGCGCCTCCTTGTCCAGAAATTGTACCGGAAGAATCTGCATCAAAGGCTCTACAAAGACCATCTTTAGAGCTTATCATACCTTCTTCATAAAAGTAAGCCGTATTGGTATCTGTTATATAACGTAAGCCACCAGCCATAGCTATAGAACATTCTTGTAATAGTAAACTTCTACAAGCTAGATGAACACTAGTTAGCGACCCTGAACAGGCAGAATCGACAACATAACTAGGACCTCTTAAATTTAAATTGTATGATATTAATGTACTCGCATAATTTTTATTGATGATGTGAGACATGAAGAATGGATTTACATCTTCATTTCTTTTTAAGAGACTATGTGCTATCCATTTTACATTATCGCTTACAGCTAAAAATAATCCTATTTTCTCCTTGTATGTCGCAACATTACAACCTGCATCTTCAAGTGCCATCCATACCAGTTCATGAAGTGCTCGTATTTGAGGATCCATAATATTTGCTTCAGGTTTTGTATATCCAAAAAACGGGTAATCAAATGTATCAGATCCTTCAATATGAGATTTAAGTTTTACATAATTCGGTATTTTAAGGATGTTTTTACTAATCCCTACATCTAACAACTCTTGATCTGTATAAAAATCTAAGAAACTATTTCCGTTCTTTAAATTCTCCCAAAACTCATCTGGCGTTGAGACTTTTGGATATTTACATGAAATACCTATGATTGCTATATCTTTTTTCATTTACTTATTTTTTGTACTATATTAAATCCAAGAAGTTGTCTATTTCTTCAGATAAATTTTCGTTAATTTCTTCCTCAAAGTATTCTTCTTCCTTCTTCTCTTCTACTATACTTGCACATTGACTTAATACTAGTTCTACTATATTTGGATATTCAAACATGGCGGATGGTTTAATTTTTAAATCAAGTGTTTTATTTATAATCGTTAACGTTCTGATTAGTAATATGGAATTCATTCCTAAATCGAAAAAATTTTCTATCGTACTAATCTGACTTACCTTCTTATCTAATATATCTGCAATGATTTCTGTAATTGTTGTTTCTATCTCGTTTTTAGGAGCTACGTAAGTAGATTCTTGTAAGGAACTCTCTAATACATTTACATTTAATAATGCTTTCCTATCTATTTTCCCATTAGAATTAAGGGGTAATGTTTCTAATTGAATAATTTTTTTAGGGCACATAAAATCAGGAATCTTATCTGTAATATAATAACGTAAGTCGTTTAACTCTTCCTGTACATCTGAAACGATATAGGCTATTAATTCTTTTCCTCCGAATTTGGTTTCTTTTGCTAAAACTATAGCTTCCTTGATTGTACTTTTACTTAGGAAATGATGTTCAATCTCTTGTAATTCAATTCTAAATCCATTAATTTTTACTTGGTTGTCTCTTCGTCCATGAAATTCCAATGTTCCATTAGGAAGCCACATTCCCATATCTCCTGTTTTGTATAGCTTTTCTCCTGATTTAAATGGGTGGTCTACAAATTTTTCAGCAGTAAGTTCAGTTCTGTTTAGATAACCTTTTGCTAATCCAATTCCTGATACACAAAGTTCTCCTTCTATTCCTATTCCACATAATTCTAATTGCTCATCAAGCACATACATTTGCATGTTTTGAATAGGTTTACCTACTGAAATATTTAAACGTTCAGGAATGGCATCCATAATATGTAACGTAACATCGTCTGATGCTTCTGCTGGACCATATGCATTCACTAGTTTTATTGTTGGATACTTGATAAACCAACGTGTTAATAAATCTTTGGTTATTGTGTCTCCAGTTACTAATAGATAGTTTAATCCCTCAAAAGAGTTTCGCTCAAGACTTTCATCCATATCTAATAAAACTTTCAAGTAACTCGGAACTGTTTGAAGAATTGTTGGTTTTTCTTCGTGTATTCTATCTAAAAACACTTTTGAACTGAATACCGTTTCTTGATCGTAAATACTTGTAGTCCCACCCACGATTAAGCTGTTTAGTAATTGCCAAACTGAAATATCGAAGGTATAAGGTGCATTTTGAATGATAATACTATCCGAATTTAACTCTAATTCAGATTCCATTGCATATAAGTGATTCATCATCCCTTTGTGTTCAATCATTACTCCTTTTGGGTTTCCTGTAGACCCGGAAGTATAAATGATATAGGCTAAATCATCAGCAGTTATTTTCATCGAACTAAATGGTTTCGCAATATTCGGCAATGCTTCTAAGAAAGAAGTTATCACATTTCCATCAATAATATTTTTACACTTACTATCATTTAAAATATATTGTTTTCGTTCTTCAGGATAAGAAGTATCTACAGGAATATATGCACATCCTAATTTAAATATTGATAGGACAGAAATCATTAACCAATGTGTCCTATCAATATTAATGACGACAAAGTCTCTTTGATTTAAGGCATATTCATCTTGTAAGTATAATGCAAACTTATCCGTAAGTTCATCTAATTCTTGATATGTAATTTCAATATTGCCATTTTTAACCGCAATTTTGGTTGGTGTTTTTTGCACATATGATTGAAATATATCCAAAAATGAAGTCTCTTTGGGGAAAGCTACATCTGTAGCATTAAAATCAACTACTAATTCTTTTATTTCAGCAGTTGATAAATATTTTGCTTTACCAATCTGTTCCGCTGGACTTTGCAAAAGACTTGTAAGTAATTCTTGAAAATGCAACATCATGTTTCCAATCATTTTATCTTCATATATATCAGTATTATAGATTACTTGAAAATATAATTCATCATCTACTTCAAGGAAATCAATCACCATATCTAATTGAGCAAATGCAAATCCATTATCTTTTATAGCATCCTTTTCATTTTCGACTATAAAAGTTTGGTCTCTTTTCTCACCATCGATAGTTTGCAAAGTCAACATAATGTCAAACAAAGCATTTCGACTTGTATCTCTAACTACAGACAAGTCTTTTAATAATTCATCAAAAGGAAATTGTTGATGATCAAAAGATTGTATCACATTTGTTTTTACAGCTGTAAAAAAATCATTAAAACTCATTGCACCATCAATCTCGTTTCGTAATAGTAATGTATTGATGTAAAATCCAATTTGGTCTTTAAGATCTGCATGGTGTCTATCTGCTATAGAAGAGCCGATTATAATATCTTGCTGATTTGTATATTTATAAAAGAGTATATTCCAGACAGCCAATAACCCCATGAATAAAGTTCCATCATTATTAAGGCAATATCTTTTTAATAAAACTACATCATCTACATTCATTATCGTACTTAATCGTTTCCCTTTGAATGTAAAGCTTTTAGGTCTATTTTTAGTGCGCGGTAAATTTAATATTGGCAATTCACCAGAGAGCTTGTTTTTCCAATATAGCTTACTTTTATTAAAAGAATCGTTTTTCAATTGTTTCAATTGCCATGCTGAAAAATCTTTGTATTGTATTGGTAATTTTGGTATTGTAACTAACTTTTTATTCAAATAGGATTCATAATATGCAACCACATCTCTATTTAGAATTTCCATGGATTGTGCGTCACAAATAATATGATGTATGTTATAATAAAAAACATAATAATTATCTGAGAATTGCAATAAGCTCATTCGAATTAAAGGACCACATTCTAAATCAAAAGCTTCATCATTATCATTTGCTATATAAGATTGTATTGTCGAATTCTTATTATTTTCATTACGAAAATCCTTGTAGGTTAATTTAAAATTTAATTCTTTTCTTTCTTTTATATATTGTTTTACTTCACCTTGTTCATCTTTTTTAAAGATTGTACGTAATATTTCATGTCTATCAATAACTGCGTATATTGCTGTTTCGAATGCAGTTATATCTTGTATTTCAATTTCCATAGAAACGGGCATGTTATAAGCCCTAGATGCCACATCAAACTGACATAAAATCCAAAGTCTATATTGAGCAGATGATAATATATAACCATTTTCACTTAAAGTTATTCTTTCAATATTGTTGAATTCTAAAGTTTTTGACTCAAGTATGAGTTTTGCCTGCTCCTCTACTTTATTTTTTATAAAAAGATCATTTATACTTAATGAGACATTGAATAATTGATGTAGCTTCATTTTAAGCTTAATTAGTTTTAAGCTATTACCTCCTAATAAGAAAAAACTATCATCGATTCCTATATTTTCTATATTCAATATGTCTTTCCAAGTATCAATTAAGAGTTGTTCTGTTTCATTCCTTGGCTTAATTTTTTCTACTTCATTTACAGGTTGTGCAATTAATATTTGCGCTAAAGCTGATGTATCAACTTTCCCATTTGAATTAATTGGAAATTCGTTTAGCTTCACAAAAACAGAAGGAATTTCGTAATGAGATAGGAATTGTAAACAATGTTCTCTTACATCATTTTCATTTATATCATTCGACATAAAAAAACAAACTATTGAAATATTATGTTCTGCATCTTTATCAAGTATGCATTTTACCATTTTTATTTCTTCAAGTTTAACGATCGTTTTCTCTACGTTATTGATATCTACTCTAACACCATTTATTTTTACCAATCCATCTTCTCGTCCTAAAATAAGTATATTTCTATTAGCATCATATTTACCAAAATCTCCTGTTTTATATATGATATCCTTTTTAGGAATTAGCGGATTTTGGACAAATCTTTCTGCTGTTTGTTCCTCATTTTTGTAATATCCTTTAGTCATGTATGGCGTTCTAATATAGATACTACCTTCTTCATTAATGCGGCATAACTCATTTTTAGAATTTAAAATCAATACCATTGTATCAGATATTGGCTTTCCAGCACTCACTGTATCTGAAGGATTACCGTCTAAAGGGTATTTTACGCGAAAAAAAGTCTTGACTAATGTTGTTTCTGTAGTTCCGTAAAGATTTATGATACAAGTGTTATTCCCATATCTATTTTGCCATTCTAAAATGTCTTTATTATATAGCTTTTCTCCAGCCAACAGTAAGTATTTTAAATCTTCAAACTGTTTTACATCTTCATGATTTACCTTATTTTCGATAAGTAAAAGACGTAACATTGTAGGTATTGTATGAAGGACAGTCACTTTCATTTTGATTAGCCAATCTTTCAATTCAATAATATTCTCTACTGTATTCTTACTTGGAATGCAAATACATCCACCAGTAGTAAGAGCTAAAAATATATCTCGTAAAGATGCATCGAAAGAAAGCGAGGTTAATTGTCCGATTCTATCATTTTCAGAGATATTAAACTCTCTTGTTTCCCAATTGATAAAATGACTTAAACTCTCTTGTTTCCCCAATACTGCTTTTGGCATTCCTGTTGACCCAGAGGTAAAAAAGATATAGTTTGCATCTTCTCCATCAATTTCAACCTCAGGGTTTTCATGAGATAATCTATATGTTACATCTAATCGTTCGTATCCTGAAGAAGAATGCTTCATATAATAGAAACTCATTGTTCCTACATCATTTATAGCAGCAACAATAATTTCTGGGATGACGTAAACAAACATTTCATCGTAGGCATAAAGAAGTTTTAAATTATCTTCGGCTATGATTATTGTTTTAGGTTGAATATTTTCATAAAGAGAATGCCAATGATTCTGATTGTATTTTTGGTCAATAGGTAAATATATAGCTCCTGTTTTAAAAATCCCAAGCAGAGCTATTATCTGTGCTAAAGAATCATTTAAAAATACCGCAACAACATCCTCCTTTTCAATATTTCTTTTAATTAGTAAATCTGCCAGTTTATTGGATTCTTTATTTAATCCAAAATAAGACAACTTTAGCGTTTCAGTTTGCACTGCAGTAGCATCTTTTTTAAGCTGTGCTATATTTTCAAAAATATTATGTACTACTTTATTATTCATTGTAAATATGATTTTATAGTTTTAATCTTAAACCGGTAGTAATGGCTTAATTACTTTATTTAAAGAGTTTAGACTGTATTAATTAACAGAAGGCATGGTTATTATAAAACATATGGTTTATGTTATGTTGCAACGGAATATTTAATATCAATAGCTCGTATTCATATCTTTCATCATCTCATTAAAAAATGAATCGTGCTCTTGAAAATCACTATCCTTCATTATGGTATTAGCATATTCATTGACTGTTAATGAAGGGTCATTAACTACTAATGCAATTAAATCCATATAATCTGTTAACATATTTTCTATAGAGGTCTTTTTATATAAATCTGTATTGAAGACTACATTGCAATTAATTTCATCATTATAGATTTCAAAAGCGAATGTAATATCAAATTTACTTCTTACTTTTTCATCTTTATAAGCAATACTGGTAGTGGTTTGAACAACTTCAGAATTTATTCCATCTTGGTCATTAACGACTAACATCGCATCAAATAATGGATTTCTAGAAAAGTCTTTCCCTTGATTTAAATTTTCTACTAATAAATCAAATGGATATTCCCTATGCTCAAAGTTTTCTAATACATAATTTTTAAATTCAGCCAATGCATGCATATAGCTATCTTTTTTATTGATGAGAATCTTATAAATTAAAGTATTTGTATAAAAGCCTATTTGATTACTCAGTTCTTCTTGAACTCTCACAGATACTGGGCTTCCTATTATAAATTCTTTTTGGTTAGAATGTTTATTTAATATAATGCCGTATACATACATTAAATGCATGAATATTGTGGTATTGGTATCTTTTGTTAATGCTAGGAACTTATTTAAAGTTTCTCCTTCTATTTTAGCGCTTATGGTGCTTCCATTATATGTTTTTATTCTAGGTCTCTCTGCCGAAAACAAAAGATTCAATTGTGGTATATTTTCTTTGAATACACTTAACCAGTATGATTTATTTTTATCAAAATCTCCATTTTCAAATCGTTTGCGTTGCCATTCTGCATAATCTTTATATTGTATTTTTAAAGGTAGAAGATCGGGACTCGTTTTATTCACATATGCATTATAAAAATTCATTGTATCCTGTGATAGTATTTTCATTGATATACCATCGCTAATGATATGGTGCATATTGTAATAAAAAACATATTCATTGTTGGATATTCTTAATAAACTGGCACTTAATAAAGGCCCTTTATCTAAATCAAATTGCTTCTGATTACTTAAGTTGATGTAATTAATAGCTGTTTCATTTGCATTGGAAAGTTCTCTGAAATCTTGAATATCTATTTTGAATTCAACTTCTTCATTTGGTTGTATCCATTGTTTAAAAGTACCATTTTCATCTAGCTTGAATGTTGTTCTTAATATTTCATGTCTTTCAATTACAGAATGTATAGCCTTCTTAAAATCATCAATAATAACCGACTCATTTAAAATAATAAATGTTGGCATGTTATAAACCGTTGCACTTCCATCCATATTACTTAAAAGTAATAGTCGTTCTTGCATTAATGAAACTGAATAGTTTTCCTTCTCTTCAATTCTCTCAATTTCGGTATATGTACTTTTCTTGTGTTCACTTACCAATAAAGCTTGTTTTGCAACCGTTCTATGAGAATATATTTTTTGTAACTCAATTTTACAATTAAACCTTTTATGTAATTTGTTTACTAGCCCTATAAGGGATAGACTGTTCCCTCCTAATTCAAAAAAGTTGTCATTAATCCCTATATGTTTAGTTTTAAATATTTCTTCCCATACTTCAACTACTTGTCGTTCGATCTCTGTAGTTGGCGCAGAATAGACTGAGGTTTTTATGGGTTGAATTTCTAAAGTTAGCAATGCATTTTTTGCAATTTTACCATTAGGTAATAATAACATTTTATCTAATAAACAATAATGTGTAGGTAACATATAATTTGGTAGTTTCTTAGCTAACTTGTCCCAAACAACTTCAATATCTATTGTTGTTCCTTCTAAGTAAGAAACTAAAAGTTTTTCGCCTCCTATTTCTTTAACTAATACTACTGCTCGCTCTATATTGACTTCTTCTTCTAAAATATGTTCTATTTCACCCAACTCTACACGATATCCTCTAATTTTTATTTGATGATCTTTTCTTCCGATAAAACCAATATTTCCGTCTGGCATCCAGTATCCTAAATCTCCCGTTTTATACATTAATTTGCCAGCATCAAATGGATTTGGTATAAATTTTTCTTTGGTTAATTCATCTTGATTCAAATAGTATTTTGCTAAACCATCTCCTGATATACAAAGCTCTCCAGTTACTCTGATTGGCTGCATCAATAATGTATCGGATACAATATAAAATTGCGTATTTGCTACAGGTTTTCCTATAGGAAGCGAATGTGTATGTGTATTTGTTATTTTATAACAACTACTATAAGTAGTATCTTCCGATGGCCCGTATAGGTTTCTAATTTCCATTGGAAATTGTACTAATGCATTACTCAATACAATTGGAATTGGCTCTCCCGCCATATTTAATGCAACTACGTTTTCAAAAGATATTTGCGATTTTAATAAGTTACTAACTACTGAAGGGACCGTGTTTATCAATATTTTTTCGTCTTTACTTATGTATTCTGGAATAACTAAACCATTTTCAAGAAGTCTGATTGTTTTCCCTATACATAAAGGGTAAAACATTTCAAAAACAGATAAATCAAAACAATGAGAAGTTGCTCCATATAAAATATCAAAATCGGTGTTTTTAAATTCTTCCATGCTCCAATTCAAAAAAGAAGTTAGATTGGTATGTGTCAAAACAACTCCCTTTGGAACTCCTGTTGAACCTGAAGTATAAATAATATAGGCTACTGAATTTGCAGTTATGCTAGTTTCAATAGTATTATCTATAATATCACTATTGCTTTTATAATTAGTAATCATAGCTGATGTAATGATTAATTTACAAGCGCTATCTTTTTCTATATATTGAATTCGTTCTTCTGGGTAATTGATATCCATTGGAACATATGCTGCTCCTACTTTAAAAATCCCTAAAATAGAGATCAAAAGCCATTCATCTCTTGGTATTCTAATTCCTATAAGATCGCCTTCTTTTATCGTGTATTCTTGTTTTAGATAATTTGCAAATTGATTACTTACTATATCTAATTCTTTGTAACTATATGTTTTATTACCATAAACTACTGCAATCTTATTTGGTGTTTTTGCTACTTGCTTTTGAAAAAGAGCAATAACATGTTCATCCAAATTGTAATTTAATGTATTCGCATTGAATTCATTTTTAATTATGTTCTTTTCAGTTAAAGAAAGATAATCGATATCTTTTAGTTTTAGTTTTGGTGTATTTACAACGTGTTCTAATATTGATTTGAAATGATTCATAAATTGTTTCATCATTTCCATTTCGTACACATCTTTATTGTAAATCACAAAAAATGATAAACCATCTCCAACTTCTTCAAAAGTGATCGATAAATCAAATTTTGAGGGGCAAGTTCCTAAATCCTGAATTTCATTTTTTCCTTTTATTACTCCTTTTGCTTGACGGTCTCCAATATTTTGAAGGGATACTAGAATTTCAAATAAAGGACTCCTACTCAGATCTATAGATTGATTTAAATCTTCAACCAATTTATCAAATGAATACATTTGATGGTTATAAGCTGTGAATGTATTTTTCTTTACTTCTTGAAAGAGATTATGAAAAGACATTTCAGGATTTACCTGATTACGTAATGCCAATGTATTTACGTACAATCCTATCTGATCTTTTAAATCAATATGGTTCCTACCAGCAGTTACAGTTCCTAAAATAATATCTTTTTGCGCTGTATATTTATACAAAAGAATATTTAAAACGGTTAATAATCCTATAAATAAACTTCCTTTTTCTTCTTTTACATAACTCCTAAGTTTTTGAACGGTTTCTGCATTGATATCTGCTGCTAGACCGTGACCGTTATGTGTTTTAATTAAAGGACGTAATTGACTACTTGGTAATTCGAGTACAGGCAATTCCCCTTGAAATTGATCAAGCCAATATAGTTTATCATTTATTACTTCTTCATCTGATT
The DNA here is from genome assembly GCF_030766725.1 of Flavobacterium aerium. GTDB lineage: Bacteria > Bacteroidota > Bacteroidia > Flavobacteriales > Flavobacteriaceae > Flavobacterium > Flavobacterium aerium. The sequence continues at coordinate 127,116 of NZ_JARQWR010000005.1, read as the reverse complement.
GCCCTAATTGCCATGCTGCATAGTCTTTGTATTGAATCTTCAATACGGGTAATGAAGGAATCGAATTATTTTTAAAAGACTCATAATAAAGCATTAAATCTCTATTAAGAATATTCAACGACCAACCATCACTGATGATATGATGCATATTGTAATAAAATATAAAATCTGTTTCTGTGAGTTGTAATAAACAAATACGAATTAATGGACCATTTTCAAGATCAAAAGGCTTAAATGCATCTTCTTGTATAAATTTATTGGCTGCTGCTTGTCCGTTTGGAATTGTAGTAAAATCTTTCTTTTCAATTTTAACAGCAACTTCTTCAGGGGTTAAAACCCATTGTTTTAACGTATCATTTTCATCTTTTTTATATACTGTTCTAAGTATTTCATGACGATCAATAACAGCATAAATTGCTTTTTTAAAGATTTCCAAATTTTCAATTTTTATAAAAAGAGAACTTGGCATATTATAGGCTTCTGATCCTCCCTCAAACTGACTTAATATCCATAATCGATATTGAGCAGATGATAATGGGTAGCTTTCTTGAACAGCTATACTTTCAATACTTGTATAACGATCTTGCGTATTATTATCATTAAAAAAAGCCAATATCGCTTCTTTATTATCACGTATATTTTCCTTGATTACATCAGTAAGATTTCCATCATGATTAATCTTAAGATTACCATTATCGCATGTAATGTGTATCCCTTGCTCAAATAATTCTTTTATAAATCCTTTCATTATATGATATCTTCAAATTTAGTACTTGCAACTACCTCTTTATTGTCTTTAATTTGAATATTAAAATCAATTTCTTTGGACAAGTTTCTAATCGTAGAGTTCATGAAGAAGTCTTTAAGGTTTAACTCCACATTGAATATCTTATGAATACTATTGGATATGGTCATCGCTTTTAAAGAATCTCCTCCCATTTCAAAAAAATCATCGTCTATCCCAATTCCTTTTATTTCAAAAAACTCTTCAAACAAATTGTATAGTTTGTTCTCTGTCTCTGTCTCTGGTCTTGCAAAAGGTGTCGATAATGAACTCCTGTCTATTGTATGAGTGGTTACCTTCAATAGCTCTTTTTCCATAATCTCTTTCTTAGCAGTTGCTGGAGCAACCCATCTTTGAATTCTTTTTTCTAAATCTCCAACTGAGATCACTAATTGACTAGCCGATAACCTTGAGAGCGAATGTTCTATAACTTCAATAAGTTCTGAAGGGTCTAATACTAATTCTTCTGTTTCTCCATTAAAACTTAATCCATCAAAATTTATACTGATACTATTTTTTATACATTGTGCATTGGCAACATAGTCCATATACGCATTGGCCGCTGCATAAGCTGCAAATTCTTTCCCTCCAATCACGGTGGCTAATGAAGAGGTAAAGACACAAAAATCAAGGGGCTGATCCTTAAAAAGATCCATCAAAACTTCCACTCCTTTTACTTTCGCTTCAAATTGAATCTCACTTTCTTCCTCTTTTAATAAATGAATTCCGCGTCTGATAGAAGGGCCTGTTATCACACCTGCTGTGTGGAAGATTCCTTGAATTTCTCCAAAAATTGCAGTTCCTTGGCTTAGAGCCGTTAACATACCTGATTTGTCTGAAGCATTTGCTTTAAAGTAAGCTACATTACCTTTCTCAAGAAGTAATTGTAAACGATTATATTTTGTGAGGTCTTGATCCTTTTCACTAACGAATGTCCTACCTGTTAGAATTAAAGAGGCATCATATTTTTCAAGTAGATATTCTGCCAATACAAAACCTAACTCACCTAAGGCTCCTGTAATTAGGTATACGCCCTTGTTTTTTATCTTCGAGCTTGTTACCGGTATATTATTACTTACATCTATTCGATCGTAGACTTTCACCCATCTGTTTTCTAGCCTATGAGCCACAAATCGATCCGGTGTAACATCTTGAATTTCTCTTACTAATTGTAAAACTGTATCAGTATTTGCTTCACTAACTCTTACATCGATGTTTCTGGTTTGTAATTCTGGATTTTCTTGAGAAATTACAGGTAGGATTCCTTCAATTAAAGAAACTAAAGCAGGAGAATCTTCGTTGCCAAAAACTTTGTGTAATTCTTGCGTCACAACGGATACATTTACTCTTTCTTTTATGCCTGTAAGAGCTTTTGCGATATACAATAAACTATAGAATCCTTGTTGTTTCTCTAACCTATCATTCTCTTGTCTTACTGAATTGATATTCAAGAGCTGAATAATATGTTTAGGGTGAATAGTATTGCTTGATAAGCCATCAAATATTCTTTGATAATCTGCCGAATTTCCAAGATCTATTTCATAGCTTGTATCGGATACTTTTACAAATTCATTTCCTGCATATACTGTTATAATATTTGTGGTTGTCTTTGCAAGCTCATTTATTAGTAATCTACTAAAGCTGTTATCATTGAGAAAAACAATATACCAGTCTTCTTTATTTACCTGCTCGCATATCGTAACCCGATTATCTCTCTTCCAAGTGGGTTGATAGAACCATTGGCTTATCTCACTATTTTTACGGATTTCCCTACTGAAGATATCTTGCGATAATAACTCATTTAAATTTTCTGCTACCGAGTACACTACTGGTTCAAAAGCATACGTTGGCATTGAAATTTTATGTCGTGGGGTATTTCCATGGAACTCGTTCCATGGAATCGGTACTCCAAATGTCCATAGCTTTCCGATTCCATTTAAAAAATAGCTCGTATCATTCTCTTCTTCCTTTGGGTGTCTTACCACATTACAGGCTCGGATAGTTTCTGATTGCCTCGCATAGGATCTTGCAAAATTATACAAGGTAGAACCTGGTCCAACTTCTATTAAAACGACATGATCCTGACTAACTATATTCTCTAATCCTTCTTCAAATCGAACCGTTTTTCTAATATGGTCTGACCAATAACTTTTTTGATTTAGATCTTCTATAGTTATTGATTTTCCACTAACATTCGAGATATAAGGAATTTTTGGTGTATGAATTGTAATAGTTTCCATAAAATTCGTGAACTCTTCTTCTATTGGCCTCATCATACTTGAATGAAAAGCATGGGATGTTTGTAGGGATTGGTATGAAATCCCATCCTCTGTAAGTTGCTCACACAAAGCAGCTATAGCTTCATCTGTTCCTGAGAAGGTACAACGTTCTTTACTATTTATAGTGGCTATCGAAATAGCTTCTGTGGTATATTTATTTGCTATTTCTGGTCTTAATCCTACTCCTATCATACTTCCACTTGGAAGGCTCTGAATCATCGATCCTCTTTTAATTACTATTTTTATAGCATCTTCTAATGAAAACACACCACTTAAACAGGCTGCAACATATTCCCCAATACTATGACCAATCATCATATCGGGTTGTATTCCATAATGCATCAATTGCTTGGCTAAAGCATATTCAAACACAAAGAGAATGGGTTGCGTATTTTGAGTCTCATGGATTAGGTTAGCATCTTCACTGAAGAGGATCTCTTTATAGCGATTACCGCTTATCTGCTCTGCAATGGAAAAACATTCATCCAGCGTTTCTCTAAAGACTTCTTGAGAAGCATATAAGTCTTTTCCCATATTGACATATTGGGATCCTTGTCCTGAAAACATAAATACAACTTTTTTCTTCACATCTCCATGAATCTGATTTCGGAAATAACTGCCCTGCTCTAGTCTTTCAATCGCTGTTGCTCTATCTGATGCAGTGAAACTCATCCGATGTTTGAATGTCGTTCTTCCACTTTGAAGGGTCCAAGCCGCATTGGATAGATTAACACTCTCCTTCTCTTGTAAAAATGATTGTAGCTCTACTATTGATCTTTCTAAAGCTGTTGCTGTTTTGGCCGAAAGAGTAAAAATTTGTGGCTTATCTGTTTTCAAAACCTCATCTTGGATTGAATATTCTTCTAAGATTATATGAGCATTAGTGCCTCCTATTCCAAAAGAACTTACGCCTGCTCTACGAGGACCATCATAGGACGAGATCCATGGGCTTAAAGTATCATTTATATATAGATTACTATTCTCATACCTCAGTTCTGGATTTGGGGTGTTAAAATGCAGAGACGGAGCTAACTTTTGGTGTTGTAAACACAATACTGTTTTGATAAGTCCAGCTACACCTGCAGCGGTATCCAAATGCCCTATATTGCTCTTTACAGAGCCTAATCCACAATACTTATCTCCCGTATTACCAAAGACTTGACGAAGGGCCTCAAATTCTATAACATCTCCCAATTTTGTAGCCGTACCATGGGTTTCTATATAACTTATTGTTCTAGGGTCTACCTGGGAAAATTGTTGTGCTTTTTTGATGACTTCGATCTGACCATCAACACTCGGTGCTGTATAACCTACTTTGCGGTTTCCATCATTATTTATTGCACTGCCTTTAAGGATCGCTAAGATGTTATCTCCATCGGCGATGGCCTTATCTAATTTTTTTAATACCACTACTCCTGCTCCTTCACTCTCTACTGTACCACTTGCCAAGACATCAAAGCTTCGCGTATGTCCATCAGGGGAACTGATCATTCCTTCTTGATAAATGTATCCTTCTTTTCTTCCAATTTGCAAGGAAACTCCTCCGGCTACCGCTAGATCATTCTCTCCCGATAATAAACTTTTTGCAGCATGATGAATCGCTACTAATGAAGTAGAACACGCTGTATTTACTGTATTTACAGCGCCTTTTAAATTCAACTTATAGGCAATTAATGAATTTGCAAAATCTTTGTCTTGTAAATAACTCGCTGTATATCCATCTATTTTTCCTGAATTCTCAGCTAAAAGGTTGTAGGCTTGCCAACCTAAATTTGCTTTATTACCTGCATATAAGCCTATAAGGCCTCTATAATTTAAAGGATTATAGCCCGAATCTTCTAGTGCAGACCAAACTACTTCATGAAGTAATCGGGTTTGAGGATCTAACAATTGAGCCTCCGATGGCATATACCCAAAAAAGGATGCATCAAAAAAGTTTCGGTCTTTCAAATAGAAACCTGAACGTACGTAGTTTTTATTGTTTATTAATGACCTTGAAACACCTGAGGCTAATAATTCTTCTTCTGTAAAGCGATAAGAGGGTTCTTGCCCTTTTTCTAAAAGATTCCAATATTCCGAAATAGTACGCGCTCCTGGAGTTTTTATTGACATACCTATAATAGCGATATCTCTATTTTCATTCGTAGTGTTAAAATCTTGAGGTCTGCTACCTTCGAATTTTGCTTCAAAATTGGAGGAAAATGTAGTGTCAAAAAATTCTGCTTGCTGACGAATAGTCGTATTCTGAAATAAGATTGCTACTGAAATATCTTGGTGTAATATTTTTTCTATTTGGGTTTTTAATGCAATTATCTTTAAGGAATTCCCCCCAACATTAAAAAATCCATCGTCTATTCCTATTTCGCCTTTGTCTTTGTGTAAAAGTTCGGACCAAATTGAAGCTAATGCATCTTCTATTTTTCCTCTTGGAGCGATATAAGCTTCTCCTGAGGCTAATTCTGCATTCTCTACTCTTAATAATTCTTTCTTATCTACTTTACCATTTGAGGTTAATGGCAACTCCTCTAATCTAAAAATCTTAGAAGGACTCATGTAGTTGGGTAAGCTAAGTAATAAGTGATTTTGTATATCTGATCTACTGATCTCATAATCACTAGTTATATAGGCCCATAATTCTTTTTCGTGACTTACAGCATTATCTGTCGCTATTACTGCCGCATTTTTTATACCCTCAAAGCTTAATAGTGTATTCTCTATTTCGCCTAATTCAATACGGTGACCTCTTATTTTTATTTGATTGTCTATACGTCCTACAAATACAAGATTACCATCTGCTAACCATTTACCACAATCACCAGTGCGGTATAAACGTCCATTTTCAACAAATGGATTTTTGATAAACTTCTCTTGAGTAAGCTCTTCATTATTGAGATATCCTTTGGCTAATTGTTTTCCACCAATATAAATTTCCCCTAAAACTCCTATTGGCAATATCGCTTTATCTTTATCTAGGATATATATTTGAACATTAGTTGTTGGCTTTCCTATCAGAATTTCTTGATTTACATCGTTTTGGATTTGCTTACTGATACATCCTACAGTAGTCTCAGTTGGGCCATATTCATTCCATATTGTGATTGCATTTCCATAGAAAGAAAATGCTTTATTTACAGTTTCTTTTTGTAATGCTTCTCCTCCAACTATAAAGACTTTTTCACCTCCTTTATATAATATTTTTTTAGTTATTTCAAACTCAAGTAATACATTGAAATGTGAGGGTGTTAATTTTATAACATCAAAATCTAAACTTTGGATATAGTCTAGGTTTCCTAATTTGTTTTCATCTTCTGGTAATATTTGTATAGATCCTCCAGTAATTAATGGTGTAAATATGCTTGTTACTGTTAAATCAAAAGAAATTGAGGTAAACAATAAAAATTTTAACGGCTTACCTTTTGTGTATGTTTGACTTGCATAATAACTATAATTAAATAATGATTCATGCGTAATTAGTACACCTTTTGGTTTTCCTGTTGAACCAGATGTATAAATACAATATGAATATTGAGAAGGATTTATTTGTATTTCTACTGCTTGTGAAGAATATAATTCAAAATCAAATGTATCTATTGAAATAGAACTATTTGTTTTAAGTGTATTTTCATATTTAGAACTTGTAATTACTAGCGTTGCAATTGTATCATCTATAATATAATTTATTCGGTCTTTCGGTAACGATGTATCTATGGGTACATAAGCATTACCTGATTTTAAGATTCCTAGGATTACTACAATCATCTCTAAAGAGCGATCTAAAACAATCGGAATCAATGTATTCTGTCCAATTTGTTTAGCTAAAAGGCAATTTGCTAATTGGTTTGATTGTTCATCTAAAGCTTTGTAGGTAAGGTTTTTTCCTTCTAATTGAACAGCTATTGCATCAGGACTTTTTAATATTTGTGTTTTAAATGCATCTAAAATAGTCACTTCCGGAAGTTCAAGTGAAGTATCGTTAAATTTATTGAGTAAATGCTCTATTTCATCTTCTTCCAAGTACTCAATACCACTTAGGGGTTTTAATGGTGATTTTATGACATTTTTAAGTAATAATTTAAAATGATTCATGAAACGTTGTATTGTCTCTCCATCATAAATATCAGTATTGTAAATAAGTGAAAAGTCAATTACATCCCCTATTTCTTGGAAAGTAAACTCTAAATCAAATTTTGCTGGTATTTGTCCTGCATTTTTTATCGTATTGATTTCTTCCTCAAGAATAGTATTATTTACTATTTTATCTGCATTGTTTTGCATCACTAACATTACATCAAATAATGCATTTCTACTTGTATCTCTAGCAATGTCTAATTCTTCAATGAGACGATTAAAAGAATAAGCTTGATGTGTAAATCCTTGTAATGCATTTTCTTTTACTTTGGCATAAATTGTTGAGAAATTATCAGTTGTTTCTATTGTATTTCGCAACGCTAATGTGTTTACATAAAATCCTATTTGATTCTCAAGGTCTTTATGTTCTCTTCCAGACATTGGGGTTCCAATGATAAACTCTTCCTGACCAGAATATTTATGTAATGCTACATTTGTTACTGCTAATAATGCCATAAATAAACTTCCACCTTGCATTTGTACAAAGTCCATTAATTGGCGTGTTCCTTCTGCATCAATGTAAGTTCTAAATTTCTCTCCATTACTAGTTTTTACACTAGGACGTATTTTAGTTGTTGAAAAATCTAATAATGGTACTTCTTTAATAAATTGATTCTTCCAATATTCTTTATGTATCAAATAACTTTCACTTTCCATTTGTGCAAGTTGCCATGAAGCATAATCTTTGTATTGAATTGGTAAATCAGATAATAGGACTGGTTCATTCTTCTCAAAAGCATCATAATACGTCATAACATCTTTAATCAGTACATTCATTGACCAACCATCACTAATGATATGATGCATATTGCAATAAAAAATATAATAATCTTCTTCCAGTTGTAATAATCCCGCTCGTATTAAGGGTGCTTGAAATAAACTGAACGATTTTTTACTATCTGCCTGAATATAGGCTATTACTTGAGCTTCTGCATCAGTAATCTCCCTTAAATCTTTATAATCAATTGTGAAATTTGCCGCTTCACTTTGTAAAATCCATTGACAAACTTCTCCATCTTCATTTTGCTTGAATATTGTTCTGAGAATCTCATGTCTTTCAATTACTGCATGAATGGATTTTTTTAAATTTTCAATAGTATATTTTCCTTTCAAAGGAATTTGAAAAGGAACATTATAAGTTATTGATTCTTCTTCCAATTGAGATAATATCCAGATACGCTTCTGCGCATCTGAAAGGGGATAGCTTTCTGCAGAAGCCAATGCAGGAATGTTAATAAACTGGTCCTCTGCATTAATTAAATGACTTTGACTTTTCAAATAAGCTATTATTTCTGCTTTCTTTTCTTTTATTTCTAAAAGCATTTCTTTGTCTATACTTTTATCTCTAGAAAGAATTTTTAATTGGTCATTTTGCATTTTAAAAAACACACCATGTTCAGCCAATGTATTTAACCACTTTATCATATTTATTTGCATTAAAACTTAAAGAATGAAGCGTTTTTTTTACCCTCAACTATTTTAAATAAAGTAGTTAAGACCTATATTGATTGTGAAAAATTATAGTTTTTGAATACCGAGTAGTATTTTGTTCGATCAAAAAGAAGCTTGTTGAAATTAGATTTCTATTTCGTTTAAATCCGTAACATCTACTTCTTTTTGTTGATTAATAAACTGGATAAATTCTGCTGTTTTCTGAATGGTATTTTTATCAAATAAATCGTTTATATCTATTTTGATGTTGAATATTTTATGGTATTCATTTTTGAGACGCATTAGTTTTAAACTTTGTCCTCCTAGTGAAAAGAAATCATCAATGATTCCTATAGTATCAATTACTAAGATTTCTCTCCAAATGTTTACTAATTGTTCTTCTATTTCATTTGTTGGTGCAACATATTTTTCTTTAATAAGATCATCTTCATTTATTTTTGGTAGTTTATTCTTATCAATTTTGCCATTTTCAGTGAGTGGAATTACATCAATATTCACGTAGTAACTTGGCAACATATAATTTGGAAGTATCTTTTTTAAACGTAATTGCAAGGCTTTTTTATCTACTTCTTTATTGGTCATTATATAGGCAACAATCAGTTTATTATTTGAAAATTCTTTAACATCAACAACGACTTGTTTTACTTCTTCATCCATCAAAATTACTTGCTCAATTTCTCCAAGTTCAACACGATGTCCTCTTATTTTTATTTGATTGTCTATTCTCTCTATGAACTCAATATTTCCATCTGAAAGATATCTACAAACATCTCCTGTTTTGTATAATCGTGAAGTTGCATTTGTATCAAAAGGATGTTTTATAAATTTTTCTTGAGATAATTCTGGTTGATTAAAATATCCTCTTGCTACTTGTATACCAGAAATGCATAGTTCTCCTGCTACTCCAATTGGGCACACGTTATTATATGCATCTAATACATATGCTTTTACATTTGGCAATGGTTTACCTATGCTAGCTCGATGTTCATTAATAAATGGTGAATTCGTCATTGTTGCACAAACCGTATTTTCCGACGGTCCGTAGGCATTGATTATTGTAATTCCTTTTTCTTGAAATTTTTTCGTCACTTTCATACAGAGGGCTTCCCCCGCAGAAATTAGTATTCTTAGCGAATCAAAAAAATGAATATTATCTTGTAATGATATTTGATATGAAGGAGGTAGTGTTGCAATTGTGATTTGTTCTTTTTGTATCAATGTTGCTAATTCTTCTGCTGAGCCTATTACTTTTTTAGTAGTTATTACTAAGGTACTTCCTGAAATTAGGGAGGCATATAATTCCCACCCGAAAGCATCAAAAGAAATAGAAGCAAATTGTAGTATTATATCTTGATTAGTAATTCCAATTTCTTTTTGTTGATTGAGTGCTAAATTGATAATTCCTTTGTGCTCAATCATTACGCCTTTTGGAGTTCCTGTTGATCCTGAAGTATATATCACATATGCTAAATCATTTGGAGCAATAGCAACTTCAGGTAATATTGAGTCGAATTCATCAGCATTAAATTCTACATCTACTGCAAAGATTACTCCTTCATAAAAGTTATAATCGAAAATATAATTTACTTCTGTAAGTAGTATTTTTACATTGGCGTCCTTTATGATATTTTCTTTTCTTTCTACTGGATAATTTGTATCTATTGGTACATAAGCCCCTCCAGATTTTAAGATCCCTAAAATAGCAATTACCATCCATTCACTTCTGTCTAATAAAACCCCTACTAGATCTTCCTTTTGAATTTGATATTGGTTGATTAAGCAGTTTGCTAATTGATTTGAGATTATGTCTAATTCTTTGAACGTTATTTTTTTATCTTGAAATACAATAGCAACATGATCAGGATTTTCTTGTATTTGTCTTTGAAAAGCTTCTAATACATTTAATGTTTCATACTTGTAGTCTGTCTGATTGAAATCATAAAGTAATTGATATTTTTCTTCTTCTTTCAAAAAGTCAATACTATGTAAAGATGCTTCTGGTTTTGCTATAACTGCATCTGTAAGTTGTTTGAAATGATTCATGAAATTTTCAATCATATCTACTTCATATACATCTGAATTAAATATTGCTCTAAATGAGATTCCATCTGTTAATTCTTCAAAATGAAATTGAATATCATTTTTTGCGGGTCTAAAACCAAAATCTATAAATGTATCGGAAGTAAGATTTTCATGAACGTCTTTTGAACTCATATTTTTTGATTCATGAAGCGTTAAGGAAATATCAAAAATAGGTGTTCTGCTTAAATCTTGTTCTACCCCTAAATCTTCTACCAGTTTTGTAAATGGATACAGTTTATGTTGAAAAGATTCTTGTACCATTTTACTAGTAGTAGCATATAATTTTTTGAAATTTTCTTCTTCTATAGTTTTAGTTCGCAATGCTATAGTTTCTACATACAGTCCTATTTGATTCTCCAAATTAGAATGACTTCTATTGGCTATTGGAACTCCTATTATGATATCTTTCTGATTTGTGTATCTGTATAATAATATGTTTAATACGGTTAATAACTGTGTGAATAAGGTACCTCTATTCTCTTTTCTATAGTCAGCTAAACGTTCCATTATCGTTGAAGATAATAAAGTCCCTATTGATACACCATTGTTAGTTTTGATCTTAGGTCTTAACTTAGAGCTATACAAGTCTATAACTGGTAAATCTCCTTTAAATTGATCCAACCAATATTTCTTGTGGCCTTCAAAACTCTCATCTTTTGACATTTCTAATTCCCATACCGCATAGTCTTTGTACTGAGTTATTAATTCTGGTAGTTCTATGTTTTTATCTTCTAGAAAAGCATTGTAATATTCTCTAATATCACGGTTTATTACTACTTCCATAGACCAATCATCGCTTATAATATGATGAATGTTATAGTATAGTAAATAATTGTCAATATCAGTTTGGATAATGGTAACTCTAAGCAATGGACCGTTTTCAAGGTCAAATTTTTTATAACTATTTTCTTTTACATAGGCGTTTACTAATTCTTCAACATTATGTTCTTTTTGAAAATCTTTGTATGCGATGTTAAATTTTATTGCTTCCTTTGGTAAAATCCATTGTTTTATTTCTCCATTTGCATCTTCTTTAAATACTGTTCTTAGTATTTCATGGCGATCCAAAAGTGCATAAATAGATTTTTTAAGCACTTCAATATTATAATTCCCTTCTAAATTCATAAAGTATGGCATATTATATGCGCCGGAATCTTTATAGTATTGAGAAAACAACCATATTCCTTTTTGGGCATCTGATAAAGGATAATTTTCAGATATAGTAACGGGTTGAATAGTATTTTGCTCTGAATTAAATGATGTCAAATAATCAATTAATATTGCTTTATTCGCTTTAATTAATTCTATTTGAGCTGGCAATAACTTATTTCCTAAAGATAAAATTTCAATGTTTTTATCTTTCAGGATAAGCTTAATATTCTCTGCTCTTAATTCAGAAATTATTTCTTTAGGACTTTTCATAGTTAATGCTTAATATTCAATAGTTTTTTCTCCAAATAGTCTTTCTGCTTCTAATCCAAGTTCATGGCATTTGTTTACCAATCTATTGGATTCTATTATAGGTCTTGATTCTTCAGTATATTTTATTGAGCTAATAAATTGTAGCCAAGGTTCTAATCCCATTGCATATACAAACACATTTTTAGGATTAAAAATATTTACTAATTCCATTCCTTGATCGTAATTACATCCTGATAAACAACGTGTCTGATCTTTATCTCTTGATATATCTTCTGCTAAAAGTGGTCCGTAATACCATGATAATGGGGCGCCATCACATTCCATTCCTAAGAATAATACATCTACATCTCCTATAACTTTCTGAATATGTTGATATACTTTAGGTTCTATATTACACGAATCTGCTACAAATAGTACTTTAAATTTGTTGTGTAATGCTATATGATAACAGAGTTTACTTCTAACATCTAAATCAGCATGCTCTCCCATAAAAGGAATTCCTGTAATTGTACATTTATCTAATTGGATTGATTCCATTTCATCCAATTCAATAATGTTTTTAAACCCTAGGTTTTTAAATAGTAATTTTAAACTTGGATCTTGAAGGTTGCCTTTTCCACCATTCGGAATAATGATGTTTTTAATTTTATTCCTAAGTTGTAGTATCGATTCCAATAAGATATGATCTTGATGATTATGAGTTATCATTACATAATCGATCTGCTCTGGTAAATCATTAATTGTATATCTACTTACATCAGATTCATAACCTCCATAGCTAATTACTGGATCAACTAAGATTGAAATTTCTTTTGTCTCTACTAAAACACTTGCGTGTCCAAAATATCGAGTTCGAATACCATCTCCATCATATTCTTGATAGGTTTCTGGTGGTATTTCTGTAAAAAAACTTCTAAAAAGTGCTTCTTGATCGGGTTGTATTCCTAGTTTATTTTTGATAGTTTCATAATCTCCTGGTATTTTTTTCATAGCAAATAGGTCATCTATTTCAGTAGATTTGAATGGGAAATTTAAATGTAATAAATGATTATCATCTAATCTTGGTGTACTTAATACAAATGACCGATCATTATCCGATCCAATTAATTGAAGTGAAATCGTTTGTGCTGATTCGTCATAGTATTCACTATTGTATAACAGTGATTCAAAAAATCTGAAATTTGCATTGTTATTTAGATCGTAGTACAATTCTACATATCCTTTTAATCTTTCAGGAACTTTTTCATACAAGGGATCTAGGGAATAACCTTTTGCATAGTTCGCTAACATTGCGTTTAAATCTTGAATATCTTCATATAATGCTAGCATATTTGATCGTTTTTCAATCGTAGTATCATATAAATCTTTTATTTCTTCTACTCTTTGTCCATCATAATCGATGAATGGCCCTCCTAGCATTTTAGGATTTTTTACAGCAGCAGCATGAATTTTCGCATTTTTTATATACGATTCCATGATTTTTAAGTGTCTCTTTTTAATATTCATCGCAGCGGTCGCTGGAGATACTAAATGAGACCAAGCGTACCATCTATCTATTAGTGCTTCTAAAGCAACATTTAATTTTAAATACATCATTATTATTATATTTCTATTGCAAAATTTTTTAAGTTTAGAAAATTGTTAGTGCAAGGCAATTATTGTCTAAATAATTATTCTATCAACAACTTCACTAACATCAGGGGTCGCTACTTGCCATATTTGATTTTCAATCTCCACAACCAAATCACTAACCGTTAGCATTTTATAAAAATCAGAAGTATTAATCATCACTCCAAACTCCTTATTTACTTGATTAATCATTTTTATAATTTTGATACTTTGTCCCCCCAATTCTAAAAAGTCATCAAAAATTCCAATATTCTTTCTATTTAAAATAACTTCCCATATTGCTACAATTTTTTCTTCCATAGCATTTCTTGGAGCAATATATTCATTGGATATTTTAGTTGATTCATTCGGCTTAGGAAGCTGATTTTTGTCTAATTTCCCACTTGCTGTTAAAGGAAATGATTCTAATTGCATAATATGATTTGGAATCATATACTGAGGGAGTACACTTAATAATGACTTTCGTATTTCAGTAACATCTATTTTACCATCAGAAATTACATATGCTACTAGCTCTTTTATTCCTGAATTTTCTTGATATATTTTCACTACAGCAGCCTTAATCTCTGGGGTAGATAATAATTTATGTTCAATTTCTCCTAATTCAATTCTATAACCATTGAGCTTAACTTGGTCGTCTTTTCTCCCAATAAAATCTATGTTTCCATTTGGTAACCATCTTGCCAAATCACCTGTTTTATATAAGCGTTCATTTAGTTTAAATGGATTATTTATGAATTTTTCTTTTGTTAATTCCTCCTTATTTAAGTATCCTCTACCAACGCCATCTCCTGCAATACATAACTCACCTACAACCCATTGTGGTTTCGGACTTAGATCATCAGCAAGAATATATGCTTGTTCATTCCTTAAAGGTTTTCCTATATGTAAATCATCACTTTCTTTAATATCTAAAACTGTACTCCATATTGAAGTTTCTGTTGGTCCATATACGTTTATAATCTCTATATCTTTAAATGTATTTTTATTCTTAAAAAGTACTTCAGGAAATGCTTCTCCACCTATTAGTAATAGCTTCAAGAAAGGCAATGATTCTCCTAAAATCCCTTCCCATAACAAACTAAATCTAGAAGGTGTTGTTTGCAATATTTCAATATTATGATCTTGCAATGTTTTTATAAACAATTCGGGAGACATTAATTGTTTTTCAGAGAACAATATCATTTTTCTTCCTGTACAGATCGTTCCAAAAATTTCTAACACTGAAATATCAAAAACTACATTGGTTGTTGCTGCTACAGTTGTATAGTTTTTAAATTTTAATTTTTCTTCTACATTTTGTAAAAATGAAACCACATTTTGGTGTTCTAGCATAACTCCCTTTGGTTTTCCTGTAGAACCAGAAGTATAAATTACATAAGAAAGATTTGCAGCACTTAAATTTATATCTGATAATTTCAAATCAACTTTTTGATTTTGAAATTCAGTTAAAATAGCTTCTGTGATATTTAATTTACAATTGCTATCCGTTAGCATATACGAAATTCTATCCACTGGAAAATTAGGATCAATAGGCAAATAGGCCCCTCCTGTTTTCATTATTGCTAATAGGGTTATAATTAACCATTCTGTACGGATTAATTGCACACCAATTATATCTTCTATCTCTATAGAATATGTAGCTAATAAATAAGCTGCTAATTGATCTGATTGTGTATCTAACTCTTCATAGGTTAACTGTAAATCGTTAAATACCAAAGCAATTGAATTTGGGCTTTTTACAACTGTTTCTTTAAATAATGTTATTATTGTTTTTGACTTATCATATACTTGATTCGTTGCATTATTTATTAAAGTAAGTTGCTTTATTTCTTCGTTTGATAAATAAGAAATATTGGCTATAGCTTTGTGAGGTGATTGTATACCGTTACTAATAAAACGTTCTAAGTGGTTAACTAGCATTTTCACAAAATCTTCATTATAAATGTCTGTATTGTATTCTATTGAAAGTCCTAAATGTGATTCACTCTCCGTAAAAGAAAAAGTCATATCACATTGACTGTATTTCTTTTCTTTTTTATATTTTTTTACTATAATTCCATCTAAAGTATCCCCTTCACTATTTGCTATACTTCTTTGGTTTTGTAAAATCACCATAAAATCAAATAAAGGTGATCTTGATAGGTCTTTTTGTATTTCTAATTCATCTACCAAAACATCAAATGGTAATGCTTGATATTTATATGCTTCTAGTAAAGTATCTTTTTGAAGTTCTAGTAATTTTTCAAATCCAATAGCATCATCAAACTTCGTTCGTATAGCTAATGTATTTAAGAATAATCCAATTTGATTTTCCAAATCCGCGTGTGATCTTCCAGCCACTACTGTTCCTAAAGTTATATCTGTAGAATTTGTGTATCTATAGAATAAACCATTGATTCCAGCCATTAATCCCATGAAGAGACTTGCATCAAATTTCTGAGTATAGGTTGTTAATGATTCATGAAAATTTTCAGAAAATTGATGTTCATATATCGTTCCATTGTACGTTTTCATTTGTTGACGCTTTGTAACATAAGGAAAATCTAATGCTGGTATTTCTTCTTTAAACTTTTCTAGCCAATACTCTTTTGTAATTTGCAATTGTTCTTGTTGCTTGTCTTTTGAAAGCCATATAGCATAATCTTTATATTGGATACTTAATTCTGGTAATGCAACAGGTTTTCCTTGTAATAATATATTGTATATGTATATTACTTCTCTAACCACAATTTCCATTGACCATCCATCTCCTATGATGTGATGCATGTTGAACAGGAGTATGTATTTTTCGTTTACAACTTTTAGTACTTTTACTTTAAATAAAGGTGCTTTTGATAAATCAAAGGTATGTGTATAATGTGCTAAAATAGCTGCTTCTTTTTTTGATTCTGAGGCACTTACATCTTCTATTTCTATAGCAAATTGTATTTCATCATAAGGAACAATATATTGTTTTAGGTTTTCTTCAGAATCCTCTTGAAAAAATGTACGCAAACTTTCATGTCTATCAATCAGTATTTTAAATGCTTGATTGAATAGTTTCTTTTCTAGGTTCCCATGAAATTCTAATTCAGTAGCAATATTATATGCTGCATTACTTTCTCCAAATTGACTTAATATCCAGAAACGTTTCTGGGATGAAGTCACAGGATAATTTTCTTCAACTGGAGCTAAAGGAATTCTCTCGTATTTAGACGAAAGTAAACTCATTAAACTCAATTTATTGCTTTTAATTTCTTCCAGTAACTCTTGGGTTAAAGCACCTTTTGGTGCATTAATTTTTAAGTTTCCGTCAGCAACACTTAGTTTAATATTATTTGCTGAAAGTCTATGTATTAAATCTAGATTCAATGTAGTACAGTGTTTGCTATTATCTTAAAAAAAGTAATAGTTGGTTTTTGTTAGATTACAAATTGATCACTTTCCTCAGTTTCAATTTCCATTTCATTTTGCTGAATTGAAAATGCTAATACCCCTGATAAATGTTTAATTTTCAAGTGATTATACATACTTTCTATAGATAAGTTTGTATCAAACTCCTGATTTATTCTATTAACAATAATTACAGCTTGTAGACTATTCCCTCCTAATTCAAAGAAACTATCATCTATTCCAATTTCTTTTATATCGAGATGTAAACATTCTGCGATTATTTTTGCTAATGTTTTTTCTATTTCACTCTCTGGTGCAACATGTTTTTTTGTTTTTAAATCTGCTAAGGTTGGTAATGGTAATTCTTTTCGATCTATTTTACCTGTCCTAGTTAGTGGAAAAGTCTTCATGAAAACAAAAATTGAAGGCACCATATATACGGGTAAAGTTTCTATTAGATTTATTCTAATTTCTTCTTTAGTGATTGCTCTATTTTTACAAACATAGGCTACCAAATATTTTGTATTATTGACTTCTTTTACCGAAACAATAGCTTCTTTAATCCCTGGATTTTTTTCTAATTGATATTCAATTTCTGCCAACTCTATTCGCAAACCATTTAGTTTTACTTGCGTATCTTTTCTACTTATAAATTCTATTTCACCATTTGCTAATCTTCGTCCAATATCTCCTGACTTATAGATACGACCGCCTAATTCTCTCGATTCAATAAATACTTTTTCAGTTAGTTCTGGTCTATTTAGATATCCTAGAGAAAGATATTCGCTTTTGAAAACAATTTCTCCTTCTTCGTAGATCCTCATTTGTTTATCATCTTCTCCAAGTATAAAAACTTCCGTGTTTATTACTACATTTCCTAAAGAAATATTATTTCGTGTAGGATTCGATTTCTGAGACAAGAACTTTTGTGATATAATGGTTGCTTCTGTAGGTCCATAATCATTTACCAATAATGCATTTTCTGAAAAGTATTTTTTGAATAATTCAAAATCTGATTTATAACATGCTTCTCCTCCTAAATCTATTAAGCGAACTGATTCTATTTTTTGATCTTCAGCTAATTCTTTTAAGAAATGTCTATATATGGTAGGTACCATATGAAGAATTGTTATTTTTTGATCTTCTAACCAAGTTGCTAATCCCATTAATCCTTGATCCATAATATCATAAAAACTTACTGTAGCTCCGTTCAGGATTGCCGCATAGATATCTTTTACGGATGCATCAAAAGTATAGGTAGACAATACGCTTAGATTATCTTGTTCTGATATTTGAACATTGTTTGTATACACACTGATATAATGTAATACGTTTTTATTATTCTGCATTACTCCTTTTGGTTTCCCTGTGGAACCTGAAGTATATAGTACATAAGCCTCATCTGAAGGTTGAGTATCATGCAAATGATTTGATCGTATTTTTGTTTCTTCTGTATTTAATACTACAACTTTTATATCAGGAACGTATGCTTCTAATTCTAAAGCAATCATTTTTGTTTTTGAATTACAAACGATTACATTACATTTTGCATCTTCAACAATAAATTGTATCCTACTCAATGGGTTTGTATAGTCTATTGGAACATAAGATTTTCCAGTTTTTAATACGGCTAACATTGCAATCACAGAAGATTCATCGTGATTCACTAATAATGCAACTCTTTGAAATCCATTTTGATTATTGTTCTCAATTTCTTTTGCTAGTAGGTTTGCTAAGTTGTTTACTTCTGTATAAGTAAATGCTCTATTTTTTGAATATACCGCAGTACGATTTGGATGTTTTTCTACCTGAGATTCAAATCTACTTATAATGCTTTGCTGAATTTCTTCGGCTTCAAATGGCGTGAATTCATTTATTGGTTTTGGTGCTACAATACTTGGTAAATAACTTTCAAAAACAATAATTTCATCTATTAACTTAGTTGGCATTATTAATACTTGATTGAGAATATCTACATAGGCTTCAATCCAATATTTTATTGTTTCTTGAGTAAGTAATTGATTGTTATAAACACAGTTTATTGCAATTCCATTGGTATATGTTTTTAAATAGCATTCCAATTCAAATTTAGGCGTACTGTTTATAATTCCATCTTGGCTACTAAAATCATGAATTTCTTCATTTGTTTCGGTATTAAAATCCAACATGTTTAAGAAAACTGGACTTATTGGGAAACGAGATTGTGTTTTCGTAACCTGTAAATCATTTAATATACTTTCAAAGGGATAATTTTGATTTGCTAAACCTTCCATCACAGTCTGATTTACCTGCTTTACAAAGTTTTCAAAAGAAAAGCCTCCTATTACAGTATCCCTTAACATTATTGTATTTAAAAAACATCCAACCATGTTTTTTAATTGTTCATGATTTCTATTTGCGGCTGGAATTCCAATAACAATATCTTTTTCAGAAGTAATTCTTTGCAATAATATTTTTAATGATGCAACAAATATTGAGAATACACTTGTTTTAGTTTTCTTAGATAGTGTTATAATTTTTTCTTGCGTTTCTTTATTGAGGAAAATGGTATGATAGCCAGAAGTTGTAGTCGCATTTTTAACTGTCTGTATATAATCTTTAGGTAACTGTAAATAAGGAATATCTCCTGCAAGTTTTTCTTCCCAATATATTTTTTGACTTTTAAGTTTTCCTGTTTCTAATAGTTGATTTTGCCAATAAGAATAGTCTTTATAATGTACTTCAATTTCAGCTAATTTAGCTTCTTCACCGGTTAATAATGCTTGATATATTACTAGAATTTCTTTGACAACAATATCTAGTGACAATCCATCACTTATACTATGATGAATATTAAAAAATAAGGTGTAACCCTCTGTTCCTTTTCCTATAGCCATTTTATATAATGGAGCCTGATCTAAATCAAACTCATAATTATAAATGCGGCTTTCTATTTTGTCTAAAGAAAGTAGTTCATCAATTTCAATTTTAATGGGAGAATAAGCTTCAATTTTTTGTCTTGGTCTTCCTTCAACCTCTAAGAAGATTGTTCTTAAGATTTCATGGCGTTTTACTATTGTATTGAAAGCTGTTTCAAAAAATTCAAGGTTTAAATCCTCTGATAAGAAAAATTTACTACAGATATTAAACTCTTTAGATTTTCCATAAATCTTATATAACAACCAGAAGCGCATTTGCGAAGGAGATATTTCATAAGTATCTTGTAATGATATCTTCGTTATTTCTTCATACGTTCTTGATTCATTTTTCATAATCAAATACGCATGATATTCAGGCGTTAAATTGGTATAAATTGTTTTTAAATCAATTTCTTTTTCAAAAACTTTATGGTAAGTGTTTGTTAGTTTACTCAATAATAAACTATGCCCCCCTAATTCAAAGAAATTATCAGTAATTCCTATCGTTTCTTTTGCTAGTATTTCTTTCCAAATTTCAACGACTTTACTTTCTACTTCATTTGTTGGTGCTATAAATTCTTTCTTTACCAACTCTTTTTCCGTTATTTCAGGTAATTGTTCTTTTGCTACCTTTCCATTACTCGTTAATGGAATCTGTTCCAATTTTATATAATAGTTTGGAATCATATAGGAAGGTAGTTGAGTTCCTATATAAGCTCTTAATTCATTTGGATTAATACTCGTATTGGAAACATAATAAACAACCAATTCTTTTTCATTATTAATTTCTTGTACATTGACCACAACTTGAACTATTTCAGCAGTGTATTGCGCGATTGTATATTCTATTTCTCCTAATTCTATTCGATGGCCTCTAATTTTTATCTGAGTATCTTTTCTTTCAATGAATTCTATATTTCCATCGGGTAACCATCGGGCTAAATCTCCAGTTCTGTATAGTTTTTTCCCAGAAACATATGGATTCTCTACAAATTTTTCAGCGGTTAAATCTGGACGATTTAAATATCCTAATGCAAGTCCATCACCCGAAATACATAATTCACCAATAACCCCAATAGGTGTTAATACTAAATTTTCTGATAGTATATATACTTGGGTATTACTAATTGGTTTTCCGATTGGAACCTGTTCTTTAGTTTGGTATTTACAGTCATAATAGGTAGTTACTACAGTATTTTCAGTAGGTCCATAGTTATTGTAAATTTGTAAATCCGATTTTTTAGGATAAACCAAAGCCTCTCCTCCCGTTAAAATTGTTGTATTAAGATTTGTGATTCCTTGTATTATAAAATCTTGACATATTCTAGATGGTAAATAGGCATGTGTAATTTCTTGTATTCTTAAAAAAGAAACTAACTGTTGAAGGTCTAAACGGATTGCGTCTAGTTGAATTGGATATAAACTTGCTCCAGCTGTCAGATATGGATATATTTCCCATACAGAAGCATCAAACCCAATTCCTGAGAATAATGTTCCTTTACTTTCTTGAGTTACTCCATATGCATCTTGGTGCCAAAAGCATAGATTTGTTAAGCTCTTATGAGTAATCATTACTCCTTTTGGTTTTCCTGTTGAGCCAGAAGTATAAATTACGTAAGCTAAATCTGAACTCTTTATATTTAATCCTGGAATTGCTTTCGACTTCTTCTCTATAGAATAATATTGTGTTATAAAATCTTGATCTATAGTTAAACATACTTTTGCATCTTCAATAATATAAGAAATACGTTCTTCTGGATAGTTTGTATCAATTGGTACATAAGCTGCTCCCGTTTTTAAAATCGCTAACAAACTAATGACTAATTGTGCACTACGTTCTAAATGTACAGCTACTAATTTTCCTTCAGATAATTGATATGATTCGATAAGATAAGAAGCTAAGTTATTCGCTTCTAGATTTAAATCTGCATATGTCCATGATTTTTCATTAAAAACTATCGCTATATTTTCTGGGCTTTTTTCAACTTGTTCATTGAATATTGTTACGACTGTTTTCTCTAATGGATAATCAATAGTAGTGGCATTGAATTTAGAAAATATTTGTTGTTTTTCTTCAAGTGTAATGAAATCAATTTCTTCAAGCTTTGTCTCGGGAGCATTTATAATCTGTTCAAATATTTTCTCTAAATGCTTTATAATATTTTCAACAAAAGATGCTGTATAAAGATCTGTATTATAAGAGAGTAATAAAGACAATGTATCATGTTCAACAAAAGTAAATGATAAGTCAAACTGTGCTACTTTTCTACTAATTTCAAAATCACTTACTGAAAATCCTGATAAGGAATCATTGTTTTGAAAAGTTGTTAATTGCTGTTGATTTTGCAAAACAACCATTACATCAAATAAAGGAGATCTTGAAGTGTCTCTAGTGATATTTAATTTTTCAATTAATTGATCAAATGGGTATTCTTGATGGGCATAAGCAGCTAAAAGTTGTTGTTTTTCATTTGCTAAAATTGTTGAAAAATCATCTTCATTATTCAATTGAGAGCGGATAGCAAGTGTATTTAAATATAATCCTACTTGTGTCTCTAAATCTGGATGTGCTCTTCCTGCAATTGGAGTTCCAACAATAATATCATTTTGATTACTATATCTAGAAAGCAACATTTTCACAGTAGACATTAACGTCATAAATAAAGTAGCTTGATGCTCTTGTGATATATTCTTTAATTTTTTAATTAATTGTTTTGGAAAATTATATTGAATAATATCGCCAGTATATGTTTTTACAAGGGGTCTTGATTGGTAATTTGGTAATTCTAGAATCGGTAAAGTATCACTAAATACAGATAACCAATATTCTTCTTCTACCTGTTTTTGAGAGGAATCCATTGCATCTGACAGCCATACAGCATAATCTTTGAACTGAATAGATAGCTCCTGCAAGATTATATCTCCCTTTTTCTCTTTTTGTTGGTAAGCATCAATTACTTCAGAATTTAAAATTTCTAAAGACCATCCATCACTAATAATGTGATGTAGTGTCATAAAGAACACATGTTCATCTTCTGTAATTTTTAAAAGATTTGCTTTAAATAATTGTCCTTTTTTTATATCTAAACCAGATTTGCATACTGAGTTTATATAATGTCTTGCTGCATCTTGAGGGAATTCTTCTTTAGATAAATCTTTTAGTGACAATCTATAATCAAAAACTTCTTTTGAAATAATATTTTGTTTTAATATACCGTCTGTATCATGTTCAAAGAATGTTCGAAATACCTCATGGCGATTGATTATATGATCAAAAGCTTCCTTGAAATTTTCCGTACATAAATTTCCTTTTAGCATTAATGAAGTTGTAATTTGATATGCCTGATTTCCACCTTCCATCTGACTTAACAACCATAAGCGATGCTGAGATGGTGTCACAGGATAAGATTGCATTTCTGGTGCTTTTTTTATGGCTACAAATTCTTCATTCTTCAGTGAATTACATAAACTTTCTATCGTAGGGTTTGTGTAAAATATCTTGAAAGGAATTCGTTTGCCCATTGTTTTATGGACTTTATTGATCAATTGTGAAATCATTAAACTATGACCTCCTAATTCAAAAAAATGATCTTTGATTCCTATTTTTTCAACACCTAAAATTTCTTCCCAAATTGCTACTAAAGATATTTCTGTGTGATTCCTTGGCCCTACATAGCTTTCTTTTATAACTGATAATTCAGACAATTCAGGTAATGCTTTTATATTTACTTTACCATTTGGCGTTAATGGAATTTGATCCATTTCCACAAAAAACCCTGGTACCATATACGACGGTAATTTTGACAATAGAAACTCTCTCATCAAAGCCTTATCAATAATAGTCGCTGTGACAAAAAATGCAGCTAATACTTCTTCATTCATATGTCTTCTAACTACAACTACAACTTGTTGGACCACTTCCGAAAAACTTTGAATTGCAGCTTCTATTTCTCCTAATTCTATACGATATCCACGTAATTTTACTTGATGATCTTTTCGTCCTAAAAAGGCAATATTTCCATCTAGCATCCAACGTGATAAATCACCAGTATCATACATTAGCTCTCCCTTTTTATAAGGATTATCAATGAATTTTTCAGCTGTTAATTCAGGTTTATGTAAATATCCTTCAGTAATTCCTAATCCTGATAAATATAATTTCCCAGTAACACCTATAGGAACTAATGCTAATGATTCATCTAATATATATGCTTGCGTATTATCTATTGGTTTTCCTATGGGTATTGACGTTTCATATAACTTATCAGATATTTTATAACAAGTACTATATGTTGTATCTTCTGATGGACCGTATAAATTTCTAACTTCAATATTTGTCTGTTGTAATTTCGTTGCAATATCAACAGGGAAAGCTTCCCCAGCCAGGTTGATAAGTGTTACATTTTTTAAATCATGTCCTTCTTCTAATAATTTTCTAGCAGTTGATGGTACAGTGTTTAAAAGTATATTTGAGTAATAAGGAAGTGCATCGCTTATGTCTAATCCTGAAGAAAGTACTTTTATTTTCTTTCCAATAGATAATGTATAAAACATCTCATAAACTGATAAATCAAAACAATGAGAAGTTCCTGCAAATACAATATCAAATTTAGAAGAATCAAACTCCGATTGAGCCCAATAAATTAAAGCTACTGCATTAGCATGCGTAATCATTACACCTTTCGGGTTTCCTGTTGTTCCTGAAGTATATATAATATATGCTAATGAGAAAGAATTAATTTCAATTCTTTCTTTTAATTTTGAATATGATTCGCTAATAGATTCAAAAGAACTTAGTACAACCTCGTCAATAACTAATTTACTATTACTATCTTTTTCTATGTATGCAATTCTTTCTTCTGGATAGTTTACATCTACAGGTACATATGCAGCTCCTACTTTCAAAACTGCTATTAGTGCTATAATTAACTTCTCTGTTCTTTCCAATTTGACAGCTACTAAATCTCCTGCTAGAATGCCATGATCATCTTTTAGGTAGTTTGCAATTTGATTTGCTCTTTCGTCAACCATACGATACGTGATTGACCTATTATCACAAATTATTGCGATGGCATCTGGAGTTTTTTCAACTTGCTTTTCAAAAAGACTTATTATCGTATCTGTACGATCATACACAGTAGTTGTTGCATTGAATTCATCCAATAATACTGTTTTCTCTTCCTCAAAAACTAATGATATTGATTTAGATACTAAAGAAAGATATACTTCTAAATTACAAACCCATTTTTTTATATTTCTTAGGAAGTGATTGGCTACATTTTTAGCTATAAACTTATCACTGTACACCAATTGAAGCTTCATTCCTTCATTCGTCGTATTGATATGAATTGAAAATGGCAACTTCGCTACATTTGTTATTTCTTTATTAAAGAAAAACCCAAAAGAGGTATAGGCAGCTAAAGAATCATCTTTATATGATGAATTGTCATACATTCTGTATTTATATACTTCTTGAACTTCACTTTTTACATTTTGAAGAATTTCTTTAAATGCCTTATCTTCAATTAAGTCAAAAGCATATAGAAGAGAAATATCTCTGTCTACACCAATTCCCTGAGAATATATGAGTTGACATTCTTCAAAATAACGCTGAACAAGTGTATTAAATATCGTTATCAAAATTGTGAACTCAGCTAACTCATTACCAGAAGTTAACTTATAGTAATAAGCCAGTTCTGATTGAGGTACTTCGATAACTTCACTATTAATTGGAGAGAAACTTCCAAAATCTATTTTAGAATTCTTCTTTATTTTGTCCGCCCAATAATTAGCAATTATTTTACTTTCGACAGTATCCATATAAGATTTGCTTTTAAATTCAAAAAAACTTTTATGTTCTTTCTGAGATAATAGGTTATTGATTAACTATTCTAATAGAATAAGTTATTGCGCAACAAATCATTGAAACAGGTATTTCAATAGGCAATTGTTGTATAATATTAACTTACTTTTTATAAAAAGAAATTTTAAAGTGACAGAGATTTTATATTAAAAAATCTACAGTGCTTCTTTAAAATAATTAGTAGACAATGTCGCAGTAATATTTTGTTGTAAAGAACCAATCCTTACCACAATTTTATTTACATTATTCACTTTTATTACTTCACAATCTAAACCACTTAGAGTGCCATAGCAGATTTTTTTAATATCTCCTACTTTTAGTAGTTCTACATTTGTTTCAAAATCTGAAATGTCTTCTGAATTCAATAATAGCCTAATCTTATCAATTTCATCATCTGGAATTCTTGCATATTCTTTACCAAAGCGAATATATACGCAAGCTCCATGAACAGATAAAGCCTTATAAAACTCTATGGACGATTTCACATTAACAAATACATATGAAGGAAACAATGGTTTTAAAACCGTTTTCTTACGATCACTCCATTGTTTAATTGTTTTTACTTGGGGCAAAAAAGTTTCTAATGAAATATCCTTTAAAGATTCATGCACTTTTTTTTCCCAGCGAGATTTGACATATAGAACATGCCACCCATTGTTAAAAATCATTAAAATTTAATTTATAAGAAAAGCTGCGCTTTCCTCAGTTACAAGAAGAATTTGTTTGAAAGATTTATTTTCGATTTAGATAACTAATTTAACATAGTTGCCACTATATATAAAGAAACTTAGTTATTTAACTTCAGTAAAGCTAAATTTTTTTTTATAATAAAACAAATAAAAATGTTAACAAAAAATTAATTTTATTTAAAGAATTGTGATTTTTTATAAGATAACATCATTATTTTCATATATAAAAATGAACAGAAAAAAATTAAAAAAATGAGAGAATCCCATAATACTAAAAACATTGGCAAACCCATATATACTCCATACATTTCAAAAAATCTTGGAGCGTAAATTTCTCTGAGAAAAAAGAAAAATTAAGCCCTAAAATAGAGCCTCATTTTGAATTTTTCAAAAAGAAAAAAAAACATAAAAAAGAACCTATAAAAATAGCTAAATACTTACACAAAATTAGTTTTGAGAATAAACCTTGACATTATAATGCTAATTCTAATTCACTTTAAAAGCTCTCTAATTATTAGTATTAAAATCAAATCTTGAAATAACATCTGGAGCTTCAAAAAATTATTGATAATCTAAAATATTATTAAAAATTAAATTTCAACAAGGATTTCACACATAATTAAATTCTATTTTTAATAAAAAAGCCTGCAGATATAATTCTACAGGCTTTTTTTCATCTACAAATTATTTAAAATCGTTTTTGTTTTTATCCTTTAGTAAACACAAACTCTCCTCCTCCTTGTTTTAATACCATTATTTTTTCTATGGGATTAAACTCTAATGTAATCCCTCCTCTATAGTATTTAAATTTATCTTTTTCGGTTGCTTCCAATAGATATGCTGACTGTCCTGCCGCTTGTGCAATAAGTGTTTTATTGTCTTTTGAAACTGTTATTTTGATTGAAATTTTATTAGATGAATAGGTTCCTAAATATTGATCTAAATCTTCAGAATTAACAGCATAGGTTTTAAATTCTGGGATATCAAATGATTTATTGTAAACTGCACTCAAAACAACAACAGGAACTTCATTATTGTTATAGTTTGTTCCATTTGACGTTAATGCGAAAGATATTTTTCCATCATAAAAATAAGAGAAAGTAGCTGTAAATTTATCAATGCCTCCTCTATGTCCGTAACCAATATTTTCATAAAATGGTGTTTGTGCAAGTCCTAATCCATGTCCTTCATTTATTGTTTTCATCAATTCAAGACTTTCAGCTTTCAAAAGCTTTCCACCAAAAAGGGCATCACTGAATTTCACTAAATCTGTTGGTGTTGATACTATTCCACCAGAACCCAATGGAATTGAAATATCCGTTTCTAATTCAGCTTGCCATTTGTCCGTAAATCGATAAGATTTAACTTCATTATTCTTACTATTGATTTTTCCTCCCAGATAGGTGTTTTTCAAACCTATAGGTTTTGTAATATAGGTAGTCAATAATTCTGAGTATGGCTTTTTATAAATTTTTTCAAGAATATAACTTAACAATACATAATTTGAATTGCTATATTCCGCTTGAGCATCAGGTTCAAATTCACTTCCTCCTTTAGTAATAATTTCAACCATTTCTTTTTCCGTTTTGGCTTCCGTATTCCAAGTCAGAAAATCATCATCATCAGTGAAATCATGTATTCCGCTTCTATGGTTCAGCAAATGCTTTATTGTAACCTTGTCTGCATTACTAATTGTTGGAAAAAACTTTTCAATCGTTTGATTTAAATCTAATTTTTTATTCTCCACAGCTTTTAAAACTAAAACTGAAGTGAACGTTTTTGAGATGGAACCAATTCTATATTTTGAATTTTCATTGGCTTTGATATTATTTTCAACATCGGCATATCCGATTGTTTTGGTATAAATAATTTTACCATTTTGAGAAATAGCAACACTTCCCATAAATTTATTACTATCTTCTAATGATTTAAAGTATAAATCAAGCTTTTGAGTGTCTATTTTTTGTGCTATAGCAAATGATGAAATCAAAAAGCAAAGCAAATAAGCTAAATAATTTTTATTCATAATAATTTTATTTTAAGGTTCTTTTTAATCGGAGTAATAGCGTTATAACAACGTAGAAAGCTGTAGCCAATAGGAGCATTACAGGTATAAACCAATTCCCTAATCGTTCATATTCTTGGAGACTGATTCCGTTTTCTCTAAAATAGCCTAAAGTAAAAACGTCGTTTGCACGGTAAAAAAAGCCAACGTTTTGTGGATCGATAATTTTAGCAAAAATCAAGAATACAAAACCAAAAAGTAACAGGTATAGTATGGCAAAAACAACATATGAAATACCATTTCCTATATTTAATGCTAGTGCTTTGATTATTTTTAATGGATTGAACGTTTTAGTAGCTTCTTCTAATTTTTTTTCTGCTACCAATGGTTTTAAGAAAACTTCGGGTTGTCCTAATTTTTCTAAAATATCTAATAATCGTTCTACTTCACCTTTTCCATTTTCTAAATCATCAATAATACTTTCATAGATATGACTATTGATTTCCAACAAAACCTCTTGCTGATTTTCTTTGTTCAATATTTTTGTAGTATGTTGAATTCTTGATATATAATCCTGATATATCCTTATAGAATTTTTATCTTTAAATGTTATTTCTTTAAACTTCATATCGAATTTATCGTTGTATTGAGATTATCCCAATAGGTTTTCATTTCATTTATTGTACTCAATCCCAATGTTGTAATAGTGTAATATTTCCTTGGGATTCCAGAATCTTGCTCTACCCACTTAGATTCTACTAAATCTTCTTTTTTCAATCGATTCATCAAAGGGTAAAGTGTGCCTTCAGCAATTTCAATTTCTGTTTTTTTCTTTATCTCATTGATTAGATCATACCCGTAGTATTCCCTCTTATCTTTTAAGACGCTTAACACTAAGAAAGACAAAGTTCCTTTCTTGAGTTGTGATATCCATTTGGTTGTAAAGTCTTCGTTCATTTTTCAAATGTAAAACAAAATACTTTGTTATACTATGTATTTCGTTTAAAATTATCCATCAGCAAACTAACATCCGTCAAATTGCTTCTATTACAAATAGTTATACAAACTAAAGAACTACCGTCAATGCTGGGAATTCTATCGAAAAAGACCTCTCGAAATATTTATTTTTTTATTGAAAAAAAATCGATTATTGATTGAACAATGGAATTCAATGGAGTTAATGATGTGTGTTTTTTAAGAAAAAATACCTTGTTTCATCTTATCAAACAATCTACTTTTCTAAAAAAAGATAAAATCGGACAATTAAATGCAGTAATTTTATTAGGTATTGGCTCAACCTTCCATAACTGTACACAAAAAAAGGGATGATTTTTCAATCATCCCTTTTTTATCTTATTTCCTATATCCCTCACTACGAATGAGGTCATCATTAACTCTTTTTGAATAGTGCAATTACTTTTTTAACAATGGTCAAAATAGCCACTACAAGTAATCCAGCTACTAAGCCAATTACTAGTTCTTTAACAACAGATGGAACTGCTGGGAATATATGGTGCAAAAATTCAATATTATGAACAAAAATTCCACCAGAAACTAATATAAGAGCAATTGTTCCGACAACTGCTAAAACTCGAATAATAATAGGCAATGACTTTACTAATACATTCCCTAATTTTGCTAAGAAGCCTTTATTATTATAACGATTAATCAATTTATAACCGGCATCGTCCATTCTCACAATTAGGGCAACTATTCCATAAACACCTATTGTTGCCAAAAGAGCTACCACTGAAACTGTTATTATCTGTAGGGTTAAACTTCGGTCTAAAACACTCCCTAGTGCAATAATTACAATTTCAACTGAAAGGATAAAATCAGTAGTAATCGCTGATTTTACTTTCGTTTTTTCAACATCACTACTGCTCTCTTCCGTTTGCTCAACAACGAGCTCACCTTCTTTTGAATGGTGAAAAAAGTATTCAATAATTTTCTCAACACCTTCATAGGCTAAATAAAATCCTCCCAACACAAGAATTACTTTTATTGCAACTGGGAAAAATACATTTAGAAGCAATGCAATGGGAACAATAATAATCTTATTAATCAAAGAGCCTTTTGTGATTGCCCATAAAACTGGTATTTCACGTGAGGATAGGAAGCCTGTCGCTTTTTCGGCATTAACCGCTAAGTCATCTCCTAATATCCCTGCTGTTTTACCTGTTGCTACTTTTGTTGTAACTGCAACATCATCCATTAAAGCAGCGATATCATCTAAAATTGCAAAAAATCCTGACGCCATGTTTTATATAATTGTTTCGTTATAAAAATATTGAATTAAATTCAAATGTATATCGTTATGATTGTATGATTTAAGAATTAAATCGGTGCTGATATTAAAGATTATCTTCCGTTGCCATCTCTGCTTCAAGCGCAATAGCTTCTAACGCTACATTCTCTTCTTCTTTCTCTGGTTTTGATGCTTTAAGCGCATTAAATCTTTCCAATTCTTCCATTTCACCTTCTTCTCCACTGAAATATGGAAAAACATCCATAATCGGAGATTCTGAAATAGCAGGTATTGTATATTCTCCCATAGTATCTTTCATAATGACATTCGTATTATCATACGCTTCTTTTACATCATTGGCTTGTACTAACATATACAAATTTGATTTTCGTTCTTTACCGCTTTCTTCATCATATGCTAATAAAGAAACTTTTGATTTAAACCAACGGTCTGAGTTTTCGAAGGGATGTATCTCTGCATAATTTCCTACTTTAATGTTAGTGATTTTGAACTCTTCACTAATGTAGGCGGACATTTCTTCATTGATTCTCTTTTCTGCTTCTGTATAGGACAAGGCATCTACTAAATAAGGTTCTGTTGTAATTTTCTGTACTCCAGTCTCGTCTGTTTTTCTGTATTTTACTTTGCATTCGTACCAAGTTGTGCTCATTTCTTTTTTTTTAAGGATGCCAAAGATAGATTTTCAAGAAAAAACAAAACCATTATTCCTAAAATAGATATTCACAATTTTGAAGAGAATTATTTAAAGTAATAGAATACAATGCTTTAACCATCAATTGTAAAAAAGAGACTTTATTTATCGGAATTGTTTGGGTTTGAGTTTTTGCGCAGCCAATTTGACTATTTCACGAATTCGTTTTTGTTTGGTCTCTTCTCTTTTAGCCATTACAAGCCATTGCAAAATACTTTTTCTAGCCGATTTACTTAGTCCTAAAAAAAAGTCGATTGAGCCTTCTTCTTTTTTGAATTCTATTTCTAAATCAACAGGGATTTTTAGTTCTTCTACTTCATCTAATATTGTCCATGAACCATTTTGTTTTGCCGTATCAATACTTTTATGTCCTGCTGGCGCCATTAGTCCATGCGTAATTAGTCGATCAATTTTTGTCTTATTAATCTTGGACCAAACACTATTGGGCTTTCGCTGACAGAAAAACTGCATAAACGTATGATCATCAATCGATTTCTTTGTACTGTCTATCCATCCAAAACAAAGTGCCTCATCTACTGCATCACTCCATGTTATCGTTGGCACATTAGATTTCTTTTTATAATAAATCAACCAAATTGATCGCTTTAAGTGATGATTCTCTTCTAGCCATTGTCTCCACTCTTGTTGGCTTCTTGGACAAAAAGTTTCTATATCTGTTTTTTCCATTTCTTCTTTCTTTTTACTACAATTGATATCTTCTTTGAACTGAATCTTTCTGAGGAAAAACATATAAAATGCCCGCAAAAGCTTAATTACAACTATTCTGACTCAAAGTTTACGCAACAAATTTATACGACCTCAATGACAACCCTATGTCAAGAATAAAAATAATTATATACTTTTATAGTAGCTTATTTGCCACATCTTGAATTACAAACCAACTTTGTCGCAAACAGCCTTTTAATTGTCATTTTCAGACGTGTTCATTTATTCCTTTTCATAGCATCTTTGTATTATAATTTAATATAAAATTTCTAACCCCTTAAATACCTGCTTTATGAAAACATCTAAATCAAACCAAATCATCTTTTGGATCGCAACAATTTTAATTTTTTTATTTGAAGGCGTAATGCCCGCTTTAACCTGGCATACAGAATTAGCCAAAGAAGGAATACGTCATTTGGGTTACCCAATGTATTTTGGAGATGCTCTAGTAGTCTTTAAAATTTTAGGTGTTATTGCTCTTATAATTCCTCAGGTTCCAAAGCGTTTAAAAGAATGGGCTTATGCTGGTTTTGTATTTGACTTTTTGTTTGCTTCAATTAGTCATTTCGCTGTAGATGGATTGAACTTTCAAGGTTTTTTTCCATTAATCGTTTTAGCCGTTCTAATGGTTTCCTATATTTATTATCATAAAATAAATGCTGTAAAACTTTAAAACATAAGAATATGTCTTTTCAAGCTTACTTAGATAATATCAAAGCCAAAACTGGTAAAACCACTGCCGATTTTCAATCCTTAGCAGAACAGAAAGGTTTCATCGAAAATGGAGAAATTAAAAAAGATGTAAAAGCTACTCAAATTACAGACTGGCTCAAAGAAGATTATACCCTAGGGCATGGCCATGCGATGGCTGTCTATGCTTTTCTTAAAGGAAAAAGAGAATAACATACAGCCTAAAGCCTCTTTAAAACAGTGTTTTAAAGAGGCATTTTATTTAGAACAACACCTACAATCAACTGAAATTAAAAACATTAACTCTAAAATATCTCACTTATAACAACGATAATTATTGTGTCTCAAAAAGTTTATATATATTTAGAATCCAAAAAACCCATAATCTAAATACCATATGATTCAATTATTACCATTATTTGCCATTAAGTTTTTATTTTTCAGCTTATTATTCACTGAACCTTCTAGTGAAAAAATGATTTCTAACAAGGACATCTCTATCATGACTAATGAAGTCGTTCAAAACAATGACATCATGAGTGTAGCAAAGAAATACATCGCAAAAGATTTTTCGAACGCTGCTGCAATTCAATACCTTGACAATGATCTAGTGTCAGAAGTAGATGCAAATTATCCATACATGAGCCGATTCACTACAAAAGATGAATTTAAAAATATAAAAGACGTTACTTCAAAAAAATGGGTTGCCTATATTGACGTAGATGGGCCAAATAAAAGTGGTGAAACAAAAAGATACTCTTACTCAGTTTTAGTCCGCGAAAATGGAGATGCTTTAAAAAGTAAAAGAGGTCAATATGAAGTAATTGGTGTTAAGGTACTAGAACGTTAGTCCTAACTTTACATCGCTTTAAATAAAGGTCATTCTATTTCATATTCAAGAAAAATAAAATAACTTTATAACTCTATCCAAAAGATCTAGTTATGAAAAAATCTGTATTTATATTACCTTTTAAAGTCGTATTAATTCTATCTGTTTTAATTTTCACTGGATGTAAAAAAATAGATCCTCAAAGCGATTCTAACCCATCTAATGATAAACAACAGGTAACCACCACAGATTCAACAGCTATTTTTAAAATGGCTAAGCGATACCTCAATACGAGCTTTATCAATCCATCTACAATACAGTACATTGATGACAGCAATAGAATCGTTAAAGTTCGTCGCGATTATCCCTATAAATATAGGAATATGAAAAATGATGTTTTTGAAAAGATGAGGGATACGCTTTCCAATAAATGGCTGATCACTATTGGCTTTAATGCGCATAACAAAAATGATTCTGTAAAAAGATTTTCTTATTCAATATTGGTTCGTGAAAAAGCCAATAGTCTTGTCAAAAAGGAACACTATGATGTAATTGGCGTGAAATCGACAGAATATAAACCTTAATTAATAATTACAGCATAAAAAAAGGAGCTTCTCAGCTCCTTTTTCTTTTATTATTTCTTCATGATTTTAACTGTTTGCTTATTATCTGTTTTAAGAATATAAACACCTGCTTTAAGATGGGTGATGTCTAATTCCACATCTCTTTCTATTGCTTTTACTT
Source organism: Flavobacterium aerium (assembly GCF_030766725.1). Taxonomy (GTDB): domain Bacteria; phylum Bacteroidota; class Bacteroidia; order Flavobacteriales; family Flavobacteriaceae; genus Flavobacterium; species Flavobacterium aerium. The sequence goes on along the minus strand of NZ_JARQWR010000005.1, from coordinate 92,562 downwards.
TCTTAGAGAACACCAAATTATTGTTATAATCATATAAATCAAAATTCATACTGTTTGAATTGATGATATGAACAAAACTAGATGTTGGGTTTGGATATACTACAAGAAGCTGAGCTGGTTTATTATTTACTTGTCCTTCTGGACTACAACCTACATTGAAATTATCTCCAATAGGCATGTGTGGCCCTGAAGATGGATAATATGATGCCATACAACACCAATCAGACCAAGCTTCTCCACATGGCAATTTAATTCTCCATTGTAGACATTTTGAACCAATCGCTTGAATCAATTCGTATCCATTGATAAAGTTGTCATTTACTACTACAGTTGTCGTTAATCCTTCGGCATGTGCATTTGCTGTAGATCCTGGACAGCAATAATCACCACCTCTTAATTCTATAATGTATGGTCCTCCAAAATTATCCCAATGTAAAACATCATTATCAAAATAATAGTTTACTGTTCCTCCAAATGAAACATCTGCACCTGGATTGGTGGATTGTGCGATGACTTCAAAAGTTTGTCCGGTACTATTAGACACATAAGTCGCTTTTACTCTAAATTCATACGTCCCAGTTGGTGGAAGTGTCGTTGAATTAAAATAGACGTTAAAACAAAATGAGGTTGCATCAAGATTATCAATATTTACATCTCCTGGTGCTAAAGTCACAACATTACCATTATGTAATACTTCCAACTCAAGGTTAGTCAATGTATTATCTCCTGGCACTTCAAATGTTCCACAAACTTGTACTTTTTCTTTTGGAGCACAATTATTTTCTATTGGAACTAATTTTATACTACCTATAGGCATAGGAGTACATTCTTTCTCTCCTACAATATTATCGATATAAGTTATCCCTCTATCTTTACCTGCACCACAATCGGCTGCAATAAATTGAAGTATTACTTTTTTACCAACATAAATTTTAGGGATAGTTACAGAATGACACAACCATCCGTCCGTATAGAATAAATGGTTATTTTGGTTTATCAACGTTGAATTTGCAGGGTCAGCTACTAAACAATATTGTGTACCAGAAATTACATTACGGTTTTGATCTAATACTCTAAAAGTAAAAAATGTTTGATGTTCCAAATCTGCAATATGTCCTGAATCAAAAATTGACATATAATTAAAACTAACATTTCTTGGAGCAAGATTTACTACTTTTTCAAAAGCAGTAATATCCTGATAACCGCTTACTACGTCATTCAATCGAATAGCAAACTTTCCTCCATTTGGGGGCACTACGTCTTTTTGAATGCCATAACTTGCTAAAATAGGATCATAGTTTCCAACCGAAACAATACTCGCTTTTTCACTTGCATTATCATAACTACTAAAATTAGGATAATACAAACTACCAAATGATGTCCCAATTTGGCAATTCAAAATACTGAAAGGGGTCAAATTTTGATTTCGATAATCTAATGTATTACCTGTTGATAATCCAGATTCAAAATTCTCAATTATTTGAGCGTTTGCAAAATTCATACTCATTCCGGAAATGAGTAAGCAATAAAATAATTTTTTAATCATAGTATAGGGATTTTGTGTTAAGCAATAAATCTACACTATTTAATATTATTTTAACATAATTTATATAAATAAAAAATCATTTATGATAAATAATAACATAATAACCATATAATGTTATTTTATAAAATTATTCTACATAACAGTATGCCCTAATTATTTTAGTTTAGAATCGTAACAAAAAACATCGCTTTTTATAGTGTAAGGAAAGAAATTTCGGTAAAACTCACTAGAGGTATTGCTATCTTAAATTATAGCAACTCTTAAAAAACAGGTATAAACACTCGTTTTTATTTGAATTATAAAATACTATATTTACAAAATAATCCCTACAAATAAAATATTAAAATTTTTGCATTTTATCCTCTAAAAATGCCCTAACCCTATGATATAAAACTACCATGAGAAAATCTTATGCCCTTTTCCTATTATTAGCTGGCTTGTCTATTTATGTTTTCAGAAGTCGAGAAAATGAAAACAGAATCAAATCTTCACATCTGATTTCATCTTCCAAAATGCAAGTTTTACACAACAAAGTAAATGATACTCTTTTGCTTCAAGAAAAAACAAGATCAAAATAAAAAACAGAATCTTCTACTGGATATTTTTTTAAAATTTCATTTCTAATTTAATTAGAAAGGGATATGCTACCCTTTTATTTTGTATTTTTCATCTTCATTTATTCGTTAAACATAGTATCAAAAACTTTTATTCCTATGAATACAGCTAAAATCGCCCATTTAGTACTTCAACAATTTAAAGGACTTCCTTCTGGAGCTAAAATACAATTAGCAGAGACCGTAACCTCTATTACAAACGACAATCGTTTTAGCGCTGAAAAGGTCCGTAATTACTTATTTGATCAAGAATTAATCAATCTCCATTCTAATGGTAATGTTTCAATTTCTGAAAAAGGTCAGACTTTAATCCAAAAATAATCCATAAAGTAATTTAGATTTACTACCCTCATCAATTATAATAGAGAAAAAACCTAAACCAATGGTACAATTTTTGTGTGTTGAGAAATTATAAAAACAGATCCAATTTATAATTTTAAATCCCACACAATGATTCAATTTAAATCATCTTTTTTAAGTAAATCACTATGCCTATTTACACTAGCATTACTCTTTTCCTGCTCTACTGATGATAGTCCTGCTTTAACTTGTGAAGCAAAAAAAGCAAAAATAAACAGAGAATACGATGCACATATTTTATGGATTCGCGCTGGTGGAGAAAACTCGATGCAAGAAGCTATAATCAATCAACAACGGTATGATAAATTAGCAAAGGCTTGTGATTAAAAATCACTCTCTAAATCTATTCCTATAAAGAATATTATATCCTAAAAAAATACTCAAAAAAGTATCTTTTAAAGCTTAATTAAAATTAAAAACCCCTTATAAATAAGGGGTTTTCTATTATATCTCCATAAAGCTGTACGATTTTAATCCCTGGAAGCTTATTAAAATTGAATTAATGATTCCCCAAACATTTTTATGTATCAATTTTAACAGCAATAAAACTACATCTTGACTTTTATAAAATCGTCTAATGGTTTCTTTCCATAATGATCAAAATACTTCAAAGAGAAATAATTTAAGCCAGTATACCCTAATTCGTATACTATATCTGTTAACGTGTTAAATTTACCACTTTTAAGTAATTCATGTGCTAAAATAATCTTTTCTCTAGTAAAAAATATATTTGGTGGGTCAATATACATTTTTTTAAACAAAGTTTTATATTTCGTAACAGACATTCCTGCTTTATCCGCTAAAAATTGAACACCAGGAAATTCACTAAATAAATTATCTAGTAAATATTCTTTTGTTATTTTCAATGCATCGATTTCTTTTTCTGATATATGGTGCATCATAGGCATCAAATTGGAATATCGATCTAGAAATTTAGCCAACAATTTCAATGCTACTCCTTTGGTATAGAAGTCGAACGCCGGATCCAAAAAAGATTTATTCTTTATTTCATGTAAAATGATCTTGCTTTTACTATCGATATGGTCATAAAAAAACAAGGTATTTTTATCGCTTTGTATCTTACGTTTATTGGAATTCGCTGAATTTATTGCACTAATTGCCGAGCCTAATAACTCTTTTGACACCAGCAATCGCATAGCAAAAATTCGCTCTCCTACTGCTGGATAAAAAACATTATCAATATTATTATCAATCACACCTAAGCCTAAATTTGCTTTATAACCAATTTTATGTTTTTCATTCTGTACTTCAATCAAGTTCATTTCATCGCTAAAATCATAATGAATAATATACAAACTATGATTTGACCTACATCTTTTTACCCGAACTGGCTTCTTCATCACCATGTCCAATATAACAACTGATAATCCCGGTATTACTTCGGTAAAAAATGTTTGTCCATCGGCTATTTCTTTAGGAAGAATAATCAATTTATTGTCAACTAGTTCAGCTCCCAATTGCTCCACTAGTGGTTTTTGCCATTCTGGCGTCAAAGAATATGTATGATTAATTTCAAGCATTCTTTATAAATGTTTTAAAAATGTTTTTGGTGACATTCCAAAATATTCTTTAAATTGATTAGCGAAGTAGGCATTATTCGTGAAATTCAAAGCATCGGAAACCTCAGTAACACTCAATTGTCGCCCTTGCAAAAGTTCGCGGGCTTTTAATAATTTATTGCTTCGAAAAAAAACATGAGGTGTCATTCCTGTAATTTTTTTAAACAAGCTTTTATATTTGGATTCAGACATGTTTACCTGTTGTGACAAAAAAACAATGCTTGGAAAAATTTCAGTTACATTTTCAATCAAATAGGCCTGAGAGCTTATTATCGCAGTTAAATCTTGTTCATTTACGGTATCAATCACCATATCTTCATACTTTAAATGTTCGATATAATTCGCTAGTAAGCTTTGTACCGTCCCTTTCAAGTAGAGATCAAATATGGACCCTCCTACTGTTTGCGCACGTAAATTATTCATCAAGTGGTAACTTTCATTGCTCATCCTTGTAAACTTCACAATCGTATTTGCTCTTGAATCAAACAACTTATCTGTATGTTCGCGCAATGAGGGATTCATTCTAATGTAATCTCTAATTACTTCTTTTTTTATAAAAATACAGAGTGCAAAAGTTGTACTTCCAGGCTTAACAATATAATCAGTCTTTAAGGAACTATCTATTATCGCTAAATTATAACTCCATCGTCCTATAGAATTGGAAGCATATCCTGATAATAGCGTAGCATCTCCTTCTGTAAGATTATAATATATTCCAATAAAATCGTTGGTTTTATTTTCTTGTCTAAGGCGAATTTCTGAATGATATAATACATCTAGATATAATACAGAGATTCCTAATCCGCAATTTAAAAAATAACGAATTCCTGTATGTATATGATCAGGTACAATTATAAAGTTGCCTTCTACTTTACCTTCTAATTGTTCTGCTAATGTTTCAACCCAATCCAACTCAACGCCATAGTGGTGCGTTATAGTTTTCATAAACAAAGGGTTTTGGATAATACTGTTTTAAATATAGTCAAGATATGTAGTTTTGGGATACTAAAGATAAATAACAAATTTCAAAATCAATTCACAGTATTTGTTAAATAAACTTCTATTGAATGACTATTAAATCATTTAGTAGCATCCCATTGCCTATTTTATTTTTACTAATTCCACACAGTATTTCAACCCCTTCTAGCACATTAAACTAAAAATATTGGATTCTTATTAAATTGATGGATATACCCTAAAAAAATCAATCCTTCTTGAGTAATTATTTTATCATATTTTACTTTTTATTTTTATTATCAACTCTAATGATTTTATTGTCTTCGCAAATTTGATTCAATTATATTCTTTTTACTGGCTGTAAAAGTTTTAAAAATTACAGAATAAGACAATTTTCATACTGTTTTAAGATAATTTAATAAAAACTAGTTCCTTTTTATTGTACATACATTTATACTCCCATAAATGTCTTACTATCGTTAGGTATAACACTCCCAGAAGGGATTTGGTGGGATTAAAATGAGGTCACTTCTACTACTTCTCCAGATTGGAGATCGTTTAAATATACCGTTCCTACGCGTACTCTAATCAAACGTAATGTAGGAAAGCCTACTGCAGCTGTCATTTTACGTACTTGCCTAAATTTACCTTCGTTGAGGGTTAATGAAATCCAACTGGTGGGTCCATGTCGGTCATCTCGTATTTTTTTAGTTCGGGCTGGAAAATCAGGAGGTGTTACTAATATCGATGCCTCACAGGGTAGCGTTTGGTATCGAATTCCTTTAAAGCCTATTTCTACACCTGACTTTAATTGTTCTATTGCTTCTGGAGTAATCATACCATCTACTTGGGCATAATATTCCTTTGAAACTTTTTTACTGCGTACAATCTCACTCATCATTCCGTCAGTAGTTAATAAAAGTAACCCTTCAGAATCTTCATCTAACCGTCCTATAGCCATTGTTCCTTCTGGAAAGTCATATAATTCTCCTAGTAATTTTTTCTTCTTTACTGGGTGTACAAATTGACAGATGTAACCATGTGGCTTGTGAATAATAAAATGCTGGTGATTTGCCATAGAATTTATAATGCGTGTAGTAATCAATTAAAGGCAAATTTACAGTTTCTTTTCTTGAAACTGATTCTCTATAGTCATGAAATACAAAAACAAAAAATTTGTAATGAGATCAATTGCTTCACTCATTACAAATCTATATACTTTAAGTACTGATTATCTTATGGATATATCAATTTCTCATGATAAATGTCGCAGGTACAGAACTGGCATCCATTTACTTTTTTATACATTTCTTGAGCTTTTTCTAAAGCTTCTTTTGGATTTGAATAATCTCCTACTTCTTTTCTCATAAAAAAAAGTGGAATAAATAAACAATCCTCGCGGTGAATTTCATAATCACCGTTCTCAAGTGGCTGAGTTTTAATGTAATACTTACACATGGCATTCTTAGTTTGGGGTGTACTAATTTAAAAAATAATTAGCCATTTTGTAATAAAATTAGTATAAACTTTATCCCCAAAATAAAAAATCATTAAATCTAGTTAGAAACACACTCTAACCAAATATAGTGATGTGAAATAATACACTTTTAGTGCATCATTTTTAAAGTTATCAGTATTTACAAGCTGTATATTCATTTTAAAAATCTGAATATACTCTTATTTTAATTGAAAAATATTGGTTTTTGTTTTGTAAAAAAATCTATCATTAAAATTTAATTTTACAATTTCAACACTTAAAATTTATGTTATTTTTCAGAAAATTCTGTATAATAGGCAATTGCATTATGTACGATTGCTAAAGACGAAGGATAATTCTTTGCATTATATCGGTATCTTAAATCAATATAGAATTGGCTATTAGGATCAATATCAAATAAAATCTGAGAGCAATAGGTCAATAAACCATTTTTGAAAGGTTCATTACTATCCTTGTTGATTAACGATTGATACAATTCTGTTAATTTATCAATTTGTTTTTTAGTTGCTTTACTCATTATCGGTTCTTTTTAAGATTCTATTCTTCTTTACGTCGGATAATTTTATTGTTGGCTATTTCCTGATCTACTTCATTCGTATATCGCAATTCATTTTTTTCAAAATCCTGTAATGAAATATTATAATGTGCATTTTTCAATCGCTCATAACTTGCGACACTATCTAGTTCAAAGTACGCAAATCCTTTTCTCATCCCAGAAGAAAGATAATTGCAATATGCAAAATGTTTTCCATCAATAATAATACTTACATTATAATAATCAAAATCATCATTATTAAGCAAAGAAAAGCCGTCCGCAAAAAATTCAATTTGCGGGTGTATCGTCTCTGATTCATTTTTACTGCATGAAAACAGAAGAACCATCATCAATAAGAGTATAAACCTCTTTAGCATTTTCTTAATTATCTTGTTTTTCTTTTTATTATTTATGCAAAAAACACATACAAATGTAAAGTGCTTTTTGGGACTTTCATCATATTTGTTAAAATAAATTTTAACATTTTTTGGTTTTATTTAACAACTCTCCTCTCCATAGCAAAAATGGCGCCATAAGCTGGATTTTAGAAATCATTTTTAAAGCTTTTTCATTGAATCTCTTCTGAATCATTTTGATGTTTATCAAAGAATAATATCTTTGTAGATTATGAAATGGATTAAGAACATATTTTGTTTATTAGTTTTCTCTTTCTTTGCTTACTTGGGCTTAGGAAAGACGACTTCGCCTGTTTCTGAATTTTCTTTTGAAAATAGTATTCCTTCTGAGGTTCCTACCTATCAGAATTTTATTTTATTTCAGTATGATGCCATCTTACAGCCCCAGATTGAATACAATCTTTTTAATGGGCATCATTTCTTAAAAAATTATGGCTTAAAATGGTTTGATTGTTTTCAAATACAGTCAATAGATTCTTTTACGTCAATTATTACAAATTATTGTGTAAATCCTGAATTTCATATTCAAAAGATTGCATTATTGTTATTCCCTTTCCATTTTTTCTGGTGATTCTTTTTTGTTTATCGTATTTTAAAATTGCTGCCTAGTATTTCATTAGGCCAGCTATCATTCTATTTATTAAAAAATAAAAACATACTTAATGGATCATTCTGTTACAATTATAGGTTTAGTAATTCTTGTCTTATTTGCTATTCCTTTATTTTTTGCAATCAAAAAAAATTATTCAAAGAAAGCGGCTATCAATAAAGTCATCAACCAATTTAATCAGGAAAAGAAGGTAAGCCTTGGCCAACTAGAAACTGTAAATCATAAGGTTATGGCAATAGACTCAAATCAAAAAGCAATCTTGTTTGTTGATTTGAAAAACAATAATGAAGCAACTTTCATTGATCTTAAACAAATAGCGAAATGTAAATTGAGTAAGACTACTCAATTTGATCAGTACAATGATGAGATTATTATAAGGATTGAATTATTATTTGAAAATAAGGATCGTCAACTTCGTGAAACTTCATTACTTTTTTATGATTTTGAACACGATAATTCAATGCAGGTTTTATTAGAAAATGATCATACAATGGCTAAAAAATGGTTAGCCATTATAAACGATTCGCTGTAATCACCCTTTTTACCCCCAAAAGAAAAGAGATGTTAACGCATCTCTTTTCTTGTTTCATTTTCATTGTGAATTTGATTTTTTTGATAAAACTCATACAATTGATTGTTCAATTTTATGAATCGGTAAATCCCAACAATTATGGATATAATGCATAAAACTAGACAGACATGTCCTAGCCATTGTATTTTTTCAAATCCGCTTAATTGCAATAGTCCGATGCCTCCTAATAACAAGTACAAGGAGGTCCGAAGGTAGGACATTAAGGTTCGTTCGTTTGCTAATCGGGTTCGTTCTAGTGCTAAAAAATCACGCAATATAATTTCTTCTCTATTGATGAATTCTTGGTTGATTTTAAAAGCTTTGCTAATGCTGATTTTTTTAATTTTCATAATTACGGACTTTTAATTTCATTTTGTAAATGGGAAAAATAGCGGTATTAAGAAACTCGCTACAATCCATACTATAATATTTAAGGGTGTTCCTACTTTTAAATAATCATTGAATTTATAATTTCCTGGCGCATATACCATTGTATTGGTTGGATAACTCATCGGTGTCATAAAGGTTAGTGAGCAGGCAAACATTATAGCGATTAGAAAAGGTCTTTCGCTAATATTCATTACATTCGATAGGCTAATTACAATAGGGCATAAAATGGCTGCTGTTGCTTTACTGGATAGAATATTTGTGGATAAAAAAGCAATCAGAAATAGAATACTGAGCGTAATACGTGGATCATATTGTCCTAAGGTTTGCTGTATAAATTCGGCTGCAATTTTTGCTCCTCCTGTTTTTTCCAATGCCGTTCCCATCGATAATACACCGGCCATCATAAACAATACTTTCCATTCTATAGCTTCATAGGCTTCTTTCGGTTTAATCATTGAAGAAGCTACTAATACTAGACTTCCTACCATTGCACTAATGAGTATCGAAGTAATATTGAATGCTGCAACAAGGATTACTCCCAAAGCAACAATCAAGGTTGGAATTGCTTTTTTATAATTTATCCTTTTACTTTTATATTCTGAAATTGTGATTACAATTCGTTTTTCAGTAATTCTGGACAGTTCTTCTTTTGTTGCCGAAATTAACATCAGGTTTCCCTCTCTGAGTACTACATTGGAGAGTGCTCCCATCTTAATATCTTCTCGTTGCCGAAGGGCTAATACATTGAAATTGTTTCTAAAATTCAAGTCATTTAATGTTTTTCCTGCTAAAGGAGAACTATAAGGAACCATTACTTCATAGAGTGATCGTTTTGAATCTATTGCTGCAAAATCGTCTTTATTATCGCCCTGTATGCTGTATCCTTTTCGATTTCTAAGTTCACTTAATTGTGAGGGTAACATTATCATCTTTAGAATATCTCCTTCCCGTAATTCTAACTTACCATCATTATTGTTATAAATAATGCCTTCTCTGTTCACTGCAATTATATTTCCTTTTAATTCTTGTGTCAAGGCAGATGTTTCTATTTTTTTGCCCAAATCAGGGCTTTCTGCTTCGATAATAACTTCACAGGTATATTCTTCTGCCTTGAGCACTAATTCGTCTTTATTGCCCTTCCTATTGGGTAATAATAGCTGTCCTATCGTTAGGATATAAATCAATCCAATCACCGCAATACATACAGCTGGTAATGTGAACTCAAACATTCCAAAGGGCTCGAATCCATATTTTTCAGCATAGCTACTCACTAGGATATTTGTTGATGTTCCAATTAGGGTACAGGTTCCTCCAAATAGTGCTGAAAAGGAGATCGGAATTAATAATTTACTCGGGCTTATGTTCGTTTCTCTTGAAACTTGTAACGCCACAGGTAGGAATAATGCTACTACCGCTGCATCGTTAATGAATGCTGAAAAAATTGCCGCAATACAACAAATAGAGATTAAAGCTACTGAAAAATGTATTTTACTAAGTCGGATAATCAGGCTTCCTACTCCGTCAAGTAATCCTGACTTGAAAACAGCTGCGCTAACAACAAACATACAGCCTAATGTAATGGTTGCAGGATGATTAAAACCAGAAAATCCTTCTTCGGGAGTTAATACATTCGAAACAATGAACAAAGCCATAATCAATATTGAAGTAGTATCAATCGTGAAATAATCTTTTACAAAAAGTACAATCCCAACCGCTATAATGCACAGGGTAATAATTAAGTTTATATCCATCTATATTGTTTAGGTTTTAGGGCAAAAAGCAAGCTTATTATTTTTCATATAACTGGGTGATATAAAAAGATACTATTTTTAAAGATACTGTTTTTTTGTGATTTTTAAAATTCAAGCTGTCTATTCTATTTGTATTTAAACACTATTTTATCTGATTTTAGTACATAAAATCAATGTCTTATGATAATTATCATTTTTTCTCTATAACGGTCACAGTACTTTTGGCGTATCAATTCATAGATTATGAAAACTACTTTAATTCAAAAATATAATGTTCCCGGACCACGATATACAAGCTATCCTACGGTTCCGTATTGGAATGAAACTGCATTTCATTACGATGATTATGTACATCATTTAAAACGTTCTTTTATTGAGAGTAATGGATCTGAAGGAATCAGTTTGTATATCCATTTACCTTTTTGCGAGAGTCTTTGTACCTTTTGCGGTTGTCATAAACGAATTACCAAGCGGCATGAAGTCGCTCATCCTTATATTGAGGCATTACTTAAAGAATGGAATTTGTATTGTGATTTATTCGATCAACGTCCTATTATCAAAGAAATTCATTTGGGTGGTGGAACGCCTACTTTCTTTTCCCCAGAACAACTGGAGGATTTATTGTATGGTATTTTTAAAAGGGCCGAAAAACCTTGCAGTCATGATTATAGCTTTGAAGGACATCCGAATAATACGACTTATGAGCATCTGAAAAGATTATATAATCTTGGTTTTAGGAGGGTGAGCTTCGGAGTACAGGATTATAGTGAAAGAGTACAAAAAGCTATACATCGCATTCAACCGTTTGCAAATGTGGCAAAAGTGACTCTTTGGGCACGAGAAATTGGATATACTTCCATCAGCCACGATTTAATCTTTGGTTTACCTTTTCAGGAAACAGAAGATGTAATTGATACCATTGAAAAAACACAATCCCTATTCCCAGAGCGTTTGGCTTTTTATAGTTATGCTCATGTGCCTTGGGTTAAAGGCACTGGACAGCGTGGTTTTAAGGAAGAAGATGTTCCGAAAGATGATCAAAAACGTCAATTATATGAAATTGGTAAACAAAAATTGCGTCAGATAGGGTACCATGAAATCGGAATGGATCATTTTGCTTTTGAAAAAGATAAATTATTTCAGGCGGCTCAAAATGGGAATTTACATCGTAATTTCATGGGATATAGTGCTTCTAAAACTCAATTGATGATTGGATTAGGCATTTCCTCAATTGGAGACAGTTGGTATGGATTTGCCCAAAATGAAAAGGATTTAGATACTTATTATAAAGTGCTTGAAAGTGAAAAATTACCAGTGTATCGCGGACATATTCTAACGGATGAGGATCTTATTATCCGCAAACACATATTGAATTTAATGTGTCAATTTCATACTTCTTGGTCGAATGATATGGAGTATTTCCCTGAACTTTCTGAAGTATTGCTTCAATTACAGGAAATGGAAAAGGATGGTTTATTGTGTATCCACCCAAACAGTATTGAAGTCACAGAAAAAGGAAAGCCATTTGTTCGTAATATCTGTATGGCTTTTGATCTTCGTTTAAAGCGCAAAGCTCCAGAAACACAGCTTTTCTCCATGACCATTTAATTTATTTCCATAAAAAAAGCGGTAACAATAATTGTTACCGCTTTTTTATTAATTACATACTACCTTTCTATTCATCTAAAAAAAGCAGCAACAATTTCCTTTTATTCAAAGGGATTGTTGCTGCTTCACAAAAAAACTCTCGTTTTATCCGCAATAAAACACCACTAATTACATTACGGCACGATACACGTAGGGTTTTGTTTCACTATCAAATTCATGTTGGAAGGTGAAACGTATGGGATACCCAGTCCCAACCCTCGTATTATAAATAGCATTCCGATCAAAACAGTGATATACGGAATTGCTCTTTGTATTTTATTTCGAACAGGTAATGCTAAAAAATTACCGATATAAATAACGCTCGTTAATAAGGGGAGTGTTCCCAATCCAAACAGTATCATATAGAGTGATCCTGTAAATGGATTTCCCATTGCAATAGCGCCAAACAAGGCCATGTATATCATTCCACAAGGTAAAAACCCATTGAGTAATCCTATTGTAAACAGGGATTTAAATGTTCTTTTTTTGAATTGTTTCCCTAAGGCCGACTTTACTTTTGAAATCACACGGTAAATGGGTCTTGAAAAATTATACTGTTGAAAGGTTCGCTCTGGTATCCATACTACCATTATCATTAAGATTCCAATAATAATGGATATTTTTTGTTGAATTCCGGCTACATATAATCCTTTTCCAATACTTCCAAAAAGAAGTCCAATGCTTCCATAGGCTACAAATCGCCCCGTATGATAAAAGAGAATCTGAAAAAACTTCTTTACAGGTTTGCCATGATCTACAGGTAGCATCACCGCGATAGGACCACACATCCCAACACAATGAAAGCTACTGAAAAAACCGAGTAGAATGGCAGACCAAAGCATCTTCTATAATTTATGGTTTAAAACTTTTTTGGAATAAAAGGACTGGTCTTTTACTTTCCAATTGATAATAATGTCCCAACGACCATCCAACAGACTTCTGTTAGGTATGAGTAAGTGCGAATCGGATAATGAAATCGGGGCTTCAAAATCTAATTTCTTATCAGATGGTCTATAGAGGGACACTGTTCCTGAAATATCTTTCGGATTGAATTCTGCTGGAAAAACAATTTCTATTCCAGTAGCCTTTGTTTCAATCTGAATATCATTCTTTAAATTCTTTGCATTTTGTTCCCGATTCAATTGATCTTGAAAATGCAATTCTTGTTTATAATATTCTTCTACTACCAAATCATTATCATACTTAGTATCGGTTTGTACCTTAATCACAAAGTATAAGATGAAGCTCATGAATAATAGAAATGCTATAATTACGCCTACTCCCCAATTGATTTTCATATTTTTATTTTTTAATTAAAACTTCTTGGTCCTAAGAAATTAGTTGTTGTCGTCTCAATCAGTTTATTGCCATTGTATACGCCTATCTTCAACTTATTCTTATCGCCTTCTAACAGGGCACTATTGATTTCAATAAAGAATGTCCCTTGTGCTAATCCTTGACTTGGCACTTTAAAATGCTGTTCCCGAACCATTTTTATAGTTCCTTTATGTGACAATAACTCCAGGTGTATGTCTTCGAAATCATGTGTCGTTTTATTGATCATTTTATAGGTGAATACATTACTGATATTCTCTCCTTTGTGTTCATACAACTGACCTGGTAATCTCAATACGGTAGTTTCGACATCGTTTCTTAGAAATAGCATCCCAATCAATATCCCGATTAGGATTGTTAGTACAGCCACATATCCTTTTAATCTTGGTGTAAACTTGAAAGGTTCATTTTTGGTAATATTATCTTCTGATGCGTAGCGGATTAAACCTGTAGGTAATCCTACTTTTTCCATAATCTCATCGCATTCATCGATACAAGCCGTACAATTTACACAGTCTAATTGTGTTCCGTTTCGAATATCTATCCCTGTAGGACAAACGTGTACACACTGCATACAATCGATACAATCTCCTTTTCCAGTAAGTGCTCGGTCTTCTTTTTTATTGAATTTTGCTCTTCCGAGTTCTTTTTCACCTCGCTTATAATCATAGGCCACTACAATAGATTTCGTGTCGAGTAATACACCTTGTAATCGTCCATATGGACAAGCAATTACACATACTTGTTCTCTAAACCAAGCGAATATAAAATAGAATACTGCTGTAAAAATTAATAAGGCAATCAGCGTACTTCCATTATTAGTAGGTCCCTCTTTAACCAGATTAAAAACCTCATCACTTCCTATTAAATAGGCTAAAAATACATTTGCAATTAGAAAGGATACTATAAAAAACACAAACCACTTGAGTCCTTTCTTTCTGATTTTTTCGGCATTCCACTCTTGTTTATCCAATCGGATTTGTGAACCTCTATCGCCTTCAATCCAAAATTCTATTCTTCTAAAAACCATTTCTAGAAATACCGTTTGTGGACAAATCCATCCACAAAAAATACGTCCAAAAGCCACCGTAAACAGGGTTACGAAAACAATTCCAATCAACATCGAAATCACAAAAAGATAAAAATCTTGTGGCCAAAATGGAAATCCAAAAATGATAAAACGTCTTTCTAAAACATTAAACATTAAAAACTGTTTTCCCTGTACTTTAATAAAGGGTGCCGAAAGTAAAAAGGCTAATAGTACATAACTTACATAGGTACGATAACGATAGAATTTCCCTTTTACTTTTTTAGGATATACCCAGGCTCTTTTTCCTTCCTGATTAATGGTTCCCAGACCATCTCTAAAGGATTCATCTGATGATTGTGTCATAGTATTAGTTTGAAGTTACAGCTGTACTATCTTTTTGTACTACTGCATTTTCTTCTTTTTTATCTGTGTTTGCTGCTTCATCTACCCAAACATCTCCTTGTGCTTCTTTTGCATCAGGTGGATTAGTCCCTTGTAAAGACAAGATGTAGCTGGCAACTTGTTGTATTTCGGATGGTTTTAGGATTCCTTTCCAGGATACCATTCCTTTTCCATCTCGTCCTCCTTCCATAATGGTATGGAAAACATTTTTTATTCCACCACCTAGAATCCAATGGGCATCAGTTAAATTGGGTCCGATACCTCCTCCTCCATCATTACGGTGACAAGCCACACAATTGGTATTGAAAACTTCTTTTCCTTTTTCTAAATCTCCACTTTCGGTTAGCAACGTAACAGAGTTTACATCGATTAAATCTTTGGCTGTTTTTTTGTATTCTTCAATTGCGACTTTGGCCATTGCCACTTCTTTTTCATATTCTACTGTTTGATTATCCCCATCTAGGATTTCAAATCGGATTAAATAAATTGCAGCAAAGGCAATCGAAATATAGAATCCATACAACCACCATGGCGGTAGTGAATTATCCAACTCTTTGATACCGTCGTAATCATGTTCTAATAACAATTCTCCTTCTTCTTCTATGGATCTTGATTTCGTTAAACGTTTCATCAAGTTTTTATAGAATTTAGTTTCGTTAAAGGCTACTGGAACATATTCTCTCCTTGCTTTCTTTTCTTCTTCACTTAATAGGTGAAACATCACATTATCGACTGCACTCAGCATGATTTCGATAGCAATAAGAACAAATAGTACTAAGGCTAAAAAAAGCGATACCATAGGGTATTCGATAAAAGCAGGCTTATCTCCAGAGTCTATAAAATATTCCATACCTGCAAAAACTAACGCAAATATCACAGGAACTCTAACGTATGATGGAATTACATTCTTCATTTTATACTAATTTAATATTGGAATACGAACGGTTATTGTTCATCTTTTAATGGCATTTCACTTAGTTCTTTAATACGTTCTTTTTTATACGTAAAGACCCATAAATACAGTCCTGCAAAAAAACTAATGTAAATCAGCATGGATATAATCGGATAAATTTCAATACCGGCTATAGAATCCATATGGTGTTTGACAAATTTTAGCATGGCTTATTGTTTTTGTAAGTTATCTATATCTTTAATTTTTATATCTGTTCCCAATCGTTGTAAGTAAGCAATCAGCGCAACAATTTCTCGTTCTGCCATTGGAACAAAAGTCTCCCCTTTGGCTACCGCAGCTTTTTTACTTTCTTCATAACTTTTCACAAAATCAGGATCGGCATATAGGTTATCTTCAATTTTCTTTCCTTGTTTTTTAATACTTTCATTGGCATTTGCAATATCTTCATCAGTATAGGGAACTCCCAGTTTCACCATCGTTTTCATTTTAGTCTGAATATTGGATGCATCCAATTGGTTTTTAGTCAACCATTTATAACTTGGCATAATCGAACCTGAAGAGGTACTTTGTGGATCCCACATGTGATTAAAGTGCCAGTTATCAGAATATTTTCCTCCTACTCTGAATAAATCTGGACCTGTACGTTTTGATCCCCATAGGAATGGATGATCGTATACATATTCTCCTGCTTTTGAATATTCTCCATATCGTTCTACTTCAGAACGGAATGGTCGAATCATTTGAGAGTGACAAGACACACAGCCTTCTCGTATGTATAAATCCCTACCTTCTAATTCTAAAGGTGTATAGGGTTTTACACTACTAATTGTTGGTATATTCGATTTAACAATTAGCGTTGGAACAATTTGAATAATTCCCCCAATTAGAATAGCAACAGTTGCTAAAATGGTTAATTGTATCGGTCTACGTTCTAACCAAGTATGGAAACCTTCTCCACGAATACGTCCTTTTGTGATTTTTGTCAAGGCTGGTGCTTCCGCTAAATCATCTGTTACCGCATTACCGTGTTGGATTGTTTTTATAATATTGAATACCAATACAAACATTCCGATGATATATAATGTCCCTCCAATGGCACGCATCCAGTACATTGGGATAATCTGCGTAACGGTTTCTAAAAAGTTACCATATAATAGTGTTCCGTCTGGATTAAATTGTTTCCACATTGACGCTTGCATAAATCCGGCAACATACATTGGAACGGTATACAATAGAATCCCTAATGTTCCAATCCAAAAATGGAAGTTGGCCAATGATAAAGAGTATAGTTTTGACTTCGTTAATTTTGGTACTAACCAATAAATCAATCCAAAAGTGAAAAATCCGTTCCAAGCTAATGCTCCTACGTGAACGTGTGCAATAATCCAATCTGTAAAGTGTCCAATTGCGTTTACATTTTTCAGAGATAACATAGGCCCTTCAAACGTAGCCATACCATATCCCGTAATAGCAACTACGAAGAATTTCAGTACTGGTTCTGTTCTTACTTTATCCCAAGCACCTCTCAAGGTTAACAATCCATTGATCATACCTCCCCATGATGGAGCAATTAACATTACAGAAAATGCTACACCTAAATTTTGAGCCCAATCTGGTAAAGCTGAATATAATAAATGGTGTGGTCCTGCCCAGATATAGATAAAAATTAAGGACCAAAAGTGTACAATTGATAATCGATAAGAATACACTGGTCTATTTGCTGCCTTAGGAATATAGTAATACATTAACCCTAAGAAAGGTGTTGTCAAGAAGAATGCTACGGCATTGTGTCCATACCACCATTGTACTAAAGCATCCTGAACTCCTGCATAAACGGAGTAACTTTTTAGTGCTGAAACTGGTAGTGCCAAACTATTAAAAATGTGAAGTACAGCAACGGTTACGAAAGTCGCTAAATAGAACCAAATAGCAACATATAGATGTCGTTCTCTACGTTTTAAAATAGTTCCAATCATATTGACACCAAATGCAACCCAAACAATAGCAATAGCAATATCTATAGGCCATTCTAGCTCTGCATATTCTTTTGAAGAAGTATATCCTAATGGAAGTGTAATAGCTGCGGCTACAATAATTAGTTGCCATGCCCAGAAGTTCAAATTACTTAGAAAGTCCGAATACATTCTTGCTTTTAACAGACGTTGTAATGAGTAGTAAACTCCTGCAAAAATTGCATTTCCAACAAAGGCAAATATTACAGCATTCGTATGTAAAGGTCTTAAACGACCAAAACTAAGCCACGAAATTCCATCGGTAATATTGGGGAATATAAACATTACAGCGAGCAGTAAACCCACTGCCATTCCTACTACTCCCCATAAGATGGTAGCGTAAAGGAATTTTTTTACAATTTTGTTATCGTAATAAAATTGTTGCATTTCCATAATCATAATTGTTTTTCTTGTTTTGTCTGTTTTGTTTTTGGTGTTTCCTTTTTGAGTTCATCGTCAAATAACATTCTGACGGAAGGTGTATAGGAATCGTCGTATTGCCCACTTTTCACTGCTTTTACAAAAGCAAAAAAGAAGGCTATTGCTACCACGATACTGATTGATATTAATAAATAAATGACACTCATACCTTAGTGATTTTATGAAGTAAAAGTACCCTGATGGCTAGAGATAAAACATGATATTTATCATGTATGCTCAATAAATACAGCCTTTCCCTTTATTTTAACTTCTTTCTTTATTGTTTTACTTTTTATTGAGTTTTCGAGCATAGAAATTAGACATCAGCGTCACAAAACTGACTACCGAAATGGAACTCAATGGCATTATTATAGCGGCAACCAACGGCGATAAATGCCCCGTTATGGCAAAAGATAAACCAACAGCATTATAGGCTAATGAAATACCAAAACTCATCTTGATCACACGAATGGCTTTCTGGGTTAGACTTAGATAATCTTGTAGTTTTTCAAATACACTCGCATCCAGGATAGCATCACAGGCTGGGGAGAAAACATTTACATTTTCCGAAAGGGCAACTCCCACATTACTTTGGGCTAATGCTCCTGCATCATTTAATCCATCGCCTACCATCATCACCGTTTTACCTTCTTGTTGTAATTTTTCAATAAAAAGTAATTTCTCATCGGGCTTTTGATTGAATATCAATTGGGTATTTTCTGGCAACAAAGTTTCCAATGCTTCTCGCTCTCCTTCATTATCTCCTGATAATACTACGAGTAGATAATTCTTATGGAGCTTTTTGAATAAAGGAACTAATCCCGCTCTATATTGATTTTTAAACAGGTAATATCCTTTGTAATCATTGTTTATATTAATATGTACTTCGGTTTGATTTTCTTTTTTTGAGGCTATACCTCCCACAAAAACAGCGGAACCAATTTTTATTGTATGCCCATTTATCCTTGCTATAATTCCTTTTCCAATGATCTCATCAAATTCAGAACTTGCATAGGTGGTTTTCATGGGTAAAAAATCATATAACATTCTGCTCAAAGGGTGATTTGAGCCTCGTAGTGCATTTTTCAATATGGCTTGTTCTTCAGCAGATAATGCAACTCCTTCATATTGAATGTTAGATTTTTTATTGGTTGTCAACGTTCCTGTTTTATCAAAAACCAACGTATCTACTTTAGCCATTTGTTCTATTACAGTGGCACTTTTCAAGTACATTTTCTGATTTCCCAGAATACGAAGTACATTCCCTAAAGTAAAGGGTGCTGTTAATGCCAATGCACAGGGACAAGCCACAATCAGAATAGCAGTAAACACCTGAAAGGCTTTATCTACATCAATGAATAACCAATATAGCAAGGCTAGAAAAGCAAGTGCTAATAAGGCTGGAGTAAAATAATGACTGATGGTATCGGTTATCGTTTTATAATGTTCCTCCGTTTTTTTCTGGAATACAGCATTACTCCACAATTGGGTGAGATAGCTTTGGGAAACAGAATGTAAAACTTCCATTTCGATAACTCCTGAAATTTGCTTTCCGCCAGCGAAAATAGTATCTCCTGATTTCTTTTCTACTGGAACAGATTCACCTGTTACAAAACTATAATCGATTTGCGCGTCTCCTTTAATGAGGATTCCATCAACAGGAATTAATTCTTGGTTTCGGATTAATAATCGATCTCCAGCCACAACATCATAAACTTGTACTGATTCTTCATTACCTTGAGCACTAATGCGTGTAATTGCAATTGGGAAATAGGATTTATAATCCCGTTCAAACGATAAAAAGCTATAGGTACGTTGTTGGAAATACTTTCCTAACAGCATGAAGAAAACTAATCCCGTAAGGCTATCAAAATAGCCTTGTCCCCAATTATTTATAATATCTATTGTACTGCGCAAAAACATCACCAATAGTCCTAGAGCAATTGGTATATCGATATTGAATTGACGAAAACGAATGCTTTTATATGCTGAAATAAAATATCCACTCGCTGCGTATAATAAGGAAGGGAGTGATAGTGCAAAAATCAACCATCGAAAGAATCCTTTATATTGATCTAGCCAAAATTCTTCTACTTCAAAATATTCCGGAAAAGACAGGAGCATCACATTCCCAAAAGAGAAGAAGGCTACTCCTAGTTTATACAATAAACTTCGATCCACGTTTTTTGTTCCTGATTCATAATTATCCAAACTAATATAGGGCTCATACCCTATGGAGCTCATCAAAATCACTAATTCCTTCAACGTCATCGTCTCGGAATTGTATGTAATTCGTACTGTTTTCTCTGGAAAGTTTACTTGTGAACTGCGGATATCTGGTTTTAATTTATTCAAATTCTCTAGAATCCAGATGCAGGAACTACAGTGTATATGGGGAACATATAGTGTAACAATCTCAACACCTTCTTCTTTGAAATCTAATAGCTTATCGACTATCTTTTCATTATCTAAAAAATCAAATTTCCCCTGAATATCTTGTGGAATTGCTCCCGGTGAAGATTGGAAATCATAATAAGACGACATATCATTAAGACTGAAAATCTCATATACGGTTTGACAACCTTTGCAACAAAATGATTTTTCATCAAAAATAATCTCTGTCTCCGCTGTGGTATTCCCACAATGATAACATATTTTCTGATCCATACTTTACTCATTTACCTGCTGCAAAGTTTGGCTTTTGTTTAGGTTAAAAGAATGATAATTATCATGTTTTTCGTATCTTTGCCAGTTAAATGCCTAGTTATTATGAGTAAGTGTGATCAATGTATAGTCCGGGAATTCAGCGCTTTAAAAGCCTTATCTAAAGAGCAATTAATTAGCCTTTCTGATTGTAAATCATCGTATTTAGTTAAAAAAGGTGAGGTAATTTTTGATGAAGGTGAAAATGTAAATGGAATTTACTGTATTAAGGAAGGAATTTGTAAGCTTACAAAATTGAGTCCTAATGGAAAAGATCAGATTGTAAAACTGATTACAAAGGGAGAATTATTAGGGCAACGCGCTATGATTAGTGAGGAACCTGTTAATTTGAGTGCTGTTGCACTGGAAGATATGGAAGTATGTTTCATCCCACAACAGGAAGTCATGGGGCTTTTTGATCAAAATAATCAATTTTCCATGAACATTATGAAATCTGTATGCCATGATTTGAAAGAAGCCGATGATATTATGGTGAATATGGCTCAGAAAAATGTAAAAAGCCGCTTAGCACAGACGTTATTATATCTTCATACTGATTTTGGTGTTAATCCCGATCTCACTTTAAAGGTTCAGCTTTCACGAGAAGAATTGGCGAGTATGATTGGAACTGCTACAGAATCTTGCATTCGACTACTTTCTGAATTTAATAAAGGTGGGCTAATTGCTTTAATTGGAAAAAAAATAATATTAAAAGATATTCCTAAACTTAAAAAAGTTGCAGAACAATAAATAAAAAAAGCCCCGATAGTTATCGGGGCTTTTTCATATATATAGTATACTTTATTATTCTTGTTCTGGAATCACGACTTCACCATCCCATTGCATCATACCGCCCATCAGATTAAAGGTATTTTCAAATCCTAGTTGATTCATTATATTACAAGCTTGTCCACTTCGTGCACCTGCTTGACAGTATACATAATAGTTTTTTGATTTATCCAATTCTTCTACTTGGTATATAAATCCTTGTCCTTTATATATATCAATATTAATAGCTCCTGCAATTCCACCTCTATGGTATTCTTCTGGTGTTCTCACATCTAGAATTACTGCATTAGTATCGGCTTCTAATTGTGATACCCAATTTTCTTGTGTTAAATTCATCTTCTTTTTTTGTCAAAAATATTACGCTTTTATCGAACATCCAATTGCTTTGGTCTCTTTTACTGTAATTGCTTTATTTTTTAATAAGGCATCTACTGCATTTTCAACATATTTTTGTTTTACTGCTTTCTCATCTTGATAGTTATCATCAATTGCTCCAATATATTTTACTTCATTACCTGCTTTTGTTTTTTGTAAAACATAAACGTGTGGTGTTTTTGTAGCGCCATATTGTGGATAGATTTTTTGTCCTTCATCAAATAGGTATGGGAAAGTAAATCCTTTTTCTTTTGCTCTTACTTTCATTTTATCAAAACTATCATCAGCTTGTTTCGCTGGATCATTTGGATTGATTGCGATCACTGGGTATCCTAGTTTTTTATATTTCTTGTCTAATTCGATAATTCTATCTTCATAAGCTACAGCATACGGACAATGGTTACACGTAAATATTACAATGAATCCTTTTGCATCTTTATAATCTTTTAAGGATACTTTTTTGTTATCAATGTTTTTCAAAGAAAAATCGGTAGCGATAGCTCCTACTGTATATCCTCCTTTATCTTTATGCATTGTGAAGGCACTTACGACACATACAATTAATGCAACAGCTAAAATTTTAATGGTTTTCATGTTATTTATGGTTTTTATGGGATTGTTTTTTCAAAACTACAGAAAAGATTCTGCTTTAATTCTTACTTCAGGAATGTTTTCATTTCTTTTTCTAGGGTTGCATAATCAAAGCTTTGTTCAAAGAATGCATTTTTGTCTTTACTATAGATATAGGTTGCTGGTATGGCACCGGACCAATCTTTATTTATTTTCTCTATCCAACTGTTTGCATCTGGATCGTCCAGAATAACAACTTGCGATTGAATCTTCTTATTGATTACAAACGGAATCAATTGCTTTTCAATCATTTTTGTCATATCCAAACTCACTAATAAGACTTTAACCTTTTTGTCTTTGTAATTGGCTTGCAATTTTTCAAATTCTGGTAATTCCGCTACACAAGGTACACACCAAGTTGCCCAAAAATTCACTACATATACTGTATCATTTTTTCGCTCCAATAAATGTTTCAACTGATTATAATCGTATGATTTTATCGCCACTCCTTCTCCTTTATACGTCGCTTTGGCAATTGGAATAATTTCTTTTTGTTCTTGTTTACAAGAAAATAGTGTGAATAAACAAAAAATAGAAAGGGCTTTTAAAGTGTGAGTCATTGTAATATCAAGGCTAAAATGTTAGTGCAGTTAAAAATAGCCATTAAAAATAGTGACCTTAAAATTTTAACAAAATTTTATTAATGAAATGCATTTTGAAAACAAAAAACTCATACATTTGTATATACAAATATTGTAATGACAAATGAAGATAGAAGATGTAATAAAATCGAGTTCAACATTATCGCTTTATAAAAAAACGATATTGAATATTTTGTACACGCAAAATGTCATTTCTGAAAAGATCAATGAAGTATTTAAACAATATGACATTTCTGTAGAACAGTTCAACGTGTTACGAATATTAAGAGGACAAAAGGGTAATCCGGCTAATATGTTTTTAATACAGGAACGTATGCTTTCTAAAACAAGTAATACAACCCGTCTTGTAGACAAATTATTATTGAAAGGATTAGTAACCCGTGAGGTATGTGAAAAAAATCGACGAAAAATCGAAATTATGATCACAAAGGAAGGTTTGGATTTATTGTTCGACTTAGATCCAAAACTTGATGAATATGAAAAAGGAATTTTGAATGGTCTTAGCGATGAGCAACTCACAGAGATGAATGCGACACTGGATCATATACGAGAGAACAATTTGAAATGCCCTAATTCATAAGAAGAAGAATCAATGCGCTTACCGATGATGTCAATCATCACATTAAAAAGGATATAATAATCAATTAAATATTTAAACACAAAAACCAATTTTAACAATGAAAAATTTCAAAACAATTGCAATTGCATTAGTAGTAGCTTTAGGAACTTTAACTGCTAGCGCTCAAAACGGAACTAAAAAAGTAGATGCTTCTAAAAGCAAAATTACATGGGTTGGAAAAAAAGTAACAGGTTCTCATGAAGGAACAGTTAACTTAAAAGAAGGTTCATTAATCTTCAAAAAAGACGTATTAGCTGGTGGTAACTTCACAATTGATATGACTACTATTTCTTCTACTGACTTAACAGGTGAATACAAAGGAAAATTAGATGGTCACTTAAAAGCTGATGATTTCTTTGGTACTGATAAATTCCCAACAGCAAAATTAGTTTTCAAAAAAATCGCTACTAAAAGCAAAGGTAATTATACAGTAACTGCAGACTTAACAATCAAAGGAATTACTAAACCAGTAACTTTTGATATCGCAACTACTGCAACTACTGCAACTTCTTCTTTCAAAATCAACAGAACTGTATACGGAATCAAATATAACTCTGGAAGTTTCTTTGATAGCTTAGGAGACAAAACAATCAATGATGACTTTGATGTAACTGTAGCTTTACAGTTCTAATACGATAGATTTTAAATTGTAAAAAGCCTGAAGGATTTATTTCTTCAGGCCTTTTTTATGTTTTTATTTTTCCAATGCTTGCAGGATGTCCGCAGTAATATCATCGATATGTTCTAATCCAACAGATATTCGGATTAATCCATCGGTAATACCAACTGCCAATCGCTCTTCAACACTGAGTTTGGAATGTGTTGTTGAAGCGGGGTGTGAAGCAATGGTTCTACTATCACCCAGATTATTGGTCATGGAACACATTTGTAATCCATTTAGAAAATTTCTCCCTGCTTCTATTCCTCCTTTTAATTCAAAAGTGAGGATTCCTCCTCCATTTTTCATCTGCTTTTGAGCAATTTCATATTGTGGATGTGTTTCTAAAAAAGGATAACGTACTCCCTTCAACTTTGGATGGTTTTGAAGTTTCTGTGCTAGTTTCAATGCATTGTCTGCGTGTCTTTCCATTCGGATGAAAAGCGTTTCCAAGCTTTTAGTCAAAGTCCAAGCATTAAAAGGACTCATTGATGGACCTGTATTCCGAATAAATAAATATAATTCATGAATCAATTCTTTTTTTCCTACAATTACTCCACCCAAAACTCTTCCTTGCCCATCAATAAATTTGGTTGCAGAATGCAAAACTAAATCGGCTCCTAAATTAATTGGTTGTTGCACAGCTGGTGTTGCAAAACAATTATCGACTACCAATATAATATTGTTTTTTTTACACAAGGCTGAAACAGCTTCAATATCAATGATGTCCAATCCCGGATTAGAGGGTGTCTCTATATATAATAGTTTGGTATTGGGTTGTATTAATGCCGCAATAGTTTCTGGTTTATTCATATCAAAATAGGAATATTCTATTCCCCATTTTGGTAAGTACTTTTTTAAAATAGTATGGGTTGAACCAAATACAGCTGATGCAGAAAGTATATGATCTCCTTGTGATAAGAAGGACATAAAGATAGCATACACAGCTGCCATTCCTGTTGCTGTAGCTACTCCATCTTCGGCATTTTCTAATACACAAATCTTGTTTACAAATTCATCTACTGTAGGATTTGAAAATCGAGAATAGATATTCACATTTAAACTGTCATCGGAGAATGCAGCTGCCATATCTTCGGCAGAATCATAAACAAAACTACTGGTTAAAAACAATGGTGTACTGTGTTCTTTTTGTGCAGTTCTATCGGTTTGAGTACGTATTGCACTCGTTTCTAATTTATAAGCCATTATTCTGGTATATTATTTTTTGAAATTAATACGCCATTGACTTCCACTTCCAAATTGATGGTCGTTCCAGATCGGCGTAATGTTTCTGCTACTGAGCAGTATTTATTAATTGATAAATCGGCCGCGCGAATTGCTTTTCCTACTTCAATATCTCCTTTAAAATGGAATCGAATAGTAACCCATTCCCACAATGAAAGTACTTTGTCTTTTTCACGTTCTCCATCAATACTAAAAGCAAAATAGCTGATGTCCTGCTTTTGTTTTTTCAGAATAGAGATAATATCTACTGTACTACAGCCTCCCAAAGCAGCCAATAGACTTTGCATTGGGCGCATTCCTTCTCCAAGCCCACCTTGTTCTACCGGAATATCAATTTTCATTGAATTGTTACTCTCATCTGTTATCAATAAACCGTAATCGCCAAATTTTACTTCACCGTGAATCAGTGCCATATTTCTTTTTTTATATGATTAAATAATTTTCATTAACATTCTAATACTAAAAATAATAACTAAAAAAGCTACTAATAGTAAGGCTATCTTTTGCGGTAATTTCCCTGCCAGTTTTGCGGCTAATGGTGCGGCTATAGATCCACCAATTATTAATCCCAAAATGATATACCAATGACTTACTCCTAAAGTAACAAAAAAAGTAATGGTAGCCGCCAATGTCACAAAAAATTCTGCTAAACTTACTGTCCCTACTACATAGCGTGATTTTCGTCCTTTGGCTAATAAAGTGGATGTTACAATAGGTCCCCAACCTCCCCCGCCAAAGGCATCAAAAAATCCTCCAGAGAATCCTAAAATTCCGGTATGTTTTACTCTTTGTTTTACCTGATTTTTGCGGAACGCAATTACAATCAACCTCAACCCGATTATCATTGTATAGGTAGAAAGAATAGAATAGGTCACTACTTCGTAAGTAGTACCAAGATAGTTTAATAAGGATGCTCCACTTACTGCTCCGATTACTCCGGGAATAGTGAGCCAAATGAGCAGTTTCTTATTGACGTTTCCAAATTTATAGTGTGAATATCCACTTATGGCACTGGAAAACATTTCGGCAGTATGGATACTTCCACTTATAGCGGGTAACCTAACGCCTAATAGCATCATACTCGTTGCACATGTTACTCCATAACCTAATCCAACAGCTCCATCTACCATTTGAGCAAAAAAACCAATGAGTAACATTCCATAAAATTCATTTGGAATTTCCTGTAGATGTACTTGTAAATCCTGAAAAGATACAATAGTCGACAATCCATATCCTATAAATAGGGTGATGAATAATACTGTAATATTGAATGCTAATTTCTTATATTTTCTTCCTTCTTTTTGTTCCGTTTTGGACTGTCCCAATACCGCTGTAGCTTGATTTAACGCGGTTAGCTTAGTTTGTAAATCGCCTTTGTGTTTACTTCTAAAAGAATTCAGATTTTCAATACTATCATTGATGTCTTGCGGAATTGCTTCTTCCAAATGTTCTCTTAATCTGCGAGCTAATACCGGTGATTTTCCATTGGTAGAAATAGCTATTTTTAAATTGCCTTTATTCACAATTGATCCCAAATAAAAATCACACAATAGTGGCTGATCGGCTACATTGACTAATATTCCTTCTTCATTTGCCAATACCTTCAATTGTCGATTCAATTCTGTATTTTCAGTCGCTATAATAGCAAAATCAATATCTGCAAAATCGGTTTCACCCACTGCTCTTTCATGGGTTACAATGTGTGGATACTTCCTTAAAAACTTTTTGAGTTCCACACTAATTTCTTTGGCAACTAATGTCAAGGCTATAGCAGGGTTCTGCTTGAGTAATGTTTCTGTTTTCTCTAATCCTATTTTTCCTCCACCCACAATTAGAAATCGAAAGGTATCCGTTTTTAAAAATATAGGGAACAATGTGTTTTCCATCTAGTGTTTATTATTGTTCTTAAAATCTATTTTATGAAATACGGTAAATCGTATTATATCTCGATTGTAAAATTCATACCCAGAAGCCCGTTGCTGATACCAGTTTAAATAGCCCGCTTCTATGGAAAGCTTAGGCGTTATCTTATAATTTAAAGCTAGGTATACACGGTTCTGATCAAATACGTTTTTTACAATATTTCCTCCTGTATTAAAATGAACCTCATCCATAACCCGTACAGAAAGCAAATCCCTTTGTTGTTGCTTTGATTTCAAAATAGGAATTTCAAGTCCTATTTGATAACGAAATCTGAAATTCCCGAAAGTATAGCCCGTTGTTAATTCACCATTAGCCGTATTATGAAAATACCGTGCTTCTGCTTTATAACGGTGAGATAATATTCCAAAGCTCAATTTCTGTTTGTATACAAATTCAATATTGGGTCGTAGTTCTGGAACAATCAAATTACTCGTCGATTCAGGATCATTTGGGCTTTGCAGAAATACGGTCATTCCTACGGATGTATTCCATTCTTTTCCAAGATTCCGATGTAATTCTGTTCGAAATAACAACTGATGTTGTGCCAAGGGGTCAATAAAATGACGTTCCTGAACTTCACTAACCAAATACCAATTAGCACTGAATGAAACAGTCGTATTGTAGCCATACCATATTAATTGCTGATGGGTTACTTCTTTACTTTGTTGTGAAAAAACGACATTCGTTTGCAGAAGCAATACTAAAGCTGATCCTTTAAAAAAGAATTTCATTTTTAATTCGCAAAAAATCTTCGATGTGTAAAATCTCCAAAAGTTTCATTTTCAATTTTTGCTTCAACATATTGTTTCAACAAATCATCTACTTCCACTAGAATCTGATCTTCTTCAACCTGTTTTTTATACAACTGATTCAACCGTGTTCCAAATCGATCTCCTCCCAACATCAAATTATACTGTCCTGGTCCTGTTCCTACAAAAGCAATTTCTGCTAAATAAGGTCGCGCACAACCATTGGGACAACCCGTCATTCTAATACTGATTTCTTCATTCTCCAATTGATATTTTTCTAATATTGGTTCTATTTTAGTAACCAACTCTGGCAAATAACGTTGTGCTTCAGCAAGTGCCAAAGGACAAGTAGGCAATGCCACACAAGCCATTGAGCTTTTTCGTAAAGCACTATCTTTCTCTTCTACACCATAACGAACTAACAGCTCTTGTATCTTTTCTTTGTCTTCTATTGTTATGCTTCCTAGAATCAAATTCTGATTACATGTAAATCGGAAGTCATTTATTCCCAATTGTGCTAGCTCTGATAATAGCTGTTTTTGATCTGTTTTTACAACACCATGCTCGACAAACAGCGTATAGAACCAATCTTTCAGATTATTTTGTTGCCATCCGTATCGGTCGTTACGTTCTGTAAATTCATATTCTTCTGCAGGTGCCAAGGCAAATCCTATCCTTTTTTCCAGTTCCTCCTTGAAGACATCCAGTCCCATTTTATCAATCGTATATTTCAATCGGGATAATTTTCGATCACTACGATTTCCATAATCACGTTGTATCGTCAATACTTCATAGACTGCTTTCATCGTTTTTTCTTCTGTATCAGTAAAACCAATCACCGAAGCTATTCTGGAATACGTATTCGGATTACCATGTGTC
The DNA here is from genome assembly GCF_030766725.1 of Flavobacterium aerium. Taxonomy (GTDB): domain Bacteria; phylum Bacteroidota; class Bacteroidia; order Flavobacteriales; family Flavobacteriaceae; genus Flavobacterium; species Flavobacterium aerium. The sequence continues at coordinate 62,803 of NZ_JARQWR010000005.1, read as the reverse complement.
GTGGCCAATCCTCCACCTACAGCAATGTTAAAACCTTTGAACTCATTGTTTTTTATAATTGCAATAAGCCCTATATCATTGGCAAATACATCGACATCATTGGAGGGTGGAATTGCAATTGCAATTTTAAATTTTCGCGGTAAGTAGCGGTCTTCGTATAGCGGATCCGCTTCACTAGAGCGTTCATATACTTTTTCATCGTCAATCCATATTTCATAGTATGATTGTGTTTTAGGTAATAATAAAGTGGATATTTTATCTGCATAAGTATAAATCTCTTCAAATAGAGGGGATACCTGTGGATGAGAGCTTGTAATAACGTTTCTATTTACGTCCCCACAGGCTGCTATTGAATCCAACTTTGCAACTAAAAATCCTTGAATTGTTGGGCGCAATTGGTGTTTTAATAAACCATGCAATTGCACTGTTTGACGGGTTGTTATTTTTAATGTTCCCGTTCCATATTGTTCTGATATTTCATGAATCGCTAGCCATTGTTCTGCCGAAATCACTCCTCCCGGAATACGCAATCGAATCATGAAAGAATAGAGTTTGTCTAATTTTTTTGCAGCACGCTCTACTCTACGGTCTCTGTCATCTTGAACATACATCCCGTGAAATTTTACCAATGCTTCATCATCTGCTCTTACATTTCCGGTATGATTATCTTGTAGGCTTTCTTTTAATGTGCCTCGAAGTCCATCGCTTTTTGTTTTTATTATTTCTATCGGTGATAATTTATCGCTCATCTTGTTTTCTTTTCTATCGATTAATACACATCTTTTTGATATCTCCCCGCTACTTCCAAAGCTTCAATTCGTTCTTTTGCTTCAGCAATTGACAACTTATTTTCGGCAGCAATAATTTCAATAAGGGTTTGTTCTACCTCTTCACTCATTGGACTTTTTTGCCCACATACATATACATAAGCTCCTTTTCCAATCCATTCATTCAATTCTTTTGCATTTTGTTTTAATCGATCTTGAACATAAATTTTCTCTTTTTGATCTCTTGAAAATGCTGTATCTAGTTTGGTCAACACTCCAGTCGACAACCATTCTTGAATATCGGTTTGGTAATAGAAATCGGTTACAAAGTGTTGTTCTCCAAATACCAACCAGTTTTCTCCTTCTGAACCGGTTGCATCTCGATGAGCCAAAAAGCTTCTGAATGGAGCAATCCCTGTTCCGGGTCCTATCATAATAATCGGTGCATCTTCCTCTGCTAATTTGAAATTCTGATTGTGGTGGATGTAAAAATCAATTTCACGATCCAATTCAAAATCTGCTAAAAACTGTGAGCATAGACCTATTTTATCCAATCCGTTACTTTGAAACTTATGTAAGTTCACTGTCAGATGAACCTGTTCTTCATGTGCTTCAACCGCTGAGGCTATAGAATATAAACGAGGTGCTATGGGGTTTAATAATACTATTATTTGCTCTGGAGTTACAGTATCTGGTTTTGAATATTTTTTTAAAAATTCAATTAAATCTAGTTTCTCTTCTGTTATTGCTACGCCAAATAATTGTGCCAATCCTTGCAGCGATTTTTTGTTTAATCCTCTTATGTTTTTATGTAACAGATGTGCTTCCCATTCCGTTCCACTAACTGCCAATAGTTGAGTCAAAGATTCTATCTCTTGTTGGTTATTCTTAGGATAAAGCCCCAAAGCATCACCGGGTTGATAGTGTACTACTTCTCCAGTAGTAATCTCTATATGATAGGTTTCTTTATTCGATCCACGATCATTTAAAATCACTTTATGCGTAACAATTCCTTTATATGATTTCTTAACGGGTGTTACAGTAACTGCTTTCTTATTTTCAATTGCATCTACTGTTCCTCCATCTTGAAGAACTTTTACCACTGTATTAGACCACGACTGTACAGCCTGAGCATAATCGACATCTACTTTTTCCAAAGGCACAACACTCAGAGCTCCAAGTTTGTTCAATTGGGTATCAATATCTACACCGGCTTGACAGAATAATGGATAAGACGTATCTCCTAATCCTAAAACAGCATATTTTGTGTTTTTAAAATGAAATGTTGATGCTGCTAATTTTTCGTAAAATCCGACAGCATTTTGCGGTAGTTCTCCATCTCCTTGTGTGCTCATTATAATAATCAGAAATTCTTCTTTTTCAATTTTATCAAATGGATACTGTAGGGTATCAAATACTTTCGCTTGGATTTTATTCTTCTTTAATAGGGCTTGCAACTGACTGGCTACTTTCTTTGAGTTTCCTGTTTCAGTACCATAAATAATGGTTGGTTTTATAGAAACAGTAGGTGCAGCTACTATACTGTTTTCTTTGCTTTCATTTTGCCCCAAGTAACCTGATATGTATCCATTTATCCATACTAGTTCTTCTCTTGTATAGTCTTGAATTAAATGTTTAAAGGGTATTAATTTATGATCCGATAGCATATTGATACAGTGTTGAATGGTTATCAAAATAGGAGTCTTTTTCTTGGTTTTCTTTTACCCAAGAATACTTTTCATGCAAATGCACCACCTTCCCCACAATGATTAATGTGGGTACAAATTCAAAATCAGTCAAAGCATCGGGGGTTATATTTTCAAAAGAAAAAATTGACGTTTTCTGAAAAGGAGTAGTCGCTTGTTGTACTACAGCAATGCCTTTACTGTTATCAATTGAATAGGAAGCTAAAGTGGAAGCCAAGGTTTCTAATTTTTTACCACTCATATAAAAAACAAGTGTATCTTCTGTTGAAGCCCAATCCTTCCATTGATGTGGTGTGATAGAATCTAAATCAAAAAGGGTTAAAAATCGTACTCCACGAGAATGTTCTCTTGCCGTTAAAGGGATTCCAGTATAAGCTGCGGCTCCAAATGCAGCAGATATTCCCGGAATGATTTCATACGCAATCTGGTATTTCACTAATACTTCCAATTCGTCCAAAATATTAGAAAACAAAGAGGCGTCTCCTCCTTTTAATCGTAAGACCAACTTATTCTGAAGAGCAAATTCTACCATCAATTGATTGATCTCTTCCTGCGGGGTGTGAATACCTTTCGAGCATTGTTTTCCAACATAAATCACGAGTGCATCGCTTCTTTTATTGTCTTCAATTAATTCTGGTGATACTAAACGATCGGTGAGTATAACATCGGCTATCTTCAAATATTTTAATGCCTTCACACTAATTAAGTCTGGATCACCTGGCCCTGCTCCTGCCAAAATAACTTTTCCTTTTTCAGTAATTCTCATGGTATTTTTTATTTAAAACAGGTCTTCTATCGAAAGATAACGTTCCCCTGAATCGTAATTAAATGTTAGTATATTCGCTCCTTCTGGGAGTTCATTTATTTTTTTTGCTATTGCTGCCAGCGAAGCTCCCGTTGATATCCCAACTAAAATCCCTTCTTGTTTGGCTGTATTGCGCGTATAGGTATAAGCTTCTTCTTTTTCAATTTGAATGATTTCATCAATTAGTTCTCTTTTTAAAACCTTTGGGATGAATCCAGCTCCAATACCTTGAATTGGGTGTGGCCCCGGATTTCCTCCACTCAATACTGGAGATAGTGTTGGTTCTACAGCGAACACTTTCAAATTTGGAAATTGTGTTTTTAATACTTCTGCTACCCCTGTAATATGGCCTCCTGTTCCTACTCCTGTAATCAAATAGTCTAATCCTTCTGGAAAGTCTTTTATAATTTCCTGAGCTGTTGTTTTCTTATGAATTTCAACATTTGCAGGATTATCAAATTGTTGTGGTGACCATGCATTTGGAATTGTAGCGGTCAACTCAGCAGCTCTTTCTATTGCTCCTTTCATTCCTTTTTCCCTCGGTGTCAACTCGAATTCAGCGCCGTAGATTGCCATTAATTTTCGACGCTCAATACTCATTGACTCGGGCATGACCAGAATAATTTTATATCCTTTTACCGCTGCTACCAGTGCTAAGCCTATTCCTGTATTTCCCGATGTAGGTTCAATAATTACACTCTCTGGTGTCAATAATCCTTTTTGTTCTGCATCTTCAATCATCGCTAATGCGATACGATCTTTAATACTGTTTCCTGGATTTGTTCGTTCTAACTTTAACCAGACATTATGCTTGTTCCCAAAAAGGTTATTAATCTTTACACTGGGTGTATTTCCTATTGTTTCTAATATTGTATTTGCTTTCATTGTATTCTTTTTTTTGTTTCGTACCTGATGGTTTAATTTAAAAACATCAATGCACCTACTGTGTTTAAACTTGTTTCGTCAATTAAAATCGCATTTCCATTTTTCGGATTATCGACAAAATGATCGTAAAAAAGAGGTTGATTTGTTCGAAAAGTAACTTGGGCAATATCATTCAACTGGATGGTATCACTGGATGTAAATTGCCATTGATTTACATCCCATCGTTGATCGATGGATTGAATTTTCACTCGAACTGTTTTAAAACGGTGCTGTAAAATATATGTCTTTCCTAATTGTAAAGGAGTTGTATCCAGCCAACTAATCCATGACCCCAATTGGTTTGCTGTTCGTGGTTGCTCTGTTATTTTGACAATGGTATCACCACGGCTACTGTCGATATTATCTTCAAAGTGCAATACGATATTTTCTCCTGCTTTGGCAAAAGCGACAACTTCTTGTTTCTTTTCAATTTTAGATATAACGGTTGTAATGCCCGAAGGAAAAATCTGAATCGTATCTCCTACGGCATAGGTACCGCTTAATACCAATCCTGCATAACCTCGATAGTCATGGTATTCATCTCCTTTAGGCCGAATCACCCATTGCACCTGAAAACGCGCTGCAAGATTTTCATTGGAATGAATTTCAATTTCTTCTAGAATCTGTAACAAAGCTTTTCCTGTATACCAAGATGTATTTTGAGATTTCTCTACAATATTATCTCCTTGTAGCGCACTTACCGGTAGGTATACAATCTCATCAAAATTCAAGTGTTCTTTTATTGTTTCAAAATCATTTTTTATAGACTCAAAAACAGTTTCAGAATATTCGACTAAATCAATTTTATTGATTGCCAGAATTGCTTTTTTAATTCCCATCAAAGAGCTAATACTAGCATGGCGTTTGGTTTGTTCTGTAATTCCTTTTCGAGCATCGATTAGAATAATAATCAAATCGGAATTTGAAGCCCCAGTAATCATATTACGGGTGTATTGTTCATGTCCGGGTGCATCGGCTATAATGAATTTTCTTTTTTTCGTAGAAAAATATTTATAAGCCACATCTATTGTAATTCCTTGTTCTCGTTCTGCTCGTAATCCATCTGTAATTAAGGATAAATCGATGGTCACCCCTTCCAGTTTGGTTTGTTTTTGGAGTATTCCTAATTGGTCGGTATGAATACTATCGGAATCATATAGTAAACGCCCTATTAAAGTGCTCTTTCCATCGTCTACATTTCCTGCTGTTATAAATTTTAGTGTTTTCATCTTTCCTTGTTTTTAAAAATATCCTTGTTTTTTTCGATCTTCCATTGCAGCTTCTGAGAGCTGATCATCCAATCGGGTTTGTCCACGTTCGCTAATTCGGGTTTGAATAATATCTTGAATGATATCTTGGACCGAAGTTGCATTGGATGGAACAGCTGCCGTACACGTCATATCGCCTACGGTTCTGTATCGTACGCGTTCTGTTGTTACAATATCTGTGGGTAATGGCTGAATGAATGTTGATGTAGCGACCAGTTTATCTTGAAAGACAATACATTCTCGCTCATGTGCAAAATAGAGGCTTGGAAGTTCTATCTTATATTTTTCAATATAATTCCATACATCGAGTTCAGTCCAGTTGCTGATTGGGAATACACGAACATTGTTTCCTTTATGTACTTTCCCATTGAGAATATCCCATAGCTCTGGTCGTTGTAGTTTCGGATCCCATTGTCCAAAATCATCTCGAACTGAAAAAATGCGTTCCTTAGCTCTTGCTTTTTCTTCATCTCTTCGGGCTCCGCCAATGCAGGCATCAAATTCATGTTCTTGAATTACATCAAGTAAAGCATACGTTTGTAAAGAATTTCGGGAAGGGAAACGTCCTTGTGTTTCTTTTAAATTGTATTTTTCGATACTTTCTTCTACAGAACTCACAATCAATTTTTCTCCTATTTCTTTTACAAAAGCATCTCTAAAGGCAATTGCTTCTGGGAAATTATGTCCTGTATCTACATGAACTAATGGAAAAGGAAATTTTCCTGGACGAAAAGCTTTTAAAGCTAGATGTGCTAAGATTATCGAATCTTTTCCACCAGAAAATAATAAAGCTGGTTTTTCAAATTGCGCTGCTGTTTCGCGAAGGATATATATCGCTTCATCTTCTAATTGATCTAAATATTGCTTTGAATCATTCATCGTATTTTCATTTTTCATTCTTACTGTTATCGGTGTAATCCACATTCTTTTTTCGTCGTATCTTCCCACCACCATCGTCCTGCTCTAAAATCTTCTCCTTCTCGGATGGCTCGTGTACAGGGCGCACAACCGATGCTTACAAATCCTTTGTCGTGAAGCGGATTATAGGGTATTCCTTTTTGTTTGATATAGTCTTTCACGTTTTCTAAGGTCCAATGCAACAAAGGATTGTATTTGTATAATTGATATTCTTCATCCCATTGTATCATTTCTAATGTGTTTCTATTTGCTGATTGTTCTGCTCGCAACCCTGTAATCCATACCTCAGCATCTTGTAAAGCTCTTTTCAACGGTTCTACTTTACGAATTTGACAACATCGCTTTCGCAGCTCTACAGTTGTATAAAAAGGATTAATTCCGTTTTCATTGATAAAATTCTCTAGGGTTTCTGTTGCTGGATAGTAGGATTTAATTTGTTTTTGATAGCGTAGATTGGTCTGATCCCACAAAGCATAGGTTTCGGGAAATAATCGACCTGTATCCAGTGTAAAAACTTCTATATTGGGTATTTTATCCGATAGAATAAGATCTGTAATCACCTGATCCTCCATACCAAAACTGGTTGAAAAAACAATTTTACGTGATGTACTTTCTGATAAATCTCTCAGATTTCTTCCTATGTCTTGACTGGTTAATAAGCGATTAAGAGTGTTCGTATTCATGGATAATGTTTGATTTTGGATAAAAAAAAAGCCTCTTGAAATCAAGAGGCTTTGAAAAAGTTAATTATATACTATCTCATTTATAGCTATAATACAACAATACGCCTCCTGTGTATCTACACATGCAGCACATCATCATATTGTTGAAAGAGATTGTATTAAAATTATTTTTCATGGTGTTCATTTATATTTTCAATGTATTGTAAAAAAAAAGCTCCTCATTTTCATGAGGAGCTTTGCATATTTAAAAAGTTTTAATTCACTTTAGACCATAGCAGAGACTTCCTCATTTTCTGAGAAGCACATACACATTGTCATACATAAAACTTGATTTGTCATTTTTTCTATTCTATTTGAATGGTGCAAACTTATAACATTTTTTAATTACGCTCCAAATAAAATATTTATTTTTAACGTATCTTATTTTTAAAAAAGCAGGAAAAAGAACTATTTTTTATCAAAAAACAGTTGAAAACACTCCTTTTCGTTTACTTTTTAAATTATTGTTTTTTAAAGAATATCTTTCTCATTATCATTATAAAATGTGTCAATATTCTTCAAATTAGGATCAATGCATAAGCGAATTGGTTTACTGGTCATTCGTATTTTTCCGATTACTTGATTATTTTTAAGGTTAAAAATGTAGGTTACCATTTTTCCTTTTTCATCATAAACACCAATATCAATCGTTTGATCATTCATAATAAGTGTACGTTTCCCTACATTATTTTCACTGTATTTTTTACTATTGACCAAAAATGAAACTTCATATTCCTTATCGGAAACTTTCCTACTGCTTACGGATTCAATTTTGGAAGTATACGTGATAATCTGCTGAAACATTTCGTTTATTTTTGGATGCAAATCAATTGGTGAGATTTTGTATATCTCATTTAATAAATCCTGCGAATCAGCTCTAGGCTTCGGATAAGCATGATTATCAAGTAGTAATTTCAAGGCTTTATTGACCTTATCTTCTCCAATCAATAATCGCAGTTGATGCATCATAACCATACCTTTGTCATACGCTAAATATGGAGTATCATAATGTGTTTTGTATACAGGCATTTCATCCGTATAACCACGACTACTCAAATACAGATCCAGATGTACTTTCAAGGATTCAAGCGCAGCTTCTTTTCCATGTGTTTTTTCATAGAGCATAAGTTCAGTATACTGGGCAAGCATTTCTGTTAGAATTATTCCACCTTCTTTTTCTTCTGGGCTTAACTGTGCATTTCCCCACCATTGATGTGAAAATTCATGTCCTGTTAATTGATTCAACACATCGGCTTTCGTCTTATTATTGTAATTGCTAAAGAAACCAAAATTTTCTTTCATATAGAGTGTTGTAGGATAGGCCGTTGCAGCAAATCCCTCTACAAAGGCTGAGATTTCAGCATATCGTATTACCTTCTCTGGGTATTTCCCAAAGTTACTTTCACAATAATCCAATGCCTGTTTTGCGGCAGTGATAAGATTATCTACATTTCGTTGATGTTGAGCATCAAAATATACTTCAATAGTAGTCCCTTTATACTGTTCTTTTTTAACTTGATATTTAGCGGAAGAAAACGCAAATCGAAAAGGTATTGGATGGGCCGTTTTATAATGAAAATAATTGCGATTCTCTACCTTCCATTCTTTTATCAAATCTCCTAACCCAATGGCTATTTGATCTTCCGATGTAGATATGATGGCGTCTAAATCAATAAAATCATAGGGCACTTTTTCTTTATCTTCTAATTTCTTAAGACTTCTTACAGCACCTAAATTTCGTTTTATACGTTCATTTTTATCTTCAATTTCATTTCCAATCTGATAGCCCAACACAGGAAAATATCGACTCATTCGCATAAAAGATCCATTATCAATAATGGAATTAAATGAAGTATGACCTTGGTAAGATGACCAAGAGGATTCAAAAGTAAATTCCATTTTTAATGAATCATTCGGCTGTAACGGTTGTTCTAATCGATACCATTGGTGTCCATATTCTGATAAATCCTTTATTTTCTTTGCATTTGGAATTATAACTGAGGTTAGCTTTGCATTTTCATCAATATAAAGCAATAAGCTATCTATTTTGACTGATGTTGTATTTACTAATTCGTAACTTCCCTTTACACTATACCGTTGTTCTTCAGGAAACAAATCAACATTTGTTTTTACTTTAGTAATTAGAGGTTGGGGTAAATTCTCATATTTTTTAAATGTCAATTCATAACGTTGTTTCCAATCATTATCACTACTCACTGGACTTAACTTTTCAATATCGGTTTTGTACAAAATAAAGCTCCCAAAACCCCAGAAGAATACTACTCCCAAAAGAAATATTCCTTTTTGCAAAACGTTGTTTTTGGTTCGTTTATAACCCTTTTTAATCGAATATCCTCTGTTTTTCCATACAATACCACTCAAAACAATCAAAATTATAGCCAGTCCACTATTGTATAACATATAACTATGGAATGAAGTTGTATAATTACCAAAGCCATTCATATCGTAATAGGACGTTTTCATCACATTCCCATAACGGACTAAAATATGATTGGCATGAATTAGCTTCCCAAAGCTTGTGCTCACAATAAATACAACAAATGCTGCTATGGATAAGCCCAAATATTTATTTGGGATAAAAACCTGAATGCTGAGCAACAAAACCGCAATTAGTAACATTGGGAGTCCGATGTAATAATACATTGAGAAGTATAAACCAATATCTATCGGGGCATTATTATTTATAATCTGAAATAAGGTTCCAATCAATATACTGCTTGTAATTAATAGTAATGGAATAATGGATAATGTAATTAATTTTGAAAAATAGATACTGTATTGATTACTGGGTGTTGCATTTTCCAACATCTGAAAATTTACTCCTGTACTTCGCCAAAGGAGTTCACTACTATAAAAAATAAGAACGAGAATAATACAAAAAGGAATTACTTTCATAATGGTTGTAATCATTAAACCTGTAGTCGTAATATTTTCTGCCATGCGTGTGCCTCCATCTATTACATCCGAAATCTCAATGATTAACATGGCACTCAGCATAATGATAATTAATAGGAATGGTATTCCTTTGACAACAGACTTTAAATCTATTTTTATAAAACTTATCAGAACCAATCGATTGTGTTTACTCGTTTGAATCACTGGTCTTACAATAGTATAGGGTTTGATCCCTTTACTGTATTGTTCTTCCCATTTTCTCTTTTTATGATACTTGATATTCATTTTTCTGAAAGAAAATAATCGGTATGATATTCCCAAAATCATCAATGAAAGTACAATCCAAAGTATTCGATTAAATAAAAAATTTCCCGTTAATTCAACACCGTGTGTATTTCTTTCAAGAACAGTCCAATAGCGCGTTTGTTCAAAAAAACTAGCCAGACAAAAGGGATCCATTTTGGCTACGAAAGCCATCGATTCAGCCGACGAAGGGGAACCACCTGCAACCAAGGGCGAGTTAGAAAAAATGGATGCGACGATATAAAAGATATAGATAAATAATCCTCCTACATATATAATTAATTTATTTCGTGTAATCCAAGCCAGACTGCATAATACGGAGGCGCATAACAAAATATTCGGAATTGCAATTATCATAAAAGGCCATACATAATGGGATAAGTCAAAAGCACCTAAATCCTCCCGTAATACCCATGGCATGTGATAACCTATCATCATACCAAAAACTAACATACTAAACGATAGTATTCCTACACCAAAAACGGCAATGAATTTTGTCCCTAAGTAAAGTCGTTTGGAGATTGGAGTTGCATAAATAATTACATCCATTTTGCGATCTATATCGCGTAATAATGTTTGGGCAATGAGTATTGTCATAGAGAATATCACTCCTAGTGACATTAATCCTATTATGTAACTAATTACATACGGCGAGTTTCGGTATACTCCTGGAAATGGAAATCCACCCATTGAAGCAGCAAAAAAACCAAGTAAGAAGTAAATTAGAAATGCGGCATAGAACAAAATATTTCTAGTATGATAATGCCATTCGAATTCTAGTAGTTTCTTAAACATGGCTTAGCTTATTTACATTATTTTCTAATAAAATGCTGAAATAAACATCTTCCAAATTAGGTTTTATGGCTACAAAATCGTTTCCAGGATGTGTTGTGGCACTAACATGGATATTCATTTGTCCTGCATAAAGTTGCGCGGAAATAACATTCATATTTGCTTGATACAAAGCCAATTCATTTTTGTGAATTGTTTTCGCCCATAGTGTTCCCTCAATGACTTTTATGGCTTCTTCGGGTTTACATTGAGTAATCAATGTTCCATTCGTAATGATGCCCATATTAGTACATAAATCTCGTACATCTTCTACAATGTGGGTTGATAAAAGCACAATAATATTCTCTCCTATTTCACTCAGCAGATTATTAAATCGATTGCGTTCTTCTGGATCTAAACCCGCCGTTGGTTCATCTACAATAATCATTTTGGGGTTTCCTAAAAGGGTTTGTGCTATTCCAAAGCGTTGGCGCATTCCTCCAGAAAATGTATGAACAGATTTGTTTCTATGTTCCAATAAATTAGTCTTTCCCAACAAACTCATAATCTGTTCTTCCCTACTCTTTTTGTCTACTATTCCTTTCAAAACAGCCAAATGTTCTAATAATTTATAGGCTGATATTTTAGGATATACGCCAAATTCCTGTGGTAAATACCCTAAATTTTGACGCATGAATAATGGATCATTTAAAATATTGATTCCATTAAATTCAATTGTTCCGCTATCAGGTTGTTGTAACGTGGCTATCGTTCGCATTAAAGAAGATTTTCCTGCGCCATTTGGTCCTAGAAGTCCAAACATACCATTGCTAATTTCAAGCGAAACATTATTAATTGCTTGTACTCCATTAGCATATCTCTTGTTGAGATTTGTGATTTTCAACGTGTTCATTTTTTGATGATTTTGATGATTTATATTCCGTTTTATTCTTTCTAAAGCCTTATTAAAATGCTGTTGATGAGACAGTCAATCCAAATTATTATCGTTTTAGATTCTTGAAAAATAAGGCTAAGAATTCCTTGTCCGCTCTATTTACAGAGTTGATAAATTAATCTTCTATTACTTAAAAATTATTCGCTGATGTATTCTAAAATATCTCCTGGTTGGCAATCCAGTTCTTTACAAATCGCTTCCAGAGTTGCTATTCGGATGGCTTTTGCTTTTCCGGTTTTTAGCACTGATAGATTTGCTGGGGTAATCCCAATTTTTTCTGCCAATTCATTTGAACGCATTTTGCGTTTAGCAAGCATCACATCAACGTTTATTATTATTGGCATATTAAATGGTTAAATCTTGTTCGTCTTGCAAAGTTAATCCTTGCTTAAAAATTGAAGCCATAAAAAAAGCAAAAATCCCTATTACAAAATGGAGCATGGTAATAATGACCATCAAGCTTTTTTCCTCTTTCCCTATATATAGTATTGAAATGGCTAGTACAGGTATAATGATATTAGCGATATAAAACTGCCTTAGCCGTTGTACAGAAAGTGCAGTAAATAATTTCTTGTTTCGAAATACACTAAATACATTTCCTAATAACCAGAAAAAAATCCAGTATATCAAAAATATAGTGAGCATAACAGTGATGAATAATCCTGTATAATCTCCTAACAAAATAGATTCTTCCGAAAAAGGGAAAAGTATTTGAAATCGATTATTTTCAACTCTATTGATTGCATTCCAGGTTACATCCGTAAACTCTGAAAGGAAAAAAATAATCCCAGAATACAGAAATAAAGTCAAATACAATAGTGCTATGCATCGGCTCAAATAAAATAAGATCGTTGCGATAAATCGAACATTTTTCATTTTATAAAATTTAATTACAGATCAAATATAAAAATTAATTATCGTAAATCGATAATTTTTTATCAAAAAATAATATTATAAACTTTTCCATACCCTAACAAATAAACTGTAAGGTATTTGAAATCACACCTAGATTTAACATTAGGAAAATTTAAAAACAATATTATTAATCGCTATTTGGAATAAAAAAGTAGTAAATTTAACATAACATCTTTTTTATTTAAGATTAAATTTTTCATTTAAACAATAATTAATTATGGCTACCTCATTAAATACTATTCTGAATTGGTTCAAGACTGGAAAAAAACCTACACAAGCACAATTTTGGGCCAGCTGGCAGTCTTTTTGGCATAAAGATGAAGTTATACCTCAAGACAAGATTAATGGACTACAGACATCTCTAAATTCTAAATTAAATAAAAGTTCATTAACCACTAATATAATTCCAATAACAAATTCGAATAATGAATTAATTGATAGTACAATAACAAAAGATTCGGTCGGTAACTATTATATAGAAACCCCTCTTTTATCACTAAAAAATGCTCAAATTAATTCTACTCAATTAACTGGATCAGTAAAGTTAAATTTCTCTTGGCTTGATCATATTGGGGCAGGAATTGAAGGATATAAAATAACAAAAAATACATCTGGACTGAAATTTTATACCGAATATGGGTATAATGTACAAATAGAACGAATGCGTTTAACCAACGGAAGCGGAAAATTAATGTTAGGAAATGATGTTACAACAATGCAAGAAGATGCAAGTCGACTTCAAGTAGAAGGATCAGCATCATTTACAGGAATTATAGATGCTATTGGTGGAGTCAACCTTAGTGGGCAAGGACTAAATATTGGAAATGGATTTGTAACTGCTTATAATTCAAATTTCGGAGGATGGAATTTTGCTAAATTAGGAATTACAGATGGTATTTTTTTTATAAAAGATAATAGTTTTGTTGGAATTGGCACAGTTAATCCTTCAGAAAAATTTGTAGTCTCAAATAATGGCGCAGAATCTTTTGAAATTGCATTAGGTAATCATAGTGGCTATGTTCATGCTCGAGCTTATAATAGAGAAACCCAAAGTTATTCTCCATTACTTTTGGATGGATTGAAGATTATATTGGGGATCTCTGGAAATGTTATAATTGGATCCAAAAATGATAATGGTGAGAAATTTCAAGTAAATGGCAATATGGCTGTTTATGCAAATGAAGGAAGAGAAATTTTAGCTTTTCATACATATCTAAAACCAATTGATACAATGATATCAGGACATTCCTTCAAATGGTATGATCACCAATGGAAAGCAGGCATTACTAGAGGTAATAGTATAAACACAATTGGTTACGATATCATGTTAGATGATGAACTCAAATTTAGAGTAACACCAGAAGGTGGAGGTCATTTTTTAAGTACTGTAAAAGGAGCCAATGCTCTTGAACCAAATGAATTTGTAACCAAACAACAATTAGATAACTTTTTTCCAAGCCATTTATCGGATCAACTTCTAATCAGTAAAAATGAGGCTGGCCCTTTTCCTGGAATAAGAATTGAAAACACCAATAATACTGGAGCAACAGCCTGTACCTCAATTGACTTAGTTTGCCAAAAAGAAAATGAATTAGGGATTATTGGACAACTTCTTGCTACAAGTAATCAATGGCAATATGGGACGTATCTTCAAAATCAAACAAACCTTACTGGCTCAGGTATTGGTGGTATTGCTATCCGAACAACAAATGCACCTATAAGTTTTTATCAAGGAAATTTAGATCCAGATAATTCACCATTAGTTGCAGGCTTTAAAGACGGACAATTCTTTATCAATAACTTACCTGTTACCGTTGGAGATATAATTACTGTAGGACAAGATGGTAAACTTGGAAAAACAACTTTAGAAAACCTGGGCATACCTACTGTAATAAAAACGACTGTAAGTACAACAGCACTTACAATTCCTCCCGGGGAAATAATAACAATGGCTAGAGCTATTAATGGTGTAACAGAAGGTGACTCAATCATATTTGGATCACCAATGATACTACCTGGTACAATTGATGCTAAAGCTTATGCAACAAATAATCATGTGAAATTAATTTTATCAAATAATGGTGTATCAGCATTCTCTATCCCCTTTACAACCTTTAAAATAACCGTTTTAAAATAATCTAATTTCAGACAATTACAACAATAAAAAACACTGTATTTCAGCAGCTTATAATTCCAAAATACTTACATTTAAAATAGTAAGGATTATAAAAAAACAATAATTTGTTTTTTTTATTCATTTTACTCTATATCTTTGTACCATATAATTACAACAATGAACACAATTTTAAACAATACATGGTGGTGGAATAACTTACGTCGAACTTCGTGAGCGATTCCTGCTATAGTATTTTTTAAAAAAATATAAATATAAAAGGCTTGTCATCACGACAAGCCTTTTTTTATTGTCCAAACTGAAAATATCTCAAAAAGATGAAAACATATAAATTAAAAACACAATACAAACAAATCCTTGCTGATACGATTACACCTGTAAGTGTTTATCTTAAAATTCGTGATAAGTTCCCGAATAGTCTTTTGCTAGAAAGTAGTGACTATCAAGCTAATAAAAATAGTTTTTCATACATCTGTTGTAATCCTATTGCAAGTATCAAAATTGAACATGAAACGATTACCAGAACATTTCCTGATCATCGAAAAGAAATAGAATTGATTACAAAGGATAGTAATGTACCAATGATTATTGATGCTTTTGCACAGGAATTTGAAACGGGTAACAATGAATTCAAATTCATCAATAATGGACTATTTGGTTATATTGCTTATGACGCTGTTCGTTACTTTGAAACCGTTAACATCAAACCAAAAGCCGATGGCGTGAGTATTCCTGATATCTATTATGCCATATATCAGAACATTATCGCTATTAACCATTTTAAAAATGAGGCTTACATCTTCTGTCATAATATAAATGGGGAAAACAATATTGATGAAATAGAACAAATCATGGCGGTAAAAGATTTCAGCTCATATAGTTTCTCCCGAAAAGGAACAGGAATTTCAAATCTTACCGATGAAGAGTTCAAAGAAAATGTTGTTTTAGCGCAAAAGCATTGTTATCGTGGTGATGTGTTTCAATTGGTATTATCCAGAAGGTTTACACAAGACTTTAAAGGTGATGAATTTAATGTATATCGTGCCTTACGAAGTATCAACCCATCCCCTTACCTTTTCTTTTTTGATTATGGTGACTTCAAAATATTTGGATCATCACCCGAAGCACAGCTCGTCGTTCAAGACCGCAAAGCAGAAATTCATCCTATCGCCGGAACCTTCAAACGTACTGGAAATGATGAAGAAGATGCACTTTTGGCAAAACAATTAGCGGAGGATAAAAAAGAAAATAGCGAACATGTCATGCTTGTCGATTTAGCTCGTAATGATCTAAGCCGCAATAGTAATGGGGTTCAAGTAGAAAAATACCGAGAAGTACAATTCTTTTCGCACGTGATTCATTTGGTTTCCAAAGTCACTGGACTTTTACATCCTAAGGCAACTACTATGCAAGTTGTCGCGGATACTTTTCCTGCAGGTACATTAAGCGGAGCTCCAAAGCACAAGGCGATGCAATTAATTGATTCTATAGAAAAAACAAACCGTCATTTTTATGGTGGGGCTATTGGATTCATGGATTTTGAAGGAAACTTTAATCATGCCATAATGATCCGTACATTTATGAGTAAAAACCATCAGCTTCATTGTCAGGCAGGTGCAGGAATTGTAGCCGATTCAAATCCTGAAAGTGAAATGCAGGAAGTGTACAATAAACTAGGTGCTTTGAACAAAGCATTAGAATTAGCCGAAACCATTTAAGACTTATATAAACCGACCGTTTAAAATATACATACAATGAAAAAAATAGTAGTCATAGACAATTACGATAGCTTCACTTATAATATAGTACATTATTTGGAAGACTTGAATTGTGAAGTTACAGTCATCCGAAACGATGAAGTTTTTATGGATGAACTGAAGGATTATGATAAAATTCTATTATCGCCAGGACCTGGAATTCCTGATGAAGCAGGTTTATTAAAAGAAATCATTCAAAAATATGCGCCAACAAAAAGCATCTTAGGGATTTGCTTAGGGCAGCAAGCTATTGGTGAAGTATTTGGAGGTCAGTTAATCAACTTGGATAAAGTATACCATGGTGTTGCAACAAAAGTGAACATTCTGGTTTCCGATGAATCTCTTTTTGAAGGTCTTGAATCTCAAATTGAGGTAGGACGTTACCATTCATGGGTTGTTGATCCTAATTTACCGGCAATATTAGAAGCTACTTCGCTAGATGAAAATGGACAAGTAATGTCATTACGCCATCGGGAATATGATGTAAAAGGCGTGCAATATCATCCTGAATCTGTATTGACACCTGACGGTAAAAAAATATTAGAAAACTGGGTAAATAGCTAATGATCAAAAGCAATATCCAATAACTAATACAACACTATTACAATGAAAAATATATTAAATAGATTAATTAAACACGATACACTTTCTAAAGAAGAAGCGAAAAACGTATTGTTACATATCTCTGACGGTCATTACAATAACAGTCAAATTGCTTCATTTTTAACTGTATTCATGATGCGAAGCATTACAATTGAAGAATTAGAAGGTTTTCGAGAAGCCCTATTGGAACGTTGTATTCCTGTTGATTTTTCGGCCTACAATACCATCGATTTATGTGGAACAGGTGGTGATGGAAAGGATACTTTCAATATTTCAACATTGGCTTCATTTGTCACTGCTGGTGCAGGAATTAAAGTAGCAAAACATGGAAACTATGGTATTTCATCAATATCAGGTTCTAGTAATGTCATGGAAATTTTAGGAATCCGATTTACCAATGAAATTGATTTTTTAGAAAAATGTATTGAACAAGCCAATATCAGTATCTTACATGCTCCTCTATTCCATCCTGCTATGAAAAATGTAGGACCAATTCGCAAAGAATTAAGCGTTAAAACCTTCTTTAATATATTAGGTCCTATGGTAAATCCTTCCTTTCCAAAAAATCAATTGGTGGGAGTTTTCAACTTAGAATTGGCAAGAATGTATGGTTATTTATATCAAAATACAGGAACTAATTTTACCATACTCAATGCTTTAGATGGTTATGATGAAATATCCTTGACCAGTAATACCAAGACAATATCCAATCATCATGAAGGTCTTATTAAACCAGAAGATTTTGGTGTCCAACCGGTCACACAAAAGCAAATTGAGGGAGGAAAAACAATTGAAGAATCTGCTCAGATATTTCTGAATATTATAAGTGGAAATGGTACTGAAGCACAAAATAATGTAGTTTGTGCAAACGCTGCAATGGCAATTGTAACTATGCAAAACTGTACTCCAAGAGAAGGATTTGAACTTGCAAAAGAAAGTTTACTTCGTGGAAATGCTTTAAATCAATTGAAAAAACTACAAGCTTTGAGTAAAAACTAGCTTACAAAACATACAAGAAATGAATATATTAGATAAAATTGTTGCCGACAAACATCGTGAAGTTGCACTCAAAAAATCAATTATTCCGGTGAGTCAACTGGAATCTTCTGTTCTTTTTGGTCGATCAACCCATTCATTAGTCGAAAACTTAAAGGTCTCAAATTCAGGAATCATTGCAGAACATAAACGTCGTTCTCCTTCAAAGTCTGTAATTAATCAAAGTTTTACCGTTGAAGAAGTAGTAACTGGGTATGAAAACGCTGGAGCAAGTGCTATTTCAGTTTTAACAGATGGGAAGTATTTTGGTGGTTCCCTGGATGATTTAATCCTTGCCAGAGCCTCAGTTCAGTTACCACTTTTACGTAAAGAGTTTGTGATTGACGAATATCAAATCCTTGAAGCTAAAGCTTATGGCGCCGATTTAATTCTTTTGATAGCAGCTGTTTTATCTCGAAAAGAAATTGAAACATTGTCCTCATTTGCCAAAAGTCTAGGACTAGAAGTATTGTTAGAAGTTCATAATCAGGAAGAATTAGAGCTATCAATTATGCCCACTTTAGACATTATTGGCGTGAACAATCGTAATCTAAAAACATTTGAAGTAAGCCTAGACTATAGTAAGACCTTAGCTCCACATATTCCTGATGATTTTATTAAAATTTCAGAAAGTGGCATTAGCAGCGTAGAGGCTATTAAAGACTTAAAAACCTATGGTTACAAGGGATTTTTAGTGGGAGAAAACTTCATGAAAACTGATAATCCCGGAATAAGTGCGAAACAATTTATCGATCAATTCGTCTACTAAAGAAAAAACGTTTTACGAACTAAAATAAAAGCAAATGAAACTCAAAGTTTGTGGCATGAAATATCCTGAAAACATAATCGATGTAGCCAAATTACATCCTGATTATATGGGTTTTATTTTCTGGGAAAAATCAGCTCGTTACTTCAATGGAATTATTCCTGATTTACCTGAATCTATTGAAAAGGTTGGGGTATTTGTTGATGCAACTTTTCGAGAAATTGTTTCAAAAGTTAGAAAATATCAATTGGATATTGTTCAATTGCATGGTAATGAACAACCTGAATTATGCAAAGAATTAAAACAACTTTTTGAAAACATTAAAATCATTAAGGTGTTTTCAATCGGAGAAGATTTTGATTTCAACCGATTAGTTCCCTATGAAACTAGTTGTGATTACTACCTCTTTGATACAAAAGGTGAATTACCAGGCGGTAATGGTTTACCATTTAACTGGCAAATATTAGAACGTTATCCCTATTCCAAGCCTTTTTTCTTAAGTGGTGGTGTGGGAATTGAAGAGCATCCAAAAATAAAAGAACTTATCGAAACAGGATTACCCATCCACAGTATTGATATCAACAGTAAATTTGAATTAGAACCAGGTCTAAAATACATCGATGCGATTAAACGCTTCAAGTATGAAATAGACTTTCTATAAATAACATTTCAATATATTATGAAAACATATCACGTAAATGAAAAAGGATTTTATGGCGAGTTTGGTGGTGCATTTATACCCGAAATGCTCTATCCAAATGTAGAAGAATTACGTCAACGTTACCTTACAATCCTACAAGAACCAAGCTTCCAGGAAGAATTTCAAGCACTATTAAAAGACTATGTAGGACGTCCTACACCACTTTATTTTGCCGAAAGATTATCCGCAAAATACAATACTAAAATCTACCTGAAAAGAGAAGATTTATGCCATACTGGTGCGCACAAAGTGAACAATACAATTGGGCAAATTCTATTAGCAAAAAAACTAGGTAAGACGCGTATAATAGCTGAAACTGGTGCAGGTCAGCATGGAGTGGCTACAGCGACAGTATGTGCTTTGATGGGATTGCAATGTATTGTCTACATGGGAGAAATTGATATTGAGCGTCAGGCTCCAAATGTAGCCCGTATGAAAATGCTTGGTGCAGAAGTACGTCCAGCAGCGTCAGGTTCCAAAACATTAAAAGATGCTACTAATGAAGCCATTAGAGATTGGATCAATAATCCTGTAGATACTTATTACATCATTGGATCTGTGGTTGGACCACATCCTTATCCAGATATGGTAGCTCGTTTCCAAAGTGTTATTTCTGAGGAAATTAAAGCCCAACTTTTAGAAAAAGAAGGCAATGAAAATCCTAATTATGTTATCGCCTGTGTAGGTGGTGGTAGTAATGCTGCAGGTGCATTTTATCATTTTTTAGATGATGAAACAGTCGGTTTAATTGCTGTAGAAGCTGCTGGAAAAGGAATTGATACGGGTCACAGTGCGGCAACATCTGCTTTGGGTCGCATCGGAATCATTCATGGAAGCAAGACGTTATTGATGCAAACTAAAGATGGACAAATCACGGAACCCTACTCCATTTCTGCAGGATTAGATTACCCTGGAGTTGGACCAATGCATGCTCATTTATTCCAAAGTAAAAGAGCTGAATTCATAGCCATAACCGATGACGATGCCATGCAATGGGGACTTACTTTATCCAAAACTGAAGGTATAATTCCAGCAATTGAAAGTGCACATGCATTAGCCGTTTTAGATTATAAAACCTTCAAAAAGGATGATGTTGTCATCATTAATCTATCCGGTCGCGGTGATAAAGATTTGAATACCTACATCAATTATTTCAAATTATAAGCTCTATTTTCTACTCAAATCAGGCAATCTTCCACCTTTTTCCAGTCGTTATTTATGCCTAAATTATTAAAAAAAAGATAGTTTTTCTCATTCAAAAAAGAAAGAAAAAACGTATAAAATTTAAATTACAGAAGACTATGAATCGTATACAAAAACAGTTACAAGGAGATAAAAAAATCCTTTCCATCTATTTTACGGCAGGATTTCCAAGTCTAAATGATACCGTAACTATCATAGAAAACTTAGAAAAAAGTGGTGTTGATATGATCGAAATCGGGCTTCCTTTTAGTGATCCCTTAGCCGATGGACCTACCATTCAGGAGAGTTCAACACAGGCTTTACACAACGGAATGACCACAGAATTACTGTTTGAACAGCTTAAAAATATCCGTCAAACAGTGCAAATCCCGTTACTGATTATGGGATATTTTAATCCTATTTTGCAATATGGAGTAGCCAAATTTTGTGCTAAATGCAAAGAAATTGGTATCGATGGATTGATCATTCCAGACCTTCCAGTCGCAATATATGATGCCGAATACAAGGCTATTTTTGAGCAATATGACCTTTATAATATCTTCCTTATAACACCACAAACGAGTGATGAGCGCATTCGATATATTGATAAAGTATCTCAAGGATTCATCTACATGGTGAGTAGTGCAAGTGTAACCGGTAGCCAAAATAGTTTCGGTAATACGCATCAAAATTACTTCAAAAGAGTCGCAGAAATGAACTTAAAAAACCCTCAAATTATTGGGTTTGGAATTAGCAATTCAGAGACTTTCTCACAGGCAATTCAAGAAGCAAAAGGAGCAATTATTGGGAGTGCGTTTGTAAATCACATCAAAAACAACGGAATTGAGAGCATCAATTCATTTGTTAAATCAATACTAAATGTAAATTAGTATAATATACTGGTTATTAAAATTTTAAATAATCACTATAGAAATACTCTATAGCACTAAAAAAGATCATTTCACAATAAAAAAGGGTAATATTAGTAACTTAAAAGTGAAGATATTGCTCTTTTCTCTTTTATATACAAGAGCTAGATTAAGCATCAAAATCTTTGGAGAAAAACGATGCATTACTATATCCCTATCGCTCCTAAATTTCGGAGCCAAATTACAATAATTTTATGGCTTGTCTCTTCTTTTTTCCTATAATTTCATTTTGTTAAAATTAAGTTAAAAACAAATTAAACAAACGTTTAATTTAAACAAGTGTTTAATTTTGTACTCGATTTTGAAATGCACAAAAAATGACTGAGTATAATGACAAGCAGATGAAGATACTTCAGGTAGCAGAAAAGCTATTTGCTGAGAAAGGATATGACGGAACTTCAATCCGGAATATTTCAAAAGAAGCCAAAATAAATATCGCAATGATCTCTTACTATTTTGGATCAAAGGAAAAATTATTAGAGGCTTTAATTTTTTTCAGAACATCTGATTTAAAAATGAAATTGGAGAGCTTAATTGTAGAGGACATCTCCCCTTTAGAAAAGATCAATAAACTTATTGACTATTATGTTACCAAAATAAATTGCAACAAAGGAATCTATCAGATTTTACATTTTGAATTTTCTTCCAAGAAAAGAACAATGGATTATAAATCATTTTCTGAAGTCAAAAGAGTTAATTTAATTTCTCTAGAAAAAATAGTTCATGATGGACAGGAAAAAGGAATCTTCCAAAAAAATGTCAATATCGCTTTAATACCTCCTACGATATTGGGTACCTTTTTTCACTTTAATACCAACCGTCCATTTTATGAAAATTTGTTGGGATTAAATACGGATGAAAAATTTGACAATTACATAAATAACGAATTAATAACTCACATTCAACAAACCATTAAAGCACTTTTAATTTATGAAAGTTAAATCCCTTTTGCTTTCGGTACTTTTTGTTGTAGGTATATCGACCGTAAATGCGCAGGACAAAACGCCGCTTACATTAGATGAAGCTATCCATATAGCCCTTACAAAAAGCACAGAAGCTCAATTAGCTGATACAAAAGTTTCAACTAAACAATATGAACTACAGGCAGCAAAAAACAACTTATACCCTAATTTAAAACTTTCAGGGCAATACCAACGTCTTACTAATGCCGATGTAAACTTCAAACTTGGCAATTCAGATTCTGAAGGAGGTACAACGGCACCAAAAGTTAATCAATTGATGTTAGGACAAGCTAGTTTATCTTATCCTCTATTTGCTGGTCTTAAAATTCAAAACAGCATTAAGACATCTGATTACTTATACCAAGCAGAAGGTTTTAATGCAGCACAAACAAAACAAGAATTAGCGGTTCAAGTAGTGATGGGCTATGTTAACTTATACAAAGCACAACAATCTGTCGCTTTGATTCAAGAAAATATCAAGAGTTCAGCACAACGTGTAAATGATTTCACTGCTATGGAACAGAATGGTTTGATTGCTCGTAATGATTTGCTAAAAGCAAAATTACAAGTATCCAACTTCCAAGTGGCTTTGGACGAAGCTAAAAAGAATGTTTCCGTAATCAACTTCCAATTAATTACATTGTTGAAACTTCCTACTAGCACTCAGATTATACCTAACGAAGGAATGTTTGATAAAAACATGTTTGGAAATGTTACAACTACAGAACAAGATGCGATTGAGAACAGAAGTGATTTAGGAGCTATTCGTTTACAACAAAAAGCTTCTGAAACCAATATTAAAATTGCAAAAAGTGCATATTACCCATCATTGTCTTTAGTGGGTGGTTATGCTGCTATCGATTTACAAAATGTAATGAGAGTAACGAATGCAATTAACTTTGGTGTAGGATTATCGTATGATTTAACGTCTATATTCAAAAATGGTAAAGAAGTAAAAGTAGCGACAAGCAAAGCACAAGAAACAGAGCATGCCGTAGAATTATTGACGGATAACGTTAAAGTACAAGTTCAGCAAGCAAAAGAAAACTACGATTTATCTTTAAAACAAAATGACGTATACGTAGAAGCTCGTGCTCAAGCAGAAGAGAATTATAGAATTGTAAAAGATAAATACGAGAATGGTCTTTCAGATACAAATGATTTACTGGAAGCAGACGTAGAACAATTACAAGCAAAAATCAATCAAGCTTATGCAAAAGCAAACATCACACAAAGACAGTATGAATTGCTTGCTGCATCCGGAAAACTAACTCAATCAATAAAATAATTCAAAAAATAAAATCATAGACTATTCCCATGGAAAAGAAAAAAACAAATAAAAAATTCGTCGCTATACTAGCTGTATTAGTTGTATTAGGCGGTGCTTATGGCATATACAAATATATCCACTCCCTTTCTCATGAATCAACTGATGATGCTCAAATTGAGAAAAACATGAATCCTATTATTCCACGTGTAACAGGATACATTACTAAAGTTTATGTAAAAGACAATGATTATGTGAAAAAAGGAGATACACTTTTCACAATCGACAACAAAGATTACCAAGTAAAAGTAGAAGAAGCAAATGCTGCTTTGGTTGCTGCAGAAGGAAGTTTTGCAGTATCTAAGGCTGACATAGGTGGTGCGCTTGCAAACGTATCGGTTTCTGACGCGAATATCTCTTCTGCAGGTGGTAACATAGAAACTGCTAGAATTCGTTTAGGAAGAGCTTCTAATGACTTTGAGCGTTATAAAAACTTATACGCAAACAAATCAATCACCAAACAACAATTTGAACAAGCTGAAGCAGCAAAATTAGAAGCAGAAAGCCAAGTTAGAATTTTACAACAACAACAAAAAGCAACGAGCTTCCAAAAATCAGCAATTGTATCTCAATCTGAAGTAATACACAAACAAACCGATGTTGCTGCTGCAAATATTAAAAGAGCACAAGCTGTTCTTGAAGCTGCAAAATTAAACCTAGCGTATACCGTTGTTACTGCTTCAATTGATGGACAGGTATCAAAAATCAATATCCAACCAGGACAAGTAGTTCAACCCGGACAATCATTATTCTATATCATCAATAATGAATCTGCTTGGGTTGTGGCAAACTTTAAAGAAACACAATTGAACAAAATGGCTATTGGCCAAAAAGTAGGAATTAAAGTAGATGCCTATCCAAATGTAGAATTTGAAGGTACTGTAAGTTCATTTTCTCCAGCAACAGGGGCGCGTTTCTCTTTATTACCTCCAGATAATGCTACGGGTAACTTCGTAAAAACAATTCAACGTTTACCGGTTAAAATTAGCTTAGACGCTAGTAATGATCCAGAAAAAATAAAATTATTACGTCCAGGAATGAATGTGGATGTAGATGTACATTTAAAGTAATATGGAAGCGACTAATGGAGAAGATAGTTTAGTTGAATACGGTTACAGAAGGGTAATCATTACGATTACGGCAGTACTTTGTGCATTGCTTGAAATCGTGGATACTACTATTGTAAACGTAGCACTAACAGACATGCGAGGAAGCCTTGGCGCTACGCTAACGGATGTTGCTTGGGTAATTACTGCGTATGCCATTGCAAACGTAATTGTAATCCCAATGACGAGTTGGCTTTCTCAACAATTTGGTCGACGTAATTATTTTGCCGTTTCGATTGTAATCTTTACGATTTCCTCTTTTCTCTGTGGTAATGCCACAAATATATGGGAACTGGTAGCTTTCCGATTTATTCAAGGTTTAGGTGGTGGAGCTTTATTAGTAACAGCACAAACCATTATTACAGAAAGTTATCCGATTGCAAAACGAGGTATGGCGCAAGCTATTTACGGAATGGGTGTAATTGTAGGACCTACATTAGGTCCGCCATTAGGAGGTTATCTTGTGGATAATTACTCTTGGCCTTACATTTTTTACATCAATATCCCATTGGGAATTATTGCAACGATCTTAACTCTAACGTATGTAAAGAGTCCAAAATATGGAGAGAAACTAAAAGCCAATCAGGTTGACTGGTGGGGAATTATATTCTTAGCATCATTTATTGGGTCATTACAATTCGTTTTAGAACATGGTCAACAAGATGACTGGTTCAACGATGGCTTAATTGTTACGTTGAGTGTGGTTACTGTATTTGGATTATTATTATTCATTTGGAGAGAAATGACCTATAAATATCCCATTGTAAATCTTAGTGTTTTAAAAGATGGAAATTTAAGAATTGGAACCGTTATGTGTTTTATCTTAGGATTTGGTTTGTACGGATCGACATTAATATTACCGATTTATACACAATCTGTTCTGGGATGGACCGCTACAGATGCAGGTTTATTATTAATTCCAGGATCACTTACCACTGCCTTTATGATGCCTTTTATTGGGAAAATGATTCAAAAAGGTGTTCCACAAGGTTACATGGTCGGTATAGGATTCTTAATCTTCTTTTTCTTTACATTCTGGATGCATAATGTAATTACGCCCGATACAGGAAAAGAACATATGTTCTGGCCTTTAATATTAAGAGGTATGGGATTAGGATTACTTTTCGTACCGATTACAACTTTAGCTTTATCTACCTTAAAAGGTAAAAGCATAGGTGAAGGAGCTGCATTTACTGGAATGATGCGTCAATTAGGAGGTTCATTTGGTATTGCAATCATCACGACATTCATTACACGATTCAGTCAGGATCACCGTGTAGATTTAGTTTCAAAACTAGATGTGAGTAAACTTGAAGTTCAACAACGAGTAACACAACTACAACAGGGATTCATGTCTAAAGGTTTTAGTTCAAGCGAGGCCTTAGGAAAAGCCTATCAGGCAATGGATCTTTCTGTAATGAAGCAAAGCACTGTTCTTGCCTACATGGATATTTTCATGTACCTCGGGATTATGTTCTTATTGTGTATCCCTATCATCCTGTTGATTAAAAAAGGAACCAATAAAATTAATCCTGCTGATGCTATGCATTAGTCTTAGTAATTAATTAGTATTTTAAAAAAAACTCCCGATTCACATCGGGAGTTTTTCTTTATATCAATGCTATTATTTTATCGTGTAAAAATCAGTGTATTTCCTTTTGACAGATTGGCATCAAATTTATATCCTTCATAATCGAAACCTTTCAGGTCTTCGATAGTTTCAACATTTTTATCCAAAATATAGCGTACCATCAATCCTCTAGCCTTCTTTGCGAAGAAACTAATGATTTTTAATTTCCCATCTTTATAATCTTTGAATTCTGGAGTAATTACTGGAACTTTTAACTTCTTTACATCGACTGCGTCAAAATATTCTTTGCTGGCCAAATTAATAAAAAGCTCTCCTTTCTTTAATTCACTATTCAAAGCCTTCGTAATAATTGGTTTCCAAAAGCCATATAGATTTGGTGATTCTTTCACAGGTAATTTTGTACCCATTTCCAAACGATATGGTTGAATAAGATCCAATGGCTTTAATACTCCATACAAACCTGAAAGGATTCGCAGACGATCTTCCAATTTTTCAAATGCATTTTCTGGAATAGAATAAGCATCTAATCCTGTATACACATCTCCATTGAAAGCAAAAACTGCTGGACGTGCATTCTCAATCGTAAAAGGCGTTTTCCATGCTTGATTACGCTCCCAATTTAATGCCGCCAATTTATCAGAAATACTCATCAAATTTGATAACTCTTTTGGGGATTGTGTTTTTAAAACTTTATGTATGATTTTCGATTCTTTTAAAAAAGAAGGCGTAGTATGTTTTTCAATGGGTAATGGCGTTTCAAAATCTAGTGATTTGGCTGGAGATATTACAATTTTCATTTTCATTTATTTTATACTTTCAAAAATACTAATTCCAATTTAGAATTAGCAGCATCCTTATTCAATTCTGTTGATTATACTATTGTAAAAATTGATACCCCAGAAAAAACAGACAGCTACTAGCCTACATTGCTCATTTTCACTGCCAAAATATGTTTGCAAACCCCTCTCTTTCCTTGATAACTGGTAAACCAATCACAAGTACACTTTGCTTTATCGTTTTCAATAATTACAGTATGATATACTCCTGTTCCTTTTACTCTCACTTCTGTATACTCAGGTCGTTTTGCTACAACTTCTATTTCCGCGTTATCCAATAGCTTTTTTGCATTTTTCAAACGTGGATTTAAACTTAAAATACGTTCTGTTTTAAAAGGCAAGCGTCTATAGAAATGCTGATTTTCATGTAAATCATAGCCCAATAATCCCATCGAAGATAAACTTGCTGTCAAACTGTCCATAGTATCAAATTGAATATCATTTTCAATAGACATCATTGTGGGATCAAATGTTTCATTGGATTTCATCAGACTATTTAAACCATACACCCATTCTAGTGGCACTTCTTTTACCATATTCTCTAAGGCTACTCCTTCTCCAGAAAAGCCTCTATAGGCATCGGGAGAAAAAGCCATCATCAAGCGCATGGTTCCAAATTCTGCTACTAGAGCACAGGCTTCCTTATCCTGGGATTGATAGATTTGTATTCCTTTCACTAATGGTAAAATCCCTTCCAACAATCTCAATCGGTGTACTCCACCAATACGTACAGAGTCTGGACTTTCAATTACAGTAAAAGTGAATTTCCCTGCTCTTTGTGTAATGAAAAATTGTCCTGTAGTATTTCCTTTTGGAATACTTTGAAATAATTGTATGGTTTGTATTTTATTCAGCTCAAAAGACAAATCCATATCTGCTAAATACAACTGAACACTTGTTAAACCTTTAATCCATCGCAGGGGTAATTTTACTTTTTTCTCTACAACTTTTTCTTGCTTGGTTGTTACCTGAACTTCGTTTTGCCCAATGGCTAAAACAACTTTTTCATTCTTCTGAATTCCATTTAGAGCATTCAGCATCGGCTCATTAAAATCTACATTCGTTGTACCACTGGCAATGAATTCTCCATCGACAGCATCGGGCATCATATCCAAACGCACATACACTCCATTACAGGAAGAAAACCCTTCAAAACGTAGGCGCTCTGCTCCTGCAGAAACAATTGGATCTCGTAAGCTGGCTGGAATAGGTCCAAAACTGGAACGAACTACTTTTGAAATCGTAGTCCAGCATTTTGCGGTTACATAAGGGTCCGTCAAACTTCCCCAAAAGAAACATGGAATATTATTTACTTCTTCAATTTCTGTTTGATGTGCGAAAACTAATTTATTCCCTCCTTTATTTTTTTCTAAAGTTGAAACTCCTTGATAATTATATTCTAAATCCGCTGACATATTTTCTCTTTTTTAAATCAAAATTTAATTATTCGAAATTTGCTTCACTATCGCTTTAATACTCGCATTAGAACCCAAAGAAGTAATTAAATTAAGCGCTCCTGCACTTGGTTTGTGTCCTGTTTTTGTCAGTACATCAAAATACAATTCAAGCAATTTCTTAAAGTTTGTAGGTAACTTATCGCCTATTTTTAAATTTTCAAGACAACTGTCTAACAATGACTTCAATGCTGAATTATGCAAAGGAGATATATCCTTACTCATCGTTATGGCTTCTGTAAAACGTTGTAAGGGACCATAATTTTCTGAAATTAAAAACCCTGCTTTTCGTCCCATAGTATCTACATCTATTTTTTGTTTTGTTATCAAATCAATCAATACTTCCCCGGCAAGTAAACGGTTTTGTTTCTTTTGTTCAAATAAACCACAGGCTAATACCATAATCGAATGGTCTGTAAACCAAAATTCCGGTAACATCATTACATATAAAAAGGCTCTTAGTCCATTATTACTTTCATCTGGACTTTTACAAGCATACTTTAATATTGAAAGTGCTAATGGATCATCATTCTGTGGCATCAAACTATGCCAATACCATACATTTTCTTCCGCTTCAATGAGATATGAAAAATATCCCGTTTTATCATACGCATCAATACTGTATAAAAGTACCTCTGGAGTTTGTTGAAAAGCATTTAACTTAACATCTAGAATAGAAGGCAGTTGATTGCGCATCTTTTCATTTGTTTTATAATCTCTCCACTCCTGCCATTGTTCTTTTATTTTTATTTCAGGATAATATGGAGATACTACATAAGGAATATCCTTTAATGTGGTGGTTTCAAACTCAGCGAATGTTCCTAGGGGATCAAAAGTTCGAGCAGCCAATGCCCAATAGGCATTATTTACTGTTTCTTTTGTGGTATTCAACGTATGCATCATTATTTTTGAAAAGAATGAATTTTTACGTAGTGTAATTTCTTTCGTTTCTCCTAAACAATATCGTAACAAATCTGCAACCTCATCTTTTAACTGATCACAAAGCTGTAAGGCTTCTGTAGTATTCTCCCGTGGCATTCGACTGATTGCTATTGCAAAATCAATTTTATTAATCGGTTCATTGGCTTCTTGATATTGTAGTAAACGCTCTACTAACACTTTAGGAGCAACCCAATGTGGCAAGTGTGATGGAAAGCTCAATAACGGTAACTTTGACTTATTTTTAATTTTATATTCTACTTCGTTTAAAACCTCCAATAGTGAATTAATCGTTTTAGAATTGGAGATATAGGCACTTTTCACTTTAAAAGTCCCCGATAGGTCCTTTATTTTTTCACTGAAAAAGTTTTTAAAAATATTTTTATAATCAGCTTCAAAGTAACTTTTCTCCAATTGTTTTAAATAAGGCTGTAATTGTTCTTTATAATCTTCTGGAAATAAATCTGACTGAAGCGTTAAACTATGTAATATTATTTCTGCATCTATAACCTCCGTAGAACTAATAAATTTTCCGAATTGGAATAAAATTGCATTCCAATCAGCGGGTAATATTACGGTATTTTGTTCTAAAAGAACTTTATTTTTTTGTTTAACAACAACATAGTCTTCGAGTTCAAATCCCTGTAACAAAACAGTTTCAGCATCCAAAAATGGTGTTAATTGTACTTTCACATTTCCCTGCATTTGGGAAGCATACATTTCTAATTTTTCTTTGAGTACTGCATCTTTTGCATTCCCTAATTTTTCAATTGTTTTTACGGCGCGTTCCTGTAAACTTAAATCCGGAATCATAAAAACATCGGAAGCCAAATGACTTAGTCTAGCTTTTAACTTTGGTTGTTTTTTAGCTATTTTATCAAATAGAATCAATATTGATTTTATAGCTCCTTTACAATCTTCACGCATCATTACAGGCTCCAACCATTCTAAAAATGCTGTTGTGTCGAATTTCTTCTCTTCTATAATTTTCTTACTTAAATCAATCCCTAACACGACTACAGCACTAACAGAAGCATGTAATAAAGGGAATATTGTGTTTTGAAGTGTTACTAATTGTTCGGGTGTCGGATCTGCTTCTAAAATTCTTTTTCTAAAAAATGATTTTAAATTCAGACTCCATTCTTTCGTTTGTATTTGTATGCTTTTTTCCAAGAACCAAAGCATATCTATTTTTTTATCTTGAAGTAGTGTTTTTAAAATGCGCTCCCATATTATTATTTCTTCTCTTTTCTTTGGGTCTGGGTCATGAAAAAATTGCTGATGCAAAGTTGTTGGATAATTGAACAATTCCAAAACATCTCGTTTCACTATGGTTGCATCATTTATAATATAGGCGGAGAATTTATCAAAATTCTCATATCGATCATCCGCATTACCCCATCTTCTGCGGGATAACATTCGTGCAAACAACTCTGGATTATAGTCAATTATTCCTTTATCTTCCCAAAGACGAAGAACAGCATAATCCACCGTTCGCCAATCATCGCGTGCTGTTTTTTCTAATAAAAAATCAACAATCCAATTGGGTTTTGCCCATTCTATTATTGCAGTAGAATAGGGATCATTCATTTCATTAAAAACATCTAACAATTCATCCCA
Organism: Flavobacterium aerium; assembly: GCF_030766725.1. Taxonomy (GTDB): domain Bacteria; phylum Bacteroidota; class Bacteroidia; order Flavobacteriales; family Flavobacteriaceae; genus Flavobacterium; species Flavobacterium aerium. The sequence goes on along the minus strand of NZ_JARQWR010000005.1, from coordinate 30,892 downwards.
AGAATTAATTTCTGCTCTATTGAATAAGGCAATGGCGCTTAATGCTATAATATTTTGTTGTGCTTTTGAGCCTCTAATACCATATTGGTTCCCTCCTTTTTTAATAAAGTTTTTTTCTTTTGTTAAATCAACCCAAGTCATCCAATGCCTTTTGGCTTTCCGAATATTCTTCTTCATCGCCTCAGTATGCCCTTTTACTTTTGTTTGTAAAAAAGGTAACAGTCCTTGAATGTTGGCTTGTTTCACTAACTCATCATATTCTGCTAATAGGGTCGCTTGATCTGATTTTTTAGCGGTTATTGCTTTGGGCACTGCACCAGAAGGTTCTCCATCTTCTGAGTAGCCTTTTTTAAGTTTTTCAGCAATTATTTTCTGTGCTTCTTTGAGGCATTTTTCTTCACTTTCAAATGTTTTCGTCTGTGATTGGCCTTGGGTACCTGTTTTACCATAGGTTACTGTAAAACTATTTCCTGACGCAGCAATATTCCAGAATTTATTTGATATATCATCTTGGTAAAGGAGTTCTTTGTTCATGGGGAATTTTTATAAATCTAAACCAATTGGTTACTACTTAGTAATTAATAATCAGGGGAAATAAGTCCCTAATTTATAAAAAAAGAATTATAAACCCATTTGAAACAACTGGATTTAAGCAAAATTATTCAACAAAAAAGCCCGCATTTTCATAGCTGAAAATGCGGGCTTTATATTTTTATCATAATGATAGATTAATCTTCTTCCTCTTCTACAGTATGTGAATTAGAATAAGCTCTCCATTTCGTGATACATTCTTTCATATCCTCAGGAAGTTCCGTATCAAAACTCATTTTTTCTCCCGTAGTGGGGTGAATGAATCCTAATGTCTTAGCATGTAGGGCTTGTCTTGGTAATATTTTAAAACAATTATCAATGAATTGTTTATATTTCGTAAATGTCGTTCCTTTTAAAATGATATTTCCGCCATAACGTTCATCATTGAATAAGGTATGTCCAATGTGTTTCATGTGCACACGAATTTGGTGTGTACGTCCTGTTTCCAATTTACATGAAATCAAAGTAACATAACCTAATCGTTCTATTACTTTGTAATGAGTTACTGCTGGTTTCCCAATCTCTTCATCTAGAAAAACAGCCATTTGCATTCTGTCTTTCACATGTCGGGCGATATTTCCTTCTACCGTTCCTTCATCTTCTACCATATTTCCCCAAACCAAAGCCACATATTCTCTATCTGAAGTTTTTGCTTCAAATTGCTTTGCTAAGTGTGTCATTGCAGCTTCAGTTTTTGCAATAACCAATAATCCTGTAGTATCCTTGTCAATACGGTGTACTAAACCCGGACGTTCACTACTATTCATAGGAAGGTTATCGAAATGATAAGCCAATGCATGTACTAAAGTCCCTGTATAATTACCATGTCCAGGATGTACAACCATCCCAGCTGGTTTATTAATCACTAAAAGTGCATCATCCTCATAGACAATATCCAAAGGGATATTCTCTGGTTCAATATGATTTTCATACGGTGGATGTGTTAACATAATACGTACTACATCCAAAGCCTTAACTTTATAATTTGATTTTACAGCGATGTCATTCACATAAATATTTCCTGCTGTTGCTGCATTTTGTATTTTGTTACGTGTTGCATTCTGAATCAAACTCATTAAATACTTGTCAATTCGCAAAGGAGATTGTCCTTTAGGAACTTCAAATTTAAAGTGTTCGAATAATTCTTCATCCATTTCTGGACTGTCAATATTGTTATTGTTCATTTTTTGTATCTATGTTTACCCCGTCTGTATCGTTCGTATTATTATCCTCAAATCCAATTTTCCCATCTCCTAAAACTAAATCGATCTTAGAGGTTTTCAAAACTTGGTCTCCTGGTTTTAATTTTTTACCATTAAAACGCATTTCCAAAACCATGTCTTTTGCAATATTAGGAACATAGATGATTTTACCTTCATCAAGTCCTAATGCTTTTAATGTAGGCAATGCCTGTCTGTATGTTCTCTGAATTAAATCTGGAATTTTCACCTGTGCATAACCCGAAGAATTTAATTTTACATAAATTTTTCTGTTCTGTTTTACCTTCGCACCCGCAATTGGATCCTGATCTACAACTGAAAATTTAGGGAAATCACTTCTATAGTCTACAGAATCTACAATAACATATTCTAAATCCATGTTTTCTAATTTTGACTCAATTTGTGTTGCAGTCATCTTTTTCAAATCTGGCACAGTGATTTCTTCACCATGATTTGTGGTGACACTCAACCATTTCATCAATAAAAAAGTAGCAATAAACACAATTACTGCAGCAATAATTAATTGCTTAACGAAAACACGACTTGTAAGGAATTTGGATAAACTCATATAATTTTATTTACCGCAAAGATATAAAAATAGTAAAGGTTTTTAGTTTCAACAATTAATGATATTTTTGTTTTATAAAAGTCGATAATTTTAATGCCTTTCAAGATGAAAAATGTTGCCATTATTATGGGTGGATATTCTAGCGAATATCAAGTTTCTTTAACCAGCGGAAATGTAGTATATCAGTATTTAGATAAAAATGAATACCATACTTATCGTGTTCATATTTTTAAGGAAAGATGGTTTATGGTCGATGATAACAATATCGAACACACAGTAAACAAGGATGACTTTTCGGTATTGGTTAATGAGGTCAAAATAAAATTTGATGTTGTATTTAATGCCATCCACGGTACACCGGGAGAAGATGGATTATTGGCTGCTTATTTTGAATTATTAGGTATTCCTCATACATCTTGTGATTATTATCAAGCAGCATTGACTTTTAATAAACGTGATTTATTATCTGTATTAAAACCTTATGGTATTAAAACAGCACAGTCTTATTACTTAAACCTTGGCGACCCTATCGATCAGGATGCGATTATAAAAACAGTAGGATTACCTTGTTTTGTTAAGCCCAATAAAGCAGGATCTAGTTTTGGTATTTCAAAAGTGAAAGTTCAAGACGAATTAGCCGCAGCAATTGAGAAAGCTTATAAAGAAGATAACGAAATCATTATTGAATCATTCCTTGATGGTGTTGAAGTTTCTGTTGGAGTAATCAATTACAAAGGAAAAGTTACTGTTTTACCAATTACTGAAATCGTTTCAGAAAATGATTTCTTTGATTATGAAGCTAAATACTTAGGGAAGTCTCAAGAGATTACACCTGCTAGAATTTCAGATGAAATGACAGAGAAAGTAGGCAGCATCGCAAAAAGGGTTTATGAAGTATTGAAAATGAAAGGATTCTCTCGTAGTGAATACATTATTGTAAATAATGAACCTCACTTATTAGAAGTGAATACTGTTCCAGGTCTAACCACCGAAAGTCTCTTACCTCAACAGTCCAGAGCAGCAGGAATCAGTTTACCAGAATTATTTGGCAATGCTATTGCATTAGCTTTACAATAAAATAGAGCATTGGGTGAGATAGATAATTATCTCGCCCAATTGTTATATATAGAATTAATAAGAACATCGATTATAAAATAGTTATATCATTTTCACTATTATTTTCATTCCTATGAAAACAAACTCAATCTTATTCATTCTACTTAGCCTCTTATCATTAGGATGTTCTTCTAGTGATGGTTCCAAATCAGATGATGAAGTAGTCAATTATCGTCAGGAAATGCGTGATTTTGTTGTTGGAATTAGTACCAAAGCCAAAAGCAGTAATCCTAACTTTATTGTCATCCCTCAAAATGGTATTGAATTAATTTCAAATGATGATAATGCCAATGGTTCTTTAAATATGAATTATTTAAATGCCATTGATGGCCATGGCCAAGAGGATTTATGGTATGGATATGATAACGATAATCAAGAAACTCCTGCTGCGACAACCAATTATATCAATGCTTTTTTAAATCGATCCAAAACTGCTGGAAAAACAATTTTGGTTACAGATTATTGCTCCACTACTTCAAAAGTGAATCAATCTTATACAGCAAATAACGCATTATCATATATTTCATTTGCAGCGCACCGAAGAGAACTGGATGCAATTCCAAGTTTTCCTACTCCTATTTACCATTCTAATGCCAATGTCATCACTAAATTATCGGAAGCAAAAAACTTCTTATATTTAATAAATACTTCCAGTTATAGTTCTAAAGCAGCTTTCATCAGTGCAGTACAAACAACTAATTATGATGTTTTAATCATGGATTTATTTTTCAATGATGATGCTTTCACTTCTACTGAAATCACAGCTTTGAAACAAAAAGCTAATGGAGGCAAAAGACTTATTATTTGTTATATGTCAATCGGAGAAGCTGAAAATTACAGGTATTACTGGCAATCGAGTTGGAATACTCATAAACCCGATTGGATACAGGCAGAGAATCCCGATTGGGAAGGAAATTATAAAGTAAAATATTGGAATACCGAATGGCAGGGTATTATCTATAGAAGTAATACTTCTTACCTAAAAAAAATTATGGATGCAGGTTATAATGGTGTGTATTTAGACATCATTGATGCCTTTGAATATTTTGAATAACTGTATTTTTACAAAAAATTAGAACGAAATGAAAAAAGCAATATTCCCTGGTTCTTTTGACCCAATTACCTTAGGGCATTATGATATCATTAAAAGAGGGATTCATCTCTTTGACGAAATTATTATTGCAATCGGAGTGAATGCCGATAAAAAATATATGTTCACTTTGGAAGAACGCAAAAAATTCCTGGAAGATGCCTTTAAAGATGAACCTAAAATTAGTGTTATTACTTACACCGGTCTAACGGTCGATCTTTGTAAAAAATACAAAGCTCAATTTATATTAAGAGGTTTACGCAATCCTGCCGATTTTGAATTTGAAAAGGCAATTGCCCATACTAACCGTAAGTTGTCTAAAATAGAAACTGTTTTTCTACTTACTGCTGCTAGTACCTCGTACATCAGTTCGAGCATAGTTCGTGATGTAATCCGCAATGGTGGTGATTATACAGTATTAGTTCCAGAAGTGGTACGCGTTCCTTAAAACATAGTAAGAAGAAGGCCCTGATGTAGTATCAGCACCTTCTTTTTGTATATAAAATAATTATTTCTTTTCTGTCTTAATTACTTTTCGCGCTACTTCAATTTTATATTTTTTCCCTTTCATTTTTTCTTCTCTAATATTCTGAAGTAATTCTCTCACTTTTGAAAATTTAACGGCTGCAAAGGATATAAAATCTTTTACTTCAATTAATCCTAAATCTCCTTTTTCTAGCTTTCCTTTTTGAGAAAAGAAACCTACAATATCAATTTTGTTTAACTTATTCTTTTTACCCCCACTAATGTACAATGTTTGATATTCTGGTGGTTTCGGCAAATTAATAGTCGTTGGCAATGTCAATATCTCTAATGAGTTATCAATATAATCTGGTCGTTTTTCACCTTGATGAAATATTAAATAGGCTGTACCAGAGGCTAACATCCTTGCAGTTCTACCATTACGGTGGGTAAATTCATCTTCCTTGGAAGGTAAGTGGTAATGAATTACGTGTTTCATTTCTGGAATATCCAATCCACGGGCAGCTAAATCTGTTGTTACTAGATACGGAATACTTCCATTTCTAAATTGGATTAAGATACGTTCACGTTCGTCCTGATCCATTCCTCCATGATAATATCCAGAATAAATTCCTTTTTCATTTAAAAGATCACTAATACGTTCTGCTGCTTCACGGTGATTACAGAAAATTAAGGCTGATTGTGATTTTAAAGAGCAAATTAATTGGAATAAAGTATCCATTTTATCTTTCTCTTTTGAGAAAACAATCTTCATATCCAAGTTTACTTTGTCTTCTTCCTCTGGAATGAAGTCCAAAATTGTTGGATCGATTACACGGGTATATTTAGGAATTTCAACATCAGACGTTGCTGATACCAAAACTCTTTTATTTAATTTATTTAGTCTTCCAATAATGAATGACATCTGTTCATGGAAACCTAATTGTAGTGATTTATCAAATTCATCCAATACTAGTGTTACAATCATATTAGTACTGAATGTTCCACGATCTATATGATCGGCAATACGTCCAGGTGTACCGATTAATACTGCAGGTGGATTACTTAAATTTTTAATTTCTGTTTCTATTGAATGTCCACCATAACATACATTTACTTTATAATCTGTTCCCATTTTCTTCCAAACTTGCTCAATTTGCAGGGCTAGCTCTCTTGATGGGGCTAATATCAAACATTGAACTGTCGAAATTTCAGGATTCAGCATTTGAAATACTGGCAATAAAAACGCAACAGTTTTCCCAGAACCTGTAGGGGATAATAAAAGAGTATTGTTGTCACTCAATATTGTTGTAAGCGCTGTTTCTTGCATTCCATTTAGGTTGGATATCCCTAAATTTGAAAGTATCGTTGTCGTTTGGTGTTTCTTTTTCATTGGGCAAAGGTATTCCTTTCCTAAATTGGATACAACTTATTTATAAATTGTACGGTAGAAAGTCCATTTAGACGAATTGTATCCTTACTTTTTACTGTATTTTTGTTAGAACTATATTCTTTAAAAAATATGAAATCGGCACTATCAATTTTTATTTACTTTATCTTATTTACCATGAATGCACAGGATAACATGACTTACCTTACGCCTTATGAAAAGGGAAATGGTAATCAAACGGCGACTTATGAAGAAACTATTGCTTATTTTCAATTACTAGCCAAAAACTTCCCTTCAATTCAGATACAAGAAATGGGATTAACTGATTCTGGTGAGCCTTTACATCTTGTCATCTTTAATCCTGATCAAAATTTTGATTTTGAAGCCATTCAAAAAAATAAAGCTATTTACTTAATCAACAATGGGATTCATCCGGGTGAACCGGATGGTATTGATGCCACCATGCTTCTCTTTCGTGATTTAGCCCTGCATAAAATTGATATTCCAAAAAATACTGTTTTAGTCAATATTCCTATTTATAACATTGGTGGTGCATTAAATCGAAATGCCCACAGTCGCACCAATCAGAATGGTCCTGAATTATATGGTTTCAGAGGTAATGCCCGTAATTATGATCTCAATAGAGACTTTATCAAATGTGATACGCGTAATGCGAGAAGTTTTGCTCAAATTTTCCAAAAAGTAAAACCCGATGTATTCTTAGACAACCATGTAAGTAATGGGGCCAATTACCAATATACACTGACTTACATCGCAACACAACATCAACAATTAGGTGGGAAAGTTGGTGAATATTTCCACAAAGAGATGATGCCAACTGTATTAAAGGATTTACAGAAAAAGAAAATTGAAGCTACTCCTTATGTGAATGTTTTCAATAAAAAACCAGATGAAGGCTTTGAAGAAATGCTAGATTTACCACGTTATTCTACAGGGTATGCTTCTTTGTTCAACACTTTTTCTTCTATGGTAGAAACTCACATGTTAAAAAACTATAGTGATCGTGTGAAAGTCACCTACGAATACATGATTAGCACTCTAAAATTCATAGAGAAAAATCATTCTAAAATTAAGGAATTACGCAAACAACAATGGGCTAATTATGCTGTGGGCACTTCTTATCCTATTGAATGGAAATTGGATGCTACGAAATTTACAAAATTCCCATTCCTGGGTTATGAAGGTGGTTATAAAAAAAGTGAAATTACTGGAAAAGATCGACTGTTTTATGATGATCAAAAACCTTTCAGGAAAGACATTCCGTACTATAATGAATACGTAGTGAATAAACGCATTACAATTCCTGAAGCTTATATTATTCCAAAAGCTTGGTGGAATGTAATCGATATATTAAAGGCAAATAATATTATCTATAAAACACTTACTGAGGACACTTTAATTGAAGTAGAAAGCTACCGTATCGAAGATTTTCAAACTTCTAAATCTGCTTTTGAAGGGCATTATATGCACAGTAAAACAAAGCTATCGGTGAAAAAAGAAAAGCATGTCTTTAAAAAAGGAGATTTATGGATTCCTACGCAACAGTATGGAGTACGTTATTTATTGGCAACTTTAGAACCCGAAGCTAGTGATTCATTTTTCAATTGGAATTTCTTTGATGCTATATTACAGCAAAAAGAACATTATTCTGACTATGTTTTTGAAGATTTGGCCATCCAGATTTTAAAAGATAATCCTACTTTGAAAAAGGCATTTGATGTGAAGAAATCTAGCGATGTAAAATTTGCTGATGATGCCGAAGCACAATTAGACTGGATTTATCAAAATTCCGATCATTATGAAAAGTCACATATGCAGTACCCTGTTTATCGAGTACTATAAACCACAAAAAAAGAGCGGCAATTGCCGCTCTTTTTAGTTATACTGTAAAAAATTAGTTTACTGTTCTAATTTTACTTTCATCAATTTTATAATACTTAATCACAGCTTCATAATCATTCAAATCAACAGCTGGAGCTCCTTTTGATACTGTTACAGGATTTTGTCCAGGAACTAATACAAAACGGAATGTTTGATTTTTTGTATATCCTGGTACCGTCGTAACATCAAAGTTAAATTGAAGGAATATATTGATATCGTTTATTGTAAAGTCATAATTATACGTCAACTCTCCGTTTGGAGCTGCTGGAGCATTATTATTTGGAAAATACTCAACTTGAGGCATTGGTCTCCATACTGGTTGTCCATTAAATGTTTCCCATAATACATATCCTACTACTACATCTCCTGGAAATAATCTTGGATTTAAAGCAATGTTTTTCTGATAATTACTTGCAGCAGTAAAATCGTAATTTCTTAACTCTATCACTTCTGCTGTTGGTCCCGGAGGCCCTTGTGGTCCATCAGATCCTTCACAACTTTGGATAGCTATTGAGCCGAATACTACGGCTAAAATTAAAAGTAGTTTTTTCATAGTGTATGTATTTATTACATAAAGGTAATCAAAAATCAAACCATAAATAGTATGTAAAGAATAGAATATTTGTTTAATGCATAATTTTATCCTTCTTTTTCCTACATTATATACTGTTTTTCAAGAAGTTAAACATACATAAACCAAGACACAAAACAACTTAATCTACTCTGAATGAGATAAAAAAGCTCAAAAAAACCTTGTTAATTTTATAATTTATATCTTTGCACCAACACTATAACGTTTAATCTTTAAAAAAATCATTATGAAGAAATCAATTATGGTAATGTTACTTGTAGCATTTTTAAACATCCAATGTAACCCGAAAAAAACTGAAACACCAACAGAAACAAAAACGGAAGTTGCTACTGATAGTACAAAAGTTGCTGCAACAGCAAAAGAAGTTGCTCCTTCTATGCAATATGGAATGATTGTAGCTAGTAAAAGAGTAGACTGTCAAGGTGTAGCAAAACAAAAGTGTATGCTAACAAAATCTGTGGGTGGCACTAAATGGGAACTTTTTTATGATTCAATCGAAGGTTTCACTTATGAAGAAGGTTACGAATATCATTTAGAGGTATTAAGAACTGCAGTAGAAAATCCTCCTGCTGATGCATCTGCTTTCCATTATAAATTGGTTAATGTTATTGCTAAAGAGAAAAAAAACAGTGACATTAGAATGGAAAATGAAAAACCAACTTTCGAAAGTACATGGGACTTGGTTAGTTTAGATGGTAAAGCAATTAAAGGTTTTATTGCCTTCAACAAAGATGGTTCTTTAAATGCTAATGCTGGTTGTAATGGAATGTTTGGAATCAAATTTAAAGCGGATGCTGCTAAAAAAGCAATCACTTTTGATACTAAAAAATCAGGTTCTACATTAATGGCTTGTCCAGAAGATAGAGATCATGAGTTTACTGAAACACTTGCTAAAGTGACTCACTTTGAGGAAGTTTCTAAAACTAAAATGCTTCTAAAAATTAAAGATAAAGTTGTCTTAGAATTAAGTAGATAATTTTTATTCTATATAAGAAAAAGCCTTTCATAATTATGAAAGGCTTTTTTTATTATTATAATTGATCTAATGCATTAATTGCATTTTGATATTCTTTAAAAGCATCACTAAAGGCTTCTGCATATTCATAATTACTAAATTCATACTCTTCATTCAATCCAGAATTCGTTCGTAATGTAATTTCAGCATATTTGACAACTGGAATCCTATAATTCCCAGTAAATCTCCTATCTGGACTTCCATCTCGATTTACTTTTGCCCATGTATTATCAATAATCATTGAATCAACTGGAACTTGTCCAGATTCTGTAAATCTCACAGCTCTTTGATCTAATTCAATTTCATTATAACCAATAAGAGCAAAACTAGTTCTTGAAGAATACATAATAATGAAATTAGGATAGAAATATAAATCTGCACCATTTGCATTCTGAAAATAAAATGCTTTGAATTTTGATTTAAAATCTGGAATTGATCTCAATCCAATTTTCACTTCTTTCTTGGTCACCATTATTGATGCTGATGATCTAGTTATAGCTCTATCTTCATATTTTGCACTAGTAACATCCCATATTTTATTAGAAGTTGCTAATCTATTAAATGCACTCCCTAACTTATAATATTTTTCACTTATTTCGGGTTCAAAATTTATGTTTAAATCTACATAGGAATTCTCTATGTGTTCTTGTAATTGCGTGATAACTTCTCCTTGTTCTTTTATATCTTCTTTTATATCCTCAGCAATTGATTTTTTTAATAACCCATACAGCAGGAAATAACTCATTTTCAGTTTAAATTTTGATTTTTTTAAATCTAAATTAATTTTCAATAAATCACTTCTAAGTTCATTACGTTGTTTTGAAGCCATAATCATTGCTTCTTTAACTCCTTGCATATTTTGGCTTGTAATTTCTTGCACATCAAGACTAAAAATATTATTATGAGTAATCGGTAAATGAACTTGACTTGGCATATTATTTTTGGGAAATGTATTTCTATTATTTCCTGATAATTTAGTACGACAATAAACATCCAAAACTGGTATTTTAGTATTCAAGTAGGTTCCTGAACTACTAATATTTAAACTTGCTCCTTTCACCCCAATTGAAGTGCTAATTCCTCTTTTACTAAAATTTAAATGAATCCCAGGAATAATTTTAATTCGTTTACGATAACTCCAAGCCATATTGTATTTTTTTGATTATGAATTTTAAATCTCATTGCTAAAATACCATAGCCAAACTGAATGAGATTACGGAAATCCATAAACCAGAAAACTTAACTTCCTCATTTATTTTTAAATAAAAAAAGCCTTTCATAATGAAAGGCTTTTTTTATATCAGAAATTGTAGATTACATATTTCTACGGTATTGTCCTCCTACTTCGAACAATGCGCTAGTAATTTCACCTAATGAACATACTTTGGTTGCTTCCATTAAATGAGCAAAAAGGTTCTCATTTTTAATCGCAGCATCCTGAATAATATTCAATTGTTCTTGTACTTCTTTTTGATTGGCTTTGTGCAAATTATCCAAAGTAACAATTTGTAATTGTTTTTCTTCTTCCGTTGCACGGATCACCTCAGCAGGAACAACTGTTGGTGAACCTTTTGAACTTAAGAATGTATTTACACCAATGATTGGGAATTCTCCTGTATGTTTTAACGTCTCATAGTACAAGCTTTCTTCTTGAATTTTTGAACGTTGGTACATAGTTTCCATTGCTCCTAATACACCACCTCTTTCGGTAATTCTATCAAATTCTTGTAATACTGCCTCTTCCACTAAATCAGTTAGTTCTTCAATAATGAATGATCCTTGAATTGGATTCTCATTCTTAGCTAATCCAAGTTCTTTATTAATAATCAACTGTATAGCCATCGCACGACGTACAGATTCTTCTGTAGGTGTTGTAATTGCTTCATCATATGCATTAGTATGTAATGAATTACAGTTATCATAGATTGCATATAAAGCTTGTAATGTAGTACGGATATCATTAAAATCAATCTCTTGTGCATGTAATGAACGACCAGATGTTTGGATATGGTATTTCAACATTTGCGCACGTTCGTTAGCTCCGTATTTATTCTTCATGGCTTTCGCCCAAATTTTTCGTGCTACACGTCCAATTACAGCATATTCTGGATCAATTCCGTTAGAGAAGAAGAATGATAAGTTTGGACCGAAATCATTAATATTCATTCCTCTGCTTAAATAATACTCTACATATGTAAATCCATTTGATAGAGTAAACACTAGTTGAGTAATTGGATTTGCTCCTGCTTCTGCAATATGGTATCCTGAAATTGATACGGAATAGAAATTACGGACATTGTTTGTAATAAAATATTCTTGTACATCTCCCATTAATCGTAAAGCAAATTCTGTAGAGAAAATACAAGTATTTTGTGCTTGATCTTCTTTTAAAATATCTGCTTGAACAGTTCCACGTACTTGTGATAATGTTCTTACTTTTATGTCTTGATACACATCGTCTGGTAATACTTGATCTCCAGTAACACCCAAAAGCATTAATCCTAAACCATTATTTCCTTCTGGTAAATCTCCATTGTATCGTGGTCTTTGAACTCCTTTTTTCTTGTATATCGCTTCAATCTTTTTATTAACCTCAGCTTCTAATCCATTTTCTTTAATGTAAAATTCGCATTGTTGATCAATAGCAGCATTCATAAAGAATCCTAATAACATTGGTGCAGGACCATTGATGGTCATACTTACAGATGTCATTGCATGGGCTAGATCAAAACCAGAATATAATTTTTTAGCATCATCTAAACAACAGATTGAAACTCCTGCATTACCAATTTTACCATAGATATCAGGACGTAAATGAGGATCATTTCCGTATAATGTAACACTATCAAAAGCGGTAGATAAACGTTTTGCAGGTAAACCTTGACTCACATAGTGGAAACGTTTGTTTGTACGTTCTGGTCCACCTTCTCCTGCAAACATACGGGATGGATCTTCTCCTTCTCTTTTGAAAGGATATAGCCCTGATGTAAAAGGAAATTCTCCTGGTACGTTTTCTTGTAAACACCAACGCAATATATCACCCCAAGCTTCATATTTAGGTAATGCTACTTTTGGAATCTGACTGTGTGATAATGATTCCGTATGGGTTTGTATCTTTATTTCCTTGTCTCTCACTTTAAAGGAATAGACTGGATTTTTATATTTATTTACTTTTTGATCCCATGTTAGAATTACTTCCCAATTGTATGGATCTAACCCCATTTTTACACGGTCAAATTCTTTTAAAAGTAAGTTTACAAATATTGTAGTGTCTGCTTTTTCATGAATCGCACTAATGGCTACAGAATCTTCATCAATTCCTGCTTTATTAATTACAGGTATTTTTCCTGATACTGATTCGATCGTTTTGAAAATACCGTATAATTTCTGAGCCACTTGTTGTTGTGACATTGCAATTTCATCATACTTTCTATTGTTTTCAGAAATTTCAGAAAGATAACGTGTTCTGTGTGGTGGTATAACGAATATCTTCTCACTCATTTCGCGAGTGATTTCAAAAGTTGATTTTAATTCACTCTCTGTTTTCTCCACAATTTTATCCATGATCGCTTTGTACAGCGTATTCATTCCTGGATCGTTAAATTGTGACGCAATAGTACCAAATACGGGTAAATCATCTGGATTTGCATCCCAAAGGTTATGGTTACGTTGGTATTGTTTCTTTACATCACGCAATGCATCCAAAGAACCTCTTTTGTCAAACTTGTTTATAGCAACTAAATCGGCAAAATCAAGCATGTCAATTTTTTCCAATTGTGTAGCAGCTCCAAATTCAGGGGTCATTACATACAATGAAACATCAGAATGATCCATAATCTCTGTATCGGACTGTCCGATTCCTGAAGTTTCTAAAATAATGATATCGTATTGTGCTGCTTTTAATACCTGGATGGCTTCGGCAACATATTTTGACAAGGCTAAATTTGATTGTCTTGTTGCCAATGAACGCATATAAACTCTAGGATTATTTATCGCATTCATACGAATTCTATCTCCTAGTAATGCTCCACCTGTTTTACGTTTTGATGGATCGACAGATATTAATCCAATTGTTTTTTCTGGAAAGTCAATTAAAAAACGACGTACTAATTCATCTACTAAAGATGATTTACCAGCTCCACCTGTTCCTGTAATACCCAATACTGGTGTTTTACAAGATGCATTTTTTTTATGAATAGCATCTAATGTTTCTTTGGCTACTTCTGGGAAGTTCTCTGCTGATGAAATAACACGTGCTATTGCTGTTGGATTCTTTTCTTCTAAATGATTAATTTCTCCATTCAACACATCTCCTACCGCATAATCAGATTGTTCTACCAAGTCATTAATCATTCCTTGTAAACCTAAGGCTCTTCCATCATCTGGAGAGTATATACGGGTAATTCCGTATTCATGTAATTCCGAAATTTCAGAAGGTAAGATTACTCCTCCTCCTCCTCCGAAGATTTTGATATGTCCCGCTCCTTTTTCTTTTAGTAAATCATACATGTATTTGAAATACTCATTATGACCTCCTTGATATGAAGTCATTGCAATTGCATTGGCATCTTCCTGAATGGCAGTATTCACCACTTCTTCAACACTTCTATCATGACCTAAATGAATGACCTCAACCCCTGTGGATTGAATAATTCTTCGCATTATATTAATTGCTGCATCATGTCCATCAAATAATGAAGCGGCAGTAACAATTCTAACTTTGTTTTTAGGGGTATATGGTTTTGCTTGTTCCATTTTGTATTAATCTCAATTTTAGCTGGCAATTTACAAAATTCTTAAAAATATAAACGCAAGACTTCGATATATATAACCATAATTCAATATAAAAATTAGATTCATAAAAAAAACGTTCTTGATGAGAGCGTTTTTAATTTAAATTTCTAAAGTATTCTATTCCAATTACTGGATTATTTATACATATTTATTCTGACTATCATCAAAGCTATTGGCTTCCTGCATAGTCATATTTAATGCTTTTGCAACACCTTCACCATAGGCTGGATCGGCTCTAAAACAGTTTCTCACATGGCGTGCTTGAATGAATCGTTGCGCTCCACCTACTGCTGCTGCTGTATTTGAGAATAATAATTGTTTTTTATCATCAGTCATTAATCTAAATAAATTACCGGGTTGAGAATAGTAATCATTATCTACTCTATGATCCCAATGATCCGCATCTCCATGAATTGCTAATGATGGATCTTTAAAACCTGCTTGATCTTGCCATTCCCCAAAACTATTTGGTTCATATCCTCTTGTTGACCCAAAGTTTCCATCAACACGCATTGCTCCATCACGATGGTAACTGTGGTATGGACATTTAGAAGCATTTACAGGAATCTGATAATTGTTTACCCCTAATCTATAACGTTGGGTATCGCCATAAGAGAACAAACGTCCTTGTAACATTTTATCTGGAGAGAAACTAATTCCTGGTACTACATTCGCTGGATTGAATGCTGATTGTTCTACTTCTGCAAAATAGTTTTCAGGATTTCTATTCAAAGTAAATTCTCCTACAGGAATTAATGGATAATCTCCATGTGGCCATACTTTTGTTAAATCGAATGGATTGATATGGTAGGTATTTGCTTCTTCTTCAGTCATAATCTGAACGAACAACTTCCATGATGGAAAATCTCCTTTTTCAATACTATCGTATAAATCTTTTTGATGGCTTTCTCTATCGTTTCCAATTAAATGATTTGCATCTGCATCACTTAAATTTTCAATTCCTTGTTGTGTTCTAAAATGGAATTTAACCCAATGTCTTTCATTTTTAGCATTAATAAAACTGAAAGTATGGCTTCCAAATCCATGCATGTGTCGGTATGACTTAGGGATTCCACGATCACTCATTACAATAGTAACTTGATGTAATGCTTCTGGCAGTGAGGTCCAGAAATCCCAATTATTATCTGCACTTCTTAAATTGGTTCTAGGATCTCTCTTTACAGCATGATTTAAATCGGGGAACTTCATTGGATCTCTTAAGAAGAATACAGGTGTATTATTACCTACTAAATCCCAGTTACCTTGTTCTGTATAGAATTTCATTGCAAAACCACGAATATCACGTTCTGCATCGGCAGCGCCTCTTTCTCCTGCAACAGTGGAAAAACGCACGAACATATCGGTTTCCTTTCCTATTTCAGAAAAAAGTGCCGCTTTTGTATATTGTGTAATATCATGTGTCACTTTAAATTTTCCATAGGCAGCAGATCCTTTTGCATGCATACGTCTCTCAGGAATAACTTCACGGTCAAAATGAGCCATTTTTTCTAAAAACCAGATGTCCTGTAATAGTGCAGGACCTCTTTGGCCAGCCGTCATAATGTTTTGATTGTCCACTACTGGAGTTCCGGTAGCTGTAGTTAGTTTTTTGTCATTTTTCATAAGTAATAATTTATTGATTCTGTACAAATGTAAGCGGGATCAAATTATAATCAAAATCGATTGTTTTTATATTTTAATAACTAAAAACTATCAAAATAAGCTAAACCTGTATTAATAAACGCATTACATAAAGGTACAAAAAATAGTTTTCCCTTATTGTACAGAACCTAATCTATAATGATTCTATAAAATAGATTCTCTTTTCATTGGGTTCAATTTGCCTAAAAAAAAATAAAATTGACGGGTAAGACTACAAACGGCATGAAATTTGGTTTTTACTGTAACAACAAGCTAAGTATAGGTATTTATACCGCTTAAAGTATCAACTCGTTTTTTAATTACCTTTACAAAAAAATTTAAACGCATGAAAAAATTATTACTTGTCGCATTATTTATTCCTTTCATAGGACAAGCACAACTGAAGAAACTAATTACTAAGGCTAAACAACAAACTACTAAAACTACATCAAAAGAAGATACTTCAAAAACTTCTATTCTTGGGAATGCAGACATCACTGCTGGTTTAAAAGAGGCTTTAAATAGTGGTATTACAAAACAAGTTTCTAAACTAACCACTATGGATGGTTTTTACAAAAATGAACTTGTAAAAATTGTATTGCCTGAAGAATTACAAAAAGTGGATAAAACTTTACGTAAATTAGGAATGAGCAGTCTTGCTGATGAAGGTATTAAAGTATTGAATCGTGCTGCAGAAGATGCTGTAAAAGAAGCAACACCAATATTTGTAGATGCAATTAAAAACATGACAATAACGGATGCAAAAAACATCTTATTGGGTAATGATGTGGCTGCTACAGATTATTTAAAAACTTCTACATCAACTGCTTTATATTCAAAATTCAATCCTGTTGTTCAACAGTCTTTAGGAAATGTAGGAGCAGATAAAGTATGGACTACCATTATTAATAAGTATAATAATCTTCCATTAGTTAGTAAAGTAAATCCTGATTTAAATGATTACGTTACAAACAAAGCTATGGATGGTGTATTTAAAATGATCTCTGTAGAGGAAAAAGAGATTCGTACAAGCTTACCAGCAAGAAGTACAAATTTGTTACAAAAAGTATTTGCTTTACAGGATAAAAAATAAGCTCTTTTTTAAAGCTAAAATTTTAATAATCAATAACATATATATAACAAAGCCTTAACACCCGCAAAGCTTTTTTTTCATGACCTTTGCGGTATAATAAATGGTTTTATCATTTGGTTAGGGTTAGTTATACAGGAATGGTCAGTACAAACAAGTACTGACCATTTTTATTTTAGGTAAATTCTATTAATCGTTTTGGAGTTTGATATGGATTTTTTTAAAGTAGTCAAAGGCTTTTAATAGCCTACTTCCATACCATGAAAACATCTCCCCATCTACAAAAACTGTTTTAGCATGATGTGTAAATCTTCCTATTTCAAATGCATCTTCATCTTTAAACGGAAAAGGCTCTGAAGAAAGAAATACTATATCCGGGTCTCCTTCAAGACGCATTTTTTTTAATTCGATTTCGGGATAACGCCCTTTATCATCGTATATATTCTTGAATTTATTTAGCTTTAATAGTTCATTAATAAAATTATCTGAACCTGCAACCATATATGGGTTTTTCCAAATAAAATAGGCTGCTTTTTTAATTTCAATCGGTTCAATGAATTTTTTGAAATCCTCAAAGGCGAAATTAATCTTATGTACTAAATTTTGAGCTTCAGTTCTTCGAGCTAACATTTGCCCTAATTGTTCAATCATCGCAATATTATCTTCTAACGTAATAATATTACTCACCCATACTGGTGCAATACCTTGTAAGGCTTCTACAATTTCTTGGGTATTCTCTTCTTTATTGGCTATAATTAAATCGGGTTTTAATAACCTGATCTTCTCGATATGTACTTTTTTAGTCCCGCCAATAATTTTCTTTGTAGATTTAAAATGATAGGGATGCACACAAAATTTTGTAATTCCTACTATACTATTCTCTAAACCTAAATCATATAATAATTCGGTTTGAGAGGGAACTAGGGAAATTATTCTTTTGGGTGTATTCTCTAAAGTAATTGTAGAACCAATCTGATCTTGATACGTTTTCATGTTGTACTTAAATTCTCTGATTATCGTCCTATAATTACTTTTCTATGTTCAATCCCCCAATCGCGAAGTACACTAATTACTCCACGCAACGATTCGGCATGTTGTGTTGCCGTATATTCTATTGTCACAGGTAAAGTATCATATACATTACGCTTAAGCAATTTCTGCTCTTCTAAGTCCTTCAATTCCTTCGATAACATTCTAGGGGAAATATTGGGTATTTGTCGTTCAATATCTTTAAACCTCTTATTTCCTGCCCATACAGCAATAATAATTTGCAATTTCCACTTTCCACTTATAGCATCAAGAGAATCTCTTATGGCCATTAAGGATTTTAAACATTCTTGTCTAGTTTCTGGCTCTGCGATCATAACATAAAATTAAAATTTTGCTATACTTAAGTATAGCGGTTACAAAAGTATAGCAAAAAAGTGTTAATTTTGCCGCTCCAAAACAATTTATTAAAAATAAAGAAAATAAAATGAGTCTTATAGATAATCTTAAATGGCGTTATGCCACAAAAAAAATGAATGGTCAAACTGTTCCCCAAGAAAAAGTTGACTATATATTAGAAGCAATTCGTTTATCTGCTTCTTCTTCAGGGTTACAGCCTTATGAAGTATTTGTTATTTCAAACAGAGATTTATTAGAAAAAATTAAAGTGGTTGCAAGCGGTCAAAGCCAAATTACCGATGCTTCACACCTAATCGTATTTGCTGCGTGGGATGATTATAGTGAAGAGCGCATTAGAAATGTATTCGCAAGAGGAAATGCAGAACGTGGTTTACCAGACAGTGCTACTGCCGACTACATCAATATGTTACTAGGAATATTCGCATCAAGAACAACTGAAGAAAACTTCCACCATGCTGCAAAACAATCTTATATTGCCTTAGGAACAGCTCTTGCAGCTGCGGCTGAACAACAAGTAGATTCTACACCAATGGAAGGATTTAATAGTGCAGAATTAGATGTATTATTAAACTTAAAAGAAAAAGGATTACGCAGTACGACTATTATGCCATTAGGTTACAGAGAAGTTGAAAATGACTGGTTAGTAAACTTGAAAAAAGTACGTACTCCAAAAGAAGAATTCATCACTGAATTAAAATAAGTTATCTATAATACAGGCTATAATCTTTCCTATTGATTATAAATTGTATTCATTAAAAAGCCACAAATCTTTATCATTTGTGGCTTTTTTTATTTTTATAAAATGCTATTGATCATTAAGCATCCAATATAGACTTCATTTCTTCTTGAATCTTTAGGGCTTCGGCTTGTGCTTTCTCTGCAAAATCAACACCATTTGAGGCATAAATAATACCTCTGGACGAGTTAATCAATAATCCTACATTCGAGTTCATTCCATATTGACAAACATCTCGTAAATTTCCTCCTTGTGCTCCTACTCCTGGAACTAATAAAAAACTAGTTGGAACTATTTTTCGAACCTCTTGAAAATATTCGGCTTTGGTAGCCCCTACAACATACATTAGATTTTCACTGTTTTCCCAAGTCTTTGACGTGGTCAGAACTGTTTTATACAGTTCTGTATCATTTACCTTTTGTGTTTGGAAATCAAAGGCTCCTTCATTAGACGTTAGGGCTAATAGAATTGTTACTTTATCTTCAAAAGCTAAAAAAGGTTCTACAGAATCTTTCCCCATATAGGGTGCAACAGTTACGGAATCAAAACCCAAATCTTCAAAAAAAGCTTTTGCATACATAGAAGATGTATTTCCAATGTCTCCTCTTTTTGCATCTGCAATTGTAAAAATCTCTGGATATTTTTCATTCAGATAATTAATTGTCTTTTCTAAAGATTGCCATCCTTTAATTCCATACGCTTCATAAAAAGCTGTATTTGGTTTGTACGATACCGCCAAATGATGTGTGGCATCTATGATGGCTTTATTGAAAGCAAAAATCGGATCTTCTTCTTCTAATAGGTGTTTTGGTATTTTGTTCAAATCGACATCTAAGCCAATACATAAGAATGATTTTTTTATTCTAATCTGTTGTATTAATTGATCTATAGTCATGTTGCTTGTAGTTATTTATTTTTAATTACTATAAATTCTTTAAAAAAAAACCACACTTGCTTTTATACAATGTGTGGTTTTCTCTTATTTTATTTTTTTAGTCGTCAATGGGTATCTTTATTTAGAATACTTCACTTGCTTCTTTTAATTTTTCTGTATTGTTTACCAATTGTAATTCGTCAACAATTTTTTGAATATCACCATTCATGATGTTTCCTAAATCATATAATGTCAATCCAACTCTATGATCAGTTACACGTCCTTGTGCATAGTTATACGTACGAATTTTTGCAGAACGGTCACCACTACTTACTTGTGAAGTACGTTTGGCAGCATCTTCTTCTTGTTTTTTCGCTAATTCCATTTCATATAAACGAGAACGTAATACCATTAAGGCTTTATCCTTGTTTTTATGTTGTGATTTTTGATCTTGACATTGTGCCACTAATCCTGTTGGAATATGCGTTAAACGTACTGCTGATTTTGTTGTATTAACGGATTGTCCACCTGGTCCAGAAGAACAGAAAAAGTCAACACGTACATCATTCATATCAATTTGAACATCAAATTCTTCTGCTTCTGGTAAAACCATTACCGTCGCTGCTGAAGTATGCACACGTCCTTGTGTTTCTGTTTGAGGAACACGTTGTACACGGTGAACACCAGCTTCAAACTTCAATGTTCCGTATACATCTTCTCCAGTTACTTCAAAAATTACCTCTTTGAATCCACCAGAAGTCCCTTCATTCATATCTACTACACTCGTTCTCCACCCTCTTCCTTCACAATACTTGGTGTACATTCTGAATAAATCTCCTGCAAAAATACTAGCTTCATCTCCACCTGTACCTGCACGGATCTCAACCATCACGTTTTTAGCATCTTCTGGATCCTTAGGGATCAACATGAATTTTATTTCTTCTTCTAATTCTGGTAATCTATCTTTTGCTTCATCCAACTGCATTTTTGCCATCTCCACCATTTCAGCATCACTTCCATCCGAAATAATTTCATTCGCCTCTTCAATATTACCCATAAGAGTAACATATTCATCACGCTTGCCTGCCAAAGCTTTTAAATCTTTGTACTCCTTGTTTAATTGTACATAACGCTTCTGATCCGCAATGACATCGGGTTGAATGATCAAATCGGAAATCTCATCGAAACGTTGTTTTACTATCTGAAGTCTATCTAACATCTTTTTTTACCTTTATTTGGAGTGCAAAATTACGAAAAAAAGTATTTAGTTTGCCGTATTGGCTTCGTATATTTTTTTTCTAACTTTGATTGTATAATCATTTGATATGGAAAATTTTAATTGGACATCTTTTACGGTAAGAATCGCTATAAACGCACCAATTTCAAAACTTTACGATGCTTGGACTAAGGCTACAGAAATTGAAAAATGGTTTTTAAGCAATGCTAATTTTTTAGATTCTAACAATCAATTACAACCTAAAGAAAAATCCATCGAAAAAGGATTTCATTATGAATGGAGCTGGTATCTATATAGCGAACTAGAAAGAGGTACTATCACTGGAACAAATCCATCTGATTTTATACAATTCACATTTGCAGGAGATTGTATTGTTGAAGTAAAACTTACCGATCATAAAGATTATGTATTGGTTGAATTAACGCAAAGGAACATCCCTACTGATGACAATTCTAAAAAAAATATCCGCTTGGGATGTCATGATGGTTGGTCTTTTTACCTCGTTAATTTAAAATCTGTTTATGAAGGCGGACTTGATTTACGAAATAAGAATATCAATTTGAAACCAATGCTAAACAATTAATATATTCTAATTATGAAAAAAAATTACATTTATCTATCTCTTTTTGCCCTAAGTATCTCCTTTTTTTCTTGCCAGAATAAAGAGGGAAAAGATGGTGCTGGTGCTAAATATACTCATCTTGAAAAAGCCAATTGGCTAATTGGAGAATGGGGTAATGTTTCAGAGAAAGCAACACTAACTGAAACTTGGGCTAAATTAAATGACAGTACTTTTGCCGGTAAAACATATTATATCATAGGAAAGGATACTGCTCATGCTGAAAGTATTATGCTACAACAAAAAGGAGATGGTTTATTCTATATTCCAACTATTAAGGATCAAAACAATGGAAATCCGGTTTCATTTGAGCTAACCACAGGAACTAAGGACTTGTTAGTCTTTGAAAATCTAAATCATGATTTTCCACAAAAAATAACTTACCATAGAGTTTCAGACAACAGTCTTGTTGCCGAAATTTCGGGTCTAGAAAATGGAAAAGAGAAAAAGGAAAGTTTTCCGATGAAGAAAAAATAAAACTCAGGTATAAAAAAAGCACTTCCTCACGAAGTGCTTTTTTTTATGGATTCCAATTCAATTATTTCTTTGGAATGTTTTTTAAGATTTCCAGTACAAATTTCCAGTATTTCTGAACTGAAGAAATACTTGCTCTTTCGTCTGGAGAGTGTGCCCCTTTAATTGTTGGTCCAAAAGAAATCATATCCATATCTGGATAATTTGTTCCTAGTATTCCACATTCTAAACCAGCATGACAAGCTACTACGCTTGGTTTTACTCCATTTTGTTTTTCATATAACGTTTCTAAAACTCTTAGAATCGGTGAATCAACATTTGGAGTCCATCCTGGGTATGATCCTGTTAATTCAACTTCACAGCCGAACAATTCAAATGCTGAACGTAATGCATTTCCTAAATCAAATTTTGAACTTTCTACAGATGATCTTGTTAAACATCCAATTTTTATCTCACCATCTTTTACAATTACACGAGCGATATTATTTGATGTTTCTACTAAATCTGCAATATCAGCACTCATTCTATACACGCCATTATGTGCTGTGTAAAGAGCTCTAATTAATCCTTCCTGAACTCCTAAATCCATTACCTTTTTTGGTAACTCAGTAGATTTTTCAATTGTGATTGCTAAGTTTGGCTCAGTAGTTTTGAATTCTGTTTTTATATCATTGATTACATCTTGCATATCAAATACAAAAGCTTCATCAAAAATATTTGAAATTACAACTGTAGCTGTACTTTCTCTAGGTATAGCATTTCTTAAACTACCTCCGTTGATTTCTGCAATTTGTAGACCGAAATTTTCAAAACTATCAAATAACAAACGGTTCATAATTTTGTTTGCATTCCCTAATCCTTTGTGAATATCTACTCCTGAATGTCCGCCATTCAAACCATTCACAGTGATTGTATATCCTACAGATCCTTCTGTAACTTCTTCTTCAGTGTAACTTCTTGTAGCAGTAACATCTACTCCACCAGCACATCCGATATCAATTTCATCATCTTCTTCTGTATCTAAATTCAATAAGATTTCACCTTTTAAAAGACCACCTTTTAATCCCATTGCACCCGTCATTCCAGTCTCTTCATCGATTGTAAACAAGGCTTCAATAGCAGGGTGAACAATATCTTTTGATTCTAAAATTGCCATTATTGTAGCAACACCTAAACCATTATCAGCGCCTAGCGTTGTTCCTTTTGCACGTACCCAATCTCCATCTACATACATTTCGATTCCTTGTGTATCAAAATCAAATACTGTTGAAGTATTTTTTTGATGCACCATATCCAAATGCGATTGCATTACAATGGTTTTACGATCTTCCATTCCTGCAGAAGCTGGCTTTTTTATAATCACATTTCCGACTTCATCTTCAATAGTCTCAAAACCTAATTGCTTTCCGAAATCTTTCATAAAAGCAATTACACGTTCTTCTTTTTTTGATGGTCGCGGAACAGCATTTAAATCAGCAAACTTATTCCAAATTGATTTTGGTTCTAAATTTCTTATTTCTTGACTCATTATTTTTAAAGTTTGATTTCTACAAAGGTAGGATTTTAAAGAAGAATTGACTGTACTATAAAACTAAAAAAACTCAACCAATATAATATTGATTGAGTTTTTCATTTTAAATAAAAAAAACGAAATATGTAAATCTATTTGTATCCTATGCTATGTGTTTTAAAAATAGCTTTTTTGCTTTTTTCTCTGAAACTTCACCTTTCCAAATGTCTTTCGGCTGAATACAAAATACAGGTGCTTTTTTACACATACCACTGCATTTCATTTTTTCTATGCTTACTTCTCCTTTTAGTCCAGCTTCATTTACTAATTCGCTAAAACATTTTTTAACGTCTTTATTGTATTTACAGCATTTTTTTCCATCACAGAAAAATATTACTTTATCCACAGCTTCTTTCTTTCCCATTTTAGCGACTGTATCAATCTATTTTTTAAGCTTTTATAACAGGACAAAATTAAATAATTTATTTTTAATTATTCTAAATAAACACTTAAATTTTTCATTGAAACAAAACTTTCATTTGTATAAAAGCCCTCTTTGTTCTTATATTTACCTAACGCAACTATTTTTTAGATGAAAAACAAAAAGGTTTTACTTAGTTTATTCTTACTCGTCCAATTATTAGTATTAAAAACGCTTTCATATTTCCCTGCATTTGTAGAGCACTATTACAGTAATGGTATATATCCATATCTTTCTAAGTTTTTACGTTTCACTTTTGGGAAAATTCCTTTTTCATTTGGAGATATTCTATATACAATTGTAATACTAGCTGTTATACATTGGTTTTGGAAAACCAGAAAAAATTGGAAGTCAAATTTGAAAAATCAAATTTTGAGTGTGACCAGTTTTATTTCAGTAGGGTATTTTTTGTTTTATTTTCTATGGGCAATCAATTACAATCGAGTTCCTCTTTACGAGAAAATGAACTTGAATAAGGATTATTCAGAAGCAGAATTACTTTCCTTTACAGAAAAACTCATTTCCAAAACAAATTCAATTCAAGTCTCCATCACCAGCGATACCACTCAAAAAGTAGTGATTCCTTATCATCCACAACAGATTTTTGGTAAAACTCTAAATGGTTATAACCATCTTGCTGATCAATATGATTTTTTCACTTATACACCTTCTAGCATTAAAGCTTCATTATTTAGCACGCCTTTATCCTATATGGGGTTTTCTGGTTATTTGAATCCATTTACCAACGAAGCTCAGGTGAATGATAAAATTCCTTTGTATCAATTTCCACTTACAACTTGTCATGAAATGGCGCATCAAATAGGATATGCATCAGAAAGTGAAGCAAACTTTATTGGCTTTTTGGCTTCTGTAAAAAATGAGGATATTTACTTCCAATATTCCGGTTATATCAATGCTCTAAAGTATTGTTTGAACATTTATAAAGAATATAGCCCTGCTACGTTTGAAAAGTTAATTCAAAAAATCAATCCTGGAATTTTAAAAAACATAGAGGAAAGTCATCTCTTTTGGTTGCGTTATAATACTCCTATAGAGGATTTCTTCAAAGTATTTTATGATAACTACTTGAAATTAAATCAACAAAAAGAAGGATTAGAAACCTACGCTAAATTTATAGGTTTATTAGTTAATTATTATAGAAATCAACCTTTATAATTCATCTGAAGTAAATGAATTGAAACTCTTCTTTTTATATGGTCGAATAATTAATCGAGCTTCACGATCAAAACGAATATAGTTATAAACCCAATTCAATAGTACCACTGCTTTGTTCTTGAAACCTATTAAAGAGAATAAATGAACAAACATCCATACAAACCAGGCAAAAACACCATTAAATTGCCAATGTGGTAAGTCTACAACGGCTTTGTTTCGTCCTATTGTAGCCATAGATCCTTTATCTTTATAGATAAAAGGAACCATCTCTTGATTCTTTATTTTTCGGATTAAATTTTCGGCCAATAATTTCCCTTGCTGTAATGCGGGTTGAGCCATCATAGGATGTCCTTCTGGATATTCTTCACTTTCCATAAGCGCGACATCTCCAATAGCGTATATCGCTTCCTGATCGACTACCTGATTGAATTCGTTTACACGAATACGGGATACTTTTTCGGCTAATGATTTCCCATTTAATCCTTTTATACTCGCACCCTGAACACCAGCTGTCCATATGAAAGTAGCAGTTTCAAAAGTAAGATCAGAATTTGTTTGAACCGTTTTACCATCATACCCCATCACTCTGGTATTTTTCCAAATGGTAACTCCTAATTTTTGTAAAAATTCTTCTGCTTTTTGGGATGCTTTTTCACTCATTGTATTCAGAATCCGATCTCCACTCTGGATAAGATTTATTTCCATTTTTCGGATATCTAAATCTGGATAGTCTTTGGGTAAAATTGCTTTTTTCATTTCGGCTAATGCTCCCGCTAATTCTACACCAGTGGGTCCACCTCCTACTAAAACAAAATTCATCAAGCTACGTCTTTCTTCCAGATCATTAACTAATAGTGCCTGTTCAAAATTTTCTAAAATCAAACTTCGAATGTTCAACGATTGTGGAATCGTTTTCATAGACATACTATTGCGTTCAATTTCTTTGTTTCCAAAATAATTGGTTTTTGACCCTGTAGCAATAACAAGATAGTCATAATCCAACGTTCCTATATCAGCAATAATTTTTTTATTGACAGAGTCAACCTCTTTTACTTGAGCTAAACGGAAAAAAAAGTTTTCATGGTCTTGCACTACTTTTCGAATAGGATAAGCAATTGATCCTGCTTCCAATCCTCCTGTTGCTACTTGATATAATAAGGGTTGGAACGTATGATAGTTATGTTTATCCAACAGAACTACCTGAAAGCCTTTATTTTTTAATTTTTTAGCTACCGCAATTCCAGCAAAACCACCGCCAATAATTACAACTCTTGGGAAATTAGAACGAAGAATATTCATTACACTATCTATTTTTAACAAATGTAATTTAAACTTCTAAAGCCACAAAGGAACCCACATTCAAAATTGAATAGCGACTATTATTTTTGATATCTTTTAATTAAATTTACTTTTACTTGTAACAACTTTAATCAAAGTGGTACTAATTGTATATGAGTCTATCATTAGAGCAATCTTTCGTTGAACAAATCCAAAAGAATCAGAATTTAATTCATAAGGTTTGTCGGCTATATACCTCAAATGATGATGCTCATAAAGATCTATTCCAAGAAATAACCATTCAACTATGGAAAGCATATCCGAAGTTCAGAGGAGATGCTAAATTTACTACTTGGGCCTACAGAGTAGCTTTAAACACTGCCATTACTCTGTACAGAAAAAAAACAAAAACAGAAAATACAATTGAATTTGATAGTAAAATACATCGATTCAATTATGAAGAATATAACTACGAAGAGGAGGAGCAGATTAAATTATTATATAAGGCTGTTCATCAATTAAATGATATTGAAAAAGCATTAGTTTTTATGTATTTAGAAGATAAAGATTATACCGAAATAGCGGAGACATTAGGAATAAGTGAAGTAAATGCCAGAGTGAAAATGAATCGCATCAAAGGGAAATTAAAAAAAATAGTAAATCCGTAATAATAAGAAATGATGGACGAATTAGATTTATTAAAAAAGGATTGGAAGAAAAATGATAATCACTTTCCGAAAATATCGGAAAAGGATATCTATGTTATGTTGCATAAAAAATCATCTTCTATTGTCAAATGGCTTTTTATTATTAACGTGATAGAAATTTTATTTTGGGTTGTAATTGGATTTTTCCATAATGATGACAATTATGAAAAGTCTTTGGTGAGTTATCACCTAACTACATTAACTAAATTCTTTACGTATACCAATTATATTATCTGTTTTATTTTTATAATTCTTTTTTACAAAAACTTTAAAAAAATATCAACTACGGATACTGTGAAACAGTTAATGGAAAGCATCTTAAATACCAGAAAAACAGTTCAATATTATGTTTGGTATAATTTAGGCTTACTCGTAATCATGTTTTTCACCATGTTTATTGCTGCTTACATGTATGATGAAAAACTAAATGATATATTCTCTAAAATAGGAAGTGGTAAACATCCTTATTTAATATGGTTAACACTTAGTATTATTACAATATTGGTATTAGCTGTGGTTGTAGTTGCCTACTGGTTATTTTACAAACTTGTATATGGGTTCTTATTAAGAAAACTAAATAAAAATTATACTGAATTACAGAAAATAGATCTATAATATTAGTATTCCCACATCCTTTGTTTATTAAGTTCTTCTTGCGCTTCAATTTCTTCCGCAGGAATAACTTTTAAAAATGAAGGATGTTGTTCAATTGCAAATTCAATTTTTTCAACGATTTCCTCTACTGTATCATTTTCATAATCGATATCCAATGGTTCTTTGATAATAAAAGATTGTAGTATACCTTTTTTCTTCAATCGTAATCCTTTTTTATCAAATGAACGTCTAAATCCATCGATTACAATCGGTACTACAATTGGTTTATGTTGTTTAATGATATGAGCTGTACCTTTTCTAATAGGTCTGAAAGGTTTTGTTGTTCCTTGTGGGAAAGTAATCACCCATCCATCTTCCAATGCTATTCGGATGTTCTCAGTATCATTTGGATTGACTTCTCTTGTAACTTCTTTACCTTTTGCTCTCCAAGTACGTTCAACTGTTATTGCGCCAGCATAAGCTAATATTCTAGGCAATAAACCTTCCTTCATTGTCTCTTTGGCTGCAACATAGTAGATATTCATTTTAGGTTGCCATAGATAACCAATGTTTTTTATATTGTCTTCTCTACCTTTTAAACTAGCATTAAAAACATGAAACATCGCTACAACATCTGCAAAATAGGTTTGGTGATTGGATATAAAAAGTACATTTGTTTCTGGTAAGCTTCTTATTATCTCAGATCCGTCTATCTGCAGTTCATTAAAACCTCTATAACGTCTATGCGTCAATGCGCCAAAAACACGTATTAACCATTTCTTTAAGAAAAGAATATGACCAAAAGGATTTCTTTTGAACAAGCTCATATATTACATTTTTTTTGGAAAAAATTTAATCGCAAACTTACAAAATCTTATGCTTATAATGTAGATTTTAATACTTCTTTCAACTCGCTGATTATCATAGCTGTAGCTCCCCAAACAATATGATTTTGCATTTGAAAAGCTGGAACATCAATATCTACAGCATAAGATGTTGTCATATTCACACTTACAACATTTTGCTCATTCAACAACTCTGTAATCGGTAATTCAATAATTGCAGCTACTTCATCAGGACTTGGTATAAAAACAATTTCTTCTTCACTATACCCTAAAAATGGGTAAACCATAAAATTACTGGGAGGAATATAAATCTCTGTGAATGGTTTTATAATCTTAATTTTTGAGCTCTCTACTCCTACTTCTTCCCATGTTTCCCGTAATGCAGTATCTTCCAACGATGCATCATCTATTTCATATTTCCCTCCAGGAAATGCAATCTGGGAAGAATGAACGCCTGGATATTCATTTCTAACGATTAATACTAAATGAGTTTCTTTATTCTTGGGATACAACAACATTAATACTGCTGCTTTTTTTGGCTTCTTAATTTCTGGATTAAAATTCTTCATGATCTCAATTCGATCAAAAGGAGCCATTTTTATGTGTGCTGTGATGCCTAACAGTTTTTCTTTTGCTATTTTTGGTAAATTATCTAGAAAATTATTAAAATCCATTGAACGAGCATTTTTCATTTTCATTTTTTATTGCTTATGCATTATAAAGATACCGTAGAAAATGATAATGAACAAATTTGGAACAACAACCTTTATAAAATAATAGAATGTACAGTAAGGAAGAAAGTCAAAAACTAAAGAGAGAATTTTGGATTCAGTTCGCAGAACGAAATCCACGAAAATGGATGCTGTATGATACAAAAATCAAAGATTTCACTTTCAAATTTTATGTAGACAAGAAAAAAGCACAAGTTTTACTTGATATTGAGCATAAAGATTTAGAAAAAAGAAACATTTATTTCGAAAAAATAGAATCCTTAAAGAATATATTAGAAGATGAATTTATTGCTGATTTAGTTTTTGAAAAAGATTTCCTCTTAGAAAGTGGAAAAACAATCAGTAGAATTTGGATTGAATTATCTCCTGTAAGCCTTAATAATCCAAATAATTGGGATACTATATATGCCTTTTTCTCTGAAAAAATGGATGCTTTTGAGCGTTTTTACTACGAATACCAAGACTATATCAAAGATTTAGAAACTAATACATAGTAGTATTAGTTCATTATATAGCATAACTAAAAAAGACTGTTGTTTCCAACAGTCTTTTTTTGGTTGCATTTAATATAACTTGACTCAATAACTCACTAATTAATTACGCTTCTCTAATGAATTCCCCAGCTGCAGTAAAGAGAGCTGTTACTTTAGCTCCATCTTTTGCTAATACTAGTTTGTATTCACCATCTGCAGCAACATTAGCTTCTTCTAATGTATAACCTGCGTATTTTGTTCCAATTTGTTTTAAAGCGT
>NZ_JARQWR010000056.1 GCF_030766725.1 Flavobacterium aerium | reverse complement strand
GTTGGTGCTTCTGTTTTAGTAATAACTACCGTTACCGCTAAACGTGTTGCACTCTCACAAGAGTCTGCCGTTTGAGAAGCGTAATACGTTGCTCCATCTACCAAAGCAGTTGTTGTAGCCAGAGCCGTAGTTGAAGTAGCACTCGCGTACCACTGAACTTGTGTTCCTGTTACTTGTAAACTTGCAATAGTAGTGTTATCAATTTCACAGAA
>NZ_JARQWR010000055.1 GCF_030766725.1 Flavobacterium aerium | reverse complement strand
CGGTTTGAGAAGCATAATACGTTGTTCCATCCACTAAAGCTACTGTTGACGCTAAAGCAGTTCCACCCGTTGCAGCAGTATACCACTGAATAGTTGTTCCTGTTGCTTGTAAGTTCGCTACTGTTGGGTTTACGATCTCACAGAATGTTTGTGTTGACTGTGTTGTCGTTGGTGCTGGTGTAACAGTAATTTTGGCTAGAACGGCTAAACGAGTTTTAC
>NZ_JARQWR010000054.1 GCF_030766725.1 Flavobacterium aerium | reverse complement strand
AAGTAGCACTCGCGTACCACTGAACCTGTGTTCCTGTTACATTTAAACTTGCAATAGTAGTGTTATCAATTTCACAGAAAGTCTGTGTTGCTTGTGTTGTGGTTGGTGCTTCTGTTTTAGTAATAACGACAGTTACCGCTAAACGGGTTGCACTCTCACAAGAGTCTGCTGTTTGAGAAGCGTAATACGTCGCTCCATCTACTAAAGCGGTTGTTGTAGCTAGAGGAG
>NZ_JARQWR010000053.1 GCF_030766725.1 Flavobacterium aerium | reverse complement strand
CATTATCAATCTCACAGAATGTTTGTGTAGACTGTGTTGTTGTTGGTGCCGGTGTAACAGTAATTTTTGCAGTTACCGCTAAACGAGTTTTACTCTCACATCCGTTAGCGGTTTGAGAAGCATAATACGTTGTTCCATCCACTAAAGCTACTGTTGACGCTAAAGCAGTTCCACCCGTTGCAGCAGTATACCACTGAATAGTTGTTCCTGTTGCTTGTAAGTTCGCTACTGTTGG
>NZ_JARQWR010000052.1 GCF_030766725.1 Flavobacterium aerium | reverse complement strand
CGGTTTGAGAAGCATAATACGTTGTTCCATCCACTAAAGCTACTGTTGACGCTAAAGCAGTTCCACCCGTTGCAGCAGTATACCACTGAATAGTTGTTCCTGTTGCTTGTAAGTTCGCTACTGTTGGATTTATAATCTCACAAAATGTTTGTGTAGACTGTGTTGTCGTTGGTGCTGGTGTAACAGTAATTTTGGCTAGAACGGCTAAACGAGTTTTACTCTCACATCCGTTTGCGGTTTGAG
>NZ_JARQWR010000051.1 GCF_030766725.1 Flavobacterium aerium | reverse complement strand
CGGCTCTAGCTACAACTACTGCTTTAGTAGATGGAGCAACGTATTACGCCTCTCAAACGGCAGATTCTTGTGAGAGTGCAACACGTTTAGCGGTAACGGTAGTTATTACTAAAACAGAAGCACCAACAACAACACAAACAACACAGACATTCTGTGAAATTGATAACACTACTATTGCAAGTTTACAAGTAACAGGAACACAAGTTCAGTGGTACGCGAGTGCTACTTCAACTACGGCTCTGGCTACAACAACTGCTTTGGTAGATGGAGCAACGT
>NZ_JARQWR010000050.1 GCF_030766725.1 Flavobacterium aerium | reverse complement strand
CACAGAAAGTCTGTGTAGACTGTGTTGTCGTTGGTGCTGGTGTAACAGTGATTTTGGCTAGAACGGCTAAACGAGTTTTACTCTCACATCCGTTTGCGGTTTGAGAAGCATAATACGTTGTTCCATCCACTAAAGTTACTGTTGCTGCTAAAGCTGTTCCACCTGTAGCAGCAGTATACCACTGAATAGTTGTTCCTGTTGCAGATAAATTTGCAATAGTAGCATTATCAATCTCACAGAATGTTTGTGTAGACTGTGTTGTTGTTGGTGCCGGTGTAACAGTAATTTTTGCAGTTACCGCTA